>NZ_CM132662.1:4800000-6066814 GCF_053877835.1 Mycobacterium sp. MMS18-G62
CGTACGAACTGTCCATCGCCCGTCCGTTCGAACCAACTGCGGAACGTGTCGTGCCGACGTAGGTATGCGTTGACGGCGTGATCCATCGCAGAAACATCACACTGGCCGGCCACGTCACAGCTGGCGATGATTTGCCGGGAGAAGTTCAGTCCCGCGGATGTCCGATCATAGTAGTTGCGAAGGTGTTGGCTCTGCATGTAGCTGATCGGCACCGAACTGACCGGCGCTCGTCGCGCCGTATCGGAGGCCGCGGCAGTCGGATGCCAAGAGGTGACCGAGCCCGGATTCAACGACCATTCATCAAGTGCGCCAATAGTTATCTTCCCGATGCGCAAAACATCGTCCTCCCAGCTTGGCCCGGCCACGAGATCCGGCATCACACGTCGCGGATCAACATACCTTTGGTTCAATCGCCGTCACCCAGTGCGGACGAAGCTCGGACGACGGCGCCACGCACGCCGCAGTGGCGCATGCAATAGTTGCTATCGAAAGTAGACCTTCACCGCTACAGATGTCGCCCAGAGTGTAATTCTGACCGCCGACGCGAGGAGGACAACCGTATGGGATCCGCCGAAGATCCGACCGAGCCAGCACCGGCTTTTGCGATCATCGGCTACGCGGCGCGGTTCCCGGGTGCCGCGGATACGGACGAGTTCTGGGATGTGCTGCGCGAGGGCCGCGACGCGATCTCGGAGGTGCCTGCGGACCGCTGGGATGTCGATGAATTCTTCGATCCGGAACCCGGTGTGCCCGGCAAGGTTGTCACCCGTCGTGCGGGTTTCGTCGATGACGTGACGGGGTTCGACGCGCCGTTCTTCGGGATGTCGACGCGCGAGGTCAGGTTGATGGACCCGCAGCATCGGCTCTTGCTGGAGATGGCGTGGCGCGCAGTGGAGCATTCCGGCACCGCGCCAACGGCTTTGGCTGGCACAAATACCGGGGTGTTCGTGGGTTTGGCCACCCACGACTACCTGGGAATGGCTTCTGACGAGCTGACTTACCCCGAGATCGAGGCCTACATGGCCATCGGGACATCCAGTGCCGCAGCGGCGGGACGGATCAGCTATCGGTTGGGGCTGCAGGGTCCCGCGATCGCCGTCGACACGGCGTGCAGCTCGTCGCTGGTGGCAATCCATCAGGCGTGCCAAGCACTGCGCCTAGCCGAATGTGACCTTGCGCTGGCCGGCGGTGCGAACGTCCTGCTCACACCGGCGACGATGATCACGTTTTCCAGTGCGCAGATGCTCGCGCCCGACGGCCGGTGCAAAACGTTCGACGCGGCCGCCGACGGCTACGTGCGGGGCGAGGGCTGCGGTGTGATCGTCATCAAGCGACTCGAGGACGCGATTCGCGACGGTGACCGTATTCGTGCCGTGATCCGCGGCAGCGCGGTCAACCAGGATGGCGCGTCGGGGGGATTGACGGTGCCGAATGGCGTTGCCCAGCAACGGGTTATCGCCGACGCATTGAAGAGCGCAGGCCTCGAACCCAGCGACATCGGATACCTGGAAGCACACGGCACCGGGACATCGCTTGGCGACCCGATCGAGGCCCAGGCCGCAGGTGCGGCGCTCGGCGCCGGACGCGAACCCAGCCGGCCGCTGTTGATCGGCTCGGCGAAGACGAACATCGGACACCTGGAAGCGGCCGCGGGGATCGCGGGCGTCATCAAGGTGATCCTGTCGCTCGAGCACGAAACCTTGCCGAAGCACCTCCACTTCGAGAACCCGTCGCCGCACATCCCCTGGGACCGGCTTGCAGTGGAGGTGGTGAAGGAAACCATCCCGTGGGAGCGCACCGCTCGGCCGCGCATCGCGGGTGTCAGCTCGTTCGGGTTCGCCGGGACAAACGCTCACGTCATCCTCTCCGAAGCTCCCGTGGAAGCACCGGCACCAGGACCGGTCGAGCAGCCGAGGGACCGGTTCAGCGTTCTTCCGCTCTCAGCGCGGACGCCCACTGCGTTGGCGCAGGTCGCCGATCAATACCGCAGCTGGTTGAGCGCGCACCCAGAGGCCACCTTGGCGGACGTGTGCTTCACCGCCGGCGCCGGGCGAGCACACCTGGAGCACCGGGCCGCATTGGTGGTCAATTCGAGAGAATCCGCCATCGAACTACTCGGCGCACTCGCGGACGACCGCCCCGCACCCGGTTTGGTTCGCGGAGAATGCCATGACACACCCAAGACGGCGTGGCTGTTCACAGGTCAAGGCAGCCAGTACCCCGGCATGGCCCGGGAGTTGTTCGACACCGAACCGGTGTTCGCCGAGACGCTGAGTCGTTGCGCGGCAGCGGTATCTGATGTCCTCGAAACGCCTTTGCTGGACGTCATTTTCGATGTTGACAGCCCAGACGCCGATGAGACGCTGCGGCAGACCTCCTACGCGCAGCCCGCCTTGTTCGCGGTGGAGATGGGCTTGGCCCGCCTCTGGCAGTCGTGGGGCTTCGAGCCAGACGTGGTGCTAGGCCACAGTGTCGGACAATATTCGGCGGCCTGCGTCGCCGGCGTGTTCAGCCTGGAGGACGGCGCGCTGCTGATGGCCGAGCGCGGTCGCCTCTTCGGCAGTTTGCCTGCGGGCGGCCGGATGGTCGCGGTGTTCGCCGCCGCCGAGCGTGTCGAGAGCCTCACCGACGAGTTCCCCACGTTGTCGGTCGCCGCCTACAACGGCGGTAACACCGTATTGTCCGGACCCGCAAAGGATCTGGAGAAAGCGACGGCGGAATTGGCGGCCGCCGGTGTCCGGTGCGACTGGCTCGACACCAGCCATGCATTCCACTCGGCGCTGCTGGACCCGATTCTCGATCAATTCGAGTCGTATGCGCAGCAGTTCACTTTCAATGCGCCACGACGGATTCTGATTGACAACCGTACCGGCGCCGCACTCGGCAGGAGCGTGAAGCTCGACGGCGCCTATTGGCGCCGGCACGCTCGCCAGCCTGTGGAATTCGCCAAGAGCGTACGCACCCTCGCCGATCTGAATTGCAAACTCTTGCTGGAGATCGGCCCCCGTCCGGTGCTCACCGCCGCAGCCCTCGGGGCATGGCCCGACCCGGCCAACGCACCGCGGGCGATCGCGTCTCTGCGCCGAAATACCGCCGACCACCAACAGATCACCGAAGCCGTTGCCGACGCGTACGTCTTGGGCCACCTGCCGGACTTCCACGCATTCCGGCGCGCGAACGCGCGAAAGCTCGACTTGCCCACGTATCCGTTCGAGCATCGCCAGTACTGGTTCAGCGATAGCCGGGAACAGGTGAACCACCAACAGCAGCTTGGCGGACCGCGGACCGAAGCCGTCCGTCTTCTCGAGGAGGGCCGGCTCGAAGAACTCGCGACCCTCCTCGACGGTGCGAACAGCGACCGCCAGACCCTGCAGGTGTTGACCAAGCTTGCGGCACAACACAATCAACAACGAACAACGCAGTCGATCGCGGACGACCGCTACGAGATCCGCTGGGAGAAATCCACTGTTCCCGTCTCCAGCGCCGACGACCGCGAGCAAACCACCTGGCTTCTCATTGGTGATGAATCTCCAGCCGTTCAGTCGTTGGTCGACGAGCTGACCGCACGAGGTCACCGGCACCGGATCCTCGGGCTGCCGGTGTCCGACGCGGACGAGGAAAAGCTCGCAGACGCGTTGCGCGCAGCGGCGGTGGATGATTCGACGCTACGTATCGTCAACGTCGCGGCCCTCGACTCCGAGACCACACCCTCGATGCGGTCACTCTTGCGGATGCAACACCGTATCTTGGGTGGAACTCGGCGGCTCTTCCGCGCCGCGATCGACGCCGAACTGCACCGACCCATCTGGGTCGTGACCCGTCGCGCACAACGAGTCACCGACGTGGACACCGTCGCGCCGGATCAGAGTTGCCTGTGGGGGTTCGGTCGTGCCGCGTCACTGGAGCTTCCGCAGGTGTGGGGCGGCCTGGCAGACCTCTCAGAAGGCGGGGAGAACCCAGCCGACGAATGGTCGCGGCTCGTCAACTGGATCACGACGCCGCACGACCCGGCCATCAGGGAAGACCAAATCGCGCTGCGAGATCAAGCGGTCTACGTTCCCCGGCTGGTTCGGCGGGCTGAGCAGCCAAACGGTACACCGCTGGAACTGCGCCGCGACGCAACGTATTTGGTTACCGGTGGCCTCGGTTCCATAGGCCTGGAGATCGCCGGATACCTAGCCGCGCACGGCGCCAATCATCTGGTGCTCACCAGCCGACGCGCGCCAGGTGAGCCCACGCAGCAGCGCATTGACGCACTAAGCGAACAGCACGGCTGCGAAGTCCGGGTCATTGCCGCCGATGTCGCGGATGCGCACGACGTCGCACGCCTATTGACCATCGTGCAGGCCGAGCTACCGCCCTTAGCCGGCATCGTCCATGCTGCAGGCGAGATCGGTACCACTGCGCTGAGTAATCTGGACGATAGCGAAGTAGATCGTGTGTTCGCCGGAAAAGTCTGGGGTGCTTGGCATTTGAGCGAGGCGGCCGCTGACCTGAAGCTGGACTTCTTCCTCAGCACCTCGTCGATCGCCTCGGTATGGGGCGGCTTCGGTCAGACCGCCTACGGCGCGGCGAACGCGTTTCTCGACGGGCTGGCCTGGCGCCTGCGCGAGCAGGGCATCTCTGGGTTCAGCGTCAACTTCGGTCCCTGGTCGGGGGGCATGGCCGATGCGGAGTCTCGTGCGCGACTGGATAAGCGGGGGGTCCGGACCTTGTCACCCGCCGATGCCCTGGCGGGTCTGGCCGACGTCATGGCGGCTCCATCGGCGCAGGGCGTCGTGGCTCGGATCGACTGGGCTCGCTTCCTGCCGGTCTACCAACAAACGGGCAGGCGGGCATTCCTGGCGGAGGTGGAGCGCGAGGTGCCTAGCCAGCTGACGGGGGTGGCGCCGTCCGCAACTCTCCCCGGCAAGACCCAGCTCGTCGAGCGGCTCACGAATGCTCCGGTGCAGCAGCGTAAGAAACTTCTGACCGATTACCTGCTCGACGCGGTGGCAGAGGTGACGCGCGTAGATGCCGCGGAGATCCGCGAGGACGCGGGTTTCTTTGACCTCGGCATGGATTCGCTGATGGCCGTTGAATTGCGGCGCCGCATCGAACAAGGAGTGGGCCGCGAGATTCCAGTCACCCTGGTGATGGATCACCCCCGTCTGTCCGACGCGGCCGAATACCTGCTGGGCGAGGTGCTCGGGCTCAGCGAGGAATCCTCCGTCACCTCAGCGCCGTCAATGGTGACGACGCGCACGGACGAACCGATCGCGATCGTCGCGGTGTCGTGCCGTTTCCCCGGCGCGCCCGACCCGGAAGCTTTTTGGGAGGTGCTTTCCGGCGGTGTCGATGCGATCCGGGAAGTCCCGGAGGACCGCTTCGACATCGACGAGTTCTATGACCCGGATCCAGAGACTCCGGGCAAGACCTACACGCGCTTCGGCGGATTCCTCGACGGAATCGACGGATTCGATCCCGAATTCTTCGGCATCTCGCCGCGCGAGGCCGTGTGGATCGAACCGCAGCAGCGGCTGATGCTCGAAACGGCATGGGAGGGTATCGAAAGGGCCGGCCACTCGCCAGAGGCGCTGCGCGGCAGTCGAACCGGCATCTTCTTGGGGGTGGGCGCCAACGAGTACGCCCATCTGTTGTCCTCAGAATCGATCGACAAAATCGAGCCCTACTTCATCACCGGCAACGCGCTCAACGCCATTTCCGGTCGTGTTGCGTTCGCGCTGGGACTCGAAGGGCCAGCAGTCGCGGTCGATACGGCATGCAGCTCAGCGTTGGTGGCTGTCCATCAGGCCTGCCAGGCGTTGCACTCCGGTGACTGCGACTTGGCGTTGGCCGGCGGTGTGAATGTCTTGCTGAGTCCGGTGACAGTGATTGCCGCCTCCCGCGCACGGATGCTTTCCCCTGTCGGGCGATGCAAGACCTTCGACGCCTCCGCCGACGGCTACGTGCGGGGTGAAGGCTGCGGAATTCTCGTGCTCAAGAGGCTGAGCGATGCGGTACGTGATGGAGATCGGGTCTGCGCGGTCATTTCCAGCAGCGCGGTAAACCAGGACGGCGCGTCCAGTGGTCTGACGGTGCCCAATGGTGGTGCACAGCAACGGCTTATCGGGACCGCGCTGGCTCGCGCCGGTCTGGCGGGCGGGGACGTCGACTACCTCGAGGCGCACGGGACCGGCACCCCGCTGGGTGACCCGATCGAGGTGCAGGCGGCCGCCGCTGCCTACGGTGCCTCGCGTGACGCGGACCGGCCGTTGCTGATGGGATCGGTGAAGACCAACATCGGTCACCTCGAGTCGGCATCCGGGGTAGCAGGCCTGATCAAAGTCGTGTTGTCGCTGCAACACGAAATGCTGCCGCAGAGCCTGCATTTCGAGAAGCCGTCGCCGCACATCCAGTGGGACTCGCTGCCGGTGCGGGTCGTGGACAAGGCGATTCCGTGGCGGGCAAACGGTAGGCCGCGGCGCGCCGGCGTGAGTTCCTTCGGGTTCACCGGCACGAACGCGCATGTGCTGATCGAGGAGGCCCCGCCGCAACCGGCGACCGCGGGAGACGCGGCGGCTTCAGAGTCGTCGGAGTCCGACACTCACGTGCAGCCTCTCAATGTGCTGGCGTTGTCCGCACGATCACCAGAAGCACTGGTGGCGTTGGCGCGGCGCTATGAGGCCTGGTTGAACGCCCATCCGGATATCGACCTCGCCGACGTATGTCTCACTGCCGGGACGGGCCGTTCGCATTTCGAGCATCGCGCAGCGCTGGTCGTCGATTCGGTCGAGGGCGCGCGCATGGGCCTGGCCGAGCTTGCCGAAAACCGCACGCGACCCGGTGTCGTACGTGGCGAGCACACCAACCGGCCGACGACGGCGTGGTTGTTCACCGGGCAGGGCAGCCAGTATCCGGGGATGGCGCGTGAGTTGTTCGACACTGAGCCGGTTTTCGCCGAAACCGTGACACGTTGCGCGGACGCGGTCGATGGCATACTGCCGCATCCGTTGCTGGAGGTGCTGTTCGCCACCGATCGCGAAACCGGCGGCGCGGCCGGAGAAAGGTTGCGGCACACGTCGTTTGCGCAGCCAGCGCTTTTCGCCGTCGAGATGGGCCTGGCCCGGCTGTGGAAGTCGTGGGGCATCGAGCCCGACGTGGTGCTGGGGCACAGCGTGGGCCAGTACGCAGCGGCATGTGTGGCTGGAGTGTTCGACCTCGAGGACGGCGCACGGCTGATGGCAGAACGCGGCCGGATGTTCGGCAGCCTGCCCGAAGGTGGGCGAATGGTGGCGGTGTTCGCCGACGCCAAGCACGTCGAGACGGTCGCCGAGAGATTCTCTCGGGTGTCGGTCGCTGCTTACAACGGGCCCAACACCGTGCTCTCGGGTCCGGGTGAGGATCTGGAGCAGATCGTCGCCATTTTCAGTGACGAGGGGATCCGCTGCACATGGCTGGAGACCAGCCATGCTTTCCACTCGGAGTTGCTGGATCCGGTGCTCGATGAGTTCGAGTTTTACGCAGCGGGTTTGCACTTCGCCGTGCCAACGCTGCCGCTGGTCTGCAACCGCACCGGCGCGGTGCTCACAGCCCAAACCCCGATCGACGCGCAATACTGGCGGCGGCATTCCCGCCAGCCGGTGCAATTCGCCGAAAGTGTGCGCACCGTGGCGGCGCTGGGATGCTCGGTGTTGATGGAGGTCGGTCCGCAACCGGTGCTGACCGGGGCTGCGGTGCAGGTTTGGCCGGAGCACCTGGCCGCACCGCGGGCGATCGTGTCGCTGCGTAAGGGCGTTGGCGACAAGCGCCAGATCGCCGACGCATTGGCCTCGGCCTACGTCGGCGGTCTCCGGCCCAATTTCGCTGCGCTGCACCATCAGCCCGGTCGCAGAGTCGAACTGCCCACCTATCCTTTTCAGCGCCGCCGCTTCTGGCCCAAGACGTCCGGCATCACGGTCGACGGTGCCGCTGTATCGGGAATTCTGGGTAGTGCGAAAGATCTCGCGTCTGGTGACTCCGTCTACACGAGCAGGTTGTCCGTCAAATCGCAGCCGTGGCTGTCCGATCACGTCATCTACGGCACGGTCGTCGTTCCCGGGGCGACATATGCGGCGATGGCGCTGGCCGCAGTTGGTTCGCCGGCGCGGGTGAAAGATGTCGTCTTCTATGAACCGATCATCCTGCCCGAGAAGAGTTCTCGCGAGGTGCAGCTGACGTTGCATCCGCTGGAAACCGACGGTGAGTGGAGTTTCCAGGTGCACAGTCGCCCGTACGGTGAACGTGGCGCCGAGTGGTCGTTGAACGCCGATGGCACCGTCCTCACCGGTGCCGACGCCGAGCCGGTATCCGAGAACGCCGAGCCGGTCGACGAGGCAATCGAGCGGCTGAACCGGATGCGTCCGCAGGAGTTGTTCGAGACGTTCGCCGACTTGGAGCTGGCATGGGGGCCCACCTGGTCCGGTTCCCTGAAATCGCTGTGGCTTGGCGAGGGGGAGGCGATCGGCGACATCGTCGTCGGCGCAGAACTCGCCGAACAACTCGGAAGCGAGCCGATGCACCCGGTGCTGATGGATCTGTGCACCGGAGTCGCCTTCCCCGCGTTCCCAGCACTTCTCGCGGCCGAACAAGGCGTGAACGATCTGTTCCTGCCGTTGCGGTACGGGCAGGTCACGCTGCGGGAGCGGATGCCGAGGAGGTTCTATTGCCGTGCAAGGTGGCACAGCAGCGGCCTCGACAGCGAAACCCAAGTCTTCGATCTCGATTTCGTCGATCGGGACGGCCGCAGCCTAGGTGGGATTCGCGAGTTCACTGTCAAGCGCGCGCCACGTGAGGCATTGTTGCGCGGGCTCGGCGGCGATGCGACCCGTTTGCTCTATACCGTTGGCTGGCACGAGGTGCCGCCCCCGGCCACGGAAAACGGCGCCGCAATTGCGAACGGCACCTGGCTGATTGCCAATTTCGATGGATTGGCTGACGAGGTGCCTGGCTGCATCCCGTTCGACCAGGCCGCCGATCCGGAACTCTTGGGGCAGCTGTTAGCACAGGCACACGAGCGCGGTCTGGGTTTCTCCGGGGTCGTCTGGCGTGCCGCAGCCCCCAGCGCACGCGAGTCGAGCGCCGACGTCGCCGAGCGACTCGAAACCGAGATTGCCCACCTTCTGAGCGCCGTGCATACCGTGCAACGCGGAGAGGTGAAACTGCCTGGCGGACTGTGGATAGTCACCGAGCACGCGGTGGCATGCGAATCCGGCGAGCCGGTCGATCCGGTGCAGGCGGCGCTGTGGGGCTTCGGGCGCACCACGATCAACGAGGAACCGGCGCTGCGCTGCAAACTGGTCGATTGCGACGGATCCGAGGAGGCTGTGAACGCACTCGCCGCCCTGTTGGCCACGCCGGTCGACGAACCGGAACTTGCGCTGCGGCAAGGAAAGCTGCTGGCATCACGGTTACTTCCATGGGCGCGCAGCGGTCATCTCACGGTGCCGCGCTCGACCGATTACGTCCTGGCGCCCACCGAACGCGGCGCAATCGACAACCTGCGTCTGACCGAGACGGATGTGCCGCCGCCGGACGAGGGCTATGTGCAGGTGCGGGTGGAAGCTGCGGGCCTCAACTTCCGGGATGTGCTCAACGTCCTCGGCCTCTACCCCGGCGATCCCGGACCGATCGGCGGCGACTTCGCAGGCACCGTCACCCAATTGGGTAGCGGCGTTACTGGACTCGAGGTCGGCCAGCGCGTCTACGGCTTTATGCAGGGCGCATTCTCCAGTCGGTTCAACGTGCCGGCTCATTTGGTGGCGCCGGTGCCCGAAGGGCTGAGCTCGGTGGCGGCGGCCACCATTCCTGCTGCGGCGCTGACGGCCCGGCTCGCGTTCGACTGGGCGCAGTTGCAGCCCGGTGATCGCGTGCTCATTCACGCCGCCAGCGGCGGCGTCGGGCTGGCCGCGATCCAGATGGCACAGCAGCATGGCGCCGTCGTCTTTGCGACCGCCAGCACCTACAAGCGCGCGACGCTGCGCAAGATGGGTGTGAAATACGTCTATGACTCACGCACAACGGATTTCGCTGACGAAATCCTTGCTGACACCGACGGCGTCGGAGTCGACGTGGTGCTCAACAGCCTCACGAACGAGGGGTTCCTCGAAGCGACCGTGCGGGCCACCGCCCAGAATGGTCGTTTCGCCGAGATCGCCAAGCGAGACATCTGGACGCATGAGCAGATGGCGGCGGTCCGTCCCGACATCGCCTACGAGATCGTCGCGTTGGACGTCACCACCCTCCAGAACCCCGAGCACATCAAGCGATTGCTGACCGAAGTGTCGGACGGGATGGCCAGCGGACAGTGGACACCACTGCCCGCTGAGATCTACCCGATTACCGAGGCGAGGGCCGCGTTCCGTCGGATGCAGCAGGCGCGGCACATCGGAAAGATCGTGTTGCAAATACCGAATCCGCTGCAGCCACGCGGAGATCGGAGCTATTTGATCACCGGCGGACTCGGTGCGATCGGCCTGCACACCGCGTCGTATCTGGCGCAACTCGGAGCCGGCGACATCGTGTTGACCAGCAGGCGCGCGCCCGATGCGGACGCGCAGCGGGTGATCGACGAGATCACCGAGCGGTACAAGTGCCGCATCCACACCTTCGGGGCCGACGTCGGTGACGAGTCCGAAGTTGCGAAGCTGCTGGAACGAATCCGCGCGGAGTTGCCCCCGCTGGCCGGAGTGGTACATCTCGCCGGTGTGCTTGACGATGCGTTGCTGTCACAGCAGAGCCTGGAGCGATTCCGAACAGCGTTGGCGCCCAAAGCGTTCGGTGTCCGCCACTTGGACTGCTTGACGAGGGACGATGATCTGGACTTCTTCATCGTGTCCTCCTCGGTGTCCAGCGTGTTCGGTTCACCCGGTCAGGCGAACTACGCGACTGCCAATGCGATGCTCGACGGCCTGGTCGCGCAGAGAAGGGCACACGGCTTGCCGGCTACGGGCGTCAACTTCGGCCCCTGGGCGCAGGGAGGCATGGCCTCTTCGGAGGCAGCACGAAACAATCTCAGCGCGCAGGGCCTGGTGCCACTGGAGCCCTCGGCTGCACTGAGTGCACTCGCCGAGGCTGTCGCGAACGGAACCGGGCAGGCAACCGTTCTCAAAGCCAACTGGCAGCGTGCCGCGAAGTTGTTGGGGGCTGCTCGGCCAACGATTCTCGACCACGTGTTGCCGAGTTCGTCCGGGGAGGCGACCGGCGACAGTGAGTTGCTCCGGCAACTGCAGGAAATACCGGTGCCGCAGCGCGCCGGATTCGTGACCGAATTCCTCCAGCGCGAGGTGCAGAACTTCCTGCGACTCGCGCAACCGCCCGCGGCAACCAGTCGGTTCCTGGACCTGGGTACGGATTCACTGATGGCGATCGAACTCCGTAACCGGTTACACAGTCAGTTCGGTGGCGCGTTCACGATCAATGCGACCGCGGTATTCGACTATCCGACCATCGGGGGGCTCGCCGAGTATCTCGTGAGTCAGCTGCCCGACGCGGAACCAGAATCGGGCGAGGTGGAATCTGTCCCTGCGCCCGAGCCCACACAATCACAGTCCCGCGATCCCAACCACGAGTAGAAGGCAACCCACGGCCGCCAGCAGTGCGGCGACCTCGAGGCGGCGGCGCGCCTGAATCCAGTTGTGCAGCGCGGCCATCAGTGCCCGCGTTCTGTCCGGGGCCACCACATATGCAAGGAGCGGAACCTCCACGAGCGCGAACGCCACGACATGGAACATCAGCAGTGCACCGACCTGCGTTGCGGCCGCCGCACCCGACGCCATGATCACGGCCAACACCGCAAGGTAATCGACAGACGGCAGCGCGATGCCGAGCCCGGCAACTCCGGCCACCCACAGGGACCGGCCGTTCATCAGCCGTCGCGCCCCTGACGCCAGCCTTGCCGAGCCTGCACTGGCGCGGCGTGACTGGATCCTCGCGGCTAGAACAACCGCGGCGAGCAGGGCCAGCCCGCCAATCACGATCTGCACGTGGGGCAGCGTGAAATGCGTTGAACTCGACAACACGGGCCGCAAGACGAACAGCACCGCCAACCCGACCGACGTTCCCATGACAAAGCCGCCGCACAGGAACGCGAGCAACTGCAACTTGGGTTGTGGCCGGTTCAGCAACAGCACGGTCATGCCGACGCGGAATGGTTCCAGGCTGATCGCCACGGCCATCACCAGGATGGTCATCCACATGGAAACTGGCGCCTGCCCTAGGAGTCCAACCGCGCGAACGCGGTCTCGACCGGCTGGGGCATGCGCGCCAGGTTACCGCTGTGTGCCCGTCGTCAATTCAGCGGCGGGCCCGGTCTGTATAGGGTGGGCGATCGTGAGCGATCCGCGGCCGCAGGCGCATGCTCAGCGGCCGCAGGTGCTGGCCTGGGCGCTGTGGGATTTCGGCGCGACGGGCGTCAACGCGATCGTCGTGACATTCGTGTTCTCGGTCTACCTCACCAGCAGCGTCGGTCAAGACCTGCCGGGGGAGACCAGCCCTGCCAGTTGGTTGGGGCGTGCGCTCGCGCTCGCGGGTTTAGTTGTCGCGTTGTTGGCGCCGGTGACCGGCGTCTGGGTCGACGCTCCGTGGCGGCGCCGCCGTGTGCTCGCCGCGCTGACGGGCGCGGTGGTGGTGATGACGGCGGCCATGAGCCTGATCCGTGACGACTACCGCTACTTGCTGCCCGGTCTGGTGTTGCTGGCGTGCACCGCAGCATGCAATGACTTGGCGACCGTGCCGTACAACGCGATGTTGCGACAGGTCTCGACACATTCGAGCCCGGGCCGGATATCCGGATTCGGTTTAGCCATGGGCTTTCTCGGTAGTGTCGCACTACTGCTGATCGTCTACTTCGGCTTCATCTCCGAAACCGGCGACGCGCATGGGCTGCTGCACCTACCTGGCGCCGACGGCGAGAATGTCCGCGCGGCTGTCCTGCTGGCCGCCGTGTGGTTCGCCGTGTTCGCGCTGCCGGTGTTCGTCGCGGTGCCTGCGCCCGAAGCCGGGCAGCGCCAGAAGGCGGTGGGGTTCTTCGGCGCGTATCGCAATCTGTGGTCAGAGATCACCAGCGAATGGCGGCGCGACCGCAATGTCGTGTACTACCTACTTGCGAGCGCGGTCTTCCGGGACGGGCTCACGGGGGTGGTGACGTTCGGCGCGGTGCTGGGCGTCAAGGTGTACGGCATCTCGGCGGCGGACGTCTTGTTGTTCGGCGTAGCCGCCAGCGTGATCGCGGCCGTCGGCGCGATCATCGGGGGACTGCTGGATGACCGGCTGGGTTCCAAACACGTCATCGTCGGCTCTTTGATCGCGATGGTCATCGTCGGGATCACGCTGATGGTCTTGTCTGGGGCGACGGCGTTCTGGGTGTGCGGGCTGCTGCTTGGCCTGTTCATCGGGCCGACCCAGGCGTCGGCGCGCACCCTGATGCTGCGCATGTCCGCCGAGGGCAAGGAGGGGGTGACCTTCGGCCTGTTCACCACGACCGGTCGCGCGGTATCTTTCCTTGCGCCGTGGCTGTTTTCGGCGTTCATCGACCTGTTCGACAGCGACCGTGCCGGCATGGGTGGCCTGTGTGTCGTTTTGGCGGCCGGTCTTGCGGCGATGCTCATGGTGCGAGCACCGGGACGGTCATTGGCAACTGCGGCCTGACTCTGTCAATCGACGTCGCCGCGGCGAACTTCGACATGGAACTGTTTGGGTCCCCACACCGTATTGAGCGCGAAGTGGACCCTTTTGGGTTGGCCGAGCATTGTTGTGGCGACGACCGTGCCAACCGAGCCGGCCGGCACTTCCGGCACATTCATGTCGGCGATCATCCGGCGAGCCGTCACCTTGTCACCCTGTTGATACCGTCGCAAACCTTCCTCCTCGTGAAGCCGACGGGTCTGGACCTCCTCAAGAGCGGAGCACTGAACATTTTCTTCGCGAGTCATGTTCAGACGCAACCCATTTGATCGGAGTTCGCGGAACGAACGCACTGCGAGTTGGCGAATGTGCATTGGTTTGCCGTCATCTGCCGAATTCGACTGTGAGGTAATGGTTCTACTGATCCATCCCGAGGCTTGACTGTGCGGGCTCTAGACCTGGCAATCGATCAACGGCATCACCCGCGCTGTGCAATCTCAAGAGACGCGCCTCAGGGAACCGGCCTCGGCCACTGTGGGAGGGGAAGTTCGGTTCCAGAAGGTGGACGCATCCGGTCCAACACCGTGCGCAGCGGAGGCCAGGTGGCTCGGCCTCGGCGGGTCACCGCGTAGGCGGTCAGAACGGGATTGGCGTCAGCAAGGGGGAGTACCTTCACGCCGCGATCGGTTTGCCGGCCGATTGGAAGCAAGCCGACGCCATAACCGGCCACGATCAGTTCCTCGACCAGGTCGAGGCTGTCGATCTGGTGGGCGATTTTCGGCATGAAACCTGCCATCGCTGCAAGAGTTCGCACCGCGTCCTCGTCAGCTGTGTTGCGGGAGTTCACAATCCACGTGTGATCAGCGAAATCCGCGAAGGTGGCATGTGTGAATTCGGTGTCGACCGGCACTCCTAGGCCCCACGCGACGCGCCACAGCGGCACCGTCTCCAGCACCGGACTGACCGACGCCGGAGCCAGGTTGTAGTCGTACGTCAGCGCCAGATCCAAGTCGTCGTCGGTCAACAACGCGAACGCCTCGATCGGTTCGAACTCGCTGATCACGAACTCGACCTTGGGGTATTTCTCGGCGAGGTCGGCGATGATCGGCAGCAGCGAGACGCGGATCCCGGTGGCGAAGCCGCCGACGCGCACCGTGCCGGCAGGCTCAGCGTCGGGGTCAAGGTCGAGACGCGCGCTCTCAACGGCCGCGAGGATCGTGACGGCATGGTCGGCCAGGCGCTGCCCCGCCGGTGTCAGTCGCACCCGCCGGCCCTCGGGTTCGATCAGTTGCGCGCCGGTTTCCTTTGCCAGAGCGGCAATCTGCTGTGACACGGTCGACGTGGTCAGGTGGTGGGTTTCGGCGACGGCCCGCATCGAGCCGAGCCGGGAGAGCGACAGCAGCAACTGAAGGCGTCGAGTGTCCACGCGGGCAATTGTTCATGATTTTCAAACGGTATGTCCACAAAAATCACGTGGACGCGAACAGTCGCGGTGCCGTTCAATGCAGGAGTGATGAGCCAAGCCCGCACCGGCGCCCTGATGGCAATGGGCTCGATGCTGTGCGTCCAGGTCGGTCTCGCGATCGCCGTGTCGCTGATCGACCGCATCGGCGTCGAGGGCGCGGCGTGGATTCGCCTCGCGTGGGCCGGCGTGCTGATGCTCGTCATCGTCCGGCCTCGCGTAGCCGCATTTACCTGGGCCACCTTCCGCGTGTGTGTGGTGCTCGGTGTGGTCACGGCGCTCATCACCTTGATGTTCATGGCCGCGGTTGACCGGATCCCGCTCGGCACCGCCAGCGCACTGGAATTCCTGGGGCCCCTCGGCGTCGCCGTCGCGCACGGCAAGGGCCGACACCGTCTCATGTGGCCCGGATTGGCGGCCGCCGGCGTCGTCCTCCTGACTCAGCCGTGGGCAGGCGCCGTCGACGCCATCGGGGTGATGTATGCGCTCGGTTCGGCTGTCTGCTGGGCCGGCTACATCCTGCTCACCCAACAAGCGGGGGATCAGGTCACCGGCATCAATGCACTTGCGGTGTCAATGCCTGTCGCGGGATTTGTCGCCACCATCGCTGTGGGTCCGTGGGTATTGCCCCGACTCACCCCCGAGATCCTGCTGATCGGGCTCGGCCTGGCCATCTTGTTGCCCGTGGTGCCGTTCGCACTCGAGTTGCTCGCCCTGCGGCGGTTGACAACCGCCGCGTTCGGCACGCTCATGGCACTCGAGCCGTCGTTCGCGATGATCGTCGGCTTGGTGATGCTCCACCAGATCCCCGGCCCGGCGGGTGTCGTCGGCATCTGCTTCGTGGTAGCCGGAGGCATCGGTGCAGCTCGCACCGGTGCTCGCTCGTCGCCGGTGCCCGCCGAGGTCGGCTGACATACGCTGGGGTCCATGGCATCTGGAATCTTCGATACGCCCATCGTCGGAATCGTCAACAAGTTGTTCGTCGCCCTCATCGACGCACCCGTCGTGGGACCACTCGTGCGACGCGGCTTGATCAACATTCGCTATGTCGGACGGCGTTCAGGCAAGACGGTCCAGACACCTGTGGGTTACCAACGCTCCGGCGACGGCATCGTCATCAACGTCATGTCGCCTGACAAAAAGACGTGGTGGCGCAACTTCCTCGGCGAAGGCGGCCCAATCACACTGCTAAGGCTCGACGGTCAAGACCGCACGGGCCACGCGATCTCGAGCAGGGACGAGAAGGGCCGCGTCACGGTCGCGGTCCAGCTCGACAAGTAGCCGCTCAGACCTCGATTCGCTTGCGCCGGTACAGCGTTCCGACGCCGAGCAATACCAGGCTGATCACGAGAATCGCCGTGGCCAGCACGTTGATCTGCGGCGGAACGGCCGCCTTCACCGCGGCGTTCACGTACAGCGGATAGGTCACCGTCGACCCGCTCACGAAGTACGTGATGATGAAGTCGTCGAGCGACAGCGCGAACGACAGCATTGCGGCGGCCACTATGCCCGGAACGATCAGCGGCAGCGTTACTTTGAAGAACGTACGCGCCGGGCCTGCGCCGAGGTCCATCGAGGCGTCCTCGAGCGTCCAGTCAAAGCCGCGCACCCGTGCCCGCACCGTCATCGCGATGAAGCTGATCTCGAAGGCGATGTGCGCGATGATGATCGTGGTGTAGCCGGCCGCCCAGCTGAGGTCAAGGAACAAGGTCAGCAGTGCCGCGCCCATCACAACTTCCGGTGCGGTCAGCGGCAGTACCAGGAACGTGTCGACCGCAGTCTGCCCTCGGAATCGCTGTCGCACAAGCGCTATCGCCACCATCGTGCCGAGAACGAGCGCCACCGCGGTGGAAACCGCTGCGACGTTGAGGCTCAGCTTCAACGCGTTGGTCAGCGCCGGGTACTTGAACGGATGGGCCCAGTTGTCGAGCGTGAAACCCTGCCAGGTGTAGTTGAACTTTCCCAGCGGCTTGTTGAACGAGAACAGGATGATCACGAAGATCGGCAGGAATAGGTAAAGCAGTACCAGACCGGCTGCGATCCGCAGCAGCAGATCGCCCCACTTGCGTCCGCCCTTGACGGCCTTCGGCCGGGTCGGCCGTTCGATGACCTCACCGATCACCGGCACACCTTGGGAGGTCATACCAGATCCTCCGTGCCAAGCGCCCGCGTGTACAGCAGCACGCCGACCAGGATGATGGCCATCAGCACCATGCTCAACGCCGCCGCAGCAGGGTAGTCCTTGACCACCAGGAACTGTTTCTGGATCACGTTGCCGATCATCGTCGTTTGCGTGCTGCCCAGATAGTCGGCGTTGATGAAATCACCGACCGCTGGGATGAATACGAGCATGCTGCCCGCCAGCACACCCGGCATCGCGAGCGGCAGGATCACCTTGCCGAAGCTGCGCGGGGCGGTTGAGTACAGGTCCTTCGACGCCTCCAGCAGCCGTGGGTCGATCTTCTCGAGACTGACGTACAGGGGCAGGATCATGAAGATGATCCAGTTGTAGATGAGCCCGCCGATCACCGCCCAACTGGTCGACAACAAGCGCCCCTCGCTCGGCAACAGTCCGACGGCGTTCAGCGCGTCGACCACCCAACCATCGTCGGCCAGAATCGTTTTCCACGCGATCGTGCGGATCAGAAACGTCACGAAGAAGGGCAGGATCACCAATCCGAGGATCAGATTCTTGTATCGCCCTGCCTTGAAGGCGATCACATACGCCAGCGGAAACGCCAACAGCAAGCACACCACCGTGGCCACGATCGCGAACGTGAACGACCGGATGATCTGATCGCGGTAGTGGCTAAACGCGTCAAGGTAGTTCCCGAAGTCCCACGAGAACGTCAGCGTCGGCAAGTACACCGAGCCGCCAGAGGACGACAGCGAGGTGCGTGCCAGCGAGAAGAACGGCACCACGAAAAAGATTCCGAGGTACACCAGGGCCGGCAGGATCATCAGGTACGGAGCGATCTTGCTCCGTCGACGACTGCTGCTGGCGACACCGGCCATCTGATCAGCCGCCGGTGACCGCGGCGTAGGCGTCGTTGTATTGCTTCGTCTGCTCGTCGGTCAGTGCGGGCCAGCCCTTCAGCTTGTCCAGCGTTTCCTTCGGCGGGTTGATCAGCGGGTTGGACGCCAGCTTCGGATCAATCTTGTTGAGCTCGTCGGTCATATCCGACAGCACTGGCACGTACTGAGTGTGGGCCACCAGCTTGGCGTAATTGGCCCGGTCGTAGACGTAGTTGATCCACGCTTCAGCCGCCTTCTGATTCTGCGTGGTGTACGGAATCACCATCGTGTCAACGAAAGTGGTACCCCCCGACGCAGGAACGACGAAGTGCAGGTCCGGATTGTCGGCCTGCAGCTGCACGACGTCACCCGAATACGCTTGCGCGATAGCGACATTGCCGGAAGCCAAGTCGTCGGCATAGTCGTTGCCGGTGAACCGCCGGATCTGGCCCTTGTCCTTCTGCTCCTTGACCAAGTCGATCGCCTTCTGGACGGTCTCCATCGACGAATTCTCGACCGAGTTGCCCTGCGACATCATGATCATGCCGAGCCCGTCCTGGGCGTCGGAGAACAGACTCACCTTGCCCTTGAACGCCGGGTCCCACAGGTCGTCGATCTTGGTGATGTCGCGGCCGGTCGCAGCGCGGTTATAGGCGAGGCCGACCATGCCGGACATGTACGGCGCACTGAACTTCCGCCCGGGATCCACACTCGCCTCGAGAAGATCGGGCCGGATGTTCTTCTTGTTCGGCACACCGGAATCGCTGATGTCATTGAGCCAGCCGAGGCCGTGCAGCCGGACGGCCATAAAGGTCGTGGGCACTGCCAGGTCGGCCCCGATGTCCTGTTTGCGCGACAGCGGTTCCTTCACCTTCGCGAACCATTGCTCGTTGTCGTTGAAGTCTTCCTTGTAATCGACAGTGATGCCCGTCGATTTCTGGAAGTCGGCGACGAAGCCGTCGGCCATGTACAGCGGCCAGTTGGAGATCCGCAGAGTGCCGCTGGCGGGTCCCTCTTGAGTCGATGTGGTGCCGGTGGCCGACTTGTTGTCCGAGCTACACGCGGCCAGGAAGGATCCGCCCATCGCGAGAGCCGCGGCGGCCGCGGCGCCGCCACCGATGAATCGCCGGCGCGAGGTCCTGTTGGTCGCGAGTCGGGCGAGAAGCCGGGGATCAATTTCGTTGGAGGGCATGGCGACTGTGCCTTTCGTGGGTTTCCGAAGGGGGGAACGGATTACGGCCAACGGTTACGAGTCGTCGAGCATCTCCTCGAGGTCCTCGGTGGTGGGTATGTCGGCGGCGGGAAGCACGAGGGAGGCCTCGGGCGCCCAGGAGACGTGTACGTCGTCGCCCGGCCGAAGGAGCGGCAAGTCTTGTTCCGCTCCGATGTGGGCGACGATCGCCGAATCATCGGCGGCGGCCAGCGAAAGTCGCACCACCGGGCCTTGAAAAATCAGGTCTCGCACCGTCGCTCGTACGGTCGCAACGTCACCGGTCGGAGAGTCCATCGAGACGCGCACCCGTTCGGGCCGCACCATCAGGGTGGCGTGGCCGCCGGGCTCGATCGTGGTATCGCCGGGACGAGCCTTCAATGTCGTTCCGAGAACCTCGATTTCGACGAAATCACGGTTGCTTCTGCCGGTCTGCCGCCCGGCCCACAGATTGGCCTGCCCGATGAAGCTGGCGACGAACACCGTCGACGGCCGGTCATAGATCTCGGTCGGGGTGCCGATCTGATCGACGTTGCCTGCGTTCATGACCGCGATGCGGTCGCTCATCGTCAGTGCCTCTTCTTGGTCGTGGGTCACGTAGATGAACGTGATCCCGACCTCGCGCTGGATGCGCTTGAGCTCGAGTTGCATGACCTGGCGCAGCTTGAGGTCCAGGGCGCCGAGTGGTTCGTCCAGCAGCAACGCGCTGGGATAGTTGACGAGCGCACGGGCCAGCGCGACTCGCTGCTGCTGACCACCCGAGAGCTGTGCGGGCTTGCGCTCGGCGAAGTCGGTCAACCGCACGATCTCGAGCAGCTCGTCGACCCGCTTGCGGACCTCGGCCTTGTCCTTCTTCCTGCTGCGGGGTCCGTATGCCACGTTGTCCCACACCGTCATGTGCGGGAAGAGCGCATAGTGCTGGAACACCGTGTTGACGTTGCGCTTGTGCGGCGGTACACGGGACACGTCGGCGCCTTCGAGCCGGATCGCGCCCTCGCTCGGCGTCTCGAACCCGGCGATCATCCGCAGCGTCGTCGTCTTCCCGCAGCCCGACGGGCCCAGCATCGAGAAGAACTCGCCCGACGCGATGGAAAAGTCCGCTTCCGACACCGCGACATAGTCGCCGAAGCGCTTGGTGACATGGTCGATCTCGATGACCGGGCCGCCCTTGGCGCGGGTGGCCCCGTCCTGTCCCGCCGCTTTGTCCACGGCGGTGGTATTTGTGCCGGTCAGGGCGGATCCTCCTTGAGTACAGCCTCGAAGCTGTGGGTAAACAATCGCGGATCGGGCGGTGCTTCGCAAGCGATTCCGCAACGAATTTACATTTGCACAATGGAATCCTTCGTCAGCGGCGTCGAAGACGGGCAGAATCCGCTGGATCAGGCATGATCGCGTACCGCCTGGCCGTCGTTGGCCGGGTGCGGTGTGAGGTGTGCGCTCGTCTAAATCAAGTTTCGCAGCCGGGCGGGCGGCGGTCGGTGAAAACCGTTTACCCGGCCCTCGTCGCCGGGTAGTGCTCTGGCATGGCAAGGGTGGATGTGTCGGTGTCGTCGGATCTCAGCCCGGACCGAGCGTGGAAGCTGGCTTCCGATCTCGGCCGCTTCGACGAATGGTTGACGATCTTCGGTGGCTGGCGCAGCGAGGTCCCGGACGAGATCGAGGTCGGCACCTGCGTCTCGTCGTGCATCAAGGTCAAAGGCTTCCGCAACACCATCCATTGGCGGGTCACTCGCTACGACGAGCCGAAGCTGATCGAACTGGTCGGCCGCGGTCGCCCCGCCATCTGTATCGCGTTGACGTTGTGCGTCAAGGAGGACAACTCCGGCTCCACCTTCCAAGTCATCGCTGACCTCACCGGCGGCCTCCTCAACACCCGGATCGGCAACCTCGTGGCCAAGGTGATCGAGGGCGACGTACGCAGGTCGGTGCAAAACCTCGCCGCGCTTCGTTAACCCCACTCGTGGTTCATGGCACGGGATTCGTAGCGGGCCTCGACTGATTCGATAGCACGGTCGCGTGGTCGTGTGAATGCGATCAGCATCATCGCGACCGCTGCGGTGACCGCGCCGCCGATGAAGATCGCAACGAAGCTGCTCTCCATGGGCACACCGGCGGTGGTCCTGGCCAGCAGGACCGCGACCAGAGCCGCCGCCGTCGAGCTGCCGATTGTGCGCGCAATCGCGTTCATACTCGTGGCCACTCCCGTCTCACCAGCGTCGACCTCTGCGACGACCAGTGCGGGCAAAGCGCCGTAGCCAAGCGCGATATAGGCATTGGCCAGAATGCTTGCCGCGATGATCTGCCAGGGCGCGTCGTGAGCCAGGCCGATGAACAGGAAGCCCGCGATGCCCGCGACCGCGGCGATCATGAGGACCGGTCTGGCGCCGAACCGGTCTATGAAGCGGCCGCTGATCAAGGCCACCAGGAAGCCGGTGATCGCTCCCGGCAGCAGGTAGACGACGCTGGCTTCCAGCACGGTCGCCCCGAAGCCGTATCCGGCTGCGGCGTGGGGGATCTGGACGAATTGCGTCAGGCCCAAGAAGGCGAAGTACAGGCCCATGCCGACGAACACGGTGGCGAGGTTGGTGAGCAGGATTGGCCGCCTGGTAAGCATCGCTGTGGACACGAGCGGCTGCTTCGCCCGTCGCTCCCAGAACCACCAGCCACCGAGGATAACGAGGCCGCAGGCCGCACAGCCCAGCGTCGCCGGGGACGCCCAGCCCCACGACTTGCCCTGCGTGATCGCCAATAACGCCGCCGACAGGCCCGCGGCCAACCCGGCGGCGCCGAGCCAGTCGATGGTCCCTGTCGAGCTGTGCGGCCGCGCTGGCACGACGAATGCCACGATCGCGATCACCACGATGGTGAAGCCCGTCGTCAACCAGAAGACGCGGTGATAGCCGGCGTTGCCGCTCATCAGGAGGCCGACCACGACAAGTCCAGTGCCGCCGCCGAAGCCCAAGGTTCCGGACAGCACAGACATCGCCGAGCCCATCCGGTCCTCTGGCAGCTCCTCGCGCAGGATCGCGATGCCGATCGGGTAGAGCCCAAACGATGCCGCCTGCAGCACACGGGCAAGGATCAGCAGCGCCAACGACGTCGTAGTTGCCGCCAGCAGCGACCCGATGAGCACCACGACGAGAACGACAAGCAGTACGCGCTTCTTGCTGTGCAGGTCGGCCAGCCGACCAATCAATGGTGTTGCCGCTGCCGCGGCCAGCAGATTCGCCGTGACCGCCCAGGTGACCGCCGTCATCGACGCGTGCAGCTGGGTGGCGATGATGCCGAGCACCGGCACCACGGCCGTCTGCAGCACGGCGACGGTCAGCACGACGACGGATAGGCCGGCGACGAGCAGTCGGGGCTGCGCGACGCGGCTCATGTCGGACCGCGTCGCTTCGGTCTCGACCACGGCCCGCTCCGATCGTTAGCTCATCTTCGGTTCTCTCGATTATGTCGTGCGCGCCAAGAGCGCCAACAACCGCTCATGGGGAAGTCGCGGCGAGCGGTGGCCGTCACGGCCGATCATGTCGTCGTTGACGACGAGCGCGTTGAGAACGGCTTCCTCGACCGACTGCACGACGGCGGTGTACAGGTCGTCCATCCGCCCCCAGGGCACAAAGGTGAGTGTCCCGAACTCGTCGTCGCCGACCGGGCCGACGGGAAACGTGCTGGCCAGGCCCGGCGCGTCCGCAGTGGAGAAGGCCAGGAAGATATCACCGGAGAAATGGCTGCCCGCCGTCCCAGTTCGGGCCAGGCCCAACGGAACTCGCCGTGCGAGCGCCTTGCACTGGCCGGGAAGTAGGGGAGCGTCGGTGGCGACGATGGCGATCACCGAGCCGGCACCCGGTGGCGGCCGCAGGCCGAGGTCGACCTCGAACCAATCGGATGCCAGCGGATTGTCGTCGAGCAGCTCGGGGCCGACATGCCTCCCGGCGACGGTCAATTCGGCACGGGAGCCGAAGTTGGCTTGCACAAACGCGGCCACGGTGAACGTCCGACCGCCGTAGCGAACCAGCCGCGACGCGGTGCCGTTACCGCCCTTGTACTCGTAGCAGTTCATTCCGGTTCCGCCGCCGACCGAACCCTCGGAGACCGGACCCGCGGCGGCCGCGTCGAGCGCCGACTCGACATGCTCGGGTCGGACGTGGCCGCCGTTGATGTCGTTGAGGTAGCCGTCCCACGTCTCGGCGCACACCGGAAGCAGCCACTGCCGCGCGAGTAGCGGATTGATCCGATTGACCCAGCCGACCACACCGGTGTGACAGGCGCCGATCGCGTGTGTATTCGACAGCACGATGGGCAAATTGAAGGATCCGGCTTCGTCAATCCATGTGGTTCCGGTCATCTCGCCGTTGCCGTTGAGCGAGTACCAGCCCGCCGCGCACGGCTGCCCGACGGCGCCTCGACCGCGCGGCAGTATCGCCGTGACCCCGGTCCGGACCGAGGTTCCGTCGATCAACGTCGTGACGCCGACCTCGATGCCGTCGACGTCGGTGATCGCGTTGAGCGGCCCCGGTTCACCGGGTAGGGCAATGCCGAGGCCGCGCGCCCGCGGCCTGCCGTCGGCGGTATGGGTCATGGTCACCGGCCAATCCTGCCAACACACGTGGTCGAATGGACGGATGAGCGCATTGACCCAACCGACGTTCGCGGGTCATCAACCCGCCGGCGCCGGGGATCTGTCCGTCGAGACACACGGCATCGCGCCGATCGCTGAGGACCAACGGTACGGATCACCGGCCCGCCTGTTCACGGTGTGGTTCGCGCCGCAGGTCAACATGACCGGCGTCTTCACGGGCACGCTCGCGATCGTGCTCGGATTGGGCTTCTGGCTCGGCCTGGTGGCGATGGTGATCGGGACGGTGCTCGGCTCACTGGTGGTGGGCTACCTGTCGACGTGGGGGCCGCGCACGGGAACAGGGCAACTGCCCAACTCACGGATGGCGTTCGGCGGTGGCGTAGTCGTACCCGGGCTTCTGCAGTGGCTCTCGTCGATCGCATGGGACGCGCTGGTGGGCTTGTTCGGCGGTGAAGCACTGGCGGTGTTGCTCGGCATCCCGTTCTGGATCGCCGTGCTGATCGTGTTGGCCGTGCAGGGCGCGGTCGGATTCTTCGGCTACGAGGTGATCCACCGGCTGCAGGCCGTGCTGACCGTGGTGCTGTTCACCACGTTCGTGGTGTTCGCGGTGAAACTCGTTGGCGGACATGAGATCGTCACGCCGGCGAGTGTGCACGGCGCCGACCTGGCCGGTGCTTTCGTCCTCGAGGTGACCATTGCGTTCAGCCTCGCGGTGTCGTGGGCCAGCTATGCCGCCGACTTCAGCCGTTACCTACCGGCCGACTCCTCGCGGGGTCGCGTATTCGGATTCACATTCGCCGGAATTGTGTTGGCGTACATCTTCGTTCAGGGCATCGGCATTGCAGCGGGTGACGTTGTCTCGGAGCAGACGGCCGAGGGGGTGCGGTCGGTGATGGGTGGTGGCCTGCTGGGCGGCGTGGCCCTGGCCGTCATCGCGCTGGCGTCGGTCGGTTCGGGGGTGATGAACGACTACAGCGGATCTCTGGCGTTGCAGACCATCGGTGTGAGGGTGCGGCGACCCGTGTCGGCGGTGATTGTCACCGCGCTTGCGTTCGCGTTGATCCTGTGGCTGCACGCCGCCGACACTGCGACGCGCTTCCAGGACGTGCTGCTGCTGGTGAGTTACTGGATTCCGGCGTTCGTCGCGGTCGTCGTCATCGACTGGCTGTTCCGCATCCGTGGCCGCGCCAGCATCAACCCGGCCGAAGAACCGACGGACCGCCGCGACGCGGTCGTCGCGCTTCTGGTGTTCGTACTTGCCTACGCCGCCGCGATTCCGTTCATGAACACGTCGCTGATCGAAGGTCCGGTCGCCAAGGCGCTGCATGGTGCCGACATCGCGTACTTCGTCAATCTGGCGGCGGCAGTGGTGCTGTATGGCGGGTATCGATTGATTCGGTCGTCATCTCGCTCGTCTTAGCGATGAAGTCGTCGATCAGGTCGACCACTTCGGTGGGCCGCTCGACGTGCGGAAAGTGGCCGACGCCCTCCAGTACTTCGAGGCGGCTTCCCGGCCGTGCCGCCTGCGCCGCGTAGGCGTGGTCGACCGGGATGATCTGGTCTTTGTCGCCCCAGATCGCCATGGTCGGCAATTCCGACCTCACATGCAGTCGATTCAGCGCGCTGACGGCCTGGCCGCGGTAGTCGACGACGGAGCGCAGGGTTCGCAGGAACGCCTGCCGCGTTTCCGCATCCGACAGTGACGAATAAGCACTCCACAGCTCGGCGCCACGAGGAGACTGAACGCCCGCGGCGGAGAACCATGAACGCAGCTTGTTGCCGACAGTGAGCACTGGCCGCGGGGCGATCACCGGCAGGATCAGTTCGGCGCCGGGAGCCGACAGCAGTCGCAGCGTCCACCCGACATCGGGTCCCAGGCCGCCGCTGCTGATGAGAATGAGCCGTTCGCAGTAATCGGGGTGCTGGTAAATGAACTGCATGGCCACGCCGCCGCCGAGCGATTGACCGATGATCGTCGCGCGGGTAACGCCCAATTCGTCGAGCAGATCCCGCAGCCACACCGCGAACGCGCCAAGCGAATAATCGCCCCGCGGCTTCGCGGAGTGGCCATGCCCGAGTAAGTCGGGCGCCACCACACGGTATTTCTTCGACAGCTGCGGGATGACCGCCCGCCATGTTTCCGAACTACCCGCCATACCGTGGATGAGCAGCAGTGTTTCGCCGCTGCCAACGTCCCGGTATGCGACGCGATCGCCGTGCAAATCCAGATACTTCAGTTCGCTCATGTCTGGTTTCCCCCTTCGGCGCACTGCGCGCCATGCTAGCTGCGGCCGTCGAACCGTGACAGGTATACCCAAGTCGGCTGATAACCCCCCCGTTCGTAGAGGCGGATGGCGTCGGTGTTGCCGGGAAGCGCCCCCAGGATCAGATCGTGCGCACCATGTTCGTGCAGATGCGCTTCGAGGCGGCTCAGCAGCTCTGAGCCCAAACCGCTTCCGCGGAATTGCGGTAGCACGCTGAGGGATTCGATTTCGCCGATGCGCGAACCCGTCGACCAGGTGTCGGGGATCCAGGTGTCCTCCACCGCCATGACGTGCGCCAGGCCGTAAGCGACGGCTTTGTCGTCGACGAAGGCGAGCAGTAGCAGCGTGTCGGGTTTGGCCAGCAGCTCCTCGTACAGCGCCTTTCGAACGCGCCACGTCTCGGCATCGCTGACGTAGGGCGCAAGCTGGGGCATCGTCTGGGCGTGCTGGTGATGAACCGCGACCCACAATGGTTCGAGAAGGTCCAGATCGTCCGCGCTGCCGGTGCGTATCCGCCATTCGTTGGCCATCGGGTTACGCTAGCCCGGCGCGGGGGGCGTTGACAGCGGCGAACGAAACGCCGACTGTTCAGATTCGCTTCACGCCGTCGGCGACCGCATGCAGCTTGTCGGGGTTGGCGACATTGTGGACGGTGACGATGTGGCCGTCGGCGTCCAGATCGACGGTGATGGTGGCGATGACGCGGCCCGCTCCGCTCATCACGATGCCCGGGCCGCCGTTGATCTCGACGAGTTCGGCTGTCATATCGGCGATTTCGACGCCCTCATAGGGGCGCTTGATCGTGCCTGCGATCCAGCGGGCGACGTTGACCGCCCCGATGATCGGGCGCATGGCCTGGCGGACCTTGCCGCCGCCGTCGGTCCACAACGCCACCTCCGGGGCCAGCAACTCCATCAGTTCGTTGATGTCGCCGCCCGTGACCGCCGCGAAAAACCGCTCGGTGGCTTCCCGCTTCTTGGTCCGGTCCGCTTCGAATCGGGGACGGCGGGCCTGGACGTGTTCTCGAGCGCGGTGTGCTGCCTGACGCACCGCCGCCTCGGATCTCTCGACGGCGTCGGCGATTTCGGCGTAGCTGAAGTCGAAAACCTCCTTCAGCACGAACACCGCGCGCTCGAGCGGGCTGAGGGTCTCCAGCACGACGAGCATCGCCATCGACACCGATTCGGCGGTGGCGATGTCGTCGACGGCGTCGCTTTGAGTCAGGATCGGCTCCGGAAGCCATGGCCCGACATAGGTTTCGCGTTGCCGTCGGGTCGAGCGCAGCCGTTCCATCGACAGGTTCGACACGATCCGGGCGAGATAGGCCTTCGAATCGGAGACCTGTGAGCGGTCGTCCGCCGACCACTTGAACCATGCGTCCTGGACCACATCCTCGGCGTCCGCGGCGGAGCCGAGGATCCGATAGGCGATCGAGAACAACAGGTTCCGGTGATCGGCGAACGTCTGCTGGTCGGCATTCATCGCGTCGACCGGCCGCCCCGGCGCCATGTCGCGGCACCCAGCGCAGGCAACGCCTTGATCAGGCGGTAGGTCGTCCACGGACTGGCGCTCACCGTCTCTTTGTACGCGACGGCGAGACTGCCGGCCAAGTAGAACCGACCGGGACTGTCGTCGGCGTGGGTGAACTGGATGACGGCGTCGTTGCGGCCCAAGCTGACCGGCTGGTGTACGTAACCGAAGCGGAAGTTCTTGGGTTGCTTGCCCTTCAGCTCCCGCACGATTGACGACGCGGCATGCATGGCGGTCGGAATGCCGCTCTGGCAGGTGCCGTGCATGACGCCATAGCCCTGCCGGATTGCGGCCGCATCGCCGACGGCATAGACGCTTGCATGCGAGACGGAACGCAGTGACTCGTCGGTGACAATCCGGCCGCGCTCGTCGACCTCCAACCCGGCGGCCGCGGCGATAGGCGAGACCCGCACGCCCGTAGTCCACAAGACCGCCTGCGCCGCGACCACCTCACCGTCGCCCAGAGCCACACCGTCGGACATCACCTTGACGATGTCGACGCCCGACCGCACCTGAACACCCAGGCGCTCCAGGCCGGCGTGCAGCCGCGCCCGCGCTTTGTCGCCCATCATCGCTCCGGGCACGTGCCTACTGAGCAGCACGACATCCAGCTCGGGATGCTGCTCGGCGATCTCGGCCGCCGACTCGATTCCGGTGAGCCCGCCACCGGCCACGACGACAGTGCCGTCGGCCATCCGGTCGAGATGCTGGGCGAGCAGCATCGCGTCCTGCGCGCTGTTGAGGGTGTAAGCGAATTCGTCGACGCCGGGCACCACCTCGGTGTCGGCGACGCTGCCCAGCGCGTAGACCAGCGTGTCGTAACGCAGCGTGTACGCGTCGTCGATCCGCACGGTCTTTGCGTTCGCGTCGATGCCGGTCACCCAGCCCTGGACGAAGTCCACGCCGGTGCCGGCGAGCTGATCAGGAATTTGAAGATCGGCCAGGGTCTGGCCCGAGGCGATCTGGTGCAGCCGCAGCCGCTCAGTGAAGCGGCTCTGCGGGTTGACCAGGGTGATGTGGACGTCGTCACGACCCTTGAGGCGGCCGGCCAGCCCCGTAGTGGCGGCCATACCGGTGTATCCCGCGCCGAGAATCAAGATCTCGTTCATCGTTCTGCCCTTTCGTTCTGCGGTGGATACACCCAAGACGCATGCAGGGCCCCGATTTGTGACATCCCGAACTTTGACCTTGCTTACCTGGGATTATGGAGATCGGACCACTTCGTCTCGGACGTCCGCTGGGGGGTCGTCATGAAGTTTCAACCGATCTGCTGCGCAGTGATTGCGATGACGGTGGCCGCGTGCTCGGGGGGAGGGGGAGGCACCACCTCGACCAAGACGACGGCGGCCGGCGTGCCGCGACCGACGATCGCGTTGGTCACGCATCAGGCGCCGGGCGACACGTTCTGGGATCTTGTCCGCAGAGGTGCCGAAGCCGCGGCGGCCAAGGACAACATCGACCTGCAGTACTCCCACGACCCCGACGCTGCCCGTCAAGCCGACCTCGTCCGCGCCGCGGTGAACACCAAGGTGGCCGGCATCGCCGTCACCCTCGCGAAACCGGAGGTGATGGCACCCGCCGTGCAGGCCGCTGTTGCCGCGGGAATCCCTGTCGTCGCGCTGAATTCGGGGATTGCGGACTGGCAGGCCATGGGTGCGCTGGAGTACTTCGGCCAGGACGAAACGATCGCCGGGCAAGCCGCGGGCGAGCGCTTCACACATGAGGGCGCCAAGGACACGTTGTGCATAATCCACGAGCCAGGTCATGTCGCCCTTGAATCACGATGCGCGGGACTGGCCAAGGGCTTCAACGGCAAGACGCAGAATCTGTACGTCGACGGTGTGGACAGGTCGATGGTCAAACGCGCCGTCATCGCCAAGCTTCAGGAGGACTTCGGCATCGACCGTATCCTCGCGCTCGGCGCGCCGGTTGCGCTGGCTGCGTTGGAAGCGGTCGGTGAAGCCAACAGCTATGCGCGGGTTGCCACATTCGACACGAACTCCGCAATCGTCGGTGCGATCAAGAACGGGACCGTGGAGTGGGCGATCGACCAGCAGCCGTTCCTGCAGGGTTATCTGGCGGTCGACTCGCTGTGGCTGTACTTGACCAACAAGGACGTGATCGGTGGTGGACTACCGACATTGACCGGCCCATCGTTTGTAGACCAAACCAACATCGAATCGGTCGCCGAACGGGCCGAGGCCGGTACCCGATGACCATGCCGTGACGACCGTCTTTCTCACCGGCGACGTGATGACCGGGCGGGCGATCGATCAACTGCTGCCACATCCCGGCGATCCGGCACTGCGCGAACCCGTTGTCCGCGATGCCCGGACCTACATCCGGCTTGCCGAGCAGACCAACGGCGACATACCCGCCCCGATCGAATTCACTTGGCCCTGGGGCGAAGCGCTGACGATGCCCGACGAGTTCGCCACCGATGTCCGATTGATCAATCTGGAAACCAGCATCACCTGCAGAGGCGCGTTCGTGCCAAACAAGCAGGTGCACTACCGGATGCATCCAGACAATGCCGGATGCCTGACCGCCATCCGTCCCGACGCGTGCGCGCTCGCCAACAACCACGTCCTCGACTTCGGGTACGACGGGCTTGCTGACACGCTGCGCGCGCTGGATGACTGCGGAATCAACGGTGCGGGAGCAGGTTTGGACGTCGGAGAGGCGGAGCGACCCGTGGTGGCGAAGGTGCCCCACGGCGGCCGAGTGGTGATCGCTTCCTGCGGCATGGCGTCCAGCGGCATCCCGCACAGCTGGGCAGCGACCACCGACCGTCCGGGTGTGGCGTTCGTCCCCGACATGAGCGACCGCAACGCCGACCGCGTGGCCGATCGTGTGCTAGCCGTGAAGAGACCAGGCGACATCACGATCGTCTCGCTGCACTGGGGCTCGAATTGGGGCTACGACGTTGACCCGGCTCAGATCCGCTTCGCCCATCGCATCGTCGACGCGGGTGTCGACGTCGTCCACGGCCACTCGTCACATCATCCGCGGCCGATCGAGGTCTACCGCGGCAAGCTCATCCTCTACGGATGTGGTGACACCATCGACGACTACGAAGGCATCCGAACCTACGAATCATTCCGGCACGAGCTGCGCTTGCTGTACTTTCCGCTCATTGACTTCACCGGCAGGCTGTGCGCGTTGCGGATGATGCCGATGCGGATGCGCAGAATGCGGCTCGAACGCGTGCCCGACGAGGACGCCGAATGGTTGCGCAGCACCGTCGAGCGGGCGAGTAAGCGCTTCGGCACCCGTATCGAGCGAACAGGGGACGGGGTCCTTACGGTCGGAGCGTGAACGCGAGATGCAACTCGGTCAGCCCGCGAAGGATGAATGTCGGAACGTATTGGTAATGACGGTCATCTACGTCATCCATCGCGTTCCCCTTGCCGATCGGCTAGCCAGTTCCTAGTCGATCGTATAGTATTTTCTTTACGATCGTAAAGTCGACCGGAGAGCGAGGAGCAGGCATGAGGGCTGCCGCGCTGGAGACAAACCGCGCGACGAATACGCGCCAGCGCCTGATCGACGTCGCGGTGGACCTGTTCACCCGGCACAGCTTCGCCGGCACGTCGTTGCAGATGATCGCCGACGAACTGGGCTTCACGAAGGCCGCGATCTACCACCATTTCCGCACCCGGGAACAGCTGCTGGCAGCCGTGCTCGAGCCGATCCTCGGCGAGTTGAGGGTTCTTGTCGAGGCCGCCGAGACGCGCCGCACCGCCCATGCGCGGGCCGAACACATGCTCAGCGGCTACGCGGCGCTGGCAGTGCGCAATCGCGGGCTCGTTGCGGTCCTCGCCGCCGATCCAAGCGTGGCCACCGCGCTGCACGAGCGGCCCGAATGGAGGGACCTGATCACACGACAGTTGGCGCTACTGGCCGACGTCGAGCCTGGACCGGTCGGGCAAGTGAAGGCCTCGATGGTGTACGCCGGGATGGCCGGAGCAGCGGGACCGGCGTCGAGCAATCTCGACGATGACGTGCTGCGGGACGTCTTGGTCGAGGTCGGCAGGCGCGTCCTAGGCCTGCGTACCCCGCGACGCTCCGCCTAGTCCTCAAAAACATTGGCAAGAAAGGAAAATTCTATGAAAACGGCTGTCGTCACTGGAGGCGGCTCGGGAATCGGACACGCGATCGCCGATCGTCTGCGTGCAGACGGCTATCACGTCGCCACGATCGACCTGAATCCGGCCGATGACGAGTTCGCACACACGGCGGACGTGACCGATCGGGCGCAGATCGATGCCGCACTTGCCGCTATCCGCACGCAGTTGGGTCCGGTGACGATCCTGGTCAACGCCGCCGGCCTTGACGGGTTCAAGAAGTTCAGGGACATCACGTTCGAGGAATGGCAACGCGTGGTCGACGTCAACCTCAACGGCGTCTTCCATTGCATCCAGGCCGTGCTGCCCGACATGGTCGAGGTCGGCTGGGGGCGCATCGTCAACATCTCCTCGTCGAGCACGCATTCGGGGACGCCGTACATGTCGCACTACGTGGCGGCCAAATCCGCGGTGAACGGCCTGACCAAGTCGCTGGCGCTCGAGTACGGACCAGCAGGCATCACCGTCAACGCCGTGCCGCCTGGCTTCATCGATACACCGATGTTGCGCAAAGCCGAGTCCCTCGGCCGCCTCGGCAATATCCAGGACACCATCGACCGGACACCGGTGCGCCGCATCGGCAAGCCCGAAGACATCGCCGCCGCATGCGCATTCCTCATCTCGGAGGAAGCCGGGTACATCACCGGCCAGATCCTGGGCGTGAACGGCGGCCGCAACACGTAAGTTAGCGACGCTATGCGACCATGATCGGATGTCGACGGAACCGGCGCACTTCACGCTGACCGAAGGCGGCGCGTTCATCCCGACGCCTTTCGCTCAGAGCCGTTGGGGCGATGACCATCTCAATGGTCCCGCCGTCGTCGGGCTGGCGGCGCGGGCACTGGAGAACCACAGCGGATCGCCCGAGTTCATGCCGACCCGCCTCACAGTTGACCTGTTCCGGGCGGCGCGCAACACGACGACGACGGTCGGCGTGCGGGTGGTGCGTGATGGGCGCCGGGTACGCAGTTCGGAGTGCGACGTCATGCAGGACGGCCGCGCCGTTGCGCGCGCGACCCTGGTGCAGTACCGGCGTTCATCCGCACCGCCTGGCCAGTTGTGGACATCCGATGCCTCATTCGGGGACATGCCGGAGCCCGACGACACGGTGTTCCCGTACGTCAGCAGCGACGAGGTCGGCTGGACCCGCTCACCCGGCGCTCACCAGAATGACTCGCGCAAGCGGTTTTACAATGATTCGGTCGCAGTGGTTGCGGGGGAGAAGAACTCCCCTTTCGTCCGAGCTGTGATGATCGCCGAGGCGACCAGCCTGGTGACGAATTTGGGAACCGAGGGCATCGGCTACATCAACGGTGACCTGACGGTGGGCTTGTCGCGTCTGCCGGTTGACGAGTGGATCGGTATCCAGGGCGACTCGCATTGGGCGTCCGAGGGCGTCGCGGTCGGAACGGCAACGCTGTTCGATCATCAGGGTGCCTTCGGCTCCGGCATGGTCACCGCTGTAGCCAATCCCGCGGCACAGATTGACTTTTCGGCCGGCGCCTTTCCGTTGAAGGGCATCAACTACGAGTAGGTGCTACTTGGTCCCGAAGATGCGGTCGCCGGCATCGCCGAGGCCGGGCACGATGTAGCCGTGGTCGTCGAGTTGGCGATCGATAGCGGAGGTGTAAATCGGTACGTCAGGATGCGCCGTCTGCATGGCCTCGATGCCCTCGGGACATGTCAGCAGGCAGACGAACTTGATGGACTTGGGGCCGAATTCCTTCAACCGGTCGACCGCGGCGACGGCGGAGTGGCCCGTAGCCAACATCGGGTCGACGACAACGACGTCGCGCTCGTGCAGTTCACCGGGCATCTTGAAGTAATACTCCACGGCGACCAGCGTTTTCGGATCGCGATACAAGCCGATATGGCCAACGCGGGCACCGGGTACCACGGTGAGCATGCCGTCCAGAATGCCGGTGCCTGCCCGCAGGATCGAGACGAACACAAGCTTCTTCCCGTCGATGACGTTGCCGGTTGTTGTTTCCAACGGCGTCTCGATGTCGATCTCGTGCATCGGCATGTCGCGCAGCACCTCGTATGCCATCAATGCGGAGATCTCGTGCAGCAGTTGGCGAAAGGTGTAGGTTGACGCCTCTTTTCGACGCATCAGCGTCAGCTTGTGCTGTACCAGCGGGTGGTCGATCAGATGTACGTCGCCCATGGTGTGCAAGCCCTCTTTCAGAACACAGTGCCGTCGCTGAGGATGGTCAACGGCGGCAATCCATCGCGCAGGCGCTGAGCCAGCGCACGTCCGGCAGCCCAGGTACCGCCCTCCAGAATGCGGGGCAGCGAAAGCTGTTCTGCGCCAAGCTGAGTGCGCACCAGCGGCGCGAGTTCATCGAGAAGTGCCACGGTCAGGGCTCGCCACTCCACCACGAGCTCGTCGCCGACCGCCCAGGTGCCGGCCGCCCACTCGGGGTCACGTAGGCGTAGCACCCCGGTGTCGAGAAGCAGTCCGCCGTTACGGTATTCGGGCAATCCGGTCAGCGTGTCGATGCCCGTCACCGGGACACCTGCCCAGCCAAAGGGCTCTAGTAGCGAATACGTCAACCACTGCGACAGCTTGTGAAACGGCATCCATGACCGGGTGAGACCCGGCCCCTGCACGGCCGCGTGGCGCCAGCAGTCACCGAGGGGCTGGGCGTCGATCACATTGTCGGACAGCCAGATTCCGGACAGCGAGGTCAATATCTGCGACAAGATCGCCTCGGCGGTAACCGAGCGACGCGACGCGGTCAGGGTGTCGAAAAGGCCGCCTGGACGGCCCTGCGTGCCGAACACCGCGGGCTGTGCCGCCAGGGCGTCGCTCAAGCGCCGCAGCAGCGATACACGGCCTTCCAGGCCGACGAGCGGATTGGACGGTCCGGCCTGGAAGGCGTCGGCCAGCTGTGCAGTGGTGAATTGACCCAGTGCCGTGGCGTCGACCTGCAGCGGATTCGCGAGGTCGCTGGAGAACAGCCCATCCAAGAATGCGTGCCAGCTGGCCACGGCCAGGCCCTCGGAGCGCGTGAACCGTTGCCCGGTGGCGGCCTCGTCGTAATGCCAGCCCGGTCCGGCCCCCGCGTCGAGCAATACGCTGATCACGGTCAGGTCCATCATCGCGCGGGCCTGTGCAGGGGTATCGAGCGCGGACAGGCCAGCATCCAAGTCCGCCTTGCGATCCACCCCGCCAGCCTCGAAATGCCGCCACCTGCTGTGGAACGGGATGTCGAGGCCCGGATATCGACGAAGCGTCACGCCGGCGACCTCTGCGGCCGCGGCCTCCAGTGCGTCGTCGTGCACACTGAACCAGCGAGAGTCGCCGGCACGCGCCCGATGCAGGAGCTGCCCGGCGCGTTCCCTGACCGCGGTCGTGGTGCGCAGGGCCGCTGCGGCGCCGTCGGGCCGAGAGGTGTCCACGTCGGGGCTGACGCCGACACTCATGGGTGCAGTCCCCGGCCTTTGGCTTTCTGCAATTCGTCGACGCCGGGAACCGGTCCCGTGGTGAAGTAGCCGGCCGCCATCTTCGCGTCGATCTCCACCCGCGCATCGGCAGGAATGAGGTCGTCCGGGATGTCGACGCGTTCACCGACCTCGATACCCGCGCCGGTGATGGCGTCGTACTTCATGTTGCTCATCGAGACCAGGCGGTGGATCTTCGTGATGCCCAACCAGTGCAGGACGTCGGGCATGAGTTCCTGAAAGCGCATGTCCTGCACGCCTGCGACGCACTCCGTGCGGGCGAAGTACTGGTCGGCGGTGTCGCCGCCCACCTGGCGTTTGCGCGCGTTGTAAACCAGGAACTTGGTCACCTCGCCAAGAGCGCGACCCTCCTTGCGGGAGTAGGCGACCAGGCCTACGCCGCCGCGCTGCGCGCCCCGGATGCATTCCTCGATGGCATGGGCGAGGTACGGCCGGCAGGTGCAGATGTCGGAGCCGAACACGTCGGAGCCGTTGCACTCGTCGTGCACACGTGCGGTCAGCTCGACCTTTGGATCGGCGAGATCGCGGGGATTGCCGAAGATGTAGATCGTCTGCCCGCCGATCGGCGGCAGGAACACTTCGAGGTCCGAGCGCGTCACAAGCTCGGGGTACATGCCGCCGGTCTCCTCGAACAGCACACGACGCAGATCCGCCTCGCTGCAGCCGAATCGCTGAGCGACGCCCGGCAGGTGCCAGACGGGTTCGATCGCCGCCTTCGTGACCAGCGCCGCACCGCTGGGCATCAGGATGCTGCCGTCGGGGTGAAGGCGGCCTTTCTGTATGGCGTCGTTGATCTCCGGCACGATCACGTTCGCTTTGGTGACAGCGATCGTGGGACGGATGTCGAAGCCTGCGGCCAGCTCGGCCGAGAAGGCGTCGGCCACCATGGCACCCCACGGGTCGAGGCTCACGATCGTGGCCGGATCGCCCCACTGGGCGTAGGGGCCGATGACGTCGGTGGGTGCGGTGTTCGTCAGGTCGGCTTTGTGCTGACGGGACAGCGCACCGGCTGCGACGGCCAGTGCCCGGTAGACGCTGTAGGACCCGCTGTGGGTGCCGATGACATTGCGGTGGGCGCGCGTGCTGGTCGTTCCGATCACCGGCCCACGGTCTGCCGCGGTGGGCGCGCCCCACCGGATGGGCGGAGCGCCGATCCCACCCGTGTGCGAGGTCAGGCGAATATGGCCGCTGGCGGGTTTGGGTAGCGGCGCGGCGCCGGCGTCAGCGGTCATGGTCGCTCCTTCGTGAAGAAGGCCCGGTGGCTGGCGGCCATCGGAAAGCCGCCAGCATAGCGACTCTGCAGCAATGATGTCGGCAGTCGCGAACGCTGGTCCTGGGCATGTCGAGGAATGCTGACGAAAAGACATCCCGCGAAATGCGTCCGTGAGTCGAAAACCCAAGCGGCACAACGCTGTCGGTGACGGTGACAGTTTCCGGTGGTGCCGCGGGAGGAGCAATGAACAGCCCCGGTCACCACCCCCAGCCGCCGCCCCTTCGTCCGTCGCCGGGGGTGGCGGAGTTATGTCCGGGTGCCGGCCGCGGGGGTGGCGCGACGCTGATGGGCGCCCGCGTCACGTCGATCTGGGGTGGCTTCTGCGACGACGGCGCGGACGGTTCCCATTGGCTGCCGCCGGTGTAGACGGGTGGGCTGGCCGGCTCCGCCGGCGGGGGCGGCGGTGGAGGTGGCGGCGGGGGTGGGGGTGGGGCAGGGGGTGTGGACTCCACGTGGGTCAGCGTCGGCTGGGCGCTGGAAGGCGACGGCGCGGCGCTGGTAGAAGCGTCGGGGACCACGGTCGTGGTTTCCTCAGAGGCCCCACCAGGCATACGGACTATCAGCAGGCCGACCGCTGCGACGGCGGCGACGGCCGCGGGGACGATCAGCGCCTTCTTGGTGCGGTACCACGGCGGCGTAGGCGGCTTGAAGCTCAGTGAGCGGAAACTGTCCGCAAAATCGGAGCCAATCGGCCGAGGCCGGAAGACCGGAGGTGGGATCGAGGGGTCGTCAGCCCTGACGCGTTCCCGCGACTGGTCCTCGAGAGCCTCGGGCTGATCATCCAGATAGTTGGGCTGATCCTCCAGCAGGTCAGGTTCGTCGACCAGGTGGTCGTGAATGTCAGCCACGGGGATCGGCTCGGTACCCGGATCGTGGTCGTGCCCGTACCAGCCGTCGCCGTAATCAGGCTCGGCTTGCAGGTAATCGAAGTCCACATCGCTGCGGACCCCGCGCTCGGTCACGTGTCGATGCTAGCGCGCCGACATCGCCGCCACATGACCGCGCGCGATCGGATGGAGGCCCCGCCTTCGCCTGTGTGCGCTGGTAGAAGGCGTCAATGCACTGCGAGCCGAGACGGAAGACGCAGCGCGGGAACGACATTCACCATTAGCGGAAAGGGAGGCACCCAAGGAGCCAATCGTCACTGTGACGTTTTGCATTCAGCCGGGGCCGACTGGTTTGCCTTATAGCGGGCAGACTTGCTTGATCCAGTTTTCGATGGCGTTGTTGTACTTGTCGTAATCGGGGTCGTCGAACTGCGCGCCACCCGTGCCGACGAAATGCTCAACCGCCTCTTTGACCGCCGCGGGGAGGTCGTATTTCTCGAAAGTATCGCCGGCCTTGCGCGCGGCATCGGCGTCGGTTGCAGTCGCCAGATCGAGGTTCGCCTGCGTGATTTCGACGCACGCGCTTCCGTCCAACGGCTGGCCAGCCTCCTCTGTCTCGGACGCGCTCGTCTGAGTCGATGGCGAAGGTGTCGACACGCTCGGCTTGGACGATGCCGGGGACGGGACGGTCGGCTTGGTAGTCGTGCATCCCGACACGACCAAGGCGACGGATGTGATTGCAACCGCCATCATTCGATACATAGAGATAGACCTCCCACACAATCGCGTCATCAGCGCGCCCTAACCGGCGCGCGCCAAGCTAGCAACGCGGGTTTGGAATCTGATTGGAGTGGTCGACCCGCCTACCGATGTCTCGCGTGTCGTTCCCGCCGGGAAGCCCGGGATGGACGCTGGGGGAGCACGGCCCAGAGCACTACAGCGAGGACAAGGCTTCCCAGAAGAAGGTCCGGCACAGGCAATCGCAGCGAGTTCGTGTACGCCTGGTCGCCGTGCACGCGGACGTCCACGGTCTGCGTAATCATCGGCGATGGCCGCTTCGTCACGCCGTGGACGGTCACTATCTGTTCGGTTCCATCAGCCAGCCGTCCGGCGCAATCGTATGTGCTGAACAGCAAGGAAAGGTTGCTGTGTGTAGGAGATGGGTGCGTGGTGCGCCAGCACTGCAGCAGTTCGACGCGGGCGTGGCCGCCGGAATGCTGCGCCCACAGGTTGTGCACCCCTAACCCGATCAGCCACACAGACAGAACGGCAAAGAACAAAGCTGCCACCATACGGCCGACGCTGGCGAATGGCTGGCGTTCCGTGCGCTGAGGCGGTGGTCCAGGGGCCGGCGGAAAGGCTTCTTGCCGAGAGCCCTGGTCTGCGCCGCCCGCGCGGCGTGTCATTTCCTGCTCGACGAGGTCGAGAAACGCGTCAACCTCGTCCTCGTTATAGCCGCGTTTTCCGATCGGCGGCTTCGAGAAAGCCACGTTGCGGACTTGCTCTGGGGTGAGAGTGCGTCCCGTTGCGTCCCGGCGCGCCGCTTCAACGAGGTCGAGAAACGCGTCAACTTCGTCTTCGTTGTAGCCGCGTTTTCCACGAGGGGGTTTCGAAAAAGCCGTGCCCCGGACCTGCGCGCGATCGACAACGGGATGTTCAACCGGGGAGGACTGCTCGGCGCGGTTCTCCGGATCGTCCTGATCCATCGGCAAATCGTCCCACCCCGCACGCCGCGGCACGCCGAGATTGACAGGCTTAGCCGTCGAGATTGCCAGCTAATTCGCAGCACTCTCACAGACTGTGCGCTCTTGCGTCTCTGATGTGCTGGAACACGTGATCCGGGGCTAGGCGGATCGATCGCCCGCGTCATGGCGACACTTTCCGGATCAGAGCGTTGTCAAGCGACGCCGAAACCCAACCTGTCCAGGCGGACGTCCAACAGTATTGGACCACAACATAATTCGATACGGCGTAGAGCATCGCCGATGCTTGAGAGAACGGAGTGGCGAATCGCCGACTAAACGGCGGGCCGTGACGAGCGAACCGTATGTTCACTTATGTTCGGTACGGCCAACGACAGTCGGTTGGCCAAGGGGCTGACGCGGTACGACATTTTCCTAGCGAATCCAAGGTGGCAGTGTCATGATCAATCGGTGATCAGCGGGGGGCAGTCGCCGCGGGCCGCGGTGCTGGACGCACCCTTCCGTCGCGTGTCCCGGGTTGCGCCGCACGAACTTCCGCGGATCGACCTCGCACGCTGGATGGAGATCGGTGAACGGGCACGGCACGAAGCGGTGCCGCTGGTGATCGCCGGGGCGGTCGCGGAGTCGACCGCGGTGCGCGAATGGTCGCCGCGGGGTTTGGCGACCCGGTTCGACACGACCGTACCGGCCGCATTGGATCTGCCAGGTGGCCGAGCACCCTACATGGATGCGGAAGCCGCCCATGGCGCACAGATTCCGTTCTCCGAGTTGATCGATCGGATAGAGCGGGGCGAAAGGTGCTACCTGGCTCAGGCATCCCTGGAACGCTTCGACGGACTCGAGGATGAACTCGACCTGTCGGCGCTCATCGCGGTTCCGCGCTACGGCGTCAATCTATGGGTCGGTGGCCAGACCCGTTCGGGACTCCATTTCGACAGCGCCGACAACGTGCTAGTTCAGATATACGGCCGCAAGCGCGCCGTCCTCGTCGCGCCGAAACACGTACGCGCGCTACGGGTCCTACGAGACGTGCCCTCTAAGAGCTCATTGTCGCCCGACGAGATCGAGTCCGAGGACGACGGCCCCCTGAGTCTGGTCGAGCGATGGCGCACGACTCTCGACCCGGGCGACGCTCTCTACATACCGCGGGGGTGGTGGCACTATCTCGCCAGCCCCGGCGCTTCGATTTCGGTCAATCACTGGCACGGAGACCACCTCTCGGCCAAGGATCACATCACCGCGTTCGTTCTCGCTGGGCCGCGCGTCTGGAGCCGGACGGCACGTGACTTCCTGTGGTGTGGCGTGCTCGGCCGTCCACACCGGCAACGCTTGTTCAGTCCACCTTCTCTGGGAATGGACTTGCATCGCCGGCTGATCCGAAGAAGTCGGTGATGAACATGGTGGGCAACGTCGCGCAGTGGATCGTCCAGATCGTGGTCATCGCCGTGTTCGCGGGCTGGCTGGTAGTGAGCGCCGCCAATCAACGCAAGAACACCCGCCGCTGGGTCAGCCGGATCACCAACGTCGACATTTGCGGTTTGGTGCCGATCTGGACCTTCTTCGCGCCGAATCCAGGTGACTCCGATACACACTTGTTGTTCCGCGACCGCGGCCACGACGGTCGAACCACCTGCTGGCGCGAGGTCAGGTTGGCCGGCCGTCGCTGGTTCTTCGATCTGTGGAGTCCGACGCGGCGGATCCACAAGGCCATCGTCGACGTCGCCTTCGACCTGTCCCGGCCGGACGACCCCGGTCCAGAAGCATCCGCGACCCCCGACGGGCCCCGGGTGGTGAACAAGCAGCGGGTGCTCAGCTTTCCGTACTTGCTGATCCTCAACTACGTCTGCAATCTGCCCGGCGACTTCGGCGCTGCGGAACGACAATTCGCCATCGCCCGCACCCCGGGCATGCACGGGCGAAGCCAGCCGCACGTCATGCTGGTTTCGGCGTTTCACCGGTTGGGCTGAACGATGACGTTGTCGTTGAACCTTCTGACCGGAATGCGGCTGGCCGCCGTCATCGCGGCGATCGGGATCGTCTGGGATACCACCGAACTGCTGGTGCACCGCGACACGTTGGGCCGCTTCTTCGAGTGGCCCGTCATCCGCAGCCGGTACTACATCCTCTTACGACACAAGACGCTTGCGGCGCTTTTCGACGTGGTGCTCACAGGACGGATATTCATCGCGTTGATCGTGGCCCACGCCATCGCCGCGGTCGCGTTCGCGGTGCTGCTGCCCGTTGGGCGGCCGTGGGTCGCCGTGCTGGCAATGCTCGTACTGGCGGGGCATTGCGCCATTCACCTGAGGCTGCTGGTCGGCATGGACGGTGCCGACCAGATGCAGTCGATCGTCTGGGCGGGTCTCGCCGTCTTCGCCCTCGACCTAGGGCCGATCGCGAACTGGGCCGCCGCGATCTTCATCGTCGCCGAGCTGCTGTTGTCGTACCTGGTGGCCGGCATCGCCAAGCTGGTCTCGCCCGCGTGGCGCAGCGGAACGGCCATCGCGCTCATCACGCGTGCAAGTACCTACAGCTCACCCGGAGTGTCCGCAGCATTGCGACCGTGGCCAGTTTCGGCCGTGATCAGCTGGGCGACCATGGGTTTCGAACTATTGGCGCCCATGCTGCTGTTCGCCGGGCACCCGGGGCTCGCGTTGTTCGTCGCGGCGGGTGTGGCTTTCCACTTCGGCATCGCCATGACGATGGGTTTGTCGACGTTCGTTTTCGCGTTCCTGGCCGCCTATCCAGTGCTCGGCGCTGTGGTGCTCTCGATATGAAACCTGTTGATGTGAAGGAGAATTGCGATGGACGATAACAGCCTGCTCTACACCCTGGTCGCCGACAAGCAACTGGACCTCGAGCTCGACAAGCGGGTCGTTCACCGATTCGCCCCGACCATCGTCGAACCAAAAGGGCTGGCTGAACTCGAAGCGCCGTTGTTCAAGGAAGGCAGCATCGTCCTCTTCATCGCCGTGCCCGACCGATCCAAAGTGGTGGCGAAATTCCTCAAGAGCGTGGCCGCGGCCGATCTCGGGGCGATAGACGAGTTCGACGCCATGATGCGCGCCGCCCAAAGCGCAGGACTCCACATGGCAAGGGACACTTCGGTGTTCGAGACCCCGCATCTCGTGGACGTGTCCTACGGCACCGAGAAGCTGGCCCGTGGCGTCGCGCCCTCGATGGTGGGTGGTGTCGCAGTGGCGATCGCGATCTGGAACGGTGGCGAATTGGACCACGCAAAGTTCAGTGTCGCCGACTACGTCACGGACGCAAAGGCCAAACCTGTGTCGGTGCACGCCGTGCTGACGCGCCCACGGCTGTCCAAGCTCGAGCAGGCTGTACTCAAGGCCGTACCCGCCGACATCGACGATCTACGTGTCGAGGGCCCGTCGCTGGCGTGGGCAGCGGTGGCCCGCGAGGGCGATCACGTGCCTGCCGACCACCGCGGGCCGGTGGTGGGCCACCAAGAGGCTCAAGGCCCCGTGCTTGGCCAGGAAGTGCAGCAGGACGCCTGGACCAACCAAGTGGAACGGATTCAGCAGCAGCAAGACAACACCCAGGTCCAACAGGAGCAGGTTCAGGTACAACAGGCAGACCATCAATATCAGGACCAATACCAAAACCAGCAAGACAACAATCAGCATGTCCAGCAGCAGCAATTGCAGGAGCAGTACTTCACCAAGGGCATGGCGCAAATTCAGCAGCAGCAGGACGGCCAGACCAGGCAAGAGCAGCAGCAAAAGGTACAGACGCGGCAGGGCAAGCAGGAGCAACAGCATCAGGGCAGCACCGAGAGCTGGCTCGACGACCGGCAAGGGGCGAGCTTGAATCCCTTCGACCGCGACGCATATCTCAACACCATTGCTGCGACCGACTTCGACGCCCTCGATACCACTCAGTCCGCGCACGCCCTGTTGCGCATCCGCAGCGAGTTCGTGCGTCGGGGAATGGGATAGTCGGGCGTCCGCAAAGTCGCTCGGAATCGCATTGGATATGTGTAAACCGGTGCAGGACAGGATTTCCCGTTGAGCATCGGAGGGGGCTTACCCTAGCCGATCTCGCCACGAAACTTTGGGCCCGAGAGGTGCCGTACGCGCGAACGACAGACATTGCGTCACTGTGACGTAACGTCAATGGCTATGCCGGACAGGCGAACTGGGGCATAGGTGGCATTATCTTCCCGCGCAGCGATTTCGGCCGGATCCACTCGGTATCCATGCAACTGATCCCGCTGACGCGTCGTCCCGGCCGGCATAGCGGCCCGCAGGCACGCGACTCGGAATGGTCATGGTCATCCGGTCGACTTGTCAATGCACCTGCACCACAAGACAATTCGTCACAGTGACGTATCACTGATGCTGCAGCGGACGGAAGGAAGGGTGGTCGGGTGCGGATACGCCGGTTGCCGGGGACACGCTCAAGGTTCCACGGCTCGAATATTCATTGAGTTGACTGAGCCGCAAGACCACACACAACAGAAGCAGCCGTCGCTGGCTTGGGCGAGTACCCGCCGGCTACGCCGGTGAGGGCGTGCCGGAATCGGACATTGCCGTGTATCGAATCAGCTTGCGCAACAATGCAGTCCACAAGTTGTGCCGATAAGCCACATTATGTCAAGTCAAGCTCGCCGTGTTCATCAGATGAATCAGCTCTCATCGCAAGCGCGCGCTCCCCCGGCATTTGAGATCCAGGGCATCCGCACCGTCGGTCCGGATCAGTGACGCCGAACCGTCAGGTCCCAAATGGTGGCCGTCAGGCGGGTTGGTCGGCTTGGTGCCGTTCGCGCAGCACCCTCAGCCCGTGGGCCGCGTAGGCAGCGATGGCGAACACTACCTCGGCCCGCGTATGGCGCAAGCACTGCTGAATGACGACCGGGCGGGCAGGCCCCTTTTTGGGCCGGCGGGAACGACAACTGCTCGTCGCCTTGTTTCAGACGAGCACAAGGACGCGGTCGCCAAGAGATTGTTCATCGAGCCGTCCACGGTGGCTACCCAGAGGGCGCGCCGTCGACTCATCGGCAGGTTGGCGTGCAGTGCCCATTCGCTGCTGACGTTTAAGTCAATTTCCGATCGCGGCCCTCGATGCGGGCGTACCTGCTGGCTGTGATGTCCTCTCAACAGATGAATTCGCCCGCATTCGTTTACCTACCGTCTGTCAGTTGTGTTAGCTGTAAGGCGGTCGCGTCCGCCGGCGCGACCCGGTCGGCCGGAGTGGCCCAGCCGAGATGTGTAAGGACATGTGCGGTGAGAAGTGGTTGTTGCCGCCCGGTCCCGCCACGTGGTGATCATGCACACCAACTGCAAGTGCAAGGGAGAGCACTGATGAATTCAAAGCACCTTTCGCGGATCGGGGCCGTCGCCGTTTCGCTTGGTCTGGGGACGATCGTCGCCACCGGCGGTGGTGTCGGTGCCGCGTCCGCCGCACCGGCTGATTCGACCGGTTCCACCTCGAGCTCATCTTCAGGTTCCTCTGCCGCTGGCCCTTCGGTCTCGCCGGCGATATTGGGCGCCGGAGGAGCCGGGCCGGTTTCCGGCGTCACGGCCGGCAGAAGTGACCCATTCGGCGCGCTATTTAGATTCGGGGCGACCGTAATTAAAGAAGCCCTTGGACGGAAAACGCTCTTAAACCCCGTGCAAAGATTAGACGACCTAACCCCGAAGCATAAGAGCTTATTCGACTTGATCCCGAAGATCCCTGTACGGAAGAGGTAATTCACCTGGGAGCGGGATGTTTGTAGAGTCTCACGGCCGACTGCATATCTCGTGACCCACGGCAAACAAACCGCAGTCAGTGCCGCGGCAAGCTCAGCCAATCAGCATGTGTTGAGCAAATTGGTGAGATGCCCTCCGGCCCGCATCTACAGCTTCGAATTTCGCGGTTTGCCATGGGAGATTGCACGTTGTTTGGTCGCCTAATAGGTGGCAGTTCGTCGCATAAAATGTCCTCCGAAATCAATTCACTGAAACGTGTCCTATTTCAAACTTACTTTTGAATAAAGTAAGCCAGGCTGTGTCACAGCTATGTCAAAAGGAGATGTCATGCAGGTTGCTGTTCGTCCGTATCTCAACGCGGGTGTCGCCCTTGTGGGTGCAAGTGTGATCGCCGCTGCGCCAATAACGCTGCCACCGACACACATAGAAGTCCCGAAGGTCGTTTCAGCGGCAGTCGACCTGGTGGCTTCGGTAAATCCGATCGAGGCCTACGGGCTGCTGCTCAGCAACACCATCAATAACACCAGCGCCTTGGCGGGCCAGGCCTTCGCTAAAGGCGTTGCGCCGCTGCTACAGCAGTTCATCGCGAACCAGCTAACGATGTTCCAGGGCCTCGGCTCTGCATTCAACGAGGTGTTCTCCCCGTCCAATCCCTCGGGTCTGCCCGCCATACTCGGAACCGCGTTGAATCAACTTGCCTCGGGCCAAGTTCAGGCCGCGGCTGAGACGATCACCACCGGCCTCGTCCAGTCGGCTTTCCCGTTCCTGCCGCCTTTGCTGCAGCCGCTGGAGAATCTGGTCAGCGTCATCGATACACTGCCGAATATCGCCCTTATTGGCGGCATTGGGCTGATTAGCCCGCCACTCGCGCTGTTTCAAGCAGCAGGCGCAGCCGTCCAATCCATTATCACCGCCATTTCCACCGGTGATATCGGCGGAGTTATCGGCGCGATCGTGAGCGCACCCGCGGTCATGCTCGATGGCTTCATCAACGGATATGAGCCGACCCAGACTGGTGGATTGCTCACCCCCGGCCTCGGCACGCTCAGCATCCTGGTCACCATTCGGGACCTCATCGTTGAGGCGATCACCCCGACGACGACCTTGGCTGCGACGACGGCGGCGGCCCCCAAGATGGTCACGCTGGACGTCGCCACCGCCAAGACCGCCGCCGATGAAACCGGCACCACGGAGAAGACGGTAGCGGCCGAAGAGAGCACCGCAGCGACTGCGGTTACCGACGCGAAGACTGCGGCCACCGACACGGCGGCCACTGCTGCGGCCACCACACCGGCTACGGCTTCCCCCGCGGAAGCCACCGCCGCGGCGACTGCCACAAAGGTCAAGGCCGACGAGGCCAAGGCGGATACCACGACGAAGCCAGCCGACGCCGAGGCCGACGATACGGCCAAGGCGGACAACAACACTGGCAAGTCCGGTGCCGACACCAAGACCGACACCACCAAGACCGGCGGCGAGACCAAGACCGGTGGCGAGACCAAGACCGGTGCGGATGCCAAGGCCGGCGCCGACAGCAAGGCCGGCGGCTCGGGCAGCTCAAGCAGCTCTGGCAGTTCGGGCAACGAGTAACCGTCGAGGAAACGAATCGGCCCCTTCCACTTCGGAGGGGGCCGATTTGCGTGCAACGACTATTGCGGTGCGCCAACACGATCGGCGACCCGTGCTCGGGCCCGTGCCGATACACCCTGTCGCGCCAAATCGCGTTACAACATCACACGTTTCGACCGCCGTCGGGCTCGCCGCCATCACCGCCTGGCAGGTAGCGAGATAGCGGGCTTCAGCGTCTGCATCGGGGAATACCCCACGCGGGCAGGAGCTTCCACACCGCCAGCTAAGCACGCTCATGCCGCCACAGCAGAACTCCGCACCCGACCTCCAGCGCGCCGCGCCGTCACGACCGTCCATGCGGAGTTCGCCTGTCAAGCAGTTCATGCCTGTCCGAGTCGGCATGCCACGCCGATTGCACGCTTTAGCAAACAAACTCACCTTGGAGTTGTGCAGGAACGCCACTCGGTTAGGCCACAGCCATCCCCGCAATCAGTCGCTCTCCCCCGCCACGTCTCGACCGACGCGCAGTTGCGTATCGGACGAATACTGCGGAATCGAATATGCAGGGTTACCAGTAAATCTCGTCGTGGAGCCATCGGCACTCCATGGCTCTTCCCCAGCAGCCGACCAGGCCGACACATCGACCCCCAGGCGATCATGCACCGAGCACTGCATGGCCGTTATGTCATGGTGCGCAGTATCCTTCGCGCCATGTCAACGGTGATATCAGGCATCCGCGTTAAGTTCGGCAAGACTGAAGGCGATGTTCGGGTGACGCGCGGCGGAAAGCTCGTAGCGGGTGGCTTCATCGCAGGCACACTCACAGTCGAGTCAGGCGGTTATGCCTACATACTTGGCATGGTGGGCGGGCTCGTAATGGAGCCGGGGGCCAGGGCCAAACTCCCCGGAATGTGTACGGGTGACGTCTCCAACGATGGCGGGGACCTGACGATCAGCGGCACCGTCAGTGGGGCCTTGCACGGACGCTCGACCACACGGGTGAAGCCTCGAGCGAAGATCGGCCGTTACGGCGAGTCAATTGATCTTCAAACAGCAGAAGTTCCACTTCCTGAGGCCGCCGAGCTGGCCAGGACGGTCATCGACGATCTCACTCATGCCCGGTGGGCCGAGGTCCGCGCTCGCTTCGATGCCACGATGCGCGACCAGCTCAGCGAGATGGAGCTTGCCGCGCCGTGGCCTCAGATGAAACGTTTGGTCGGAAACTACAAGGGCCACGGAGACACCGACGTCACCCGCGCGGGCGACCTTACGAGAACCAACACACCATTGACCTTCGAGGCTGGTGAATTCGTCGCTCGCATCACCTTCCATGACGATCGAACGATCGCAGGCCTCTACATCCTTAATCCCGATGCGGCCAGGCGAACCTGACGCATCCGCGTCGCTAATCGCCAGCAGCGACTTTCTGTCCCACCGTGCCCCGCGACGCCTACACCTTACGAGTCGCCACGACGGTAAGGCGCACCTGTCCCGTCACGAAAAACTGTATGGACATACCCGCTGAGCTCCTGCGGGGAAGAGGTCGATGCCACTTCGACGGCTACTCGGCGACAGGCAGCATCCCGTGCGGTGGGAACGCGCGCAATTCGAGTTGTTGATAATTAGTGGCGCGTGCGCGGGCCGTGGATATGCATCCCGGCCAATTGTTGGTTTCGGCCGTTACGGTGCGGGCGCTCGTCGCCGAGCAGTTCCCTCAGTGGCAAGACCTGCGGGTCGTAGCTGTAGCGAGTGCAGGCACGGTAAACGCCATCTTCCGCATTGGCGACCAGTTCGTGGCACGCTTCCCGCTGCTGCCAGACGATGTGCTGGCCGTACGGGATCGACTACTGCGTGAGGCAGCAGCCGCCAAGGAGTTGATCGGTCAGACACCCTTCGCCACCCCGCGACCAATCGCCATCGGCGAGGCCGGCGCTGGCTATCCCCTACCATGGTCGATCAACACCTGGCTTCCAGGCGAGCCCGCCACCGCTGACAACTGCAGTGAATCCAATTCTCTCGCTATGGATCTGGGCGATTTCATCAATGCCGTGCGATCAATAGATACTCGCGGACGAACCTTCGACGGCAACGGGCGCGGCGGCCACCTGTCCTCCCACGACAATTGGATGCAGGAATGTTTGACATACTGCGAAGGCATGCTTGATGTCGCGACCCTTCGATCCATCTGGGCCGAGATGCGCGACCTCCCCCGAGGCGATGCTCCCGATGTCATGAACCACAGCGACCTCATCCCCCCAAACATTTTGGTTGCCGACGAGCGCCTTGCTGGGGTCCTTGATGTTGGAGGCCTCGGTGCCGCCGATCCCGCTCTCGACCTGGTGAGCGCCTGGCATCTCCTCGATACCGAACCTCGCGAACTGCTCCGGGATCACGTCGGTTGCGACGAAGCGGAATGGCAGCGAGGACGGGCCTGGGCCTTTCAGCAAGCTCTCGGCGCGGTCTGGTACTACGTCGACAGCAGCCCAACGATGAGCGCAGGATGCCGGCGCACCCTCGAACGCATCGCCACCGACATCTGCTCCTAACGACCGAATTATCCGAGTCGTGCGTCGCGCGGAGCTTCCCGCGTTAATCTTTGCCGATGATCGCGGGCGACAAGGCGCCTGACTTCACTCTGTACGATCACGCTGGTCGGCCTCGGACGCTGTCCGCGCTGCTTTCCCATGGGCCGGTTGTGCTGTTCTTCTTCCCGATAGCGTCCTCACCGATCTGTACAGCCCAGGCTTGTCATTTTCGGGACCTGAGTAGCGAATTCGCCGCTGTGGGCGCCCAGCGGGTCGGCATCAGCACCGACACCGTCGACAGGCAGGCCCACTTCGCCCAACAGCGCTCGTTCGACTATCCCCTTCTCTCCGACGCGGACGGCGTGGTCTCCGAGATGTTCGGGGTGCGCCGAGGCAGGTTCGCCAAGCTCCGCAAATCCGTCGTAGCGCGTGAGCCGGATCGGCGCGGGCGGCACACTCGGCGCCGTGGGCTGCTGGCACGGCTACTACCGGTCAGACGGGCCACATTCGTCATCGACACCGACCGCACCGTACTCAAGGTCGTTTCCAGCGAGCTGCGCGCATCGGTGCACGCCGACCAGACCTTGTCGTTCTTGCGGAACCACAACGTGCCGCATAGCTCGCCACATGTCCGGAACCACACCGGCGCGCATCGGCAGTCGGAGGGCAAGGGCGGACCGATCGGCGACGGGTTCACAGAACCGGAAATTGCGGACAAGCCGAGCCTGGTCCGGCCGTACACGCTGACCGCAGGCCGTACCGACCCTGGTATCGAACTGCCACTCGAGGCTTCGGTCGAAGCGCTCAACACCACAGCGAAGCCGCCGCGCTGGCCGAGAAATGATGTGCGGGGCCAGATCCTGACGTGTTGCGCGCACAGCCTCTCGGTCGCAGAGATCGCCGCTCAACTGTCCTTGCCGCTCGGTGCGACGCGGTTCCTGGTCGGCGACCTTGTGACACAGGGTTATTTGCGGGTCCACGCCACCCCCGGTGACTCGATGACAATCGATGAACGACGTGAACTGATAAGAAGGACCCTGCGCGGACTTCGAGCACTCTGAGGGGCCACGTCGACGAAGATCGTCATCTCCGGCCGGCCTGCACCGCTTCAATGCCAGGCGGGAATACGGCCAAATCGAATGCGGCGGGCTACCTAGATGAGGCATCTTTTACTCAGTACCGCAACCTTTTTCAAGAAGCGAACCGTATATGTGTTCAGGCTCAGCAAGTCTGACGCCCCCTCATGACATCGTGGGTCACGATTATGTGGCGAGGCGCTGTCACGCCAATCGCGGACAATCGTGGTAGCGGAACACCTGCGGTCCATGCGAAAGTTCTGATATGACAACGTTCGTCATCGATGCACAGGTGGCCATCGACCTTGCCGTTGACGGAGCGGCAATTCCACCCGAGCACAGCCTGGCGGCTCCCACATTGCTGCGCTCGCAGGCGCTCGCCCTCGTATACGGATCGGTGCACCGCGGCGAGATGGATGAACAGATCGGCCGGAAGGTTCTCGACGATATCCGTGGGCTACGGATCCGGCTCCTTGGTGACCGAGTACTGCAGGACCACGCATGGCGAATAGCCGCCAAACTGAACTGGCCAGACACCTACCAGGCCGAGTACATCGCACTGACCCAACTGCAGGCGGACGCGCTGGCCACCGCTGACAGGAAACTCGCTGCCGCGGCACGCGCATTCGTCGAAACCGTGTCCCCCGCCGATATCCTGCGGCCGTAGATTATCCGCGCGGTCTGAGGCCTCTCCCCCTCTGCATCCAGACTCCTCCAGGCTTTTCCTGGATGAATGCGGCGGACACGAATATGGCGGGTTACCAACAAGATCCGGCACCCCGCCGCCCCCGCAGACCGCTCACGGCCAACCCACACCCGGCGCAGGCGCGTGAACAACGAGCACTTGTCCGGTTCGCGCGGCGAGCGCGCGCTCTACACCGGCGGTGCCGCGCCATTCGGCGGCAAGCATGAAAAGCGATCGACGATCGGGGCCGCCCAGCATGGCGGCGAAGATGGCCCGATCGTGTTCGATCCGTTGCAGCACCCTGCCGCCTTCTTCGACGCGTATGCACGCACCTTCCGCCGAATCGGGGCTGCCTGTGTGCGTGCGTGTGTCGGCTGCCTGTGTCCAGATCGCGCCGTCGGCGTCGAGGCAGATTCCGTCGGGTCCGACGTTGTCGGCCCACACCCGACGGTTGGACAGGCCACCATCGGCGCCAATGTCGAACGCGGTAAGCCGTCCGGCGAAAGACTCGGAAATGATCAGGGTGGAGTTGTCGGGCGTGATCACCATCCCATTCGGAAAGTCGATATCGGTGGCAACGCAGCGAGCTGTCCCGTCGGGAGTGACCAGCGCGATGATCCCGGGTTCGGGCCGCTCACCGCCGAGGAAGTCGAAACCGAAGCCGTTGACATAGATGTTGCCGCGGCCGTCGACCACTAACTCGTTCCAACGGTGGTCAGCGACGGCGCGGAGATCGGCATGCTTGACCATCGACCCGTCTGGCTCCTGCCGCAACAGTTCCGGACCGGTGACGAGAAGCCGGCCGTCTGGCAGCCAGCCGATTGACCACCCCAAACCGGGCGGCCCATGTGCCACCACTTCGCTTTGCCCCTCGAGATCGACTGCGACGATCTCCCCAGTCCCCCAGTGGGCGAACCAGAGTCGACCTTCGTGCCATCGCGGCGATTCCACATATGCAAGTCCGTCAAGCAAGATGCGAGGTTTGTCCATATCCCTATGACGACTGGGCACCCCGCGAATCGACAGGCTCGGCCCCTAGGAAATGAGCAGGAGCGCAGACGTGATGAGCATGACGGCGGCGGTCACTCCGTGCACTCCCCAAGCGATCGACTTGGGGCCGCCGTTGCCGAGCACGATGGTCGCGTCGGCGACCGGAATGATCGTGGCGGCCAGCATCACCCAGCCGAGCAGGTGGGTCTCGCCCGCGGCCATCAGGATGAAGACGAACAGCCCCGATGCGATGTCGCGGACGCCCTTGACACTCAAGTAGGCGCCGGCGGATGGCTGGCCGAGGTCTGGTTGCACACCGTAACCGGCGGCGGCGACACGCGGCGCGACGATGAATCGTGCGCCGATGAAGACGATGCCCGCGGCGATGAGTCCGGCGAGCGTGTAGGCGATGGTGGTGACGGTCATGCGAGTGCTCCTGAGGTATGTCAGTGAATCGGTGAGAGGGATGTCGGATCAAGCAGTACCGACTGAACGTCGATGATCTCGTCGACGTTGAAGCCGGCCATGTCGGCGGCGAATTCTGCGCTGGTCATGATGTGCCGCGTGAGTTGTTCGGGATCGGCGCCAGGTGGGTAGCGGATGAGCGCGACGAGTCGATTGGCGCCGCCGCTTCGCTCGGTCCACACACCGTGGGTGGTGACCCCGAATGTCGTGAAGGTTGCCAAGTGTCGGGCCCAGTGAACAGTCGCGTATCGCTGTAGAGCTTCAGGTGACCGCAGAGTGTAGATCCGGAGCTGAAACATCGAATGCCCTTCTCCGACAGTCGATGTCGGTTCGTGTGGATTCTTGGGTGTGGGCGTGTCAGATCATCAGCACCACGCATAGGGCGGCCACTGCCAGGCCTTGCAGCATCGCACGGGCGCCGATGATTCTGTCCCACTTCGCTTGCAGCGCACGCCCATTCGGTAGGGGCTGGCTAGCGTCGGCAGCCGCTGTCAGTTGTCGATTGATCGGTGCGCTCACCTGTGTGTAGAGCACAATCCAGATCAACAGCAGGACCAGGGCGACGCCTGCCGCGATGGCCTGTGCCCAGTGTGCGGCGACCGTGGCCAGCACCGCGCTTGCCGCGGTGGCGAGAACCCCGAGCACGCCCGGCACGGGCATTCGCCGGTCTCCGTATCGATGCACGCTTCCCATGACTGCGACCAAGGCACGGTCGTCGACCGACGCCAAGGCCGGTCGCAGCACCACCGCGCAGAACACGTCGGTGCCGTAGACCGCCGCGGTGCCCAGCACCGCGATCAGCGCGGCGGCACGGGTGATGAGGTCAATGCTCATGTCGTAACTCCTACGTCGTAACTGCTAGCAACGCTAACCCCGTCGAGTTCCTGCGTCAATAGCAGTGCTAGTTTTTCTAGCTGTGATACCATTAGGTATGGCCATTGAGGATCGCCGTCAGCGTGAGAGGTCTGCCCGTCAACGGCTGATCGTCACAACCGCCCGCAAGTTGGCCGAGGCCGAAGGCTGGGACGCCGTGACCACACGTCGGCTGTCCTCCGAGATCGAATACAGCCAGCCTGTGTTGTACAAGCACTTCAGCGGCATGGAACACATCGCCGATGCTGTCGCCATCGACGGATTCGGCGAGCTCGCCGAGGCAATCCAGGCCGCGCGGTCCAGCGCCGGCGCGGCCACCGACACCCTGACCCGGATTGCACGCGCCTACCTCGATTTCGCCCGCGACAATCCGGCGGTCTACGACGCGATGTTCACCCGTGCGACAACCTTGCGCTTCGCCGCCCAAGACACACCGCCTCAGCTGAAGGCGGCCTTCGCCGAGCTACGCCACGCGGTCGGCGTGGTGGCTGACGAGCAGGATGCCGACGCGCTCACTGAGCTGTTCTGGGCAGCGCTGCACGGACTAGTCGCCCTCACCCGTGCCGGCCGACTACGCCCCGGCTACGACTCGGAACGTCTCCAACTGCTCGTCGATGAGTTCACCAACAGACGAGAAGCAACGGGCTAGGCCAAGCGTTGACTGGCCCTACCCTCCAGGACTACTCCCCTGCCGTTCGGCGCGATGCCCATCGAGAAACGCGGCGACCAGAGCGTTCGCGTTGAATTCTGGCGCGACAGCCGAGGCCCCGGCGCGCGTCCAGACACCAGATACCAGGAGCGGGGCGATCAACATCACGAGCTTCTGCATAGGGTCGCCATCGGTTAGCCGCCCGTGATCTTGATGTGCAGCGATCACGCTTGCCGCGTTGAGCAGATTCGGTACGAGCGCCGCTGTGGCCTCGCGCAGCTCCGGATGACGCGCCACGTCGGTGAGCAGCGTGGTGACGGCGCCTCCGTATTTCCGCGTCGTCTCCTCATATGCCTCGACAAGCCTGGTGATGTCCTTGGTGACGTCGTCGGTGGCTGCCACCCGTGCAAACGGCGATCCAGCGAACGCGTGCTTCAGGGCCGCGTTGATCAGTGCCGCCTTGCCGCCGTAGCGGCGGAAAAGCGTCACCTCGTTGACACCCGCGCTGCTTGCGATCTCCTGGGTCGTTGTGGCGCGGTACCCATTTTTCGCGAAGACCGCGACCGTCGCCTCGAACAGCCTGTCCTCGTCGATGTATCTGGGCATCTACCTCCAAACGTCTCGCCTACGTAAGGCTATACGCCACATTTCTTAATGCAAGTGAATACTTGCATTAAGGCCCGCGCGGAGTTAGCCTCCAATTGTCGTGGCCGGAAATTACCCGAAAGGCTGGCGGTGGTTGACATGAGACTGCAGCGCCGCGCGGCTACACAGGACTTCCGCGTTGCCGCGTTCGCGCATGCTCGTTGCAACCATCGGCACGTCATCAGCGGCTTGATCCGGCCGTCAATCGCTGCCGGGATCGCGATGGTCGGGGGCGGCATCTGGCTGGCCACTATCCACGGCGGCCACGCGCCCCCTGACATGCCGTCGGTGGTGTTGATGTCGGCGCAGTTGAGATCCGGGCCGGCGCCGCTGACCCCGCCGACCAATACGGCGGCGGACTGTAGTGATCCGCTGTGCCTGCTCACCAGATCTTCGGGACCGACACCATCGCGGCCGACAAAGGCATCGTCGACCGCGCCGGCAGCCGCCAACCCAGTCACATCGCTGATCGGATTCTTTATCGGCGACGGCGCCGACGCACCCGCCGACTGCACCGGAGCGGCGTGCAACGGCGGCAACGCTGGGTTGCTGTTCGGCAACGGTGGCGCGGGCACCAACGGCGGCGCGGGTGGCAACGCCGGGCTGTTCGGAAACGGCGGGCGCGGAGGTGACGGAAAAGTCGCAGGCGTGGCGGGGGGAAACGGCGGCACCGGCGGCCTGTTTATCGGTAGCGGCGGCGACGGTGGCAGCGGCGGGCCCGGCGCCCGCGGCGGGAACGGTGGCAACGCTGGGGCGTGGTCGATACTTGGCGACGGCGGCGACGGCGGCAACGGTGGTCAGGGCGCTTCCGGCGCGAACGGGGTCAATCCCACGCCAGGTTCCCCGGCGCAGAACGGCGACGACGGCAGCGGTTCGAAGCTGACTCGCACCACTATCAGGGGAAATCCCGGCGGCGACGGTGACGCGGGCAGCGCCCCAGGTCAGGCTGGCGGCAACGGCGGCAATGGATTTCCGACGGACGGGCGAGGCGCATCGGGTTTCTTGTCGACCACCAGCGGTGACGGCGGTAATGGCGGAAGCGGCGGCCCCGGTGGAGGCGTCGGCGGCAATGGCGGTGACGGTGGCGACTGGGGCGTGGTGTCCACCGGAACGAGCACCGGGGGCGCAGGCGGCAACGGCGGCAATGGCGGCGACGGCACCGCCCCCGGCGGTCCGGGCGGCAACGGTGGCAATGGCGGCGCGGGCGGCAGCGGCGGGCTGTTAGGCAACGGCGGCCGCGGCGGGGACGGCGGCGGCGGCGGTGACGGCGGTATCGGCAGCCCCGGTGGCGCCGGTGGGGGCGGCGGGAAAGGCGGCGACGCAACAGCTTCCGCCGGTATAGCCACCGGTGGTCCTGGCGGCACCGGCGGCATGGGCGGCGCAGGCGCCGCCGGCGGCAACGGTGGCACCGGTGGGTCCGGCGGAACCGGCGGGCCCAGCGGGATCTTCGGCCAGTCCGGCGCGGACGGCAAGGGCGGGACCGGCGGCTCGGGAGGAGCTGGCGGTGCAGGCGGCTCGGGCGGCGTTGGCGGCAAGGGCGGGATCGCAACCGGGGCCCCGGAATCCAGCGACGGCACGAACGGCGGCACTCTCGGCCCGGGGAGGGACGGCGCCCCCGGTATAAGTGGGGCCGACGGCGCCAGCCACTAACTGGCAAACACGTAGCGAATCGACAGGACAGGCGGTGCTGCCGCAAAGATGAAAGGAGTCAGGGATGGCCGTTGGTGTGGTTTGGTATCCACCAATTGATCAGCAAACCTACGACGCGGTCCGGGAGAAGGTGTTGCAGGCCAGCATCGACAAGGGCCAGCAGTTCCACGCCGCCGGACAAGCAGACGGGCGCTGGTGCATCATCGAGGTCTGGGGATCCCGCGACAGCCTGCAGCGGTTCCTCCGTGAGGACCTGGGCCCCGCGTTTGAGGCCATCGGTCTGGGAGAAGGTGACCCACCGGTGCCGGAGCTGGTTTTCGACGTGCACTTCCACCGCTTCTAGCGGCCGCTCCGACGTCCTGCCACGCCCCGTCTGCCTGCCCGGCATGGCCAGTGCCCCATGTGGTTTCGGCCTTGCAGCTTCACCGGTTTGGCAACCGCGGGGTACGGAGTGCCTTTCTATAGCGGCTCGTCAATCGGTCCCCGCGATCGCCGTCGGTCAACCTGGCCGAGGTGGCGGGCGAAGAACCGAGCCGAGCTGTCGCGCTCGTATTCGGGCACCGGGTAGTGCCTGCCCGAGTAGGCGTGCAATGCCTTCTCCTTCGAGGCGAAGGCGTCGAACAACGCGAGCCCGGAGGTGCGGTCGAATTCCTCGTCGTCCCAAGGAATCCGGTACTCGACCGGGACGGTGATCTTCCGTGCCGCCTCGATCAGCGCGTCGTTCACGAATACCCCGCCGAAGCTCACGGCAACGATCCGGGATTCGACCGTCGTCAACATCAGCCCGGTCACGACGCCCAACGACACGCCGCCGTAGCCGATCGGCGCTTCGACGTCGATCTCAGGCAGCGCCTGCAGGGCGTCCAGGGTCGTCTGCCATTCCGGCACCGCACGCTCCGCCAGCGACATGCTGTAATCGATGACGATCGGGGCGATCGGCTCGCCCGCCGCCCGGGCCTGATGGATCGCCTTGGCCCACTGTTGATCCTGAAGGTTTCGCGGCCGACCACCATGTCCAGGCGCGTCGATGGCCGCGACGGTGAACCCGTAGGTGATCACGCAGTGAATTGCACTGGCTAAAAGCCCCGGCGCCTTCTTGTGCATGCCTCCGCTGTGCCCCGCCAGCAGCAGTGGTGAGCCGACGCTGCCGGATGTGGGCGACCAGAGCACACCGGTGATCTCATCCAGAATGAAATTGCGTTCGATGACACCGTTCGACGATGTCTCAGAAGTGAATTGCATGGTGTTGCCTTTCGGGATTTCGCCTGTTTCAGGCGCTCCCGGCGACACCTACTTCTATCGCTCGACCGTGAACACGAGTGGGAGCACCCACATGGTTACTGCGTTCATGGGTCTCACCTCCTCGCGTGATGTCACGGTCTCGCGCACGCTATCAACCTGAGCCGAATCCGGTCCAACCTATTTTCCTGCCACCGATCCGACGTGGCTGATCGATTCGTTCGACGCCTGAATGAAAGCGCCCGGCCGGTACAGTGCTCTCATGTCGGAAGTCATGGATTGGGATGCGGCCTACCGCAACGAGGTATTTGGTGGACCGCCGCCCTGGAACATCGGCGAAGCACAGCCAGAAGTCGCCGAGCTTATTCGCTCGGGAAAGATGCGCAGCGAGGTACTCGATGCCGGCTGCGGCGTCGGTGACGCGTCCCTTGCGCTAGCCGAGCAGGGCTACACCGTCGTCGGCATGGACCTGACGGCCACAGCGATCAACGCCGCGTCCAAGGCCGCCGAGGAACGTGGGCTGACCAACGTCAGCTTCGTCCAAGGCGACATCACTTCGCTGGACGGGTATGACGGGCGGTTCGCCACCATCTTGGATTGCACACTGTTTCATTCACTGCCCGTCGAGGCGCGCGAGGACTACCTCCGGTCGGTGCACCGCGCCGCAGCACCGGATGCAGTGATGTACATGCTGGTGTTCACCACCGAAGCGTTGCCACCTGACTCGCCGTTTCCCGTGCCAAATCTGGTGACCCAAGACGAGCTGCGTGAGGTGGTGTCGAAGCACTGGCATATCGACGACATCCGTCCGGCGTTCGTGCATGTGCAACTGCCACCGTTGCCCGACATGCCGCCACTTCCTTACGATTTTGACGACAACGGCCGTGCGAAGTTGCCCGCATTTCTGCTGACCGCCCACAAGGCGATCTAGAGGCGCGGAGGACCTAGGGACGCCGTCGCTGCCCGTTGATCGGGGTCACTGACGGCAGTATCGAGTCGAGCGAGATGCGGCCCTGGGCGAGCAGCGTTTCCATTGCCGCACTGTCGAGCGGCGGCGACAGCAGGAAGCCTTGTGCGCGTTGACAACCCAGACGGAGCAGCGTCGTGGCGGCGGCGCTCGTCTCCACGCCTTCGGCGACGACTTGAAGGTCGAAAGCGTCCGCCAACGCCATGATCGCCCGCACGATCGCCAGATCGCTCGGGTTGGTCCCCAAGTCGCGAACGAAGCCTTTGTCGATTTTGATGGTGTCGATCGGTAGCGACTTCAGATGGGTCAGTACGCTATAGCCGGTGCCGAAGTCGTCGATGGCGATTTGCACGCCGACGTTCTTCAAGCCGGTTAGGGTGTTTCGTGTGGCCTCAATGTCTTGGACCACAACGCTTTCGGTGATTTCCAGACATACCGCGGCACCGTCAAGGCCGAACTCTTCAAGAGTTGCCCCGACCGTATCGACGAAGTCGTCTGAGACCAGCTGCACCGGTGACACATTGATCCGCAGTACACCGTCTGTGCACAGGCCGCGTGCTCGCCATTGACTGAACTGTGCGCAGGCCGAGCGCATCACCAGCCGGCCCAATTTGCCGGCAAGGTTGATGGATTCGGCAATCCGGATGAATGCGTCGGGTAACAGCAGCCCTCGGGTGGGGTGTTGCCAACGCACCAAAGCCTCGGTGCCGAGAATGGCACCGGTGCGCATGTCGACTTCTGGAAGGTAATGCAGCACGAGGGCGCCGTTTCCGGAGTCGATTACCCCTTCCAGGTGCAGCTCGACGTCGTTGCGGATCGAGTGCTCGGCCGACATCTCGCGGGTGAAGACCGCGGTCTTACTGCCGCCGGCGCTCTTGGCCGATAGCGCAGCCTGATCGGACCAGCGCAGCAGATCGGATGTGCCGTGGCGTCCGGGCGTGCCCACGGCGATGCCGATGCTAACGGTGCGGGTGAGCATCTCGCCGTCGATGACCACCCGCTGTTGAAGGCGTCTTTGCAGATCTTGCGCGAATGACTCGACGGCTGTGATGTCCATCGGTTGGCCAGGTACCACCACGAACTCGTCGCCACCGAAACGGGCGATTACCGTCCCGGGGTCGACGTTGTCACGGAGCCGTCGGGCAAAGATCTTGATGAACGCGTCGCCGGCGTTATGACCGAGGTAGTCGTTGATCGCTTTGAGCCGGTCCAGGTCGAGGAACAACACCGATACCGGGCCGGGCTGGCCATCGGCGAGCCGCTCGTCTAGGTAGGCGTTGAGCGTCCGGCGATTGATGAGGCCGGTGAGGTCGTCGTGTTCGGCGAGGTAATGCAACTGTTGTTCGGCGACGACGCGGGCTTGCAGCTGAGCGAACAGCGTGGCGATGGTTTGCAGCGCGTTGAGTTCATCGTCAGTCCATTCGCGATCGCCGTACTTGATGAAGCCCATCGTGCCGGTGGTGATGTCGCCGGACAGCAGCGGCACGGAGGCAAGTGAGACCTCGGGAACGGTGGTGCTTTCCTCGATGCGCTGCTGAAAATCTTCGTTCGCCGGTTCCGGTCGCAGCACCAGCGGGGTCTTGAGATTTTCCGCCATCGCGAAAACCGGGTCCGCGTCCGCGAAGTACACCACTCCAAGGGGGTCGGGATCAGGAATGTATTCGCGCGGCGGCCACTGCGCGACCAGAGTGGTGGCGTGGATGGTGTGGTCGTTGTGCCGCAGAAAGCTGACGTCGACGCCGAGGTAGTCGAAGAGGTCGTGTAGGACTCGTTCGCTGATTTCTACCGCGGTCGTTGCCGTGGCGCCCATCAACTCAGCGGCCACCGACGTGACCAGCTGATCCAGACCGCGTGTCATACCGTAAACGGTAGCCTCTAATTGACGTTTAACCGGCGTCGGCGGCCGGACCTCGGCTGTTTGTGATGCCGCCGATACAAATCGAAACCGAACGCCTCGATCTGCGCCGCGGTACCGATCGCTGGCCGCCTCGTCGATCGCCACATACCCGAGCCCTTCCCCACACCTGCACAGCTATGGCGCTGGGACACCGCGGTGACCAGCCTGATACGTGAGGGGCAACTTCAACATCGGGCCGCCCCGTCGGATGGACCAGAGGTCACACATAAGCGGCGTCACGGCTGATCAGCGCAGCCGCACCCTGGCCCAGATCGGACCGCCGGCAACCATCGTGAACGGAACCGCGAGGGGAAAGTCGTCGTCCACCGAGGTGATGTCGGCGTGGCGAACGATCGTCGCCAACGCCAGCGTGGCCTCCAGCATTGCGAAATGATCGCCGATACACGACCGTGGCCCTCCGCCGAACGGCACGTACTGCCAACGGTCCCGGCCTTGCGAACCTTCGGCGCTGAAACGGTCGGGATCAAACGCCAGCGGATCATTCCACAAGCTGGGATCGGTTTGTACCGACATCCGTCCGAACGCGACCATCGTGCCGGCGGGCACACGGTAGCCATCGACTTCGATATCGGCCATTGTCATCCGCGTCCCGGTGGGACCCGGCGGGCACAGCCGTAACGCCTCGTGAAGTACCTGAACGGTATAGCCAAGCCGCGGAACATCATCGGGGGTTAGTTCGCGATCACCGAGTTCGGCGACCTCGGCGGCGACGCGGTCCTGCAGCTCACGATGACGGCCCAATTCCCACAGCGCATATGTCAGCGTCGTCGCGGTGGTGTCATGGCCGGCGAACAAGAAAATGACCAGTTCGTCACGGATTTCGCTGTCGGACAGGGATTTTCCGGTCTCAGGATCTGTCGCGGCGATCAGCGCCTGCACCAGCGGCGCGTCCTTGGTGGGGTCAGCCCGACACTCCCGCACGATTTCATCGGCCAGCTCACGAATCGCTGCCGCGGCGGCGCGAGCCCGCCGCCTCGCCGGTGTGGGCATCCAGCTCGGTGCACGCAAGGGCCGCAACGCCCGCCCGACTGCGTAACTCGTTGCTATGCGCAGGGGTTCGGCGATGTCGGCGGACCTCTCATCGAGGTCTAATCCGAGTACCGAACGACCGAGCGCTCGCAACGTCAGCGTGCGGCACTGCGCATCCAGATCAATTGTCGCGCCGTCGCGCCACGTCGCGCACACCTTGTGCGCCGCCTCGGCCATGTGGCCGCCAAACTTGCGCACCTGCTGCCTGGTGAACACCGGCTGCAGCGTGCGACGGCGCGGTAGCCACTCCTGATGGGGCAGCACGAAAAGGTTTTCGCCCAGCAGCCGACCCAGCTCCGCTGACACCGCGCTTGTCTTGTCCACCGAGCCATCCCGCACACTGACTACATCGCGAATGCCTTGCGGGGAGGTCACCGCGACGATCGGCGGCATCAACCACTTGGGCCCCAAGCTGAACCGGGTTACCGGCCCGCCGGCATCGCGTAGCTTGTCCATGCCAGTGTGAAATGACCGAAGAGCCTTGACGCGCTCGCGATATGGCAGCGGGTTTTTCGGGGGCAACGGCAAGGAAGCCACGTCACGCGTGCCCGATCTCTCGGCCATGTCCCTGCTCACGGAGACCACCGCGCCAGCCTACAACCGGAAGCCGTGGCCGCCGAGCAGTCCGGTGCGTGACATCCTGTTCGGGCGCGGCGCGCCCCATGAGCGCCGGTGCACAGACGACCGACGAAGGTTGATGCGGCTATACCGTAAAACCGTATGACGGTATGGTGCGACGGTATGCGCGTGTCGCCCCTCGTTGAGTTGCCCGCAGCACCCCCACATTTGGCCGATGTGAACGGTGCCAGCGGCACTGCGAACCAGATTCAGCCAGCGGGTGCTTGGCCGTTGCCGTCGACCTCCCAAAGCGCCCTGCGCACACAAGCGCCAGGGCACTCTCCAAATACGCACGCCCACAACGCAATTGCACTTTAGGTCAACGACGTGCCAGTTATCAGCTATTCCGCTCCGACCAGCCCGCTACCCGGCTACCTTGCCGTTCCCGCAGGGCCCGGTCCATGGCCGGCGGTCGTTATCGTGCAGGACGTGCTTGGTGTGACAGCCGACTTGCGGCGGATCACCGATCGCATGGCATCTGCCGGGTATCTGGCGCTGGCGCCGGCACTGTACGGTCGCGGCTCGAAAATCACGTGCATGCTCCGCACCATCCGCTCGCATTTCACCGGCAACGGTCCCGCCTACGACGACCTTGTCGCCGCACGTGACCACCTACTGTCCGATCCGCGCTGCACTGGCAAGGTGGGCCTCATCGGGTTCTGCATGGGCGCAGGATTCTGTTTGCAGCTGGCCCCGCGAGGGCTGTTCGACGCGACCGCGCCGAATTACGGTCTCATGCCAGCCAACACGGACACGCTCGCCAAGTCATGTCCTGTCGTGGCGAGCTTCGGCGCCAAGGACCGCATCGTCGCACGCGGCACCGCCGACAAGCTCGAGGCGGCCCTGGCCGCCGGTGATGTGCCACGCGACATCAAGGAATACCCCGACGCCGGCCACAGCTTCATGAATAACTGGGGCATTCCCGGGCCGATCCGGATAGTGGAGCGCGTCGCCGGGATGGCCTACTCCGAACCCGAGGCCGAGGACGCTTGGCAACGCATCCTCACTTTCTTCAACGAGCACCTCAGCTAGGCCGCACTGCCGAAACGGTTGGCGCAGGCGACAATCGACCCCGAACCGCTTAGTTGATGGCGGTCGCCCGGTACTCCCAGGTTGGGCGAACCCGCGCCAACTCAACACCCCGATGCTATACACAGGGCACCATGGACAAGCCGTACGCCGCCGCCTACAGCGCCCAGATTCTGAACGCCGACGATCCGACCGACGACTCGCTGTTGCAGCAGCTGCGCGCGGATCCCGACGTGGAATTCATCGATCACCGCGACGGGCAGCTGGCGAGCCTGCGCAACCTTCGCCCCTCACCGGCTACCGACCTGCTCTCAGAACCCATCCGGTGGGCGTACTACCCGTGGCGGCGAACGGTTGTAGCGGTGCTCGGTCCGCGGGGGTTTCGCACCGTGCGGCTGGACCGCAACCGCAACAACATCACCACCGAAGAACAGGACCGGCTTGGCACGCTGCACATCGGCGTCGCCGGCCTCAGCGTCGGGCACGTCATCGCGCACACCTTGGCCGCCGAAGGACTGTGCGGCCGCCTCCGGCTGGCTGACTTCGATCACCTCGAACTGTCGAACCTCAATCGCGTGCCGGCGACCGTCTTGGATATCGGCATCAATAAGGCCTACGTGGCGGCGCGCCGGGTTGCCGAGCTCGACCCCTATTTACCGGTGGAGGTTTTCGACGAGGGGCTCACCTTCGACACCGTCGATGAATTCCTCGATGGGCTCGACATCCTTGTCGAAGAATGCGATTCACTCGACATAAAGGCCGGCCTGCGTGAAGGCGCCCGGGCCCGCCAAATTCCGGTATTGATGGCCACCGCTGATCGAGGACTGATCGACGTGGAGCGCTTCGATCAAGAGCCCGAACGCCCGATTTTGCACGGCCTGCTTGGCCAGTTGGACATCGGACTATTGCCCGGCATGAGCAGCCGGGAAAAGGTCCGACACATCCTGCGTCACCTTGAAGCTGAACGATTGTCCTCGCGCACAGCTGCGTCCCTCGTGGAGATCGACCGGTCACTGTCGACATGGCCGCAACTGGCCTCGGATGTGGTGTTGGGTGCCTCGGTACTAGCCGAGGCCGTGCGCAGAATCGGGCTCGGCGAAGAATTGCGCTCGGGGCGCACCCGCATCGACATCGGGTGGGGAATCAGCCAGCTCGCCGAACCCGACATGGCTCAGCCGCGCCCAGCGTCCGCCGGGGATCGCGAGACGCCTACGCTGCCAGGATTACCCGGCGTCATCGCCTCCGCGGCAATCCGCGCGCCGTCGGGCGGAAACGTGCAACCCTGGTCTATCCATGCCAGCCCCACCGCCATCACCATCGACCTTGCGCCGCCGCACGTAGGTATCGACGTCGGATTCCGCGGCAGCGCTGTCGCACTCGGGGCGGCGGTGATGAACGCGAGAATCGCGGCGGCCGCGCACAACGCGCTGGGGCCGGTCACGCTGACCGAGAATACCGGCGAACCGCCGTTGCGGGCGATCCTTACCCTGGGTGAGGGTACGGACAGCGACCTTGCCGAGCTGTATCAATCGATGCTCGCACGTGAAACCAACCGCCACTACGGAGACCCCAAATCACTTGACCCCCATACGATCCAGGCGCTCGAGGGGGCAGCCCAACGGGAAGGAGCGCGGCTGCAGCTGCTCACCGAACGAGACGACATAGCCGCGCTGGCAACGATTTTCGCCGCCGCCGATCGCATCCGGTACCTGACGCCGCAACTGCACAGGGAGATGATCTCCGAACTGCAATGGCCCGGCGACCCCGATCCTGACACCGGAATCGATGTTCGCAGTCTCGAACTCGATGACGGTGACCTCGCGGTGCTCGACATCCTGCGACGACCCGACGTCATGGCCCACCTGGCCGAGTGGAAGGCCGGCAGTGCGCTGGGCGAGGATAGCCGCGACCGGATCCTCGGCAGTTCCGCGGTAGGCGTGATCACCGTGGCAGGATCGACACTTCGCGACTACGTGAAGGGTGGTTCCGCCGTCGAGCTGCTCTGGATCATCGCCCAGCAGCGAGGGCTTACGGTTCAGCCAGTCTCACCGGTGTTTCTCTACGCCCACAATCGGGCCGAGCTGGAAGAGCTGTCGGCATCCTTCGCCGACGAGTTAGGACAACTGCAAAGCAACTTGTGGCATCTGGCCGGCACACCTCCCGGCGAATCCATCGCACTGGTGTTGCGGTTCGCCGCCGGACCACCACCATCAGTGCAGAGTCGTCGCAGCTTTGGCCGAGTCAAGATCAGCTGACAAGCCTATTCCCGTCACCGTCGGCCTCGCCTGTGCGCCAACATATTTCGAAACAACCATCGTCGCCTTGACGCCTCAACGGTTTTCAAACCGCTACCCGGCGCGCTCGCTGAACCACGCGGCTACCGCCTCGATGCCTTGGCGCTGCGTATCGCCGCCGCCGAGCTTCCCGAACAATCCGGCACCCCGCATCATGGTGAGCTTCAGCTTCTCGCCGTCGGTGGTGCGGACCTTGAGCGTTACCGCGGCGCCGCCCATGATCGCCATCCCGACGTTCATCCACCCGCCGCCGGCGCCCTCAGCAGACGCGCCGGCGATCCGGTCGGGCGGCAACGAGATGGCGTCCCCGACGGGCTCGAACTTGCGATTCATTCCCTGCACGAGCAGTCGGCGGTCGGTGACGGCGAGAAGCACTTGTCGGCCCTTGAACATGCCGACCTGCGTCGCGACACACACGCCGCACAGCTTCTCCCCTTGCACGAGAAGAGCCTCGGCGACGGGACGCAGCTTCGAGCCGAGGTCCACGACGGTCAACCTACCAACCGCTGGAAGTCCGGCTATGTCGTTGAAGTTCCCCTGGAAACCGCAGCGATCAGATTGCGCGGTTACCGAGAGAGGCTGCAACTTTCATCGCGTGAGTCAGCGGCTCCCCGGATCGATTCGTCGGCGAACGCGGCGGCAGCAGCTACATCATTAGCAGCGGCCCGCGGTGACGTTACGACGGACGTGTCGGCTTCGGGAGCGGCCGGTTGCCATCTGTGTCGTGGCTCTCGGTAGCCGTCTTTTCCCATGCTGAAGCCGATCAGAAGCAGCGCGGCGATCAACCCCAAAAAGACCAACCGCATCGTCATCTCGGCGCTCATGAGTTGCGCGCCTTTGCTGTCGAGCATCCAGTGGAGGGAGATAGGGGATCATTATTTGCTGACACTTCACTCCTCGAGCGACGCCCCACCCGACACGTATATTACATGATCGACAATATTTGCCAAGTCCACACGCTGCTGCAGGAAAGCGCCACCAGCCCTCGCGCATGTTGGCCAACTCTTCGTCTCGACCGGACACCCGAACTGGTCGTCGGACCGTCAACGACGGCTACTGCGAAGGTGTGCGTCCAGCATGCGGATCAACTCACCAACCCGTCCCCCGCCTCCGGGAGCCGCCGGAAAGCGCTTGAGCACATCAACGACGGCTGGTGTCGCACGACGCGCCGCTTGCTCGACAAGTTCCGTACCTACGGCCGGGTCGTCACCAGCGAAGAGTTCGGCGGCTCTGGCTGCGTAAGCACCTGCACCGACAATATGTTTCACCTGCGTGGCCTTAGCCAACGGATGCAAGTAGGCAGCGCCTGCCGCAGACATCGCCGCACGCGCCGACTCCCTCGCCGCGGCAGTGTTCGCGCCCCTGGCTGCGTTGAGCGCCGCCCACGCTGCGTCGCGCAGTGATTTCTTACGCTCGCCACCCCGAGCGAACTCCCACGCAGCAGCAATCGCCTTTCGAGGTCGCGAGTCGTCGGGCTGATCGGCCTCGAATATCTCGAGCCCTGCCTGCGCGCACGCAGCGGCAAACGCCGTCACCTCACGAAGATCTTCCGTGCTCAGAACGACATCGCTGGCTTCACTTGCCACAGTTCCATCTTCGACACTGCGCCAAATCGTGACCCGGCCCGGGACGCGATGAGTAACAGCCATCGACGAAGTCCATACCTCAAACAGCGCTCAACCACGAGGAGAACCGATGACCACTCGCATATCCGCGAAGCCACCCGTCGTAGACCACTCCACCTGGCGTGCCGCTCTCGATGAGCTGCGCATCAGGGAAAAGGCGGCGACTCGAGAGCTCGACGCGATCGCCGCGCAGCGCCGCCGGCTTCCCATGGTGCAGTTGCCCGACTACACCCTGGTCGGCGAAAACGGCCCCGTCCGTCTCGCCGACATCTTCGACGGGCGGTCGCAACTCATCGTCTACAACCACATGTGGTCAGACGGCGCCGAATGGCAGTGCGGCGGGTGCACCGGCTTCACGTCGCAGTTCACCCGGTTGGAGTTCCTCGACAACTACGACGCCCGGTTCGTGATCGTCACCAACGGACCGATCGAGGAGGCGCTGGCCTATAAAGCCAAAGTGGGCAACAAGATGGACTGGTATTCGTCGTCAGACAGCTCCTTCGCCGCGGATGTCGATGCACCTCCAGGCCAAGGATTTGGAGTCAACGTGTTTCTGCGTGACGGCGACACAGTCTACCGCACCTGGCACACCAACGGACGCGGCACCGAGCAACTCAGCCATTCCTTCCCGCTGATCGACATCCTGCCGTGGGGCCGCCAAGAGGAGTGGCAGGACTCCCCCGACGGTTGGCCCAAGCGGCCGACCTACTCCGGCTGGCTGGACTCCCCGGACATCGCCCGGCTCTACGGTCAGTAAAGAGCGGAACAGGTTGAACGCCAAACCGTTTGGCGCGACCCCCGCGCGGCCCGCCACCAACGAACCCCGCGGTGGCGGGCCGACGTGTGTTTTTAGTTCCGCAGCGAACCGGGCGGCCAATCAACGCCGATCTCGTCGCAGATCGGCGGGATGATGATCAGCGCACCGCGCGGACTGCAGAACGGCGTACCTGGCGGCGGACCCTGCGGTGGCGGTGGTGGAGCGTTGAACACCGGTGGAGGCGCAGCCTCGTGCGGAGCGCCGTGCCACGGGTACATGATGTTGGTCGTGACATCGACGATGCCTTCGGAGTTCCAGTACCAGTCGTGGCAGACGTTCCAGTCCCAGCTGACCACCTGACTGCCCGGAGGCACAGGATCGCCGGGGCACCAGTGGGTGCACGTGAGTCCGTCCGGACAGTTGCCACCCTCATAGCTCGGACCCTGAGCTTGCGCAGTGGCAGATGTCAGCCCAGCAAGACCTAGACCGCCAGCCAACACCAGCGTCGTCGCAAACCGCGACATTCGATTCATTGTCGCTTCCTTTCATGAGCGCCGATCCGGTGGCGCTGCTATTGCGGTTCAGTACACACAGCGAGTGGGGCTACCGATCCCAACATCGTGCGCTTCCCCGATCACAACCCAAGCAGTTGATCAGCGGTACCGCCGTGAAATCAGCGGGGACGGCCCGCCTCGGCGGCGACATCGGAGCCGTCGAAACCGCACTGCAAACCTTCCGGGCCTTGGGTGCCCGTACGCCCACCAACGATTGCCGTCGGCGCGGTGAATGCGGCTTCAAGTTGACGACACGCCCAGCGGCAAAGGACCTTAGGGTTGTCTAAAGGTTCGCTGAACTACATAATCAGCCGGTGATCTTGACGAATCCTGTTCGCGCGCTCGCTGTTGTGATGCTTCTTGCGCTGTCGTTGGTGTCGGTTCCTGTTGCGTCGGCGGAGGCTGCGCATATCACCGACATTCAGCATGTCAATGACCGTTGGGACAAGGTGTCGGTGTATTCGCCGTCGATGAACCTGGTCATCGTCAACGACGTGTTCAAGGCCCCCAAGGCTGGTGCGCCGGTGTTCTACTTGCTGCCCGGTATCGATGGCGGTGACGACCTGGACGGCGGCGGCATCGCACCGGGGGGCAAGAGCTGGTTCGGCATGACCGACATTCAAGGGTTTTTCGCCACCAAAAACGTCAACGTGGTGTCCCCGCTGGGCGGCCCGTTCAGCTGGTGGACCAACTGGGTCAACGACGCCAGCAAGCAATATCAGACCTACATGACCCAAGAACTGCCCCCGCTGATCAACAAGCAGTACAACACCAGCGGCAAAAACGCCGTCGGCGGATTGTCGAGCACCGGCGGCACCGCCGTCGACTACGCCGTGCAAGCACCCGGATTGTTCAAGGCCGTGGGTTCCTACAGCGGGCTGCTCAACCCCGCCGATAACCCCCAGCAGGTGGCGATGACCCTGATGGGCGGCGGCCAAAGCGCCGACGCCATGTGGGGCCCGGCCGGCGGCCCGCTGTGGATCGCCCACGACCCGTCCAAAAACGTCGCCAAGCTCAGCGGGGTCGCCGTTTATGCCGCCGCCTCGGCCAGCGGCGGGGTCGGCGCGGTCGACCGGCTGCCCGAGGGCTTTGGCCCCAACATCACCGGCGGGTTGATCGAGCGCATCGTCGCCGACAGCACCAAGGTCTTCGCCGACTCCGCCGCAGCAGCAGGCATCCCGATCACCTACATCGTGCGCCCCGAAGGCTCCCACACCTGGGGCCTGTTCGAATCCGAAATGCAAGAGTCCTGGAACACCACCATCGGACCAGCACTCGGGGCATAGCGGCTAGTGACGCCGGGGCCCAATGCCCCGGTATGGCCATAGACGCCAAGCAAATTCGCGGTGCTTGGCTGACTTGACCGGCGCTTGTCGTCGCGGCGCCCGATTACGCCGCGCCGGCGCCGGCCGCACTATCCGGAAGCGGCGTCGTCGGTCGCTCATGGCGTCGACGGTCAGCCACGAAACACATCAGGCTCAGCAGAAATGCCCCTGCTGCGACGGCTCCAGCCAATCCGGCCCGACTGCTCCCGGCGGTGTACACGGCGTTCAGAGACATAGCCGTGGCGATCACGGCGGCGATATTGAGGAGAAGGCCCAGCGTTCCGAGCAGTTCGCTGGTGGCGTTCTTTCCATTGTCGCTGTGTTGCATTCCGGTCCGCCTATCTGATCACGCAGTGGTGGCTATGGGTATCCCCACTTGGTTGCCTGTCAAACCTTTAGCAACATGCGATACCCCCACCGCAGTGGAATGGACGATGGAAACACGACGTCATCGACGACATTCGCCACCGCGGTTGATGAGCTCATGCCCGCCCGAACCAGGTACCGAGCGCATCGCGTAGGCCCATGTCGGTTTGGTCTCCGACCCAAGCAACATGCCCGTCGGGCCGAATCAGCACGCCAGTCGGAGCAGTTACTACCCCGACTACCGGAAGCTCCCACCTACCAACATATTTCGCGTCGACCAACTGAACCCGATCCTCCCATCCTGTGATGTCGACGCCGCCCGGCTCACCGAGGTTGAGCATCACCGGCTGAGCACCATGCAGGAGCGTGAAGACACGCAGCGGTCCGTTGGCCGTGACCACGTCGAGGTCTGGCATGCGGCGTCCGAGCAAGGGATGTCCCCCACCGAGGTCGTAGTGAATGTCCAGCCCTGACATCATGCCGGCGAATCGTTTGCGTGGCTCCTCCATGCTTAACAGTTCGGAAATGCTCTCGCTCAACGCCTTTCTGCGGTCGTCGAGACGACGAAGCGCAACTTGAGCCATCGTGGTGCGCAGCACGCGGGCAGCGACCGGGTGGCGCTCCGCATGGTAGGTATCGAGAAGGCTTTCTGGCGAGGACTCCTTGACCACCTGGGCCAGTTTCCATCCCAGATTCACTGCATCCTGCACACCTGTGTTGAGACCCTGCCCACCCACAGGGTCATGTATGTGTGCGGCGTCGCCGGCCAGCAGGACCCTTCCGTTGCGATAGGCTGCGGCCTGCCGAGTCATGTCGGTGAACCTCGAAATGTAAGTGGGACTGTGGATCCCGTAATCGGTGCCGTACACGGCGATCAGCGCCTCGCTCAGATCCTGCATGGTCGGTTCGTCAGTGTTTCCGAGCCGCTGTTCGGTCACCACGATGCGTGCCCCGCCCCCATCCTCCAACCTGCTGAGTCCATTGACACCGAGTGCGTCTTGCCGGACAACGCCCCATTCCGGCGCTTTGCCTGGCTCGGGGGCCACCTCGACCTCGGCAATCAGACAGCTCGTTGATGGATCCCACCCGGGAAACTCGATGCCGGCCGCTTTGCGGACCAGACTGCGCCCTCCGTCACACCCGACGAGATACTTCGCGCGCAGCGACTTGCCTGCAGACAGGTGCACGTCGACGCCGGTGGCGTCTTGGGCGATACCCGTCACTTCGTGTCCGCGGTACATCCGTACCGGTAGCTCATCGACCCAGTCGGCCAGTATGCGTTCAATGTGCTTCTGCCACAGTCCCAGGCTGTACGGGTGCCGGCTCGGAAAGTCGCTGATGTCCAAACGACTACCGGCGAACTGGTTAACCTGCACCACCCGACCCTGGCTCAGGAATCTCTCGGCGATTCCCCGCTGATCGAGAACTTCGATGGTGCGTGAATGCAGACCGCCCGCACGCGAGCCGACGACGTCCTGGGTGGGCCGCCGTTCGACGATCGCGACATCGGCCCCCGCCAATGCCAGCTCGGCTCCCAACATCAGCCCCGTCGGGCCTCCCCCAACAATCACCACCGCATGGTCGGTCATCGGCACAACATCTCCCATTCGCAACTCCCAAACTTGGCCGCTCTTGCCTAGGGCGGCGATTCTGCATCGCGACCCGGGTCTTGCCGCAAGCCCCCGGGTGCCCTATAAATTGAGAGTGGGAAGGGGTACCCCCCTTCCCTTTGTCGTCCTAAGTGGACGGACATCCTCCTCGCGGCAGCGCGACGCTGACCGCCCACATCCCTTCACGATGTTCCCGCCGTATGGGTGTTCTGCCCTTAACCGTGGCGGTAGGTATTACCTAACGTGTTGCAAGGCAAGCTATTTGGCGACAAATTGATTTGCCGAAAGGTATCGCGATGTCAGCGCCAGCCGAGGCGTGACGCATACCTCAGCGCGACGAGTCAGGGCGTCGGCGGGACCGGCGCGGTCGTGACTGGCGCGGCCGGATCGGCCGGCGCCGGAGAGTCGTAGTACCCGGGCGGAGGTGGTCCGTTCAACGGGTAGTACCCCGGCGGCAGCGGGGGGCCGCCCTCGGCGGGTCCTGCCGGCGGAGGGCCGTTGGACTCGGGGGCGTTCAGCGATATGTATCCGGGCGGAAGCTGCGGCGGCGGAGGGGCTCCCGGCGGTGGTCCTGGCGCCGCTTCATCGGGCGCGGTGATCGCCTCGAGCGGATTGCCACTGTGGAATGAGTGCCAAAGATCCCTGAGGTACCCCAGCTGGCCCGGTGTCTGCCCCTGGCCGTAGACCTGGTTCTCGATCTCCGGCACCGGTGGAGCGCCGACAGGCGGGGGCGGGGGCGGTCCCACCGGTACATCGGAAGAGTCCATCACCGGCTGTCCAGGGGCCGGAGTGGCGGGACCCGGAACCGGCGTCGGGTAAGGCACCACCGGATCCGCTGCGGCTTGAGCCGCCATTGTCAGTGCGCCGGCGGCAATGAACGCGCCCGCGACCGCGATCTTCGCGGCGTGGACGGATGATGTAGCGCCGTGTCGTTCCGTCATATGTCCCAGCTGTCCTCTCTGATGGCGCGCGCAACGATTCCTTTAGGAGCGCAGCGGAGCGCCCGGACCCGACTTCCGAGCAAGGCTAGCGCCTTCCCGCGTGCGGCGTCAGCATCATCGCGATGCTGGACTCCCGCGTGCGCTCGCCAGAGGGTGATCGATAGCGGGCTACGCTGACGCGCCGCCGCAGCAACAGCAGGCGGCGCCGCGCCTGCCCACTCATTCACTTTCGACCGGCGACGTCACCGCCCTGGCATGCGCAATCAGCGCATCCACAGAACTGGTTACCTTCGCGTAATATCTTTCAGCAAATATTACTAGCAAACGCTACGCACCGTAGCGTAGTGTTCCAAGCTGCAACGATCCGACTTTTACACTAAACTATCCGCCAGTGAGCTTCGTCTCAGTTAAGGGTAAATGGTTTGCCCTAACGGCAGTATGAGTGGCAAGTTGCGCTAGCGTAAATTCGACACCCGAGAGGTTCGCGATGTTCCTACAGAACACCCGCTTAGCAGTGCCGGCGCAGATGGTCGGCACTGAGACCGGCACATCGCCGGTGCGACGGTGGCGGGTGGTCCTCGATCGGCTGGGACAGACTCGGCCGTTGGCGTACTTGGTCGATGACGCCACTTCGTGGATGAATTACTGACCGCATCCGCTTCTGCGCAGCGGCCCGGCCGATTAAGAGCTCTCCCACTATGTTTCGGAGAACTCCCAGCGATTGCCATCGAGGTCCTCTGTCTGGAAGAACCGCGTGAGGGTGCTCTGCCGAATCCCGGTGGTTTTGAGCCCTTTTGACACCAGCGCGGCGTGGGCGGTGTCGAGATCATCTGTCACAAACACTGGATATGGGCAGACGTCTGTGTTCGGACGTTCGTTGCATTCGGCAGGCAGCTGCCACAGTGAGACCACGAGGCCGCCCAAGGCGTAGGTAGCGATTCGATGCTGCCCGTCGGCTCCCACCCGCAGCGGTTCGATCTCGAAGTTCGCTCTGTACCAGTCGACCGCGGCATCAAGGTCGGCAACGCGCAGGATGATCGCGCCCATCGAAACGCTGTCGAACAATCCCATCGCCTGCGCCCTTCTCAAGCCGCTTGCTTCGAAGTTTCGCCCGCGGCCGCCGGCTACGGCAACACGCCCATCCGACGTGGGTGATCAGACACCTGTTGCGCCATCGACATTTTCGCGGATCAAGTCGGCATGGCCGCAATGACGGGCGTACTCGCCGATCATATGGACGTATATCCACCGCAGGCTCACACGAGCGCCGCGAAACGGGCTCGTGTCATCCAGCCGGCGGGATTCGCAATTCTTGCGCGCCTGCGCTATTTCGTCTTGCCAGGCCGCCACTGCGCTGCGGTATGTCGCCTGATCCGACACATCGAAACCGCCATCGTGTCCTGTCGGCGGGGCGGTTTGGGTGTAGATGGGCGGTGCCTGCTCACCGGCGAGGACCCGACGAAACCAGTTCCGTTCCACCTCCGCCATGTGTTGGACGAGGCCGAGAAGGGTCAGCTGCGACGGCGGCACCGCTGCGGTTCGTAATTGGTGATCGTCGAGTTGGTCGCACTTGCGCGCCAGGGTGCTGCGGTAGAAGTCCAGCCAAGACTCCAGCGTGGTGCGCTCGTCAGCCTCCATTGGCGGCATGAGCCGTTCGATTGTGGTCACGCTGCGATCGTGCCAGCTGCGCCTGACAATGGCGATCAGGCCGACGGGTCGAGGCATGCTGTGCCACAACGCATCCGCCCAGCGGCTCAGCTTCGAGACATCTCACTTACTGTCCAGCACCACACGGCATAGGCCGCGGTCATGGCGATACTGTCGACGTCTTTCTCGTCGCCGCCGAGCTCCCGAACTTGCTCTGCGATGGCATACCGAATCAGGTCGACAGATGTCATTAGCGGGTCCTTCACCGCACGCCTCCACTGGTCCTGACCCGGCACACACACGATGCACAGCGCGTACACCGGTACGTGTGTCAACGGCAAACACGATGCCGAACACGAATCACCGTAGCTCAACGCTCGCATCTACCGCTTTACCGACATACCGAACACTACACACCATACCAGGCAAATCAATTAGTGCAGCTAGAGGGTTGATCTTGGCGACTGCGTGCGTAATCGCGGGCGTGGCCGTGACCCGCTACGGAAATCGTCCGGTTCGCAACCCAGCTCGGCGATCGGATCGACAGCGAAATTTCGTCAGTTCCAGCTTCGCGCCGCGGACGGCCGTCCTGTTCGGCCTGCTAGCCTCCCGGGATGGTCGACCCAAGTGGCCACCCCATCGTGCTGGTGGACAGCGCCACCGCGACTGCACTTGCGCAGATACTGCCCGTGCTGCTGCTCACCCTTACGGTCGAGCTCCGGCGAACGCGGTTGCATCGGGAGCTACGCCGTTTGAGCCTCGGTGTCTTCTTCTTCGCCTTCGGCGTGGTCGAGACGATCCTCGTACTGTCGATCGACGGCGCTCTCTATCCGTTCCAGTGGTTTGACCTTGCCTCCGCGCTCATCATCTTCAGTCTGCTCGCCATCATCTTCTCGATTTCACTTGTAGACCCACCACCCGACGCGCTGTCTGACGAGGGCGATGGTCCGTAGCGGGCTGGACCGGCGCTGCTAGCTTTCGGGGCGTGGATCTCTTTTCACGCGCTTGGGCAGCGTTGTGTGCGGCGGTCGCCGATCTTCCGGACGAGGACTTCGCGCGACCTTCCGGATGTAGCGGCTGGCTCGTGCGAGACCTGGTGTGCCACCTGATCATCGACGCTCAGGACGTCCTGATCACCCTGGTGACGCCCGCCGATACCGAGCCGACGCGGAACGCAATCACGTATTGGCACGTCACTCGAGAACCGCCGAGTGGCGATGACCCCCTCGACGCGCTGATAGTCAGGCTGGCCGCCGCGTACGAAGAGCCGCGGCTGCTCAAGTTCCACCTCGACGACGTCGGCGCCGCCGCCGGCCGCGCCGCTGAATTGTCCGATCCGGACATGCGCGTGCGCACCCGCGATGAGGTCCTCACCGCTGGTGACTACCTCTGCGCGTACGTCGTGGAGTGGACGCTGCATCATCTCGACCTCATCGCGCACCTTCCCGGTGTGCAGGGACCTCCGGCGCAGAGCCTCACCCGGTCACGCGAGATGCTCGAGCAGATTGCCCACAGCGCATTTCCGTCGTCGTTTTCCGACAAGGACGCCCTACTGGTCGCCACTGGCCGGCGTACTCCGACCGACGCGGAGACAGCTGCACTGGGAGAGCTGGCGGCGAAGCTGCCGTTCGTCCTCGGATGACACTGGATGTCGGACTACCCTCAAAGGCGTGGACAGGCTTCGCCGCCGGGCGTGTGTAACGGAATCCGTTGGGAGCCTGGGCATGTCCGCGATGAGGAGATGCCTCGTGTTGGCCCTAGCTGGTACGTGCGGACGGCAGCCCCAAATTCTCGGCGCGGGTCTTCGATGGCGAAACCGTTGCCAGACAAGCACTCTCAAACGAATCTGCGCCGCCTGCTCCAAGTCAACATCTTGTCGCGATGTACGCCGGCGGCCGGAATACGGGTCTCGGCTATCCATACGACATTGCCTGGTACCCCGGAGCTTTCACCTACACCCCCAACGTGGCTCGGTACGTGGACTCCGAACAGTGGAAGCCAGAGGCCTGAAGCCGACGGCGTCTAGACGCGGCTGTAAACCGTCGCGTCATCGATATCGGCGCGCGAACGGTCCGGCAGTGCAAGGCAACACACCACTGTGATGACTGCAGCCACGACGATGTACACCGAGATCGAGTACGGGGTTCCAGTCTCGTGGAGCAGCCACGTCGCCAGCAGCGGAGCCGGTCCGCCCGCGAACACCGAGGCCAACTGGTAGCCGAGTCCGGCGCCGCCGTACCGCAGGTTTGTTGGGAAGCTCTCGCCGATCAGCGCGGCTTGCGGGCCGTACATCATCGAGTGCACGACCATGGACAGCACAACCGCGATGAAAATCGGCACCGGCCCGCCGTAGGTCAGCACGGCGAAGTACGGGAACGCGAACAAACCCGCGAGGACCGCTCCTGTCAGGTAAACCCGCTTTCTGCCCACCGAATCCGACAAGTGCGAGAAGAACGGAATCGTCGCAAGCTCTACGGTGGCGCCCACAAGGACCGCGGTCAGCACGAAGGTCTTGCTGTAGTGGTGGCGCTGGACGACGTATGTCAGGACGAATGTGGTGAACAGGTAGAACGGCATCTGCTCGACGAAGCGCAGCCCCGCGGAGAGCAGGATTTCCCGCCAGTGATGCCGGATCACTTCGGCAACCGGGGTAGTCGCGGTCTTGCCTTGCTCCAGCACCCTGCTGAACATCGGTGTCTCAAGGATCTTCAGACGGATCACCAAGCCCACGGCGACCAGGATGAGGCTGGCCAGGAACGGTATCCGCCAGCCCCAGGAGTCGAAAGTCTCGTCCGACATCGTCGCGGATAGCAGCGTCATTCCGCCGGTGCCGAGCACCAGGCCGACGGGGACACCGACCTGCGCAAAGCTGCCCAGCAGGCCGCGCCGTTTCTGGTCACCCCATTCCATCGTGAGCAGCACCGAGCCGCTCCACTCCCCCCCGACCGCGATGCCCTGGAGCACGCGCAGCGTCACAAGCAACAGGGGCGCTGCAACGCCGATGGATTCGGTCCCTGGCAGGATCCCGATGACGGCCGACGCGAGACCCATCACCAACAGCGTGATGATCAGCGTGGTCTTGCGGCCGATCCGGTCTCCCCAGTGGCCGAAGATCGCCGCGCCGATCGGCCGTGCGGCGAACCCCACGAAATAGGTCGCGAAGGACTGCATCGCGCCGGCGTACGTGCTGGATGCGGGGAAGAATAGGTGCGGAAAGACCAGCGCCGCAGCGGTGTTGTAGAGGAAGAAGTCGTACCACTCGATGGTCGTGCCGATGGCACTCGCCATTGCGGCCCGTCGTACCTGTACCCGCTGCGATCCTGCTTCAGCTTGGGCCGTGGGGCTGACTCCACTGTCTCCAATAGCCATCGGGTTCGCCTCCTGTGACCGACGTCACCTCTAGTGTTAGCCCCAGCGGCCGGTTCTAAAACGGGAAAACGGCCTGGTTGCCGCCCCCGCAATGATCACGCGTCCCGGGCTGCTACGTAGGGCAATTCCGCCTCCGGCTGTATCTTTGCGGCGACGGTCAGCGCGGCGGATCAATGAGGTTGCGGAAGCTCGCCGCAGGTGAAACCGACGCTCCTGCGTCTCGTACGCGATCGGCCAGCGCGGCGTCCGACGTCACGACGGTGATCGCCTCTGGTCGAACGTCCTCCGACACCAGCCGGACGATCTCGTCGTCGGCCGCGTTCGCGATTGCCTTCGGCGCGTACGCAATGTCAATCACAGACGAGCGAATCGGCGGCAACGGCGGCCGCTCGAACACCACTGTCACCTGACGGCCTTCCGATGCCCATTGCTCGAGCCGATCGACCAGCGCGAGCATGGCGCCATGACGGTTCGCCCACCAGCCGTCGGGGCGACTCCCAATCACGTTCATGGCGTCGACGATCCACCGCACAAAGCCGACGGTACGGGCACATCGGTCCCCTACAGTCGTGACGTGGCGTCGACAAGCCCAGCCGGAGACCACGTACAGCTGGCAGCCGACCACGTCGAGAGCACGGTGGCGCAGCTCGAACGCCGTATCCACGCACGCTTCGGCGAGCGCGGACTGACGAAGGCCGCCCGCGACCTTGGCGACCTCGTCGTTCTGATCCAGAGCGAAGCGGGCCAATCGCACGCTCGCTTGCGCCGCATGACCATGGCTGCCCGCGCGGGAAGCATCACGATCGTCGCGGCAACGGTGATCGCGCTCGCGTTCACCCTGCGCTCGGCCGTCATCGAAGGCCTCGCCCACACAGCGGACTGGGTGCCGCTCGTGGAGAGTTTCGTCAACGACCTAGTGTTCGCCGCCATCGCGGTGGTGTTCCTCTGGGCCTTCCCCGAACGCCTGGAGCGCCGCTCGTTGTTGCGAATGCTCCATCGGCTGCGCTCGCTGGCGCATGTGATCGACATGCATCAGCTCTCCAAGGATCCGGAGCAGCTGAACCCGACATACGTGCCGACCGCACAGAGTGTGCTGCACGGGCTGGACGCCGACCAGCTTTACCACTACCTCGGCTATTGCTCGGAGATGTTGAGCCTCACCGCCAAGACTGCGGCGCTAGGTGGCGAGCACACCACCGACGGCGTGGTGCTCGAAACCATCTCCTACATCGAGAACCTCACCACCGAGCTTTCCAACAAGATCTGGCAGAAGATTTCGCTTCTGCCGCGCGCGTAGTTGCGGCGCGGCACTCAGTACGATCGACCAGGTCCAATCTTGGTGATGGGAGACGTCCAGATGGCAGTGCTGACCCCACAGCAAGAAGATTTTCCGCGGTGGTACCAAGACGTTTTGACCAAGGCCAAGCTCGCCGAGAACGGTCCGGCGCGGGGCACCATGGTCATCCGGCCCAACGGCTACGCGATATGGGAACGGATGCAGGCGGAGATCGATGCACGGATCAAGGCCGCCGGCGCACAAAACGCCTACTTCCCGTTGCTCATCCCGATGCACTTCTTCGAACGCGAGGCAGAGCATGTCGAGGGGTTCAGCCCTGAGCTTGCCGTCGTGACCCATGGCGGCGGTAAGGAATTGACCGAATCGCTTGCCATCCGCCCGACAAGCGAAGCTGTCATCGGTGAATACATGGCCAAATGGGTCGATAGTTACCGCGACCTACCGCTGCTCCTCAATCAGTGGGCCAACGTGGTGCGGTGGGAACTACGACCGCGAATCTTCTTGCGCACCACCGAGTTCCTGTGGCAGGAAGGCCACACCGCGCATGCGACGGAAACCGATGCGCGACAATATGCGCGCCGCATCCTGCACGACGTGTATCAGGATTTCATGCGCAACGTGCTGGCCGTCCCGGTGATCGTTGGCCGCAAGACCGCCAAGGAGCGGTTCGCCGGCGCGGAAAACACCATGACGTGCGAGGGCATCATGCGTGACGGCAAGGCGCTGCAGATGGGCACGTCGCACGAGCTGGGTCAGAGGTTCAGCCGCGCCTTCAACATCGGTTACTCCAACGCCGAAGGCGCGACAGAGCTGTGTTGGACGACGTCGTGGGGCGCGTCGACTCGCATGCTGGGCGGACTGATCATGTGCCACGGCGATGACTTCGGACTCGTCGTGCCGCCGGCGTTGGCGCCTGTGCAAGTCGCCGTCGTGGTGGTCAAAGACGGCGATGGTGCGGTCACTCGCGCAGCGTCTGCCGTGGTTGACGAGCTCAATGCGCGGGGTATACGGGCAAAACTTGACGACAACGTCGCCCAGGCGTTCGGCTGGCGGGCCACCGATTGGGATTTGCAAGGTGTACCGATCCGCGTGGAAGTCGGCCCTCGCGACCTCGCCGAGAACACCGCACTCCTCTACCGCCGGGACACTCGCGACAAGACCAAGGTCGCGATGGACGACGTCGTCGACGAAGCACAGCGGCTGACCGTCCACATCCAGACGGACATGCTCGACGCGGCTACCGCACGCCGTGACGGCATCACCTCCGACTGCACCACCCTCGAGCAGGCGCGTGACATCGCGCAAACGGGCGTCGCCCGCTTGCCATGGGAGTCGGTCGGCGCCGCCGGAGAACAAGACCTCGCCACCAGCGGCCTCACGGTGCGGTGCTTACGACTCAGCGACGGCTCGCTGCCCGAAACAGAAGACGATACGGGCGTGCTGGCTTACATCGCGCGAGCATACTGAGTGACACATGAAATGCATTGTGCCGCAACAACAGTTCGACACGGGACAGCACCGCTGCTAGGCGAGCAGATGTTTCTTGGCGATTTCCAGCACCTGTTTACGGCTACGGCCGCCGTGGTCGGCGGCGATGAAGTGGTTGCCGATCGCCAACGAGAACGCGAGCATGCTTCGCGCTTCGACTTCATCCTCGTCGGGGCAGAACGAGCCGATCAGAGCGCGTAGGTAATCGATCCTGAGGTTGTCGACGCGGCGCAGCCGCTTTGCGACAGCCCGGTCGCGACGGGCCCAATCGCGCACGGCGAGGTCGATCGGCAGCAGATCTTTGGAGAAGGTGAGCATGCCTGCGCGCCAAACCTTTTCGCGGGCATCACCACCTTCGCTCTCGACCTGCTCAAGCGTGGTGACAGTGCAACGGCGCTCCCATTCGTCGAGCATCTCCTCGAGGAAGGCCTCCCGGCTGCCGAAGTACCAGTAGAAGCCGCCCCTGGTGACACCCAGCTCCTGAGCGAGGACGTCGACGCGCACCGCATCAGGGCCGCCCGCCGCGAGTGCGCGCAAACCAGCATCGATCCAGCTCGTGCGAGGGGTCCGGGTAACAGCGGGCATATTTCCTCACTTTCCGCTGAAGCCTACCGTTGACAACCAGCATTGCGTATCCATACAGTACTGTACTGTACAGACAAGCGGAACAAGGACAGGCGCCGCCATGGACACATTGAAGAATCCCACCGCTCGCCAAATCGCAATGCCGGAAGCTGCACGAGCGCTGTGCACGTTGTCTCGCATCGACTACGAGGACGCGTTTCTGCTCGAAGCTGATGCGGCACAGGAGCCGACGGCTTCCGACTGGCTCAAAGCGGTTCTCGAGGACGCGCCTATTGCGGTCAAGGCCAAGCTCATGTTGGGCTGGTCCGCGATCGGCCTGATTCCGACCCTGAACAGATCGACAGACTCCGTGCTCGGTTGGGAGATCCGCTCCCGCACACCTGATTTCGTGTTGCTTGGCCGCTCGTCGCTGATTGGAATGCCCGGTGAGCTGCTCTTCAAGCGTGAGTCAAATGGTTTGTTGTTCGCCACATTTGTGCAACACGACAACCCGATCGCGCGGACAATCTGGGCGGCGACCGAGCCTCAGCATGTGCCGATCGTCCACGATCTGCTCGAGCAGGCCGGCCGTCGCATAGCGGCCTGATCCCCGCCACGCAAACTCTCGAAACGCACGTTTTGCAGACAAAGTACAAGTGCAGGCCTGCAAAACGTGCCTCTCGCGGATTCCTGGTGCGAGCTAGGGCCGAGTCTCCATCACTGCTCGATGATCCGCGTCAAGTACGGCGTCATGTTGTTGGTGCGGACCGGCGACACTGCAACCCCCGAATCGGTGGTCTCCACCATCTGTCCATTCCCGATGAACAACGCAACACTTTGGGTGCCTTCCGGACCGTAGAAGATCAGGTCGCCGGGCAGCGCCTGCGCCGGCAGAACCTTCCGGCCGACCTTGTACTGCTCACCCGAGGAACGCGGCATCTTGATGCCGACACCCGCGAACGCATACACGATGAGCCCGGAGGCGTCGAAGCCGACGGCCGTCGTCGTCGGGGCAGGCTCAGTGGCAGGAGCCGGGACAGCCGCGGGCAGAGGAGCCGGGCTGAGGGGATCGACCCCGACGGTCCCCGCGGCTTGATCGACCACAGCGCTTGGAGCCGAGACCGTGCCGAGGCTCGGACCTGACACGTTCCCGCCGCCGTAGGCGAAGGGAACGCCACGCTGAGATAGCGCGCGGGTGATCACATAGTTGATGGCCTGCTGGCGCGTCCCGTTCCACGGGTCGGCGCTAGCGAGGCCGGGCGTCGCTACCACCAACAGCAGACCGATGGCGACGGCGCAGATGCGTCTCATTCCAAATCCCCTATCTTGGGCGTCATTGGGTGGACTCGCACGTGCGCTGCCACACCATATTGAATTCACAAGAGTCACTTGAATCAGTCTTGCAACAAGAGCCTGCCTTACCGCGAGGCCGCATTGTGCCCCGTGGCCTGATTCTTTTTCGTACCGTGACCGGGTTGCAGGCTCATTGTGATCGGCCGACACGTATTCGTTATCGTTCTGTGTCGCAGCAGATTTCAGTGCAGCCTCGACCGCCTTACCGCGTTGCCGGGTCCCACCACGCGAGCACGCGCATCCCGAACAAGGTCAGCCATTTCGATGGCTCACCCGCGGGCACGTCGACCTCGAACCACACCCGGCCAGGGTGCCGACGGCCCTGCAGCCAGGTGCCATCCGGACGTCTCGCGGCCCTGATCAATCCGATCGCATCAGCCATCCGAGGATCAGGCGTCGTGCCGTCGAGCAGCGAGACCGCACGGAAGTACTCCGCTGCATTGAGGACGCTGTAGGACCACCGAAACGGATAGGCGAAGCGATCCACCCACGGTGCCACCGGCTCACCCGTCGACAGACGCCGAAATAACCCGCGCTGCAAGAGATATTCCTCCCCCGCCTTGCGCGCGGCCCGAGTCGCGTCCGTCCCTCCCGTCGCGGCGTCATAGGCGAGAAGGCCCTTGAGTGAGTTCAGGGTCGAATGGAACGACGATCGTGTCGAACCTTCGACCCACTCGCAATTCCAGCCGCCGTCGGGCAGGCGATGTTCGAGGAACCAGTCGACTATGCAGTCGACGTCCGCGCCGAGCCACACGCCGTTCGCGACCGTCCAACCGTTGATGCAGCAGTCCACCTCGCCGCTCCAGTAGGGCCGATCCTCGTACTCCCACCGGCTGTTCTCGGCGAGAAGCTCGGCCGTGCGGCGTGCGCGCAGGACAGCAGGATCAAATCCCCATTCCCGAAGCGAATTCAGCGTCCACGTCGTCGCGGTCCAGGGCTGCCCGGCGCCGTCTGCCGCCTCGGGACCGTCGAAGTCGAAATCCGCGGGAAAGAACGCGCCGCCCGCCCATTGCCCGTCCGGATCTTGGCGCTCGAGCAGCCGCGCGCCGAAGCCTTCCGTGGAGACCCTCGCTCGCGTCGATTCCCAGACATCTGGGGGCTCGTGCACAAGATCGCGCTCTACCTGCCAGCGAAGTGCTGGATCGGAGTCCAGCAGCCACGAAATCAGGGGATCACTCGAGCCGATCACGTATCGCCTTCGGAAGTCGGCGGACGACCAAGTCGTAAGAGTGGTCGATCATTTCACGCAATTCGTCATCGTCGACTAAGCCGTCGAGTTCGACTGAGTTCCAATGACGTTTGTTCAGGTGATAGCCGGGACGAACGGCCGCATAGCGTGCGCGCCACTCCAGAGCCAGCCCCGGGTCGCATTTGAGGCTGACGCTGCCGGGGGTTCCGTCCAACGCGACGAGGGCGAAAATGCGGCCGCCGACCTTGAACACGGCGACGCCGTCCCCGAAGGGATACTCCTCGACTGCTCCGGGAAAATCGGCGCACAGACCGAGCACGTCGTCGCGCGTCATGAGCCAACCGTATCGCCACCTAGCGCGCGCCCACCTCTCGATGAGGATTACGGCAACGCCATAACACCGGCGTCGTATTGTCGGGTGATGGAGTGGTCTCGAGTCGAGAGACCGCAGGGGGAACTGGCTCAGCGAGGAGCGTGAACCGATGGCCATCATCGAAGCGGATGCCCAGCCGCAGACACCGTTCGACCGGGATGTCGCCGCCACGCAGCGGTATTTCGACAGCCCGCGTTTCGACGGAATCATTCGGCTCTACACGGCCCGCCAGGTCGTAGAGCAGCGCGGCACGATACCGAGCGATTACATCGTCGCGCGAGAGGCCGCGGCCGCATTCTATGATCGCCTGCGCGAGCTCTTCGCCGATCGCAGGAGCATCACCACCTTCGGTCCTTACTCACCGGGCCAAGCGGTGACGATGAAGCGCATGGGCATCGAGGGCATCTACCTGGGTGGCTGGGCGACGTCCGCGAAAGGGTCCACCAGCGAGGATCCCGGGCCCGATCTCGCCAGCTATCCCCTCAGCCAGGTACCCGATGAGGCCGCCGGTCTGGTGCGCGCCCTTCTCACCGCCGACCGCAATCAGCAGTACTTGCGCCTGCGAATGACCGAACAGCAACGCGCTGCGACGCCGGCGGTCGACTTTCGCCCGTTCATCATCGCCGACGCCGACACCGGTCACGGCGGAGATCCCCACGTACGAAACCTGATTCGCCGCTTCGTCGAAGCCGGCGTGCCCGGCTACCACATCGAGGACCAACGCCCCGGCACGAAGAAGTGCGGCCATCAGGGCGGCAAGGTCCTGGTGCCATCCGACGAACAGATCAAGCGCCTCAACGCCGCTCGCTTCCAGCTCGACGTGATGGGCGTGCCCGGCATCATCGTCGCGCGGACCGACGCCGAGGCCGCCAACCTGATCGACAGCCGCGCAGACGAGCGCGACCAACCGTTCCTGCTCGGCGCCACCAACCTCAAGATTCCGTCGTACAAGGCCTGTTTCCTGGCGATGATGCGCGAGTTCTACGACCAAGGGGTCAAGGAGCTCAACGGCTTCATGCTGTATTCGCTGGCCGACGGCGAGTACACCACCGCACGCGCCTGGCTGGAACGTCAGGGCCTGGTAGACGCGATCGCCGAGGCGGCAGCCATCTGGCTCGAGCACGGAACTCCGCCGAACGACGAACTGTACGACCAAGTCGAGTCGCGGTTCATCGAGGCCTGGGACAACGATGCCGCCCTACAGACGTACGGCGAGGCCATCGCCGAACTGCTCGAATTCGCCGAGAACGAAGGCGAACAGCTCGACATGAGTGTCGAGGAATGGCGGGTATTCGCCAAGCGTGCGTCGCTGTACACCGCCCGCGAGAGGGCCAAGGAACTCGGCGTCGTGGCCAAGTGGGATCCCGAGTTGGCGAAGACGCCCGAGGGCTACTACCAGCTTCGCGGTGGCATCCCGTATGCGATCGCCAAGTCGCTCGCCGCGGCACCGTTCGCCGACATCCTGTGGATGGAGACCAAGACCGCGGATCTCGCCGACGCGCGCGAGTTCGCCGAGGCGATCCACGCCGAGTTCCCCGACAAGATGTTGGCCTACAACCTGTCCCCCTCGTTCAACTGGGATACCACGGGGATGAGTGACGACGAGATGCGAAAGTTCCCTGAGGAACTCGGCAAGATGGGCTTCGTCTTCAACTTCATGACCTACGGCGGACATCAGATCGACGGCGTCGCCGCCGAGGAATTCGCGACCGCGCTCAAACAGGACGGCATGCTGTCGCTGGCTCGTCTGCAGCGCAAGCTGCGTCTGGTCGAGTCGCCGTATCGCACACCGCAAACCCTGGTCGGCGGGCCGCGCAGCGACGCCGCGCTGGCCGCCTCGTCCGGCCGCACAGCGACGACCAAGGCGATGGGCAAGGGCTCCACACAGCATCAGCACCTCGTGCAGACGGAGGTGCCGAAGAAGCTGCTGGAGGAATGGCTGGCGATGTGGAGCGATCACTACCAACTCGGCGAGAAGCTGCGTGTGCAGCTGCGGCCAACGCGCCCCGGATCGGATGTGCTGGAGCTCGGCATCTACGGCGAACGCGACGGCGGCGAGGAGGAGAAACTCGCCAACGTGATTGTCGACCCCATCAAGGATCGGCACGGCCGCAGCATCCTGACGGTGCGCGACCAGAACACATTTTCCGAGAAGTTGCGTCAGAAGCGGCTGATGACGCTGGTCCACCTGTGGCTTATCAACCGCTTCAAGGCCGACGCGGTGTACTACGTCACGCCCACCGAGGACAACCTGTATCAGACGGAGAAGATGAAGTCGCACGGCATCTTCCGCGACGTCTATCAAGAGGTCGGCGAGATCGTCGTCGCCGACTTGAACCACGAGCGCATCGAGGAACTGTTGGCACCCGACCGCGAAGCGCTGTGGCGGTTGATCCGCAAGGAGGACTAGCGGCTGGTGTCAGCCGGGGTCAGTCGGACCGCGGCGAGCCCTCCTCGATCGACCGCCTCGGCGAACTCGTCGAGCGTGGGCACACGCTGATCACGGAACTTCAATCCCATCATGCGTTCTGCGGTCTTGACGCCATACGATTCTGCGCACCGTCGGGAGAGGTCGGCGACCACCGAACGATCCGTGATCAGCTCACCGCGCATGGTCGTCGATTTCCCGTTGTGCAAGACCTCCGCGCTGGCGCCGTCGCGGAAATTCCACTTCCACGGCGCGGAGGTCAACGCGTACAGGGTGCCGTCGATCCGGTGCGCGCTCAACGGAATCGCGTAGCGGCGACCCGTCTTGCGGCCGGTGAAGCTGACGGCCATCAGTTTGTCGCGTCCGGCCCCCATGATCGGAGTGCGTAACAGAAACCGAAGGATCGGGTTGACGGCCTTGAGCAACGCATCCGGCGGATGCGATACCACGACCGCGGGTGACTGCTCTGTCATGTCTTCACGGTAGGACTAGCGAGCATGTCGTCGCGGCGATTGCGCCGATTGCCTAGCGCTCGTCTCGGTCCCGGTGCATGATCCGGCGTGCGACGTCGATCGGCGTGAGTACGGCTTTCCACGCCGTGCCTTGCCATCTCGGCCCGACGCCGACAAATGTCACCGCGGCGGCTTCGGTTTCTCCGTTCTTGCCGGGAATCAACTGAATCGTTGCGTGCGCAACCACTATTCGGCCGTCCTTGCATAGCGCCGGGAGCTTGAGCGTGTCTGCGCTCATCTCACCTCGCTTCATCGCCCGGTCGAAGCCCCACCAATGCACCGGGCGGAAAGCGGGCGGAATGATGACATTGAGGCTGCGCCCGACGGTTTCGCCTTCTGAATAGCCCACCATCTCGGTGACCGCGTCACCCCACTGCAGGATGACGCCATCGCGATCAACGGTCACCGTGGCGCGCTGACCATTACGAGTCGCCTCGGAAGCGTCCATAACGTGAATACGGTTCGCGCGGGAGGCCGGTTCACCCATACGGTTGCCCAGTGCCGCCGGTGCGGCGAATAGTCGTTGACTATGGCCCTGTGGGATCGCATCGCTGCCGCGGTCACAGGCCGCCGTTCCTGGCTCATCCCGCTGCTGATCGCGGTCGGTGCCGGAATCTTCATGGCAATGGCAGGATCGAACACGGATGCTGACAAGCCTCCCCTGCAGCTGCCTGCGTCGTCCGAATCAGCAAGGGCCGCAGAAGTATCGAAGGTCTTTCCAGGTGCAGACACCGTACCGGCGATACTGGTCCTGGCCCGCCACGACAGATCAGCGCTGACACCGGGAGATCTTCGCGCCGCCGAATCCGCCCGGCAACGGGTCAGTGCGACAAAGGACGGCCCACCGCTGATGGTCTCGCCGGACGGCCGGGTGGCAGCGGTGCCGATTCCGATCTCCTCCGAGTTGTCGGGGTTTGCGCTGAACAACGCGATCACCAGGCTGCGCACGTCCGCTGCGGCCGGATTGCCGAACGACCTCGGCGCTCAACTGACCGGCGGGCCGGCGTTCGGCGCGGACATCGGCGGCGCGATGAGCCACGCCAACATCACATTGCTGGCCGTCACCGCGTCGGTCGTCGCTGTTCTGCTGATGGTCACGTACCGCTCCCCCATCCTCTGGTTTGTTCCGTTGGCCGTCATCGGGTTCGCCGATCGGCTCTCCACGTCGGTCGGTTCGGCCGTGTCGCACGCCACCGGTTTGACGTTCGACGGCGCGACGTCCGGAATCACCAGCGTGCTGGTCTTCGGCGCGGGCACGAACTACGCACTGCTGCTGATCTCTCGCTACCGCGAAGAGCTCACCCACAGCGAGGATCACCGGTTGGCGCTGCGTACCGCGGTCGCCCGCGCCGGGCCTGCGATTGTCGCGAGCAACGCCACCGTGGTGTTGGCGTTGTTCACGCTTGTTTTCGCCGTTGCGCCTGCCACCCGCAGCCTCGGCGTGCAGGCCGCCTGCGGGTTGCTGGTCGCGGTGCTGCTCGTGCTGCTGATGTTGCCGCCACTGCTGGCAGTGTTCGGCATCCGGCTGTTCTGGCCGTTCATCCCGCGCGGCGGCGCAGATACGGCTGTCACCGGTGCGTGGCACCGCATCGCCACGTGGGTAACGGGGCACGCGGCCGGGGTGGCCGTCGCGACCGTGGCGGTGCTCACCCTGTTCGGTTTCGGGTTGGTCGGCACCCCGATCGGGTTGTCGCAGACCGAACAGTTCCGCGTAAAGGCCGAATCGGTCACCGGTTACGAAACACTTGCCGCGCACTTCCCGAGCGGCTTTACCGACCCCACCCGCGTTGTCGGCGCCACCACCCGCGCCCCCGATGTTCGTCGGGCGATCGCAACGACACCGGGCGTGGTCTCGGTGAACGATGCCGGGTCATCGGCGTCCGGGCTGACCCAATGGACCGTTGTGTTGGATGCCGCCCCCGCTTCGCCGGGGGCATTCAAAACCATTGGCGCGCTTCGTGATTCGGTGAAGGCTGCCGATACGCAGGCCCTTGTCGGTGGCTCGGATGCGCAGGCACTTGACGCGCGAGACGCCGCGGTCCGCGATCGGCACGTGCTCATCCCGGCGATCCTGGCCGTCGTCTTGGTGGTGCTGTACGTGCTGCTGCGCGCAGCGGTGGCGCCCTTGGTCTTGGTGGCGGTCATGGTGCTGTCCGCGGTGTCGGCGCTGGGTCTGGGCGGCTGGGCCTGCGTGCATGTCCTTGGCATGCCGGCGTTGGACTACACCACCCCGCTGTTCGCGTTCTTGTTCCTCGTCGCTTTGGGTGTCGACTACACGATTTTCCTGGTGACGCGGGCGCGCGAAGAAACCCCCGGGCACGGCACGCGCGACGGCATCGTGCGCGCGGTGTCGGCGACGGGCCCGGTGATCACGAGCGCGGGCATCGTGCTGGCAGCGGTGTTCTGCGTGCTCGGTGTGCTCCCGCTGATCGTGCTCACCCAACTCGGGGTGATCGTCGGGCTGGGCATCCTGCTCGACACATTCGTGGTGCGCACCGTCGTCGTGCCTGCGTTGTTCACCGTGATCGGTTCGCGCATCTGGTGGCCTGCGCGGGTGGACACCACCGACAGCGGCTCGGCGTCGAAATTGACGCCAGCGTGAAGGATTTCAGTGCAGAACCTCGTGAACCATTCAGCGTTCGGGTGCGTGACTCTAGGTATGACCGCTCAACGGTCGGGGGTGGAGTCAGAATCCGACGCGATGTGGACACCTGCGCTCGCGCGCGGGCTGATCCGCGATGACGTGTTGCGCTCGATGCGTTATTGCGATGGCTATACCGATCTGCTCGGCCCCGCTGTGCCGGACCGTCGCAGCATCGCCCGAAGGGCCATGCACAACCCGAAGGTTGCCGCAATCTATGAGCGCATCTGGCGACCGATCATGGTCGCGGCCATGAGCCTGCACGGGATGTCCATTACCGCGGAACGTGAAAGAGCCGCCGCCGCAGTGGATCTCGGGGGCGGGCAACGGGTCCTCGATGTGGCATGCGGGCCAGGCAACTTCACCGGTTTCTTCGCTGACCAGCTCAGCGGCGACGGGTTCGTCATCGGGCTGGACACCTCGGTGGCGATGATGGAGCGCGCCGTGCGCGACAACAGTCACGCCCGCGCCGTCTACATGCGCTCCGACGCGATCAGCCTGCCCTTCAACAACTCCGCATTCGACGTCGTGTGCTGTTTTGCCGCTTTGCATCTCGTGCCCGAGCCGTTGGGCGTGCTGCAGGAAATGGTTCGGGTGCTGGCACCCGGCGGACGGATCGCCCTGATGACGAGCTACGGTCGCGAATCCTTGCTGCTGCGCAAGGCTCTCGAGCTCGGCGCAACAGTGTGCGGCGTGCGAATCTTCGACCGCACCACGGTCCCCGCGTTCCTGGCCGCCGCCGGACTGATCGACATCGACCAGCGATTGCGCGGGATCTCCCAGTTCGTCGTGGCCCGCCGGCCCGAAGGAGATACCGGCCGCAACTCGTGGGACACGCGGTCGGCGTTCCGGCGGAGTTGAGGCTTACGGCGATGTAGCCGTGCCACCCGACGTGGTACCGCCGGATGTCGTCCCACCCGATGCGGTCCCATCCGACGCGGTGCCCGTCGACGTCGAATCACTCGGCGCGGTTGAAGCGGTGGAGTTGGTGCCCGAAGTCGTCACGGTCGACGTAGAACCAGCCGAGGTCGTGGGCGCGGTGGACGTGGACGGAGCCGTGGTCTGCGTCGGGGCTGCCGTAGCACTCGGCGAGGGTGTCGGCGCAGAACTTGTCGACGGTGCGACCGTCGCCGCAGCGGAAGTTGACACAGAAGCGGTCGGTGAGCTGGTGGGCGCTGCGGTTGTCGAGACCGCCGTTGAGGTCATGAACGTGCCAGGCTGGTCGGCTTCGACGATGGCCTTGATCTGGTTCGTGTACACGTGCAGCTGGTCGTCGATGTCATCGAGCTTCACCTGTCCGGCCTCGATCTTGTCCTGGTAGGCGGCGATCTCGGCCCAGATCTTGTCGAGCGCTGCCATGGCGTCCGGAGACAGCGGCTCATCGAGTGTGACGAACAACTGCTGTGCGAGCGCGTATGTCAGGCAGTTGACGCAGTTGTAGTTCAGGGCACCGGCGAGGTTCTGCGGCGCTGCGACATTGTCATTGGTGTCGTCGTTGTCGATGACAAACACCACTTGATACGCGACTGCGACCGCGCCGCAGCTGTTGCACGACGCGTAGGCCTCTGCATCGTTGATGTTCTTCGCGTAGTTGTCGTCGGTCTCCCAGACCATCGCGAAAGCGGCTTCGTAGTCGACGGTGCCGTCGGTCGTGTTCACCGCCAGCGCTTGATTGTCGCCGGGCTTGGGAGCAAGTGGCTTGCTGACCGGGAAGACCCAGCCCTTGTCCAAGGTCGTCGACGCGGCGCTGGCACCGCCACCTCCTACCCGTGCTCCCGGCACCCCTTTCGGAACGAGGATGACGGCAAGTTGAGGCTGGGTGTACGTCGGCGGCCTGGTACGCATGTCCCAGACAGTGCGCATGACGCCGCGCTGGCCCTTGATGAGTTTGGGCGCGACGGCAGGCCGAGGTGTGTAGTTGACCGTTCGGTGCGGCATCGGCTTCACGCCGAGGGCGTACACGATGTCGCCGACCGTGCCGCGCTCCCAGGGTTGAATGGGCTGATACTTGCCATCCCCGGGCCACCAGGCGTACGCAATCCCGCTGATCACCGCCCCGCCGAGCAGGATGGCGAGGACACGCATGAGCGGCTTGCCGGTTGTCCCTCGCCACGCGGAAAGTGCACTGCGCCGGACGATCCGGACCATCATGTAGACGACGCCTGCCACGGGAATGACGATCGCGATGATCGCCAGCACCCGCGCGGTGGCTTGGATCATGTCGCCGTCGGCCCAGGCACCGGTCAACACATCTCGCTGCTTGGCTAGGGCCGACAAAGCAGTGCCGATCAGACGGGGCAACGCGATGACCGCCGTGGCGAGGGTGAATAGCAGCAACGGAACAACGACCATCACCCACGCGGTCACCACGATGCGTGCCCACGGCTTGAGTGCTCGCGCCTGCGGATCACCCCACCTCCACGGCAACGCGCCGAGCAGCGTCGGCTTGATGCGGGAGTAGAGATCGGGAACGCCCGTGATGTCGGCGAGGACGTGGTAGCCGTCGAACCTCACCATCGGACCGAGCTGGCGAAGCATCTGCAGGATCTGGGTGGCCACGACCAAAAGCAGTGCGTCGTAACGCAACCACCACCACAAGCCGGCGATCGCGACGGCGACTATCGCGTTGAAGTACAGGCCGCCGAGGTCCGTGCGCACCCGTCCGCCGCGGCCGAGGCGGTATGAGTCGGTGACGTCGGTGTAGAAGGCCGGCCAGACCAGATAGACGCCGAAGCCCATGACCCCGGGCGTCGCGCCGCCGTATCGTGCCGCCGCGGCATGCCCGAACTCATGGAAACCCGCCGACACGATGGTGATCGCGAAGACCAGGATCAGCAGTCCCGGACGTTCGAACGCATCGTATGCGGCATGAGCCAGCCCCTTGCTGAAGAACACCCACCAGCACACGACCGCGAACGCCGCGAGGATCGGGATGGCCATCCACGGACGGAACAGAAACCGGAAAGGCCCAGTGAGCCGCCGGGTCCGCTCGGGATCGGTCACAGCATAGCGAAACCGAAGGCCCAGCAACGGGTTTCGCTTTTGCACCTTGGGCTGGCCGCCATCGGCGCGCACCAGCAATCCGAGGGGCCGTAGCTGCTTGTCCACGAGGTGGCGAACGTTGTCCTCACTGACATCCCGACCGGTCGACTCGGACACGGCGGCGGCCACCTCCGCGGCGCTGCGGCTGCCATCGATCTCGCTCAGGACCGCGTACAGCAGCGGGGTGAGTTGAATCGTTTGGCCGTCGGCGCGGCGTACCAGGGAAGGCGGGGTGCGGTATCCGGACCCCGCCATTTCCCCGATCAGCTCGACACCGTCCGCGCGGTGCAGAACCGCCTGCCCTACGCCCTCGGCGATCGCGGTCACCAGAGTGCTCCCACTCGTCTCATACCTTCAGCGATTCGCCGTCAGCATCATCCGGCGGTGCTGCCGCCAGAAGTGCCGCCGCTTGTACCGGTGCTGGTACTGGTCGAGCCGGCAGTCGTGCCACCCGTGGTACCACCGGTTGTGTCCGTGCCCTGGGCAATGCTGGACGTCTGATCGGAGTCGGCGGTGGCGTGGACGTCGGTCATCGTCTGCGTGATGGTCGCGTCCTGGATCGAGACAGCGTCGGCGGTCGAGTCGATCGAGCCGATGTTGGCGGCGACTCCGGCGTTGATCGGCGCGGCCACGTTCGCGTTGGCCGCCACTGCGCCGGCGATCGGCGCGGCGAGATCGGCGTTGAGGTCGACGTTGACGTCCACATTGAGCAGCGAGCCGTCGGTGAACGAACCCGTGGATGTGTCGACGGTGGCCCCGGTATCGGTGCCGGTATCGGTGCCGGTGCCCGTGTCGGTGCCGCCGGTCGACGTATCGCCCGTCTGGTCGATGCCGCTGTCCTGGATCGACGTTGCGTCGGCGGTCACGTTGTCCATGGTCTGCGTGATGACGACACCGCCGTCCGCCGAGTGCGTGACGGTCGCGTCCGCGCCCGAACCGTAGGTCAGCACGTTGGCGCCGGCGCCCGCTTGAATCGGTGCCGCGACATTGAGGTTGGCGGCCGCCGACAAGTCGATCGGTGACGCAGCATCTATCCCGACGTTTATGTCGGCGTTGACGTCGATGATCGACACGACCTCCTTGTCGGGAAGCGCGATGCCAATCTCGGCCTGCAGCTCCTCGGGGGTCAATCCGTTCTCGCTCATGGCTCCCTCTCCTGCGTCCCAATCCCGCCCGGCGTAGGTGTTGCCGGGGCACTTTCTGCAAGGGGGGATGCCATGATCAACCGGGTTTCCAAACCAAAACCTTAAGAAATCCTCAGATCTGGTGCCGAAAACACGCTTTGCTAATTAACTTGTGCGTAGATATTTCGGTCCGTTTGTCGCTGGTCAGGCGGCCTTTGCGGGCCCGTCGAGCCAGGCGTGGCAACGTAACTTGTTGCCGCCGCGGTGCTTGCAAATGCAACTAGCCCGACTCCATGTCGGTCAGCCCGCACCCTTTCGAACTTGAGGCGACGCCAAGGAGCCCACGATGACGACGCCATTGCGGCGCTGACGTGCGCGCCGATGAACATCGAGACACGTCTGTGCGAGAGGGATCCACGGGTTCCGCCCCCGCCGCCGCCCGCTCGTGCGAGCCCAGCCCGAGCGACGCAGGTTTGTGCCGCCGTAAATTACGACAAGGCGACAGAACCGAAGCATTGAAGCCGTCGGATGGCGAGACTGCATCAGCTATGCGATCGTAGGTGCCCATGCCTGGCAAACCGTCGCGACTCACGGCCATGGGTAGCGCGGCACAGCTGAGACTGTTGCGCCGCCGGCCGCACTTTCGGTCGACCCACCCGCCCGGGCGCAGGTGATGGACGCCCCGTCAGCATCCCCGCCACAGGAGGAAACCGTCGACCTGGCGAACGCACTGAACGCGCTTGTACCTGAAGACTCCCGAACCAGCGAAGGCACCGCAGGGTTGACCGACGAGCCCCGGCGTTCCACTCGACGGCACGGGGCAGCCCGCCAGGTGCTGATTACAGCGCTGAGCGGACTGTTGGTGGCCGGGATCGTCACCGTACTTCGCACCGAGGCGAATCACACCGCCAATTCCGTGGACACGAGCGGGAACCACCGCGCGACCGTCGTGTTCGGCAATGCCACCAGCGGCGCCTGCTTGAACTGGCCACCCGACGCGCCCGACCGCCCCAGCTTCGTGTTCTGCAGGGACGACCACATGTTCGAGGTCGCCGAGCCGGTCGACATGCGCAACTTCCAAGAACCATGCCAACTGACAGTGCGCCGCTATCTCGGCAGCCGTTACGACCCCGACAGCAGGTTCACCATCGCAGTGCTCTGGCCCGGAAACGCAGGGCCGCAGGCCGCTGAGCGCCGTCTGCTGTGCGGACTGCAGTTACTCGGGCCGAATGGCCAGCCGATTCCCTTCAAGGGAAAGGTGGCCGAGCAAGACCAGTCGAAGGTGTGGCCGGCAGGCACATGTTTGAGCATTGACGCGGCCACCAATCAGCCGACGGACATCCCAGTCGACTGCGCAGCCACTCACGCCGCAGAGATCACCGGCACAGCGAACCTCGCGGACAGATTCACGGGCGGGCCGCCGGCCCAGCCGGAGCAGGATGCGTTCGTCAGGGACGTGTGCACGCACATGACCGACGCCTATCTGGCACCCGAAACCTTGGCCGGCACTGGCATGACTATTCACTACGGCACGGTCACGCCGGCGAGCTGGTCGGCGGGCAGCCGCCAAGTGGCGTGTCGCATCGGCATGGTTCATGACGACCAGAGTTGGGCACCGATGGCCGGCAGCGCCAGACGCCAACCGGCGAGCAATGTCGAGGCCCCCCCACCGCCACCGCCGCCGACGCCGCCGCCACCGCCGAGCCCGGAGCCCGCCGCGACGCCGCTGACGGCCACTCAAACCCCGGAGCCGACGGCGAGCACCACCCCGAGCGCATCACCGGCCGCGAGTTCACCGCCTACGACAAGCCCGCCACCCCCACCTCCGGCACCCCCAGCAACGACGTCGGAGACGCCGGGGCCGCCGGTCATCGAGATCCCAGGCCTGCCACCGATCACCTTGCCGATGTTCGCGCCAGCGGAGCAGCCGCCACTCTCCGACAATGTCGGGGCCGAATCCCGATAGTGTCGACGGTATGCGCGTCGCCACGCCGACAGACGCCGACCACGCCCCTTTTCTGCTCCTGTCGATTCGCGCCGAAGACGCGGCGGCTGACGACGAGTATCGCGCGATGATGCGCTTCGGCCGACTCGATCAGCGTGGGCTTCGCCGCATCCGGTTGACCCATGAGCAGATGGGGAGGATCGATCTCGGCGAATGGTCAGGCATCATCCTGGGCGGCGGACCGTACAACATCAGCGACGCGCCCGACACGAAGTCGGCGACCCAACAACGCGTCGAGTCTGAGCTCATGCCACTGATGGCGCGCATCGTCGACGATGACTTCCCCTTTCTCGGATGCTGTTACGGCGTCGGCACCCTCGGTTCGGCAGTCGGCGCCGTCATCGACCGCACATACCCCGAACCGGTCGGCTCCGTCACGGTGGAAGTCACCGGGGAGGGCCGAGAGGATCCCCTGTTTGAAGATCTCCCAGATGTGTTCGACGCATACGGCGGGCACAAGGAAGCGGCCAGTTCCCTTCCCGCCGATGTTGTGCGCCTCGCGACCTCGGACGACTGTCCGGTCCAGGCGTTCCGCGTCGGCGACAACGCATATGCGACGCAGTTTCACCCCGAACTCGACGCCGACGGCATCTGCACGCGCATAGACGTCTACAAGGATTACGGCTACTTCGCCCCCGAAACAGCCGACTCGCTGAAATCGTCTGCCCGGCAACGCAACATCGAACACCCCCCGACGATTCTGCGCAGATTCGTCGAGAGGTACGCGCGGCGAACCTGACCTACGGGCTCGCGTTCACCAGTACTTTCGATCGATCCTGCGGGTCCACCCGGACCGGCACCTGCGCGCCGACGCGGATATGCGGCGATGCCGAAAGTTCGACGCTCACCCGGCGTGTGGCGCGATACGGGTCGCGGTTCGGCACCTGCACGTCGAGTACCAACTCGTGCCAGGTGCCTATCGAGGTGGTGGCGACGTTCTCGTGGATGTCGGTGATCGTCGCGGTGCCGGCGAGACCGTCGCGCATGAGCCGTTGTCGTTCCGCATTCAACGCGTTGAGCTCATCGAACGTGGTCATTGCCCGCTGAACATCCGAACGGGTGACACGCTGGCCGGCGCTGGCCTTTCGCGCGCGGTCGAACCAACCCATGGCGACGAGGGTACGGCGATCTGTTGCGATCAGCGTGATGACCACTCCCCCGCCGCGTATTGTGTTCGCGGTCAAGCAGTTTCGAGGGCTGTGGACGACGTCCGACGGTCTTGCCGGTCCACGGAACGCGAAAATAAACCCGCGCGAAGTCTTGACTGATTCCAGAAACGGGTACATATTGGTCACGTGCCCTCGATGTCGGATTACACGGAGCGGCTGCGTGCGGCCGACCTTCGCGTCACCCGCCCTCGGCTTGCCGTGCTGGAGGCCGTGCACACCCATCCGCACGCCGACACCGACACGATCTTCTCGGCAGTGCGCACCGAGCTTTCCGACGTATCCCGCCAGGCGGTTTACGACGTACTGGCCGCGCTGACCTCGGCGGGACTTGTCCGACGCATCCAGCCGTCCGGCTCTGTCGCACGTTATGAGTCGCGGGTCGGCGACAACCATCACCATGTCGTGTGCCGGTCCTGCGGAACAATCGGAGACGTCGACTGCGCCACTGGTGAGGCACCGTGTCTGGTCGCGTCGGACGACAACGGCTTCTCTATCGACGAGGCCGAGGTCATCTATTGGGGCCTGTGCCCCGACTGCTCGGCATCCCAAGCTTCCCGATCACACCCGTGATCACAGCCCGATTCACCCACCCCCGGAAGGAATGCTGTGTCATCTGATACATCCGAAAGCCGCCCACCCGCTCCCGACAGCGGTACGGCAAGTAAGAGCGAGAGCGAAAACCCGGCGATCGCATCGCCGAAGCCCAAGGCGCATGCGCCCCGGACGAACCGGGACTGGTGGCCCGATCAGGTCGACGTGTCGACGCTGTATCCGCACTCCCCGCAGTCCAACCCGCTCGGCGAGGACTTCGACTACGCCGAGGCGTTCAAGAAGCTCGACGTCGAGGCTCTCAAGTCCGACGTGCTGTCGGTGATCACTACGTCACAAGACTGGTGGCCCGCCGACTACGGCAGCTACGCAGGCCTGTTCATCCGCATGAGCTGGCACGCCGCGGGCACCTATCGCATCCACGACGGCCGTGGCGGCGGCGGGCAGGGCATGCAGCGATTCGCCCCGCTCAACAGCTGGCCGGACAATGCCAACCTGGACAAGGCGCGTCGGCTGCTGTGGCCGGTCAAGAAGAAGTACGGCAACAAGATCTCGTGGGCCGACCTGCTGGTGTTCGCCGGAAACGTCGCGCTCGAATCGGCAGGTTTCAAGACGTTCGGCTTCGGCTTCGGCCGGCCGGACGTGTGGGAGCCCGAGGAGATCCTGTTCGGTGAAGAGGATGAATGGTTGGGCACCGACAAGCGCTATTCGGGCGAGCGTGACCTCGCCGAGCCCTATGGCGCGACCACGATGGGCCTGATTTACGTCAATCCCGAAGGGCCCGAGGGCAAGCCAGATCCACTGGCGGCTGCACACGACATCCGCGAGACGTTCGGCCGCATGGCGATGAACGATGAGGAGACCGCGGCGCTGATCGTCGGTGGCCACACCCTGGGCAAGACCCATGGGGCGGGCCCAGACGATGGCATCGGTCCCGAGCCTGAGGGCGCCCCCATCGAGCAACAGGGCCTGGGCTGGAAGTGCCCGTTCGGCTCCGGCAAGGCCGGCGACACTGTCACCAGCGGACTCGAGGTCGTGTGGACCACCACGCCAACCAAGTGGAGCAACAGCTACCTGGAAATCCTTTACGGGTACGAGTGGGAGCTCACCAAGAGCCCGGCAGGCGCGTGGCAGTTCGAGGCGAAGGACGCCGAGGCCGTCATTCCGGATCCGTTCGGCGGCACGCCGCGTAAACCCACGATGCTCGTCACGGATGTCTCGATGCGGGTGGACCCGATCTACGGCGAGATCACCCGTCGCTGGTTGGAGCATCCCGAAGAGCTGAACGAGGCCTTCGCCAAGGCCTGGTACAAGCTGCTGCACCGCGACATGGGGCCGATCTCTCGGTACCTGGGCCCGTGGATCGCGGAGCCTCAGCTGTGGCAGGACCCAGTGCCGACCGTCGACCATGAGTTGATCGACGAGCAGGACATCGCGGCGCTGAAGAGCAAGGTGCTCGAGTCGGGGCTGTCGGTTGCCCAGCTGGTCAACACCGCATGGGCGTCGGCGGGCAGCTACCGCAACACCGACAAGCGTGGTGGCGCGAACGGCGCACGGATTCGCCTTGAGCCGCAGAAGAATTGGGTTGCCAACGAGCCTGCCGAGCTGGCCAAGGTGCTGCCTGTGCTCGAGCGGATCCAGCAGGACTTCAACGCCTCGGCCTCCGGTGGCAAGAAGGTCTCGCTGGCCGACCTGATCGTGCTCGCGGGATCCGCCGCGGTCGAGAAGGCCGCCAAGGACGCAGGCGTCGAGGTCACGGTTCCGTTCACCCCGGGGCGCACCGACGCCTCGCAGGAAAGCACGGACGTCGAGTCCTTCGCGGTGCTCGAGCCGCGGGCCGACGGCTTCCGCAACTTCGTGCGGCCCGGTGAGAAGGCTCCGCTCGAGCAACTCCTGATGGAGCGGGCATACATGCTCGGCACCACCGGGCCCGAGTTGACCGTGCTCGTCGGCGGTCTGCGTGCGCTTGGCGCCAACCATGGCGGCAACAAGCACGGTGTGTTCACGGACCGGCCGGGAGTGTTGACCAACGATTTCTTCGTCAACCTGCTCGACATGGACACGGAATGGCGGTCGGGCTCCGCTGAGAACGTCTACGAGGGTGTGGATCGCGCATCGGGCCAACTCAAGTGGACGGCGACCGCCAACGATCTGGTATTCGGCTCGAACTCGGTGCTGCGCGCGCTGGCCGAGGTCTACGCCCAGGACGACGCCAAGGAGAAGTTCGTGAAGGACTTCGCCAAGGCGTGGGCGAAGGTGATGGACAACGACAGGTTCGACATCAGGTAATACCGGAGGCTGACCGATAACCTCTGGCGACACCCGCTGGCCAATCCGGCCGGCGGGTGTCGTGCATTTCACACCCGGCGCAACAGCTGGCCGGCGATGAGCGGGGCGATCTTGTCCGCCATGTAAGCGTGCCCAGCGTCTGTGGGGTGCACGCCGTCCTTGCCGATCAGCTCGGGCCTGCCGACGAACCAGCCGGCTGCGATCGGGTCGACGAACTCGGCCCCCGCGATGCCGGCTTGATATCGCAGGGCATCGCGGATCCGTAGTACGGCATCTGGTGGATCGGCGGTCGGCCACGGCGGCCCGATGACCAGAAACCTCGCGGACGGCGCGAGACGCCTCGCCAGTTGGAAGGTGCCGTATGCCAATATCGACAGCTGCGTCGGATCGACTCCCTGGTCGTTGCGCGACCCGTAGAACACCACCAGCGCATCGTCCGGCTTGAGCGTGCGCTCGGTCAGATCCTCGAAAACGCTTCCGCGGTTGCCGCGCGTGCCGTATCCAGCTCCACCCTCGGCACCGACGTCGGCCGCGATCGGTACCCCCTGCCGGGCCAGCGTCTGCCACGCGAGAGCGGTCCACCCGTTTTGCCCGTTTCCGCCCTCGTTACTGCCCGTGGTGTACGAGTCGCCGATCACCGCGACGCGGTTGGCGGTGTAGTCCAGCGTCAGTATCTCTTTGTGGCTCACCGGTGTTGAGCGCTGACAGGCGACGCCCACCAACAGAGCGAAGGAGATGATGACCGTGACCAGGCGACTCACGGCTACAGCCTAGGGCCCAATTATTGGAAACTTGCTGTCGACGCACTACCGCGCGGTGATCGCACAGAAAGCATTCGCTTGTCGCGCATGGTCACCCGGCGCGCGCGGAAACCGCGGGCGATCGTGCTTCGCGGACACCATGAATGGGCTGCAGCTTGCCGTGGCTCGCGTCGGCGGGTGGCTCGGCCGTGGCGTCGACGGGTGGCTTCCTGACCCCGACCATCCTGCGCATCCATCGACGGGCGGGCTCCTCGACAAAGTGATACAGCACAGCGGCGCCACCGACAGCGATCGCGAGCAGTCCGACAAGCGTCAGCTTTCCGGCGATGTCGGACCCGAGCGTGAGTTCAAATTGCGCCACCGTCCAATTCCACGCGGTGTGCACCAACTCGTGAACCATGTACAGGCCGAACGAGATGTGCCCGCAATACACCATCACCCTGGTCGAAAGCATCGCCGGCAAGCTGCCGGTCCCCACGGCGAGCGTCACCACTAACGGGACGAACAGCACATCGACGAAACCGCTCGCGTCGAGGACCTTCGCCGGCGGATAAGCGTCCAGGTAGTACAGCGCGCCGACCATTGCCGCCAAGAGCACCGCAGACAGATACCCCGCGCCGCGACGGGCGCGGCCAGACAGGCGCAACTTGCGCACGGCAGCACAGGCCAGTGCGCCCGCGGTGAACTGCATGACGATCCGCGGCAGCCAGCTCCACGGTGTGTAGAACAGGCCGGTGGCCGACAACAGCAACAACGGTGGCAGTGATGCGGCCAGCGCCAGCCACAACAAGCCACGCGCCCGCGTCGCGGACGCGATACGGAAGATCACCATCACGAGCGCGCCGAACAAGAGGTACGCCAGCCATTCCGCGCTGATCGACCAGGCCGGTCCATCCCAGCTCGAGCCGTCGAAGTACGGCTGAAACCACAGCTGAACCAGCAGGACCTGGCGCACGTAGCTGACCGCGGAAAGCTGATCGGCGACCGGCGACGGGATGTGACCGACATGAAGCGTGAAAATGATCCACGCGGCGGCCAGATGCAATGTGACCACGTAGACCGGCCACACACGGGCCAACCGCAGCCAGAGAAAGTGAAGGGTTGCCCGTGTCGACCAGGACTCCCCCATGCGGTCGAGATAGTTCCACGTCAGCACGAATCCGCTCAGGATGAAGAACAGGTCGACACCCTGAGCGCCGCAGTTGAGGATCGGCGCGAGCGCCGACCTGAACCCGGGCGCCGCCTGTTCCAAGAGCGGCCGGAAGTGAAACAGCACGACCCAGACGGCAGCCACGATGCGCAGTCCGGATAGGGCTCGTATCTCTCCGGTACGCACAAGACTCGTTTCGTGAGGGACTCTGCTGTTTCGTTCGGGCCACGCCGTTGTATAGGCCGTCGGGCGGTCAGCCTCCCCGCGACCTACAACCGGCAGCGATCGAAGGGTACCAGTGTCGGTGGCTGGATTGCGCGTCGCAACGCTGTGCGATTCCTGCGAGTCGCGTCCGGCCTTAGCTGGGTGGCATTCCCGCAATTACCTGCGGAAACCGTTGCTGGGCAATAGCACTGGCTGACGGAGGTGCGCCTGCTAATGCAGGTTCATTCGCTCAGGAGTGGGCAGATTCGCGATGACGGTCTCGGTCTCTGCCGCGGTGGCCATGCTCGATCCCAGGAAGCGGACCGACCACTCGTGTGATGCCTTGACGAATGTCGCGCACGCGTCACTCACCAGAACGACCTCGAAACCGCTATCGGCGAGCTCACGTGTCATCCCGGTCACGCACATGTCCGTCATGACGCCCGTGACCACGACGGGGTCCGCATTCACCGCCCGAAGATGCGCATCGATGCGCGTGCCGGCCAGCGGGCCGCTTGTCGACTTCCCGAATACCGGCTCTGCGGCTTCCGGTCGCAGGTCGTCGATCACGCGGGCGGAGGGATCGCTCAGCGGCGGGAAGCATCGCTCACCAAGAGCGGCCACCGCGCCGTCGTTCATGCGGCGGGCCCACGGCGGAAGATCCCGGCCATCGGCGGTATGGCTTCCGAACTCGGTGAACGCGATCTGCAGCGTTCGGTCGCGAAACGCCTCGATCAACCGCGCAATGTTCGGCACCACGGTGTTCTTCAGCGTGTCGAAGTACCAATCGGTGTCGTCAGGAATACCCATGCTGATCAGCCGGTCCAGCGGGAATTCCCGTTCGCAGAAGTAGCGCTGCATGTCCACCACGACCAATGCCGGTTCACCCATCCGCGCGCTCCCTTCAGCTCGTCGAGGACTCCCAAAGTATGGTGCGTCGTCGGGCAGACTCGTGGTGTGGAAACCGTCGAGTACGCCCCTGGCCGGCTGGTCGACGTCTTCGGCTCCCCCGGCCAACCGACCGCACTGCTGTGGCACGGTGCGCAGACCGATGCCCGCGCCGCCATGCGGCCACTCGCCGAAAGGCTGGCCGGCCACGGAATCGGCGTGGTGTTGCCTGATTGGAACTCGCATGCCGACGACGGTGGGCGTGACGACCTGCTGCGATCCGCGCGGTTCGCCAGCGACCGCGCTGAGGAATCCGGTGATCTGGTGGTCGTCGGCTGGTCGCTTGGCGGCGTCGCTGCCGCGGGCCTGACCTTTCAGGCCCGGCGCCTCAATGTCCGGGTGGCGCAGACGGTTTGCCTCGCCGGCGCGTTCATGGCTCGCGATCCGGTCAGCGGCGAGGTCCTGCCGACCGAACTTCCGGCGGATCGTTCGCCGTTCAGCTTGCTCCATGGCACCGGCGACGATGTCGTGCCGATCGAGGCAAGCCGGGTGTTCGCCGCGACACTGCAGCGCAATCACTGGCCCGTCGAGCTGGTGGAGCTGGCCACCGATCACGGCGCTATCGCCGGCGCCGTATATGACCCAGCGGCCGACCGTTATTCGGCTGCAGACGACGCGGCGACGCTCGCCGTCGCGGCCGAGGTCGCCGAGCGGGTCGCCGCCGCCTTTTGACGTGTCACCCTGAATTCCTGCATGGCACCACCGGTCAGCCAGGCGCTAAACCTACTTGCGCGGTGGCCGTTGGTCATTCGGGTCGTTGGGGTCCGGATCGCCGAACCATCGCCACGGCGTGTGCTGCGCATAGGTGTCGTGCCAGCTCCACCACTCGTATGGCGGGCTCTGCGGATAACCCTCTGGTGAGTCTTCCCAATCCTCTTGTCGCCCAAGGGCGGTCATGTCAAGGAAGTTCCAGGTGTTGACAAACACCTCATCGCCGCGGCCGTTGATGAAATAGGTGCGATAAACATGGCCGTCGTCGTCGCGGATGAACGCGTTGGTGCCGTGCCAGTCTTTGACGCCGAAATCCACGTCGAAGTCGTCGGTCATCGTGTACCACGGGATGTGTCGCCAGCCCATCTTGGCCTTCATCCGCTCGAGCTCGGGTTGCGTTGCGCGCGAAGCGTAGATGAATGTGGTGTCGCGCGCGTTCAGGTGGGCGAGGTTGGGAACGTGGTCAGCCATCAAAGAGCAACCGGTGCAGCCGTGTTCGGGCCAGTCGCCGGTGCCGGGTTCGATGAAGGCGCGGTAGACGATCAGCTGGCGCCGACCATTGAACAGATCGAGCAGGCTCGCCTTGCCGTCGGGCCCGTCGAAAACGTACTCCTTCTCCACTGCCTGCCAAGGCATGCGCCGGCGTTGGGCGACCAGTGCGTCGCGGGCATGCGTTACTTCCTTTTCCTTGACAAGCATCTCCTGCCACGCAGACTGCCACTCCTGTGGCGATACCACCGGCGGTGTGTTCATTTTCCTTGTCTCCCTTCGTCCTTCGCAGCTCAGTTCAGCTTGTCCGAGCGTCCGGCTTCGAGCCGCGACCACTGGGCGATCGGACGTCCGTTCAAGCGCACTCGTTCACTGTTGTTGGCCACCGGGCGGACCGGCCAACCAGCCGGAGAGTCTTCCCACGCCTCCTGGCGTCCGTACACTGTGAGGTCCATGAGTGCGAAGCTGTAGTCCATTGCCTCGACGCCGCGGAAATTCGTCCAATAGGTTTCGAAGACGCGGTCGCCGTCGCGTAGATAGCACACGAGGTGCATCAGGCCGATTTGGCGCCCTTCGAGCAGCGTGTCGAGGGAGTCGAGCGCCGAGTACCACGGCACCTCCCAGCCCATGAAGTCGCGGTAGCGACGGCTTTCGTCGTATGGCCCCTGGCAGAAGACCGCGTAGGTGATGTCACGAGAGTGCAAGTAGGACAACTCCGCTACGTGGGTGGTGCACCAGGTGCAGCCTTCGCACTGCTCGGCCGCCGGATGCCCGGTATGCCACATGAAGTAATAGGCGATCAGCTGGCTACGGCCCTCGAATGCGTCCAGGAGTGTGACCGGCCCCTGCGGGCCGGTCAGTTCGGTGGCGGGATCCATCTCCACCATGGGCAGCCGCCGACGGGCCGCGGCGATCGCGTCGCCTTCGCGTGTGTGCGCCTTCTCCCGCACCCGCAATGCGTCGAGCTCGCTTTGGAAGCCGGCCCGGTCGACCACTCGGGGCATCGCGGTCATGACTGTTCGAGGGCGGTCTTGAGGTTGGAGAGCTTCCATGGCCAGCCGCCGGAAATGAGCCCCAGCACCGTGCTGTCCGGGCCGAAGTCGTCGTGGATCACGGTCAGCTTCACCATGTCGCCCTCGGGTTCCAGGTCGAACGACACCTTCGAGCGTCGTTCAGCCGCACATGTGGCGACCGTCTTTTCGTCGAGTTGTTCGACGGCAGTTGCGAGTTCGGAGACGAACGTGTGGAAGGTGAACGCGAGCCGGCGATACGGGTCTGACTCGAGGATCACTTGCTCGGGGTGCTCGATCTTCAACCCGTGGTCCTCCCAGGCGTAGGTGGAGCCCTTCTTGAAGTCCGACACCATCGCGTGCCCCATGTAGCGGTGCGAGAACGCGGGGTCGGTTATTGCTTGCCACAGCTTCTCAGGTGTGGTCCGGATGTAGGTGGTGTAGACGAATTCCCCAGTGCTGCTCATTGATTCGGTCTCCAATGCTGTTTTCAAGTCCGCGAGTGCCTGTACCCGCGCACGGTCGTATTGAGTGATCCAGCGGTCGGCGATCGCATTGATCGGTTCCGCGTTGAGGTAGTGCAGCTTTTCCCTCCCCCGCCACACCGTGGTGACCAGGTTGGCTGCTTCGAGGACGGCCAGATGCTTGCTAACCGACTGCCGTGCCATCGACAGTCGCGCGCACAACTCCTGCAGGTTCTGCCCGTTGCGCGTGTTGAGGCTGTCGAGCAACAGGCGCCGGCTCGGGTCGGCCAGCGCCTTGAACACCTCGTCCATCTCTGTCATATCCCTAACATGCAGCTGACTGGCTGCATGTCCGACTATAGGCAGCCGCGCGGCTGCATGTCAACGGCTGGAATGTGGCACCCTCAATTTGTGCAGCTGCCGCGCCCGAATCCGGATCTCCCGCATCTCGCCGACGTGGTGCCGTCGGTGCTGTCTGCCATGGGCGCCCCCGGCTTCGACGGCCCGATTCCCCTACCCGCAGACATTTCCGCCGCGTGCGTGCTGCTGATCGACGGACTGGGCGCCGAACTCCTGGATACCTACGCCGATGACGCACCTGTGCTGGCTGGTATGCGTGGCGTGACATTGCAAGTCGGATTCCCGTCCACCACCGCCGCCGGGATCGCCGCGATCGGAACGGGGTGCCGCTCTGGAGAACACGGAATGGTCGGCCTTTCGTTCCGGGTGCCAGGCGACGGCGTCATCAATGCGCTCGGATGGCGGCTACATCCGCATGGCCGCGACCTTCGGGATGATTTTCCGCCCGAAGACTTACAGCCCACGCCAACCGTTTTCGAGCGTGCGGCCGCCTCCGGAGTCGCGGTAAGTGTGGTTTCCGGCGCGGAGTTCACCAGCTCCGGGCTCACTCGTGCCGTCCTGCGGGGTGGCCGCTACATAGGCGTGAAGGCCCTTGGCGACCTCGCGGCGTCGGTGCGAACAGCGTTGATGGACAACGGATTCTGCTACGGATATCACGGCGAACTCGACCTGCTCGGTCATATCTACGGCCCCGGTTCACCTGCATGGCGAATGCAGCTGAAGCAGGTTGACCGACTGGTCGAATCGATCGTCGAGGAACTGCCGCGCGGCACCCTTCTCGCCGTAGTGGCCGATCACGGCATGGTGGAAATCGACGCGACAGACGTTGTGGATATTGACGATTCGGATGCCTTGATGGCCGGTGTCAAGGCTATCGGCGGTGAGCCACGCGCCCGCCACGCCTACGTTGCCGACGGTGCCGGCGAGTCGGTGCTCGCCGCGTGGCGGGAAATATTGGCACAGCGCGCGTGGGTGGTATCGCGGGAGGAAGCGATCTCGGCGGGTTGGTTCGGCGACCGGGTCTCCGATGACGCGCGGTTCCGTATCGGCGACGTCGTCGCAGCGGCACGCGATGCCGCCGGCCTCATGCGCCGGACGGTGGAACCACTACTGTCCGCGTTGATAGGCCAGCATGGTTCGCTGACGGACGCCGAGCAGCGAGTGCCACTACTTCTCGCTCACCGCTGATCAGACTGTGGAATACACTGTGGTCCAGCATATTTCGCCTAGCCCCTGCGTATTCGCCTGTGCCACACAATAATTTGGCGTTCAGTCCGAAACATTGAGGATTCGGCCACCGCGGATCCGCCGTTTCGCGCAATCGCGGTAGAGCTTGGGGTTCCAGCTGTGGCGTGAGCCACATTTCACAAGCCCGACATGTGATTGGTGTCACTCATTTTGGGATTCCGGTGCGCGGTTCGTGAGCTGCAACGACTACGGGCGGGCAACGCTTCTATCTCTATATAGACTGCGTGCAAGCGTGATTGCGCGCGCAACCACCCATCGCTACCAGCACGAACTCACGAATTCCGAAGCGTCGCTGCCGGATTGATTGTCCTGCCGGCTCGTGACATTTCGTGAAGTAGGTCCTGCTCAATACGAGTTGTGAAGGGTGTCACAGATTTTGGCGCGTTACAAAAACCTCTAGTAGCGTCCGGCCGCATGTTTGCCACCGTAACGCTCTTGACGCTCGTGAGCTCGGTTTCGGGCACGCCGTATGTCTCCGGCGGGGACTCCCCAAGGGGCACGGACTGTTCGGGCCTGGTCTCGTGGGTGACCAATGCCGCCACCGGCAGGCCGATCTATGGCGACCGGTTCAACACCGGCAATATCGAGCAAGCACTGCTTGCGCGTGGATTCCAGTACGGAACGCAGCCCGGCGCCCTCAACGTCGGCTGGAACGGCGGTCATACCGCCGCCACGTTGCCTGACGGCACTCCGGTGTCCTCGGGCGAAGGCGGCGGCGTGCGGATCGGCGGCGGCGGTGCCTACCAAAGGCAGTTCACCCACCACATGTTCTTGCCGATGCCGGCCGACGAGGCCGTCGCGCCTGACTCGGACGCGGCCCCCGTTGTCCTGATGTCCGGTGAAGCCCCGGCTCCCGAACTCCTGCCGCCTCCGCCGCCTGAGCTGGCACCTGCTCCCGCGCCTGAATTCGCGCCGGCTCCTGATCCGCTGATGGCCCCACCGCCGGCCCCTGAGCCGCTCCCGGCTCCCGAGGATCCGATGGCTCCGCCGCCCGCGCCGGATATGGGCGTACCGGCCTGACACGAGGGCACAGCCCGCACGAGTTAGCGTCTGCGACGTGATCGTGCTGCTTCCGCCCTCCGAGACCAAGCGAGTCGGTGGCGACGGGCCTCCCCTGCGCATGGAGGCACTGAGCTTCCCCACACTGGGGCCATTGCGCGAAACTCTGGTTGACGAGCTGGTCGAACTGACCGCGGACACGACGTCGTGTCGCCGGGCACTGGGCATCTCCGCATCGCAAGACGCTGAGATCGAGCGCAACGCCGCGCTGCGCAGCGCTCCGACGCAACCCGCCATCAACCGATACACCGGGGTGTTGTACGAAGCCCTCGACGTCGGATCCCTGCGCGGTGCTGCGGCCGTCCGCGCTCGCGAGCGGCTAGCTGTCGGTTCCGCACTGTTCGGGCTGTTGCGCGCGAACGATGAGGTGCCCGCCTACCGACTCTCTGCGACGTCGAAGCTTCCCGGGCGACCCACGCTGGCGGCGCGATGGCGACCGCTACTTGAACCGGTGCTCGCCGACCTCGCGACACACGAGTTGGTGGTCGACTTGCGGTCGGGATCCTATGCAGCGCTCGGAAAGCTACCCGGCGCGGTCAAGGTCGACGTGCTCGCCGAGTATCCCGACGGCCGGCGCACAGTGGTGAGTCATTTCAACAAGGCCCATAAAGGCCGGCTGGCCCGTGCATTGGCCACGACGAAGTCCGAGCCTGACGATGCCGCCGCCGTTGCAACGGTCGCCCGCCGGGCCGGAATGAGAGTGGAGCGTCGCGGCGACGAGTTATCCGTTGTGGTGCCAGCCTGACGCCGCCGTCAGGACAGCCCGTGCGCCAGCACCACCACTGTGTCCGCGCCCGCCCTGCGGTCCTGTGAAATTCGTTGGTATTCAGGCGAATCGGCCCATTCGCTGAACGCCGCCTCATCGGGAAACGACATCAGCACAACCTTGTCCCGATCCCACGTACCCTCCACTACTCGTGGCGACTCGTCGGCCGCCAGTACCGTTCCGGAATATCGTTGGAAGATCTCCATGAACGCCGCCTGGTAGCGGTTGTAAGCCGCGCGATCGGTGAACTTCAGCTGGGCGATGGCGTAGACGGTCATGCCTTCACGGTAAACCGCAGTGGCAACAGCCGAACCGAGGCGCGACAAAGGCACCACCGCAACTGGGCCACAGGTTGCTAGCAAATTCCGCAGGCGCTCAACACGATTCCGCATTGACGGCTCTGTATGGCCCATTGCCAATGGAGCGGTTTCTACGCCAAACGATTCGTGCAGAATATTTCAAATTGTTAGTGCGCGAAGCTGCATGACGGGAGCGACCTTGGTCACGAACACGGGGTACGTGTCACAAACTTCCCGACCTCGCGGCCGACATCGCAAGCAGCCTCCTCCCCGCGACACTCGGCGCCTCGCCGCCAGCGCAGCAGCGGCAATGCTCGCCGCGTTGGTGCTTCTCACCGGTGTGTGGGTGAAATGGGCTACCGCGCACCCGGTTCCCGTGGCTGAGCCCTTGCCGCCGCCGCGGGCGACCGCTGCCCCGACTCAACCCGGGCACGCTGCGGACCCGATCAGCCCGCCGCTCCACGCGGCGGCGCCGTTCGCCGTCGATGACAAGGGTTACGTCGACTCGAGCGCTCGCTGTGAAGCGACGCAGACCGCCGTCGCGATCGCCAGGACAGCGGGGTCACTTGTGGTGATCTGTTCCGATCAGAGTGGACACTACGGCTACCGGGGCGTCCGGCTCAGCGACGATGCAGTACTGACGACCACGGCGCGCGCGACACCCACGCACGGCTTTGTAGCTGAAAACTCCGCCGTCACATACGCGCTATCGCCGACCGAACTGCTGGTGACCTCTGGCGAGCGGGTCATCAAACATGAACCGACGATCGAGTATCGCGAGCCGCTCAGCTAGATCTTCACCACGTAATCGGTGGTGTAGAACTCCGCCGGCGTCTGCGAAAACTCGCCGGGCCGGCTGATGAACAACCACACCCCTGTCGCGCCCGGTGCGATGGGCCCGCGCACGGTCGTCGCGCCCGCACCCGCTTCGTCCGTGTCCAGCGCCGCCACCGCGACACCCGGATCACCGGCACCACATGGCGTGGACGACGGTCGCGGCATCTCGATCAATCGGACGTCGTAGTGCGTGCCGGGGACGGCGGTCGCGATCTGCACATCAGCGACGACCTCGCTGGAGGTGGTGCGCAGGACGGCCGTCGGCCTCGCGTTGCCTGACGGGCCTGAGTGGGTGTTGGTGCTGAAATCACAGCGTCGATACATCTGTGCGAATGGAAGGAGCGTTCCGCCGCCGTCGTTCGGCCCGCCTGCTGCGGCCGGCTCTATGCCGATACTCAGCGCCGCGGCAGGGATCGCCACAACTGCCACGGCAAGTGTGTTCAGAACGCGTTCACGCATGGCCCCTACCGCCTATTCGTTCTCGTCCCGTGCAACCACCGTAATAATTGACGCTCCGAACGACAGCAAAACAGGCGATCAATCTCGTCCGCGAGTGCGCGAGCCCAATAACGGGGGACATCCAGCGGCCCCAACAGGCCCGGTCACGACCACCTCCAGCTCGATAGTTACCGTAGCGGCAACGGTAAAGCCGATGGTCTGGCTCGGCCCCTCGCCGGCGCGTACCGTCGACACCATGACGGTGTTGCCCGATTTCGGGTCCGTGCGCAAGAACCTGGGCCGCAGCCTGTTCGGCATGGTTGCCGGACCGGAGGGTCCTGCCAACCGGGCGCGCATCCACCACACACCTGGCCCGCGGTGGTTCGACGAAGACCGACCAATCCGACGGGTACACGGGGACGCCTCGATGTTCGTCGGCGGCCTGCGCGCCCTGCTGCTGCAGTCTCTGCATCCGCTGGCGATGGCCGGAGTCGCGGGACACTCCGACTATCGCGGCGATCCCTGGGGCCGGCTGCAGCGCACCAGCACGTTTCTCGCGGTCACGACGTTTGGTCCGGCCGACGATGCGCAGCGCGCGGTCGATCGCGTCCGGGGAATCCACAGGCGAGTGCGGGGAGTCGCCCCGGACGGCAGGCCATATGACGCGTCAGACCCCCACCTGCTCGAGTGGGTCCACATTGCCGAGGTGGACAGTTTCCTGATGGCTCACCAGCTCTACGGTGCCGCGCCACTCGATCAGACGGGCCGTGACGGTTATGTGGCCGACACCGCGCGCGTCGCGGCCGCCCTCGGCGTGCCCGACCCGCCGCGGACCGAGCGGGAACTGGCCGACCGAATCGAGGCTTACCGGCCGGAGCTGTCCGGCACGCCAGCCGCCAGGGACGCCGCGCGCTTCCTTCTGTTGACTCCCCCGCTGCCGATCGTCGCCAGGGCTCCATACGGTGTTTTGGCGGCCACCTCGGTGGCAATGCTGCCCGGCTGGGCGCGAATGCCGTTGCTGCTGCCGTACTTTCCGCCAATTGAGGCAACCGTCATCCGGGCGACTGGCCGTGTACTGGTCGGCGGTATTCGGTGGGCGCTGACCGCAGACCGCTAACGTATTCCGACGAGTAGGCGTCCTCAGTCCCGACACGCGATGACGTCGTACTCGCCGTCGGCATAACGGGAACGGATCAACTTCTTGTCGAATTTGCCGACGCTCGTCTTCGGCACCTCATCGATGAAAGTCCACCGCTCGGGCAACCAGAAGTGGGCAACCTTGTCGCACAGGTGCTTTCGCAACTCCGCCGCCGTCGTCGACTCGTCCTTCTTCAACACCACCGCCGCCAACGGACGCTCCTGCCACCGGTCGTCTGGTACCGCGACCACCGCCGCCTCCAACACAGCCGGGTGTTCCATGATGCAGAGCTCCAGCTCGACCGACGAAATCCACTCGCCACCGGACTTGATGACATCCTTGGCACGGTCGGTAAGCGTGATGAAACCCTGCGGATCGATCCGGCCGACGTCACCCGTCCTCAACCACCCGTCGTCGAACTTCGACGGATCTGCGTTCTGGTAGTAGGAGCCGGTGATCCATGGTCCGCGAATCTCGATCTCCCCCACCGCTTTACCGTCGCAAGGGAGCACACCGCCTGCATCGTCGACGATGCGGACATCGACACCGCACAGCACCCGCCCCGCGGTGCTGCGCAACGTCCAGTGGTCCTCGCCGCTGACTTCCGGCGGCGGCGCCGCGAGAGCGGCCAGTGGTGACGTCTCGGTCATCCCCCAGCCTTGGCGGATGTGCACGCCGTACGTTTGCTCGTACTCCTTCATCATGCCCAGAGGCACCGCCGAACCGCCGCACGCCACCAGGCGCAGCGACGAGATGTCGCGTCCGGGATTGGCGTGCAGGTACTGCAGCACGTCGTTCCAGATCGTCGGCACCGCGGCGGAAATAGTGGGCCGGTGCTGTTCGATCATGTCCACCAGCGGGGCAGCTTGCAGGAACCGGTCGGGCAACAGCAGGTCGGCACCCGCCATGACCGCCGCATACGGCTGGCCCCAGGCGTTGGCGTGAAACATCGGCACGATCGGCAGCACCCGGTCGCCGTCGGCGATGCCGAGTCCGTTCGCCGCACAGACCGACATCGAGTGCAAGTAGTTCGAGCGGTGACTGTAGACGACACCTTTCGGGTGTCCGGTCGTTCCACTCGTGTAACACATTGCCGCTGCGCTGGTTTCGTCCAAGTCGGGCCAGTCGTACTCGATCGGCTTGCCATCGAGAAGCTCCTCGTAGCGAATCACCGTCTTGCCCGAGACCGTCAACGGCTCCAGATCGCCGTCTCCGACGGCCACGACCGTTTGCACCGACTCCATCTGCCCCACTACGCCGCCGAGCAGCGGCGCCAGCGACATGTCGACCAAGACAACGCGGTCCTGCGCCTGGTTGGCGATGAACGCGATCTGCTCACCCGCGAGCCGGATATTCAACGTGTGCAGCACCGCTCCCATACACGGGGCGGCGAAGTAGGCCTCCAGATGTTCTTGGTTGTTCCACATGAACGTTGCGACGCGGTCGCCGTCGGTCACGCCGATCTGGCGCAGCGCGTGGGCCAACTGTGCCACCCGGGTGCCGAGCTCACCGAAGCTGATTTCGCGATATCCGCCGGTGTTCGCGGTGATGACTTTCCGATTCGAATTCCAGCCGGTGCCGTGCCGCAGTATGCCCGTCACCGTCAGCGGGAAATCCTGCATAGTGCTGCGCATCGATACCCCCAAAGGTGCGTGTGCCCGCTCTGTGCTCATCCCCCCGCAAGAGCTGATGGCACCGATGATGGTCTATGCGTGAGCCAATCGGCCCAAAAACGCCAAAGAGTTGCCGATAGCATCGCTTGCCATGGGTTATCCCAGCTATCCCCCGCCGCGCGCCCCGAAGCCGGCCATAGCCACCGCGGATCTGCTGATCTCGATCGGCGTCCTGATTCTGACAGTGGCGCTCGGGGTGGTCGCGGCCGCGATGGGGCTGTTCTCGCTGGCGTTCCTGGACTACTGCCCGCCGGAAAGCTGCAGCGTGGACGGAGCGGTCAACGCAGTAGGGCTGGCACTGATCATCGCGTTCGGCATCGGGGTCGTCGGATTGGCGCTGACGATCATCCAGCTGTATCGGCGCAAACCCGGATGGCCGTTCGCGGTGGGCACTTTCGCGCTGTGCGCGGTCGCGATTTTCTTCGGAGGCGTCGGTTACGCAGCGGCCGTTGGCTGACCGGTGTGTCGTCGCCCGAAAGCGGCCCCGCACCGGGCGTATTCGCCTACCGTGGCGAGGGTGGAGACACACCATACGAAGGCCTCCGAGCTTGTGCCGGTCGAGGCGCTGCGTTCGGGGGAACACGTCACCGACGTCAATGGTGGCGGCCAGCACTACATCGTCTTGGAGTCCAAGGTTCTCGGCGAGGGATGCGTGGTCCTCGAACTGGAATCGAAGGCCAACGATCAGCTGCGGGTGATCGAGAAGTCATTTCCGGCCGGCTACGAGATGGGTCGAACACCCCGGCGCTTTATCTGACGACATGGGCCCGTCCTCGCCGATGCGCTCCTGGAGCCGCACGGTGACGTCTCGGCGGCACGCGAAAAGACATCGCGGCTCAGATTCCGGCGGCCTCCAAGATGAGGTTCGCGACGTCGGGGGCTTTCGACACGATCGATAGGTGGCTTGCATCCAGTTCGATGGTCTTGGCGTTCATCCGGCCGGCCATGAACCGCTCGAGGTCGGGATTGATGGTGCGGTCGTCCTTGGAGACGGCGTAGAAGGTCGGCTTGTCCCGCCAAGCCGCCTGCGTGGGTCGGCCCGTGAACAGTTCGCCGGAGATCCGACCCTGCACCGCATATAACGCCTTGGCGCGGACCGGGTCGACGTCCTGCGCGAAATCGTTCAAGAACGCTTCCTCACTGAGTTGGGCATAGCCGTCTGGCCCCTTGATCAGGCCCGCGCTCGCCGGCGGCGTCGGATACTGCGCGGCCAGCGCCGTGTAATCCTCACCGGCGTCGGGCGCTCGGGCTGCGATGTACACCAACGCGGTGACCTTCGGGTCGACACCGACTTCGGTGGCGATCATGCCCGAATAGGAATGTGCCACAAGGACTGTCGGACCGGCCATCAGGGCGAGGGTGCGGCGGGCATAGTCACAGTCTTCGTCCAGGGTGCGCAACGGGTTCTGCACCGACGCGACGTTGAGCCCACGCGCCTGCAACAACGGGATGACATCGGACCAGCAGGAGCCGTCGGCGTAGGCGCCGTGCACCAACACCACATTGCGCGCCTGCGGCAACTCCGGCGGCGGGGCCGTGGCCCGAGCGGATCCAACCCCGAGGGCGGCGGCCGCACCTCCGAACGCAACTGCAGCGGTGAACGAGCGACGATTGATCACCACCGCATTGTGACGGTCGGATTCCAGAAGCGCCGCAGTCGAGTTGCCGACCGTGCTGAGGCGCTGAATGATCCGTCCCAATGGACTCACGTCAAGCCTTCGAACTCGCCGAACTCGACGCAATTGCGCAAGCTGGGTTGGTCGCGTCCGGCGAGCTGTCCGCGACCGAACTCCTTGAGGCCGCCCTCATGCGGCTGGAGGCGGCGCGTCACCTGAACGCCGTCATCACCGACCTGTTCGACCGCGGACGCGAACAAGCCAACGCTCTCGACGCATCCGGCGAACTGCGCGATGGCGATGCCGGCCCCCTAGCGGGAATTCCGTTCCTACTCAAGGACCTTGGCGCATCGCTCGCCGGCGCGCCGGAGGCGATGGGGTCGCGCGCCCTGCGCACGCATGTCGCCACCGAGTCGACCTGGATCGTCGAGCGCTACCTCGCCGCCGGGCTGGTCGTCTTCGGCAAGACGAACACGCCCGAGTGGGGCAACCACTGTACGACGGAGCCGTCGTTGTTCGGGCCGACCGTCAACCCCTGGTCGCCGTCGATCACGCCCGGCGGGTCCAGCGGCGGTTCCGCGGCGGCAGTGGCCGCAGGCGTCGTCCCGGCGGCATCCGGCGGCGACGGCACCGGCTCCATCCGCGTTCCTGCGTCGTGCTGCGGACTGGTCGGCCTCAAGCCCCGCCGCGGCCGCACCTCCTTCGCACCCGGTGGCGGACACGGGCTCGAAGGACTGGTCAACGAGCATGCCCTGACCCGCACCGTCCGCGACAGCGCCGCACTGCTCGACGTCGTGACCGGCTCGGCGCCCGGCGATCCGTACACCGCACCGCTGCCGAATGCGCCCTTCCTGCAGGCAATTACGCAATCACCGGCCGCGCAGCGCATCCTGATCGCGACGGCGTCGCCGTTTCCCGGTCCGCCGACAGATCCCGGGGTAGTCGCCGCCGTCGAGGCGACGGGCCGACTGCTCGAGACCCTTGGCCACCACGTCGAGCCCGGTGCGCCGGTGATCGATCCCGACGCCGTCGCAGATGCCATCGCCGTCCTGCACACCGTCAGCAACGCACAGCTTCACGCCTTGGCCACCGCTCATCTCGGCCGCGAACCACATGAGGACGAATTCGAGGCGAGCACATGGGTGATGGTGCGCGAAGGCTTCACCACCACCGGCGTCGCGTACGCGAACGCCATCGCCGCCGTACACGCGCAGACGCGCCGCTTCGTCGCCGGAATGGGTGCACACGATGTGTTGCTCGTGCCGACACTGTTGACTCCGCCGCCGCCGTACGCGCTGTTGGACCAACCACGAGGCACCACCCGCGCGTTCTTCGACGTCGAGTTCGCGACGACGGGATGGACATCTCTGGGGAATGTGACCGGCTGGGCGGCGATCTCGCTGCCGCTGGGCACCACCTCCGACGGCCTTCCGATCGGTGTGCAGCTCATGGCGCCCGACGAGACGATCCTGCTGCAGCTGGCCGCTCAACTCGAAACGGCGATGCCGTGGTTACATCGGCGGCCGGTTATGTAATGTCGCTACATGCTGCGCGACATTCGGGACCTGACTGATTCACCCGAGGCCTACGCCGCCGAGCTTCGCCGCCGCTGGGGCGGACTGCTGAGCTATCGCTACATCGGCCGTAGTTACGCCTCGATGGACCTTGGACCCGAGGACAACACGGTCACCATCCGGCGCGACATGCGCAACCCGACCGGCGGGCTGCTGCTCGCCGTGCTGAGTATCGCGGCGCCCGAGGGCGGCCACATGTCCGATCTTGAGGCGGTGCCGAATCCCGTCATCCACTCGTGCCAGATCCTCGACCCCGCTCGCGACGTGCGCCGCATCGAGATGCGGTCCGAGGATCTCAAGCGCGGCAGGCAGATGGGCTACAGCCGATCGAAGATCGTCGACGCCGACAATCCGGGCCGCGTGCTGGCGTTGATCCAGGGCCAGGGCATCAGCATCGGCACTCCTCCCCACGGGCTCGAAAAGATGGACGCGAACCCACTCGAGGTGGTCGACTCCCCCGACCTGCCCCCGCTCTGGCAAGTGTTCGGCGGGCACCGCCGGGCAGATGGTCACTGGACGCTGCCGGAACTCACGGTCGAGGTCGCCTCGCCAGACGCGGCGCTGCACATCGGACCGCAGTTCGTCATCCTTGAAACCGCCGCCATCGACGCGGCCACCGAACTCGCGGGAACCGAACTCCTTCAAGGTGTTTCGTCACAGGTGATGTTCGTCGCGCGCGGCAAGGCGGGTCCGTTCCGCGTCGAGGCCGAGCCGATGCACGGCGCGGACGGTGCGGTCGGCGTCCGGGTGCTGATGCACGACGAGGGTGTCGACGACAGGCTCACCACTGTGGGGTCGTACCTGTTTCACCGGGCTGGCTAACCGCCCGCGGGACGCGTGAGACACTCGGGGCATGCCTGTCGCAATCGCCCGTCCGAAGTTGGAAGGCAACATCGCCGTCGGCGATGACCGTCAGATCGGCTTCGCCGAATTCGGAGATCCGCAAGGCCGCGCCGTCTTCTGGCTGCACGGCACGCCAGGGGCCCGCAGGCAGATTCCGATGGAGGCCCGGGTCTACGCCGAGCAGCAGCGGATCCGGCTGATCGGCATCGACCGCCCGGGCATCGGCTCGTCCACGCCGTATCAATACGACACCGTCGTCGCGTTCGCCGACGATCTACGGACGATCGCCGACACCCTCGGAATCGACAAGTTCGAGGTCATCGGGCTCTCCGGCGGCGGACCCTACACGCTGGCGTGCGCGGCGGCGATGCCCGATCGGGTGGTGGCGGTCGGCGTGCTCGGCGGTGTGGCTCCCGCACGAGGGCCGGATGCGATCAGCGGCGGCGCGATGGCCCTAGGCATATTCGTTGCGCCGCTGCTGGAAGTAGCCGGCGGGCCCGTCAGATTGGCGGCGAGCGCTCTGGTTCGGCTGGCACGGCCCATCGCCTCGCCGGCGCTGGACCTGTACGGCCGCATGTCGCCCGAAGCGGACCGTCGCATGCTGGCCCGACCCGAATTCAAGGCGATGTTCCTCGACGACCTCCTCAACGGCAGCCGCAAACAACTCGCAGCGCCGTTCGCGGACATCATCGTGTTTGCCCGCGACTGGGGTTTCCGGCTCGATGAAGTCAAGGTGCCGGTGCATTGGTGGCACGGCGACCGCGACCACATCGTCCCGTTCGCGCACGGGGAGCACGTCGTCGCCAAGCTGCCCGACGCCCAGCTGTACCACTTACCCGGCGAAAGCCACCTCGCCGGGCTCGGGCGCGCCGAGGAGATCCTCTGCACGATGCTCGAGGTGTGGGACCGCCACGAGCGGCGGTGAACGTCAGAAGCCGAAGCCGAGTTGCGCGGGCACGTCGCTGACGAACGCTGCGTCCAACCGGTGGATCAATCCGGAGTCGTTGCTGCGCAACCGATTTGCCGCTGCAAATGCCGATGCGCGATGTGCACCGAGGTATAGGCTGCCGAGCACGTCGAGGTCCATCTGCACTTCTGCCGGCGCATCGGTATGTGTGCAGCGCGCCTTGCCGTCGCTGATCTGCAGGACGAATCGCCCGCCGTCGCTTCGGAATCGGTCCGTGATCTCGATGACCGTGGACAGCTCCGCCTGGTAGCTGCGCGCCTCGAGCGCGGTGGGGATGTCCATGATCCGCAGCCACAGGTCGTCCTCCTGGTGGGTGAGACGGGCCACGCGTGGGTCGGCCAGCAGATACGGCAGCGGGTCGGCGGGGTGTGAACGGAAGACGACCTTCTCCATGAGGTCGAGACCAAGCAGCGCACGGCACAACGCGACGTGTGCGTCGGTCGTGACCGCCGTGAACTCACCGACACGCACGAACATGGGGTCGTCGCCGAAGACCCGGTACATGGCATAGCCGTCGGGATGCAGGAGCGCGAACCATTGGGTGCCGCCGCGGCGGTCCCGCTCACGGTCAGCAAGCAACTCGTCCCACAACCCTTGCGGCCGGACAAGTCCGCCCGGTGTGTTCACACGCCAGCGCTCGTAGATCTCCTCCAGATCGTCACGGTGGTCGGCCGGGTTGACGATCCGGACCCCGCGGGGGTCGGGGGCGTCGTCGCGGAAGCGGGCGAAGCGGCGATCGACGGTGAGGGCCTGCTCGATGGTCGCCGGCCCGTAGCCGAATCGGCCGTAGATTCCGCCTTCGCTGGCGGTCAGGCCCGCGATCGGATATCCCGCGGTGGCGATGCGGTCGTGTAGCTCGGTGTACATCGCGCGCAGAAGGCCGCGGCGGCGATGCGTCGGCGCCACGGCGACGAGCGTGACTCCCGCGACCGGCAGCACCGCCCCGCCAGGGACGGTCATTCGCAGGTCGAGGTAGTGGGCCATACCGACGACGTCGTCGCGGTCACATGCGACCACGGAGCCGTCGCCTGGTATCAGTGAGCGCCACGCGTCCAGCGACTCCGGGTGACCGAACACGCCGAAGCTGGTGGCATCCAACAGCGATATCGCCGACCAGTCGGTGTCGGTGGCGGATCGGATCTCTACAGAAGTCGGTGTGTCAGAAGCGAGCACAGGAATCGACGGTGCCACAAAGCGTCCGCCGAGCGCATCCGAATTTCGTGCTCAGCGGATACGGTTGAAGTGCACGGAAGGAGCGCTCGTCATGGCCACTGATCTGACGCTCTATCTCGATGACCAACCCGGCGAACTCGCGAGGGTGGGCGACGTGCTTGGCAACGCGGGCGCCAACATCGCCGGGCTGTGCGCTCTGAGCACAGGCGGAGGACAAGCCGAGGTTCACATCCTCGTGCAGGATGCGACCCCGGCGTTCGAAGCCCTGGAGGCGGCCGGAATCAAGATCGCCGCCGAACAGGAAGTCATCGTGCTCGACATCGAAGACCGGCCCGGCGTGCTCGGTGAGGTCGCTCGCAAGCTCGGCGCCGCGAAGGTCAACCTCACCACGGCCTATCTGGCGACCAATACCCGTCTGGTGCTCGGGGCGGACAATCTGGCCGAAGCCAAGTCCGCGCTCTCCTGATCAGCGCTTGAGCCAGCCCTGGACCGTGGCCAGATCCCGCGTGTAGGCCATCAGAACGTCGTCGTGGTACAGCGCGCCGCCGCTGATCGCACTCGTCCCCTGCCACACGACGTGGACGCGCACCGGAGAACGCGTGTAGTAGTCGGTGCGGTCTGCGTCTCTGCGGGCCCAGCCGGCCTGGACAGCGACCTCCGACAGCTCTTCGCGCTCGATGGTTGCAGTCATTGCCGTTCCTCCTGTGTTGCCCGGGTTCGGTGCGAGACGATACAGCGGTGATCGAGTTAGAGGTACTTGCGGCCGACGTGACCGAGCTCGATGTCGACGCGATCACCAACGCCGCCAATACCCAGCTCAAGCACGGCGGCGGGGTGGCCGCCGCGATATCGCGTGCCGGCGGTCCGCAGGTACAACGCGAGTCGAACGAGAAGGCCCCGATCGGACTCGGAGACGCGGTCGAGACGACCGCGGGCGATATGCCGGCGCGTTACGTCATACATGCCGCGACCATGGAGCTCGGCGGCCCGACATCGGCGGAGATCATCGTCCGTGCCACCCAGTCCACCCTGACGAAGGCCGACGAATTGGGCTGCCGCTCACTGGCTTTGGTGGCGTTCGGAACCGGCGTCGGCGGCTTCCCGCTTGGCGAAGCGGCGCGCCTGATGGTTGGCGCCGTGCGCGAGCACAAGCCCCGCTCGCTGCAGCGCGTGGTGTTCGCGGTGCATGGCGACGAAGCCGAGCGGGCGTTCCGGTCCGCGGTCGAACCGTGAGCACTGCCCCGACGATCGGGGTGGAAGAGGAGTATCTCCTCGTCGACCCGGACACGCGCACGCCGCAAGCCGGGGGTCCCCGCGTCGTCGCTCGGGCGGCCACAGATCTGGGCGATTCGGTCTCGGGCGAGTTCACTCAGTACCAGATCGAGGTCAAGACGCCGCCGTGTGGCGGGGCCGGTCAGCTTCGCGCAGAACTGCTGCGGCTGCGCGCGTCCGTCGCGACCGCAGCGTGTGCGGAGGGGCTTCGACTGTGCGCGTCGGGAACGCCGGTGCTGGGCGCAGCGGGGTTCGCACCGGTCGGCGATCATCCGCGCTACCGCGCCGGTGTGGCCCAGTACCGCGGCATGCTCGACGACTTCGCGGTGTGCTCGATGCACATCCACGTCCATCTTCCGGACCGCGAGCTCGCGGTGAGGGTGAGCAACCATCTGCGTCCGTGGCTGCCGCTGCTGGTGGCAATGAGTGCGAATTCGCCCTTCCACCAAGGGCTTGACACGGGGTATGCGAGCTGGCGTGCCGTCATCCGAACGCGATTTCCGTGCCTAGGCCCGCCGCCCTACGCCGCGAGCCTGCGCCACCATGAGGAGCTCGCGGCGGCGATCGCAGAATCGGGTGCGATGCTCGACGCCCAAACCCCGTTCTGGGACATCCGGCCCAACCCGCACGTCCCGACGCTGGAAGTCCGCGCGATGGATGTCACCGCCGACATCGACGATGCGATCGCACTGGCCGTGCTGCTGCGGGCGCTGGTGACCACCGCCGCGGCGAAGGCATCCGAGGGCGATCCAGGACCGCAGTCCAGCAGCGAGGTGTTACGGGCCGCATACTGGCGCGCCGCCAGGGACGGCTGGGCCGGCTGCGGTGTGGACGCGTTGACGGGGCAGGTTCTTCCGGCTCCGCTACAGGCAGCGCGGCTCGTCGACTACGTCGGCGCCCATCTCGAGGACCACGGTGACATGCAGACCGTCGCCGAGTTCCTGCGCCGTATCTCGTCGCACGGCACCGGTGCCGAACGCCAGCGCCGTTCCGCCGAGTTGCACGGGTCGCTGACCGGTGTCGTCGACGATCTGGTCGCCCTTACGGCGCGAAGGTGATCACCAGGACGTCTCGCTGAGCCGGCTGGGCCGGATCGATCGGGCGGATCGCGGAGACACCGTGCAATGTGCGCCGATCGTCGCCGAGAAGCAGGGTGCCCGGATCGGTAAGCGTGGTGGTCATCAGCCGGTTGCCGTCCATGTCGAACACCGAACTCTCGCCACCGAGGGCGTTGCGCCGTCCGACGAGCAGCGAGGTGACAAGCGTGACGCCGTCGCGGTGCAGGCCCTCGGGCGTGGGTTGTCCGTCGTCGCCTGCGGAGGCGAGAACGCGAAACGGTGTCACCTTCGCGTTCCACTTGGTTGCGTCGTCGAGCGCCGTGGCGAGTCGGCCCAGCAGCGTCAGGATCCGTTCTAGCAGTGGGTCTTTGGCGAAGGCATCGGTCAACGGCTCGAAGTGGCGATCCTTGCCGACGTAGAGCGGATTTGAGTTCTCCGGCTGAATGAACGCGGTGTGTGACGCCGGGGTGAAGGCGCCCTCCGCCGGGTTGAACAGGAAATGCCCGTAGCGGCGCAGCCGGCGTGTGCCGAGCTCGGCGGCGTAGGGATCGGCCGCCAGGTCCTCCCAATGTGCCGCGAACCGCGTCCACTCGGAGCCGTCGATACCGAGGCAGGCATTGAGGTCGGCCGGCCCCATCAAGTAGGTGCCGACCTGTGTGAGCCGCTGCGCAACGTGGTCAGGGGTCATGGCGCGAAATGGATACCCAAAAAAGTGTCAGACCCGTCGAGGGCGAACTTACTGCCGAAGTCGTGTGGTGAGCGCGCGGCGCAACATGTGCATCGCGACGGTCGTCGACCGTTCGCGGATGTCGGACCGATCGCCTGGCAACCGGAGGGTGCGGGTGACGACCTCGCCGTCGCCGAGTTTCACGGTGAAGCACACCGTGCCGACCGGCTTGTCATCTGTGCCGCCTCCGGGTCCGGCGATTCCGGTGATCGCGACGGCGGTGTCGGCGCCGAATCGGTGCAGCGCACCATCGGCCATCGCCTCGGCGACCGGCTCGGACACCGCGCCGTGAGCGGCGATGAGGTCGGCAGCGACGTCCAAGAGTTCGGTTTTGGCCTCGTTGGCGTACGCGACGACGCCGCCGGCGACGTATGCCGATGAACCCGGCAGGTCGGTCAGTCGCGCGGCCAGCAGTCCGCCGGTGCAGGATTCGGCGGTCGCGATCCGGCGCCCGCTCAGCAGCTTCGCGATCTGGTCGTCGACGCGGGACCCGTCTTCCGAGAAGATCTCCCGGTCGTGACGCTCGCGCAGCAGCTCCATCAGTTTGGCGTAGGTGTTCGCGGCGTCGGGTTCGTAACGGGTGACGATCTCGAGCTCGCCGCGGCGCAGGCACGTGGTGATCTCGAGCCGGTCGAATCCGTCGATGTTCTGCTCGGCGTCGCGCAACGTATCCGCGAGTCCAGACTCAGGCAGCCCGAACATCCGCACCATCTCTTGGCGATACGTGGTGCGCCCTGCGATCGCGCGCTGCACTGCCTCGGTTTCAACGGCGATCGGCCACATCGGTTGCAGTTCGCGCGGCGGGCCGGGCAGCACCACGATCGTCGGCTTGCCCGGCACGACGACGCCGGGGGCCGTGCCCACCGGGCTGATGACATGAGCCCCGGTGGGGATCATCGCCTGCTTGCGGTTGGCCGCCCGCACCGCGTCGATGTCGACGTTGTCGAAGCGCGCCATCAATCGCTTGAGGATGTCGGTGATGCGGTCCTCGAGAGCTTGATCCAGCACCAGGTCGAGTCCGGCGAATTGGGCAACGGTTGCCACCGTCATGTCGTCGGCCGTCGGCCCGAGACCGCCGCTCGTGACGATCAGGTCGACGCCTTCGTCTGCCAGGAACCGAAGTTGCGCCTCGATGTCGCCTGGACGGTCGCCGCAGATCGTGATGTGGGCGAGTTCCACCCCGAGTTCGAGCAGCCGGTCGGCGATCCAGGGGCCGTTGCGGTCCTGGACTCGACCGGTCAACACCTCGGTGCCTGTGACAACGATGCCGGCGCGTGCGCTCACGTGCTATGACACTACGGCAGCCCGGTAATGTCGTTCTCCATGACGGCGCCGAAGTCTCTCCGCGAGCTGTTCGAGCAACTCGAGTTGACCGAAGTCCCCTCGCCCGACGGCACCGTGACGATGGTGATGCCCGTCGACGAACGAACCGTGAACACGGCGGGCGGCCTTCAAGGCGGACTCATCGCGACAATGGCGGACGTGACCGCAGGTCAATTGGCTTCGCGCAGTACGCCTTTCGGCATGGCAATCGCAACGACCGATCTGTTCATCCGTTACCTGCGACCCATCAAGGTCGGTCCGGCGCGCGCGGTCGCCCGCATCCTGCGCACAGGTAAGCGGTCCGTCGTCGTGCAGGTGGACATCTACCGCGGTAACGACGATGAGGTCGGCGCGACCGCGACGGTCAACTTCGCCGCAGTCGACTGACTCGGCGAATTACTTGATGGCCACGGTCACTGGTGGCGTGTTGTATCCGGTGACCCGCACCCAGTTGGCGAACGCACCGGACCACGGCTGCCCCTGCAGTTCGACTGTCTCGCCAGGGAACACCGTGACGTAGTTGTCGCTGTATTGGATCGGCAGGATCTCATCGGCGTCCGGGGCGGAGACGAGTTCGGCTCGCTCGAAGAAGCCGACCTGCCGCGACGGGTTGTGCAGTCGGATGGTGACGCGGTTGTCGCCGGGGTTGGATGATCGTGATGCCGTCACGTCGAGCGGCACCCGCGCCATGCGGTTCAGCCCGGTCATGTCTGCCCAACTGGCCTGCTTGAGCTCGAATGCGGAATCGTTGCGCGGATCGCCGACGTCGTCGGGCTGTTGTGACTGCCAATAGACGTTCTCGGTGACCACCTTGCCGGTCTTGTCGAGCAGTTGGCAGCGCACGAAGAACACGCTGGAGTCGCCGGCCTGGCGCGGCAATGTCAGCGCCTGCACCGCTCCCCCGGACGCCACGCTGAGGTCGCCCGCGGTGCGGTCGTCACGCACCCGGCCCTGCAAGTCATACACCCGAACGCGCACTTGCAAATCCGTTTGGGCACTGGGCGTTTGGTTGACGACGGTGATGTTGGCCTGGTCGTGTTTGCCCGCCGCATAGGAATCGAAGACGACCGACAGCGGCCGCAGGCCCTTCTTGGCTCCGTAGTACGCGCCGCCCGGCCGCAGGTAGTAGTCGAACAGGTGCCCGAAAAACGACGGCCAGTGGTTGTTGAGCATCCAGTAGATCGTCATCTTGTGGTTGTCCCACCCGCTGGCGGCGAACGCCTCGAACTGGGCGCGAGTCGATTCGTAGTGTGCAAGTTGCGCTTTGTTCGCGAACTCTTCAGCGTCGTCCGACGGCCCATAGCGGCGATCGACCGCGCGCCGGATGCTTGTCAGCACAGCGTTTTTCGGGTCAGAACCGGCGTGGAAGAACCACGCGTCGCTGATCGGCCAGAGTTTGTCGGGCGGAATGAACCGCTTCAGGCTTGCAAAAGGCGGGATGTGCTCGTTGTCGCCTTGTTCGGCAGTGGCGCCGCGAGTCGCGGCATAGCGCCCGGAAAACCAGTAGCTCGGCGGGCGCCAACTGTACGGCCCCGCCATCTGGATGCCGTCCCAAAGCCGTTGACCTGTCGCGTCCTGAGCGAGCGACGACACGGTGTCGACGGTGGCGTTCTGCCAATGCAGATCCTCGAGGATCCCGTGGTATTCGCTGAGCACCGCCGGTGGCGCCAGGCCGTCGCTGCCGTTGGCCCAGATGAACGCCGACGGGTGCTGACGAAGCATCAGGATCTGTGAGCGCAGACTGTCCTGCGCCACCTGCTTGTCTTCGTCATCCCACTGCGACCACTTCTCCCATTGGTTGCAGCACATCCAGCCGTACATCAACGGGATACCGAGTTCGTCGGCCATCTCGACGATGTGGTCGCCAGGGAACTTGCCCTCCAGCCGGAGCATGTTCAGGCCAAGATCCTTGGCGTAGCCCAGGATCGCGGCGTCGCGGCTTGAATCGTTGGCGTAGAGCAGGTCCGGCGTGTACGTCGCGCCACGAACCAAGAAGTCCTTGCCGTTGACCTTCAGATAGAAGCTTCCACCCGTACCGAGTTCAGGGAATTGCTGGTCGGTGTCGCGGAACTGCTGGACCGAGCGGATCCCGAACCGCAGATGGCTGGTGTCAGTCGGGACGTTGAACTGCCGGAACTCCAAATGCAGGTCGTAGAGGTTGGGCTGGCCCATCGTGTACGGCCACCACAGGTCGGGATTGTCGACCGCCAGTAGCGCGAAATTGGCAGGATCGAAACTCACCTCCCGTTCCTCGCCCGCCGCCAGCGTGACCGGTTGTTCGACCTGAATGGGGGGCTTACCCGGTCGCGTGATCGTCGCACGCAGGACGCCCCGTGCCTGTTCGGGTGATGAATTGCGCAACGTCGTGTAGACCGTGAGCCGCGCGGAATCCGTTCGCGGAAGCGGAAGTTCGGAGTTGACTGCCGAAGGGCCGATTGCGACGGTGCCCGCGAACCTCAGGTAGACCGGTTTGAAAATGCCCGCATTGCGATCGGGCACAAAGGAATTGCCGTTGGCCGGATTCTTGTCCGGCCCTTGATAACCCAAATACTTCCAGTTGATCCAGTCATACCAACTGTCGGCGAGTTCGACACCGTCGACGTCCTGCAGAGTCCGCTCCGGGGTGATCTTGACCGCCAGCGCGTTAGGTTCTCCTTGTTTGACCCACTGCGACACGTCGAGCGCGTGAGCGGTGTGCATGCCCACGATCCGCCTGCTGTCGGCCGCCAGGTGCCCGTTGAGCCAGACCTCGGCACGGTAGTTGATACCCGGAAACTCCAGCACATACGTCGTGTGACCGGCCGGCGCCGTGAAGGTGGTGCGGTACCACCAATCCTGTTTGTAAAGGTCCTGCGGCACTTCGTCGGCCAGGTTGGTGCCGTAGTAGAGGTTCGGGTACGTGCCGTCCTGTTCAAGGGTCTGCAGCACCGTTGCAGGCATGCGGGGAATGGCGTGCCAACCCGGCGAGCGGTAATCCGGGCTGGAGAGCGCGGCGCCGTCGGCGTGGACGTCCTTGGCCGACGTCAGCGACCAGCCCTGCGCCAATTCCATCTCGCCGGCCGGTGGGCCTGGCCGCGCAAAGTCAGGAAAGTCCGCAGCGCAGAGCAGCAGGAGCAACGCCACGGAGAGCAAAATTCTTAAGACGATGTGCCGACGTCGTTTACCCGACATCTGCGACCCGTCCACCGGATCACCGTACCTGGAGTGCCCAATCGCGGCTCAGCCAAGCAGCGCAATGGAATTCGGTCAGCCCGGCAGCGCCCTGTGCGGAACGTCGGCCACCAGCCCGCCGTCCATCACGAACTCGGCGCCGGTGGCGAACGAGGACTCGTCGCTGGCTAGGAACAGCACGAATGTCGCCACCTCGTCGGGCGTTCCCGCGCGGCCCAGCGGCGCCTGGACCATGTCCTCGGGCAGGTGCTTGGTCATCGGCGTGCGGATGAAGCCGGGATGGATCGAGTTGACCCGGATGTTGGCGTGCGCGAGCTCCAGCGCAGCCGACTTGGTCAGCCCGCGGACCGCCCACTTGGACGCCACATAGCTGTGCACCCACGCCGCCCCGCGCAGGCCTTCGATGGACGACACGTTGATGATCGACCCGCCACCCGCGGCCGTCATCGGTTCCACCGATGCCTTGATCCCCAGCATCGTGCCGGTCAGGTTCACGTCGAGCACGTTTTGCCATTTGGCGACGTCGAGCGACTTCAGCGGGCCCAGCGCGACGATGCCCGCGTTGTTGACCAGAACGTTCAGCGTGCCGAACTCCTGCATTGCGGTCGCCACCGCGGTCTCCCATTGGTCGAACTGGGTGACGTCGAGGTGCACATAGCGTGCCGCGTCGCCGATCTCATCGGCCAATGCTTTGCCTTCGTCGTCCAGGATGTCGCCGATCACGACCTTGGCGCCCTCGGCTACGAGCATCCGGGCATGTGCGGCGCCCATTCCCCGGGCGCCACCACTGATCAGTGCAACTTTTCCGTCCACGCGTCCCATGACGGGTCAGGCTACCTTGCGCGCGTGCTACAAGTAGAACCTGTTCCAGTTATCAGAGGGGTGGCAGTATGGCGGTCCGCGTCGCGCTCATCGGCACCGGCAACTGCGGGCGCCTCGCGCTGACCGAGCTCATCGAGAACCCGCAGTTCGAACTGACCGCCGTATGGGTGTCCTCGGATGAGAAGGTCGGCAAGGACGCCGCCGAACTCGCAGGCCTCGATGGGGCGACGGGCATCGCTGCCACCAACGACCTGGACGCTCTCATCGCGACCCAACCCGACTGCGCGGTGTACTGCGCGATGGGCGACACCCGGTTGCCCGACGCGGTGGCGGACTGCATGCGCATCCTGACCGCAGGCATCAACGTGGTCGGCTCAGCTCCGGGTGTTTTGCAATACCCCTGGCAGGTGATGCCGGACAAGTACATCGCCCGCGTGGAAGATGCAGCCCGGCAAGGTGATTCGAGCATCTTCATCACCGGCGTGGATCCGGGATTCGCCACCGACTTGATTCCGTTCGCGTTCGCGAGCACCTGCCAGCGCATCGAGCAGGTCCGCACCATGGAGATCGCCGACTACGCCACCTACGACGGCGCGACGGTGATGTTCGATGTGATGGGATTCGGCAAGCCGCTCGACGACCTGCCGATCCTGTTCCAGCCCGGCGTGCTGAGCATCGCCTGGGGTACGGCGATCCGGCAACTGGCGGCCGGGCTCGGCATCGAGATCGACGACATCACTGAGACATTCGAACAAGAGCCCGCCCCAGAGGACTTCGACATCGCGGCCGGGCATATCGCCAAGGGCACCGTCGCGGCGCTTCGTTTCGAGATCAGGGGCATGGTCGACGGGAAGCCGGCCGTGGTGGTCGAGCACGTCACCCGCCTGCGCGGCGACCTTCGGCCGGACTGGGCGCAACCGGCCCAACCCGGCGGCTCGTATCGGGTCGAGATCGTCGGCGAGCCGTCCTACACGGTCGACATCTGCCCCACCAGCCGCAAAGGTGACCACAACCACGCGGCCATCGTCGCGGCGGCCGGACGGATCGTGAATGCGATACCCGCTGTGGTGGCGGCGCCGCCGGGTATCAGGACAACGCTTGACCTGCCCTTTGTGACGGGTAAAGGCCTGTACACCGACTAGTCAGCGTCGCCCGACGCCGTTCCACTGCAGACGGACCTTGGTGCCGCCGGCGGAAGTGTCCAGCGCCACGTCGTCGGAAAGCGCGCGCATCAATGGGAGTCCGCGACCACGTGTTCGTGATGCGGCCGTCGCCACCGGCATACGCCACAGCCCATGATCGGAGACGTGCACGGTCAGCCGTTCGCTGGCCGGGTCGTAGTCGGCGTACATATCCATGGTTCCCGGCCGGTCGATCAGGAGGTACGCGAATTCGGCGGCATTGGCCAGCGCCTCGTTGATGGCCAACAGCACGTCGCTGCGTTGGGTGTGATCGAGGTCAAAGAACTGGGACAGCCAATCTGCGAATTCCCGACGCGTATGGGCAGCAACGCCGGCATCGGCAGGAAGGCCGATGCGCTCGAACCGCTCGCCGTTGGCGACGTCGGCTAAGGACAAGGACTGGATCATCGCAATAGGCGTGTACCCGAAGGGGAAGCGTCCTACGCGCTTTGGGCGGCGAGCGCTTCGTCGAGTGTGGCGTAGAGCGCGACGATGTCGGCGATGCCGACCAGCTTCAGGGGCCGGCTGGTGGCGGGACCGTCGGCGACGACGCTGAACCGAATCTCGGGACCCGATCGATCATGGGCGGCGACGAGTACGCCCATACCGGCCGATGCCAGAAAGTCGACGTTGGTGAAATCGACCACAAGGGCGGCCGGCTTCTGTTCCAGGGCCGCCTCGATGGCCGCGTCGAGTTGTGGTGCGGTGAGCATGTCGACGACTCCGGTCGCAGAGACCACGACGACGCGGTCGATCCATCTCTCGGTGATGTCGACTGTCGTCGCCTCGGGCGGCGCGGCGGTGTTCTCAGTCGCCGTCTTCGATTGGGGATCCAAGGCTCAACCTTCCGTCAGGTCGCACTGTGCTGATACAACACACCACGACTTTCCTGCTCGCGAGGCTGCGGGCTGAACCTGCCACGAACAAACTACCGGCGTTGGATTTAGCCGATGCTCGTGGCGTCAGATTAAACCAACCTCGATGAAGTATCGACTTCCGCCTACCGCTGCGTGCCCAGCACCAGCAGGGCGATGTCGTCCACACGTAGCATGACAACTCACCGCAGCGCGAAAAACGGGAGTGAGATGAGCGCGCAGCCGAATCCACCGGATCCGGTCGCCGAGATCGCCGCGAGCGCGGCCGGGCCGCAGATCGGCGCGTTTTTCGACCTCGACGGCACGCTGGTCGACGGCTTCACCGCGTCAGCGCACGCCAGCGATCGCATCCGGCGCCGGCAAGCACGGATCGGCGAAATGCTGGGCGTCCTCGAGGCATCGATGCGCTACAGATTTGGCCGCATGCAGTTCCAGCGCCTCATGACCAGGGCAGCGGGTTATCTGCGGGGCGAATCGCTTTCCGAACTCGACCAGCTCGGCGAACGGCTGTTTGTCGAGCGCGTCGCCTTTCGGGTCTTTCCGTACATGCACGAGATTGTGCGGGCGCACCAGCTGCGCGGCCACACCGTGGTGCTCGCCTCGTCCGCCCTGACCATCCACGCCGAGCCCGTCGCCAAGTTTCTCGAGATCAATCATGTGCTGTGCAACCACTTCGAGGTCGACGCCGACGGCCGGCTCACCGGCCGGATCCGCAGGCCCGTCATCTGGGGTGAGCAGAAGGCCACCGCGGTGCAGCGGTTCTGTGAGACCAACGACGTTGACCTGCAACGGAGTTACTTCTACGCCGACGGCAACGAGGACGCCGCGCTGATGGTTCTGGTGGGCCAGCCCCGGCCAGTCAACCCGCGCCCGGGGCTTGCGGCGATCTCCGCTCAGCAGGGCTGGCCGGTGTTGAGCGTGGCAGGCCCGCGTCGGCGCAGGGGCGACTCGTTGCGACAACTGGCCACCTACGGCGCGGCGATGCTTCGGGCCGCTGGTACTGCCGCGCAGCGACGGGACTGACTGAATCGCCTTAGCGACCCCGACTGGCCACGACGCTTGCATCGCGTACTAAACTAGAACACGTTTCAATTCGCGATTCGCGCCATCAGAGGAGCCGGCATGCATACCCCCATCTGCGACGAGCTCAACATCGAGTTCCCGATCTTCGCGTTCACCCATTGCCGCGACGTCGTGGTCGCCGTGAGTAAGGCCGGCGGTTTCGGCGTGCTTGGTGCGGTCGGCTTCACCCCCGAACAACTCGAGATCGAGCTGAAGTGGATCGACGAGAACATCGGCGACCACCCGTACGGCGTCGACATCGTGATCCCGAACAAGTACGAGGGCATGGACTCCGCCGACCTGTCCCCCGAGGTGCTCAAGAAGCAACTCAACGCGCTCGTTCCGGAAGAGCACATCGAATTCGCCAAGAAGATCCTCGCCGACCACGGCGTGCCGGTCGACCACAGCGACGACGACGCCTTGCAGCTGCTCGGCTGGACCGAGGCAACGGCCACCCCGCAGGTCGAGGTGGCACTGAAACACCCGAAGGTCACGCTGATCGCCAACGCGCTGGGCACCCCGCCCGCGGAGATGATCAAGCACATTCACGCAGAGGGTCGCAAGGTCGCGGCGCTGTGCGGTTCGCCGTCGCAGGCCCGCAAGCACGCCGACGCGGGCGTGGACATCATCATCGCCCAGGGCGGCGAGGCCGGTGGGCACTGCGGCGAGGTCGGCTCGATCGTGCTGTGGCCGCAGGTCGTCAAGGAGGTCGCGCCGGTTCCCGTCCTGGCCGCCGGTGGTATCGGCAGCGGCCAGCAGATCGCCGCGGCGCTGGCCCTCGGTGCGCAGGGCGCGTGGACCGGCTCGCAGTGGGTGATGGTCGAAGAGTCCGAGCACACCCCCGTCCAGCACGCCGCTTACGCCAAGGCCACCAGCCGCGACACCGTCCGCAGCCGCTCGTTCACCGGCAAGCCGGCGCGCATGCTGCGCAACGACTGGACCGAGGCGTGGGAGAACCCGGACAACCCGAAGCCGCTGGGCATGCCGCTTCAGTACATGGTGTCCGGCATGGCCGTCGCCGCCACGCACAAGTACCCCAACGAGAGCGTCGACGTGGCATTCAACCCGATTGGTCAGGTCGTGGGTCAGTTCACCAAGGTGGAGAAGACCTCGGCAGTCATCGAGCGCTGGGTGCAGGAGTACCTGGAGGCCACCAACACGCTCAACGAGCTGAACGAGGCGGCTTCCGTCTGATCGGCGCCGCCTGCGGCGGCTTTCTGATCGCCGTGTTGTGGATGGACCTGATCTTCGACAGTCAGGTTCTTCGCCACCGCGGCGCCGATGAGCTACCGGAAGCGGTGCTGACGTCCATAGCGGACTACTACCGCCGCGCGACGACCACGTCTCGCCCGATGAGCTACCTCATCGCTGCGGTGATGGTAATTCTATTGGGGGCGTTCGGGTTTCGCGCTGTTCGCGGCGATGATCCCGTTTGGCTGCTTGCGTCATCGGCCGTGCTGGCCGGCGCTCCGATCCTGCTGGCGCTGACGCGCACCCTGCCGAATGCGGTTGCGCTGGGCAACCGCACCGGCACGCTGGCGGAGCAGTCGCGTCTGGCGCGCGCGATCTGCCGCGACCATGTGCTCTGCCTGACCTTCATGGCGGCCTTCCTCGTGCTTTGGGTCGTCGCTTTGGGAACCTGACACCGCCGAGACAACTGGCAGATCGCAAATGCGGGCGGAATCGCGATCTGGCTGGGCCCACGCGAAGCTGTCCCCAGCTTCGATGCAGGCTGGTGCCGCGTGCGGCGGTTATGTAAGGTGACATACATAGCCGAGACGGAGGTGAAGCCTGTGGCCACTCCCCGCGAGCGAATGGTGATCTCCGCCGCCCTGCTGATCCGCGAGCGCGGCGCCCATCCGACGGCCATCGCCGACGTACTGGAACACAGCGGCGCGCCGCGCGGCTCTGCGTACCACTACTTCCCCGGCGGCCGCACGCAATTACTTTGTGAGGCAATCGATTACGCCGGCGAGTACATAGCCAGGCGAATTGCGAAGGCCAACAGCGGCCTTGAGGCCCTCGACCGGCTGGTCGCCGATTACCGCAAGCAGCTGCTCGACACCGACTTCCGGGCCGGGTGCCCCGTCGTCGCGGTGTCTGTCGAAGCCGGCGACGACGGCAAACAAGCGCCGGTGATCGAGCGCGCTGCGGCAGCCTTCGGCCGCTGGACCGAGCTCATCGCGCAGCGGCTGATCTCCGACGGTGTGTCCGCCGAGCGTGCGGACGAGCTGGCGATGTTGACGACCGCCTCGATCGAGGGCGCGATCGTCGTCGCCCGCGCATCTCATGACGTCAAGCCTCTCGATGTCGTCCATGGCCAGCTGCGGGCGCTGCTGGCTGCCGAAGAGTCGAAAAGGAAAACCCGATGACCGATCAATGGCAGCCGACGGCATGCATCCTGTGCGAATGCAACTGCGGCATCGTCGTTCAGCTCGACGGCCGCAAGTTGGCCAAGATCCGAGGCGACAAGGACCACCCGGCCTCACAGGGCTACACGTGCAACAAAGCCTTCCGCCTTGACCACTATCAGAACAACCGGTCCCGCCTCACCTCGCCGATGCGACGGCGGCCCGACGGCTCCTACGAGGAAATCGACTGGGACACCGCCATTTCCGAGATCGCGGCGGGTTTCAAACGCATCACCGAGGCGCACGGCGGCGACAAGATCTTCTATTACGGCGGCGGCGGTCAAGGCAACCATCTCGGCGGCGCGTACAGCGGCGCCTTCCTCAAGGCGCTCGGCTCGCACTACCGGTCAAATGCCTTGGCTCAGGAGAAGACCGGCGAAGCGTGGGTGGACGCGCATCTGTACGGCGGGCACACCCGCGGCGAGTTCGAACACGCCGAAGTCTCGGTGTTCGTCGGCAAGAACCCGTGGATGTCACAAAGTTTCCCTCGCGCGCGTGTCGTCCTGAACGAGATCGCGAAGGACCCCGAACGCTCCATGATCGTCATCGACCCGGTGATCACCGATACCGCGAAGATGGCCGACATTCACCTGAGGGTACGGCCGGGAACCGACGCGTGGTGCCTAACCGCGCTCGCCGCGGTTCTTGTTCAGGAAAACCTTTGCAATGAAGCATTTCTGGCCGAACACGTCAACGATGCCGAGCCGGTGCGCGAGGTGCTTCACAACGTGCCCGTAGGCGACTACGCATTGCGGTGCGGCGTCGACGAGGAGCTGATCCGTACCGCGGCACGCCGGATCGGCGGCGCCGACAGTGTTGCCGTATTCGAAGACCTCGGGATTCAGCAAGCCCCGAACAGCACCCTGTGCTCGTACCTGAACAAGCTGCTGTGGATCCTGACCGGCAGCTTCGCCAAACGCGGTGGGCAGCATCTGCACTCGTCGTTCGGACCGCTGTTTCGCCATGAGCCCTCGGTCGGACGCACCCCCGTCACCGGCGCTCCGGTGATCGGTGGATTGATCCCGAGCAACGCTGTGCCCCAAGAGATCTTGACCGATCACCCCGACCGGTTCCGGGCGATGATCGTCGAGAGCAGCAATCCCGCGCATTCGCTTGCCGATTCCGCGGCGTGCCGTGCCGCGTTCGAATCGCTGGAGCTGATGGTCGTCATCGACGTGGCGATGACCGAGACAGCTCGGCTGGCCCACTACGTGTTGCCCGCCGCCAGCCAGTACGAGAAGCCCGAAGCGACCTTCTTCAATTTCGAGTTCCCGCACAACACATTTCACCTGCGCCACCGGCTGTTGGAGCCGCTCGAGGGAACGCTGCCCGAGCCCGAGATCTGGGCACGGCTGATGCGCTCGCTCGGTATGGTCGACGACGCTGAACTGACACCGCTGCGCGAGGCCGCCAAGGACGGACTCGCCGCGTACGCCGAGGCGTTCCTGACGGCCGTCGGGACCAATCCGATGTTCGGCAAGGTGCTGCCGTTCGTGTTGTACGAAACGCTCGGGCCCACGCTCCCCGACGGCCTCGAGGGTGCTGCGGCGTTGTGGGGCCTCGCGCAGAAAGCAGCGATGACGTATCCCGACGCCGTTCGTCGCGCGGGTCATGCCGACGGCAACGCGCTGTTCGAGGCGATCCTTAATAGCGGCTCGGCCGTGACGTTCACCGCGCACGAATACGAGGACGACTGGCAGTTGGTGAGCCACGCCGATCACAAGATCGCGCTACAAATGCCGGAAATGCTCGCCGAGATCCGCGCGCTGGCCGCCGCCCAACACTCGCTCACCACACCGGAGTTCCCGATCGTGTTGTCGGCCGGTGAGCGCCGCGCGTACACCGCCAACGACATCTTCCGCGACCCCACCTGGCGCAAACGCGACGCCGAAGGAGCGCTGCGCGTCAGCGTGGAGGACGCGCAGGCCCTGGGCCTGACCGAGGGCAGCCGTGCGCGCATCACCACAGCTGCAGGAAGCGCCGAGGCCAGTGTCGAGGTGAGCGAGGTGATGATGCCGGGCCACGCGTCGTTGCCCAATGGGTTTGGCTTGGATTTCACCGATGGCGACGGCCTGGCCCACGTCCCCGGTGTTGCCCCGAACTCGCTGACGTCCACCGATTGGCGCGACGCCTACGCAGGCACGCCGTGGCACAAGCATGTCCCGGCGCGTATCGAGGCGGTGCCCGTGGCGGTCAGCAGCACCTGACTCAGGGAATCGGCTGGCCGATGCCCAGCATGTTGCCTTCGCTGTCGCGGAACCAGGCGGCCATTTCGCCCGATCCCTTGCTGGGATAGTTGCCGGCCACTTCGGCGATGCCGTCAACGGTTTTCAGGCCCGGCACGTCGACCCCTTCGAAAACCACTCCACGCCTGCGTAATTCGGCCACTGTCGCAGCAATATCGTGAACAGTGAATCCCATCTGGGTGAACGTGCCAGGCGAGGCGCCCGCCGATTGGAACAACGCGAACTCACCGTTCGGGCACCGGTACAGAAGGCCGCCCGGTCTCTCCTCGCTGGGTTCCAGGCCGAGCTTCTCGGCGTAGAACGCCCTGGCTCGCTCCATGTCCTGCACCGGGAGCCGGGTGGCGATAGGGCGGTTGCTGAGCATGGCGGTTTCCTTCCTTGTCACCGTGGCGCGGCCGCGACTCCGGCAAGTAGCGCGGCGAACTCGGCGCGACGACTGGGATCCGCCAATGCACCTGCCGCATATTTCTGCGACGCCGGCCCCGACTGCACTGCGGGTGCCGGTTCATCGGCGGCGATGACGTCGGCCAGCGCCGCCGCGGCCTCGTCGGGCTCCTGCGGCGCCGGTCCCGACTCGGCCACCCACGCGTAGAGCTCGTCGGTGAGGTTGGGTCGAGGGTCGCCGCCCACCGGCGTGCGGTCACCCCAGACTCGCTCGAGCTCCGTCATCACCGGGCCGGGCTGAAAGCACGAGGCGCGTACACCGAACGGCGCGGCCTCCACGGCGACGCTGTAGAAGAGCGTCTCCAATGCGGCCTTGGCGGCCAGGTAGTAGCCCATTCCCATCACCGGAAGGCCCGCCACGAAACAGGACGAAACGAGTACCAGATGACCGTGACCCTGCTGACGCATGACCGGCAACGCCTCCTGCACCAACGCCATCGTTCCCCACACGTTCGTCTCGAAACTAGTCCGCGCCATATCGAGAGATACCTGCTCGACACCGCCGATCACCCCGTAGCCGGCGTTGTTCACAAGCACGTCGAGGCGGCCCTCCGCTTCGACGATGTCGTCGAGCAGCGGCCGCATTGCAGGTCGGTCGAGCAGGTCGAGACGTCGAACCTCGATGCGTCCCTTCCCGGTATCCGCAGCGAGTTTCTCGGCGGTCGCCGCGTTCCGCACCGTCGCATACACGGTGTGCCCTTCTGCCGCGAGGCGGCGAGCGGTGGCATAACCAATGCCCCGCGGGGATGACGTTCCGGTGATCAGGACGACTCGAGACGGCATACCACACCCATTCGCTGCAATGACGTGCTGGACAGTGTGATCGCGATCGTAACGCCGCCGGTGGTCTTGACGACATCTCCTCGTCAAGCATACAGTTCTGTATGTTTGGTTCACGACGACTCAACGCGACCGCACACACGACGCAACCGTGGCGAATTCATGAGATCGCCAACGATTTTCGGCTTCTGGACGTGTGGGCGTTGCCGACGCCCGGCGGGCAGGACGACTTTCCGCAACTGGTGAAGCTCATGTCGTCGTTCGACCCGTCGCAGACATCCCTCGTCGTGCGCGGACTGTTCGCGATCCGGTGGTCCATCGGTCGATTGCTGGGCCTGGACCGACCCCAAACCGGCCTCGGCGGGCGCGTCGCGACACTTCGTGATCGTCTGCCCGCCGATTTGTCTTCAGCACCAACGGGTTTCGAAGACCACTTGTTCACGCCGCTGTACGTGACGGCCGACGAGCTGGCGTTGGAGATCGCCAACAAGACCGTGCACGGCCTGATGCACATCGGCTGGGTTCCCGACGAGCACGGCGGCTATCGGGGGCAGCTGGCCATCCTCGTACGGCCGAACGGGGCGTTGGGAAATGCCTATCTGGCCGCGATCGCACCGTTCCGCCACACGCTTGTGTACCCGCTGATGATGCGCGACATCGGACGCGCCTGGCAGAGATCGGCTGTTGGGCCGGGCCAATGACCGGGACCGTGCGACAAACGGATACGTCGCCAACGCCATTCGTCTACTGCCAGCGCGTACGCCCGCAAGACTGTGCGGCCAGCACCATGCTCGGCCATCCCCGCTATCTGGAGTTCTTCGAAGCCGCATTCATCGAGTGCTGCCGTGACCGATTCGGCCAACTCGATGCGACGCTCGGACCGACACGACGGCTGACCGTCGCGGAGGTACACGTCCGCTACCTGGCGGCGGTGCGCAGCGACGACGAGGTAGGCGTCGCAGTCGTGCTCGATCGAATCACGACGCGCACGATCCAGGTGCATTACGACGCGTTTGTCGGTGACATCCGGGTCGCCGAGGGAAGCTCGCGCTACGTCTGCTTGGACACCGAATCGGGTAGCCCGGCTGCGCTGCCCGACAGCATCGCGAATTAAGGCGTCGGCGCCGCCTCGAGCGGGATCGGCGGCGTCGGATTCGCGGGCATGCCGGGCGGCGGCGCCGCATTCGCGTTCATGGGCCGCTGCGTCAGCAGCAGAAGCGCATCCTTGCCGCTGACTTCCTGCGTCTGCACCGCATGCCACAGGTCACGCAGATATCCCAGGCGGGGCTGAGCCGGGTCGACCGGAGTCTCGGTGGTGCCGGGCGGCAGGTTCTCGGGGCTCGGCAGGTGGGGTACCCCGTCCGGCGGCGTCGCGGGATCGGTGCCCGCGGCCTGGACCGTCGTGTCCTGCGGCGCCGGGGCGGCAGCGGCCGGGGCAGCAGCGGCCGGGTCGGCCGGCGCGGGGGGCGGCAATGGGACCAATGGAGCGGCAGCCACCGGATCGGCAGGCGCGGGAGGCGGTAGTGGGATGACCGTATCGGCCGAGGCGGGCGAGGCGAATATCAATGCCGCCACGACCCCCAGCCCGCCAACCACCACGGACAGTGCCTTCTTGTCGATGTCGATCGTCACCGATGCCCCTTTCGGTTACCGCGATCACGCGGCGCTATTGGGTGCTTCAGTCTGGGCAGCAAAATTGTTACACCTGTGCCCCTTGTGACCAAGCGGTCAATATAAGGAGGAGGGCCGGAACACGTTTCACTTCCGACTTTCGAGGACTTTCTGCAACCCGCCGCACCGGCCCCCATCAGTGGTGTAGCAATGGCGTATCGGTACTAGACAACGTCATATGAGGATTGCATCGATGCCGACTCCAAACCTTCCGCCCGGATTCGACTTCACCGACCCCGATATCTACGCCGAACGGCTACCTGTCGACGAATTAGCGCATATGCGCAAGGTCGCGCCGATCTGGTGGAACGAGCAACCGGCCGGCGTGGGCGCATTCCGCGACGGCGGCTACTGGGTGGTGACCAAGCACAAGGACGTCAAGGAGATCTCGCGCCGAAGCGACGTGTTCTCCAGTAACGCGAAGACCGCCTTGCCGCGGTACCGCGAGGACGCCGACCCCGAGTCGTTGGAGCGCGGAAAGGTGGTCCTGCTGAACCAGGACGCCCCCCACCACACCCATCTGCGCAAGATCATCTCGCGTGCGTTCACCCCTCGGGCCATCGAATGCCTGCGTGCGGAGCTCGACCAGCGCGCGCAGAACATCGTCAAGACGGCCGCGGCCGAGGGCTCCGGGGATTTCGTCGAGCAGGTGTCGTGCGAACTTCCGCTACAGGCCATCGCGGGGTTGATGGGCGTGCCGCAGGAAGACCGCAAGAAGCTGTTCGACTGGTCGAATCAGATGGTCGGCGACCAGGACCCGGAGTTCTCCACCAACGACCCGATGGCGGCCTCGATCGAGCTGATCATGTACGGGATGCAGATGGCCGCCGAACGGTCGAAGAACCCCGGCGACGACCTGGTGACCAAGCTGGTGCAGGCCGACGTCGAGGGCCACAAGCTCTCCGACGACGAGTTCGGCTTCTTCGTCATCCTGCTGGCGGTGGCGGGTAACGAGACGACGCGCAACTCGATCACCCAGGGCATGATGGCGTTCACCGAATTCCGCGATCAGTGGGAGCTGTTCAAGAAGGAACGCCCGGCCACCGCGGCCGACGAAATCGTCCGCTGGGCAACGCCTGTCACGTCGTTCCAGCGCACCGCGCTCGAGGACACCGAGCTGTCGGGAGTGAAGATCAAGAAGGGCGAGCGCGTCGTGATGTTCTATCGCTCGGCCAACTTCGACGAAGAGGTGTTCGAGGACCCGTACACATTCAACATTCTGCGAGATCCCAACCCGCACGTCGGTTTCGGCGGCACGGGTGCCCACTACTGCATCGGGGCCAATCTCGCCAGGATGACGATCGACCTGATCTTCAACGCGATCGCAGATCAGATGCCGGACATCACCCCGATTTCCAAGCCCGAACGGCTACGGTCCGGCTGGCTCAACGGCATCAAGCACTGGCAGGTGGACTACACCGGCGCCAGCGCTCGCGGATAACCGCTTGTGGGTTGTTTCCCGCGCTCAGCGCGGGTAGGTGCACAGAAGTCAGCGCTCGCTAATGCGGGTAGTCGATGATCGAACGCCAGTAATCCTCTGGAATCTCGGCGTTGGATCGTAGGACCATCGCCAGTCCAGCGGCCATCGCGATGCCGAGCAGGCCGAGCCAGAGCCCGGCGAGGCCGATGACGATCCAGAGCACCGCGGTGACCGCCGGCCACGGCGAGAGCACGGCGAGCAGCGGTGCGAAAAAGAACCCGGTCCCGACGTACCAGGCGGATCCGGTGCGATCGGAAATCAGAACGAAGCGCAGCCACCGGGGTATTGCTTGCTTGCCCATGACTCAACAGTGCCCCTCGGGGGTAAAGGGCACAATTACCTCAGGCGTAGTGGTCTCGCCCCCAACATTCCGCCACACTGGGGCGCGTGACCACCGCAGCACCTGTACAGAACCCGCCATTCGGTTTGCTGATGCGGGAGTGGCGCCAGCGGCGCCGGCTGTCTCAGCTTGATCTGGCGATCGAGGCGGAGGTCTCCCCCCGCCATGTGAGTTTCATCGAGACGGGGCGATCCACACCGAGCCGGGCGATGGTGTTGCGACTGGCGGGCGTCCTCGATGTGCCGCTGCGCGAGCAGAATCAGCTGCTGATGGCTGCGGGGTTGGCTCCGGTGTACCGCGAACGCTCCCTCGATGATCCCGACATGGCCCCGGTACGCGAAGGCGTCGAACGGGTTCTCAACGCATACAACCCATTTCCGTGTGTCGTGGTCGACCGGGGATGGCAGATCCTTCAGGCCAATGCCGGCGCCGCGGTACTGCTCGACGGGGTGGCACCGCACCTCCTCGAGCGGCCGAACGCGCTGCGCATCGCCGTACACCCTGACGGAATGGCACCACGCATCTGCAACCTCGCGCAGTGGCGCCACCATCTGATCGACCGATTGCGGCGCGAAGCGGCCGTCAGCGGCTCGACAGAGCTGTCCGATTTGTTGACCGAAATCGAGTCGTACCCGGGCGGTTTCGACGAAACCGCCAATCTCGGCGGCGTCGCGGTGCCACTCGAGCTGTACGGGCCGAAGGGAGAGCTGCTGACGTTCCTGAGCACCGTGACCACGTTCGGCACTGCACTCGACCTGACCGCCGCCGAACTGAGCATCGAGGCGTTCCTGCCCGCTGACGAGGCCACGGCCGCCGCGCTGCGCTGAAACGCACGTGCACACGCGCCAACATCAATAGAGTCGGCGCCATGGAGACCCGACACATTGCGGTGACCGCGGCCGTTCTCGTCGCGGGACTGGCCGGCTGCTCCTCGCAGCCGCCGGCTCTCGGCAGTACCACTGCGAAGGTGACCATCGACGGCAAGGACACCGGGAACCCGCACAACGTGGTGTGTTCGCAAACCGGGTGGGCTTGGACGATCGAAACCCCCGGCAAGGACAAGGGTTTCACCGCCGTTATTGACACCGGGGACAAACTGTCCGCGCGGTCGGTGGACTTCCGCGACATGGCGGGCTTCACCGGGACCTATTGGATTGACAACATCGGCAAGGCGGACGTGACCGGCAGCGCCGACGGCAAGTACACGATCACCGGTTCGGCCGACGGCGCCTTAGCCGACAATCCCAATCACAGCGTCACGGCGACGTTCCGGATCGAAGCCGACTGCTGAGCACCTCGAGCGCGGCGGTACACCAGCGGATGTTGGTCTGCTCGTACATGCGCCCGCCCATCAACGTCAGATAAGGCCCAATCCGCTCCGAGCCGCGTTCAAAGGCGTCCGCTTCCCGGCCGTCGAGCATCTCGTCGAGCAGGCGATCGTAGAGGGCGAGCTTTGCGTGGGCACGGTCCAGCCGTGCCAACAGGTCCTTGGTCACCGCATGGGCGTCACCGACATCGACGGCCTGCAGCTTGACCAGAAGCTCATCGCGCATCGCCACCGGCTTGGCCGGCAGACCCGTGAACCGATGAAGCTCCGCGCGGCCCTGATCGGTGAGGGTGAACACCCTCTTGTCGGGACGCCGTTGCTGGCGGACGAGTCGCGCCCGGACGAGCTTCTCGGCCTCGAGGCGGTCGAGCTCCCGATACAGCTGCTGAGGCGTCGCCGACCAGAAGTTGGCCACCGACACGTCGAACCGCTTCGCCAGCTGATAACCCGAAGCGTCGCCCTCGAGTAAGGCGGCGAGCACCGCGTGCCTCAACGCCATCTAGACGCTCCTCCCGGTCCGGCTTAGTATCAATGACACCTATTCAACAAATTGAGTATCGAGGTGGTCAAGTGGTGCACCCGTTCCGTAGCGCGATCGAAGCGCGTGATCTCGACGCAGCCATGGCCCTGATGCGCGACGACGTGGTCTTCCGCAGCCCAGCAGTGTTCAAGCCCTACCACGGCGTTGAAGCCCTGCGACGGATTCTGGAAGCCGTCATCGTCGTGTTCGAAGACTTCCGTTACACGCGTGAGATCGGTACCGCCGGCGCCCGGGACCACGCCCTGGTGTTCGAGGCCCGGGTCGGCGACAAGCAGGTTGAGGGCTGTGACTTCATCCAAACCGACGAGCAGGGCGCGATCACTGAACTGATGGTGATGATTCGGCCTCTTTCGGGCGCGATGGCGCTGGCCGAAGCGATGAAGGCGCAGTTGGCATCCGTCTAACTGGTCAGACCACTTGACCTCTGGCCAGCTCGCTGGCAGGCTGGGTTCATGGCCCTTCAACCGGTGAACCGCCGATCGGTGCCCGAAGACGTCTTCGAGCAGATCGTGTCCGAGGTGCTCAGCGGCGAGATGCAGCCCGGCCAGACGCTGCCAAGTGAGCGCCGGCTCGCCGAAGTCCTCGGTGTTTCGCGCCCCGCGGTCCGGGAAGCGCTCAAACGTCTCACCGCTGCCGGTCTGGTCGAGGTGCGCCAGGGCGATGCCACCACCGTGCGCGACTTCCGTCGCCACGCCGGACTGGACCTGCTTCCCCGGCTTCTTGTCCGCGGTGGCGAGTTGGACTTCTCCGTTGTCCGCAGCATCCTGGAAACGCGCCTGCACAACGGCCCAAAGGTCGCCGAGCTCGCCGCACAGCGCCGACGCACAGAGCTGTCGGGCCTGCTCGACGAGGTGCTGAAAAGACTTGCTGAAGAAGAAGACCCGGTCGAACGGCAGCGCCACGCGCTGACGTTCTGGGACCACGTCGTCGACGGCGCCGATTCCATCGCGTTTCGGCTGATGTACAACACGCTTCGGGCTACCTACGAGCCCGCCCTGCCAGCCCTGGCCACGGTGATGGCCGACGAGGTGGGCCGCCCACAGGCCTACCGCGACTTGGCCGACGCCATAACGGCCGGCGATCCGCCGCGCGCCAAACAAGCCGCACACGATCTGCTCGAACCCGCAACCACGGCGCTGCTGTCAGCGCTCGACAACCTCGAGGAGCAACGATGACCGCCACCGCGGCGCGCACGACCGCGCGAAGAGGATTCACGCTGTCGGATGCAGGGCGCGAATTCTGGAACCACCCCTCCCCCTGGATGATTGGTGCCACCTTGGCTGCGGCGCTGACTGCGCGCGTAGCCATCGGCGACTGGCAGATCACCGACGCGATCGTTCCGCTCGTGATGGTTGCGCTCTTCCCCTTCTTCGAGTGGATCATCCACGTGTTCATCCTGCACTGGCGGCCCAAGCACGTCGGCAGGCTGACTATCGACCCGTTGCTCGCCAGGGAGCATCGTGCTCACCACATGGACCCGCGCAACATTCCACTCATCTTCATCCCGTGGCGGGCCCTGTTGTGGGTGCTCCCGGTGACCATTTCTGTTGCGCTGCTGGCGTTTCCACGTCTCGGCATGGGGCTGACCTACCTCGTGTTCATCAGCATGCTCGGGATTGCCTATGAGTGGAGCCATTACCTCATCCACAGCGACTACAAGCCGATAACCCGCCTATATCGGGCAGTGTGGCGTAACCACCGCAATCACCACTACAAGAACGAGCACTATTGGTTCACGGTCACCAGTTCGGGCACCGCGGATCGGGTGCTCGGCACCTACCCCGATCCGTCGACCGTCGCGACCTCGCCGACCGCGAAAAACCTTCACGCCGCCTGACGACTACTCCTGAACGATAATCGGGTCGCCGATGTTCACGGTGTTGTAATACCAGTCCGCGTTGTCTGGGCTGAGGTTGATGCAGCCGTGGCTGACATTCGCATTGCCTTGCGACGCAACCGACCACGGCGCGGAATGGACGTAGACACCGCCCCAGGTGACCCGGACCGCGTCGGCGACCGTGAGCTTGTAACCCTCCGGATCATCCAGCGGAATGCCGATCGTGCGCGAATCCATGATGACGCTGGCCTGCTTCTCCAGGGCCGCGAAGGTTCCGATCGGGGTCGGGTGCCTGGGCTTGCCCATCGACGCGGGCATCTCCCGAACTGTTTGGCCGTCCATGCTGACGGTGAAGGTATGGGCACTGATATCGGCGACGCCCACCGTCTTCGCGCCAGTCTCGAACGTCGTCTTTGCGCCACCGGCCGTCACGGTGATGCTGGAATGCGCGGGCCAGAATCCACTTGGATTCGGATTCCATTGCACGACACGATCATTCAGCCACGTAAAGGTGCCCTGCGGCGTAGCCGGTGAACTGAAGTGGATCGTCTGCTCGGCGGCAGACCGGTTTGTAACGAACTGCGCGAAGGTGACCGTCACCGGATATGCGACACCGACTTTCTGCCCGGGCGTCGGTTGGATGCTCGCGACATCCGTCGGTTTGGTCACACCCGCCGAACTTGTGGCGACCGATCCCGTCATGGCGATCGTCGCGACGCCTACCAAGGCAAGCACATGTCGAACGGTTTTGGGCACTGCCTGCATTCGGCGAAGTCGGGCGTTCAGCACACTCCCATCGTAGTTGTTCACCGCGGCATGCCCCGGTAGCCACGCCACAGTCCGCAGTCGAACCTGCAGCTCAGAACGTTTCAGCCGGCGTCGAATGCGGCCGTTTCCAGCGTCGTGTTCACAACGAGCAACGTGTAAGCCGCACAATCACACAAGATGTGATCAGGGCGGGGGCAGAAGTGGCGGCGCGTCAGATGGCGGTGCCGGGGCGTCGGCGGGAGGCGGCGGCGCGAGCTCTGGTGCTTGCTGCACCTCGTCCTCCCTGCCGCCATGAAGCTTGTCCCTGATCCGTGACAGGATTCCCGGACGTTCGACCGGCGCCGGCGCTACCGGCGGCACGGCCTGATCCGGAAGCGGCGGCGGCAGCACCGGTGGCGGCGCGGCGGGCGGTTCGGCCGGCACACCGTCGACAGAAGGGGCGGCGGAGTCCGAGACTGGCGCCTCCGGAAGGCCGCCCGGCGGCTCACTGTAAACCGGCGGGGGCGCCACGACGGGCGGCGGCGCCTCGGTCACCGGGACCCGCGGAGTCGCCGCCGGCGGCGCAAGCACCGATGGAATCTGAGTGGCCGCGGCGGGTGTCTCAGACGTCGTCTTCGCCGCCGGGCGCGGCTCCGCGGCCGGAGCTTCTCTCTTCGGCGCGAGCTGCAGGCTGACCGCGACAGAAACTGAGGTCACGAAGGTCAGCACACCGGCGACCAGCAGGACCAGCGGGCCCGACTGTGACAGCGGCGCGCGCCGGCGGCTGTTCTTGCGGCGGTCTTCCCAATCGTCGGCTTCTTCTGTGAACACCGATTCGCTGCTCTGCGCCGACGCCAGCGCCGCGCCGCGGGCGAGTGCCAGCTGGGCTTCGGCGGGTGCAAAGACCGGCACGGAAAGAGCGTCTTCGAGGATCGGCATGATCTCGTCGTCACCGCCCGATCCGACGACCACCAAGGCCTCGGGCTGCCAGTCGGCGCGGGTGAACACCCTGCTCAGCCAGCGGATCAGGTCCTCTTCGGTGACGATGGTGTGGTTCATCGCCGTCTGCACCGCACGGTCGCGCGAATGGACGATCAGCACGATCACCGTTTCGGGCTCGATCACGCAGACCGCGGTGGTGTGGTAGCCGATGACGTCGGCGATACCCCGCGCCAGCGCCTCGGTGGCCTCGGGCATTCGGACCGGCACGACGTTGTCGAACCCTGAGTCGCTCAGCGACTTCAGCAGCAGCGAAGCCTCGGCGTCCGCGTCGTCACTCCAGGTCACGCCGATGGAATGCAGACGGTGGCCCCGTGTCGCGGCGATCGCTTCACTGCGCAACACAGCGGCCGCGGCCTGCTCGGAAGTCTTCAGAGGGCTCGATCGCCCCCTCGACCGGCTGGACCCAACGTCAAATGCGTCGCGGTCCATAGTGGCGCCGTCGGCGTCCTGTCCCTCGACAAGGACAAGGCCGACGGCGGACGGCGTCACCGATAAGCCCAGTACGGCGTCCACTCACACCCTTTCGGACGTCCACCTATCCGGGTGACACTACCTGCACGCGGCCCCTCCAGCTCACCGGGCATTCGGGTCATGGCCGACATAAGCGATGTGAAATGTGCTGTGCCGCATTAAAGTCCTGCAAACAGGGCGCCAGCACCTTTGCCGAAGCAATTTTCGACAGCGAACGGGGAACTTCGCCTGGTAGCGGCAGCGTCAGCGGTCGGTTGCGCCACCACCTTTGACGCTTGGGTCAATCTCGCCGCCACCACCACCAAGACGCATTCCATTTCCATCCGCGGTCGCTCTATTTGGAATCCTTTGCGGTGCAACGTAATAAGTCCGGCATGCAGGTGTCGACTCCACAACGGCCCTTTGCTGAATTGGTTGTGCATCGCGACATGCCTTGCGCCGGAAGGGCGATCGGCGTGGCCAAGTCGTGACCTGGTCGCAACCGAATTTGGCGTGAATCGCGGTCAGTATGGAACCGGAACGGAACCGGATCGCTTGCACGAGCGTCTGACATGACAACGAGGTCGGGTCGACGTAGGAGGCTAACGGATGACCCTCGCGGCACCTATCGACACCGGGATACTTCCGTGGCCAGACGTAGTCGCCCACGGGATTGTCGCCGTGCACGACTACGGATTCGCGCGTTCGACCGCCGTCTGCTCATGCGGATGGGCGGGCAAGCGTCGTTTTCTCAAGGCCGCCGCCGAGCAGGATGCGTGGCTGCATTCGATGCACGAGAAGTGCACGGTGTCAGTGCCGTTGGTCATCCCGGTATCCTGGACTGCCCTACTCCCCCAGGATCTCTTGCAGCAGTAGAGGTTCGATGTTGCCGCCCGACAGGATCATCACCGTGCGGCCCGGTGGCGTCGCGCCCTTGCGGTAGGCGGCCAGTGCGACCGCACCGCTGGGTTCGCTGACCAGATGACTCTTGTTGGCCAGCTCGCGCACCGCGGCCCGAATCTCGTTCTCCGACACGGTGATGACGCCGTCCAAAACCTTCTGCAGGTGAGCAAACGTCAGCTCCGATGGCTGCGAGCGCAACCCATCGGCGATCGTGCGGTTGCGGTCCTCGATAGACCAGTCCACCCGATGACCCAACCGAAGCGCCTCCGCAGTGTCCGCGGCCAGTTCGGGCTCGACGCCGAAAACCTGCGCGTTCGGGCACAGTGCCTTGATCGCCGTGCCGATGCCGGATGCCAGTCCGCCACCGCTGACCGGGACGAGGACGTTTTCGACCGCGGGCAGATCTTCGACAATCTCCAGGCCGATCGTCCCCTGTCCGGCGATGACGTCGGGGTGGTCGAACGGCGGCACGAGCACGCCGCCGGTCTGCTCCAGCACTTCTGCGGCCACCTTCTCCCGCTGGCCGGGCCCGCATAACACCACCTCGGCGCCGTGGCGCCGAGTCGCCTCAACCTTGACGTGCGGTGTCTCCTGCGGCATGACGATGTGCGCCGGTATCGCGTACACCGCCGCGGCGTACGCCACCGCCTGGGCGTGGTTTCCGCTCGAGTAGGCCACCACGCCCCGCGTCCGGACCGATTCGTCAAGGTGACCGATCGCGTTGAAGGCACCACGTACCTTGAACGCGCCGACCGTCTGCAGGTTCTCGGGTTTGATCCACAGCGGACGGTCGTCGTCGGCCCACCCGGCAGGGACGAGCGGCGTGCGCAGGACGTACGGGCGGATCAGCTCTGCGGCCGCGCGGATGTCATCGATCGATACCAGCTGCACACATCCAGTCTGCCCCGCGATGTCAGACACACGCCGGACATTACTGTGGTGCCGTGGACGCGTTTTCGCTGCCGGTCGTGCCGCGCTACGCGGAGGTCGATCAGCAGGGCGTGGTGTTCAATGGCCACTACCTCACCTGGTTCGACGAGGCGTGTACGGGGTTCCTCGACCATGTGGGCGTGACGAATCCGGGCCTGATCGCGACCGGACACGACGTGCAGGTGGTCCACAGCGAGATCGACTATCTGGCGCCGGTGCGGTGGCGCGACACAGTGCGCGTGGCTGTGCAGTGCGAACGGATCGGGTCGACGAGCTTCACACTCGCGTTCGTTGTGCTGCGGCGCAACGCGAACACCGAGGAGCAGGCGGCTGTGCGCGGCCGCAACGTGTATGTGGTGGTCTCCACCGACGACTGGGCCAAGCGCCCGATTCCAGATGACCTACGCGATGCGCTGGCGGCGCCAGCCACATGAGCGAGGACCGGGTCCGGTCCGGCTATGACGCCGTGGCTGCGACGTACGCCACCCAGTTCTCACACGAGCTCGACCATAAACCGTTGGAGCGCGGGCTGTTAACCGCGTTCTGCGAGATGACACCACCAGGACCCATCGCTGACATCGGTTGCGGCCCAGGCCATATCACTCGGTTCCTGGCCGACAAACGCACCGACGTAGTAGGGCTCGATCTATCACAGGAGATGATCGCCGTCGCCCGCCGGCACCATCCCGAGCTGTCGTTCGTCGTCGCGTCGATGCTCGACCTTCCCTATCCCGACGACGCATGGGCGGGTGCGGTCGCGATCTATTCGATCATCCATTTTGATCCCACCGATCGTTTGCGCGCGCTCTCCGAGTTCGCCAGGACGCTGCGGCCCGACGGTCTGTTGCTGCTTTCCTTTCACGTTGACGGGCCCGGTTTCGCGCCGGGTGATGTCAATCATCTGCAGTCCTTCCTCGGTCACCGGGTCGAAATGGACGGCTACTTCCTCGACCCCGACGTGATGGAGCGGGACTTGGTTACCAACGGATTTCGCATCCAGGCGCGGCTGGACCGCGAACCGATCGCCGACATCGAGTTCGGCAGCCGGCGCTGCTACATGCTGGCCCGCCTGGCGGTACGGTCGTCGGATGGGCCACGATCATGACCATCAGCGAGACCTTCCGCCTGGTATGGCCGAGCAGCTCGGGCTCGCCCACGCCGGCATGGCCTCCTTCGGGCACCGGCCGTTTCTGACCGAGGTCGACCAACTCGAATCGTGGCGGCCGGATGTGGCAATCGTCGGTGCGCCGTTCGACATTTCGACGACCAACCGGCCTGGGGCACGGTTCGGGCCGCGCGCCATCCGGGCCACCGCCTACGAACCCGGCACCTACCACATGGACCTCGGCCTGGAGATCTTCGACTGGATCGAGGTCGTGGACTTCGGCGACGCCTACTGCCCGCACGGCCAGACAGAGGTCTCGCACACCAACATTCGCGAGCGTGTGCATGCGATCGCGTCGCGCGGCATCGTGCCCGTCATCCTTGGCGGTGATCACTCGATCACCTGGCCCGCGGCGACCGCGGTGGCCGATGTGCACGGTTACGGCAACGTCGGCATCGTCCATTTCGACGCGCACGCCGACACCGCAGATGAGATCGAGGGCAACCTTGCCAGCCACGGCACACCGATGCGCAGGCTCATCGAATCGGGTGCGGTCCCGGGCACGCATTTCGTGCAGGTCGGCCTTCGCGGTTACTGGCCGCCGCAGGACACCTTCGAGTGGATGCTCGAGCAGGGCATGACCTGGCACACCATGCAGGAAATCTGGGAGCGCGGCTTCAAAGACGTGATGCGCGACGCGGTCGGCGAGGCGCTGGCCAAGGCCGACAAGTTGTACGTATCGGTCGACATCGACGTGCTCGACCCCGCACACGCACCGGGCACCGGCACTCCCGAGCCCGGTGGCATCACCAGCGCCGACTTGCTGCGGATGGTGCGTCAGCTCTGCTACGAACACGACGTCGCCGGTGTCGACGTGGTCGAGGTGGCCCCCGCCTACGACCACGCCGAGCTGACCGTCAACGCCGCGCACCGCGTCGTGTTCGAGGCGCTCGCCGGCATGGCCGCCCGCCGCCGCGACGCCGCCAATGCCAAACCGGGACCACCCGCGCGCTGATGCCGTGCCACACAGACGTCAAGTAGCTTCAAACCGCTTGTCGTATAGCACATTTCGAGCAATTCCCGCAGTGTCGACGAGGCCGGCGAGATCTCGAGAAAGATATCCGGATAGGCGACGCAAGGCGTGAGCGGTAGCGTGCCGGTTGTGGACCTGCTGGACCGGCTGCGACTCGATGTTCCGGTGGTGCAGGCCGGCATGGGGGGTGGGCTGGCCGGCGCGGAACTGGCGGCGGCGGTCGCGGCCGCAGGCGGTTTGGGCACACTCGGGCTGGCGCCTCCGGATCGACTGGTCGAGGCGGTCGCCGCCGTGCGCGATGCCGCGCCCGGCCGCTCCGTCGCGGTCAATCTGCTGATGCCGTTCGTCACGCGCAGCCACGTCGAGGCATGCCTGCGCTCGCGAATCGACGTGGCTGTCATGGCCTTTGGTCTTGATCGCGCGCTGATCCGTCAGTTGACGGACGCGGGTGTGTTCGTGTTCGTCATGGTCGGCACGCCGTTGCAGGCTCGCCGCGCGGTCGACGCCGGCGCCGGGGGCCTGATCGCCCAAGGGGTCGAAGCGGGCGGTCACCTCAGCGGGGACACGACGGCCATGACGTTTCTGCCGCGGGCGCTGGACGTGGCCGACGGTCGGCCGGTGCTGCTCGCCGGCGGCATCGCCACGGCCGCCGACAGCCGCGCGGCGCTGGCGAGCGGGGCAAGCGGCGTGGTCGCGGGAACGCGTTTCCTGCTGACCCATGAAGCGCGTGCCCATCCCGAATATCAGCGCCGAATCCTCGCCGCCGACAAAACCTTTCGCACCACACTATTTGGACTGGCGTGGCCGGCCCCGCACCGCGTGGTCGCGAACGCCGCGACCCGGCATTGGTGTCACGAGGACGGAAGCGCCAAGCTGGCGCCGCGGCTGATCAACGCGCGCAGCGGCGTGCTCGCCAAACTTCCCGATCGCGCGACGGCCCATGTGGTGCGCCTGCAAGCACCGCGGCTACCGCTGTTCTCCCCTGTCGCACCGACCATCGACATGCCGGCGTCGTCGGTGGAGCGGGCGGCGCTGTACGCCGGTGAAACCGTGCTGAGGCTCACATCTGTGATCTCGGCCCGTCAGGCTGTCGAAGAACTCACGCCCGGGTGAACAATGGAGGTATGTCCGGGGTCTTCTTCTTCGACGGGGTCTGCGGAGTATGCACGCGGGCGCGCAATTTCCTCGTACGGCACAACAGGACGGGCGATCTACGTACGGAGACGTTCCAGTCGCCAGGCTCTGCCGAACGCCTCGGCGTCCCCGAGGCACGGATGTTCGAGATGTCGTGGTGGCTGGATGATTCGGGTGAGGTGTACGGCGGCGCCGAGGCGGTGAACGCCGCGCTGTCGGTGGCCCTTGGCACGCCACTGCCCCTGCGGATCTACCGCATCCCGGCAATCCGCGCGGTACAGGAAGCCGTGTATCGCTGGGTAGCCGGCCACCGCTACCGCTTCCGCGGCACGACACCGTATTGCGAGTCGCACCCGGTGGCCTGCTGACGTCGTCGTGGCCGCATTCGACATGACGATTCGACCCACGGAGACCGACGATCTCGACGCGATAGCCGACATCTACGCACACCACGTTCGCACCGGAGTGGCCACTTTTGAACTCGACGCGCCCGACGTGCCGGAACTGCGCCGACGATTCGACGCGGTCAAGGCCGTCGAGCTGCCGTTTCTGACCGCAGAGCTCGGCGGCGAGGTGGCCGGCTACGCGTACTGCACGCCGTGGAAGACCCGACCCGCCTACCGGCACACCGTCGAGGACTCCGTCTACCTCGCCCCGCATGCGGTGGGGCGAGGCCTCGGCGGTCGTCTGCTCGACAAGCTGGTGGACGACTGCGCCCGAGCCGGCATACGCGAGATCATCGCCGTCATTGTCGCTGCGGATGGTGACGCGTCGCTCGCATTGCATCGCGGCCGCGGGTTCGTCGACGCTGGGCGGCTGCGAGCAGTGGGATTCAAGCACGGCCGCTGGCTCGACACCGTGCTGCTGCAACGGAGCCTCGCCGACTGATCGTCGTCAGCCCAGCTGCGTGACCTCGGTCCACACCGGGTCGTCGTGGCGGTGGTCGGCGGCGACGCGGCACTCGCCGTAGAGGCGCATGTTGCCGAAGTTCGCGTCGTTTGGGTCGCGGTAAAAGATCGACGTGACGCCGTTATTGGTCAGCTTGTAGCCGAAATTCTCGGCCGCCGACGGAGCGTTGGACCACCCGTTGGCGATCATCGCGGCCGCAACGTCGTGCAGATACTTCGTCGAATCGCCCTGTGGTAGATGGAAATTCATGTACAGGGCGACTTGATACGGTGGCTCGCTCTCATTTCGGCACGACATGAACGCGTAGCCACCGGTGACGTCCCGCAACTGCGCCACATTCACGATCTGCTTGGCCGAGCCGACGACCGCAGCGGCGGCCTGCGCGTCGGTCATGGCGTCTTGGACGCCGACCGCGTCGGCGCCCCGATTGTCGATCACCACAAAGACGGTTCCCAGCACCAACGATGTCAGCAATGCGGCGAAAGCCAACGCCGTGAACCATGGCGAACGAAGCCAGGTAGCTCTGCTGCTGTTCATCGTGGACCACCGCTACGCCGGACGCCCTACAGGCGCTCGGCGCAAAGATTTCGGCAGGTAAACCGCGCCGGGTCCCGCGACCGCTGCGCTGTCTGCGGGGTTCGAGATCGCGCATCTCTTCAGCGACAGGCAGCCGCAGCCGATACACGAGTCGAGGCTGTCGCGCAGCGCCATCAAACCCGCGATCTGGCTGTCGAGGCGTTCTCGCCACTCCTTGGACAACCGCGCCCAGTCCACCCGTGTCGGCGTGCGGCTGTCGGGCAACGTTTCCAGTGCCGCCGCGATCTCGTCCAGAGTCAACCCGACATTACGGGCGGCGCGAATAAATGCCAACCGGCGCAACATGTTTCGCTCGAAGCGCCGCTGGCCGCCGCTTGTCCGCGTCGCGGTGATCAACCCTTCTTTGTCGTAGAAGCGGATCGCCGATGGCGCGAAGCCGCTGCGATCGGCGACCTCGCTGACCGTCAACAAATCTCGGCTTTCCATGCTCTCCCCTTGACTTAAAGTTAACTTCAACTACCAGTATGCCTGGTATGACTGCTTTCCAGAACACCTCTTCCGTCGCTGTCGTCACCGGCGGCTCCAAGGGATTCGGCCGCGCACTGACTGCCGCTCTCCTCGACCGCGGCTGGACCGTGATTACCGACGCCAGGCACGCCGCCGACCTGGCCGCCACCGCCGAGGAGCTGAACTCGTCGCGGCTGATCACCGTGCCCGGCGATGTCACCGACCCGGCGCATCGCGCCGCACTCATCGTCGCCGCCATGGATGCAGGACCACTTCGACTTCTCGTCAACAACGCCAGTCGCCTCGGCCCTAGCCCGCAGCCGGCACTCGTCGATTACCTGGCTGCCGATCTACGGGAGGTGTACACCACAAACGTCTTCGCTCCCCTGGCCCTGATCCAGGCCGCGTTGCCGGCGCTGACCGCCAATGACGGTGCCGTCGTCAACCTCAGCTCAGACGCGGCCGTTGAGCCCTATGAAGGTTGGGGCGGCTACGGGTCCTCGAAGGCGGCGCTCGACCACCTCACCGCCATCCTCGCTGCGGAGAACCCTGCCGTCGGTGTGTATGCGTTTGACCCGGGCGACATGCGCACCGAGATGCACCAGGCGGCATTCCCCGGCGAGGACATTTCCGATCGCGCCGAACCCGAGTCGGTCGTGCCCGCGCTGCTTCGGCTGCTTGACGCCAGGCCGGTGGCGGGCCGCTACCGCGCATCGGACCTGTTGGCCGTCGGAGCCGACGCATGACCCACGCGGTCCCGCACACACGCTTCGAACGTCCTCCCGCGTCGGACGCGGTCGAGCCGCCGGAGGCGCACGGCGTCGCTCGTGACGGCGTCAAACTACTTGTCGCCACGCCCGATGGCGTCGCACACGACCGGTTCGCCGATCTCGTCAACCACCTGCGGCCCGGCGATCTGCTCGTCGTGAACAACTCCGCGACCCTGCCCGCCGCCGTGGACGGTTACCGCGGCGCAACGCCGATCGTGGTGCATTTCTCCGCCGCGCTCGCCGACCACCTGTGGGTGGCCGAGTTGCGGCCTGCCGCGGATGCCATGGGCCCATTGCCCGACGTCGAGCCCGGCGACCGCATCGGGCTCCCCGACGGGGCGGCGCTCGTCGTCGTGGCTTCCTATCCCAGGCGTGGTGTCGCAGGCAGCCGGCTGTGGACGTCGCGGGTGGCGATCGAGGGGGACGTCACGTCCTACCTGAACCGTCACGGACGCCCTATTCGCTACGGCTACGTGCCGCGGCGCTGGCCTCTGAGCAGCTACCAGACGGTGTTCGCGCGGAGGCCGGGCAGTGCCGAGATGGCCAGCGCGGCAAGGCCGTTCAGCACCAAACTCGTGACGGAGCTGATCGCGGCCGGAATCATGATCGCGCCGATCACGCTGCACGCCGGCGTCTCTTCCGCAGGCCCCGGGGAGCCGCCGGCTCCAGAACCCTTCGAGGTCCCGCCCGCGACGGCTCGGCTGGTGAACATGACTCACGCGGCGAGGGGACGAGTGATCGCGGTCGGGACAACAGTGACCCGAGCGCTGGAATCGGCGGCCACGACCGGCGGTCGGGTCCATGCCGCGACGGGTTGGACCGATTTGGTGCTCGGGCCGGACCGGCCGGTGCGGGTGGTCGACGGCCTGATCACCGGCTGGCACGACGCGGGCGCGTCGCACTTGCTGCTGCTCGAGGCCGTCGCCGGCCCCGAAATGGTCAGCACCGCATATCGCGAAGCCGTCACGCAGGGCTACCTGTGGCACGAGTTCGGCGACAGCGCGCTGTTGCTGCCTACCGCCCGGCGATCCCGCTGATCAGCCGATCGCATACCGCATCCATCTCCCTGCGGGCCTGGTCGCGGTTCGTCGCGCGGGATACGAACAAAGCTGCCTCGTCGAGCGCACCGAGCAGCACATGCGCGGTCGGACGCAGCGGCTGCTCCGGTATCACGCCCTCGGCGATCGCGTGGGCCAGCATGCCCTCGATCACGCCGAGTCCGTATTTCACGCCGACCGCGCGCCATTGATCCCAGCCGAGCACCGCAGGAGCGTCGATCAGCACGATCTGCTGCACGTCCGGCGCCGAACAGCGATCCAGAAACAGCCGGGCCCCGACACGCATCGCCTCTAATGGGTTCGCCGGCTGGTCGTCGGCGATCTGCCGCGCGATATCGGAGACAAGGTCACGCTCGACCTCTTCGTACACGGCGGCGAACAGTCCCGCCTTGTCGTCGAACTGGTGATAAAGCGCACCGCGTGTGACACCCGCCGCCTCAACGATCGCCTGCGTGGATACCTCGGCAAAACCCTTCTCCGCAAACAGCTTTCGCGCGGCGCTGATCAGCAGGGCTCGGGTGGCCGCGGTGCGCTCGGCCTGCGTGCGCCTGCCGGAAGCGGCGCCAACCACCTCGTCATTGACTTTCATACAGTCTGCACGTAACTTTCATACCGCATGTTTGTAAGTACTGGAAGGATAGCGAAGATGCCACAGATGAGGCTGGATCAGGCCACGATCGATTACCGCGTGTTGGGCCCAGAGGACTCACCTCACCCGCCAGTGGTGTTTGTGCACGGGATCCTGGTCGACAGCCGGCTATGGGACCGAGTGGCCGAAGGCCTCGCCCGGCTGGGCTTTCGTTGCTATCTGCCGAACTGGCCGCTGGGCTCGCACACCATCCCAGTCGACGACCCAGCCGTGCTTTCGCCCCGCGGCGTCGCGACGATGATCCGCGATTTCATCACTGCACTCGGCCTTTCGGACGTGACGCTCGTCGGCAATGACACCGGTGGTGGCTTGTGCCAGTTGGTGATCGACGCCTACCCGGAGCACATAGGCCGGCTGGTGCTGACCAACTGCGACGCGTTCGACAAGTTTCCGCCGTTCCCGTTCACGCTCGTCTTCGCGCTGTTGCGAGGTCCGGTTTCGATCAAGCTGCTTTTCGAACAGATGCGGCTGAAGCCTCTGCGTCACTCCCCGCTCGGCTTCGGGCTGCTGATGCAACCGAACCCGCAGCTGACGAACTCGTGGCTCGAACCCGCCCGCAGGGACGTGCGTATCCGGCGCGACCTGGCCCAACTGCTCCGGCAGGTGGCCAAGACCGACCTGACCGATGTGTCAACGCGATTGGGACGGTTCACCAAACCGGTGACGATCGTGTGGGGCCAGCGCGATCGTTGCTTCACCCCTGCACTGGGCCGCCGGCTGGCAGCTCTGTTCCCCAACTCGACCTTGATCGAGGTGCCGGACGCGAAAACGTTTGTCTCGCTGGATAACCCGGGTGCCGTGGTCGACGCGGTCGCGACCGCCGGCGCGAAGAACTCGCCTAGCTCTTCGTGAGCGTGAACTGGCACACGTCGGTGTAGCCGTCGCGGAACAGGTCGGCGCAGCCGGTCAGATACTTCATGTACCGGTCGTAGACCTCTTGCGACTGGATCGCGATGGCTTCATCCTTGTGCGCCTCGAGCGCCGCGGCCCAGATGTCCAGCGTCCGGGCATAGTGCAACCGCAGCCGCTGGGCCAGCTTGAGCTCGAAACCGGCCTTGGCCGCATGTTGCTCGACGACATCGGGTTTCGGCAGGTCACCCCCGGGAAAGATTTCTTCCATGATGAACTTCGAGAACCGAAGGATGCGCATGGTCAGCGGTAGGCCGCTGGCGGCGAATTCCTCGTCGCTCGGCTTGATGATGGTGTGCAACATCATCACCCCGTCGTCGGGCAGCACCTGATACGCCATCTTGAAGAAGTCGTCGTAGCGATCGCGACCGAAATGCTCGAACGCGCCGACGGACACGATGCGGTCGACCGGCTCGTCGAACTGCTCCCAACCCTGCAACAGCACGCGCTTGGACCGCGCGCTCGGCTGTTGGTCCAGAAGCCGCTGAACATGTGCCTGCTGATTGCGGCTCAACGTCAGTCCCACGACGTTGACGTCGTACTTCTCCAGGGCTCGATTGATCGTTGCGCCCCAGCCGCAGCCGACGTCCAACAGCGTCATTCCCGGCTCGAGGCCGAGCTTGCCCAGTGAGAGGTCGATCTTGGCGATCTGCGCCTCTTCGAGCGTCATGTCGTCGCGCTCGAAGTAGGCACAGCTGTAGGTCTGGGTCGGGTCGAGGAAGAGCCGGAAGAAGTCATCGGACAGGTCGTAGTGCGCCTGGACATCTTCGAAGTGCGGCGTCAAGTCTTGGGTGTCGCTCGTTTTTTCTGGCACAGTACAGCCCTTTGACGTGTGGTTTTGATGTTGTTTGAGGGCTCCCCGTTGTTCGAGAGCCTCCCCCGTCGTCTGCGCAGTTTACGCACAGTATCCGTGAACAGATCCCAGAGACTGTCAGCGGCACGAAACTTGTTGACACCGTCAACGATTTGATTGACGATGTCAACTATGGCAGCCGTTGTCGACGATGTCCGCGGTTTCAACCGCTTCTACACCCGCGTGCTGGGCCTATTGAGGCCGAATCTCGCCGGCTCCGCGTTCGGGCTCACCGAAGCACGAGTGCTGTTCGAGCTGGCCCACGGCGACGACGTTTCGGTATCGGACCTACGCCGCCAGCTCGACCTTGACGCCGGATACCTGAGCCGCATCCTCTCCGGATTCACCGAGTCCGGCCTGATCACCCGCGAGCAGTCCGCGACCGACGGGCGCCGCCAGGTCGTCCGGCTCACACCCGATGGGCGCACGGCGTTCGAGGAACTCGACCGCTTGCAGGCCGACGCGATCGATGACCTGCTGACGCCGTTGGACGATGCTCAGCGCTCGGATCTCGTCACCGCGATGGGTCGCATCCGGCGCACGCTCGGCGACGAACGGTCCCGGAGGGCTCTGGTCATTCGCCCGCCTGCACCGGGTGATCTCGGTTGGGTGGTCGAACGCCACGGTGCGCGCTATGCAGCCGAGTACGGCTGGGACACCACGTTCGAGACGCTGGTCGCCCGCATCGTCGCTGACTTCGCCGAACGGGCCGATACCAAACGCGAAGCGGCATGGATCGCCGAAGTGGACGGTGAGCGGGTCGGCAGTGTGTTCTGCACCGCCGCCGACACGGACACGGCCGCGCTGCGCTTGCTGCTGGTCGAGCCGTCGGCACGTGGCACCGGTGTCGGCACCCGGCTGGTAGACGAGTGTCTCGAGTTCGCCCGCAGGTCCTCCTACAAGCGAATCACGTTGTGGACCAACGATGTTCTACTTGCCGCACGGCGGATCTACGAGCGGGCCGGATTTCGCTGCGACCGCCGCGAGCCGCACCACAGCTTCGGCCATGACCTCGTCGGCGAGTACTGGTCGCGAGACCTCTAGGCCGCAGGCGCCGCGCCGAGCACCCGCTGGATGTCGGGCTTCATGGCCTGCAGCTGGCCGCCCCAGTAGCCCCAGCTATGCGTGCCGTTTGGCGGGAAGTTGAACACGCCGTTGCGTCCGCCGGCCCGGGTGTAGGCGGCCTGGAAATCCTTGTTCGTCCGGATTGTCAGGCCCTCCAGGAACTGGGCGGGTATCTGCGCGTTGCCCAAGCCCGCGTCGAGATCCGTCGGGTTCCCGTTGCCGCTGTACACCCAGATGCGAGTGCCGTTGCCGACCAGATTCCCGATGTGCAGCATGGGGTCGTTGCGCTGCCATGCCGGGCCGCCATACGGGCCCCACATGTCGAGCGCATTGAACCCGCCTGCATCGCCCATCGCGACGCCCACGAGCACGGGCCACAGGCCGGCCGACAAGTTGAGGAAGCCCGACAGTGAGCCGGCGTAGACGAACTGGCCGGGGTGGTAGGCCGCCAGGATCAGGGCGGCACTGCCCGACATCGACAGCCCGACCACGGCATTGCCGCTCGAGCTCACGCCTTTGTTGGCCGCCAGCCAGGCAGGCAGCTCCGACGTCAGGAAGGTCTCCCACTTGTACGTCTGGGTGGTGCCGTTGCCAACCGCAGGCCGATACCAGTCGGTGTAGAAGCTGGACATTCCGCCGACAGGTGCGACAACCGATAGCCCGGAGCCGTCGAACCACTGAAACGCGCCGGTCTCGATGTCCCATCCGTTGCGGTCATCGCGTGCCCGCAGCCCGTCGAGAAGGTAGACCGCTTTCGGGCCGCCGCCCTGGAACTGAACAGTGATGTCGCGGCCCATCGACGGCGACGGCACGCTGAGAACTTCGACCGCCGCCCCGGCCGTCGGCGTGCCACCGAAAACCCCGATCAGTGCGGGCAGCATTGCCGCCGCCACCGCTGCCGCCGAGATCCGGCGGAACCATTTACTGCCTGCCTGGTGATTTCTGCTCATAGCCCTTCGTCCCGTCGTGCGTATACGGAATTAATCGCTGGCCCCCAGCGGTCGGTTACACCTCGACGGTGGGCGCGATGAGAGGACAATTGCCTACGTATTCCACGTTCGATCCGGCTGATACAACGGAAGGGAGCGGGCGATGAAGGCCAAAGTGGGCGACTTCCTGGTGGTCAAGGGAACCACCGTCGAGCAGCACGATCAGCGGGGAGTGATCACCGAAGTCCGCTCGGCCGACGGTTCACCGCCGTATGTGGTTCGGTGGCTGAACACCGATCACATCGCGACGGTGTATCCGGGCCCGGACGCACTCGTGGTCACCGCCGCCGAACAAGAAGCGGCAGACGCACGGGCACGGCAGCGCTAGCTCGTACTTCAGTGGCCACTTCGACAAGCAACGGAGGCCGTTCATGACCGAACCCGGTGGTCACACATTCGACGACGACGCACCCGAAGCCGATGCGGCAGAACAACTGATCCCGGTGGCTGCCGACGACGAAGACACCTGGCGGGACGCGGAGCGTGTTACGAGCGCACGGGATTGGGACGCCAACGAGGCCGACCTCATCGATCAGGCCATCGCCGTTCCAAGCGACGATGCGGAATTCGACCGTTAACCGGCCGATCAGTTGCGCGCGACGGTGTCTTCCTTGAGAAGCAGCCCATAGCCGTTGCACTGCATGCTGACCCGCAGCATCTTGTTCGCCGGATGGCTGGCGAGCCAGGCGCGCAATGCGGGTTTCTGTTTTTCGATCGACGCCTGCTTGAGCCCGAGTTCCCGAAGCAACGCCGACAGGGTCGCGGGCTGCGCTTCGTTCTCGACTTCGATTCGATGCGGGATTGAGACGGTCATGACGATCCCCCGGTGTCGTGCTCTACTGCCCCACAAACTCAATGTAGCGCGCGCGACAATATCGCAAGCAGGTTTGCTCCAACTGAGCGCGGTGACGAGGACTGCGGATTGAGACGAAGCCGGGTATTGGACATCCGGTCACTGGTCACGGTGTAAACGGCCAAATATTCGCGGCTCAATGCGGCACCCACCCGCGGCGAATCCCATATCCGGAAACGCGTTAGCTAGCCGCCTGCGAGGTAGGCGTCGTCAAGGATCGGCTGTACATCTGGCTTCCCCACCGCACCTCCCCTGACGATGACAGGATGGTCGCGGGAGACGAGGTGCTGTCAATGAGCAAACGAAGCGTGGCGACGTGGTGCATGACGATGGCTGTGGTGACGATGACGCTGTCAGCGCCCGCGCGCGCCGACGACGCCAACCCACTCGTTCCGTTGGTCGACGCCGCGGCGCAACGGTTAGAGACCGCCGATCCGGTCGCTGCGACCAAGTGGTGGTCGCACGACCCGATCGAAGATCCGCAGCGGGTCCAGCAGGTGCTGGGGGCGGTGGGTGCCGACGCCGCTAACCGGGGAATCGACCCCGACGACGTCACCCGCATCTTCACCGATCAGATAAACGCCACGGAGGCAATCGAATACACGAGATTCGCGCAATGGAAGTTTGACCCTGCCAGCGCCCCGACCACGGCGCCGGACCTATCCGCGTCACGCGCGACCATCGACCGCCTCAACAAGGCGATGGTCGAACAGCTCGCGATCGTGTGGCCCCAGCTGCACTCGCTCGATTGCGCAGGCCGGCTCGACGACGCGAGAAACGCCGTTATAGATGCGCGAGGTTTGGATCAGCTGTACCAACAGGCACTTTCGTTCGTCACGCGGTCCTACTGCCAGTCGTGACGGCATCAGAAGAGATCGCGCTGTTCGGTGACGTCGTACTCGCAGACGGTGGCGGCCACGAGCGCGGCGCCCTGTTCGTCGCTGGGTCCGCCGCCCCGAAAAGCCTCCACCGCGGCTTGCGATTCCCAGCGTTCGAAGACGTTGATCCGGCCCGGTTCGATCGGATCGGCCGATATCGCGAAGTCGAGGCATCCGGGTGCGCGCCGGCCCTGCCTCAGCACGTCGATGCATCCGCGCAGATAGTCCTCGCGCCCTCCCGGGTCGACCACGACGTGCCCCGCGACAATCACCATCAGGACCCTCCTATCCGGCATCTGATGACACGATCACTTACTAGGACTGCACTACGGTTCGTAATTCATCGACGATCGACGGAGGACGGCATGAATCTTCGAGAGGCACGCCAGGTCATCGACTCGCTGGACGTCGACACCGACGCCTCGCGCCTGTTCGGCCAGCCGTACGAAACCCCCGACGGCGCAACCGTCATCTCGTGCACGAAGGTGCGCAGCGGCCGCGCCAAACCGGCCGGTGTGTTCGTGATCAAAGACGCAAAAGTGACCTTCGTGCCCGCGGTCGACGGCGAGCGCATTGCGATGATGGGCATCCTGGTCGGGCTCGTGTCCGCAGCCCTCGCCGGCGTCGCTATGATCCGTCGCCCGCCGTGGCCCGATCTGCACGGCGAGATTTCGCGGCGAATCTAGCCCGCCACACCGCGCCGGCCGCGGCGACGAGCAACACCGCCAGCACGGCGACCCATGGCCACCCACCGTGTTGGTGGACGCAACCGGCGATCAAGCCTTGGATGCGTCCGGCAGCCTCGATCACCGGGTCCCGCGGGTTGCCGTTGGCGCTGAACAATCGAACCTCGTAGACGCCGTAGTAGCCGACATAGAGGCCGACCACGACCAGCAGCGCGCCGCTGATTCGGTTGACATACGGCACAATTCGGCGCATTCGATCGACCACCGTCGAAGTCGTCATCGCCGCGGCGACGGCGAGCGCACCGACCACTACCGTGAAACCGGCGGCGTACGCGAGGTAGATCGCCACGCCGCCGATGACCGAACCACCCCGCACCCCGGCTCCAGTTACAGCGAGAAATGGTGCGATGGTGCATGACAGCGACGCGAGGGCGTAACTCAGTCCGTAGGTGAACATCGAGCCCAGCCGCGCAGTGGGCGCCAACCGCACAGAAGGTTTCGGAGCGCGCACGGTGAGCTCTCGACCACTCAACAGCCAAATGCCAAGGGCGACAAGCACAATGCCGATCACTACCGTGACGTAGGGCAGGTAGCGCTGCACTGTCGCGGCTGCCGATACCGTGAGCAGACCGAAGCCGCCGAACACGGCGACAAATCCGGCGGCCATCGCGGCGGTAGCCGCCAATGCCCGGCCCACCGCCGCCAGTTGACCGCCTCGTTCACCGCGCACCACCAATGCCAGGTATGCGGGCAGCATCGCGAAGCCACACGGATTCAGCGCCGCCACAAGTCCGGCACCGAAGGCCAAGCCGAGCAGCTCTTGGTCCACGGCGCGACGGAGCCTAGGTGAGTGCGGCCACCCGATCGGACAGCTCCTGCAAAGGCATGGCCGCCGTCGGGTTGTTCACGAACGTCGACGAACCGTCGGCACGGTAGAACACGTAGGCCGGTTGCCACGGGACGTCGTACCGCGCCCAGATCGAACCGTCGGCATCGTTGAGGTTCGTGAAGTTCAGGTTGTACTTCGAAACGAAGCCCTGCATGTCCGCCACATCGGAACGCGCGGCCACGCCGACGAACGTGACCTTCGGATTGGCAGCCGCCACCTGGCTCACACTGGGTGCTTCGGCGTTGCAGAACGGGCACCACGGCGTCCAGAACCACAGCACCGCCGGCTTGCCGACCAAGCTGGCTCCAGTGAACGGCGCGCCCGACAGCGTCGTTCCGGTGAATTGCAGGCGCTCGTCGGCCACGGCGGTCGGCGCGCCAACGAGGCCCACCACCAGCCCGGCAGCCGCCAGCACCAGCGCGAGCGATTTGGATATGCCTGAAATTCGACCCTTCATCCCCCATCTCCTTTCACCCAGCCTGCGTTGCGAGTGACCGGAGGCCACACCCGTTGACACGGTGGCTACAACCACGCGGTTCAAGCAGCAGGGCGCCGGGTACGCCTAGCGAATGGGTGCCCTAGTTCTGCCGCGGCAACAGTTCTGCGACGAACCGATCGATGAAGTCCTCGATCGGCGTCCGTTGTGCGGGCCGAATGACGAACTTGGTCAACCCGGCGGCCAGGTACGCGTCGAGGTGGCGATGTAGGTGCGACCAGTCCTCGGCCACGAGTTCGGCAGGGTCAACGTCGGGTCTGCGGCGCTTCACCGCAGCGACCAACTCGTCCGACAGCTCACCTACCGCAAGGTTGATACCGAAGTGATCGGGCTCGATTTCACGGCCCGATTCGGCCGCCGCCCGCTGGATCTGTTCGCGGCCGCGGCGTGCTTCGTCGGGCGTGACAAAGCTCCCCAGCCAGCCGTCGGCGAGCCGCCCAATCCGGCGAAAAGCCGCGGGCGCGGATCCACCAAGCCAGATGTCCAGCGGCTTGGCAGGACGCGGTTGGACACCGACGGAACTGACCGCGAAATAGTCGCCCGCAAACGCGACATCGCCGTTTTCCAGAACAGATCTGAGCAACTCCAGCGATTCGTCGAACACCGCGGCGCGCTCCCCCTCCGGAACGACGAAGATTTCGCGTTCGGCCGGAATCGCCGAGCGCAGACCGAATACCGGAAGCACCCGCTTCGGGGCCAGACCGGCCAGCGACGCCAGCTGCTTGGCGACCAATACCGGATGGCGCCCCGGCAGCACGACCACCGACGTGCCCACCTTCAAGTTCGTCGTCCTGGCCAGTGCGAAACTCATGCCCACGAACGGGTCCACGGCCTTGGAGTACACGAGTTCGGAGAACCACAGCGAATCAACGCCGGTCGCTTCCAAGTGGTCGACGATGGCCGCCAACTGATCGGGGCCGGTGTCGGCGCCGAGGCCGACGCCGAAGCGGATCTTCACATGCACCTCCAGGCCCCGACGCCAATGCTACGGAAACGCTTGTGCGCACTTGCGCGAGCGACCAGAGTGAAAAAATGACCGGACCGTGGATCCGAGGCTGCGTGGTGCAGCGCATCATGTTCCGCGACGGTCTCGTGCTCAAACTCGACGACAACGAACTCGTCATTTCAGTGCCGTTCCATCTCACGCTGCCCGCGACCGACCGCGACGACGAAGAGGCGGTGCTCATCGACCCGAACGCGGCACGGGACGTGGAACGTGCGCTGTTCGACTTCGCGGGATCGACGTGCACGCACGCCGGTTGGGACGAGGACGGCAGTTTGCATCTGCGGTTCTCGGACGGACACGAGATCCATGCCCACAGCGACGAAACCCGCACGGCGTGGGAGTTGTACGGAAAACTTCACGGATATGCGGCCTGCCTGCCCCGTGGTCGCGTGCGGGTCGTCAGGCACGACTTACCCGAGGACGAGTCGGCCGAGCGCTAACGCTCGAACCGGAGCGCGCGAGCCGAAGGACAGTCAGCCAAATGGCATTCGGCGACAGTGTAGGTGCGCATAGTGTGGCAGCGATGACGGCACGGGTGAAGGCGCTTTCGGTCATAGCGGCATTGGCGCTCGTGCTGTCGGGCTGTGCGGGCGAGCCGAAACCGGCGTCGTCGCCAACGGCTGCCAGCTCATCCACCGCCGGAGCCGACAAACCCGTCGACGACGCGCTGGCGCAGCGCCTCGACGCAGCGATCAACGAAGCCATGACGGCGGCCGCCGTTCCCGGTGCGATCGTCGGCATATGGGGACCCGACGGCACCTACGTGCGAGCGTTCGGCGTGGCGGACAAAGCTACTCACGCGCCGATGAAGACCGACTTCTACAGCCGAATCGGTAGTGTGACAAAGACATTCACGGTCACCGGCATCCTGCAACTTGCCGACCAGGGCAAGCTCGGGCTCGACGATCCGATCGCGAAGTACATCGGCGGCGTTCCCGAGGGCGACAAGATCACACTGCGTCAGCTGGCTCGTATGCAGAGCGGATTGTTCAACTACTCCGCCTCGACGGCGTTCCAGAATGCGCTGGTCGCCGATCCTCGGCGTCCGTTCACCCCGCAGGAGCTTCTCGGCTACGCGTTCGCCGAGCCCAACGTGTTCCCGCCAGGGCAGGGATTTCTCTACTGCAATACCAATACCGTCCTGCTTGGCCTCGTCGTGGAAAAGCTCAGCGGTCAACCGTTGCACGAGTACATCCGCGACCACATCTTGACGCCATTAGGCATGGGCCACACCAGCTTTCCGACCACCAACGCGTTCCCCGACCCTCATGCGCAGGGATACACCGACACGACGGCCGACGGGAGCCAGACCACCGCAACCGATTGGGACCCATCATGGGGATGGGCGGCGGGCGCAATGATCTCGACGCTCGATGACATGCACATCTGGGCGCCCGCCCTGGCGAGCGGGAAGCTGCTCACACCGGAGATGCAGAAACAGCGGCTGCAGACGGTCGGTGCTCCCGGTATGCCGGCGCAGGACGGATACGGCCTGGGCATCTTCAATCTCGGCGGCTGGATCGGACACAACGGCAGCCTGCCCGGCTATCAAACCGTGACGGTGTATCTGCCCGAAAAGCAAACGACGCTCGTCATGTTCACCAATACCGACATCGAGTATCGGGGCAGCGAGCCGAGTACCACCCTGGCCACGGCCATCACCGCTGTCATCACGCCGGACCACATCTACAAACTCGGCGCGCAGGTGCAGGACCCCGACGCGACGCCGTCGCCGCCGACGACCACAAAGCCACGCTGAACGCTGCAAAGGAGATTGACCATGGATGGCTCTGCAACCGTGTCGATGGCCGCACCGGCCGACAAGATATGGAACCTGATCGCCGATGTCCGCAATACCGGGCGGTTCTCCCCCGAGACGTTCGACGCCGAATGGCTCGACGGCGCCACCGGGCCGGCACTCGGCGCGAAGTTCCGCGGACATGTGCGGCGCAACGAGATCGGCCCGGTGTACTGGACCACCTGCCGAGTCACGGCCTGCGAACCAGGCCGTGAGTTCGGCTTCGAAGTGCTGGTCGGCGACAGGCCGGTCAACAACTGGCACTACCAGCTGAGCCCGGTCGACGGCGGCACCGATGTCACCGAGTCATTCCGGATGAACGACAGCGCCTTCACCAAGCTCTACTCGGTGTTGGGCGGCCAGCTCCGGCGCCGTCGCAACATCCGTGACATGCGCAAGACGCTCGAACGGATCAAGGCCGTCGTCGAATCGGACCAGGCCTAGGTGACGCCGATACCGAAGACCGGAATCCAGAGCCCGAACAGCCAGATGCCCCACTGGTGGAAGCCGTCGTCCCACACGGGGTTCACGTCGTAACCCCAGTAGTTGAACGGCCGCGGCGGACCGCCATCCCACTGGTACGCGGGCGGCGGGCCCCAACCCCACGGCGGCGGGCCGTTGTTGTCGTCCCACCACGCATGGTTGTTGCTCGCCCACCACGGTCCCTTGTCACCGTCCCAGCCCTTGAAGTCCGGGCCGTTACCGTTTCCATGGCCGTTGCCGTTGCCGTTGCCGTTGCCGTTTCCGCACCACGGCGGGCACCAGTCGTCGTTTCCGTGCCCTGGCTTCAGCGGCGCTGGAACAGCCGGACCTGCCGACGCCACGGCCATGCCGGGCCCGATCGCACCAAATCCGAGCGCTCCGACGATCACGGCTGCTGACATGATCTTTGTCAGCGTCATCGTTAACTCCTACCTTCAGACCCCGACGTCGTATTCGACGCTGGTCCGTCGTCATTCATTCCCGCGTCAATGACGGAAAGACGCTGACCCCGAATAAAACGTATACCTTTGCGGCCGAACGCGTTAAGTCGAGCTGTCGGCTGCTATCACCACGCTTTTGCGGTGCCTAAAGGGTTCGCAGGCGACGCAGTCGATCGTCAGTTGCTCGCCGGGAGACATCGGCCGTCGGGGTGAACGCGTCGAATCCGTGTGGGCATCCCGGGTGCAGGTGAAGCTCGGTGGCCACGCCTGCATCCGACAGGCGTCGCGCATAGGTGATGTCCTCGTCGCGGAAAATGTCCAGGTCGCCGACGTCGATGTATGTCTCGGGCAGCCCGCTCAGGTCTCCAGCCCGGGCGGGTGCGGCGTACGGCGACACCGCATCGGTGCCCGCGCGATCGGCGAGCAACGCGTCCCAACCGGTGATGTTGTCGTCATAGGTCCAGGTCAGAAATGGCACTAGCTGCGGATCGGGTGTCCGCGTGCGGTCGTCGAGCATCGGGTAGATCAGCAGCTGCTGGGCGACCGCCGGTCCGCCGCGGTCACGCGCCAGCAAGCACACCCCGGCCGTCAGGCCACCGCCTGCGCTGTCGCCCATGACAGCGACACGTGCGGGATCGACGCCTAGCGACGGTGAATTCCCGGCCAGCCAGAGCAAAGCCGAGTAACAGTCCTCAACCGGTGTGGGGTGAGGATGCTCGGGCGCAACCCGATAGTCGACCATCAGCATCGGCACACCCGACATCGCCACGTAATCACGCACGGCCAAGTCGTACACGCGGCCGATGTGCTCGAGGCCGAAGATCATGCCACCGCCGTGCAGGTACAGCACAGCGCTTCCGGGCTGCGCGGCGTCGGTGTGATACCACCGAGCTTGCAGCTCCGCTCCGTCGGAGGCAGCAATGGTGTGGAGGTCGACTTCGACGCCGGCTGCAGGTGCCCGTTGACTCGCGACGTAGTCGAACATCCGATGACCGTTGACGCGTCGGCCCTCGACATCACCGACGGGTGGGGGCTCCGCCTCCCCAATCGCCTCGAGCAACGGAGCCAGTTCGGCGAGCACTTGCGGGTCGATACCGAGGGTCACGGCGCTGACGATAACGCGGACAACGCAATCGGTGGGCTGGTAGAACAAGTTCTAGTTTTCACCAACGAGCCGAAGGAGTCTCCGATGGGCCAATGGTCACGCGACGAACTCGAGGCCGCGTTCAAACAGCACGAAGAAGTCGTGGTCGGGATCGGAAACACCTGGGACTGGTCGCGATACGCCGACGAGTTCACCGAGGATGCCACCTACGTCGAGCATGTCTACGGACGGTTCGAAGGTCGCGAGAACATCCGCGAGTGGATCGTCTCGACCATGAACACCTTCCCCGGCAGCGAGATGCCGCTCTACCCGACGTCGTGGCATGCCATCGACGAGGAAAAGGGCTGGGTGTTCAGCGAGGTCCTCAACACCATGCGCGACCCCGGCGACGGCAGCGTGCACCAGAGGCCCAACATCACCATCCTCAAGTACGCCGGTGACGGGCTGTGGAGCTACGAGGAAGACGCGTACAACCCGATGAACTTCATGGTCATGGTCTCCGAGTACATCCAGCGGTGCCACAAGCTGGGAACGCTCTCTGACGACGCCCGAGCGTTTGCCAAGAACATGAATTGGGAACTGGGCTAACGGATTACGAAGTCTTTCGGGTCCGGCTCGCGGGTCCAGCTCCAGTAGTCGACCAGGCGCCAGGGGCTCAGGCCGTACACCTCGCCGTACTTGTTCTTGTAGAACGAGTGCTTGATCGTGGGTTGTGACCACACCATCTTGCGCATCTCAGCCTGGGTGCGTTCGTGCCAATCCGCCAGCTTTTCCACGCGGGGCTCGATCGAGGCGTGCCCGTCGGCTATCAACAGTTCCAAACACTCTGTGATGTAGCGCATTTGGCATTCGGAGTGGAATATCAGGCTGCCACCGCTCGCGAGGTTGGTACCCGGACCATACATACAGAAGAAATTCGGATATCCGGGAATAGTGATGCCGAGGTAGGCCGTCGGGCGCTCACCCCAACGCTCGGCGAGGATTTCGCCGCCTCGCCCTGAAATGGTCATCGGCCACAGCATCTTGCTGGCCTGAAAACCCGTGGCGTACACGATGATATCGGCCGGGTACCGCGTGCCATCGACGGTGACCACCGCGTCGGCCTCGATGTGGTCGATTGCCGTGCGAACCAAGTCGACATTGTCACGGGTCAGCGTGCGCAGCCAGCTGCCGTTGTCCTGCAGTGTGCGTTTACCGGTGGCCGGGTAGTCCGGCACCACCTTGGCCAGCAGATCCGGATCGTCGCCGACCTGGCTGGTGATCCACTCGGTGAACATGATTCGGGTGATCTCGTTGATCTCGCTGACCGCCTTCTGCTGATCCGGATAGTCCGGGTCGACGTAGGCGGCGGCCAGGCCTTTGTCGCAGCCAGGCCAGAACAACAGGAACCGGTACCAGCGGCCGTAGAACGGCAAATGCCGCAGCGCCCACTGCACGCCAGGGCCGACCGCTGCGTGATAGTTCGGGTTCGGGAACATCCACTGCGCGGTGCGCTGGAAGACGGTCAGTCGCTCGACGTCGCCCGCGATCGTGGGCGCGATCTGAAAGCCGCTGGCGCCCGCGCCGATCATCGCGACCCGCTTGCCGTGCAGATCGACCGAATGGTCCCACTCCGAGGAGTGAAACGCCGGGCCCGTGAAGTCGTCCTGGCCGTCGATCACTGGCAGGTGCGGCCGGTTGAGCTGTCCGACGGCGCTGATCACCGCCCGCGCGGTCAACGTCGTCATCTCTCCGCTGCGGCTACGGGCATGAACGGTCCACGTCGCCGCGTCGTCGTCCCAGGACGCCTCGGTCACCTCCGTCTCCCACAGCACGTGCCTGCCGATGTCGTACTTGTCCATCACGCTTTGGAAGTAGGCCTGCAGCTCGGGCTGCTCGGCGAAGAAGTGAGTCCACTGGTCTGTCGGCTCGAAGCTGTAGCAGTAGAAGTGGTTGCCAACGTCGACGCGGGCGCCGGGGTAGGTGTTCTGCCACCACGTGCCGCCGACGCCGGCGTTCTTCTCGACGATCGTGAACGGGATACCGGCCTCTTTCAGCCGAATGCCCGCCAGCAAGCCCGACTCGCCGCAGCCGATGACGACCACTGGGAAGTCGGCAGGTGTGCCACCCACCGCGCGCGCATCGCGGCCGTCGAGCTCCATCTCCTCGAGCAGCATCGGCACGTACTCGTCGGGCACCGGCTCGCAGACCAGCCACTGCATCATCTCGTGCAGTAGCTGTGGGCCGATCGGCTCGGGCTCCGGGCAACCACGGTCGCGGTAGTCGGTGATGACCTCTAGCGCGATCTTGCGCACGGCGGCCTTGTCCTCCTCGGACATGTAGCCCTGCACCTCGTTGAGGAACAGGCCGGCGGGCTTGAGGTCGCCGCGAATCAAGCTCGGATCGCCCGACATGTGCACCAGCGACAACATCAACGTGGGAATGCTGACGTCGAGTAACGCTTCGGCGATCTGGACGTCGGACGTCGTAAAGGGTTGCCCTGCATGTGGGTTACGCACCATGGAAGTGCATCACGCCGGATTGCCGATTGGAACATGTTTCAGAAATCCGTGCCAGCGGCTCGGCCGGAACCTACGCTCGCAGATATGGGTATCGCGACTCGCAGGAACGGCGCCGCTCCCCCGGATGTGCCCCTGTCCGATATCGACCTGGGCTCGTGGAAGTTCTGGGTGCAAGACGACGACCTGCGCGACGGGGCGTTCGCGACGCTGCGCCGTGAGGCGCCGATCTCCTTCCACCCTCCGCTCGAGACGCCTGGGGTCCAGGAGGGGCCGGGACACTGGGCGCTGACGAGATACGACGACGTGTGGTACGCCAGCCGACATCCACACATCTTCAGCTCGCGGCCGAGCATCACCATCAACGATGCGAATCCCGAGGTGTCGGAATTCTTCGGGTCGATGATCGTGATGGACGACCCGCGGCATCTGCGCCTGCGCAACATCGTCAGCCGGGCGTTCACCCCCAAGGTCGTCGCCCGCACGGAGGCCTCGGTGCGCGATCGGGCACGGCGCCTGGTCGAGACGATGATCGCCGAGCATCCCGACGGCACCGGCGAGGTGGTCACGGAACTGGCCGGCCCGCTGCCCCTGCAGGTCATCTGCGACATGATGGGCATCCCCGAGGAAGACCACCAGCGGATCTTCCACTGGACCAACGTGATTCTCGGCTTCGGGGACAAGGACATCGCCACCGACTACGAGGAGTTCGTGAAGGTCTCGATGGACATCGGCGCGTACGCGACCGCGATGGCCGATGACCGCCGGGTCAACCCGCACGACGATCTGACGTCCGCGCTGGTGCAGGCCGAAGTCGACGGCGAGCGGCTGACGTCAGCCGAGGTCGCGTCGTTTTTCATCCTGCTGGTGGTCGCCGGCAACGAGACCACCCGCAACGCGATCAGCCATGGCGTCCTCGCGCTGACCCGCTACCCCGAAGAACGCGCGAAATGGTGGGCCGACTACGAGGCCATCGCGCCAACGGCGGTCGAGGAGATCGTGCGGTGGGCGTCGCCGGTGATCTACATGCGCCGCACGCTGACCGAGGATTTCGAGCTCTCCGGCGTGAAGATGGCTGCGGGCGACAAGGCGACGTTGTGGTACTGCTCGGCCAACCGCGACGAGAGCAAATTCGACGACCCGTGGACCTTCGACGTTTCGCGCACACCCAATCCGCATGTCGGCTTCGGCGGCGGCGGCGCGCACTTTTGCCTCGGCGCCAATCTGGCCCGCCGCGAGGTCAGTGTCATGTTCGAAGAACTGCACCGCCAGATGCCCGACATCGCTGCGACCGAAGAACCGGCGCGCCTGCTATCGCCGTTCATCCACGGCATCAAGCGGCTGCCGGTGTCCTGGACACCGCCGCGCTGAGCTGCTCCCGCGTCGGACCGTCAGGAACCGACGGCCGCCAACCGCGAGCGTAGATCGCTCTGGCGCGAGCTTGAGCCGCCGCCAGGCTGACGGGCAGTGCATCCATGGTCGTGTACGGGCCGACAAGGTTTCTCAGCGTGGGGTCGGCTTCGGCCGCCGCGACGATCAGGTCTGACGGCAGCGGACGGCTGACATCGACGTCCCCGCCGGACCATCGACGCACCCGATCGGTGTCGGTGTAACGATGGTCATCGAACCACGGCCGGATATTCGTTGTGCACCAATGGTCGAATTGCGTTGTCGCCGTTACGATATCAGCGCCATTCATCTCAAGGGCGCGAACGAGTTCGCGTGCCTGCATGAGCGCCAACGTCACACCGCGGCCGGCCAGCGGTGTCGTTGTGCATACCGCGTCGCCAACCGAGATCAGACCGACCAGCGCTGGACGACCCGCGCCGTCGAGCTGTCCGCGGTAGGTGTTGTACAACCGGCCGCCGGGTTGCACCGGCGAAATGGGTTGTGCGCGTGACGGATCGATCCAGTCGGCGAGCGTCGGGATGGTGCCCATCGCGTCGTCGAATACCTCGTCACGACGCAGCAGGCGCAACCGCTTGTCGGTGCCGTCGTGGGTCAAGGTAATCGAAAAAGCTCCGTTGTCATGCAGGAACGCGATAGCGAGGTAGCCCACGAAGCTCAGCGACAAGCCGATCGGCGAGTTCATCGGACCGGTGTCGGCGCTGTCGAACAGCTGATACTGCCGCGTGACGTAAACCGCTCCGCAGTCGCCGCCCTCGGCGGACGGGCGGATGCCATGGGTGAACCGACTGGACCGTCCCGACGCGTCGATCACCAAGTCTGCTGGCAGGGTTCGGCCGTCGACCGTGACCCCGACTATCCGGCCATGGTCATGGGTGACCCCGTCAACATGTCCGCAGACAAGCTCCAAATTCTGCGCCTCCGCCGCGCGCCTCCACATGATGCGTTCGAATGTCGCCCGCCGACACAACAGTGCGAGCGGTCGGCCCTCGGCGGTCGCGATCCTCGCCCCAGCGGCGATGAGGTCATCCAGTACGGGCGGCATCTCATCCCGCAGCACGTCGACGACCTGACCCCGGAAGGTGTGTGCGTGATGGAACTGCATGACGCCCTTGCGGGGCCACACGGCCGTCGGATCCGACGGTGGTCCCGGATCGCGGTCGACCACAGTCACCTTGTAGCCGCGACGCGCCAGCGCGATCGCGGTGAACAGACCGGTCGGACCCGCTCCGACGACAACTGTTCGCACGTGGACCTCAATTAAGGTAGTGTTAGATGTAATGAATACACTCAAAGTTACCTAAATGCCCGTCGGTGTCAAGCGCGGGTACCGCTCCGACTTACGGGCGGCCCAAGCACTCCAGACGCGACGATCCATCGTGGCCGCCGCGAGTCGACTCTTCGTCGAAGTCGGCTACGGGGCGACGACGATCGATGCGGTGGCCGGTGCCGCAGGAGTCAGCCGCAAGACGGTATTCACCGCGGTCGGAGGCAAGCTCGAACTGCTCAAGCTCGCGCTGGATTGGGCCGTCGCGGGCGACGACGAATCAGTCGCATTGGCCGACCGCGCCGCGATCCGCCGGTGGATGGACCAGCCGGATCCACGCGGGGTGCTCACCGGATTCGCGGGCTTGCAGGCCGACATCGGCGCGCGGGTCGGGCCGCTGTACAGCGCCCTCGAGATCGCTGCCGGGACGGACTCCGCCGCTCTTGCACTCCTCACGGAGTCGCAGCGACGCCGCTTGGACGATGCACGCAAGGTGGTCCGGAGGCTTCGCGACCTGAAGGCTCTCGCCACCGACATCACGCATCACGAGGCCGCCGACTTGGTCTGGCTCGCGATGGATCCCGCACTGTTCGACCGCCTCGTCCGGATACGTGGATGGTCGACGAGCCGATTCGGGGAATGGCTTGGCGAGAGCCTCTGCCGTCAGCTGCTCGACGGGTTAACTTGATGATCCGATCCGGCCCTGCGCCGCGCTGATCAGGCGGTCTGCGCCGCCTTGGCGAGTGTGGCGATCGGCGTGTCGTCCAGGTGCTCGCACAGCTCACGAGCATTCTCGAAAACGCCTTTCGCTCCGGCATTCTCGAGTTCGCCGCGGGATATTCCGCCGGACAGTACGCCGATCGTCTGCACACCGGCGCGCTCGCACGCTTCGACGTCCCACACGGCGTCGCCGACGAAAACGGCATCGGTAGCGTCCACCCCCGCGCGGTCGAGCGCAACCTCGATGATGTCGGGTTTTGGCTTGGCGGTGTCGACATCCTTTGATGACGTCATCGCATCGACAATGTCGTCACTGTCCAGGACCTTGCGCAAAATCTCGAGCTCGTCATCAGGTGCCGATGTCGCGAATACCACTTGCAGTCCAAGGCTTTTGACGCGCTGCAGCAGTTCTTGTGCACCAGGCAGCGGGCGCAGCATCGACGCGGTCTCTTTGTAGTAGCGCGAATGCAGGTCCTTGGCGCGTGACCGGGTGTCGTCATCGGCCCGCTCGGCGAGCGTTTCGAGGAGCGTTGAGCCGTCCATGCCGATCGAACGGTGGATGCGCCACGCCTCGACCTGGTATCCGGCGTCCTCGAACGCCCGATACCAGGCGTGCACATGCAGATAGTTCGAGTCGACCAATGTGCCGTCGATGTCGAACAGCACCGCCGGTGGCCGGTCGCGGTGACCGTCGGCCGTCACGACGGATGCTGCTCGCGGGCCGTGCTCTGTGTCGGTGCGTCCTGCGTCATGGGCTCGTGCTTGCCTTCGTCGGAGTCGCGTCGCTTCGGATCGAGCGCGTCGGCGCGCTCGCGCTGCGCATCGAGTTCTTCGCGCTTGCTGGTGGCCGCTTCGCGATGAGACGCGGCTTTATCCTGCAGCCTGGCGGCTTCCGCGGCCTTCGCCTCGGCTTCGGCCTGCGCGGCCCGCGCCTTGGCCTCGGTCTCGTCGGCGAATGCTTCGCGCTTCTCGATGTGCTGCGTGTGGTGGTCGACCTCCTCGCGAATGCGCTCCGCCTCCACGTGGCGGCGCCGGTTGCGGACGTTGCGCGCCAGGATCGCCAGGACGGCGATGACGATGATCGCGACGACGACCGCGACGACGATCCAGATCACGGTGTTGGTAGTCATGTCGATTTCCTTCGGTCGGTCGGGTCAGGTGATTGACGAACCCGCTAATTCAGGCGAGTGCCCTCGCGCGGCGGCGTCTAAACGTTGGCGATCGCCGCTGTCAGGTGTAGCCTTACAAAAGACGTCAGGAATTACCTGACATCAGCAGGAGGCCCGCAATGCCCGTCAAGGAATCCGAATGGCGCTGTTCGTTCTGCGGCCGACCGCACACCGAGGTCGCCAGTCTGGTCGCAGGCCCGGGCGTGTACATCTGCGACACCTGCGTCGACCTGTGCGTCGGCGTGATCGCCCAGGCGAAGACCGCCGAACCGCCGTCTGTCCCGGAGTGGGCAACGTTGTCGGATGACCAACTGCTGCAACGGATTCCGTTCATCGCCCAATCGGCATCCAACATCGAAGCCGGCCTTCGCGACCGTATCAACGAGCTGCGCGAGCGCGGCGTTTCGTGGGCGCGCATCGGCCAAGCGCTGGGGATGACGCGGCAGTCGGCGTGGGAAAGGTTCTCCCGCGCGGCTACTTGACCGTCAGAGTGCCGTGCATCGACGGGTGGTACTTGCAATGGAACGCATAGTCACCCGGCTCCGTCGGCGCGGTGAGTGTGGCCTGCCCCTTGCCGTCGATCTCGACGTCGAACTTGCCGGCCGTATCCGAGGTCACCGAATGCTCGGCGGAGTCGTCGTTCTTGATGGTGACCTGCGCCCCCGGTGACACCGTGAGCGGTTGGCCGAACTTCATATCCGCGATCGTGATGGTCGCGCCGGCCGCCTGAGGCGGGGCGCTTGCCTTTCCTTCACTCGCCGTCGGGCTGGCAGTGGCCGTCGCCGTTCCGCTCTGCCCTTGTGTGGAACTGTTCGAACCGCCGCACGCCGTGGCCGTGGCCACTACAAGACATACAGCCGCACAGAACAAGCCAAATCTTTTCATCGTGACCCCTTCGATCGCTCCATTGCGAGAGACACGATTATCAGCCCGAATTGGTTCAAATAGGGCCGATTTCGGGGTATACGTGCGTGGTCGGCAAAAGCCTAGAAGTAGCCGTTGGCAGGTGGCCACACTCCGTTGACGGCGAAATTCCCAGCAGCATAGGCCTTGTAGGCCAACGGGCTATGGCTTGCTACCGTCCGAGTGTTGCGCCAATGTCTGTCCAAATTCAGTTTGCGGGCGGTCGCCGATGCACCTCCGGTGTCGAACAACCGCTCAGCGGCTGCCAGGGTTAATCGTTCAGCCACCAGCTGGGCCTTGGCAACGGTGATCGCCACTTCGGCAAGCGCATCGGCATCGGCCTGACGGCCCGAGTCGACCAGGGCGTCGATCGCGTCGGCCGCCGCGAGCACGACCGCCGCGGCCGCGGAGGCGTCGGCCGCGATGTCCCCCACTGCCTGCAGTACGAACGGGTCACCCGACGCGGTGTCGGCCAGCGAGTGCGCGGCCGGACGCGCCTTGTCCCTCACGAAGGCGACCGCGTCGTCGAGCACTGCTTGTGCGACTCCAGCCGCCACCGCTGCCAGGTAAAGCTGAAGGAACGCAGTCGAGTGCCCGAGGTGTCTGCCGTCGGACACCGTGGTCACCTCGACGGGATGCACGACCACATCGGTGAACCGGGTGCCGCCGCTTGCGGTGAGCCGCTGACCAAAACCATCCCAATCGTCGTAAAGCTCCACCCCCGCCCGGTCGGTCGGGACGATCGCCTGCAGATCCCTGCCATCGGCGTCGATCGCCGACACCGCGATGAGGTCGGCGAACAGTGTTCCGGTGGAATAGAACTTGTAGCCGTTGAGGCGAAGGACACCTTCGGAATCCGCGAGCAATGTCGTGTCCGAGCTCGACGGCGACTTCCCCTGTGCATCGGTGACCGCATTGCCGAACACACGGCCGGCGTTGACGGACGGATACCACTGCACCCTTTCGGCTTCGGTCGCACGATTACTCAGTAACCGTTCCGAAAAGCCGAAGTGTGGTCGAAGCGCCTGCGCCACATTGGAACTGCCGCGGCCGATCTGGATGACCACACTGAGCACATCCCGCACGCTCGCGCCGGGGCCGCCGTAACGCGTCGGCACCCGCAGGCTCAACAACCCAGCCTGCCGCAGTTGCGCGACAGCACCATACTGCAGCACGCGGTCGCGTTCGGCCGCCGCGTCGGTGCGGCGCAACTCATCGACGATCGCGGGCAGACGCGCGAGCCGTTGCGCTGTCGAGCCGCCCAGCGGCTCTTCGGAATAGGCCGGGCGCGCGGCCACCACATCTAGGGTCATGTCGTCTCCTGCATTCAGCGGAAATGCGGAATTATCTTGTCTGCGAAGCGTTCCAGCTCTGATTCCAGCGGCTGGAACTGAAGCATGAACAAGTCGATACCGGCTGCGTGGAACTCCTGAATACGCTCGATCACCTGGCTGTAGCTGCCCACCAGGCCAGCGAGCGTTCCGCCGTTCGATCCCACCCGCCTGGTGCCCGATAGCACCTTGTACATCTGCGTTTTCGGGTCGGTGCCCGACGAGATCTCTTGGCGCTTCTCGGCGTCGACGAGGGACTGCAGATTGTTCAGCTCGGCGGTCGCTTCGGCCTCGGTGTCGCGGGGATCACGAAGGCGGACAGACCGAACCGCACCGGGCCGCGGTCGCGCGGTCGTGCGCGCAGATCCTCGATCACCTCCACGGTGTCGGGCAGCGGCCGGCCGTTGATGAAGAACACGTCGGCATGCTGTGCGGCGAGGCGTCTGCCCGGCTCGGACTCGCCGCCGACGTAAACCGGAGGCAGCGCATCAGGCGTCGGGCGCACCAGCGCCGGCTGACCGCCTGGCGCGCCGATGTCGACGTGCTTTCCCGTCCACAAGTCGAGCACCGTCTCCAACCACGTACGGGTGTAGGTGTATCTGTCGTCGTGATCGGAAGCGTCCAGCCCCAGCGCCTCGAGTTCCGGTAGAAACCAGCCGCTGACCACATTGATCGATAACCGCCCGCTGGAAATATCGGCGATGTTGGCTGCGATCTTGGCGAACACCAGCGGGTTGATCAGCAACGGCTTGATGGCGCCGATCAGCTCGATGCGCCTGGTCGCCTCGGCCAGCGCCGCCAGCGTCGACCACGTCTCGAGCACATCGTCTTCGGTGTTGCTGGGATGAATCACGTGCTGAGCCACCAGCGTTGCGTCGTACCCAGCCTCCTCGGCGCGGACTATCACGTCTCGGGTGCGGCGGTAACGCGCGTTTGGCGCATCGGCCGGATGGTTGCGGGCGCCGTGGTTTCCGTAGACGGGCGCCCACACACCAAAGCGTGGCGAGCTCATGAACTGGCCAAGTAGCGCTGGCGCTCCCAGTCACTGACGTGAGCGGAGTACTGCAGCCATTCACTGCGGGCAATCGCCGCGAAATCGCGCACGGACTCGGAACCGAGTATGTCGAGGATGGTGTCGTCCTGGGTGGCGAGGGCGAGCGCAACGCCAAGCGACTCGGGCAACGGAGTGCCCGTGAAGTAGAGGTTTCCCCCTTCTGCCTCCGGCGGCGTGCGACCGGCTTCCAGCCCTGCGACCACGCCCGCCAGCGCCGATGCGACCAACCAATACGGGTTGGCGTCGGAAGCGCCGCTACGTAACTCGATTCGGGTGGCTGACGGGTCGGCATCGACCAGCGAACGGACTGCGGCACTGCGGTTGTCACGGCTCCAGGTCACGGTCGCGGGCGCGAACGAATCCGGGACGAATCGGCGATAGGCGTTGACGGTGTGCGCACCGAAGAGCGTGATCGATGGCAGGTGTTCGAGAAGCCCGGCGATGGCATGCAACGCCGCGTCGTTCTCGGCGCCGTCATCCGAAGCGAAAGCGGCTTCCCCGTCACGCCACAACGAGATGTGTACATGCTGCGAGCTGCCGGAATGTTCGGAGAACGGCTTGGCCATGAAGCTGGCGAGCTTGCCGTGCTTGCGGGCGACCTCCTTGGCTGCGTACTTGAGCCGCGCCGCGTCGTCGGCGGCCTCCAAGGCATCGGTGTAGACCAGATTCGTCTCGACCTGGCCTGGCCCATATTCGGTTTGGATACCTTCCAATCTGGTGAAGGCGGACAGTGTTTCGTTGAGGTCCGTCAGCACAGGATCGAGGGCGTTGGCATTCTCCAGCGAGTACGCATGGATATCGTGATTGAATGCCGATCCATCGGGATTGAGCAGGTAGAACTCGAGCTCCACGCCAACCTTGGCGGTATAGCCGAGGCCGGCCAATCGAGCGAGCACCCGTTTGAGCACCGCCCGCGGATCGAGCAGAGACGGATTGCGGTCGTGCGCAACGATATCCGAGACCACGTGTCCGATCCCCTGCCGCCACGGCAGGACCCGAAACGTGGTGAAGTCCGGTACGGCGAAGACGTCGGGATATCCGCTTTCCCAGTTGGTCAGCTCCAACCCGTCGATGACCGTGCCGTCGGTGTTCCAGCCCAACGATGCTTCGCAGAAGGCGAACCCCTGCCCACGCGCGCGTTCGAGGAACTGCGCGGCGGGTATCCGCTTGCCCTGGGCGTGGCCGAACGGGTCGCTCCACGCCACCTCGATTTCGGTGAGTGAGCCGTCGGCGATGCCCGCCAGCAGTTCCTGCTCCGCTGCGGACGCGTCCACCGTCTGAGTCATGCTGCGGCCACCGAATTGTCGGAAACCCTGGTGCCGACGACCGTGCCGCCCGCGAAGGCCACGACGAGTAGGCCGACGATCACCCACGCGAGAATGCTTGAGCCGCCAACCAAGTCCTTGAGGTTGGCCAGGATCAGGATCAGCGACCCCACCAGGCCGACGAGGCCGAGTGCGGGCGCGACGCGGACCCGCCACTGCGAGTGCCCGCGCCGGTCATGGGCGAAGTAGACCAGCACCGCCACGCTGGTGGCGATCATCAGGATCACGACGCCGACCGTCGTCGCCCCCGCGAACCAGGTGTAGAACTGTGCGGCCGGGTCGAGGCTGAAGACCACGGCGAGAATCACGCTGACCGCCACCACACCGGATATCCACAACGAAGCCTGATGTGGCGAGCCGTGCCGTGCGTGCGGGCGGCTCAAGCCCTCCGGCAGCACCGCACGCTGTGACAGGGCGAACACGTAGCGCGAAACCACGTTGTGGAAGGACAGGATGCAGGCGAACAGGCTGGTGAAGTACAGCACCGTGATGATGTCGGCGCCGAATGTGCCGAGGTAGCGGTGCGCGGTATCGCCCAGGAACGTCGAGCCGGAGTCCGTCGCCTTGGCGACGGCCTGCTCGTCGCCCCAGCCCGAGATCAGCGCCCAGCTGGTGACGGCGTAGAACACACCGATCAGGATCAGGGCCAGGTAGGTCGCGCGGGGAATGGTGCGCTCCGGAGTGCCCGCCTCGTCGCGGAAGATCGCCGTGGCTTCGAAGCCGACGTAGCTGATGATCGCGAAAAGCAGTCCGATGCCCAGCGATCCGGAGAAGATCGCACTCGGATTGACGATGCCTGTCGACAGCCCGTGGTCCCCGCCCTGCCCGACGATGACGATGTCCAGCACCGCCACGATCGCGATCTCGGCCGTCAGCAGCACCGCCAGCACGCGGCTGGAGAGCTCGATGTGACGGTATCCGAGGTAGGTCGTGACCACGAACGCCGCCGCCGCAAACAGCCACCAGGGCAATGTCGGTCCGCCGAACAACTCGACGATGCTGACGCCTGCCGGTCCGAGTAGGCCGTAGACGCCCGCCTCGATCGCCAAGTAGCTGACGATCGCCACAAATGCGATGCCGATGCCCGTCGGAAAACCGAGTGATTTGCGCACATATGAGAAGAAGGCGCCAGCTTCTTCGACGTACGGCGTCATCGCGGTGAAGCCGACGGCGAAGAACAGCAGCACTACGGTCGAAACGATGAAGGTGGCAGGGAAGCCGGCGCCGTTGCCCGATGCGATACCCAGCGGGACGACACCGCCGATGACGCCCAGCGGTGCGGCCGCCGCGACGACCATGAACACGATGGAGGCGACGCCGAGATTGCCGTGCAGTTTGCGTACCGGATTGGGGGACTTCTCCCCCAAACTATCTGGGGTGGTGGTGATTTCGGACATCGGTGACCGCCTTAGGGTGACTGCTGTGGGGACGTTACCTCGGACCATAGGGGTAACCCGATGTGCGGCACCACATCTGGAGTCACCGTGAGTCATACGCTGTAACAATTGGACACAATTGCCCGATGCGCTGCGCTTGCGGCAGATCATGTCGTCGGTAGTGTTCGGTCGGTGAGCAGCTCGGTGCGTGCCATGAGGACCAAGGGCAAGCTGCCGTTGCGCGTCGGCGCCACCCCGGTGCCGCATGCAGAAATACTCGACTACGTCCGCGGGCCGTTGGCGGCATGCGACATCGACCTGCAGATCGAGATCTTCGAAAGCTTCGACGAGCCGAACGATCTGCTGGTCGCCGGCCGGCTGCACGCGAACTTCTTCCAGTACCTGCCGTTCCTTGACGATTTCAACCGCCGCACCGGCAATCGGCTCGTGCCGGTCGTGCCAGTGCACATCGAGCCGTTCGGGCTGTACTCGACGTGGATACGGCACCTGGACGCGATACCCGACTATGCCGAAGTCGCGTTGCCATCCGACCCGGTGAACGTGGACAGGTCGCTGGTGATGCTCGATCAACTCGGCTTGATCGAGTGCGCGCCCGCGAGGCGGTGCTTGGCCACCGTCGACGACATTCGGTCGAATCCACGCCGCTTGGTGTTCAAAGAGCTGACCAGTTGGCTGCTGGCCAGTGTGCGGGCGGACTTCGACGTGGTGTTCCTGTTCGGCAATCAGGCGATGGAATGGGGCGTGGACACCGGGAGCGCCCTGCATTGCGATCATGGCAATCCCGCCTACGCCGAATACCTTGTCGCGCGGCCCGACAACTACGACAGCTTCGCAATGGGTTCGCTCGCCGAGGCGCTGAACGGCGAATCGACCCGCCGGTTCATCGCCGAGACGTACGCCGGACAGGTGCTGGCTGCGTTCTGAGTTGCGCTCAGGGAGACGCAAACCCTGTCGGGATCAGCCCCGGCGCGCGACAGTGATCGGGTGTATCAAGCCGCGGCGCCGCCGTCGAGGCCACCGGTCAACACCGTCCGGGTGGTACTGGTGCTCGACGTGCCCGCCGGATCGCCGGAATTGCCAAGCCGCACAGCACAACTCGCAGACGAGTTCGGCCGGCTGATCGCGCACTCGGTTCCGGGGGTGCGCGCCCGCAAGTCGGTAGTCTCTGTGGGACCGCAGCTCGCCGCTGCCGCGGTTCGTGCAGAGGGCTTGACGATCGACGTCCGCAAGCGCGACGTGCGCATCGACGGGCGGCCGCTACGCCTGACCTACCGTGAATTCGAGCTGCTGTGCTACCTCGCCAGCGTGCCGCGCCGGCCGGTGTCGCGTGCCGAACTCATGCGCGAGGTCTGGCACGACCGCGCTCCCGGCAGCGACGTGTCCTTCCGAACCGTAGACACCCACGTGCGCAGGCTGAGGGCGAAGCTCGACGCTTACGCGAGCGTGCTCACCACGGTTCGCGGCCGCGGTTACCGCTTCGATCCCCGGCCCGACGTCCACTGTCTCGCCGCGGACCTGGGTGCTTGCCCCGCGTGATGTCTACAGCGTTGCCGTGACGGGGCCCAAGGGCTGGCAGACGGGCTTGGGTGGATTGCCGGTGTTGGCGCATCCCCTGCCGGTGGCGATGTACGTCGCACCTGGACGGTATGGCTGGTAGAACACCTGAGCCATCAGAATTCCGTTCTGCTGCGCGCATTGGCCGGGGCCGTCGCTGCCCTGCAATTGCACGCAGGCGACCGTCATGTACGCGACGGAACGGTCACAACCTGCAGGCGAGAGCGTCGCGGTGACCGTGTTGGTGCCCGAAAGCTGGACGACTTGTGGTCCCGACAACGTGTAGGAGCACGGCGGTTGGGCCGGCTCGGCCTTGGCCGGCGCGGCTCCGGCGAGTGCCATCGCCACCGTGACGGCGAGAACGATCGACCGGATCATTCCTGGATCGTAGTTCACCGCAGGCGTCTCTCATCGACGATGAACAGACTCAGGTGAGCGACTTGTTGCACGACAACAGCGCAACCAGGGCGAACGCGGCGCCTACCCGGCGCCCAGCACGTTGAGCATGCCCGCGGCCGAACGTGGCCAGGTGAACTGTTCGGCGCGCCTGCGTGCGCTGTTGCGGCGCAGATGTTCTGGCCGACTGATGACCGAGGTGACCGCGCGCGCAATCGCATCCGGGTGGTTGTCGGCGGCTGCTCCGCTGTCAGCCGTCAGGATCTCGGCCAGCGCGGAGGTGCGCGACACCACGGCCGGCGTCCCGGACGCGAGTGCCTCCAGCGCTGCCAGTCCGAACGTTTCATGCGGCCCGGGTGCAAGTGCGACGTCGGCCGTCGCAAGGATGGTCGCGACGGTGTCGCGGCAGCCGATGTAACCGGTGAAGTCCACAGGCAGGCGGGCGGCTTGGCGCTCGAGCCGGGCTCGCAGTGGTCCCTCTCCGACGACCACCAGCCTGGCGTCGACACCTGAATCCCGCAGTGCGGCAATGGTGTCGATGCTGCGGTGTGCGTGTTTTTCCACAGACAGCCGACCGCAATGCACGAGCAACGTTTGTTCGGGACGGGCCCACTGCTGGCGCATCGTCACCGACCGGCGGCGGGGGTGAAACTGGTCGAGGTCCACACCGAGAGGCACCGTGACGACGTTCGGGGCATGGATCCGGTCGAACTCTTCACGAGCGAACGCCGTCGTGCACACCACAGTGTCGTAGCTGGCGGCGGTGCGGCGGTTCGCAGCGTCGGCGATCGACCGCGCCAAGCCGCCCGGAAGTATTTGTCCGACAAGCCGATCGAGGCGTTCGTGCGAGATCATCACGGTGGCGACGTCGTGTCTGCGGCCCCAGCCGCCGAGCGATCTCAGGGTCAGACGGTCGGACACTTCGATCGCGTCGGGCGCGAGTTGTTCCAGCAGCGCTGTGACCGGGCCCGGCAGCACCGCCCGATAGCCGCCGGTAAACGGAATCAGCTTGGCGGGCAAGCAAATACGGACAACGCCCGACGGGAGTTCGTGCCACTCGGAATGCCCTCCCGGTACGACGAGGAAGACCTCGTGTCCGGCGGCGCAGTACTCCGCGCCCAGACGGTCGACCGCTGTGCGCAGGCCCCCCGAGCGCGGGCCGTAGAAATTCGCGACCTGAACAACCCGCATGAGCTGAATCAGAACCGGCACGCGTGTGCGGTCAACAACGCCTGCTCAACCGATAGGCAAACGTCCCGTGAACGTGCGACCTAGAACCTGCTCATCCGACGTATTTGGTGAGCCAGTCCTGCACGCGGCGCCAGGCGTCGTCGGCGGCGGTGGCGCTGTATCGGTCTCCGGTGTCGTTGAAGAACGCATGGTTGGCGTTGGGTTCGGTGACGAGGTCATGGACGAGGCCCGCCTTTTCGAGGGCCGCCTTGACGACGGGCTCGGTCGCGTTCACACGCTGATCCTGTTCGCCGTAAAACGCCAGCACCGCAACGTCTTTGGAGCCGGAGAAGTCGGGGGTTTCCGGCGCGGGTCCGTAGAACGGAAACGCGGCGGCCAGTTGCGGCGCCCCCGCGGCGAGCAATTGCCACACGAGTCCGCCGCCCATGCAGAAGCCGACGACTGCGATCTTGCGGTCCGGCACTCGCCGTTGCAGCTCGTCGATGCCCGACTTGAGATTGGCGATGAACTCGGCGGGCGGAATCTTGCCCAGCGCGGCAGTCGCCTCAGCCGGATCGGCGAACTTCGCCGTGCCGCCCTGCCCCGACAACAAATCGATCGCGAGGGCCGAATAGCCGATGCCGGCGAACCGGCCTGCGACCGAACGCACCCAGTCGTTCAATCCCTTGTTCTCATGGATGACCAGCACGCCTCCCCTGGCGTTTGACGCTTCCGCCCAGGCCGCCTGCAGATCGCCCTGCGGACCGGGCCAGGTGATCGGGGTGGTGGGCAGCGCCTTGTCCGTTCCCGGCGGCGCAGCGCTGGACGTCGCGGGGCCACTAGAGGTGACCGGCGCATTCGACGTCGGCTTCTTCTCCTCGCTGCACGCGGCGATCAAGGCCGTCGCCGCCGCGGTGCCGACCCCGAGCAGTGCCAGCCGGCGCAGGGCTTCGCGTCTGGACAACAAACCGTCAACATGATCGGTGGCGATTTCTTCGGCGATATAGCGCTGTAAGGGTGTCACATTCGCGAGTATGCCCTCATGGACTGGACACCGGATGGGGATGCGCTACGTGACCGGGTGGCCGTGGTTGCGGGCGGGACGCGGGGCGCGGGGCGAGGCATAGCGGCGGCTCTCGGTGAGGCGGGCGCGACGGTCATCTGCACCGGGCGCAGCAGCATCACAGGAAACGCGCAGTCCGACTACGACCGCCCCGAAACCATCGAGCAGACCGCCGATTTGGTCACCCAGCTGGGCGGCAAAGGCATCCCGATCCAGGTAGACCACCTCGACATCGCCCAGGTGCGCGGGCTTCGCGACCGGATCCAACGCGAACACGGCGCGATCGACATCCTCGTCAACGACATTTGGGGCGCGGAGGTCCTCAAGGGCCCTCCACCGTCGTGGAATCGACCCATATGGGAGCACGACCTCGCCGACGGGCTGCGAATACTTCGGCTCGGCATCGATACCCACGTGATCACCTCACATTGCCTACTGCCACTGTTGGTTACGCGGCCGGGAGGTCTGCTCGTCGAAGTGACCGACGGGACAAAGGAATACAACGACGACACATACCGGATCTCTGTCTTCTACGACTTGACCAAAGTGGCCGTGAACCGGCTCGCCTACAGTCACGGGCACGAACTCCAAGCGTTCGACGCCACCGCGGTCGCCGTGACGCCGGGCTGGTTGCGTTCGGAGATGATGCTCGACAACTGGGGCGTCACGGAGGACAACTGGCAGGCGGCCATGGATCCGGGCCGATCCGATGGCCCCACCGCTCCCCCCGGATTCGCCGAATCGGAGACACCGCGATACGTCGGGCGGGGCATCGCCGCGATCGCCGCGGACGAGGGCCGGTCGCGGTGGAACCAGAGATCGGTCACGTCTGCCGAACTTGCGCGCGAGTACGGCTTCACCGACGTCGACGGACGCCGGCCGGACGGCTGGGCGGGGATATAGCGACCACGATCGGATTGCGCACGGGTTCAGCCCTTGCAAATGCAACAATGTTTGCCAGAAAACGCAGGGAGTGGTCGACACAGGCGTAGGCGTTGGTGCAAACTGCTGGTGTAGCGAGACGTAGCGTCATCAAAGCTCCTCTCGCACACCACAAGTAGTCGCCGCGGTCGGGGGAAAGGTCCGCATGCGCGTTTTCGTCCGCTCCGTAGCCATGTCCGTGCTGGCTCTCAGTGCAGCAATCTTGTTAGCCCTCACGTCCGCAGCGCCCAACGTCTACACGCTGACGGCCGCGCTCTACATCGTCAAGGGCACCAACAGCGCCTTCAACCAGATCCCGGACTCGGCGTATCCGCCGTTTGCGGGCGCATATTTAGCCCTCGTCGGGGTGCCGGACCCGTCGGGTCCCGGTAACCCGCCCGTCCTCGTCCCATACCCGGCGGCGTTCTTCCCGATATCGCCACCCGGGTACATCTTCGCGCCGACGTATGACCAGTCGGTGGCCGCGGGTGTCACCTCACTCGAGTCGCTGCGGCCTCTGTCATCGACGTCAGCCGGGGACGTTCTGTGGGGATACTCGCAGGGCGCGGCGGTGGTCTCCCAGTACAAGAAGGACTACAACGCCGCATATCCGGGAACCGGCACAACGCCACCGGTTCCTCCCACATTCGTGCTCGTTGCCAACCCGAACCGACCCAACGGGGGAATCCTCGAGCGCGGCGTGGCCCTCGGCACCATCCCCGTGTTGGGAGTGACGTTCAACGGTGCGACACCGACCAGCACGGCAGGCGTGCCGGACGGCACGATCACGACCTACGACGTCGCGCGCCAGTACGACGGGATTGCCGACGCCCCGACGAATCCGCTCAATGCCGTCGCCGATGTCAACGCCATCATGGGTTTCGCCTTGCTTCACGGTCAGTACCCGAACGCCGATTTGAGCACCGCGATCGACCAGGGCACATTCGGAGACACGCAGTACTACTTGATCCCCACCTACCCGCTTCCACTGCTGATGCCGGTGACGTCGGTGCCACTGATCGGGCCCATCGCTGCCGACATGCTGGATCCGGCACTGCGCGTGCTCGTCGAAGCCGGCTACGACCGCACCACCAGCCCTGGACAGCCGACGCCGTTCAATCCCCTGTACTTCCCTGACCCGACGGCGTTCACCACGAACCTTCTCGTCGCCGTCCCGACCGGCCTGGACAACGGCCTTCAGGATCTGGGCCTTGGCCGCGCAGCGGGAACGGCGCCGGTGACCAATCCGTTCGGGGTCGGCGGCCCGGCAGCCAACACATCACCCACGCCTGCAATGGTCAGCAGCACAAACGAGCCTGCAGTCGTCGATCCAACGCCGGACACGGCTTCGCCGAACGACCGGCAAGCGGGCACAAGCACCTCGACGACGAGCGTCACGACGCCACAGGACGCACTGCCAGCGATACCCAAACCGCCGACCACATTGGTCAGCAGGCCGCAGCCGCTTCTTCGCGGCCCGATCGGTGGATCGCCGCCTTCGCCAGGAGTAGATGGTGTCGCCTCATCGATCGCCGGCGTCGTCAACCGGACGACGACAGCGATCAGCAATGCAGTCGGCTCGGTCACCACAGCCGCAGGCGATGCGGTGTCCGCTGTCAGCGGCGGGTCAGCCCAAAGCGGCGCGTCGGGCGGCGACGTCAGTCACTAGCGGCTGGGCACTGATGGCTGTGCATTTCGCCCGACAGCACCCCGCATGAGACGGAGTAGACATTTTTTGAAATCTGTTCACAGATTTCGTTGACACCCGCCGAGCGTGCACTGTTCTATGACTTGGTGACCTACGACACGATCATTCGCGGCGGCCGCTGGTTCGACGGCACCGGCGCCCCGTCCGCGGTGCGCAACATCGGTATCCGCGACGGCCACGTCGTAGCGATCACAGCCGGCGAATTGGACGACAAGGGTTGCCCGCAGATCATCGACGCGACCGATAAGTGGGTCATGCCCGGCATGCTCGACATCCATACGCACTACGACGTCGAAGTCCTCAACGGGCCGTCGCTGGCGGAGTCGCTGCGGCACGGCGTGACCACTGTGATGCTCGGGTCGTGCTCGCTGTCGACCATCCATGTCGACGGTGTTGACGCCGGCGACATCTTCGGTCGCGTCGAGGCGATACCCCGCGAACACGTCATCACCGCGGTGGACGAGCACAAGACGTGGACGAATGCCGAGGAGTACATCGCCGCGCTCGAGGCCCGGCCCCTCGGCCCGAACCTTGCCGCCTTCATCGGGCACTCCGATATGCGTGCCGCCACCATGGGTCTGGACCGGGCGACGCGGAACGGCGAACGACCGACCAAGAGCGAACAGGCGCAGATGGAGCGCATGCTCTCGGAAGCCTTGCGCGCCGGATTTGTTGGAATGTCTTCGCAACAACTGCTTTTCGACAAACTCGACGGCGAGGTCTGCCGCTCACGCACGCTTCCGTCGACCTACGCGAAACCGCGGGAGCTGCGCCGGCTGAAGTCCTTGCTCCGGCGGGCCGGCCGGATCCTGCAGTCGGGGCCCGACATTCAGAATCCGCTCAACCTCGGATCGCAACTCGTCCAGTCGCTTGGATTCTTCCGCAATCCGCTCAAGACCAGCCTGCTCTCGGCGGCCGACGTCAAATCCAACCCGTACAGCATCCATGCTCTCGGGCCGGCTGCCCGGTTGATAAATCGGCTCGGCGGCAACTTCCGGTGGCAGCACCTTCCGGTGCCCTTCGAGGTTTACGCCGACGGGATCGACCTCGTCGTGTTCGAGGAGTTCGGCGCCGGTGCCGCCGCTCTGCACCTGCTTGACGAAGTCGAGCGCAACGATCTGATGCGCGATGCGGCCTACCGGCGGCAGTTCCGGAAGGACTACGAGAGCAAGTTCGGCATCCGGGTGTGGCAGCGGGATTTCTTCGACACCGAGATCGTCGACTGCCCCGATGCTTCGGTGATCGGCAAGTCCTTCGGCCAAGTCGGGCAGGACCGTGGCGGCCTGCACCCGGTGGACGCATTCCTGGACCTCGTGCTCGAGCACGGCAAAGCATTGCGGTGGCGCACAACCATTTCGAACCATCGGGCCGAGGTGCTCAAGAAGCTGGCGCGCGACTCCGGCATACAGATGGGCTTCTCCGATGCCGGTGCGCATCTTCGGAACATGGCGTTCTACAACATGGGGCTGCGTCTGTTGCGCCATGTGCGGGATGCCGAGAAAGCCGGCAAGCCGTTCATGACGATCGAACATGCGGTGCACCGCCTGACGGGTGAACTCGCGGACTGGTATCGCATCGATGCCGGCCACCTGCGCATCGGCGACCGCGCCGATGTGGTGGTGCTCGACCCGGAGCGACTGGACGCGTCGCTGGACGATTACGCCGAGGACACCGTCGACCAGTACGGCGGCATGTCGCGCATGGTGAACCGCAACGACGACACCGTCAACGCGGTGTTCGTCGGTGGCCGTGCGGTGTTCCTCGACGGCAAGCCGACCGACCTCGTCGGCAAGCAGCGCACAGGGCGATTCTTGCGCGCGGCGCACAAGGCACCCGCAGTCGCGGTTCAGGAAAGTGAGTTCGCCAGTGTCAGTTGAGGATACGGTCATTGGTATGTGGAAGGCCCTGTCGGCTCGCGACTGGGATTCGGTGAAGACGTTCCTGTCCGACGACTGCATCTATCTGGATGTACCGGTCGGTCCGACGGCGGCTGCGCGCGGCCCCGAAGACATCGTGAAACGACTCAAGATCGGTCTCGAGCCGTTGGCCTCCTATGAGAACTTCGACGGCCTGATGCTCGATAACGGCATCGACGTCATGTATGAGCATCACGAGGAATGGCACTGGCCCACAGGGGAATCGGCGGTCTTGAAGTTCGTCAGCGTGCACCGTGTCGAGAACGGCACGATCACGCTGTGGAAAGACTACTGGGACATGGGGGCGTTGGCCAACTTCGCCCCACCCAGCTGGATGGAGGACTTCGCGAACGCGGACATGTCCTGGGTGTTCGACGCGACCGGTCTGGTCTGAGGAGGAGCGATGTTCGACCTGAAGATCACCGGCGGCACGGTCGTCGACGGAACGGGCGCCGACCGATTCCGCGCGGACATCGGCATCAAGGACGGTCGGATCGTCGAGGTGCGCAGGCGAAACGGTGACGATGTCGGCCTAGAGGGCGACGCGGCGGAGACCCTCGACGCGACGGGTCGCATCGTGGCACCGGGCTTCGTCGACATCCATACCCACTACGACGGGCAGGTCAGCTGGGATCCGCTGTTGGAGCCGTCGAGCCTGCACGGTGTCACCACCGTCGTCGGTGGGAACTGTGGTGTGGGATTCGCACCGGTCGCTCCCGGCCGCGAACAGTGGCTCATCGAGTTGATGGAGGGCGTCGAGGACATTCCCGGCTCCGCGCTAGCCGAGGGCATCACGTGGGGCTGGGAAACGTTCCCCGAATACCTCGACGCCGTCGAAAAGCGCCCGCTCGCCGTCGATTTCGGCACCCAGATCCCTCATGGCACGGTGCGTGGCTACGCGATGGGCGACCGCGGTGCCCGCAACGAGGAAGCCACCGGCGAGGACATCGACGCGATGGCCCGGATCGTCCAGGAGGCCATCGAGGCCGGGGCGCTCGGCTTCTCCACCTCACGCACCGAAGGGCACCGTGCCATCGACGGTGAGGCGGTCCCCGGGACCTACGCCGCTGAACAAGAGCTATTCGGCCTGGGCCGAGCGATGGCCGCGGGCGGTCGCGCCGTCTTCGAAGTGGCGCCGCAGGGTGTCGCCGGAGAAAGCCCGGCCGAGGCGTCGATCCGCGAACTCGAGTGGATGACCAAACTGGCCGCGGAGATCGAACGGCCCGTGTCGTTCGCCTTGATCCAGACGCCCGGAGCCCCCGACCTGTGGAAGGAGATGCTGGAGCGTGCCGGCAAGGCGCTCGAGAACGGGATCGAGGTCTACGCACAGATCGCGGCCCGGCCGTTCGGCATGTTGTTCGGCTTCCCCGGATATCACGCATTCACGCACCGCCCCACCTACCGCAAGTTGAAGGCAGAACTGCATCGCGACGAGTTGGCGCGACGCCTGGCGGACCCGGGAGTGCGCGCGACGATCCTGTCCGAGTCCGATCTGCCGCCGGACCCGGCGGTGCTGTTCGACGCGATGTACGGCCTGATCCAGCACAGCGCCGACAAGATCTACGCGATCGGCGATCCGCCCGACTACGAACCGACCAGCGAGCGCACCGTCGCCGCCATCGCCGAGGGCCGCGGCGAGGACCCGCTGGCCACCATGTACGACCTGATGCTCGAATCCGACGCCTCAGCGCTGTTGATGCTGCCGTTCTACAACTACGCGGCGGGCAACCACGATGCCATCCGCGAGATGTTGACACACCCCGCCGCCGTGTCGGGGCTGTCCGACGGCGGTGCCCACTGCGGGCTGATCTGCGATGCCTCCTACCCGACGTTCCTGCTGACCCACTGGGCCCGCGACCGGCATCGAGGCCCGAAGCTCTCGCTGGAGTATGTCGTGCGCAAGCAGACCCTGGACACCGCAACGCTTTTCGGCCTTTCCGATCGCGGGGTCATCCAGGTCGGCAAGAAGGCCGATCTCAACGTCATCGATATGGACTCCCTCACCCTCGAGTTGCCGAAGATGGTCTATGACTTACCCGCCGGCGGCCGCAGGCTGATCCAGGGCGCCAGGGGCTACGACGCCACCGTGGTCAGCGGAGCGGTGACCCGCCGCCACGGGGTGGACACCGGCGCCAGGCCGGGGCGGCTGGTGCGCGGGGTGCGCTAGTCAGCCCAGCCGGTAGACGCGGCGTGCGTTCTCGTTGGCGATGAGGTCGACCACTCGGACCGCATCGCGCTCGCTCCACTCACCGGCACCGACGAAATCCTCGAGGGTCTCGCGAATACCGTTACGCCACAACCGTGCTCCGAGATAGTGCAGTTCCGGCGGTCCGAACGCGTCAGACGAATACACGATCTTGCGGAACGGCGCCATCTCCAGCAGGCGGCCGATGAAGTCCGCCGAGCGGGCACCGAGGTAGTTGACCGCCAGGCCGCCGTCGAGGTAGACGTTGTTGAACGCTTGGGCCAGATAACCGGCCTCGCGCTCATACGGATAGCAGTGCAGCAGCATGATCGGCGTCTGCCCGCTAGCGCGCAAGAAGTCCAGCAGAAACATCGGGTTGGTCGTGTGCAAGTCACAATCGCGATCGCCGAATCCAACGTGAAACTGCAGCGGCTTGCCCAGCCGCAGCGCCTGATACAGCCCGAACCGTACCAACACGCGGTCGGTCAATCTCGCGCCGCCGCCGTCGCGCCACCTGCTCGCCGCGTCGGCGACTTCCGCAGGCGTCGGCTCGGAGAGATCGCCTGCGAAACCGCCCCGGTACGCCAGGATCGATTTGGTCGCGACGGCCGACTTGGTGCGCTCGTTCAGGATCGCTTCGAATGCCGCCGCGTAATCCCCTGGTGCTCTTGCCGCTTCCTCGGCCACCGACTCGAGACGGACGATCTCATGGACCCGGCCGACCGTGAGACCGGCCAAACCGTCGAGATCAGTTACCCCACTGTCGAATCCGGTGTCGACCAGCCAGTCCGACACGTTCGCCGGCGACAGAAACAGCTTGGCGAGTTCCTCTCCGGCGAACTCGCTGCGCCGGGCCCAGTACGTATCCGGGTCGGCGTGACGGGGCAGCCCGAGAAGCGGCGCACAATGCGCGCGCACCGCGAACCCGAGTTGTGTATCCCATGCCGAATCGAAGTCTGCGAGCGGCTCGACATTGGCCTCGTTGAGGCCGTTCTCGAACCGCGTGCGGTCAACCGGTCGCACCCAGCAGCCGTGCACATGATGGTCGATCAGGTTCACTGCCTCGACGTGCTCGCCCAACGCGGACAAGCTCATACGCTCCAGGCCAGGCGGAACTTGTCAGCCAGCTCGTCGGGGCTCAGCACGCCGTAGTTCTCCTGCTCGTATCGGCGCACCCCGACCACTGCGTCGACCGCCTCATCACCGAGAATTCCTCGCAGCAACGAAGATTGGTCCAGCGCGTCGATGGCTGCGGTCTGCTGTGTGGGCAACAAGACGATTCCCGCTTCGTCGCGCTGACTGTCTGTCAGAGTGTCGGGATCGACAGTAGTCTCAGAAGCCAGTGGCAGTTTTCGCTCGATACCGTCGAGCGCCAGCCCGAGAATGGCCGCGGTCGCGAAATATGGATTCGCAGACGGGTCGACGATCTTCACCTCGACATTCCCGCCGTGCGGATTGCTCGGGCCGCCGGTCAGGAATCGCACTGCGGCCTCTCGGTTTTCGGTGCCCCAACACACATACGCGCCAGACCAGTGACCCGGCTGCGTGCGCAGACCAGACAGCACGGAGCCGGACAGCACACCTTGCGCCTGGGACAGACCCGCCAGAAGCCCCGCCACCGCTGACTCGCCCTCCGGCGTCATGCCGCCTGCGCCGGTTCCGTTGGCGAACAACGGACTCTTGGCACGCGTCAACGAGAAGTGTTGATGCGCACCGGACCCGACGCTTCCCGCGAACGGCACGGGAGACATGCTCACGCGCAGACCATGCCGGCGGGCCGCCCTGCCGACGATGATTCGCATCAGCACCAATTGGTCGGCCGCAGCGACGGGCGGCTGCGGCGAAAGGGAGATCTCGAACTGATTCTGGCCGTACTCCGGGTGGAACTGTTCGATCGCGACGCCCGAACTGCTTGCCGCGTTGACGACATCGCGCACAAAGCCTTCGAACTCCAGCACACCGGCCAGGCCGTACTGGGCCCACAGGTGTGACGGCAATCGGGATCCGTCGGGGCCAACAAGGATGAACTCCATCTCGTGACCCACCATCGCGGCCAGGCCGGCCTCTGACAGACGCTCTGCCACTCGACGCAGCACGCCGCGACTGCAGTATGGGTCCGGTGAGCCGTCCTGGTTGAAGAATGCCCCTGGCGCCCAGGCTAATCCGTCACCAAGTATGCGAAGTGCGCTCAGGTCGATGCGGATCCGCTGATCCCCCACCGGCCCAATCGCCCCGCCTGTGACGATGCCCGTCTGATCGATCGTGAAACCATGCCAGACCGGGCTTGCGCCGAGGCCCGGATCGGCGAACGCGCCCATCCGTCGCAACGGCACGGTCTTGGCGTGTATGAGTCCGGCAGGGTTGACGACGGTGCCGATCAGCGTGGCGACCCCGTCGGCCTCCAGTTGGGCGATCGCCGCTGCGGCTAGAGGTTTGGCTGCCCGCGATGTCACAGCAGCCATTGTCCAACGTTAGAGCGTGATCTTGCAGGTTTGGCCGATGTCGAGCGTGCGCAATACGCGACCCATGCCAACCCACAGCGCACACGAGAGCGCGAGGTCGGTGATCAGTTCGTCGCTGAAGTACTCGCCGGCGCGTTGCCAGAAGTCGTCGTCGTCGCGTAGCGCGGTGTGGTCGGTGGCGAACCGGTATGCGAACTCCATCGCGATGCGCTCAGCGTCGCTGTAGCCCTGCCACGTGCGCCACTCGGGCGCGTGGTCGTAGAACTCCTCGTCGATGCCCGCCGCGGCGCCGTCGGAGTCGCGGGTGTTCTGGCACACCACACACTCGTTGGCGTGGGCGATCACGATCCGGGCGGCCTCGCGGACCCGCAGTGGCAACCGGCCCTTGGTGTAGACGGCATGGCTGAAGTTCGCGAGCGCGGTGCCGAGGTCGGGCGATTTGACCGCGAACGCGGTGACATCGTCATCGGCAAAAGCTCCAATTCGGCTCATGGCCGAATCGTACGCCGCAGCCGGTAAAAGTGGAACACGTTCTAAAAAGGCCACCGAATCAGCTGGCTGCGGCCAGTTGCGCCCGCTCTTCGTCCCAGTCCCGCTGCACCAGCACGCGATGGGCGATCCGCTCCAAAGCCGCCTCCACCTGGACGCGATCCGGTCGTCCTTCGAAGGATGGCGACGAGGCCAGCTTCTCGACGATCCGGTTGATCAACGCCGACGAAACGGCGTCGACCTCTCGGGCGCCCGCCTGCGTGAGCCACAGCTGATCGCCGGTGCGCAGGGCGTAGCCGGTCTCGACCGCCCGGTCGAAGGTGGGCTCGAGCACTTCGCACGGCACCCGCAGGCGATCGGCGATCTCGGTGAGCCGCGCTGTACCGAATACTTGCTTGTTTCGATAGATCTGAATCAATGCCCACAGCCGCGCAACGTCGAGGTTGCAGCCCGGCCTTTCGCAGATGTTGCGCAGGCGGATCTCCGGCGACTGCCGCATCATCCGGCCGATCGCGATCTCCAGCACCTTCTGGGCAGAGTCGCTACTCGGCATGCCGAATCCCTCGCCGAGATCGACGGCATTGACGGCGTCCATCTCACGCAGCGGTACCTCTTTGAGCGTCAACGCCACGAGGAAACCGACGAACGCCACGGGGGCCGCACACAGGAAAACGAGGCCGAGAGAATCGGCGTAGGCGTTGACGATCGGCGCGGCGACCTCATGCGGCAACCGGTGCAACACCTGCGGGGACTGCGCGGCGGCGGGCGGTGCGCCGCCGGCAGCCAGTGCCGGGCCGATCCTGTCAGCGAGGAAGTTCGTGAACAGCGACCCGAAAATCGCTGCGCCGAAAGAACTTCCGATCGTCCGGAAGAATGTGACGCCTGACGTCGCGACGCCGAGGTCTTCGAAGCTCGACGTGTTCTGCACGATCAGGATCAGAACCTGCATGCACATGCCGATGCCCGTGCCCAGGACGAACAGGTACAGCGACTGCACGAGCATCGGTGTCGACGCGTCCATCCGGGACAGGAGCACGAAGCCGAGGACCATCACCGCGGTGCCGACGACCGGGAAGATCTTGTACCTGCCGGTGCGGCTCACGAGAACGCCGCTGCCCATGGATGTCAGCAGCAGGCCGGCCACCATCGGCAGGGTCCGCAGACCCGACACGGTGGCCGAAACCCCGTCGACGAACTGCATGAACGTGGGCAGGAACGTCAGGGCGCCCAGCATCGCGAAGCCGACGATGAACGACAGCACGCAGCACACCGTGAACACGGGGCTGCGGAATAACCGAATGGGCAGAATTGGTTCTGCCGCACGGCTTTCCACCCACACGAAGACGGCTAGCGCCAACGCGGAGCCGACGAACAGACCGATGATCACCGGCGAGGTCCATGCGTATTCGCCACCGCCCCAGCTGGTGGCCAGTGTGAGGCCCGACGCGCCGAGGCCGACCAATACGATGCCGGCGTAGTCGATGGCGGGACGGCGGGTCTTGCCGAGGGCCGGGATGGCCGCGGCGGCCACGAAAAGCACCACCACGGCCACGGGCACATTGATCCAGAAGGCCCAGCGCCAGCTCAGATGGTCGGTGAAGAATCCGCCGAGCAGCGGGCCGATCACCGTGGTGACGCCGAAGACGGCGCCGAGCGCGCCCTGGTAGCGCCCGCGGTCTCTCAGCGGGATGACCTCGCCGATCAGCGCGGTGGCCGTCACCATGATGGCGCCGCCGCCGATGCCCTGCAGCGCCCGCGACGCGACCAACATCGTCATCGACCCTGCGAGCCCGCACAGCACCGAGCCGACAAGGAAGAACAGCACAGCGACGCCGAACACAACCTTGCGGCCGAACAGGTCGCCCAGCTTGCCCACGACCGCGGTGACGATGGTGGAGGCCAGCAGATAGCTTGTCACGACCCAGGATTGGTGCCCTGCGCCGCCGAGGTCGGCAACCACCGTCGGTAGCGCGGTGGCGACGATCGTCTGGTCGAGCGCGGCCAAGAGCATGCCGAGCAGCACCGCAACGAAGACGAAGTTGCGGCGCTGTGGGCTGATCAGCGCACTGCCGGATTCGGGATCCGTGGCAGTGGCCACTGCCGGACTTGTCATACCTGCCTTCCCTGGGCGAGCGACTCTAAAGCCATATCGTTAGACAGGCTAGAAAAGTTACCGCCGACGAAAGGGTTGCCGATCCGGCGCGGGTAGAAACGGTGCGTTGGCTTACAGCGACGTGGGTGGACGCGACACGCACTGGGCGAGATAGAGCTGCTCGCCGAGCTTGTCCATCAGCTGCAGCTGGGTCTCGAGATAGTCGATGTGGTCCTCTTCGTCGGCGAGGATCTTCTCGAACAGGTTCGCGGTGGTGGCGTCTTCCTTTTCGCGGCACATGACGATTCCCGGCTTCAGCCGCGCCATCACCTCGTATTCGATGGCCAGGTCGGCCTCGAACTGTTCACGCAACGTCTGACCGACACGCAGTGAAAAAAGGCGCTGATAATTAGGCAGCCCGTCCAAAATGAGGATGCGGTTGGTGATTTCCTCCGCGTGCTGCATTTCCTCGAACGATTCTTTACGCGTATGTTCGGCGATCTCGGTGAAGCCCCAGTTCGCCTGCATCTTGGAATGCAGGAAATACTGGTTGATAGCGGTTAGTTCGCTCGTCAATTGCTCATTGAGCAATTTCAGAACGTCCGGATCACCTTGCATCGTCGCTCCTAAGCACCCTTGAGGGCTGGTCAAGTGTCGCTGTCTGCCGTGCGAGTCCAATCTAGTGCAGGACACCCACCCGAGCGTGCCTTTGCGGTTGAGGCACGCGTGTTTTCGACCGCTACCCGGCGGCCATGGTCCTGGAAGCGCGCAGATGAACCAACCGGCCTGGACTGCCTACGCAAAGTAAGGTTAGACTGCACTAACACCAGCAACCGGTGCGGACAGACAGGGAAAGTGATGGGTGGGAACGAGCTGCACTCGCTCATTCTCGCCTGTGATTTTCGTGTCGACGATGTCGATCGCATGTGGAAATGGCTGAAAAAGCACCGCGACGGCCTGGCATCGATCGGTGCGCATCACGTTGTGTTGTACACGTCGATCTGGGAGCCGCGGCGAGTATTGGTGACAATCGGTATTCGACAGGCCGGCCCTGTTCGCGAAGTATTGCGTTCGCCCGCGATATTCGAATGGTTCAATATTTCCGGCGTCGACGATATTCCGCCCGTATTCGGCGGGGAGGTGGTCGAGAAAATCGACCTCTATGCGCCTTCGCCAGACAACCACGTCGGCCGGGTCATCGTCGGCGTGATGTCCTCCGTCGACGATGTGCCCTCCCTGATGGACAAGGTCCACGACGGGCTGGAGCGATTCAAACGTGGTGGCGTCCGAAAGATCTGGGTGTATCGGGCGCTCGACGACGGACGGGAAGTGATGATCCTGCAGGAGGTCGCCGACGAGGTCGCCGCGAGGCAGTGGATCGATCATCCGGACGCTGCAGCGGAGTGGATGTCCACCGCCGGGTTCGGCGCCTACCCCACCCAGTTCGTCGGAACGTTCGCCCATCTGATGACCATCGACGGACAGGGCTGAAGATGTTCGTCTGCCTGTGCACCGGGACCACCAGCCACGTCGTCAACGATGTCGTGGCCAACGGCGCCAAGACCTCGAAACAGATCGCCGAGGCCTGCGGCGCCGGTAGCGATTGCGGTCGATGTCGGCGCACCCTGCGCGCGATCATCGAGGCCCACTATCAAGTCAATGGCTGTGCGACGGAGGCCGTGAGCCGTTAGTCGATCAGCTGGCGGATTCGTTCGACGCAGAACCCGATCAAGTCCATGTCGTCGGTGAGTAGGCCATCGGTGCGCAGCCGAGTCTCCAGCCGCAATATCGGGATGCCCAGCTCGACCGCCGCGAGCACTTCGTTGTAGCGGAGATTGCGGACCTGGCGGCCGGACATGTCCTCGTAGCGTTCGATCGTTTCCTCTCGGCTCGGCGTCCCGTCGAGCCGCTGCACACCTTGGTATTCCGAACACGCCCAATCCAAGAACAGCAACCAGGCCAGGTCGGCCTCGTGGTCGCCGATGTAGGCGAGCTCCCAGTCGAGCACCGCGACGACCTCGAACTGCGCGCCGTACAGGATGTTCGACAAGCGGCTGTCGCCCCAGCACAGCACGAGGTGCTCGGGTTCATAGATGTTGTCCCGCAGCCACTTCGTGGCGGCGACAAGCTCGTCGCGGGGGTTACCGTCCGATGCCCACCCGAGCAGTTCCGAGCAGAAGTTCACGACCTGCTCGAGCGGGCGGGCGCCAAGCCTCGGCATGAGCAGGTGGTCCAGCCGCAGCCGAGTCCAGTCCAACGCGTGAATGTCGGCGATGGCCTGAACGCAGCCCCACCACATGGTGGCCCGCTCGTCGGGTGCGGCGTCGAAGTAGAGGCCGTCGGTGTGATACGAAGGCCAGTCGCCCGGGCTGCCGATGGTCGGCAGCTGTTCCATTACGAAATACGGCGTGCCGAGCTGGCGGTCATCGCGGTCGAGCCAGTGCACATTCGGCACGGTGATCGGCGTGTCCTGCAGGCGATTCATCACCAGGACCTGACGCAGCAGATCGTAGGTCGGATACAGGCTGACCGCAGGTGGACGACGAAAGACCAGCTGCTGCAACGTAATTAGGCCATCGGGCCCGTCGGTTTGCAGGTCGAAGAGAAACGTCTCCGTGGACAGCCCGCGTTCTGCTGTTCTCCAATTGGCGATGCGGGCGTCGTTCGCGCCTGGGATTCTCTCTCGCACGATCGGCTCGAGCAGCGCAGCGATCTCGTCCGGCGCTGGGCGACGGGTTGGCGTTGCCGACGCGGACGACGTACCCATGTCAGTTAGGCGTTCGCTTTTCGGCGAATGCCGCAAGCGCTTCGGCGTTGGCCGCGGCACCCATTAGTTCGGCGAAGTGCTGGACCTCGCGGGCGGTGGCCGCTTTGATCTCGGCGCGGGTCGGATCCACGATCGTCTGCTTCACCGCCATCAGGCTCGGAATCGGCCGAGACGCAAGGATTTCGGCATGGCGACGGGCTTCGGGCAATAGGTGCTCTGGTTCACACACCTTCCACGCCAGGCCCATGCGGTGCGCCTCGTCGGCATCGACCCACTCCGAGGACATCAGCAGCCAAGCCGCGTTCTGCCTGCCGATCAGTCGCGGCAACAGATACGAGGACGCCGCCTCGGGCGCCACGCCGAGGCTGGTGAACGGCGTCTTCAACCGGGCGGCCGTCGACATGAACACCAGATCCGCGTAACCGAGAATCGTTGTGCCGATGCCCACTCCGACTCCATTGACCGCACAGATCAGCGGCTTGGGCAGGTCGGTAAGCGCGTCGATCAACGTCGTGAAGTGGCTGCCCTGCTCGTTGAACGTGGGATCGGTGATGCGCCTCTGCATCTCGTTGAGGTCGTTTCCCGCGCTGAAAGCCCGCCCCGCGCCGGTGAGCAGGACCACCGCCACCTCCGGGTCGGTCGCCGCATCGAGCAGCGCGACCGCGGTCGCGTGGTACAGCTCCTCGTTGAACGCGTTGAGTACATCGGGGCGGTTCAGCGTGAGCGTGCGAACCCGGTTGTCATCGGTGATCTGGAGAGTCACGGCAGCAGCGTAAGCGTTAAGCGTTGCTATCCACCCGGGTGGGTGCGAATGGCGTCCGAAAGACATAGCGACTCGTCGGCACCGTGTCGATGTCGCGGTTGGCGCCGAACGCGGTGGTACTGGCCACCATGCGCTCCATCCGGTCGCGTAGATCGTCATCGTCGGCGGCACCGAAGAATGCGTGCAGATCGGATGTCGCCTCGATCGGGAAGAGTTCCTCGACGATCGCGTCGACGACCGGTGCCCCTGGTGTCAGCGCACGCACGACCGCATTCTGCGTGTACCCGAACGTCGACTGGGTTTCGATGGCCACCGGGGTGTGGTCGATATGCCAGCGTGTCAGCCACGTCGCTTCATCGAGGTCGTCCGGCCGGCGCAGCAGCGCGATATTCGCCAGCCCCTCGGTGCGCTCGCCCGGGGCGGTGTCGGGCGGCGGCAGTGGCACCGATTCGGTGACGAGGTACGCCGCGACGTCGTCGCATTCCTTTTCCAGCCGGGCGATTGCCGCGCGCACTTGATCGCCATAGGACTGGTGTGTCCATAGCGTCACGAACCCGACGACCGGCGGATCCAGCGTCGTCAGGGTCATCAGCGACTCACGCACGGGGTCGTCACGGACATTGACCGCGAGCCCGGCAACACCAGTGTCGAGAATCTCAGCCGCGACGTCGTCACGCAGGCGGCGGCACCATGTTTCGTCGACGTTGGCACCCCGCAGGGTGATGATGACCTTTTCCACGACGTTGAATCTAGGCTTCGAGCCTTTCGCGGATGTGCCTTAGCCGTTGTTTGAGTTCGGCCTCGTCGATGATTCCGCGAGACAGGAGGGAATGTGCCAGTGAAACAAGCTGGTTCTCCGGGTAGGGCAAGCTCGCGTAAACGGTTGCCGACAGGGCATCTTCTTCGTCGCGTCGCTCTTTGAAGTCGGGGAGGTTCTCGTCGCATGCGGCGTGGTCGAGGGCGTCGCACAGCCCGTCGAGGCTGGTCTTCCACGGCGGCACGGGGTTCTCGACGCCGTACTTGGCGGCCATCACCGGCCAGACTTGATTACGCTCGACGATCTCCTCGAGGGCTTCGATTCGCTCGCTCATCCGGCGGTCCCCGGGTGGACAGCCGGACGCGTATCGGTAATCACATTGGTCGAGACGCCGGGCTTCGGCAACGCGACACCGATCAGACAGTCGCGCGTGATGATCTCCATCAGCTGGTCCTCACTCCAGCCGTCGGTGCCCTCCGGACGCATGGGCATCACCATGAACCGGTGTTTCTGATTGGAATCCTGTACATGGATGGAGATTTCGTCGGGCAGGTACAGCCCGAATTCGGCAAGCACCTGGCGTGGCCATCGGACCATGCGCCTGCGGTAATTGGGCGTGCGATACCACTCGGGTGAATTGCCGAGGATCGGCCGTGGGTAGCAGGAGCACAACGCGCAGACGATCACGTTGTGCACCGTTGGCGTGTCCTCGAGTATTTGGAACGCGGTGAAGTCGCTTGGCGTGCCAAACCCGGTGGGTTCCATCCAGTCCACGCCGACCTCTTTACTCGCCGTCATCGGCTCGGTGAGGGCAAGCGTCTTGAACTCCGGATCCAGCCACGCCTTGGCCACCAACCGTGCCGCGGGGGTGGGGCCGATCTGCTCGGCGAACTCAGTGAAGAGGCGGTGCTCCTCCGCGGTGAAGATGCCTTTCTCGATGCACAACTCGCGCAGCGCGATCTCCAGGACTTCGAAGTCGGTGATTTCGTCGACCATCGGGGCGACAGTGCGCTCATGGTCATGGTCATGATCGTGACCGTGATCAGTCATGCAAAACCTTTCTCGTGCAGCTTATTTGACGGCTTCCAGCCAGTGCTCGGGGATCTCGGTTTGGACGACGTCATCGGCGGTTCCGGTGTAGCCGTACCAAAGCTCAGACATGTCGAACCGGACCACGTAGAACCATTCGGGTGTCGCCGGTCGGTCCCAGGTCTCGTCCTCAGCGGCCGGGCTTTCATAGGCCACCGCCGCGATCTCCCCTCTCGCGCCGCGCACATACTCCGGCGTGCGGGTGTAGAAGATCACCGGAAGCTCGCGCACGACCACCGCGTCGCCGACCTTGAACTTCGGCTGGCCGGCCTGTCCGGCGTACACCTGGGGATCGCCCTTGCCCACTGCGCGCTTGTGGTGCTCGTTGCGCTTGACTTGCGACCCGTCGCCTTCAGACTTCGGCTTGGCTTCGAGCGTCTTGCCGGCCAGACCGCCCTCGTAGCGCGCCTTGACCTCGGCCATCCGTTCGCTCAGCTCGGTCAGGCCGATGTGGTGTTTCTCGACGAGGACACGGGCGACCGCAAGCAGCCACCGGCCGTAGTACGGCAGCCCCAGATACTCGGCCCTGCCGACGTCGACGTTCCCGATCCGACGACGTTCCTCGGACAACCAGATCCCACGCCACGCGAGGACCTCGCAGATGACATAGGTCATGTGCTCCCAGAGTTCGTACTGCTTGTTCTCGTACTTCATCGGGGCATCCGGCTCACCACCGACGTCGTGCACCGGCTTCAGATACGCGGTGATGCGCGCGTGGTCCAGCATGTCGGGAGTAGGCGCGTCGGGAAGCTCCGGAAAGGCCGACTTGAGTCGGGCGACGAGATCCAGTTGGGTTGAACGCTCTGCGGCCGTACTCATGAGAGCTCCCTTCGTTTGCCGGATGGGCTGCGCAGACCTTCGCAAAATGCAGAGAGGGACCCACGACGTGAGGTCCAAGGAATCTGGAACATCCGGTAGAAGCCAGCAACGCCGTCGGCGGCGACGGCGTCGTCGGGCATCGGCACCTCCGGCTGCTCTTCGGATCGGTTAGCTGACGGTACCTGGAACACCCCGGCTCATGTGGTCGAATCGATTACGGAATGCCAACGGGTATGCAATGTGCCGCAAAGCATTTGACGGGGGTGTTCTTTTCTAACAATGTGCTATCGAGACGGGATTTGCCGCGTGTGCTCCAGCATGCGGCGACCTTAGTGGAGTCAAAATAGGCAGGTGACCACGCCAAGGGGGGCGATCGACGCCCTTCGGCTGACCACGCCGGACATTGGCGCGGTGTCACGCAGCGTGCTCGGTGTACTGGCGATCGCAGCGGTGGCGTTGGCGTGGGGTTCAGGCAGCGCGGCGGTGTGGGCAGCCGCCGCGGCCGCGATCGCCGGGGGCATCGCCTTGCAGGACAGCCCGGGTGGGCGCGTCCCGCTCGTGATCGTGATCTCGATACAGATGGGCGCAGCCGTATTTCTCGGCGCCTTGACCGCGTCGTACAACGTGGTGTTCATCGTCGTGGTCAGCCTGTGGTGTCTTGCGGCCGGCATGCAGTGGGCACTCGGCTCCAACCCCGGTCTGGTTGGAGCCGCCACCGCTTCCCTACTCGTCATCGCGCCGCCAACCGCGCCGTCGGTCAAATGGGTGGTTGCGTCGACGCTGTTGACCGTCGCCGCCGGTTGTGTGCAGGCGGCGTTGATTGCCGTGTGGCCGCCGCAGCGCTGGCGCGAGCAGCGCGATGCGTTGGCGCGGACCTACCGATCGCTGGCCGCCGACGCGCGCACGGTCGCGGCGCACTCCGACGCGGAGGTGGGCGCGGCTCCGCTGACGTCGCTGCGGGAAGTGTTCGCCGACAGTCAGGCTGCGCGACGACCAGAGGCCTACCAGGGCGGGTACCGGCTGCCGGAGAGAATCACCGCGACGCTGGACTCACTGCGCGGGGGCGGTGAGGACGTTTCGGAAGTGCTGAGGGCCGCCGCGGTGTTCCTCGACGCTATTGCGGACCACAGCCATGCTGCGCGACGGGAGGCCGAATATGCGCTGGCCCGCGTGGACGCAGCGGTTGCCGCAGTCACTGGTCCTGAATCGGCTATGGCACAACGCTTTTCACAACTGCTGCACGAGGCGTCCGCTTCAAGGTTTGGCGAACTGCGACGCCCCGATCTGATCGCGTCACTGGGCGCTGCGGCGACCCAGGTGCGCGCCCAATTGACGCGGACCTCGCCCGTACTTCGGCATGCCGTGCGGTTGTCGGCGGCCACGGCGCTCGGCGTCGCGGCAGATCGTTTTGGCGCGATCAGCCACGGTTACTGGATCGCACTGACCGTCCTTGTCGTGCTGCGGCCCGAAACGGCGCATACCTACACGCGCTGCGTCGGACGTGCCGCAGGTATCGCAGCGGGAATCGCTGTCGCGTCGGCGATCACGATGATGTGGCAGCCGACGGGTGCCTCAGCCGCCGTCGCGGCGGTGGTTTTTCTGTTCGTCACGCATGAAGTGACACGATTCGGGTACCTCGCGTCGAGCGCGGCATTGGCGGCGACGATCGTGTTCCTTCTCGACATCGACGCTTCGGCGGCCGGCGCCACGATCGAAGAACTGTTGTTCGCGGTGGTTATCGGCGGCGGCCTGGCGGTGCTGGCCCACGTCATGCTGCCCGATCACGCCCTGATTCGCCTTCATCAGCGTGCGGGGGAACTACTGAAGACCGAGATCGATTATGCCGCAACGGTGGTCAAGGCGTTCGTGCACGAACTCGACCACCCGTCCGAGGCGGTGTCCGCGGCGTGGCAGCGCGCATACCGCGCCCGCGCTGCGTTCGAAGCCGCGTCCGGCGCAACCCGGGCCGACGCGGCCGAGCTTCGCCGATGGCTGCGGACCTACCGCACCGCGCTGAACGCCGTCACGAGCGCGTGCACGTCTTTGGAGAGCAGCCTGCCCGCCCAACCGTCGACGGTGTTGAGCCGCGAATTCGTCGCGGCCGTCGACGATTACGTGGAGGCGCTGCGCGGTGCTCCGCCGAGCCCCGCTCGGCCCTGGACTGTAGACATCGCCGAACTGACGGCAGCCGATCAGAAGGTCCGCGAGGAAGCGTTGCGGCTGGCGCCAGGCAGCGGGGCGCCGCGAGTGCTGGTGGCCGAGCTCGCCACGATCACCCGCAGCCTCGCGGGCATCGCTGCTACGCGCGATCCGAGGTCGTCCTGATTGGCTCCGGCGGCTAGCACGGAGCACTGGCATCTTGTTGGGTTCGGTGGCGGGTTAGTCCCGCGCCCACCGGGGCTGGATGAACACGCCTTCGGCTTCCACGGTGACGCCTTCTTCGTCGGCGAGATGACCGACGGCATAGGTCTTCACGCCTTCCGTTCGAGCGATTCTGGCTTCCACATGCAGGTTGCCTAGGCGGGTGGTGCGCACGTAGCGCAGCGTGATCGTTCCCGTGAAGCGCGGCTTCTCCGGAGTGGCCGCCGCAGCACCGAGCACGTGGTCAAGAATCATCGCCGCGACTCCCCCGTGCACATGGCCCGGTGGGCCCTCAAAGGCCGCGCCCAGGTAGAAGTCGGCGGACACGCTGCCGTCCGGACTGGTCTTCACGTCCAGCGGCGGTGCGACCGGATTGCGCAGCCCGATCACGACGTTGCCCCACGGCATCTGATCGCCGCCGGACGTGAACCGGATGCCGTACGCCCCGTCGAGCTGCTTGCGCCGCAGTCGCGCCGTTGCCGAGTCGATCTCGGCCTTGGCGGCAGCAACCGCGTCGGCATCGACTTCCGTGCGGATGGTCGCGTCGATCAACTCCCGCACCGACTGGGTGAGCGGCTCATAGATGGCACGCAGCCGCTCGACCTCGTCGGCCGTCAGGTTCTCGAGTGTCCAATCCAGCACAGTTGCACTAGAACATGTTCTAGCTTCGGTGTCGAGCAGCCTTCACTCGACCAGGCTGTTGAGCGCCGCGCGGGCCGCCGGGCTTTCGTGGCCGAGTTCGAGTTCGATCAGGGCACATTCGGCGGTCGCCGCGATCCACAGCCGGGCCACTTCGCGCGGATGCGGCGAGCCGAGGGCCTCGAAATCGGCCACCAGCACGTCAACGTTCATCCGGTTGCGACGCGTGACCTCCTCAGCGATCGGCAGATGCCCGCGGGCCTCGAGCAGTAGCGCCTTGACGCCGCGGTCACGCAAACAGCCGTCGAGATACGCGGTCGCGGCGGCAGCGAGGCGGTCCTTTCCCGGCGCCGTCTCGCTGATGACCGACATCACCTCGTCGAACAGCACGTCGTGGAAGCGGCGGTGCAGCGCGACCAGATAGGACACCCGGTCCGGGAAGTGGTGAAAAAACGTGCCCTTCGACACGCCTGCGGCTGCGACGACCGCGTTGACGCTCAGGCCTTCGAGGCCGAGATTCTCTGCCAGCACCAACCCGGTCTCGATCAGGTTCGCACGGGTCTGCTGGGCGGCAGCCAGTCTCTTGTTCACCACTTCCATGTGCGTTAGTGTAATTGACCGACCGACCGGTCAATGAAAGGCACGCTGATGGTGACGATGCAAACTTCCGTCGCAACCGTTTCCTACACCGACGAGGGCAGCGGACCGCCGGTGCTGTTGCTTCACGCCGCTTTGCACGACCGCACCGACTTCGCACCCGTCGCGGCTGCGCTGGCCAACGGCAGACGCGTCATCGCCGTCGACTGGCCCGGTCATGGCACCTCTCCCCTACCAGCCAGGCCGCTTCGCGCCGTCGAATTCGGGGACCTGATCATCGAATTCGCCGACCGCCTCGATCTGCGCAACCTCGTGGTCGTCGGCAACTCCGTCGGCGGCTATGCCGCGTGCCGACTGGCATTGGAGCGGCCGGAAAGAGTCGCAGGAGTCGTGCTGATCAACACCGGCGGCTTCACCCCGCACAGCGTGTTCACCCGTATCGCGTGTGCGGTCATGGGGAGGCCCCGCGTGGTGAAGGCGGTGTTCCCCGCGTTCGTGCGCGCCTACATGCATGCCGCAAATGAAACCGACAAGGCCATCGTCGGGCGCGTGGTCGCACGCGCCAAGACCGATGACGGCGCGCGAACCGCCGCCGCACTGTGGAAGAGCTTCACCGAACCGGGGCACGACCTGCGAACCCGTGCGGCGAAGATAACCGCGCCGGTGCTCATCACTTGGGGCGCAAAGGATCCCAGCGCTCCTATCCGCTGGGGCAGGGCCGTGCAGACCGCTATACCAGGCTCAAAGTTCGAGGCCCTGCCGACGGGTCACGTGGTGTTCTCGTCGGAGCCGGTGGCCTGGCTGGAAACGGTACTGCCGTTCGTCGAAGCGGCGCACGGCGTCTGCAACGGCCTACGCGCCTAATGCAGTTCGCCCGGTCACTGACTCTCGTCGCGCGTTATCAATTCACGCGGGCCGGTCGGTAACTGCCAGTGAAACGCCAGCGCCGCAAGCCGTAACAGCGTCGCCACCGCGCTGCCGACCGCAATGCCTACCCACTGCGGCCCGAAGTAGTCGATCGCGACGTATGTCGCGGCGCCGAGCAACGCCGGAATCGCGTACAGATCGTCCGGGCCCATGACGTACGGAATTTCGCGGGCGATGACATCACGCAGCATCCCGCCGGCGATGGCCGTGACCATGCCGATGATGCCCGCGGCGAACCAGCTCGCGCCTGCGTCGACCGCGATCGCCGCGCCGGAGGTGGCGAAGAACCCCATCCCGATCGCGTCAAGAACGAGGACCGCAGTGTTCATCCGAATCACAAGATGAGCGAGCGGAGTAGCGACGGCGACGGCGATGAGCGCGACGGTGATATTGGGCCAGTGCTGGATTGAGTAGGGAGCCCTGTCGAGCAGCAGATCGCGTAGCACCCCTCCGCCAACGCCGGTAAGTACTCCCAGCGTCGCGATGCCGAACAAGTCGAAGCCTTTACGGACCCCGACCGTCGCTGCCGACGAGGCGAACACCGCGATGCCGGCGTAGTTGAGAATTATTTGCAGCACGCCTGAACGCTAATTCCCGACACCCTCTCGGCGGGATGCTTCTACCCTGCTCCTTGATGGACACCGCCACCGTAATCGTCACGCTGCTACTCGCAGCGCTGTTCACATTCGCCGCGAGCATCAAACTGCTCGGGGTTCAGCGGTCCCTGGCAATCCGCGACCACTTGGGCGTCAAGCCGATGCAGTGGCGCGCCATCGGAGCGCTTGAGCTTGCCGGCGTCGCCGGGGTGCTCGTCGGCCTGCTGTGGGCACCGATCGGCATCGCCGCGGCGATCGGCCTGGCGCTGTTGTCGATTGGTGCGGTCGCCTTCCATCTACGGGCATCCGACGGCGCCGCCGACATGGCGCCCGCCGTGATCGGGCTCGCACTCGCGGCCGCCACTGCCGTGCTGCACACGCTCTGACGTAGCGGCCGTCACACCTGCGCCACAACTTGTCTTAGATTACCTAAATTTTCGTAGTCATCTGTCTACGAAGTGCCTTACGCTGCCTGTATGGCAGCACGAGCCCATAGCGTCGATCCCCGCGCCGAGCGCGTCCGCGCCCGGTTGCGGGAGGCGGCATTCGCCCTGGCCCACGAGCGCCCGGTCGATCAAATGACGGTCGGCGACATCGTCACCCGGGCCCAGGTCAGCCGTCAGGCGTTCTATCAACACTTCCGCGACCGCGACGACGCCGTCGCGACCGCCTTTTCTGTGGCGTTCGCCGCCGCCACCACTGAGCCCGGCGGCGGCCAGCCACGCGCACGCATCCTGCGACTGTTCGACTTCGCCGCCGAACACCGCTCGATGTACCGCAACGTCGTGCCGAGCGCGGTGACGCAGCGAGTGGTCAATGCGTTTCGCGCCGAACTCGCGCCGGCCTGCCAGGAGATCGCCACCCAGGCGATGCCGGTGGTCTCCCCGATCGCCGGCCTCACACCGGAATCGGTGTCCCGCTTCCTCGTCGGCGGGTTCATGGAGGTGCTGCGGTCGTGGATGGAAGATCCCGACACCACCGACCTCAACGGCCGCGTGCGCGCCGCACTCGACACCGTCAACGCACTACTCGGCCTCACTACAGTCTCGAAAGGTTCTCACGATGGCTAAACACCAAGCCGCCGAGCGGCATCCCGCGCGCGACCGCGCCGCGATCCGCACCGTGGCGTTGGCGATGATCGGTCTGACGCTGTTCGTGGTCGCCATGATCGCGAGCTATTCCGGCGCATTCGCCAAACCGACGCTGCACCACATGGCCGTCGCCGTGGCCGGCCCGGAGCAGCTTGTCGACGGCATCCGAAGCCAGGATGCGTTGGCGGTCACGGAAGTTGGCGACGCCGAGGCGGCTCGCGCGCAAGTGTACGAACGCAAGACGGACGCCGCCTTCGCCGTCGCGCCGGACGGCCAGTTCAAGATCTACATGGCCGGCGGTGGCGGACGCAGCGTCGCGAACGCCGCCGAGACTGTGGGCCGTACGATCGCCGCTAACGCCGGCCTGACACCCACCGTGGAGGACGTCGCACCGCCGTCGGCGGGCGACCCGTCCGGCACCGTCGAGTTCTACGCGATCATCTTCATCTCAATCGGCGCCTCCGTCGGCGCGGCGGTGCTCGGCCGCGTGATGGGAACCGTGCGCAGGCCGGTGACGCTCGCCGTGCGCACGCTGACGCTAGTGAGCTATTCGGCGCTGCTGGCCGGCGGCGTGACCTTTTACGTCGACGTGATTCTTGGTGCGCTGACGGGTCATACGTGGGCACTGTTCGGCGCGCTGTGGCTCTATGCGATGGCCGTCGGCGGGGCGGTCACCGGCGTGGCCGCCGCGTTCGGCTCGGTCGCGTCGATGGTGTTGACGGCGTTCTTGGTCGTGGTCGGCAACGCCGCCGCAGCAGGACCGGTGGGCAGGCCGCTGCTGTCGAGTTTCTATTCGACGTTCACCGCGATCGTGCCGCAGGGCTCCGGGGTGTCGCTGCTGCGCAGCGTCGAGTACTTCGGCGGCAACGGATCATGGGCGCCGATTGCCACCCTGGCGATCTGGGGTGCGGCCGGTTGTGTGCTGGCAATCGTCGCCACGGCCTCACGGGTGAATTATCGTGCCGTCTATGAGCGTTTCGCGCGGCGGGAACGAGCCGTATTACGACCTCGGGTCCTATCACCGGCCGATTGAGACGCCGTCGCCGCAGGCGCAGGTGTGGTTCGACCGCGGGATGGTTTGGGCCTATGCGTTCAACCACGAAGAGGCGATCCGGTGTTTCGACCGCGCCTTGGAGCTCGATCCCGACCTCGCGATCGCCCGCTGGGGTGTCGCCTACTCGGTTGGGCCAAACTACAACAAGGCGTGGGACGCATTCGATCCCGTCGACATGGCCGCATCGTTGGCGCGGGCACGGATGGAACTCGGTCTGGCCGCCAACGGGCGGGCGTCGGCGATCGAACACGGCCTGATCGCTGCGCTGCAGGCCCGTTTCCCTACCGACGATCCGCAGGACGCTGACGCGCTGAACGCCGGACACACTGCCTATGCCGACGCGATGTCAACGCTGGCCGGGACGTACCCAGACGATGTCGACGTGCAGGCGCTGGCCGCCGACGCTCTTGTCAACGTCACCGCATGGGCGTTGTGGGACACCAGAACCGGCGAGCCCGCACCCGGCTCGCGAGTGGTAGAGGCCAAGCAGATCCTCGACAACGCGCTGGCCACCGCGGCCGGCCGCGAACATCCCGGTGTGCTGCATCTGTATCTGCACACGATGGAGATGTCGGGTTCACCTCAGGATGCCCTGCCCGCCGCTGACCTGCTGCGCGGGCTGGTGCCCGACGCCGGGCACCTGGAACACATGCCCAGCCACATCGATGTGCTCTGCGGGAACTACCGCGACTCGGTGGTGTCGAATCGGTCTGCCGTGCAAGCCGATGGGCGTTTCGTCGAGCGCGAAGGCCCGCTCAACTTCTACTCCCTGTACCGGGCGCACAACTTGCACTTCATCGTCTATTCCGCGATGTTCGAAGGCAATTCGCGTGCTGCTCTCGAGGCCGCTGACGAGCTCGCGGAACAGCTCACCCCCGAACTGCTCGCCATCGAGTCACCGCCGATGGCGGATTGGCTTGAGGCGTTCGTGCCGTTGCGCATCCACGTATTGGTGAGGTTCGGACGGTGGGACGAGTTGATCGCGCAGCCGCTGCCCGAGGATGTCGAGCTGTATTGCAGCACGGCGACCACCATCCACTACGGCCGCGGTGTTGCGCACGCCGCGAAAGGTCAACTGCCACAGGCGCGTTCAGAACGCGACGCGTTCAGCCAGGCTTATGCCCGCATCCCGGATACCCGCTACCTGTTCAACAACACCGCCCGCGACATCCTGGCTATCGCGGGCGCGATGCTCGACGGCGAAATCGATTACCGCGAAGGGCGTTTCGACGACGCGTTCGCTCACCTGCGACACGCGATCGAACTCGACGATTCACTCCCCTACGACGAACCCTGGGGCTGGATGCAACCGACACGCCATGCCTACGGCGCGCTGTTACTGGAACAGGGACACGTCGAGGAAGCCGCGCAGGTGTATGCCGCCGATCTCGGGCTGGATCCCACGCTGGCGCGGCCCTGTCAGCATCCAGCCAACGTGTGGAGCCTGCACGGGTACCACGAATGCCTTCAGCGATTGGGCCGCACCGACGAAGCGGCGATCATCGGTCAACAGCTCGACCTGCTCAAGGCACGGGCCGACGTCCCGGTCCTGGCGTCGTGCGCATGCCGGCTCGACGTCGCCGAACCGTGCCACTGACCGTCAGGCCGGGGCTTCGTGCAGTTCGATCGAATTGCCGTCGGGATCGGTGATCTGGACCTGCTTGCCGCCGGGGCCCACCTTGATGTCGTTCAGGAACGTCACGCCGGAGCCGCGCAGGCGGTCGACCTCCGCCGCAATGTCGTCGACGTAGAGCACGATCCGGTTCCAGCCGCCGGGCTGCTGGGCTTGCCCGCCGGCCAGCGGCTGTGCGCCTGAGCTCTGCGGCGCGCTGAGCAGCAGGTTCAGCGCACCGCGCGAAACGACTGCAATCGGCCCCGCGCGTTGCGCGAGCGTGAACCCGAGCTGGCTTGTGTAGAACTCGATTCCGCGATCGAGGTCCACCACTTGGTAGCGCACGACGGCATCATCTGTGCTCGCCGGCTTCCAGATGTTGCTCATAGGAGACAACTTACGGGCGAGCGTGGTGCCCGTCTTGGAGAATTTTGACCTCACCCGGCAGCGCCAGGTGCAGCTCCTTGACCTCTTCGCCGGCCGGAGCCAGCTGCGTCGGTGATGTGCCGGTGAACTCGCTGACGTCGTTGATGAGATGCGACTGGTCGTAGTAGCCGCATGTTCGTGCGAGCCTCCCCCAGTCCGGCGCGTCGATGCGGCGAGCGAGCTCGCAAACGGTCTGGAACCGGAACACCCGACTCAACCGCTTCGGAGTCATACCGACCTCGTTCGTGAACACTTCGATGAACCTGCGGCGGCTCAGATGGACCTCGGCTGCGACTTCGCCGACGGTGACGCCAGGCCGGGCCAGTTGCCCGAGCGCGAAAGGCACCGCGGGATGGCCAGGACGTCGGCCGGCCAGGCGCGAACACAATTCTCGCTCTAGGAGCGTGAACCGCTCCGCTGTCGTCGGCGCCGCGCACAACCGCTCGCGCAACTCGAGTGCCGGACGGCCCCACAGCATCGCGAGATCGACGTGCCTATCGGCCAGTTCACCGGGCGCAACGCCGAGAAACGCCCATGCTCCGCCCGGCCTGAAGTGCACACCGACGATCGACGCGTGATCGCGCGTGTCGATCACGAAGAACCGGCGATAAGCACCGGAGACCACCACGCCCGAATACCGCCGCCAGCTGCGGGCCGTGGTGTCGTAGATCCGCAATGCGTCCTCGTGCAGGTTCACGACCAGCTCGAGCGTGCCGCTCGGGACGATCCGCTCAGTGGAATGCGCCGGCGCATCGCGCAGCGCCCACATGTACTCCACGAGACCCGCGAGCGGAGGCCCAGGTCGATACCTGCGGTATTGCACCAGTCCAGGATTCCCCGGTCAGCCGAAGCCGACACGCCCCAGCCAGAAGTCGATCAGCGCCGCGTCACCCCTGACATGCAGACCGTCGACTGGTCGGCGTCGGTAAATCGTCAGCAGCAGATCCGTCACGGGTGCGCGGATTTCCGCGGCCGCTGGCTCGTCGGCGCGGCGCCATGCAATCACGTCACCGGTCAGGTCGAGCAGCCAGTGTGCGTCGACGTCGGTGGCGTGCAGCGCGATGGTGCGTCCCGGCGCCAGCAGCTCGCGCATCCACGGGTGGACCTCGAAATGGCAAGGTAGACAACCCAGTTCCATCCATTCGTCCAGCGCGTCGGTGGCAATCTCGACGTCCAGCGCCTTCTGTGTGCTCACACCGCCACCTCCACACGGGTTGACCGTCGCGAAGCGACGGACTCATCGCACCTTTATCGTCATCACTCGTGACGACGGTGTGGCGTTATATCCGTAGTGCTCCACTGACGTATTCGTGGCTCGTCGTGCTGCTGGCCACCACGATCATTCAGCACTCGATGTCTGTTCGGCGAGTGCGCGCGCTGCTGCAGAAGGACTCGACGAACCTTCACCATCTGGCCTCCGATCCGATCCGGGTGCTGATCGAGAGCCTGCTGTGGATCGACGGCAAATACTGGTGGCCCTACCTGCTTGTCTTCACGGCGTTCCTTGCGCCCGCCGAGCGCTGGCTCGGGCAGCTGCGATGGCTGATCGCGGGGCTGGTGTGTCACGTCGGTGCGACCTATCTGAGCGAAGGTTATCTGTACTGGACGATCCAGGAGGCCATCGTCTCGCCGCGGCTCATCGACGCCCGCGACATCGGTGTGAGCTACTTCGTCGCCGGTATCGTCGCGGTACTCACCTACCGGGTCCCACTCCCATGGCGATGGGTGTACGTTGCTGCCACGGTGCTCGTGTTCGTGGTCGCTCTGGCAATGCGCACCAATTTCACCGGCGTCGGTCACCTCTGCGCGGTCGGCCTCGGACTGGCCTGTTATCCACTGACCCGATCGCGTCGCGTGGCGGTAGCGGCTGCGTAAACTCCGGCCTGTGGCGATCAGCGACGACGACCTCGAACGCCTTGGCCGCTGCGTGGAACTCGCGCGTGAGGCTCTGACGGCCGGCGACGAACCTTTCGGCTCGATATTGGTCGACGGTGACGGCACGACCCGCTACGAGGACCGCAACCGCGTCAAGGACGGCGATGAAACCCGCCACCCCGAATTCGCGATCGCGCGCTGGGCCGTCGACAACATGACGCCGGACGAACGGGCCCGCGCGACGGTCTACACGTCGGGTGAGCACTGCCCGATGTGCGCCGCCGCCCACGCCTGGGTGGGTCTGGGCCGCATCGTGTACGCGGCTTCTTCCGAGCAATTGACCCAGTGGCGCGCCGAGTGGCATTCACCGCCATCGCCGGTGGCCGCGTTGCCCATCACCACCGTCGCCCCGCGTATTGAAGTCGACGGGCCGGCTGCGGAGTTCGCCGACACCATGAAATCGTTGTACGAGCAGAAGTTTCGGGCATGACCGAACCGGCGTGGGTCGAGCATGCGATCTGGTGGCAGGTCTACCCGCTGGGCTTCGTCGGTGCCTACCCCGCGGACCCGCCACCGACCGCCGACCAACATCGGTTGCGCCGCATCGTCGAATGGTTCGACCACGCCGTCGAACTCGGCGCATCGGGCATCGCTCTCGGACCGGTGTTCGCGTCGCGCACCCACGGCTATGACACCACCGACCACTACCACATCGACCCGCGACTCGGTGATGACGACGATTTCGACCATCTGATCGCCGAGGCTCGCCGTCGTGGGCTAAGGGTGCTGCTGGACGGCGTGTTCAACCACGTCGGCACCGAGTTCGAACGTACGTCGTGGTTCCGCAAGCGCGGCAACGACTTTGACACATTCGAGGGACACGGCGACCTGATCGCGCTCGACCACGACAACCCGGAAGTCGTCGCCTACACCGCCGATGTGATGACGCACTGGCTGCGGCGAGGCGCCGACGGCTGGCGACTGGACGCCGCCTACGCGGTCCCCGACCGGTTCTGGGCTCGGGTCCTCCCGCAGGTCCGCCAGGAGTTCGGCGACGCGTGGTTCGTCGGGGAAGTCATCCACGGCGACTACACGGCACGCGTGCGGGACTCCGGATTCGATTCGGTGACGCAGTACGAGCTGTGGAAGGCGATCTGGAGCAGCCTCAACGACGGCAACTTCCACGAACTCGACTGGGCGCTGGTGCGGCACAACGAGTTTCTCGATGACTTCGTGCCGATGACCTTCGTCGGAAATCACGACGTCACCCGCATCGCCAGCCAGCTGACCAACACCCGGCACCTCGAGCACGCGTTGGTCCTCCTGATGACGATCGGTGGCACACCGAGCGTCTATTCCGGCGACGAAGCCGCGTACCGCGGTATCAAAGAGGAGCGGTTCGGCGGTGACGACGCCGTGCGGCCCGAATTCACCACTCCCCTAATGGGAGTCGACGAGCAGGGTCACGACGTGTTCCGGCTGCACCAGTACCTGATCGGGCTGCGACGCCGCCACCCGTGGCTGCACTCCGCCAGGACGTCGCCGCTGCGACTGACGAACACCCAGTACGTTTACGCGACCCGCAACGGTACCGACGTGCTGCTGGTTGTCCTCAACATCGACGCGGCGCCGTTGCCGCTGTCGCTGTCGGAGTTCGGCTACGGCGAAGGTCAGATCGTCGCGGGTTCCGGCGCGCCGCCGCCAGACGTTGTCGGCCGGGTCGAGGTGGAATCGCACGGCTGGATGATCATCGCGCCGTGTTGAGCTGCTCGACGGTGGCCGGGTCCTCCTGACCGCCGTAGAACTTGTCGAGCACAGCGCGGAAGTCGGCGTTGTCGTCGGTGGCGCGTGCGAACAGCGTCATCGACGAGCGCACCTTGAGGTTGTCGGGCCAGCCGAAAACGTCCTCAGCCGAGTGGCCCTCGATCTGGGCGGTCAGCCGCGCGCATTCACGCAGCCGCGGCCCCAGGACGTCATGCTGCACGTACGCCCGCGCCTCGTCCAACGACGAGATGCCGAACCGCTGCGCGGTGGGACTGCGGCCCAACCCGCGGAGCTGCGGGAACACAAACCAGATCCAATGGCTGCGTTTGCGACCACCGCGAAGCTCACCGAGAACCTCGTCGTAAACCGGTTCCTGGGCGTCGACAAAACGCCGCAGGTCGAACTGATCTGGCCCATTCACAGCTGTCCTCCCATTGGATCAGGTGTTTTCAAGCTAATCTGCTGCGTGATCGACGCGCTGCAGAGAGTGCAGAGAGAAGGAAGCTGATGCTGCGATCGTCTGAGGACGGCACTGCGGTGACGGACTCGTCGACGGCGGACCACGTCGAGGCCGAGGCGTCTGACAAGGAAGCTATCGGCATACGAAGGTTTCGGCGTCTTCCGCGACGCACACTGCTGTCCCGGTTCTCGATTCAGTCGAAACTCGTCTTGATGTTGGTGCTGTGCACGATCATCGGCGCGGCGGTGGTCGGTTCGATTGCTTTCCAGGCCGGCCGCAGCTCGCTGCGCAATCAGGTTTTCAGCCGGCTCACCGAGGTGCGTCAATCGCAATCACGGGCCTTGACGGCCGAGTTCAAAGATCTGAAGAACTCGCTGGTCATCTACTCTCACGGCGCGGTGACCGTGCCCGCGCTTGGAGCGTTCATCGCCGGATTCGACCAGCTCGCCAACGCGACCACCGATCCAGCGCAACAACAGGCCATAGACGACTACTACAAGAACACGTTCATGAAGGAGATCGAGCACTACAGCAACGTCGAGCCGGACCTGAGGGCGGTGTTGCCCGCCACCAACGCTCAAAAATACTTACAGGCCAATTACACCGCTAAGCGCCAATCCGACGATGTCGCCGTGACGGTTGACGACGCCCACGACGGCAGCGCATGGTCGGCGGCGAACGCAAGATATCAAGACTTCTTTCGCCAAATCGTCCAGCGGTTCGAATTCCAGGACGTGCTACTTCTGGATACGCGGGGAAACGTGGTCTACACCGCCTACAAAGACGTCGATCTCGGCACCAACATCCTGAGCGGTCCGTACAACACCTCACTGCTGCGCGGGGCCTATGAAAAGGCGCTGGCGACCAACTCCGACGACTACGTGGGGATCACCGACTTCGAGATCTACCAGCCGGCAGAGGGACAGCCCACCGCCTGGATGGTGTCGCCGGTGAGCGACAACGGCCGCACCGAAGGCGTGATGGCACTGCAATTCCCGATCACGAAGATCAACAGGTTGATGACCTTCGATCAGCAGTGGGCGGCGGATGGCATGGGTGAAACCGGCGAGACTTTTCTGGCCGGTCCAGACGATCTCATGCGCTCCGATTCGCGGATGCTGCTGCAAAACCCCGATCAGTACAAGAACGAAGTGGTGCAGGCGGGCACACCACCCGACGTCGCCGATACTGCGATTCGGCTGGGCATGACGTGCCTGATACAGCCAATCGCAAGCGAGGCGACGCGTGCGGCCCAGCGCGGCGAGTCCGGCACCATGGTCACCCACGACTACCTCGGGCAGGAAACTCTGCAGGCCTATGCGCCCGTGGTGATACCTGACAGCGGTCTGCACTGGTCGATCGTGGCCAAGCTCGATACCGCCGAGGCCTTCGCACGCGAGTCCAGATTCACCAGGACGATGGTGATCTCCGTCGCCGCAACCATTTTCGTGATCTGCCTGGCGGCGATGGTCGCGTCTCACATCTTCGTGCGACCCCTCCGAAGGTTGGAAGCCGGGGCGCAGAAGATCAGCGGTGGCGACTACGACATTGCCATACCTGTGGAATCGAAGGACGAGATCGGCGATCTGACACAGGCTTTCAACGAGATGACCCGCAACCTTGCCATCAAGGAAGACCTACTCAACGAGCAGCGCCGGGAGAACGACCGATTGCTGTCGTTGCTGATGCCCGAGCGGGTTGTCGAGCGGTATCGGCAGGGTGAGGAGGTCATCGCCCAGGATCACCATGATGTCACCGTGATCTTCGCCGACATTGTCGGCATGGATCGGCTCCAAGCCGAACTGACCTCGCAGGAGTCGCTGTCGCTCGTCAACGAGTTGGCACGCCAAATGGATGCCGCCGCAGACGAACTGGGCGTAGAACCGGTGCGAACCGTCCACAACGGTTACCTCGCCAGCTGTGGCCTGAACGTACCCCGGCTGGACAACGTCCGCCGCACAGTTGATTTCGCGATCGAGGTTCAGCGCATCATCGACCGGTTCAATGCCGAGACCGGCCACCAATTAGGGCTGCGGGCCGGCATCGACACGGGCCAGGTCAGCAGCGGGCTGGTGGGCCGATCCTCGATCATTTACGACATGTGGGGGTCGGCGGTCAACCTGGCCTACCGAGTGCAAAGCGGCTCGCCACAAGACGGCATCTACGTGACGCAGCAGGTGTACGAAACAATCGGCGATACAAGAGCTTTCGCACCCGCGGGCTCGATCACGATGGACGGCGTCGAGCAGCCGATCTGGCGGCTATCGGAGCGTTCCTGATGAGCGACGTCTTCACGTCTTCGTGGTTCTACTGGGCAGTCGGAGTCGCCGTCGGACTGCCGGTAACGCTCATTGTTCTCACCGAATGGCAGCACGCGCTGGAGCGCAGGAAGAGTTTCCTGGCCAGGCCGGTCAGCCTGCTGCGCAACTACCTGCTGCCGCTCGGGGCGCTACTCCTGCTGCTCGTCAAGGCGACGCAAATCCCGGCCCAGGACACACCGGTCAAGATCGTCGCCACACTGTTCGGCTTCGTGGTCATGGTGCTTCTGCTCTCGGGGATCAACGCGACGCTCTTCCAGGCGGCGCCCGAAGGAACATGGCGCCAACGGATCCCCGCGATCTTCGTCGATGTCGCGCGCTTCCTGCTGATCGCGGTCGGCCTGGCAATCATCTTTTCCTACATCTGGGGTGCCCACGTCAGTGGGCTGTTCACGGCCTTGGGTGTGACCTCGATCGTCATCGGTCTGACGCTGCAGCACTCCGTGGGCCAGATCATCTCCGGCCTGCTGATGCTGTTCGAACAGCCCTTTAGGCTTGGCGACTGGATCGAGACGTCGTCGGTGCGCGGACGCGTGGTCGAAGTCAATTGGCGTGCAGTACATATCGATACGGGCTCCGGATTGCAGATCACCCCGAACTCGATACTGGCCGTCGCGTCGTTCACGAACCTGAGCCGTCCCCCCGGCGCACACAAGATCAAGATTTCCACCGTCTTCTCGACCGATGATTCCCCGGACCGGGTCTGCGCCACGCTCACACGTGTGGCCGGCGAGCTTCCCCAACTGCGACCTGACCGTGCGCCGAAGACGGTGCCGCTCGGGGGCGTCAACTACCGCACCACCATTCCGCTGCGGTCTCCGGCCGACGACGGCGACGCCAAGGCGACGTTCCTGCGGTGGGTTTGGTATGCCGCGCGCCGGGAAGGGCTTCACCTCGACGAAGTCGAGGACGACTTCAGCAGCCAGGAAGCCGTCGAGGATGCGCTGCACAGGGTGGTGAGACCGGCACTGCGGCTCACTCCTGCCGAGCAGCAACAAGTCGCCCCCCACGCGAAGCTGGTGCGATATGGCGCCGACGAGATCGTGCAGCACCTCGGCGAGGTGCCGACGCGAATGACCTTCATTGTGTCGGGACGTGTTCGGGTGATCGCGCCGACCGAGGACGGGTCGCTTGTGCCGGTGACGACGCTGACCGATGAATCCTTCCTTGGACAGACAGCGCTCACGCGGGAACCGGTGCTGGCCGAAGCGCGGGCACTTGTCGAAATCACGGCGCTGCAGATCGGTCGCGAGCACATCGAAGCGGTGCTGCAGCAAAAACCGGCGCTTCTCCAGGAGTTGGGCCGCCTCATCGAGGAACGGCGCGGCCATGTCAAGCGAGCGCTCGCGGCGGCCGCCGAGTAACGCGCCGAGTGTTTCGGTGAAGCGACGATTCCCGAGACCCGGTGAGATGCGAGCGCTCATCGGTTTCAAGCGACCGCAATTCAGTGCGACAGCGCGACGGCTCCACGCCGCCCTGACGATTGACGACCTGCGCCGAATCGCCAGGCGCCGCACGCCGAAAGCGGCATTCGACTACACCGACGGGGCGGCCGAGGAGGAGCTATCCCTGGCGCGTGCCCGGCAGGCGTTCCGCGACATCGAGTTTCACCCGACCATCCTGCGCAACGTCGAGAAGGTCTCCACCGGGTGGGCCGTGCTCGGCGACGACGTGGCGCTGCCGTTCGGAATAGCGCCGACGGGCTTCACCCGCCTGATGCACACCGAGGGAGAGACCGCCGGAGCGCACGCCGCGGCACGGGCGGGCATCCCGTTCGCGCTTTCGACGCTGGGCACGCGCTCGATCGAAGATGTGAAGACCGCAAACCCTCACGGGCGCAACTGGTTTCAGCTGTACATGTGGAAGGACCGCGATCGCTCGATGGCGTTGGTCGAGCGGGCCGCGGCGGCAGGATTCGACACCATGCTGGTGACCGTCGACGTTCCGGTCGCCGGGGCGCGGCTGCGCGACACCCGAAATGGGATGTCGATACCGCCGACGCTGACACTGCGGACCGTGCTGGACGCCATTCCGCATCCGCGGTGGTGGTTCGATCTGCTGACGACCGAACCGTTGTCGTTCGCGTCGCTTGACCGCTGGCCGGGCACGGTCGCCGAATACCTCGACACGATGTTCGATCCCACCGTCACGTTCGAGGACTTGGCGTGGATCAAGACTCAATGGCCGAACAAGTTGGTAGTCAAGGGAATTCAGACGCTCGACGACGCGCGGGCGGTGGTCGACCTCGGCGTCGACGGCATCGTGCTGTCCAACCACGGCGGGCGTCAGCTCGACCGCGCACCGGTGCCGTTTCACCTGCTGCCGACTGTCGCACGCGAGCTGGGCGGCTCGACCGAGATTTTGCTGGACACCGGGATCATGGCCGGCGCGGACATCGTCGCCGCGATAGCTCTCGGGGCACGGTTCACGTTGGTCGGCCGTGCCTATCTGTACGGCCTGATGGCCGGCGGCGAGGCGGGCGTCGACAGGGCCATTGAGATCCTGTCCGGCCAGGTCACTCGGACAATGCGGCTGCTGGGTGTGACGTCGTTGGAGGAACTTGAGCCACGACACGTGACACAGCTGCACCGCTTTGGGCGCGGCGTGTCGGATATCGACCGCTAGTCACATCCGTAACTCTAGTTTTCACAGGTCACAGCCCATAGAGCTGGTTCCTGAGTCCGCGCCGAGTCGGAATCGTTAGCCAACCGCGACGTCGCAACACAGTGTTGAGTCGCGGCACTCGCGGGTTGCGCGTGTTTCATTACGGACGAAAGCAACGGCAATTGCTTTGTGTCATGTGATGAAAGGTGGGTTGGTTGCCGTTATGAAGTTCATGGAGAAGTTTCGAGGTAAGTGGTTCCGCCGGCTGGCGGTGAGCGCCGTTGCAGCGGCGACACTGCCCGGGCTGATCGGCTTCGTCGGGGGTTCGGCGACTGCTGGTGCGTTCTCCCGGCCGGGTCTGCCCGTCGAGTATCTGGATGTGTTCTCGGCTGCGATGAATCGCAACATCCGGATTCAGTTCCAGGGCGGCGGTCCGCACGCGGTCTATCTGCTCGACGGCCTGCGCGCCCAGGACGATTACAACGGCTGGGACATCAACACGCCGGCATTCGAGTGGTATTACCAGTCGGGCCTGTCGGTCGTGATGCCCGTCGGCGGCCAGTCAAGCTTCTACACCGACTGGTATCAGCCCTCGCGCGGCAACGGCCAGGACTACACCTATAAGTGGGAGACGTTCCTGACTCAGGAACTTCCCGCTTGGCTGGAGGCCAACAAGGGCGTATCGCAGACCGGCAACGCGGTCGTCGGCCTCTCGATGGCCGGCAGCACCTCGCTGACGTACTCGATCTACTACCCGCAGAAGTTCATCTACGCCGCGTCCCTGTCGGGCTTCCTGAACCCCTCTGAGGGCTGGTGGCCGATGCTGATCGGGCTGGCGATGAACGACGCGGGCAAGTACAACGCCGAGAGCATGTGGGGCCCGTCATCGGATCCGGCGTGGAAGCGCAACGACCCGATGGTGAACATGGCCCAGCTGGTCGCCAACAACACCAGGATCTGGATCTACTGCGGCACCGGCACCCCGTCGGAGCTCGACTCCGGCACCTCGGGCGGCAACCTGATGGCGGCGCAGTTCCTGGAAGGGTTCACGCTGCGGACCAACATCACGTTCCGCGACAACTACATCGCGGCGGGTGGCACGAACGGCGTGTTCAACTTCCCGCCGAACGGCACGCATCAATGGGGCTACTGGGGACAGCAGCTGCAGCAGATGAAGCCGGACATCCAGCGGGTGCTGGGCGCGCAAGACACCGCGTAACAAACCACCCACACCAGGGAGCCTGCCGTACACCCCCGAACGGCAGGCTCCCTGCCATTTCCTGGCCCTTTCGCCGTCAGCGGAGCGGGAACAAACCACCTACCTCCAGGGTTGAGTCGAGTTGACTGAACTTTGGAGGATTGATGGCTGAAGCCAAATCAGTGCCGGTCTTGTTCTTGAGCGATTCGATCGTGCTGCCCGGAATGGTGGTGCCCATCGAGCTGGACGACGCCGCACGTGCTGCTGTTGACGCCGCCCGGGCCAGCGAGTCCGGCGAGCTGCTGATCGCACCGCGTCTCGATGACCGGTACCCGTCGTACGGCGTGCTGGCCTCGATCGTGCAGGTCGGCCGTGTCGCCGGTGGCAGCGGCACCGCGGCGGTAGTGCGCGGCAACGGCCGCGCCCAGATCGGCGCCGGCGCCAGCGGTCCCGGCGCTGCGCTGTGGGTCGAGGTGACCGAGGTGACCGAGCCCGGGGCCACCGACGAGACCCGCGCGCTGGCCGCCGAGTACAAGAAGTTGCTGCTGGCATACCTGCAGCGGCGGGAGGCCTGGCAGATCGTCGACTTCGTCAACCAGCTGACCGATCCGTCGGCGGTGGCCGACACAGCCGGATACGCGTCCTACCTGACGCAGGTGCAGAAGCGGCAACTGCTGGAGACCCCTGATGTCGCCGAGCGGCTGCGCGCGTTGATCGACTGGACGGGCGATCACCTGGCCGAAGTGGAGGTCAACGACAAGATCGCCGACGACGTCCGCGAGGGCATGGAGAAGACGCAGAAGGAATTCCTGCTGCGCCAGCAGCTCGCGGCTATCCGCAAGGAGCTCGGCGAGGGTGAGCCTGACGGGTCCGACGACTACCGGACCCGCATCGAGGCGGCCGATCTTCCCGAGAAGGTTCGCGAGGCGGCACTGCGCGAGGTCGGCAAGCTGGAACGCGCCAGCGAGCAGAGCCCGGAAGGCGGTTGGATCCGCACCTGGCTGGACACCGTGCTGGACCTGCCGTGGAACGTGCGCACCGAGGACTCGACCGATCTGAAGTCGGCGCGGGAGATTCTCGACGCGGACCACCACGGGCTGGAGGACGTCAAGGATCGCATCGTCGAATACCTGGCCGTTCGGGCGCGTCGCGCTCAGCGCGGTCTGCAGGTCGTGGGTGGACGCGGTTCAGGCGCCGTGATGGTGCTGGCTGGTCCGCCCGGTGTCGGCAAGACGTCCCTGGGCGAGAGCGTGGCACGGGCCTTGGGCCGCAAGTTCGTTCGCGTCGCCCTCGGCGGCGTGCGCGACGAGGCCGAGATCCGTGGCCACCGACGGACCTACGTCGGTGCGCTGCCCGGCCGGATCGTGCGCGCCATCGGCGAGGCGGGTTCGATGAACCCGGTCGTGCTGCTCGACGAGATCGACAAGGTGGGCTCCGACTACCGCGGCGACCCGTCAGCGGCCTTGTTGGAGGTCCTGGACCCGGCGCAGAACCACACGTTCCGCGACCACTACCTGGATCTGGATCTAGACCTGTCGGATGTCGTGTTCCTGGCCACCGCCAACGTGGTCGAGAACATCCCGTCGGCGCTGCTGGACCGGATGGAGCTGGTGCAGATCGACGGCTACACCGCCGACGACAAGGTCGCCATCGCCCGCGACTTCCTGCTGCCGCGGCAGCGGGACAGGGCGGCGCTGACGGCCGACGAAGTCACGGTGACCGAGAACGCGCTACGCAAGATCGCAGCGGACTACACCCGCGAGCCGGGGGTGCGGCAGTTCGAGCGGCTGCTGGCCAAGGCGTTGCGCAAGGCGACGACTCGGCTGGCCGAGAACCCTGAGCCGCTGACCATCGACGAGCCGGATCTCGTTGACTACCTTGGCCGTCCGCGGTTCATGCCGGAGTCGGCGGAACGCACGGCGGTCCCGGGTGTCGCAACGGGCCTGGCGGTCACGGGGCTCGGCGGAGATGTGCTCTACATCGAGGCCGGCGCCACCGATGGTGAGCCGGGTCTGCAGCTGACCGGCCAGCTCGGCGACGTGATGAAGGAGTCCGCGCAGATCGCACTGTCGTATGTGCGTTCGCACGCTTCTGAGTTGGGTGTCGACCCGAAGGCATTGGACAGGCGCATCCACGTCCACGTGCCTGCGGGCGCGGTGCCCAAGGACGGCCCGTCGGCGGGCGTGACGATGGTGACCGCGCTGGTGTCGATGGCCACCGGCCGCCAGGTGCGCGCCGACGTCGGCATGACCGGTGAGGTGACGCTGAACGGCCGCGTGCTGCCGATCGGTGGGGTCAAGCAGAAGCTGCTGGCCGCGCAACGGGCAGGGCTGTCAACAGTTTTCATCCCGCAGCGCAACGAGCCCGACCTGGACGACGTCCCGGCCGAAGTGCTCGAGTCACTGGAGGTCAAACCGATGACCGACGTGGCGGAGATCGTCGCGCAAGCGTTGGTGCCCGCGACGGAGGCCGTGACAACCACGGCAGCCTGAGAAGGCCGGCCTCGAAATTGCGCTCAGGGTCGTGATCGATTCATCGGTCACGACCCTGAGCGCAGACGAATGTCGGTGGCGGGCGCTACCGTCCTGACATGGCCTACGACGAAGACCTGGCCGACCGGATCCGCGAACTGGTCGCCGTCGAACGCGGCGTCGAGGAGAAGCGGATGTTCGGCGGGCTGGCATTCCTGATCAACGGCAACATGTCGGTAGCCGCGAGCGGCCGCGGCGGCTTGATGGTGCGGGTGCCGCCAGCCGAAACCGAGAAACTGCTGAGCCGCGACCACGTCGAACCCATGGTCATGGCCGGCCGCGAAACGCGTGGCTGGCTGCGGGTCTCGCTTGACGGCGTCAAAACCAAACGGCAGCTGCAGGCGTGGGTGAGCCGCGGCGTCGACTACGCGAAGAGTTTGCCGCCGAAATAGCGCGGGTACGCCAGCCGAGGTGGGACGCGCTTCAGACGATCTGGTGCGGGTGTCGCTCGATGATGAACTGCGCGACAAGGTGGCGCAGTGACGATTCGCATCGGCACGTCGGGGTGGTCGTACGACCACTGGGCCGATGTGCTGTACCGGCCCGGGCTGCCGGTGGCCAAGCGTCTCGCCCGCTACGCCGAGGAATTCGACACCGTCGAACTCAACGCCAGCTTCTACCGCTGGCCCAAGGACGCCACCTTCGCCGGATGGCGGGAGCGGTTGCCCGAAGGTTTCACCATGTCGGTGAAGGCCCATCGCGGGCTTACGCATTACCGGCGACTGCGGAACCCGGAGCCGTGGGTGGAGCGCTTCGAGCGGTGTTGGAAAGCACTCGGCGAGCGTCGCGAAGCGCTTCTGGTGCAGCTGCATCCGGCGATCGAACGTGACGACGCGCTGCTCGACCATTTCCTGACCGTCATGCCGGACTGGATTCCGGTGGCGATGGAGCTGCGCCATGTGTCGTGGGACGACCCCGTTGTGTACGGCCTCCTGGAACGGCACGGCGCCGCGTATGTGGTGATGAGCGGTGCAGGTTTGCGTTGTGTGCCGCGGGCGACCAGCGACCTTGTCTATATCCGCATGCACGGACCGCCGCAGGAGTCGATATACGCGGGTTCCTACCCCGACGACGAATTGCAGACGTGGGCGGACCGGGTCTCCGAATGGCACAGCGACGGCCGGCGCGTGCTGGTCTACTTCAACAACGACCTTGGCGGCCACGCCATCCGAAATGCGTGCAAACTCAAGGAGCTGTTGGCAGCCCGAGTCGGCTGACGCGGACACGGCCAACCCCATCGCGAGTACGCTGAGACAACATGACAACGTCGTCCACATTCGCCATCGTCGGCGGCGGTCTCGCCGGCGCCAAGGCCGCAGAAGCATTGCGCGACAAAGATTTTGACGGGCACATCGTCTTGTTTGCCGCCGAGGAACGCCTGCCCTACGAGCGTCCACCGCTGTCCAAGGAATACCTGGCCGGCAAGAAGTCGCTCGACGAGTTCACCGTCAACCCGTCCTCCTGGTACCGCGACCACCACGTCGAGCTGCAGCTCGGCACCGAGGTATCGGCGGTCGACCCGGCCGCCCACACCGTCGCGCTCCCCGACGGCAGCACGGTGCGGTACGACAAGCTGCTGCTCGCGACCGGCTCGCAGCCACGCCGGCCGCCGATTCCCGGCGCCGACGCCGACGGCGTGCATTACCTGCGCACCATCGACGACGCCGAGGCGCTCAATTCCATTCTGGTCGAAGGCGCTTCACTGGCGATCGTCGGCGCCGGCTGGATCGGGCTGGAAATCGCGGCGGGCGCCCGGGACCGCGGCGTCAACGTGACGGTCGTCGAAACGGCCGAGCTGCCGCTGATGGCCGCCCTCGGCCGGGAAGTCGGCGAGGTGTTCGCCACGCTGCACCGCGAACACGGCGTGGACCTGCGCCTGAACGCGACCGTGCAGGAAATCACGACGGCAGACGGCAAGGCCACCGGTCTCAAGCTGGGCGACGGTTCCACCGTCGACGCTGACGCCGTCCTGGTCGCTGTCGGCGCGGCACCCAACACCGCGCTCGCCGAACAGGCCGGGCTGGCGATGGGCGACGGCGGCGTGCTTGTCGATTCGTCGCTGCGCACCAGCGATGCCGACATCTTCGCCGTCGGCGACATCGCCGCGGCCGAGCATCCGCTGTTCGAAACCCGGATCCGCACCGAGCACTGGGCCAACGCCCTCAAGCAGCCCGCGGTCGCGGTGGCCGGCATGCTCGGCAAGCCGGCCGAATACGCCGAACTCCCCTACTTCTTCACCGATCAGTACGACCTCGGCATGGAGTATGTGGGGCACGCGCCCCAGTACGACAAGGTGGTGTTCCGCGGCGACGTCGACGCACGCGAGTTCACTGCTTTTTGGCTCGACGCCGACGACCATGTGCTCGCCGGAATGAACGTCAACATCTGGGAGGGACTCGACGACATCAAGGCGATGATCCAGTCCCGCACACCCTTGGATGCCGCTTGAGCCGAATCGCGGCGGTGGTAGCGCTCGCCCTGTTGGCGGCGGGCTGCTCTGACGAACCGATCATCAACACCGGTGAGCCCGCGCCAACGGCGAGCGCAACCGCCGCGCCGCCGTCCTCCACTCCGGCCAGCAATGCCCATCTCGTCGACGCATTCGACTACGTCGGGCACATGACGGACATCACCGGCTACTACTTCACGACACCAAGCGGCAAGTGGCGGTGCGCGATTCTCACGCGGAGCAAGGCCGGCTGTCAGGCGGCGAGCAATTGGCAATCGGGGCTGGGCGTGCGCGGTGAACCGGACTCTGCGAACGCACTCGCCGTCGCAAGCCAGGGTGATCCGCAGTTCGTCACGCTGGAGCAGCCGGAGTTCTCAATGCTGCCGGGGCCTGCAAATGTCTTGCCGTTCAACCGGATCCTCGCGGCGGCCGGTTTCCGATGCAATGTGCAGGAGTCCGGGGTGTCCTGTCTGAGCGAGGCGAGCGGCAAGGGCTTCACCTTCTCAGCTGAGGGATTCACACCGCAGTACACCGACGTGCCGGCCAACGCCCCTTAGGCACGGCGTTACGGTTACGCGATGAAGATCGAAGCGGGCCGGGTCGCCGTGGTGACCGGTGGGACAAGCGGCATCGGCTTCGCGCTCGCGGACCTGCTGGTCCGTCGCGGGGTGAACGTGATGCTCGCCGACATTCGCGAGAACGCGATCCCCGTCGCTGTCGACGCGCTGTCCGGTCAGCGCGGCACAGCCGCCGGAGTGCAGGCGGATGTCAGCGTCGACGCCGACCTCGACGCCGTGGCGGATGCCACGCTGGAACGGTTCGGCCGGGTCGACCTGGTCTGCAATAACGCCGGGGTGGTGTGCGAACAGTCGCCGACATGGCAACAGCGGCCCGAGACCTGGCGGTGGCTGATCGACGTGAAGCTGATGGGTGTCGTGAACGGTGTACGCACCTTCGCGCCCCTGTTCATCGCCCAGGGTTCGGGGCACTTCCTGAACACCGCTTCGGCCGGTGGTCTCATGCCACTGCCCTCGCTTGCGCCGTACAACGCCACGATGCATGCGGTCGTGGGCCTCACGGAGACGCTCAACATCGAATTGCGCTCGGTCTCGGCGCAACTGGGCGCGACGGTGCTGTGCCCGGGCCTGGTGGATACACCGCTGGGGGCCAACTCGGCGAAACTGGTTCGTCCCGGTGCGGCCGCGACGCCCGACGGCGCCGGTGGGATGCCAGCCGGCGCGATTCCGCCGGCGGTCGTCGCGGAAGCCGCGCTCGACGCCGTCGAGGCCGATCGCGTGCATGCGATCGTCGGGCCCGGCACGGAGGTTGTGGTGCGACAGCGTGTCGACGGCCTGCTGGCCGATCTGGTCTAGAGCAAGGTCGCCGTGCCGTCGGCGTTGACCGCGACCTTGGCTCCCGCGATGTCGTCGCGGACCGTGGCTTCGGCTTCCGACGGCTCAGGGATCACCGCGAGCACGCGGGCGTCCTCGGGCGTTCGCACGGCGAGGAACGCCTTCTCCGCCGTTCCGCCGCGGTTGAACGGCGTCGTCCACGATTCGACGGTGCCGACCCCCGTCCATTCGACGACCGCGGCGCGTGTCGGTTCAAGGTCGACTGCGGATTGGACGTCTTCCCAACGGAATTCGTGCCCGGGCGGCTCGGTGCCGTAGATGCCGAAACTGTGTTTGGTCAGATATCCGCCGTTGGCGGTGACGAGCCCGCGCCGGCCGGGGTTGGCCACCAAACGCTCGGCCATCGTGGCGATCGAGTGAGTGACGTAGTTGTTCCACGGCCCGCCGGCGAACGTCAGGCCGCCGGTGACGGTCAGTGGCCGGCGCGGATCGCCGACCGGCAACCCCAGCTCGTTGGCGGCCACCTGCACCGCCGAGGGGAAGCACGAATAGACGTCGATCAGCTCGATATCGTCGATACTCGCTTCGGCCAGTTGCAGCGCCCGCTCCCCCGCGATCCGGATGGCAGGCGACCGGTAGAACTCGGCCCGTTCCCCGATTGCGTATGTGTCGTGGGCGTCGGTGCCCGCATACGGGAAAACCCAACGGTCCGAGGGGATCTGGAGATAGGTCGCCTTGTCGGCCGACATCAGGACCAATGCCGCACCCTGGTCGACCATGTTGTTCGAGTTCATCAGCTTGGTATAGGGCCAGCTGATCATCCGGTTGGCCGGCGTCGGCTGCCAGATCTGGTGTGGTGCCAACGGGTTTCGGTTCCACGCGTGCGGATTGTTGACGGCCACGGCACTGAACTGTGACCACAACTCGCCGATCCGGCGCCGGTGCTGATCGGCAGACTCGCCTGCGGCGATCCGCAGCGCCTGTTCGAACATCGGGTACACGTAGGCAGGCCTGTCCAGCTTGATGCGGATCTCGGCCGGACCGGCCATCGGCACGCCCTCGTCGGCTCCAGGGGCCATCGGCACCGATTCGTCCTGGCTCGTCCAATCGGGTTTGGTTCCGCTGGCGCGCAATCTCGTTCGGGTCCGCCAGGTTTCGGCTCCGGCGATCAGCACCACGTCGGAGCGGCCGGCCTGGATGTCCAGGCACGCCTGGTTGACCAGCGTCTGCGGCACGTTGCCGCCGACGCCGCTGTAGCGGGTGGCGGCGTCGCTGGCACGGATGCGTTGCGCCAGCAGCAGGCCCGGGTCGCGGTAGCGCCAGGACAGCAGGTTGACCACCCGGACCGAGTCGACGGCTTCGAGCACCCGCGGGTCCGCCGCGGCCCTGGCGGCCGCGACCATCAGGTCAACCGGCTCCACCCCGGGATGGTCGTCGTGCTGGTTCACCTGGCCGTAGCCGACGAGCACCGGTGTCCTGGGGTCGATAGGCATGGTTCTAGTTTGACGGGCCGACGCGGTAGATGGACTTGAGGGTCTGATACGCCGCCAGCCCCTCCGGCCCGACTTCGCGACCGATGCCGCTGGCCTTCACTCCACCGAACGGCGCCGCGATGTCCATCTGGTAGTCGTTTACGCCGATGGTGCCGGTACGCACCGACCGGGCGATGTCGGTGGCGCGTTCGATGTCGGCAGACCACACGGATCCACCAAGGCCGAACTCGCTGTCGTTGGCAATGTCGATCGCGTCACGATCGGTGTCGTACGGAATGACGGTCAGCACGGGTCCGAAGACTTCCTCCTGCGCGATGCGGGCGGAGTTGTCGACGTTGGCGAAAACCGTGGGTGCGACGAACCAGCCGCGCGGTTGGTCTGCCGGAACTGACCCACCCGCAACGAGTTTGGCACCTTCGGCCTTGCCGATGTCGATGTAGTTCAGCACCCGCTCCCGCTGTCGGGAACTCACCAGCGGACCGATATCAGTGGATTTCTCCAGCGGATCGCCGATGGTCAGGCCATCGGCCAGTGCGGCGACCGCGTCGACGACCTCGTCGTAGCGCGAGCGTGGCGCCAGGATGCGCGAATTGAGGTAGCACGTCTGGCCGTTGTTGACGAACGAGGCCGACTTCAGCCCCCGTACAGTGGACTCCAGATCCGCGTCGTCGAGCACGATCGCCGCCGACTTGCCGCCAAGCTCCAGCGTGACAGGCCGCATCAGCCTGCCGCACATCTCGCCTATCAGCCGGCCAGCTGCAGTCGAACCCGTGAACGCCACCTTGTCGACACCCGGATGCTGGACGAGGTGCGCGCCTGCCGTCGGTCCGCCCGCCACGATGTTGAGCACCCCGTGCGGCAGTCCCGCCTCGGCAGCGGCCTCACCGAAAACCAATGCGTCCAAAGCTGTTTCGGGGGCCCTTGAGCACCATCGTGCACCCCGCGGCGAGCGCGGGAGCGATCTTCATCGCCGCGAGCGCCTGTGGGTAGTTCCACGGCGTGATGGCGCCGACCACGCCGACGGGTTCTCGTCGCACGATGGTGTGCCCGATCATGCTGGGCCTGATCTCCTCGTCTTCGGCCCTGGTGATCATGTCGGCGTAGTAGCGCAGCAGGGTTGCGGGAAAGACGCCGTTCGCGCCCCGGGACAGCCTGATCGGCATTCCGTTCTCACGCGTGCAGAGCTCGTTGGTCTGCGCGGCACGCGACTGGAGCGCGTCGGCGAACCGGTTCAGTACGTCGGCCCGCTCACTCGCCGGAGCCGAGCGCCAGCCGTCCAGTGCCGCGACCGCAGCGGCCACGGCGTCATCGATTTCGGACTCCGTCGCGGCCGAACCGTCACCGAGCGGCTCGCCGGTGGCGGCCTCGATCACCGGCTCGACCTTGTCGGCCGTGCGGAACTGTCCGCCGATGAACAGTCGTGCCATCATGACCTCCCTTGCTGGGTGAACAGGACGCCGTCGGCGACCAGCCGGTCGATTTCCTCAGCGTCCATTGCGAGGACCTTCTGGCAGATCTCCCGGGTGTGCTCGCCCGGCATCGGTGCCGGCCGAAGCTCGGCGGGCGGGATGTTCGTATACGGCGCGGGCGACCGCTCGCTCGGCATCGGCACGTCGAACATCGGATGCACCATGTCGCTGAACAGCTTTCGATGGCTGATCTGCGGGTCGGCCAGCACGTCGACGGCACGGTTCATCGGCGCGGCCGGCACCCCCGCCCGCTGCAGCAGCCGTGCGACTTCCGCGTTGTCGCGTGCGCTTGTCCACTCGGACACGTCTATGCCACCGGTGACCGCCGCCAGAGCCTTGCGGTCGGCGTCGGATCGCACCGAGATGACACACCATTCGTCGTCTCCGGCGCACGGATAGACGGTGTGCATGGCCGTATCGTCGGCTACCGCAAGGCCTGCATCGCGGGCGGCTTCGGCGACATATGCCGTGGCGAGTTGGTTGACCGCCGCTTCGGCCTGCGAGATGTGCACGTGCGCACCGGATTCGGCGTGGTCACGTCCGATGATCGCGGCCAGCGCGGCGATCGCGGTGATGCGTGCCACCACGTGGTCTGGGAAAATCGTCGTCGCGTCATAGAAGGTGCCCGGCTCGGCGTCGGCCGAGGTCCATAGCCGGGTGACACCGGTGGTCGCACGAACGAGCGGGCCGTAACCCATCCGCGCGCTCCACGGACCGGTCGATCCGAACGCGCTGCTCTCCGCGAGCACGATGCGGGGATTCAATTCACGCAACCGCTCGTATGTAAAGCCAAGCGAGGCAAGCGTTCCCGGTTTGAAGTTGGCGAACACAGCATCCGCGCCGGCGACCAACCGCGAAAAGACATCGGCGCCTGACGGGTGCCTGAGGTCAAGGCCGAGGCTGTACTCGTTGCGGTGCGTCAGCGCCCACGACCGGCTCATCGCCTGTCCGGGCGGCGTCTGGCGCAGCCCGTCGGGATAAGCGGCGCTCTCGATCTTGATGACTTCGGCGCCCATGTCGGCGAATAGCCGGCCCAGTTCCCCGCCTGCCACAATGACGCCGAGATCCAGGATCCGCATACCGTCAAACGGCCGGCTCCCCACCGATGCCCCCTCCGCACCGGCCTTGGCCGATGACGGTGTGGCCCAGGTCGATTCGCCGGCGCCGACCGCCGGGGCAGCGTCGGTATACCCGATATGGCGTCCGCCCACCACAAACGGGCCGACGGGTATCGGCACGCGAACCCCCGGTGCGATCTCGCTGTCGGTGAGCGCGCCGACGGCGCGAAAATGGTCGCTGGCCAACGCCTCTGCCGGGGTGAGGACGGCCGCGATCGGCACCCCGCGGCGTTGCCCCTCAGCCACCAAGTCGCCCATCGTCTGCGGCGCGAACATGTCAGCGATTGCGGCGTTGAGCTCCCGCGATGCGGCGTAGCGCGCCGCGATCGTCTCGAATTTCGGGTCGGCGAACTGCTCGGGCTCACCGAGCCACGCCCGCATCCCGTGCCACTGGCGCACGGACAGCAGGCAGATCCGGACATAGCCGTCCTGGCACGGAAATATCGGGTAGATCTGCTGGTTTCTCGGCCTGCCGCGCCATAGTTCGCCGGACCGCTTCAAACCGACGGCCGCCTGCCCCTCAGAGCCGAAAGGCGGATCGAGCGACTGGACGACCGCCTCGAATCGGGAGAAGTCGATGTAATCGCCTCTGCCATAACGTAACCGGTGATAGTAGGCGGCCAACGCCGCCCATGCGGCCTGCACCGCTGCCGTCGCCGACGCCACGCCATCGGGCGGCAGCACCGGGGTGCCTGCCGTCGGACCGGTGCGCGACAGGGCCGTCGACAACGCGTACAGCACCGGGTCCGTGGCTCGCCACGACGCGTATGGGCCCGAGGTGCCGAAGTCGGTGACCGACAGCGCGACAAGATGACCAAATCGCTCGGAAAGCTCCCTGCACGACGTTGCGAACATGGGCAGGTTGCCGCTGTCCACCACGATGTCTGCGGTGCCCGCCAGCTCGATCAGCCGGTCGCGGTCCGCGGCACTCCAGGGGTTGAGAACCGTCCCTCGCTTGTTGGCGTTGTGCAGCGCGAACGGAATGCTGACGCCGGCGACGCTCGGAAGGCCCCCACGTGCGGAGCTGCCGCCGGGCGGCTCAACCTTGAGCACGTCGGCGCCGAGATCGGCGAACAGCCGGCTCACCCCGTCGGATTCGGCGCCGCCAACATCGAGCACCCGCAGCGGCCTAAGCAGTCCTCCGGTCATCGGGCCAGCAGCCGTTCCACCCACTCGAGGCAGCCGTCGAGCCCTGTCGCCACATACATCAGATCGACGAAAGCGTCGGGATACCCGTTGTCAGACAACACCGATAGCGTCTCTGCGACTTGCTCGAGGGGGGTCCGTTCCCCGACGTTGATCCGGACGTAGGTATGGATGGCTGCGGGGTCCCGCCCGGCGGCGCGGGCCGCGTCGTCGATCGCCTGACGCTGCGCGTCGAGAAGTTTGACGTGCAACTTGCCGGACACCTGGATACCGGCCATCCAACCGTCGGCGCGTTCGCCAACCCGTTTGAGCCCAGGCGGTGTGAAGGCACCGAGATAGATCGGCGGGCGTGGTCGCTGTATGGGCTTGAGGTCGACCCACGACTCCGGGATCGACCATCGCGCACCGTCGTGAGCCACGGGGTTCGTTGTCCACAGCGCGTCTAGCGCGTCCAGCAGCTCATCGAGCTGCGCGCCGCGGGCCTGGAACGGCGCCCCCGCGGCCTGAAACTCCTCCGGCGACCAACCGATACCGAATCCCGTCAATAGCCGGCCGCGGCTGATTACGTCAATGCTGGTCAGCTGCCTAGCCAGCTGGACGGGCGGATACCAGGGCGCGACGAGCACGCTGGTGCCCAGCTGGACCCTAGACGTCGCCGCCGCCGCGACGGTCAGCGCGACGAACGGATCCAGGCACGTGCGGAACTGCTCGGGAATGGTGTCCTTCCCGCCGTAGCCGACCGTCGGATTGACCGCGGCCAGTAACCGGTCGCCGACCCAAAAACTGTCAGCACCGAGTTGTTCGGCCGTTGACGCGAAGCTCGCCAGATCGCCATGGGCGGATCTTCCGAACTGCGGCAGCGCGAATCCCAGCACGACCGTCAGGCTAGTGCTTAGGCCTTGACGATTCGGGTACAAGGCCCTCACGCGTTGTTCACCCGGCGAGACGATGATGGTGCAGATGACCAGTCCGGTAAACGAAGCGGCACTTTCCCCGACGCTGTCCGATCAAGAACTGTCGCTGCTCGACGCGTACTGGCGCGCGGCGAACTATCTCTCGGTCGGACAGATCTACCTGCTGGACAACCCCCTACTGCGTGAGCCGCTGGCGCCCGAGCACATCAAACCGCGACTGCTCGGCCACTGGGGCACCACACCGGGCCTCAACCTGTTGTACGCCCACCTCAACCGCATCATTTGCGACCGCGACGTCAACGTCATCTACATCACCGGCCCCGGCCACGGCGGACCGGGCCTGGTAGCCAACGCCTACCTCGAGGGCACCTACACCGAGGTGTATTCGGGCATCGACGAGGATGCAGAGGGCTTGCGAAAGTTGTTCCGGCAGTTCTCTTTTCCCGGTGGCGTGCCCAGCCATGTCGCCGCCGAGACGCCGGGCTCGATCCATGAGGGCGGCGAACTCGGCTACGCGCTGGTACACGCATACGGTGCGGCCTTCGACAACCCTGATCTAGTCGTCGCCTGCGTGGTTGGCGACGGCGAGGCCGAGACCGGCCCGCTCGCGGCGAGCTGGCACTCCAACAAATTCCTCGACCCGGTCACCGACGGCGCCGTGTTGCCGATCCTGCATCTGAACGGCTACAAGATCGCCAATCCGACGGTGTTGGCCCGCATTCCGCAAGAAGAACTCGAATCGCTGTTCTACGGCTACGGCTACCGTCCGATCACCGTCGCCGGTGACGACCCGGCCAACGTGCACCAGCAATTGGCGACCGCGCTCGACGAGGCCTTCGACCAGATCGCCGCGATCCAGCGTGCGGCGCGCCTCGACGGCGAGAATGGCCGTCCGCTGTGGCCGATGATCATCATGCGCACCCCGAAAGGCTGGACCGGGCCCAAGGTGGTGGACGGCAAGAAGGTCGAGGGCACGTGGCGCTCGCATCAGGTTCCGCTGTCCGAGACCCACACCAACCGCGAGCACATGGCGCTGCTGGAGACGTGGTTGCGCAGCTACCGGCCCGAGGAGCTGTTCGACCAGGACGGCGCGCTCAGGCCGGAGCTTCGCGCGCTGGCCCCCAGCGGGCAGCGCAGGATGAGCGCGAACCCGCACGCCAACGGCGGCCTTCTGCTGCGCGATCTGGACCTGCCCGACTTCACCGAGTACGCGGTGCCGGTGGATCAGCCAGCCACCGAAACCGCCGAAGCCACCAAGGTGCTCGGGACGTTCCTGCGTGACGTCATCATCGACAACCCCGACCGGTTCCGCCTGATGGGTCCCGACGAGACCGCGTCCAACCGGCTCTCCGCGGTGTTCGAGTCGACGGACAAGGCGTGGCTCGCCGAGATCGAGCCCGACGACGAGAACCTCGCGCCCGAGGGTCGTGTGATGGAGGTGTTGAGCGAGCACCTGTGCCAGGGCTGGCTCGAGGGCTACCTGCTCACCGGCAGGCACGGCTTGTTCAACTGCTACGAGGCGTTCGTGCACATCGTCGACTCGATGCTCAACCAGCACGCCAAGTGGCTGACCCGCAACCGCGAGCTGCCGTGGCGACGCCCGATTGCATCGCTGAATTATCTTCTGACATCCCATGTTTGGCGTCAGGACCACAACGGCGCGTCACATCAGGACCCGGGTTTCATCGACCACGTCGCCAACAAGCGACCCGAGGTCGTGCGGGTCTACCTACCGCCGGACGCGAACACGCTGCTGTCGGTCGCCGATCACTGCCTGCGCAGCCGCGACTACGTCAACGTCATCGTCGCGGGCAAGCAACCCGCGCTGACCTATCTGGACATGGATGACGCGATCGCCCACTGCACACGCGGGCTGGGAATCTGGGAATGGGCCAGCAGTGCCGGCGGCGAACCCGACGTCGTGCTGGCCTGCGCGGGAGACATCCCGACGCTGGAAACGCTGGCGGCCGCCGACATCCTGCGCAGGGAGCTGCCCGATCTGGCGGTGCGGGTGATAAACGTCGTCGACATCATGCGGTTGCAGCCCGACGCCGAACATCCGCACGGGTTGTCCGACCACGAGTTCGACGCCCTGTTCACCACGGGCAAGCCGGTGATATTCGCGTATCACGGCTACCCCTGGCTGATTCACCGGCTGACCTACCGCCGGACCAACCACGCCCAGTTGCACGTGCGCGGATTCAAGGAACGCGGCACCACGACCACACCGTTCGACATGGTGATGCTCAACGACCTCGACCGCTTTCACCTCGTCGTCGACGTCATCGACCGCGTCGAAGGTCTGGCCAACAAAGCCGCACTGCTGCGGCAGCGAATGCTGGACGCCCGGCTGGCCGCGCGCCGCTACACCCGTGAGCACGGCGAAGACGACCCCGCGGTTTCGGGCTGGACATGGGATGCCGACTTCCGCGCGGATCCGAAACCTTAAGGACACGCTCAGTGACGGCGGTTGAATCGCCGGTAAACTGGCCTGCAATGTCTGAACAAGCGGTCGCGCCGCACCCCGTGGTGGGCCAGCTCGCTGCCCTGCATCACTTCCGCACATACGTCGACATCGCCGTGGTTGTGGTGGTGCTCGCGATCACCAACCTGATCGCGCATTTCACGACCCCGTGGGCCAGCGTTGCGACCGTGCCGGCGGCAGCGGTCTTGCTGCTCATCCTGGTGCGCTCACGCGGACTGGGCTGGGCCGAGCTGGGTTTGAGCCGCGAGCATTGGAAGTCCGGCGCCGGTTACGCCCTGGCCGCCGTCGGTGTGGTGGTGTCGGTGATCGCGATCGGCGCGCTGCTGCCCTGGACCCGGCCGATGTTCATGAACAACAACTATGCGACGGTCTCGGGTGCGCTGATCGCGTCGATGATCATCATCCCGCTGCAGACGGTGATTCCGGAGGAACTCGCGTTCCGCGGCGTGCTGCACGGTGCGCTGAATCGTGCGTGGGGTTTTCGTGGCGTGGCAGCCGGGGGTTCGCTGCTGTTCGGGCTCTGGCACATCGCCACGTCGTTGGGTCTGACCAGCAGCAACGTCGGCTTCACCCGGCTGTTCGGCGGCGGAGTGCTCGGCACCGTGGCCGGCGTGGTGCTCGCCGTGGCGGCGACAGGGGTTGCGGGCTTCGTCTTCACCTGGCTGCGTCGCCGTAGCGGCAGCCTGATCGCACCGATCGCGCTGCACTGGTCGCTGAACGGGCTTGGCGCACTGGCTGCCGCCCTGGTCTGGCACTTGTCGACCTAACCCGGGGACGCCGCCTTGCGTCGTGCGCGAAACTCCCGGTTTTTCAGCTTGTTTCCGCACGCGGCCATCTCGCACCACGTACCGCCGTGGTTGCGGGAACGGTCGTAGAAGGCCCACTGGCATTCGTCGTTCGCGCACGCCTTGAGGCGGGCCCAGCTGCCGTCGCGCTGGGAGTCGCGAACGATCAGCAGCAGTTCGACCAGTCGATCGCGCACCGAATCGCCGTCGGCTGCGATGCGCACCTCGCCGTGATCGTCAACGCCTGCACGGGCGGTGCCGCTCTGCGCGACCGTTCTCAAGGCGGCCAGCGCCGCTTTATTCGGTGGCGGGCCGCCCGCGTTGTGTACCAACATCGCACGTAGCGCCTCGCGTACAGCCCGGACGAATTCGAGGTCGCCATCCGTCAACGGGGCCCGCGGCGCCAGCAGGTTGTTGTCGACCAGCCACGGCCGAGCGTCAGAGGGATCGGCGAGCCGGTCGGCTCCGTCGGGTCGTTCGACGGTGTTGACCAGTGCCTGGACCACTATCAACGGTTCAGGCGCTGGCTTGGGCTCGTCGTCGCCGGGCCAGCGAGTCATGCCCCGAGCGTACGCCGTGGTGACTGGTAAATCAATTTGACTGGTCATGCATGACCGGTATAACGTGTTAGATAGTCACGAAATTGAAGCGGCGATCCAGCGGTAAGAGGTAGATGACGATGACCGACAACGACATTTCGCGCGACGTCCTTTCCGCCACACACGACGCAGTGCGCAGAGACGCCACGGTCCGCGCCTCGCTGGCCGCGCGTCTCGTCGCATGGTTGCGCGCCGCCGAACTCGACCATCAGCTTGCCCTCGGCGTTCCGGCCCCGGCCGGCAGCGCGCTGGCCGTTCATCAGGCGCGGCTGACGTCGACGGCAGAGCGTGAAGCCGTCGCGCGGACGCTGCGTCGGGCCGTGCAGGACGCCGACGCGGGCGCTGTCCCGCTTTCACCGCGGATTCCGGTGCACGCCAACAACATTGCGGGCGCCGCGGGGCTGATCGAAAAGATCACGCTGCGGCTGCACTCCCCTCGACCCGTGAGCGCGCGGGGAATGGCTCGGCTGCGCCGACTGCTGTCCGACGGCAGCGGACCCCTATATCGGTACGGCCGCGGCGATTTGGCCGGACGGCTGGGCGCCGCGCTCGCCGAACTCTAGACCAAGAGTACGGCCGCACCGGCGATCCGGCCGGCGCCGAGATCAGTCAGCGCCTCGTCGGCTCGGTCGAGCGGATACTCCGGGGTGGTCACCTCAAGGTGATGCTGGCCTGCAAAGGCCAGAAACTCGCGGGCATCGTTGCGGGTGTTCGATGTCACCGAGCGCACCTGACGTTCCTGGAACAGATGGCGTTGGTAGTTCAACGCCGGTATGTCGCTCAGATGGATGCCCGCAATCGCCAGTGTGCCGCCACGGTCGAGCGCCTCCAGCGCGGGCAATACGAGATCGCCAACGGGTGCGAACAGGATCGCAGCGTCGAGCGCGACGGGTGGACGGTCCGCCGCGCCTTGCGCGGAGGCCGCGCCCAACGCCAGGGCCAGCTCTCGCGCCTGCTCACCACGAGTCATCACGTGCACCTCCGCTCCCAGCGCCAGTGCCACCTGAGCGGTCAGATGTGCACTGCCGCCGAAGCCGTAGATGCCCAGCCGTCCTCCCGCGGGCAGCTCGGCTCGCAGCAGCGACCGGTACCCGATGATGCCCGCACACAACAACGGAGCAAGCTCACTGTCCGAGTAACCAGACGGCAGATGATGCGCGAAAGCTGCTGGCACCGTGGCAAACTCGGCGTATCCACCGTCGGCGTCCCATCCGGTGTACAGCGATTGCGGGCAGAGATTCTCCTGCCCGCGCACGCAATACGTGCACTGGCCGCAGGTATGGCGAAGCCACGCGATACCGACGCGATCACCGACAGCGAAGTCCCCGTCGGCGTCCGGCCCCGTCGCGACCACCTCAGCGACGACCTCGTGGCCGGGGACGACATCGGGCCGGTGCACGGGCAGGTCACCTTCGGCGACATGGAGATCCGTCCGGCATACACCGCATGCGCGTACGGCGACCAGAAGTTCACCGGGTCCTGGCTGCGGCACATCGACGCGGACGCGGTCCAGCGGCTTGGTGCGCATCGGGCCCGGCCGGCGGACCCGCCATGCGGTCATTGTTCGGGCGGCCATCTCCCTATCGTGGCAGCCCGCCCAGAATTACGCGGCCGCTATGACTTTCGCTGCACCAACCCGACGACCCACAGCAGGATCACCGACCCGAGGATCGCGGTGAAAAGCGTGAACCACCATCCGCCTTCCGCCGTGTCGAACCAGAAGCTCAGCAGGAACCCACCGATCAACGCGCCGATGATTCCGATGACGATGTTCATCAAGATGCCCGACCCGCCGCCCTTGACAATCTTTCCGGCGATCCACCCCGCGATGGCGCCGATGATGATGTAGCCGATCCACCCGACGCTCGTCAGTGTGGTGGAGCGAGCGAGGAATTCGGTCGCCGCAATCACGTCCATCAAGGTTCTCCTGCCTCTAGCTGGCCGAGCCCAGCGGCCGCTGGACCGCCCCTTGGTATACCGGACGAGAGTAACGGCCGGATTGCCAGAATGATCATGAACGTCAATATTTCTGCAGGTCAGCGTGGCGGCGCCGCCCGCGCGCCCGTAACCCGCCCGCCCGCACGATGTTTGGGCATGTTCTGCGTTAGGGAAAACCCGGATTCCTAACCGATCACGAGGGCATAACCTGTAAGTAACGCGGCCCCGCCGCCGGGGGTGACGCGCCGCGACGGGCTACGTACCGGTGATCAGAAACCGGTACCGCGACGAAGAAGGTGAAGGGATGAAAGCACTTGTCGCCCTGGCAGTTGCAGGCCTGGCAGCCAGTGGGATCGCATTCGCGTCACCGGCACACGCCGGATGTCAGTCTGGCTGGACGCCATGGGGCGGCGGCCAGATCTGCGACGGACCCATTGCGCCCGACGGGAGCTTCCAGCGCTGCCAAACCGTCGGCGTCCTGGGGTTCGGCGGAAGCCTTCCCTGCTTCATAGTCAACGCCAACGATCTGAATGGCCAGCCCCCGTGGGTGGGCCCGTAGGCCCGACCCGCGGTTAGCCCTTAGCCCGGCGGCATCATCCCTGGCGGAACGCTGTTCGGGTCGACCGGAACAGGCACGCCGACGTTGGGGTTCTGACCGGGCACGTTCGTGCCTCCCGCGGGGGGTGGCGGTGCGTTCGGGTCCGGTGGCGGAGGCGGTGGTGCCGTCCACGGGCGGATGGACTGCGTCAAGGTGACGGCCTCCGGCTTGGGCACCGGGTTGTTCGCCGTACCGAGCCAGACGACGAACCAGCGCTCGGGGGCTCGCTGGCCGCGCGGTGTGCCCGGCTGAGTCGGTGTGCCGATCACGCCGGCCCAGATTTGACCGGTGGGCTTATTGGTGTCGGTGAACTTCACCTCGTAATAGGAGGCGACACCCGTCATGTCGCCCGCACTCAGCGGCACGGTCTCCTGGTTGACCCGCGTGCCGGGGAACGGCATGAAGAATTCACCCATATCGGAGGCCAGTCGCTGAGCCGCCTTGGTGTTGTCAGTCTCCGCGCCCGCGAACAGCTTTAGGTCCAGCCGGCCCAGCAGCACGCTGGTGTCGTTCGGCGGCTGCGCGCCCTCCGGCGGGATCTTCGTCAACAAAGCCTGGCCGTAGGACAGCGAAGTGGCGTCGGCCACCTTCCAGCCCGCCGGTACCACGTAGCTGAAACCGCCCGCGGCATTGTTGACGCGACCTGGCTCCGGCGGTGGCGGCGGAGCCGGCGCATTCGGGTCTGCCACAGGCGCGTTCGGGTCGGCAGGTGGCGGTGGCGGCGCGTTCGGATCCACCGGCGGGCCCTCTAAGAACGTGTTACCCGGGGGTGGAGGCGGCGGCGTCGGCTCTGGGTCGGCGTTCGCCACCGTCGGCAGCGACAGCGCCACAACGGTGGCACTGGTCAGCGCCGCGATCGCGAGCGTCTTCGAGAGGCCCTTGCGGTGTTCAGATATCGCGTCCGGCTGATCCATGTGGAAGAAACTACCGTGTTACGCCCGTGACGCAAGTGCGAGTTGCTCAAAAAGTGCTCAACTGAGAAGTTGCTGTGTGCAGCGTAGGTAATGGAAGACCCCATTGCTCACGATTGCTGGCATGAAAAGACCCCCGCGCGTCGCGCGAGGTCGTCGGAGCGCTTCTCCCCCAGGTGGTTCTCAGTCGATCTAGACCTATGATCGCCGATGCGATGACGGCCGTTACGGGCTCGGATGGACGGCGACCTCCTGCGCCTTCACCGAGAAGAAAACATGGTCGCCGGGCGCCAACCGCATCTCCGCCGCCGACTCGGCGGTGATATCCGCGGCAAGGCCCGGCGCGCCGTCGGGCTGCTCCTCGGCGCGCACGCGGATCGCCGGCCCACGGCTGTCGAGTTCGGCTACCACCACCTCGACGGTGTTACGGGGGCTGCCGTGCGGTTTGTCCCGGTAGACGGCGACGGCCGCCGGGCTGAACACCGCCACTGCCGACGCGCCGACCGACACATCGGGGCCCGGGTTGCCGTGCCACACAGAGCCCCATCGCGTGGCGAGCACGCCGTCGGCGTCCGCGGTGCCGCTGACCAGATTGACGCCGGCGATCCGAGCGCCGAACGGGCTGCGCGGTGCGGCCAAAATGCTTGCAGTGGAACCGCTTTCGGCTATACAGCCCGACTCCAGCACCAGCACCCGGTCCGCCAAGGTCAGCACATCGAGCAGGTCGTGGGTGATGAGCACCGCGCAGCGACCGTCACGAACCAGCACCTGCCGTAACACGGTGCGCATCGCGGTGGCGGCACCAACGTCGAGGCCGGCTAGCGGCTCGTCGAGAAGCAACACGTCGGGTTCGGCGGCCAGCGCGCGGGCCAGCGCGACCCGTTGGGCCTGCCCTCCTGAGAGCTGACGCGGCATCCGATCGGCGAGGTCGGCAGCGTCCACCTCGGCCAGCCATTGCGCCGCTGCCGCGCGCGAACTACGCGGGGAGAACGCCACATTGGCGACGACGCTCAGATGCGGAAACAGCAGCGGCTCCTGCATCAGCAGGCCCACGCGGCGGGCGTGGGTGCCGACATGGACGTTGGCCGAAGTGTCGGTCAGCACCCGCTCACCGACGCGCACGGTGCCGCTGTCCGGCCGCACCAGACCCGCGATGATGTGCAGCACCGTCGACTTGCCTGCACCGTTCGGTCCGAGCACGGCGAGCACTTCGCCTGGGCCGACGTCGAATTCGACATCCACCCCTCGGCTTTCGACGACCGCACGCAGCGCTACGCCCGTCATCGCGAGCTACCAGGCATCGGCACCTCGCATCCGGCGCATACCGATGCCCACCACGACCACCGCCGCGACCGCGACGAGCAGCAGCGACAACGCGACCGCGGCGTCCGCGTCGCTTTCGCGCTGCAAGTAGATCTCCAGCGGCAGGGTGCGGGTGACGCCTGCACGGGATCCTGCGAAGGTCAACGTCGCCCCGAACTCCCCCAGCGACCGGGCGAACGCCAACACCGCACCCGAGATGAGTCCAGGAGCCAAGAGCGGCAACGTCACTCGCCACCACACCGCCGTCGGCCGCGCACCGAGCGTCGCCGCCACCACTTCGTAATCGGCTCCCGCCGTACGTGCCGCGCCCTCGAGCGCAATCACCAGAAACGGCAGCGACACGAAAGTCTGAGCCAGCACCACCGCCGTTGTGGTGAACGCGATTTGGATACCGGCGGCGTTGAGGTACTGGCCGATCAGTCCCAGCCGGCCGAACGCGTACAGCAACGCGATTCCACCCACGACGGGAGGCAGCACCAGCGGCAGAAGGATCAACGGCCTGGCCATCCGGACCACTCGGGCGTTACTGCGGGCCAGCACCAGCGCCATCGGCACCCCGAACAGCAGGCACAGCGCGGTGCTGGCGGCCGCGGTCTTGAGGCTCAGCACGAGCGCCGTGGTGGACGACTGGCTGCTGATCAGGGACCAGAAGTGCGGCCAGTCAACCTTGGCAGCCACGGCGATCAAGGGCACCACCACGAACATCGCCCCCAACGCGGCGGGGACGTAAATCCAGCGAGGCAGCCCCACAGATCAAGACCCTATGGCAGGTTGGCCGAACTGTTGCCGAGTCGTACGCGCGCCGAGTTTCGCCCCCTAGCTACTGTCCAGTAACATGACGCGTACTCGCTGGTTCAGCGTCGAACAAGGCAGGAGGTCATGGCGATGGAGGTGCTTGTCACCGGCGGCGACACCGATCTGGGACGCACGATCGCGGAGGGCTTCCGTGATGCCGGCCACCACGTCGTGATCGCGGGCGCTCGCCGCGACGACCTCGAGGTCGCCGCCAAGGAACTCGACGTCGACGCCATCGTGTTCGACAACACCGACCCGGCCAGTCTCGAGCAAACCCGCGGCCAGTTCCCGCATCACCTGGACACGATCGTCAATGTGCCTGCCCCCCGCTGGGATGCCGGCGACCCGCGCACCTACTCGCTTACGGACCTGGCCACGGCGTGGCGCAACGCTCTGGATGCGACGGCCGTGTCGGCGGTGCTGACCGTCCAGATCCTCGGTGACCATCTCCGTTCCGGCGGCTCAATCGTCACCGTGATTCCCGAGCACCCGCGCGACGGCAGCGCCGAGGCCGCCGTCAAGGCCGCCGTTTCGGACTGGACCGCAGCGCAGTCCGACTACTTCGGCACCCGTGGAATCACCGTGAACGCGGTGGCCGCGGGCCGCACCTCCGAGCCCGGATACGAGGGTCTGTCGACCACTCCACCGCCCGTGGCCGCGGAGATCACGCGACTGACGCTGTTCCTCACCACGCCGGCCGCCCGCCACATCACCGGCCAGACGCTGCACGTCAGCCAAGGGGCGCCTGCGCACTTCGGCTGAATATTCCACCGTTCACCCGAAGCGAAAACGGGGTGACCGCCCCGCTTAGTTGTGGTTACGTGGTCCACGTGACCATCAAACTTGGACTCCAGATCCCCAACTTCTCCTATGGCACCGGCGTCGCCGAGATCTTCCCCACTGTTATCGCCCAGGCTCAGGAAGCCGAGGCTGCCGGCTACGACTCCGTCTTCGTGATGGACCACTTGTATCAACTGCCCGGCCTCGGGACGCCCGACCAGCCGATGCTGGAGGCCTACACCGCGCTCGGCGGTTTGGCCACCGCCACCGAGAAGGTCCAGCTGGGCACGCTCGTCACCGGCAACACCTACCGGAACCCGGCGCTGCTGGCCAAGGCCATCACCACGCTGGACGTGGTCAGCCAGGGGCGCGCAATCCTTGGCATCGGCACGGGCTGGTATGAGCTCGAACACGACAGCCTCGGCTTCGAATTCGGCACATTCACCGACCGCTTCAACAAGCTCGACGAGGCGCTGCAGATCATCCTGCCGATGATCAAGGGTGAGCGGCCGACATTCTCCGGAAAGTACTACCGCACACAGGAAGCGATGGCCGAGCCCCGCATGCGTGAGCACATTCCGCTGATGATCGGCGGCAGCGGCGAGAAGAAGACGATTCCGTTGGCCGCCAAGTACTTCGACCATCTGAACATCATCGCCGGATTCGACGAATTGCCCCGCAAGGTGGCCGTGGTCAAGCAGCGCTGCGAGGAGATCGGCCGTGACCCCTCGACGCTGGAGACCAGTATGCTGGTCATCGCGGTGATCGACGAGAACGTCACGCCGGATCTCATCCCCGACGACTTCAAGCAGCAGGCGGTCGTCGGCGGGCCGGATCAGGTCGCCGACCAGATCAAGACCAAGGTTCTCGACGCAGGCGTGGACGGCGTCATCCTGAGCCCGGTCACGAGCCTCAACGGCTATCAACCGGGTGGCGTCACCGCAGTTGCCGAAAAGCTGAGGCCGCTGTTGGGCGTTTAAATCCGCGGTGACGTGGCAAATCTCACGGCGCTGCGGGGATGCGTGGCGGCTACCGTAGTGTCTGTATAAGTGCACGTGTAGTCCGTCGAGGAGCCCCAAAAATGAGCCATCCCGGAGCCACTGCCACCGATCGACACAGGGTCGTGATCATCGGTTCGGGATTCGGCGGCCTCAATGCCGCCAAGGCCCTCAAGCACGCCGACGTCGACATCAAGTTGATCGCCAGGACCACGCATCACCTGTTCCAGCCGCTGCTGTACCAGGTGGCCACGGGCATCATCTCGTCGGGTGAGATCGCCCCGCCCACCCGGATCATTCTGCGCAGGCAGAAGAACGTACAGGTGCTGTTGGGCAACGTGACGCACATCGATCTGGCCGGTCAGACAGTCAAGTCGGAGCTGCTCGGCCATGGCTATGTGACGCCGTACGACACCCTGATCATCGCGGCAGGAGCGGGCCAGTCCTACTTCGGCAACGACCACTTCGCCGAGTTTGCGCCGGGCATGAAGACCGTCGACGACGCGCTCGAGCTGCGCGGCCGGATCCTCGGCGCATTCGAACAGGCCGAGCGCTCCAGCGATCCCGCGCGCCGCGAGAAGCTGCTGACGTTCACCGTCGTCGGCGCCGGCCCCACCGGTGTCGAGATGGCCGGGCAGATAGCCGAACTCGCTGACCACACACTCAAAGGCGCGTTCCGCCATATCGATTCGACACAGGCGCGGGTGATCTTGCTCGACGCGGCTCCCGCGGTGCTTCCGCCGATGGGCGAAAAGCTCGGCAAGAAGGCGCAGGCGCGGCTGGAGAAGATGGGCGTCGAGATCCAACTGGGCGCGATGGTGACCGATGTGGACCGCAACGGCATCACCGTCAAGGATTCCGACGGCACCATCCGACGCATCGAGTCCGCGACCAAGGTGTGGTCGGCCGGCGTGTCGGCCAGCCCGCTCGGCCGTGACCTCGCCGAGCAGTCCGATGTGGAGCTCGACCGCGCGGGTCGGGTCAAGGTGTTGCCGGACTTGACGATCCCCGGCTACCCGAACGTGTTCGTCGTCGGCGACATGGCCGCGGTCGACGGGGTGCCGGGCATGGCGCAGGGCGCGATCCAGGGCGCCAAGTACGCAGCCAAGGCGATCAAGGCGGAGCTCAAGGGCGCCGACCGCACGCAGCGCGAGCCGTTCCAGTATTTCGACAAGGGTTCGATGGCGACGGTGTCGCGGTTCTCGGCGGTCGCGAAGGTCGGGCGGCTGGAGTTCGGCGGCTTCATCGCCTGGCTCGCCTGGCTGGTGCTGCACTTGGTGTATCTCGTCGGCTTCAAGACGAAGGTCACCACGTTGCTGTCCTGGACGGTGACGTTCCTGTCGAGGGCGCGCGGAAATCTGACGATCACCGAGCAGCAGGCGTACGCGAGAACCCGCATCGAAGAACTGCAGGAAATCGCTGCGTCCGTGCAGGACACGGAGAAGGCGGCGAGTTAGAGCCTCTCGCCCTGCCAGGTCGCCAGGCAGCCGCCGCCCGCCAATGTCAATGGGAGGCCGGCAGTCTTGACGTCGCTTTCGGGATAGTGCAATTCGCTGATGCACGCCATCGGCACGCCGAGTTCGTCGTCGGTCACCGATCCGTTGCCGAGTTCGATGCGATGACGCAGCAGCGGCGACCCGTCCACGTCGGCATACAGAGATCCAGACCAAAACCCTTGCCGCTCACCGGATCTGCCGATCTGAATTCGCTCCCGTAACCGGATACGGCCGGATTCGGTCAGGTTGAGCCGGGTCGAGCTGAAATGTCGCGAGGTCGCGGCGACCACGGTCGGTTGGGGGTCGACGTCCAGATCACCGGCGACCTCGAGCGTCCAGAACGCGTGCGATTCGGTGGTGGTCGCCCCAGGCAGCGTCACACTCGCCGCGGCGGTGCGTACCCGCAGCCTCGCACCCGGTTCGACGACGACCCGCACATGGATCGCGTCGCCGCCGAGCGGGATGGCCGCCGACGACACCAGATGCACCGTGTCGGTTTCGGTGCGCCGCGCGGCCAGCCCGCCCGTGCATTCGATGCGGGGCGGCCGGCCGGGGCACGCGACGATCAGGACGTCAGAACGCACAGTTGCTCTCGTACCCAGGCAAGCACCGGCGTCGCGGCAGGGTCGTCGGTCAGTGAGATCAGCACCGCAGGTGTGCCGTCCCGTACCTTGGCCGCGTCGCGGCGCATCACGTCGAGGTCGGCCCCGACGAGCGGCGCCAGGTCGGTCTTGTTGATTACCAACAGATCCGAGTACGCCACCCCGGGCCCGCCCTTGCGGGGCACCTTGTCGCCGCCTGCCACATCGATCACGAAGATCTGGACGTCGACCAGGCCCGACGAGAACGTGGCCGTCAGGTTGTCACCACCGGACTCGACCAGGATCAGGTCCAGTCGATCGTTGGAGGCGACGAGGTCGTCGATCGCATCGAGGTTGGCCGTGATGTCGTCGCGTATCGCGGTGTGCGGACATCCTCCGGTCTGCACCGCGGCAATCCGCTCGTCGGGCAACACGGCGTGGCGGCGCAGGAAGTCGGCGTCTTCGGTCGTGTAGATGTCGTTCGTCAGCACTGCCAGCGAGATGTCGTCGCGCAGTTGTCGGCACAACGCCGCCACCAGCGCGGTCTTGCCTGAGCCGACGGGTCCACCGATGCCGATTCGCAGCGGCTCCCCCGGTTCGCGCTGACGCCTTGGCCGCTCGGAGTGACTATGCGGCTCGCCGTCAAGGAAATGTGGTGGCATGCTTGGCCTTTCAGGAGACGAACAGCGGTCGCTCGCGTTGGCTGTGCCGCTGGGCAAGCACGTCGAGCAGCGGATCGGACAGGTCGGCAAGCTCTTTGCCCGCGTCGGCGGCGGTCGCCTCGCACAGCGGCGCAAGTGCGATGGTGAGTGCGGCGACGTCACCGGGGTCGAGCGCCAGAAGTCGCTGAGCGGCGGTCGCGGATCCGGTCATGGTGGTGTAAACGACCGACAGCGCGGTCTGTTCTGGCGTGAGGCCACTGGCCCTGCCCACCGCGCCCGCCGCAACGGCCAGATGCGGCGTCGGGCCCAGCGCTTGCCAGTCGTTGTCTGGCCACACCCGCTTGGCGAGCCGAAGCAGACCACGCCCCTGGGCACGGGATGACTGGCGCGCTGCGGGTGCCGGTGTGCGGGCGTCGGTTTCGCGGTCGGCGTCCGTCACCGACAGGGTTCCGGCGTGTACGGCGAACGCCAGTGATGCCGTCACCAGCCCCTGCGTGCGGATCCGGCGGCGCAGGTACGCACGCAGTGTCGCGAGGTCGACGACACGTCCACTGGTCACCGCCTCTTCGACACCGCCGGAGTGGACATGTCCCCCTGTCGGCAGTCGCGAGTCGGCCAGCGCCAGCAGCGTCGCGAGGTTCGTCATCAGAACAGGAAATATCTTTGCGCCATGGGCAATTCGGCGGCGGGCTGTTCCTGCCACACGTCGCCGTCGATGCGGACGGTGAACGTGTCCGGATCGACCACGATCCGCGGCAGTGCGTCGTTCAGCGGCATGTCGGCCTTGCCGACCTTGCGGACGTCCTTGACGGCGACCAGCTTCCGGTTCACCGCCAGCCGTTCTGCAAGGCCATCGTCGACAGCCTGCGGCGACACGAAGTGCACCGACGTGGCGGCGGCAGCGGCCGGCGCGGCGCCGAACATCGGGCGGGGCAGCACGGGCTGCGGTGTCGGTATCGACGCGTTCGCGTCTCCCATTGCGGCCCAGGCGATCATGCCGCCCTTGAGCACCGCGTGGGGGCGCACCCCGAAGAACGCCGGCTCCCACAGCACCAGGTCGGCGAGCTTGCCGACTTCGACCGATCCGATCTCAGCATCGAGTCCGTGCGCAATGGCCGGGCAGATGGTGTATTTCGCGACGTAGCGGCGCACGCGGTTGTTGTCGGCCTTGTCGTCGCCGGGCAGCGCGCCGCGGCGGCGTTTCATGACGTGCGCGGTCTGCCATGTCCGGATGACCACCTCGCCGATGCGGCCCATCGCCTGGGCGTCGCTGCCGATCATCGAGATCGCGCCGATGTCGTGCAGCAGGTCCTCGGCCGCGATCGTCGACGGCCGGATCCGGCTCTCGGCGAACGCGAGATCCTCTGGGACGCTCGGGTTCAGGTGATGACACACCATCAGCATGTCCAGATGCTCGTCGAGGGTGTTGACGGTGTGCGGGCGGGTCGGATTGGTGGAGCTCGGCAGCACGTACGGCTCGGCGGCGATGGTGATGATGTCGGGGGCGTGGCCGCCGCCGGCGCCTTCGGTGTGATACGCGTGGATGGATCGCCCCGCGATGGCGCCGACGGTGTCCTCGACGAAACCGGCCTCGTTGAGTGTGTCGGAGTGAAGCGCGACCTGCACACCGGATGCGTCGGCCACGCGCAGGCAGGCGTCGATCGCCGCAGGCGTCGAACCCCAGTCCTCGTGCAGCTTGAATCCGGAAGCGCCACCGCGCAATTGCTCCCACATCGAGTCGGTGCTGACGGTGTTACCCTTGCCCAGCAGCGCGACATTCATCGGCCAGGAATCCAGCGACTCGAGCATCCGGGCCAGATGCCAGGCGCCCGGCGTCACCGTGGTGGCCTTGCTGCCCTCGGCGGGTCCGGTGCCGCCGGCGATGATCGTGGTGATACCGCCGCCAAGCGCCTCGTCCATGATCTGCGGGCAGATCAGATGCACGTGGCAGTCGATGCCTCCTGCGGTGACGATGCGGCCGTTGCCCGCGATGATCTCCGTCGACGGGCCGACCACCAGATCGGGGTGAACCCCGCTCATGATGTCGGGGTTGCCCGCCTTGCCGATCGCGGCGATTCGACCGTCACGAATACCGATGTCGGCCTTGATGATTCCCCAGTGGTCGATGATGACCACGCCGGTGATGACCGTGTCGGGCGCGCCGTCGGCGCGCGTCGCTCGTCCCTGGCCCATCGACTCCCGCAACACCTTGCCGCCACCGAACACCGCCTCGTCGCCTGCCAGGCCGGGGCCGCCGCTGCGGTCTTCGGTGATCTCGACGAACAGATCTGTGTCGGCCAGCCTGATCCGGTCACCGGTGGTCGGCCCGAACAGCGCGGCGTACCGCGCCCGCGACAGCTCGGTCATGCGTCGAGCCTCCCTGGCGCATTCAGGCTCAGCCCGTAGACCTCACGCGACCCGCTCAACGGCACCAACGAAACCTGCTGGGCTACACCGGGTTCGAAGCGCACCGCCGTTCCCGCCGGGATGTCGAGCCGGTGGCCGTATGCGGCAGAGCGATCGAAGTCCAGCGCGGCGTTGGCCTGAGGCAGGTGCACATGGCTGCCGACTTGAACCGGACGGTCACCGGTGTTGACCACATCGAGCGTCAGACGGGCCGCGCCTGCGTTGATTTCGATGTCGCCGTCGCCGTAGACGATCTCGCCTGGGATCATCACGGAATCGGATGGTGGACGGTAACGAGCTTGGTGCCGTCGGGGAAGGTGGCCTCCACCTGGACGTCGTAGAGCATCTCCGGAACACCCTCCATGACATCGTCGCGGGACAGCACGTCGCGGCCGCTGACCATCAGCTCCGCGACCGTGCGGCCGTCGCGGGCGCCTTCGAGCAAGTGGTCGGTGATCACCGCGACGGCCTCGGGGTGATTGAGTTTGAGGCCGCGGGCCTGCCGGCGCCTGGCGAGTTCGGCAGCATACGAAATGAGCAGCCGGTCCTGTTCATGCGGGGTCAAGCGCATAGTGCGCGATATTGCCACGGCGCGCCGCAGTCAGCAGCGCAGGCGAAGCCGGCGGCTATTCGGCCGGCATGTTCTGCAAGCGCACCTGGCCGCGGGCAACGACACGGTCGTTCTCGTCGGTGATGGTGATCAACCACAGCTGCTGGCGGCGGCCCCGGTGGATCGGCGTCGACACCGCGGTGACGATGCCCGAGGAGATCGACCGCAGGAAGTCGGTGTTGTTGTTGACGCCGACGACGTGTCCACCGCCGTTCTGCATCAGCCACACCTGTGCACTGATGCTGGCCAGGCTTTCGACGATCGAGCAGTACACGCCGCCGTGCACGATGCCCCACGGTTGAAGCAGCTTGTCGCTGATCTTCAAGCGCGCCCGTCCACCGTCGGGCGTCATCTCGAGATATTCGAGTCCGAGCTCCTGGTCGAATCCCTTGCCGACCTCTGCGGGCATCTCCGTCGTCACGCGATTGTGTCTACACGGCGGCGCCCACGGAGTTCGCCGCGGGTCGGGCCGAAATCGGGACGGACCCCGCGCCATAGGCGCGAGGTCCGTCCCTCGAATGGACCGGGAGTCTCTGCAGCCCTCAGGACTCCGGCGCGGTCCGGTGGTTCACGTGTGATCGTGTAACTAGAATAGGCAAGGCTGCCCTAATTGAACAAGACCTTCCCTGCACCCGCGCGGGTGGTGCCACGCACGGGGAGCCCGAATCCGACGAGCGCGTCGAGCACCGCTTGTCCGCGGCGCATGCTCGTCGCTTCGCTCGAATGGGCCAGCAGCGGGACCTGTGTCGCCGCGCTCACCACCGCTGAGCCGACGAGATGCCACATCGATGCGACCGACATCGCCCCGCCCGATACCTCGGCCAGCCTTACAAAGAGCGGCGCCAAAGCGCGATGGCTGCGGTGCGCGACCCACGTCGTCAAGGCCGCCTCGCTGGGCAGCGCAACGATGCCGTCGCCCGTCGAACGACCGATATGCAACGACGGGTCGCCCGGCAGCGCACGCAGCGTCGGATCGACGACGCCGACCCAGTCGATTACGCCCTCGGAGTCGACGTGCACCCACAGGTTCTCCAAGCCGGTATCCCAGGCCCGCCCCTCGAGCGCCAGCAGCGGAACGACGCGGCCCACGACGACATGCGCCAGCGTGGCGGCGAGCTGCTGCGCCACCGCGCCGCCGCTGTCGGTCTCCTCTGCGGCGAGCGCGAACATCGATTGCAGGCGGTCGGTCGTGAGCGCCTCGGCCAGCGGCCACCACCGCCGGCGCGACAAATCACCCATCACCGCGACGCCGTAGACACGCGGACATTCGGGATAGAGCGCGCGTAGCCGGCCGCTCGACTCGTGAAGCGGCAGCATCCGCGTGATCGCCATGCCCGCGATGAGCGGGTCGTCGACTGCAACCGTCATGGGAACCTCCCGAACGTGATTTAGGTTAGCCTTACTATAGTCACGTGCATCGAGCAGGCCAGGCCCTGTGACTGGGTTCACAAGGGAGAACGACCTGCGGGTAACCACTGCCGGAACATTGGGAGCCCGGCCGAAAGTTGTTCGGAAGTGTTAGATACGACGCACGGTAGTAACCGCGTAGTACCCTTGATCTACAGGCTGATGGAGATGAACGGAACATGGCCAAGTTGACGCGTCTCGGGGATCTGGAACGCGCCGTGATGGACCACCTCTGGTCCTCCGGTGAGCCCCAAACCGTGCGCCAGGTCCATGAGGCGCTCGCGGCCGAACGGGACCTCGCCTACACCACGATCATGACCGTGTTGCAGCGGTTGGCGAAGAAGAACCTCGTCGTGCAGCATCGCGACGACCGGGCGCACCGATATGCGCCCATGCACGGACGCGACGAGCTGGTGGCCGGCTTGATGGTCGACGCGCTCGACCAGGTCTCCGACACCGGGAGTCGGCAGGCCGCGCTGGTGCATTTCGTCGAGCGAGTCGGTGCAGACGAAGCCGCCGCACTGCGCCGCGCGCTGGCCGAGTTGGAAGGCAAGCACCAGCACGACCCGCCCGCTGGCGGTCCGGGCACCGGCTGAGAGAGACTTACAGCGTGTCCGCGCTGGCCTTCACACTCGTCGCCCTGCTGCTGTCGGGGCCGGTGCCGGCCATGCTCGCGCGGGCGACGTGGCCGATGCGTGCACCGCGGGCATCAATAGTGCTGTGGCAGGCGATCGCACTGGCCGCCGTCCTCTCGGCGTTTTCGGCAGGCATCGCGATCGCCAGCCGGTTGTTCGCACCCGGCCTGGATGGCCGCCCCACCGCGACCATCACGAGCGAGGTCGAAGTGCTTGGCTGGCCGCTATGGCTGGCGTACGTCGTGGTCTTCGCGCTCACGCTGGTAATCGGCGCACGGCTGACCTACGCCGTCGTACAGGTGGCCGTCGCCACGCGGCGTCGGCGCGCCCATCACCGCATGGTCGTCGACCTGGTCGGCAAGTCGCAGGGAAGTCACCTGCGAATCCTTGACGTGGCCCAACCCCTCGCCTACTGCCTGCCGGGCGTCCGCAGCCGCGTGGTTGTCAGCGAGGGCGCGCTGAATACGTTGGCCGACAACGAGATGGCCGCGATCCTCACCCACGAACGCGCCCACCTGCGGGCGCGCCATGACCTGGTGCTCGAGATGTTCACCGCGGTGCACGCCGCCTTCCCCCGATTCGTCCGCAGCGCCAACGCCCTGGACGCGGTGCGCCTGCTCATCGAACTGCTCGCCGACGACGCCGCGGTCCGCACTGCGGGCCCGAAACCCCTTGCGCGGGCTTTGGTCGCGTGCGCGTCGGGACGCGCGCCGTTGGGCGCCTTGGCCGCGGGCGGGCCGACAACGGTGCTGCGGGTGCGCCGCCTCGGCGGCCGACCGAACAGTCTGGCGCTCGCGGGGACGGCCTATCTGGCCGCCGCCGCCGTGCTCGTCGTGCCGACGGTCGCGCTCGCGGTGCCGTGGCTGACGGAATTACATCGGCTCTTCATGGCGTAGTCACTCATAGCCGATAAACACAACCGCGACAACAAAAAAATGAAAGGCCCCCCGTATGAGCGACTCTGTTAACTCCGACACCACCGGCACCGCTCAGATCGGGGTTACCGGCCTGGCCGTGATGGGTTCGAATATCGCGCGCAATTTCGCCAGGCACGGATACACCGTCGCCCTGCACAACCGCTCGATCGCCAAGACCGATGCGCTGCTTTCCGAGCACGGCTCGGAAGGCAAGTTCGTCCGCAGCGAGACCATCGCTGAATTCCTTGCCGCCCTTGAGAAACCGCGCCGGGTGCTGATCATGGTCAAGGCCGGTGATCCGACCGATGCCGTCATCAACGAGCTCGCCGACGCGATGGAGGAAGGCGACATCATCATCGACGGCGGCAACGCGCTCTACACCGACACCATCCGCCGTGAAAAGGCGATGCGCGAACGCGGTCTGCACTTCGTCGGCGCCGGCATCTCCGGCGGCGAGGAGGGCGCGCTGAACGGGCCGTCGATCATGCCAGGAGGGCCGGCAGAGTCGTACAAGTCTCTGGGCCCGCTGCTGGAAGAGATTTCCGCACACGTCGACGGGGTTCCGTGCTGCACGCACATAGGTCCCGACGGCGCAGGGCATTTCGTCAAGATGGTGCACAACGGCATCGAATACTCCGACATGCAGCTGATCGGCGAGGCGTACCAGCTGCTGCGCGACGGGCTCGGCAAGACGGCACCCGAGATCGCCGACGTGTTCGACGAGTGGAACAAGGGCGACCTGGACAGCTTCCTGGTGGAGATCACCGCACAGGTACTGCGGCAGACCGATGCGAAAACCGGTAAGCCGCTGGTCGACGTCATCGTCGACGAAGCCGAGCAAAAGGGCACCGGCCGGTGGACGGTGAAGTCGGCGCTCGACCTTGGCGTGCCCGTCACCGGTATCGCCGAGGCGGTGTTCGCCCGCGCATTGTCGGGTTCGGTCGCCCAGCGCAAGGCCACCACTGGCCTCGCATCCGGAGATCTCGGCGAAAAGCCAAGTGACGCAGACAAGTTCATCGAAGACGTGCGCCAGGCGCTTTACGCGTCGAAGATCATCGCCTACGCGCAGGGCTTCAACCAGATCCAGGCGGGCAGCGAGGAATACGACTGGGGTATCACGCCCGGCGACCTGGCCACGATCTGGCGCGGCGGCTGCATCATCCGCGCGAAGTTCCTCAACAGGATCAAGGAAGCCTTCGACGAGGACCCGAACCTGCCGACGTTGATCAGCGCGCCGTACTTCCGCAGTGCGGTGGAGAACGCGATCGACAGCTGGCGCCGCGTCGTCACCACGGCCACCACACTCGGTATCCCGATTCCCGGCTTCGCGTCGGCGTTGTCCTACTACGACGCGCTGCGCACCGAGCGGCTGCCCGCGGCGTTGATTCAGGGCCTGCGCGACTTCTTCGGCGCGCACACCTACGCCCGCATCGACTCCGATCGCGAGCAGAAGTTCCACACGCTGTGGAGCGGCGACCACAGCGAGGTCGAAGCCTAGGCTGGTCGTATGCGGTTCCTGGAAGGCCACCCGCCGCCCTACGACCTGACCTACAACGACGTCTTCATCGTCCCGGGACGCTCGGACGTGCAGTCGCGGTTCGATGTCGACCTGTCGACGTCGGACGGGTCGGGCACCACTATCCCCGTGGTGGTGGCCAACATGACGGCGGTGGCCGGCCGCAGGATGGCCGAGACCGTGGCCCGCCGCGGCGGCATTGTCGTTCTGCCGCAGGACCTTCCGATCTCGGTGGTCAAGGGCACGGTCGACTTCGTCAAGAGCCGCGACCACGTCGTCGACACCCCGGTCGTGCTCTCCCCCGACGACTCCGTGTCCGACGCCATGGCGCTGATCCACAAGCGGGCGCACGGCGCGGCGGTCGTCGTGTTCGAGGGCCGCCCGATCGGCCTCGTCACCGAGGCCAACTGCGTCGGGGTGGACCGGTTCACGCGGGTGCGCGACGTCGCACTGTCCGATTTCGTCACCGCACCCGTCGGCACTGATCCGCGCCAAGTGTTCGACCTTCTCGAACACGCGCCCATCGACATCGCCGTGCTCACCGAGCCCGACGGCACGCTGGCCGGCGTGCTCACCCGGACCGGCGCCATCCGCGCCGGCATCTACACCCCGAACGTCGACGCCATGGGACGACTGCGCATCGCCGCCGCGGTCGGCATCAACGGGGACGTCGGCGCCAAGGCCCGCAGCCTCGCCGAGGCCGGCGTCGACCTTCTGGTCGTCGACACCGCGCACGGCCACCAGCTCAAGATGCTCGACGCGATCAAGTCGGTGTCCTCGCTCGACCTCGGTGTACCGATCGCCGCGGGCAACGTCGTCTCCGCGGAAGGCACCCGTGACCTGATCAGCGCGGGCGCGACGATCGTCAAGGTCGGCGTGGGCCCTGGCGCGATGTGCACCACCAGGATGATGACCGGCGTCGGCAGGCCCCAATTCTCGGCCGTGGTCGAATGTGCCTCGGCGGCAAGACAACTCGGCGGCCACGTGTGGGCCGACGGCGGCGTCCGCCATCCCCGCGACGTGGCGCTGGCGCTGGCGGCCGGGGCGTCCAACGTGATGATCGGCTCGTGGTTCGCCGGCACCTACGAATCGCCGGGCGACCTGATGCGCGACCGCGAGGATCAGCCGTACAAAGAGAGCTACGGGATGGCGTCCAAGCGCGCGGTGGCCGCGCGGACAGCGGCCGACAGCCAGTTCGACCGGGCCCGCAAGGCGTTGTTCGAGGAGGGCATCTCCACCTCGCGGATGGGCCTTGACCCGTCCCGCGGCGGCGTGGAGGACCTGCTCGACCACATCACGTCCGGCCTGCGCAGCACATGCACGTACGTGGGCGCCGCCAACATCGCCGAACTCCACGAGAAGGTCGTGCTCGGCGTTCAGTCGGGAGCCGGCTTCGCCGAAGGCCACCCGTTGCCCACCGGTTGGTAGGGCCGGCGACGAGCACCGACCGCTAACATGGGGCATTCATAGCCGACCAAGCGAAAGGGATGCCGTGCCGCAGGCACCCGTCGAGGCCCCGGATTCGGGTCGGGCCTTCCGGGCCGAGCAGCCGTCCCACGAGCCGACCGCCGCGACCGGCGAAGAATCCGCAGACGCAGAGCCCTCCTCTAGTCGGCCGGGCACACGGCCCGGCGCAGTTTCGCTGAGGTCGCGATGAACATCGTCATCAGCCTGCTCGCGGTGCTGGGCTTCCTGGTGCTCACCGCCGGCACCGCGGTGTTCGTCTCCGCAGAATTCTCGCTGACGGCGTTGGAGCGCAGCACCGTCGACGCCAACGCCCGCACCGGCGGCCGTCGCGACAAGATGGTGCAGCGGGCACATCGCACGCTGTCGTTTCAGCTGTCCGGCGCCCAGGTGGGCATCTCGATCACCACGCTGATCACCGGATACCTCGCCGAACCGCTGGTCGCTCGGCTCCTTCGGCCCGCGTTTCTCGCGATGTCGCTGCCCCCGCACGTGGCCGACGGCGTCGCGCTGGCGCTGTCCTTGTTGATCGCCACGTCGGTGTCGATGGTGTTCGGCGAATTGGTGGCGCAGTACCTCGCGGTCGCCAAACCGCTGCCCACCGCCCGGGTGGTCGCCGGGCCCCAGGTGCTGTTCTCGACGTTGTTCACGCCGCTCATCCACCTGACGAACGGCAGCGCGAACTGGATACTGCGCCGGCTGGGCATCGAACCCGCCGAAGAACTGCGCTCGGCCCGGTCCCCGCAGGAGCTGGGCTCGCTGGTCCGCAATTCCGCTCGCCGCGGCTCACTGGATCCGGTGACCGCAACACTCGTCGACCGCTCGCTACAGTTCGGCGCGCGCACCGCCGAAGAGCTGATGACGCCGCGGTCGAAGATCGAGGTCCTGCAGGCCGACGACACCGTCGCGGAGCTGGTGGTCAAGGCCATGGAGACCGGCTACTCCCGCTTCCCGATCGTCGAGGGCGACCTTGACGAGACCATCGGCCTCGTCCACGTCAAACAAGTCTTCGAGATCCCGCACGGCGAGCGGGCCCGAACGCGGTTGGCAGGCTTGGCCCAGCGTGTTTCCGTCGTGCCGTCGACTCTCGACGGGGACGCGGTGATGGCCCAGATCCGCGGCGACGACATGCAGACCGCGCTGGTCGCCGACGAGTACGGCGGCACGGCGGGCATGGTCACCGTCGAGGATCTGATCGAGGAGATCGTTGGCGACGTCCGCGACGAGCACGACGAGAAGACCCCCGATGTGATGCCCGCCGGCCGCGGCTGGCACGTGTCCGGTCTGCTGCGCATCGACGAAGTGGCGGCCGAAACGGGCTTCCGGGCACCCGAGGGCGAATACGAAACCATCGGCGGTCTGGTGCTGCAGCACCTCGGCCACATCCCCGAGCCCGGTGAGACCGTCGAGCTGACGGCGTTCGACCCCGACGGTCCGATCGAAGACCCGGTCCGCTGGCTGGCGACGGTCGTCCAGATGGACGGCCGCCGCATCGATCTGCTCGAACTCACCGAGCTCGGCCGTCACGGCGATTCCGGCGAGGGGCGCTGATGGGCGACGTTCTCGGCGTGGTGCTCACCATGCTGCTGCTCGCGGCCAACGCGTTCTTCGTCGGCGCGGAGTTCGCGTTGATCTCGGCCCGCCGCGACCGGCTCGAAGCGCTCGCAGAACAGGGCAAGCGCAGCGCCGTGACGGTCATCCGGGCCGGCGAGAACCTGTCGGTGATGCTGGCCGGCGCGCAACTCGGGATCACGGTGTGCTCGATCCTGTTGGGCCGCATCGGTGAACCGGCGGTGGCCCACCTGCTGGAAAAGCCGTTCGACTTGTTCGGTGTGCCCGACGCGGTGCTGCACACGGTGTCGTTCGTCGTCGCGATCACGATCGTCGTGGTGCTGCACGTGCTGCTCGGAGAGATGGTGCCGAAGAACATCGCGATCGCCGGACCGGAGTCGGCGGCGATGCTTCTGGTGCCGCCCTATCTGTTGTGGGTGCGAGCGGCCCGCCCCGTCATCGCGTTCTACGACTGGTGCGCGATCAAGTCGCTTCGGCTGGTGGGTGTGGAGGCCAAGACCGAGCTCGAGAACACCGTCTCCCTTGTCGAGCTGTCGGAGATGATCGCCGAATCACGCTCGGAAGGCCTGCTCGACCCCGAAGAGCACAACCGGCTGTCACGGGCCCTGCAGATCCGCAACCGCGTCGTTTCCGACGTGGCGGTGCCGCTGCGCGATATTCACGCCGTCTCGGTGGCGGCCGAGGGTGAGGGCCCGACGGTGCGGGCCATCGAGCGGGCCCTGGCCGAGACCGGCTACTCCCGCTTCCCGGTGGTCGACGGTGCGGACCGGTTCGTCGGCTATGTCCACATCAAGGACGTGCTGTCGCTTGTCGACGATCCCGACGCCGTCGTCGACCCGGCGATGGTGCGCCGGCTGCCGGAGGTGCCGGAGTCGTTGCCGCTGCCCGATGCGTTGAGCCGCCTGCGCCGCAACAACAGCCACCTGGCTCTCGTCACGGCGGCCGATGGCAGCGTCGCCGCGATGGTGGCGCTGGAAGACCTGGTGGAGGACCTCGTCGGCACCATGCGACGGGATACGGCGTGACCGAGCACGTGCTCGACGAGGCCGACTGGATCGAACGGGCGCACGACTACCGGCAGCGGGCAGACGCGGTCGTCGAGCCGCACCTGCGGCGTATGCGGACGGGCGAGACGCATCCCGTGTGGGACTTCCTGTTCACGTATTACAGCCTTCGGCCGCGCCAGCTACGGATCTGGCACCCGGGGTTCGGTGTGGTGCTCGGCGGCGACTCCGCGCGCCGATACCTCGGCCGCGGCGGCTACGGTCCGCACCACGCAGGCGTCACCGTCACCCGTTCGCACCTGGTCGCCCGCGCCGAAACTGTGCGGTACATCGCCGGGCTGTTCCGCGCCACGGCCGCGCGCCCTGGCCGGCTGAACTGCTTCGGTCTGCATGAATGGGCCATGGTGTACCGGGCGCCCGCAGTGCGGCATGCGCGCGTCCCGTTGCGGCTCGGCGCGGCGGGTACCGACACGGTGGTCGAGTCAATGCCGTTGCGCTGCAGCCACTTTGACGCCTACCGCTTCTTCACCGAACCCGCGGCGCGCCGCAACGCAGGACAGCCGACGCGTGCCGATCAGATCGCCTTCGAGCAGCCGGCCTGCCTGCACGCAAATATGGATCTGTACAAGTTCGCGTACAAGCTGGGGCCGCTGGTGGAATCGGAACTGGTCCTGGACTGCCTGCAGTTGGCCATGGATGCCCGCGAACTGGACATGCGGGCCAGCCCCTATGATCTCCGCGACTACGGATTCGAACCGATCGCCATTGAAACGCCGGGCGGTCGCGCCGAATATGTTCGGACCCAGCAGACCATTGCTGAGCGGGCCGCGCCGCTGCGGGCCACGCTGACCGACAGGTGTGACCTGCTGCTCAGCGCGGTGGACGGCGGTTAGCCCGCCGTTACCCGTGGGTAAGCTGTGTCGACAGCTCGAGGGAGGAAATGATGACGGATCGCGTGACGGTCGGGAACTTGCGCGTCGCCCAGGTGTTGTACGACTTCATCAACAACGAGGCGCTGCCCGGTACCGACGTCGACCCCGACAGCTTCTGGGCGGGTGTCGACAAGGTCGTCACCGATCTCAGCCCGCAGAACCAAGACCTGCTTGCACGCCGGGATGAGCTGCAGGCCCAGATCGACAAGTACCACCGCCAGCACGTCATCGAGCCGATCGACCCCGATGGCTACCGGCAGTTCCTCACCGACATCGGCTACCTGCAGGCAGAACCCGCCGACTTCACCATCACCACCGCGAACGTCGACCCGGAGATCACCACGACCGCGGGACCCCAGTTGGTGGTGCCCGTCACCAACGCCCGCTTCGCGCTGAACGCCGCCAACGCGCGTTGGGGGTCGCTGTACGACGCGCTCTACGGCACCGACGTGATCCCGGAAACCGACGGTGCCGAGCAGGGCACCAGCTACAACAAGGTGCGCGGCGACAAGGTCATCGCGTACGCCCGCAATTTCCTCGACGAGGCGGCGCCGCTGGCGTCCGGTTCCTGGAGCGAGGCAACCGGCGTCAAGATCGACGAGGGCCAGCTCCTGATCACCCTCGGTGACGGCTTGTCGACGGGCCTGGCCACGCCGGAGCAGTTCGTCGGCTACACCGGCGACCTCGGCTCGCCCCAGTGGTCCGTGCTGCTGCGCAACCACGGCCTGCACATCGAGGTCCTGATCGACCCCGACTCGCCCGTCGGCTCCACCGACGCAGCCGGCATCAAGGATGTCGTTCTCGAGTCGGCCGTGACGACGATCATCGACTTCGAGGACGCGGTGGCCGCCGTCGACGCCGACGACAAGACTGCCGCCTACCGCAACTGGCTCGGCTTGATGAAGGGCGATCTGTCGGCCGAGGTCGACAAGGACGGCAAGACGTTCACGCGCGTCCTCAACGAGGACCGCACCTACACCACTCCGGACACCGGCTCTGGGACTGGCGAGCTGACCCTGCCCGGCCGCAGCCTGCTGTTCGTGCGCAACGTCGGTCACTTGATGACCAACGACGCGATCGTCGACGCGGACGGAAACGAGGTGTTCGAGGGAATCCAGGACGCGCTGTTCACCAGCCTCGCCGCGATCCACGGCCTGCGCTCGGGCGACGGGAACGGCCCGCTGCTGAACAGCCGCACCGGCTCGATCTACATCGTGAAGCCCAAGATGCACGGGCCCGACGAGGTCGCCTACACCGTCGAGCTGTTCAGCCGCGTCGAGGATGTGCTCGGCCTGCCGCAGAACACACTCAAGGTCGGCATCATGGACGAGGAGCGGCGCACCACCGTGAACCTCAAGGCGTGCATCAAGGCCGCCGCCGAGCGAGTGGTGTTCATCAACACCGGCTTCCTTGACCGCACGGGCGACGAGATCCACACCTCGATGGAGGCAGGCCCGATGATCCGCAAGGGCCAGATGAAGACCCAGCCGTGGATCCTGGCCTACGAGGACAACAACGTCGACGCCGGGTTGGCCGCCGGGTTCGTCGGGCATGCCCAGATCGGCAAGGGCATGTGGGCGATGACCGATCTGATGGCCGACATGGTCGAGCAGAAGATCGGTCAGCCAAAGGCCGGGGCCACCACGGCGTGGGTGCCGTCGCCCACGGCCGCCACCCTGCACGCGATGCACTACCACCATGTCGACGTGTTCGAGGTGCAGAAGGATCTCGCCGGCAAGCGGCGCGCGAAGCTCGAGGACCTGCTGACCATCCCGCTGGCCAAGGAATTGGCATGGGCGCCAGAGGAGATCCGCGAGGAGGTCGACAACAACTGCCAGTCGATCCTCGGTTACGTGGTGCGCTGGATCGACCAGGGCGTCGGCTCGTCGAAGGTTCCCGACATCCACAACGTCGCGCTGATGGAGGACCGCGCCACGCTGCGCATCTCCAGCCAGCTGCTGGCGAACTGGCTGCGCCACGGCGTGATCACCGAGGAAGACGTGAAGGCAAGCCTTCGGCGGATGGCCGCGGTGGTCGACGAGCAGAACAAGAACGATTCCAAGTACCGACCGATGGCACCCGACCCTGACGCCAGCATCGCGTTCCTGGCCGCGGAGGAGTTGATCCTGGCCGGTACCAAGCAGCCCAACGGCTACACCGAGCCGATCCTGCACCGGCGTCGACGAGAGTTGAAGGAGAAGGTTGCCGGCAACGGTGGCTGAAACCACCCGACACGACGAGCACAAGGTCCGCAATGGGTAGGCACAGCATTCCCGATCCCGACGATTCGGCCGGCGAAGAGCAGGCCTCCGAGGCTCACGAGGCCCACGAGTCTTCAGAGCCGCAGACCGAGCGGTTCGGCTCCGTCGACGACGATCGTCCGGAATACGGACCAGGTTTCGGCGAGACCGACCATGGCCAATCCGATTACGGCAGGCCTGGTTACCGCCAGCCCGAGTACGGGCGGGCTGACTACCGTCGGCCCGAATACGATGCCGAGTTCGACGAATCCCGTTACGAAGACACCGATTACGGCGACAACTCCGATTACGACGGACCCGCGTACGAACCGGAGCCGCGCCAGCGTGCCTCGACTCCCCCGCCGCGGCGGCACAGCGGTGAGTGGGAAGGCGGTGAGTGGACCGGTAGCCACCGGGCGGTTACCACCGGTCGGCGCGGCGTCAGCTTCGGTGTCATCGCGGCACTGGTGACCGTCGTCGTCGTGGTCGGCGGGATCATCCTGTGGCGCTTCTTCGGTGATGTTCTCTCACACCGCACCGACGCCGCCGCCGCGCGATGCGTAGCTGGCGAACTCTCCGTCGCCGTCGTCGCCGATCCGTCCATTGCCGACCGGATCCAGACGCTGGCCAACAACTACAACCAGACAGCCGCTCCCGTTGCCGACCGGTGCGTGAAGGTCGGCGTCAAACCCTCCGACCCGGATCAGGTCGTCAACGGGTTCATCGGCAAGTGGCCGGCGGAACTCGGCGAACAGCCGGCGCTTTGGATCCCGGCGAGTTCGGTGTCGGAGGCGCGGCTGGAGGCGGCGGCCGGTGCGCAGACCGTCAGCGACAGCCGGTCGCTGGTCACCTCCCCGGTGCTGCTGGCCGTTCGGCCGCAACTCAAAGATGCTCTTTCCCAACAAAATTGGGGAAGCCTGCCGTCATTGCAGACCAATCCTGCGGCGCTGGACGGCTTGAATCTTCCCGGCTGGGGATCGCTACGGCTGTCCATGCCGCTCAGCGGTGACGCCGACGCGTCCTACCTTGCCGCCGAAGCCGTCGCCGCGGCGTCGGCGCCGGCCGGCGCTCCCCCCAGCGCGGGAACGGGCGCGGTCAATACGTTGGTCGGTGGTCAACCGAAGCTGGCCGACAACAAGGCATCCACCGCTATGGATGCGCTGCTCAAAGCCGCCGATCCCTCGACCGCACCGGTCCACGCCGTGGTGACGACCGAACAGCAGCTGTTCCAGCGCGGGGCGTCGCTGCCGGATGCCAAGAACGTCGTCGCATCGTGGCTTCCCCCTGGCCCGACGGCCATGGCCGACTACCCGACCGTTTTGCTGTCCGGCAGTTGGCTGTCTCAAGAACAGGTCAGTGCGGCAAGCGAATTCGCCCGTTTCATGCGTAAACCGGAGCAGCTGGCCGAGCTGGCCAAGGCCGGCTTCCGCACCGAAGGTGGCACGCCGCCCAAGAGTGATGTCACCAACTTCTCGCCGGTGTCGGCGCCGTTGTCGGTGGGAGACAACGCGATGCGGGCGACGCTAGCCAATGCGTTGACCGCGCCGGCCGAAAGCCCAGCGGTGACAATCATGCTCGACCAGTCGATGCCGGCCGAGGAGGGCGGCAAGTCGCGATTGGCCAACGTGGTGGCCGCGCTCAATGCCCGGCTGCAGGCGTTGCCTGCGACGTCGAACGTTGGGTTGTGGACGTTTGACGGCAAAGAGGGTCGGTCGGAGGTCAGCACCGGCCTGCTCTCGGATCCGGTCAACGGTCAGCCACGTTCGGCGGCGCTGACGTCTGCCCTGAATTCGCAGTCGCCCTCGGCTGGCGGCGCGGTATCGTTCACCACGCTGCGGCTGATCTACACCGACATGATGGCCAATTATCGCCAGGGCCAAAATAATTCGATCTTGGTGATCACGACAGGGCCGCATACTGACCAATCACTGGACGGTCCGGGTCTGCAGCAGTACATCCGTGGCGCCTTCGACTCGGCCCGGCCGGTCGCCGTCAACGTGATCGACTTCGGTAACGACTCCGACCGCGCGACGTGGGAGGCGGTCGCCCAGGCCAGCGGCGGCAATTACCAGAACCTGTCGACGTCGGCGGGTCCGGAGCTGACGTCGGCGATCGCGACGATGCTGGGCTAGAGGTGGCGCGAAGTCGCAGTTATCGTGGTTGTTACTCGGACTTCTTCTCGATAACTGCGGTCTCGGTGCGCGGTGCCTAGGACGCCATTGACAGCAGGCTGAGCGCGGCGCGGGTGAACACCTCTGGCACCTCCACCTGCGGGTAATGGCCGACGCCGGGAAGCTCGACAACGTCTGCGGCGGGCCGTAATTCGCGAAGGCCGTCGAGCACATTGGTGGTGGCCACCGGATCGTCGAGCGCCCACAGGAAGCTCAGCGGTTTCGGCCAGTCGCGCACCGCGCCGTGCCAGCGGTCTGCATAGCGCACCCGTTCGTGGAGGTAATAGATCAGCAGGTGGGCGATGCGGCTCCCGTCATCGTTGGACCACAGCGCCCACTGCGCTTCGGCCTCCTCGTCCGACAACGGGTGGTTGGGGCTGAACAGCCGACCGAATTCCTTTACGAACGTGGCGCGGTTCGAGAATCGGGCGACGATCGGGCCGAATCGGCTACGAAGTATCTTCTGCGCGGGTCTCAGGCTGGCGCGGTGCAGGATCACACTGCCGTTCGCGAGCACAACGCGTTGCAGCTCAAACGGCAAGCGGCCCTGCAGGTCTCGTGCCAGCAGCTCGGTGGTCACCGACGTGCCCATGTCGTGGGCGACGATCACGACCGGCCCCGACGTCTGTGACGTGACGACACTCTGCACGATGTCGGCCTGCTCCAGCAGGCTGTATCGGTGGGGCCTAGGTTTGTCCGACAGCCCGAAGCCGAGGAAGTCCAACGTCAGCCACGACTGGTCATGTAGGTGCGGGACCACCCCGCGGTAGTCGAACGAACTGGACGGGTAGCCGTGCAGCAGCAGGATCGTCGGGCCGTCGCCGGGCGCCGAGCGGACGAACACCGACCCCGGTCCGGTCGACATCCGCCGGCCGCCGTCGCGCCACTCGCAGACACTCGACGGCAACATGTCGTCAGGCTAGGCGAATGCCTCTACCGGCGGGCACGAACACACCAGGTTCCGGTCGCCGTAGGCGCCGTCGATCCGGCGCACCGGCGGCCACACCTTCGGCCGGAAACCCTTGCCCAGCGGATACGCCGCCTGTTCGCGGGTATACGGGTGATCCCAGTCGGCCACCAACAGGCACTCCGCCGTGTGCGGCGCACCGCGCAGCGGGTTGTCGTCGACGCTCCACGTCCCTGCGCCCACCTGGTCGATCTCGCCGCGAATCGCGATCATCGCGTCGCAGAACGCGTCCACCTCGGCCAGGCTCTCGCTCTCGGTCGGCTCCACCATCAGCGTGCCCGCGACGGGGAAGCTCATCGTCGGTGCGTGAAAACCGTAGTCCGCCAAGCGCTTTGCCACATCGTCGACGGTGACGCCGGTGGCCTTCGTGATGCCGCGCAGGTCCAGGATGCACTCGTGCGCGACCATGCCGTTCTCACCCGTGTACAGCACCGGATAGTACTCATCCAGCCGCCGGGCGATGTAGTTCGCCGACGCGATCGCCGTCAACGACGCCGCCCGCAGACCGCCCGCGCCCATCATCCTGATGTAGGCCCAGGTGATCGGCAGAATCGACGCCGACCCGTACGGCGCCGACGACACCGTGTAGCGCTCCGGCAGTTCCTCGGCCAGCGGATGACCGGGCAGGTACTTCGCCAAGTGCTCGCGCACCGCCACCGGGCCCACGCCGGGGCCGCCGCCACCGTGCGGAATGCAGAACGTCTTGTGCAGATTGAGATGGCTGACGTCGCCGCCGAACCGCCCTGGCCGCGCCAGGCCCACCAACGCGTTGAGGTTCGCGCCGTCGACGTACACCTGCCCGCCGACGTCGTGCACAGCCGCGCCGATGTCTGCGATGTCGTGCTCGAACACGCCATGGGTCGACGGATAGGTAATCATCAACGCGGACAGGCGATCCGCGTTCTCTGCCACCTTCGCCCGCAGGTCGTCGAGGTCGACGTCACCATTGGCGCGGCAGGCCACCACCACGACCCGCATTCCGGCCAGCGCCGCCGACGCCGCATTGGTGCCGTGCGCACTCGACGGGATCAGGCACACGTCGCGGCCGGGCTCGCCGCGCTCGGCGTGATACGCCTGAATCGCCAGCAGACCCGCGTACTCCCCCTGAGAACCGGCGTTGGGCTGCAGCGACACCGCGTCGTAACCGGTGAGCCCAGTCAGCCACGTCTCCAGATCCGCGATCAGCTTGCGCAACCCGGGCGTGTCCGATGCCGGCGCGAACGGATGTTGGCGGGCGAACTCCGGCCAGGTGATGGGCTCCATCTCGGCCGCCGCGTTCAGCTTCATCGTGCACGAGCCCAGCGGAATCATGCTGCGGTCCAAGGCAATATCCTTGTCGGCCAGCGACCGTAGGTACCGCATCATTTCGGTTTCCGTGCGGTATTTCGTGAACGCCGGATGCGTCAAGTACTCCGAAGTCCGCGTAGCGATGTCAGCGCGCATGGGTTCAGCGGCACTCGCCCCGAAGGCTTCCAGAACCGCAGCGACATGCTCGTCCGTCGTCGCCTCGTCGCACGACACCGACACGTGATCGCCGTCGACACGCCACAGGTTGACACCCTTGGCCTTGGCCGCCGCGATCACGTCGTCGGCCCGGCCAGGCACGCGAGCCAGCACGGTGTCGAAGAACGCGTCATGCACCACTGCATCGCCAAGCCCGCCAGCGATCGCCTCGGCGTGGGCATGCACCCGGCGGGCGATTCCCGCCAGGCCGTCGGCGCCGTGATAGCTCGCGTACATCGCCGCGATCACCGCAAGCAGCACCTGCGCGGTGCAGATATTGCTTGTCGCTTTGTCGCGGCGGATGTGCTGCTCGCGAGTCTGCAGCGCCAGCCGGTACGCCGGCGCGCCGTCGGCGTCGAGTGACACCCCCACCAGACGGCCGGGCAGCTGACGAGCATGCTTGGAGTGCACCGCCAGGTAGCCGGCGTGTGGGCCACCGAATCCCATTGGCACACCGAATCTTTGCGTGCTGCCGAATGCGACGTCGGCCCCGATCTCCCCTGGCGGGGTGATCAGCGTCAGCGCCAGCAGGTCGGCCCCGACCGCCACCAGCGCACCCCGTTCGTGCGCCGACGCGATCAGCGCGGACCAGTCGACCACCGCGCCGCTGGCGCCGGGCAACTGCGTGATGACGCCGAAGAAGTCGCCGTCGGGCAGGCCGTTACGCAGGTCGGCGGTGACGATCTCGATGCCAAGCGGTTCGGCGCGGGTGGCCAGCACCGCGGCGGTCTGCCGGTAGACGTCGGCGTCGACTGCCAACCGGTGCGACGAGCCGCGCACCGCCCGGTGCATCAACGTCATCGCCTCGGCGGCGGCCGTGCCCTCGTCGAGCATCGACGCGTTGGCGACCTCGAGGCCGGTCAGGTCGGACACCATGGTCTGGAAGTTCAGCAGCGCCTCCAGCCGGCCTTGGCTGATCTCCGGCTGGTACGGCGTGTAGGCGGTGTACCACGCAGGGTTCTCAAGTATGTTGCGGCGCAACACCGGTGGGGTAAGCGTGTCGAAGTAGCCCTGACCGATCATCGACACCGCGACGGTGTTCGCGTCGGCCAGCGCGCGCAGCTCGGCGAGCGCCTCGGCCTCACTCGCGGCCGGCGGCAACACCTCGAGGCCTGGCGCGATGCCGTCGGTGGACAGCGCGTCGAGGATGCCGGCAGGCAGGGCCTTGTCGGCGAGTTCGTCGAGTGAGCCCACGCCGATGGTCTTGAGCATGGTCCCGACGGCGTCCGCGTCCGGGCCGATGTGTCGGTCGGCGAAGCTGGGCTGGTTGTGATCGAACACTGGTGAGGACTCCCGACGCGTCAGGGCGCGAACCGCTTGGTCCCTCCCCCTCTGTCGTCAACCCGTTCCGGGCGCCTGAGAGATTCGGCGCGCGACGGCACCTTTCCCCATGGGCGGGTAGGCCGCCCCCAAAGAGGTGGGCTTACCACTTTCCAGAGGCATCGTGACCCTGCGCGGTCCTGGGTGCCTGAGAGGTTGACGGAGAGGTGTTGCTCCTTCGGCGTCCGTGGCTGGCGGTCACGGAACTCTCCCGCACAAGGGCGATGCGCGGACGATTCTACCGTCCGCGCATCGAAACGGGCTTATCAGCCGATCTTGCGGTCGCGGTGCTTGCGCCGCGAGGCCAGCTCGTCCTCGGGTGCGGCGATCGACTCGCCGCCGTCGGCACGCTCACCGGGGAAATCGGCGATCGCGCCGGTCAGTTCCCGCATCGCGCCGGAAACGGCGATCCCGAACACGCCCTGGCCACCCTGCAGCAGGTCGACGACTTCCTCGGCGGAGGTGCACTCGTAAACCGTGGTGCCGTCGGAGAACAGCGTGATGTTGGCGAGGTCGCGCACCCCGCGCTGACGGAGATGGTCAACGGCGACGCGGATGTTGTGCAGCGAGATGCCGGTGTCCAGCAGCCGTTTGACGATCTTGAGGACCAGGATGTCCTTGAACGAATAGAGCCGCTGGCTGCCCGAACCGGCAGCGCTGCGGATCGACGGGACGACCAGCGAGGTGCGCGCCCAGTAGTCCAGCTGGCGGTACGTGATGCCGGCGATCTGGCAGGCGCTGGGCCCGCGGTAGCCGACAAGCTCGTCGGGAACCGAGTTATCGGGGAACAGACCGGCCTGCACGGGTTCGCTGGGCGCTTCGGCCGGCGACTCTGAGGGCCGACCGTCGGTGGACAGCTCCAGCTGCTCTTGACGTGGTGTGTCTCCCACTCTCGAATCCTCTCGCCGATCGAACCGGCATCTCTCGACCTGCACAGCAGCGCGTTTGCCAAAGCTCGAATGTGTCGAGCATACGCTTTCCGCCGAGCCGTGACTGCTCGTCGCACTCAAAGTATGGCTGCCCGATTCACTGTTGACGGAAACGCGCGCCGCGTGTCGAGGGCGACGAGACGTATCCGTGACAAACGGCCCTAGCGAAAACCGCTCTAGGTGGCCTTGAAATCGTCGGGCGACACACTGTCGAGAAACTCTTTGAACTTCTCCACTTCGTCCTCGCGGACGGCGCCCGCGGGCTCATCGTCACTCTCGTCGGGGATCAGCAGACCGGCCTCGGCCAGCACGGCTTCCTCGACGTAGATCGGCACACCGACCCGCAGCGCGATGGCCACCGAGTCCGACGGCCGCGCCGACACCTTGATGTCGCGGTCGAAAATCAGATCCGCGTAGAAGGTGCCCTCCTGGAGGTCGACGATGCGAACTTCTTTGAGCGAATGGCCAAGCGCCGCAATCAGATCTCGGATCAGATCGTGCGTCAGTGGCCGCGGGGTCTCGACGCCCTGCTGCTCGAGCGCGATTGCAGCCGCCTCCGACTGGCCGATCCAGATCGGTAGGTAGCGGTCGCCATTTGCCTCTCGGAGCAACAAAACCGGCTGGTTCTGAGGCTGTTCCACGCGAATGCCGACCACACGAACTTCACCCATCTGTGTCTGCCCTCCGCACCAAGAAGCCGTCAACCGCGAGTCTAATCCTCAGCGATCAAGAACGTCGCGCACGGCCGACTTGATCAAGGACGTGTGCAGCGTGATCGCAAGGGCAGCCACCTCGCGCGCGAGATCGTCGGCACGGTCACGCGCTCCGGCCTTGCCCGCCTTGACCACCGGACCCGCGATCTGGGCGATCAGGTCGGACTGGCGGTCGGCCGCAGAGCGGAATGCCCGCAGGTGTCGCGGTTCCACACCGTATTCCGACAGCGCCCGCGCGCACTGCGCGATAACAACCGAATGCTCGTCGAAGAACCCGGCGGGACCGGTGGTGATCACTCCGGCCTTGATCAGCTCCGTCAGCAGTGCGTCGTCGACGCCCGATCTCGACCGCAAATCTTCGCGTCGCAACCGCACCTGGGTGGGCGCGACGGCGGAAGGGCCGTCGTCGTCCGACACGGCATCGACCGGCACCAAACGCGGTACGCCGTAAGCGGATCCAGTCTGCGGCAGTTCACCGTCGGGCTGGGCGTCCAGTTGGGCCTTGATGACCTTCAACGGCAGATATTGGTCGCGCTGCGCGGTCAGAATGAACCGCAGGCGCGCACAGTCGTAGGCGGTGAATCGTCGATATCCCGACGGTGTGCGCTCAGGTGTGACCAGTCCCTCGGCCTCCAGGAAACGAATCTTGGAGATGGTCACATCCGGGAAGTCGCCTCGCAGCAGATCGAGGACCGCTCCGATCGACATCCCGGTGAGCGCGGAGGTGTCGGGGGCGGTCATCGCTAGCTGCCCGGACCGCTGTCGTCGTCGCCCTTGGGCCCGGTGAGAAACACCAGGCGGAACTTGCCGATTTGTACTTCGTCGCCGTTAGCCAGCACCGCCGAGTCGACGGGTTCACGGTTGACGTAGGTGCCGTTGAGGCTGCCGACGTCGACCACCTGAAACTCGCCGCCCTCGAGGCGGAACTCGGCGTGGCGGCGGCTGACGGTGACGTCGTCCAGGAAGATGTCGCTGTCGGGATGTCGGCCCGCCGAGGTGGTGGGCTGATCGAGCAGGAATCGCGAGCCTGCGTTGGGCCCACGCTTGACGACGAGCAGGGCTGACCCGACGGGCAGCCCCTCCACCCCGGAGACCGCGCCTTCGGTACCCGCGGCGGCCGGGGCATCCAGCTCGTTGAGGAAGTCGGCGCGGAAAACCGATGTCGTCTCCACAGTGACTTCGTCAGACGTCTGGTCGTTGTCCTTATCCGTCACCCGCTGCTCCTCACTGGCTGCTTGTGGCGATATCAGGCCGGGCCCCCCAGCCGTCATTTCGTCTGGTGTCGACCGTACCGCGCAGTGGACGTGATTGTGTCCACCACCGCCGGATCAGCCCTACGTTGATGTCCGGTCGGGTGAAACCCTAACAATTCGTCATTCGGTCACCGTGGTGCGGTAGCCGTCCGCATCAAGCAACCCGCGTAATCCGTCCTCCAAGGCGGCGGCGTCGATTTGCAGGTCGACGAGCCAGCCTTCCCCGTAGGGATCCGAGTTGACCAACTGCGGGTTGCCTTCCAGATCACCGTTGACCGCAACGACTTTCGCACTGACGGGCGCGTAAAGGTCCGACACCGATTTGGTCGATTCCACTTCGCCGAAGGATTCGCCTGCGGTCACGTCGGCGCCGACATCGGGTAGCTGGACGAACACCACATCGCCGAGGGCCGACTGGGCGTAATCGGTGATGCCGACCCGTACGGTGTCGTCGCCGGTGCGCTGCACCCACTCGTGTTCTTCGGTGTAGTACAGGTCGGCTGGGATTTCGCTCACGGCGCTCCTAGTTCTGTCGCTCGATGTGCCACAGGTTCATTTGACTGGCTGAGCGTATTGGCGGGGTTTCGGTTGCCGCAAGGAGGTTATGTCCACGCGGTCGGACTGTTGTACCACCATCGTGCCGCCCACGCGCTTGATGCTGTCCGTCGCCCCGCCCGGGATGTTCATCGCCGCAGCCAGCGTCGGTGGATCACCAATGGCCGCAACGGTATACGGGGGGTTCAGCGTCGCGTTGTCGACAACCAGGGCGCCGGGGTTGCCGACCACCCAGGTGTCCACCCCGACGCGCACGGCGGTTTGCCCGCCCCGGATTTCCATCGCCTCGGCGCCCGCGGCGCGTAGCTCGTTGATCACGTCGAGCATGGTCTCCGGCGGGATGCCCGGCGCCCTGTCCTCGATTGTCAGCGTCACGCCGGGACCCGTCGCGGCGACCGTGCCGATCAGGATCGACAGCGCCGCAAGGCGAGCCTGCGCGTTCTCGATGGCGGCCTGGTCGCTATTGCCGGAGGCCTGCAGCTGGGCCAGGGTTCGCTGCAGATCGGTCACTTCGGTGTTGAGCGCGGCCTCACGCTGTTGCAGCGAATCCAGCAACACCAGCAGATCGGCCGGCCGCGCGGTTTCCAGTGAGTCGCCGGATTCGTTCTGCCGCACCTGCGTGACGATCGCGACCCCGAGCAGCACACACAGCAACACCGCCAGCGCCCCGAAGGCGATCTGCGAGCGGCCCCGTCGCACCACACCTTTCACGCCGCCCGGTTGCAACTCGCCGATCTGAGGTGACGGCTCGTCGGGCGGCAACTCGTGGCGGCCGTGGTGGTCCGCCGCTTCGTGCTGCCCGTGGCCCTCACTCATGTGTCATGCACCGAACAGCCTGCGCCGCAGGGCGGCTGCGTTACCGAAGATGCGGATACCGAGCACGACGATGATCGCCGTCGACAGCTGCGTGCCGACGCCGAGCTGGTCGCCGACATAGACGATCAGCGCGGCGACAAGCACGTTGAACACGAAGGAGATCACGAACACCTTCGAGTCGAAGATGCGTTCCAGATACGCACGCAATCCGCCGAACACGGCGTCGAGCGCAGCAACGACGGCGATCGGCAGGTATGGCTGGATGACCTCGGGAACGCTCGGGTGAAACACCAGACCAAGGACGATCCCGACGACAAGTGCAGCAATTCCGATCATCTACGTCCGATCATTAGGGCCCAATCTGCTTGGCGAAGTGGACATCTCGTATCGAACCGGCGGGCAGCGTGAGACCGTCACCCGCACTTACGCTCACCCCGACACCGTAGGAGGCCTCCAGCAGCCTGAGCCGATGAAGGCCGGGGCTTCGGTCGAACACATCGGCCATCCCATGTGGGGGTCCGACCGCGAGGATGACGTACGGGCTGCTGATCGGTTGATTGTCGACCAGGATGCCGCCGCCCGCCTGACGGATCGTCACGTTGGGGCCGATGCGCACACCGCCCACCGAGATCGCCTCGGCGCCGCTGACCCACAGAGAGTTGACCACGAGCTGAAGGTCGCGGTCCAGGATCACCTGCTGGCTGCCCTCGACGCGCTGCTTGGACACGTCGGACAGATCCTTGGACATGCCTGGATCGGTGATCGTCAACGTCAGCCCCGGCCCGATCACGGCCGTGGCCGCCGCCGCGAAGTTCGCCTCGTCGAGATCGCCGAGCAGTTGCTGACCGCGTTCGTCGCCTTCGAGCCGGGTGCGCCGCTCGGTGTCGACCTCGGCGGCCAGCGCGTCCCGGCGGCCGTTGAGGTCGCCGGTCCTGGCTTCCAACGAACGCACACTGCCGGCCAGCACATGCTGCGATTCCTGCACACCGGGCGCCGTCGACCTCGCCTGAGCGACGGCGGCGGCGATCACGACCGCGATCACGAAGGCGCCGGCGAGCTGCCATGCCCACGCCTGCCACCACGTCCGGCTCTTTCCGGCGGCCTTCGCCTCGGCCGCGGCGGCGTAACCGGGATCCAGATGGTCGGAAAGCAGCGACCGCAGCAACGAGGGCACCGGGATCAGCGTCGGCTTGTCGGCGTCGTGACTGTTGCGGCCGGCCTCGGGGTCGTAGCCGCCGAGCATGCTCGACGGCCCGTGCTCTTCGCGTGAGCCGCTCACGATCGGACTTTCGGCATCCGGCGCATCACCATCACCACCTGCGCGAGGTAGAGCACCCCCGACCACAGATACATCGCCATCCCCCAGATCAAAAACGCCCAACCGCACGCGAGGACGACGCGGCTCCACAGTGCGTCCCACTGGCCGAGCAGGATCAGCGGGAAGGCCGACATCAGGGCGAAGGTGGCGGCCTTGCCGATGTAGGTGACCGGCAGGGCGGTCAGCCCGCGGCCGCGGAGCAGCGGCAGCGTCGCGGCGAGCACGGCGTCGCGCCCGATCAGCGTGAGCACGATCCACCACGGCACCGCGCCGTGAATCGCGAGTGCCAACGGGACGGTCACCATGTAGATGCGGTCGACCGCGGGGTCGAGAAGTTCGCCCAGACGCGACGACTGGTTGGCAACCAGCCGTGCGATTTTTCCGTCGGCCCAGTCGGAGAATCCGCTGAACATCAGGATCGCGACGGCCCAGCCGTACGCGTGCACGGCCAACAGGAGGTAGAGGAAGACCGGGATCAGCGCCAGACGCAGCACGGATAGCGCGTTGGGCACCGTCAGCACCCGGGATTCTGAGGTCGGCGCCGCCGCTGTCTGATGTCGCCGGCCCAGCGGCTCCTCCATGGGCTAAACCTATCGGAACACGCCTGGCAGGCTCAGCGCTGACAACGTGTCATCGTTCAGCGGGTTGTCGTGAACCATGTACGTCCACGTCGAGGTCGGCCGTGCGAGCTTGGACAGATCGACGCCCGGCTCGTCTTCGATCGATGGGGCGGTGTCGAACGTCTGCTGAGCGGCCTCGATCGCGTCGGCGGCCAGTGATGCGAACGCATCGACGGCCATGCGATGGAACTCGTCGAGCGGGTTCTGGCGGCCGAGCGCGCGCAGGTGGATGCTCTCCCGAATATCGGCCAGATACGCCAGGTGGTCGGCCCAGCCACGGTCCAGGTGATACAGCATGATCAGCCTGCAGATTTTCTCCAGCTTCTCCTCACCGAGATCGTCGACGAGCTCCTCGTAGCGCTTGGGCGACAGCTCCGCGAGCTCCTGGCGCGCCGTCGGGGTGCGCAGCAGCGTGTCGCGGCGCTCCACCAAAATCGCGCGCTGCTGGGCGATCAGCTGGTTGTAGCGCCAGGTGTTGGCGTGCACGTCGAGCAGCCTGCCCTCGGCGACGCGCTGGGCGTGGTCGAGCAGGCTCGCCGCCTTGGGACTGACGATGCGGCCGTCGTCATCGGTCTGGGTCGGCAGCTTGTTCGGCTCGAGGTGAGCGACGACCACGTCGTCTTCCCAGCTGGAGAAGAACACCGACGAGCCGGGGTCACCCTGTCGTCCGGCGCGGCCACGCAGCTGATTGTCGAGGCGCTCGGTGTTGTGACGGCCGGTGCCGATGACGTGCAACCCGCCCAGCTCCGCAACCTCGTCATGGTCGGATTCGTCCGAGCCGCCCAGCCGGATGTCGGTGCCGCGGCCTGCCATCTGAGTGGACACCGTGACGGAGCCGAGCGTGCCGGCCTCGGCGATGACGGCGGCCTCCTCGGCGTCGTTCTTCGCGTTGAGCACGACGGCGGGGATGCCGTGTTTGAGCAGCCGCTCGTGCAGCTCCTCTGATTCGGCGACGTCGCGGGTACCGACGAGCACGGGCTGCCGGGTCTCGTGGATTTCTCGGATGTGTTCGACGATCGCGTCGTTCTTGGCCGCCGCGGTGATGTACACCCGATCGGCCTCGTCTTCGCGAATGTTGGGAGTATTCGGCGGAATTGGCGAAACGCCGAGTTTGTAGAACTGGCGCAGCTGTTCACCTGCGGCCAGCGCGGTGCCGGTCATCCCGCACACGGTCGGGTACCGGTTGATCAGCGCCTGCACCGTGATGGTGTCGAGCACCTCGCCGGTCTCGGTGGTTTCGATGCCTTCCTTGGCCTCGACCGCCGCCTGCAGGCCGTCGGGCCAGCGCTGCAGTTGAGCGATGCGCCCGCGGGAGGCGTTGATCAGGTGGACGGCGTCGTCGCGGACGATGTAGTGGACGTCGCGCTGCAGCAGCACGTGCGCGTGCAGCGCGACATTGACCTCGGTGAGTGTGGTGCCGACGTGTTCTTCCGAGTACAGGTCGATGCCGCCGAGTTTGGCTTCCAATTTCTGCGCGCCGGTCTCGGTCAGGTGCACGTTGCGGCCGTCGGCGTCGGTGTCGTAGTCCTTGCCGGCGACCAGCTCGCCGACCAGCCGGATGATCTCCACCTTCGGTGTCTCGCGATGCGATGTACCGGCCAACACCAGCGGCACCAGAGCCTCGTCGACGAGCACCGAGTCGGCCTCGTCGATCAGCGCCACGTCGGGGTTCGGCGAGACGAGGTCTTCTACGTCGGTGACCAGCTGGTCGCGCAGCACGTCGAACCCGATCTCGTTGACCGAGGCGTAGGTGACGTTGCACGTGTACGCCTTGCGTCGCTCCTCGGCGGTCGAGTCGGCGGTGATCCAGCCGACGGTCAGGCCGAGAGCCTCGATGAGTGGAGCCATCCATTCGGCATCGCGGCGGGCCAAGTAGTCGTTGATCGTGATGACGTGCACGCTGCGGCCGCCGAGCGCATAGCCGGCCGCGGCGATCGCGCCTGAGAGCGTCTTGCCTTCTCCGGTCGCCATTTCGATCACGTCGCCGGCCAGCATCCGCAGTGCGCCTTGCAGCTGGACGTCGAACGGGCGCAGCGTGGTGGTCCGTTCGGAGGCTTCGCGCGCGATCGCCAAGAACTGTGGGATGTCGGCGGATTCGGCCAGGTCCTCCAGTTCGAGCAGGCTGGCGGCCTTGCGCAGCTGCTCGTCGTCGAGTTCGGCGGCCTTGTCGTCGAACTCCGCTGAGGTGCGCACCTCGGCCATCGAGTGCGCCTGATCCCTGTCGGTGCTGGCGCCGAGCAGCTTCCAGAACCGATTGCCGACACGACCTGAGGTGCGGGTCTTCGTCTTCGCCACACCGTCACGGTACGCGGCCGCCAACAACGGCGACCGTGCGTGTCTGCGGACGACACGCCGACATCGGTCGCGAGTTCGCGCACGCTCAAGTCAGCCGAGCGTGACGAAGTCGATCCGAACTTGGTCGACGACAGGCTCAAAGCCGATGCGTTGATAAATGGCGTTCGACGTCGGGTTGGCCAGGTCGGCGAAGAGCACGACGTCTCGCGTGCCGCTTTGGCGCGCCAGCTCGCAGGCCGCCGCGGTGACAGCCGAGCCGTACCCGTGGGCCCTGCGGTCCTGCGGCGTGAAGACCGGGCCGATGCGGGAAACGCCCGCCGCCGGCGCACGCAGCATCGCCATGCTGACCTCGTCACCGTCGACGTCCCACAACACAAACCGGTCGCCGACTTGGTTCGCCTTGTCGATGAACCGCTCGCCCGCCGCCTCGTCGCGAATCTGGCTGAACGTCTCCTCGAAGAACAGTTCCACCCAATCCAACAATCGGGCCCGGTCATCACCGGTGGCGAGTCGCGCTGCGCCTGCCGCACCGTTCGGCTTGCGCAGAGTCCCCAACCGATAGAGCCGCTCTTCGGTGCTCATCGTGGCGGCCCGCCCCGTGACACCGCGCCACGAGTCGGCAAACGCGACGGCAGTGTTCCTGACACCGCGCACGCCGTCGAGATTCGGCAACAGCGCGGCCAGGTCCGTGACGACGGCACCCATCGCGGTGAGAGGGATTCCATTGCACGCCAACGGATATGGCGGTGTTTGCAGTGCGGCTCCGACGGCGGTGCCATCGTCCCACACCGTCATCAGAAACGAATCGTCGGGAAACTTGTTCGCGCCGAGCAGCGTCAACTCGACGGTGTGTGCGATCGGGTCACGTCGGTACACCGGCTCCGCGATTGCGCGGAACTCGTCTACCGACGCATGTCGTCGCACCTCCACCCCACCAGCATGGGCCCCAATGCCGAACGGGTCCAGCGAATTTCGCGGCGCGCGCGGGAAATGCGCTAGGCGAGGTTGGAGCGCCGAGGGTAGGCCACCGTCGGGTCGGTCAGCGCATTCACCACCGCGGGCAGGCCCGACGAAAAAGCACGCTCCAGCGCGGGACGCACCTCGGCAGGCGTCGACACCAGCTCGCCGTGCCCGCCGAGCGCGCTCACCACTCCGTCGTAGCGCGTCCCTGGCCGCAACTCGGCCACCACCGAATAGCCGTACAGCATCTCCATCGGATGCTTTTCCAACGCCCAGATTCCGTTGTTGCCGATCACCGACACGACCTGAACCCCGTGGCGCACCAGCGTGTCCCACTCCATCCCGGAGAACCCGAACGCGCCGTCGCCCTGCAACAGCACGACCTGGCGGTCCGGGCGGGCCAGCTTGGCGGCCAACGCATATCCCGGTCCGGATCCCAGGCAGCCGAACGGCCCGCTGTCCAGCCACGCCCCCGGCACGTAGCTGTCGATCACGCGCCCGGCATACGAGCCGAAGTCGCCCGCGTCGATGACGACGATGGCGTCGCGGTCAAGCAGCGGCGCCAGCTCGGCATAGAGCCGCATCGGATGCAGCGGCGTACGGTCGTCGGTCAGCTCCGCCTGTTCGGCCGCCCGCGCGGCACTTTCCACCGCCCGCAGTTCACCGATCCACGTCTCGTGGTCGGCGGACTTCGCGGCGGACAACGCCAACAGTATCGCCGTCAGGTCGCCATAGAGACCCGCGGCAACCTCACGGGGATGGGGCCTTTCGGGTGCGACGCGGTCGGCTGCGATCAGCGTGGTGTCCTTGCCGAACACGCCGCCGAAGCCGAGCCGGAAGTCCATCGGTACACCGATGACGAGCGCAACATCGGCCTCCCCCAGCGCTTTTGAACGCGCCCGCGAGAACGCGAGTTCGTGATCGGCCGGCACGGTTCCGCGCGCCATGCCATTCATCAGCACCGGGATACGCAGGGACTCAGCTAGATTCAGCAGTGCCTTCTCCCCGTGTCCCCACCACACGTTGGTGCCCGCCATGATCACGGGACGCTTCGCCTCGGCCAGCAGTCGGGCGGCCATATCCAGTTCGTTGCCATCGGCCGCGACGGGTTCGGGCATCTCAGAAAGTGCGCCGGGCCCTCCTGCGTCGTGTGCGTCGCCGAACACGTGGTCCATCGGGAAGTCGACGAAGGCCACCCCCGACGGCGCACCGACCGCAGCCTTCAGCGCCTCGTCGATCAGCGGACCGACCGCGTCGGCCGACTGCGCCGTCGCGGCGAACCGGGTCAGCGGCGCCACGAACGGCACATGGTCGATCTCCTGCAACGACCCCTGACCCCAGCGCAGCGCTGGCGCGCGCCCACCAAGCACGACCAGAGGAGACTGGTTCTGCTGGGCGGCCCCCATCGCACTCATGCCATTGGTCACCCCCGGTCCGGCGGTCAGTGCGGCGACCCCTGGCACACGAGTGACTTTCGACCAGCCTTCGGCGGCGAACGCGGCGGTCTGTTCGTGGCGGGTGTCGATCAGCCGGATGTTCTCCGCGCGACAGCCGTCGTAAATCGAGAACAGATGCCCACCGGAGAGGGTGAAGATCGTGTCGATGCCGCTGGCCTTGAGCCGGCGAGCGACCAAATGACCGGCGTTTACCGTAACCGGAGCGTCGATGCTCATGGCCGCAGCATAATCACGCGGTGTCCAACTCCGATGTCCTCATTGCCGGCGCGGGGCCAATCGGGCTGACCACAGCCATCGAACTCGCCCGCCGGGGCATCGGCTGCCGCATCGTCGACCCGCTGCTCGAACCGCGCCAATACGCGAAAGCCGTTGGTGTGCAACCTCGTACGCTGGAAGTGTTCGAAGGCATGGGCGTGCTGCGCCGCATCCTGGACGAGGCCGTCCAGATGCGCGGCCAGATCGTGTACGTCAACGGAGCCAAGGCCGCGCAACTCGACCTGACGTTGCCGGGCGATATTCCGTTCGGCTTCATCGCGATCCCGCAGTACGCCACCGAGCGGATCCTGCGCGACGAACTCGCCCTGCGCGGCGTGCACGTCGAGCGAGGACTTCGGCTGACCGGGTTCACCCAGGACGACGACGGCGTGACCGCCACACTGGACGGCGGCCAGCGCCCGCAGACGGTGCGAGCCGCGTACCTGGTCGGCGCCGACGGCGCACACAGCACCGTGCGCAAGACGCTCGGCCTGACGTTCGAGGGCGCCGCGTTCGAGGAGCAGTACATGCTCGGCGACGTCGAGGTGGACTGGTCCATGCCCGCGGGCTACGGCATCCGGGCGATGCATCAGACCGACGGCAAGACCGACGACCTGCTCGTCTGCATCCCGCTGCCGGGCCGCGGCCGCTATCGCATGTCGATGCTCGTCCCCGACGGGTTGAGCGAAGGCGACACTCCGCAGCTGCGCCACATCCAAGCCGTCCTCGACCGGCTGTCCCCCGAACCGACGACCGCGCGCAACATGCGGTGGTCGTCGGTGTTCCGGATCAGCCACCGCATCGTCGACTCTTACGGCCGCGGCCGGGTATTCGTCGCAGGCGACGCCGCGCATATCCACCCGCCGACCGGTGCGCAGGGCATGAACACCGGCATTCAGGACGCGCACAACCTCGCGTGGAAGTTGGCGCTCGCGGTGTCGCGACAGGCTGCTCCCGGACTGTTGGACAGCTATGACGCCGAACGCCGGCCTGTCGGCGAGGAGGTCGTCGGCCGCACGGTGCGCAGTGCTCGCGAGGGCATCGGCGCCGACTCGTCCGATCCCGGCTTCGTCATCCGCCGCGAAGGCCAATTGCTCATCGACTACGCGGGCAGCCCGATCGTCGCCAACGGCGCGGGTGGCAGGGCCCCGGATGCGACGGGCCTGACCCGCGACGCTGTCACCGGTCCGGTGCGGCTGTTCGATCTGCTGGGCCGCCGCGAGCACACGTTGTTGCTCTATGCGCCCGAGGGCGCCGTCGACGTCGAGCGGTTCGAGCGGGCCGCGGCCGCCGCAGTCGAGGCGAGCCACGGCCGGATGGACGTGTACCTGATCGCCGCACGGGATGCGCACGTCGCCGCCACCGAACTGCCGTTGATTCGCGATACCGCAGGCGAGTTCGCGAAGGCATACGAGGTTTGCGGCCCGTCGGCCTATGTCGTGCGCCCGGACGGCTATCTGGGTTTTGCCGGCGGAAACGTCGACCCAGCCGAGCTGGTGTCACACCTGGGCGCGACCTTCAGGCGGGGAGGTGTCGTCGGGTGACCACGTTCAGGCCGTCGATCGACTGGGGCAACGAATTCGCCAACTCGAGCGTGTGGGTGCTCGAGGTGTTCGCGCTCACCGCGGTGTGCCTGCTTGTGGTGCTCGTCATGATCGGACGGTTCACCGAATGGGGGCGCCAGTTCTGGCGCGTGAGCGGTGAGTACTTCAAGGGCACGCAGAGCTGGCCGGTATGGGCGCTGCTGGCTGTGCTGCTGGTGTCCTGCATCGTGTCCGTGCGCATCAGCGTGCTGCTCAGCTATCAGGTCAACGATCTGTTCACGGCGCTTCAGGTCGCGTTCCAAGGCGAGTCCTCGAGAATGACCGGCATACATGGGTTTTGGGTGACGATGGGGGTGTTCGCCATCCTGGCCACCTGCTATGTCGTGCGACTGCTGGCGGACCTGTATGTGACGCAGCGGTTCATCATGCGGTGGCGAATCTGGTTGAGCCGTCGCTTCATCGACGACTGGCTCGGCGATTTCGCGTACTTCCGCAGTCAGTTTTCGCGTCAGCCGATCGACAACCCCGACCAACGCATCCAGCAAGACATCGACATCTTCACCGCGAATGTGGGCGGCCAGCCCAACAACCCTGCGAACCACTCGGGTAATACGTTGCTGTTCGGCGCCGTCGAAGCTGTGCTGTCGGTGTTTTCATTCGGCGTGATCCTGTGGCGGCTCTCCGGCCCACTGACGTTCGCAGGCATCACGATCCCTAAGGCGCTGTTCTGGATCGTCATCGCGTACGTCGTCGTGGTCACCATCGTCGCGTTCGTCATCGGCCGACCGCTGATCCGGCTGAGCTTCTTGAACGAACTTCGCAACGCCACCTTCCGGTACGCCCTGGTGCGGGTCAGGGATGCGAGCGCTGCCATCGGCCTGTATCGGGGCGAGAACGTCGAACGCAGCCTTCTGACCGGACGGCTGTTGTCGGTGATGGACAACTACCGCCACTGGCTGAACCGCGTCGTGCTGTTCACGGGCTGGAACCTGTCGGTGGGTCAGGCGATCAATCCGCTGCCCTGGCTGGTTCAGGCGCAACGGCTTTTCGCCAACCAGATTTCGTTCGGTGACGTCTGGCAATCGTCCACCGCGTTCGGCTCGATCCACGATTCGCTGTCGTTCTTCCGCAATGCATACGACCAATTCGCGAGCTATCGCGCGGCGATCATCCGCCTGGACGGACTGGTCGACGAGAACTCGCGTGCCCGCGCGTTCACCGCCGTCACCACCGCCGTCTCCGAGGACGGCGGCCTCGAGGTCGACGGTGTCGAAGTCCGCACTCCCGACGGCGAGCCGCTTGTCCGGTCGCTCGATTTCTCCCTCGACGCCGGTGAGACGTTGTTGATCAGCGGTCCGTCGGGTGTCGGCAAGACAGTTCTGTTGCAGAGCCTCGCCGGACTGTGGCCGTTCGTGTCCGGCCGGGTACAGCTGCCGGCCCGCAGAGAGGACACGATGTTCGTCCCCCAGCTGCCCTACATCCCCCTTGGGGACCTGCGCGCCATCGTGTCGTATCCGCACACCGCGGGCGAGCTCGGCGATCGGCAGATCCAGCAGGCCATGGTGCAGGTCGCACTGTCACACCTCGTCATCCGTCTCAACGAAGCCCGGGACTGGGGCAAAGTGCTTTCCGTGGGCGAACAGCAGCGGATCGCGTTCGCGCGCATCCTGCTGAGCCGGCCGAGGGCGGTGTTCCTCGACGAATCGACCTCAGCGATGGACGAGGGCCTGGAGATGATGCTCTACGAACTGATCCGCGCCGAGCTGCCGGACACCATTCTGGTCAGCGTGAGTCACCGCTCCACCCTCGAGCGGTTCCACGGCCGTCATCTGGAGCTGGTCGGCGACGGAGACTGGCGGCTCGGCCGACTCACCACCGCTGGTTGACGCCTCCCAGCACGCTGGCTGCTGCGAGTAGAGGTACCTTGCCGGAATGGACATGTTCACCCCGACGCTGGACTGGGGCAACGAGCTGACTACATCGCTGTGGTGGATCGCCAAGGCGTGGGCCATCGCGGCGGTCGCGACCATGGTGATCCTGGTGCTTATCGCCCGGTTCGCCCCCTGGGGCAGGCAGTTCTGGCGCATCACCGGCGATTACTTCAAGGGCCCCGAGAGCATCAAGGTGTGGATCTGGCTCGCGGTTCTGCTGCTATCAGTGGTCGCAGGTGTCCGCTTGGACGTCCTCCTGAGCTATCAGGGCAACGACATGATGACCAGCTTCCAGGTGATCGCCACGGGTGTCGGGGACAGCAACGACGCGGTCAAGAACTCCGGTAGAGACGGCTTTTGGCTGTCGATCCTCGTCTTCTGCGTCCTTGTCACCTTCCACGTCGCGCGGGTCATGCTGGATCTGTTCCTGATGCAGCGGTTCATGCTGAGGTGGCGCGCCTGGCTGACCCACCGGCTCACCGACGACTGGCTCGACGGTAAGGCCTACTACCGCGCCCGCTTCATCGACGACACGATCGACAACCCCGACCAGCGCATCCAAACCGACATCGACATCTTCACCGCCGGTGTCGGGCCACTGCCCAACACCCCCAACAACACGTCTGCCGCCACGCTGCTTTTCGGCGCGATTTCCGCGGTTACCTCGATGATCTCCTTCACCGCGATCCTGTGGAATCTCTCGGGCACGTTGAACCTGTTCGGATTCAACATTCCCAGGGCGATGTTCTGGATGCTGCTGGCCTACGTGCTCTTTGCGTCCGTCATCGCGTTCTGGATCGGCAGGCCGATCATCTGGTTGTCGTTCAACAACGAGAAGTTCAACGCCGCGTTCCGGTACGCGCTGGTGCGGTTGCGCGACGCCTCGGAGGCGGTCGCGTTCTATCGCGGCGAGGCGGCAGAGCGCACGGGGCTGCGGCGGCTCTTCGCCCCCGTCGTCTCCAACTACAAGCGATACCTGAACCGGATGGTGGGCTTCTACGGCTGGAACCTGTCGATGAGCCAGATCATCGTGCTGCCGCCGTACCTGTTGCAGTTCGGGCGCTTCTTCAACGGGGAGATCACGCTGGGCGCGATGACCCAATCGGCTTCGGCGTTCGGCAGCATCCAGGAAGGGCTGTCGTTCTTCCGCAACGCCTACGACCAGTTCGCCGGGTACCGGGCGGCGATCATCCGTCTGCATGGCCTGGTGATCGCCAACGAGGAGGGCCGCGCGCTACCCGAGGTGACGACCAAGCCCTGTGTCGACGGCACGGTCCAGCTCGACGACATCGAGGTCCGCACACCCGACGGAAACCAGCTGATCAATCCGCTGGACATGCACCTGGAAGTCGGCGACGCGTTGGTGATCACCGGCCCGTCGGGCAGTGGGAAGACCACGTTGCTGCGAAGCCTCGCGGAGTTGTGGCCGTTCACATCCGGCACACTCACGCGGCCGTGTGGACCCAACGAAACGATGTTCCTGTCGCAGATGCCGTACGTGCCACTGGGCAACCTGCGGGCCGTCGTCTCCTACCCGAACGAGGCAGGGGAGATCGACGACAGCCTTCTGCGGGCAGTGCTCGTCAAAGTCGCGCTCCCACATCTGGGCAATCGCCTCGACGAGGTACAGGACTGGGCCAAGGTGCTCTCACCGGGTGAGCAGCAGCGCATCGCGTTCGCCCGGGTGCTGCTGACCAAACCCAAGGCCGTCTTCCTCGACGAGTCGACGTCGGCGTTGGACGAAGGCCTGGAATTGACGCTGTACCAGCTCGTCCGCAATGAACTTCCCGACACCATCCTTGTCAGCGTCAGCCACCGCAAATCCGTTGAGCAGCATCACAACAAGCAACTGCGTCTGCTCGGCGAGGGCGAGTGGCGGCTGGACCCTGTGGAGACCGTGCCGGTCTAGCGCAACGACGCCGCGTGTGTGCCGGCGCGGCGGCCGAAGAACGAGCCTTCGCCCAGCTGCGTTCCGCTGGCGTAGCCCTTGCCGTCTTGCGCGATGTTCGACGCGCACGCGCCGGCCGCATACAGGCCGGCAATGACGCTGCCGTCCTCGCGTAGCACCTGACCGTCGACGCTGGTGGCCAACCCGCCAACGGTGAACCCCGAGTACATCGCATGCCCCAGCGACAGATCGAATGCACCCCACGGTCCTTTGTCTTGCGGCGCAAGGAATTCGGGCTGCTTGTGAAAGTCCGGATCCTCACCACGAGCGGCATACTCGTTGTACCGGTTGAGGGTGGCCACCAGCTTTCCCTGCGGAATGCCAAGTGCCGCTTCCATTTCCGCCACCGTCTCCCAGCCGTCGATGAACGTGATCAGTGGTATCTCCGGACGCTGCATGTGCGCCTCGTCGACGATCAGATACGCCGCGCTGTCGGGCTGGTCCATCACGAAACCCGAAGTCCGCGAATGGTAGGAGTCTTCGGTGACGAACCGCTCGCCCAGCTTGTTGACGATGATCCCCGTCAGCAGGATCGACGGCGGGTAGACAGGAGCCGTAATGAACGCCTGGTCCATGTGTTTGGTCGCGCCGCCCGCGGCCACCCCGAGCCTGATGCCGAGACCGTCGTCGTACGTGTTGCCGAGCACGAACGGCTTCTCGGCCAGCTTCGGTGTGTATTCGGCCACCATCTCCGGATTCATCACAAAGCCGCCGGCGGCGATCACCACCGCCTTGGCCCGGATCGCTCCGGTCTCGTTGAAGTGTTTCCATGTCACGCCGGCGACGGCGCCATTCTCACTCTGGACGATGCTTGTCGCCCCCGTCTCATAGCGGATCTGCACACCGAGCTCATCGGCCCGTTTGAGCAACAGGTCGATCACCATGCTGGCGCCTCCCGTGTCGCCTGGCACCGGCACCTTGTGCCCGCGCGGCGCGGGAACGGCCTGATTCTTGAATGGCCAGACCTTCTCGTTGCCGGTGAACATCAGGCCTTCGGTGTTGGGCTGGATGACCGCCTTTTCGGGGTAATAGCTGCGCTCGAACTGAAAACCCAAGTCCTCCAACCAGTTGAAGTGCTCGACGCTGCCGTCGCAGTAGGCGCGAATCTTGTCGTGCTCGGGTTCGCGTGACACTGCAACGAGGTACTTGTACATCTCCTCGGCGCTGTCGGTGTGCCCGGTGGCCTGCTGCACCGCGGTTCCACCGCCGAGATAGAAGTGTCCGCCCGCCATGGCGGTCGTGCCGCCGGCTGCCGCCGCACGTTCCAGCACCAGCACCCGCGCCCCCGCCGCGGCGGCACTCACCGCGGCGCAGCCACCGCCGATACCAAACCCGATGACCACGACGTCGACATCGTCGGACCACGACGTCACGTCGGCGACACGGACGGTTTCGGGAATCTGCTTCATCTATGGCTCCTCACGCAAGCGTTCGTCGGTGTCACGCTTGCTCCTGTTTCACGTAGTCGAAGAACGCCCGGATCTCGGGCGAGATATGCGCGATTTCGATGTAGGGCACGCCGGCCGCTTCGGCCGACACGTAGGCGAACTCCATCCCACCTGGCATCACGCCGCGCTGCACCACCTCGGCGTTGCGCGCGTCGATCGCGGCTTGCACATCGTCGGCTTCGATGCAGATGTGGTGCAAGCCGGGTCCGCACCGGCCGAGGAACTCGGTGTAGATGCTCTCCCCGCTTACCGGCGCGATGAGTTCGAGTTGCGTGTCACCGGCGTAGCTCAATGAGATGTCTGCGACGAAGTCCGCGGGGTCGCCGCGGTATGTGCACGACTCCGGGCCGAAGTGCACGCCGGCCATCCTGACCCACTTCTTGGCGCCCAACAATGCGGTCAGCGTCGTTTCGGTGGCATCGAGGTCCTGCGTCACCCAGGCAATCTGGACAGGTGTCTGGTCGGGCATCGCCTCGAGAATATCCCCGGCGTGCCGTCAAAGCTAGAACGTGTTCTAGTTCAGCTCTTGGCCCAGGTATGCCTTGAGGCATCGATCGGCCATCGCCCGCGCGGTCGCGGGGTCGACACCGAAGCCGACGTTCGCGGAGTACCACTCTTCGCCCGACAAAGTCAGGAAGCGGCGACCCTCATCCGTGCCCGTCCACTGCTGTCCAAACGACGGGTCGATGGATTCGCCGGTGCTCAGATGAAGGGCCAGCCCGAGCACCATCGAATCCCAGCCGATACCCACGGCGCCGGGACCGAACTCACGCCAGATCTGGTCGTCGCCAACGGGGATGATGTGCTCGAGCAGCAATCGCGCCCGGTCTGCGCCGTCGCCCGTGATGCTGACGTCGATCCAGCTGACATTGCCGCTGTACTCCCAGGTGGCGGTGAAGTTCTTCGGCGGATCGCACGTCAGGACGGTTCCACCTGCTTGGCCCTCCAACTGGTAGGAGCCACCGACCGTCAGGTCGCCGGATATGGGCAGGAACCACCTTGGAATGCGGTCGATATTGGTGACCGCGTCCCAGAGGTCTGCCGGGTCGGTGTCGTAGGACTGGCTGACCGTGATGACGTGCGCCTCCCCCGCGTCGATTGTGCGCTTCCCGAGGTTGCGCGCAACCCCCTTGATCTGGTGGTCGACGTCGATCTCAACCATGTTGCCTCCCTTGATTTCTACGCTGCCGTTTGCCGCGCGCGACCTCGGTGGCCAACGCGTCCAGACGCGGAGTCCAGAACCGGCGAAATGCGCTAAGCCATTCGTCGACGTCACGCAGCGCGCTGCCGTTGACCGCATACAGCCGCCGCTGCCCATCTGGTCGAACCGAAGTAAACCCGTTGTCTCGCAACACTTTCAAATGTTGCGAGACGGCGGGCTGGCTGATGGTGAACTCGCCCTGGACGATGGCGCCGATGGCGCCCGCCGTCATCTCGCCGTCGGCGAGCAGTTCGAGGATCCGGCGCCGCACCGGATCGCCGAGGACGTCGAACGCGTGCACTATTCGAAGCTAAAGTACTGACTTATATAAGTCAATCCTTAACCAGTCAGCAGTCCGACGAGCAGCCGCACGTGGGTGTCGAATATGGCCGCGGGTTCGGTGAGCGTGTCGGTGCCGTACTGGCCGAATACCTCCAGGCTGATCGCTCCGACCAAAGCGGCCCACAGCACAAAACACTTCGCGACCGCCGAGTCGTCGCCGGCGAAGTCGAACTCGGCGCGCAACTTATCGAAATCCGACGACAGAGATTGTGGCACAGCGATTTTCGTCGTCGCTATGTCACCGCAGGCGATGCCGGCCGCGATCGCATCGAACAGCGCACCCACCACCCGCGTGCCGGGGCCTACCGTGCGCTCCCTCGGAGCGTGATACCCGGGCACCGGGCTGCCATAGAGCAGCGCCCAGCTGGCGGGCTGCTCGTTGGCCCAATGGCGCGCCGCGTGCGCGATGGCCATCACGTCGTCACGCCACGACCCGTCGGCCGCACCACGTGCACGGTCGACCGCGTCAGCCAATTCTGAATAGGCGTCCACCAGAAGCAGCGTCAGCAGGTCGTCGCGGTTGGCGACGTAGCGGTACACCGCGGAGGACACCATGCCGAGATCGCGCGCGATCGCCCGCAAGGAGAGCCCGGCGGCGCCGTCGGTGACCAGGTGGCGTCGGCCCAGCTCGATGATCTGCTTTTCAGTGCGCTCGCGGGTCTCCTGCCGTTTACCCATGGGCTCAGTGTGACACAAAACGAGATCACTGCTCTTGAATTTTCATGTGCGGCGTGCCACTCTCGACAGAGAGCACCGCTCTCGTTTGGTACATCGACTGAAAGGACCCCTGATGACCACGCGCTACGACGCACCGAACCTCGCCGCCCGCGTCGGCAACCAGCTGATCCGCCTGCTCGCCGAGGCCGGCATCAGCCTTGCCGGCACCCGGGCACTGCGGGTCCGCGGACGCAAGACCGGCAAGCGCCGCGGTGTGGTGATCAACCTGTTGACCGTCGACGGCCGCGATTACGTCGTATCGCCGAGGGGCAACACCCAGTGGGCACGCAACGCGCGCGCGGCGGGGGTTGTCGAGATCGGGCCGCGCTGGCGCAGCCGCGACATCCGCATTGCCGAGGTCCCCGACGGCGCGAAGCCGCAACTGCTCAGGCGCTATCTCGATCGCTGGTACTGGGAGGTCAAGGGCCACGTAGGCGGACTCACACCGGAGTCGACCGACGGGGAATTGCGTGCCACCGCCCCGTCGATCCCTGTGTTCGAGCTACTCCGTTAACGCAAAGGCGGTGGGGCGTCCAAGGTTCCGGACGCGGCGGTGATGACGTCTTCGTGGGCCTGCTGAGTAGCGGCCTGCCACGAGACGGCCGCCGGGTACTGGCCCCAGGTGCTGTTGAACATTCCGATGATCGCGGCACGGCCGTCCGGCAGGACGGTATAGACCGGCCCGCCCGAATCGCCCTTCTGGCTCACCACGCCGTTGGCCATCGTGAACCAGCCGTTGTAGACCGCCTGAACCGTGCCGCAGCTCTCCGCCGTGATCACACCGAAGTGGCACACCGACATTCCGGCCGTCGGCACGACGCCCGGGTCGGCAATCAACACGTGTCCGCTCGGCAGGACGTTGTTGATTTGGACGTCGGGGGCCAGCGTGATGGCTTCCCAATCGGCGATCTGGTGATTGGTGTCGATGGTGGCGCCGTCAGGAGTGTTGTCGCGGAACAACCCTTGCGTGCCGACGAAGTTGCCGTCCCTGTCGCCGACCTGACCGCCGCCCCGGCAATGCCCTGCCGTGAACGCGACCCGCGCCTGTGGATCGACGTAACCGAGTGTGCACACGTTGGTGCCCTGGCGAATTTCCATGCCCGGGAAGACGACGGTTCCAGGATTGGCTTGCGAGGCCCCCGACGGAAGCAGCAGCGCGACGATCGGGGCAACCGTTGCCGCTAGTAGGCGCAACCACCCTCGGCGCATGTCGCCCCCGATCTTCAAGTGAAAGTGTCAAGCGTACCGGTGCATTGCGGACCGCTATACCCAAGCGACCGAATCCACAATCACGCTCGGCCCCCCGGAAAACCGGTTCACATGATTGCTCATCGTGGCCGCCGGCGAGGGTGTTACAGCACCGCCGCATTGCTACCGACGACGCATCGAACACCCGGTCAGGAATCGAAGCCCAGTCCGAGAGCGTCGAGTGTGCGAAGCAGAACGTTTCGGCGTCCCGCCGCATGGTCGGCACGATTCAGCGACCACCGCGTCGCCCCAATTCCGATGCTGGCCAGCGGTTCGGGCGGGAACGGCGGCGGTCGTTTGCAGACCATCTCCAATTCAGTGCGTGACGTTGGCTCGCCGTCGAGCAGATCCAGGCAGACGTCCGCGGCGAACCTGGCGGCGGCCACGCCGAGCCCGGTGAACCCGTTGACGTAGGCGACCCGCCCGTCGCGGGCGAGCCCCCAGTGCGCACAGAAGCGTGTGTTCGTGTCGATCGCACCTGCCCAGCGGTGACTGAACGAAATGTCGTCCAGCGCAGGGAAGGTGATGAAGAAGTGTGCCGCCAGCCGCCGATAGGTGGCGGCCCTGTCCTCGTAACCGGTGTCGACCTTGCGGCCGAAATGGTAGACCGCGTCGTAGCCGCCCCATACGATCCGGTTGTCCACGGTCAGCCGGTAGTAGTGAAACTGATTGGCGCAGTCGCCGATTCCCTGTCTGCCGCGCCAGCCGATGCGGTCCAGCTGCGCGTCGGTGAGGGGCTCAGTGGCCAGCACGTAGTCGTACACCGGCACGGTGTAGAGCCGGTTGCGGCGCAACAGACTGCGGAAGACGTTCGTCGCGAGCACGATCTGCCGGCAGGTGATGGGCCCATCGGCGGTCTGCACCCGCAGGGCGGCCACGCCGGAGTCCAGCCGCGTAGCGTTGGTGTGCTCGTAGATGTGCACGCCGGCATCGGCGGCGGCGCGTGCGAGTTCCAACGCCAGCTTGGCGGGGTGGACGATGGCACACGTATCCGGGCTGTACAGGCCGGCGAGGTACGTCGGCGAATGCACTTCGTCGCGGACTTGCCGGGTGTCGAGCAGCCGGCCCTCCCCCTGCGCCGCCGCATCGGACAGCCAGTCGACCTGATACGGCTCGGTGGCCACCGAGAGCATGCCGGTGCGTTGCCATTCCACGTCGAGGCCGAGTCGTTCGATCTCCTCCTGCATGCCGTCGAGGTTTTGCAGCCCCATCGCTTCGAGTTTGTCGATTTCGTTGGGCCAGCGAGCTTTTCCGTTGTGGTAGCCGTGGGTCAGGCTGGCGTCGACGAATCCGCCGTTGCGGCCGGACGCAGCCCATCCGATGCGGTCGGCCTCGATCAAAACGATTCGCCGATCCGGATTGCGCTGTGCGGCATGCAATGCAGTCCACAGCCCGGTGTAGCCGCCGCCGACGATCAACAGGTCACAGCTGATGGGCCCCGTCAGCGTCGGGTATTGCGGACGCGGCATGTCGAGCCACATCGAGCCGAAGGTGCTTGCTGCAAGCGAGCGTTCGACGATGCCGGGATCGACGTCGGCATCGAAGACCGTTTCCACACCGCGGACACTACGCGATGCGATCAGCGGGCGACCGCCGGTCTTCCGCCGGTGAACCGGGCCAGCACCGGCCCGACCATGGCGAGGATGAACACGTAGGGTGTGGCCACTGCTTCGACGGCTTCGATCGACGTGCCGACCAGCCCGATGATCACCAACGAGAACTCTCCGCGGGCGATCAGCGCCGTGCCCGCGCGCAGCTGACCGGGGCGGCCCACTCCCTCACGGCGAGCGGCGAATTGACCGGTCAGCACCTTCGTTACGGCCGTCACGACGGCCAGTGCGACGGCCGCCGGCAGCATCGGCACCAGATCCATCGGATCGACCGACAGCCCGATCGCGAGGAAGAAGATCGCGGCGAACAGGTCCCGCAACGGGCTGAGCACCGTCCGGGCCCGGTCCGCGGACTCACCGGTCAGCGTCAGGCCGACGAGGAATGCGCCGACTGCCGCGGACGCGTGCACGAATTCGGCCAGCGCGGCCACGATCAATGTAAGCCCAAGGATGCGCAGCAATAGCTGCTCGTTATCCGGGTGCGCCACCAGCCGGCCGACGTGATGACCCCAGCGATAAGAGGCGACAAAGGCGACCATCAGCGCACAGATGGCGATCGCCATCCCGAACAGCGCCTGCAGCCAGGTGCCGCCGGCGGCCAGCACCGCCAGCAGCGGTAGATAGGCCGCCATCGCGAAGTCCTCGAGCACCAAGATCGACAGCACTGCCGGCGTCTCGCGGTTACCGAGCCGGCGCAGGTCGCTCAGCAGCCGCGAGATCACGCCGGACGAAGAGATGTAGGTGACGCCGGCCAGCGCGATGATGCCGAGTGCGCTCAGGCCGAGAAGCCAACCGGCAATGGCGCCTGGCAGTGCGTTGAGGACGAGGTCGACCCATGCCGAGGGCAGGTGGCGGCGCAGGCTGCTGGCGAACTCGGCGATGGAGAATTCCAGTCCGAGCGTGAGCAACAACAACACCACGCCGATGGAAGCCCCGGTGCGGACGAATTCCCCGGCGGCGGGGATCGGAGCGATGCCGCCTTCGCCGAGGGCCAGACCGGCGATCAGGTAGAGCGGGATCGGCGACAGCGCGTATCGGCGCGCGACGGTGCCCAGCACGGTGAGCACCGCGAGGATGACGCCGAGCTCGAGCAGCAGCGTCGCCGATACCTGCATCGGTCAGCCTTGGCTAACAATGTTTTCGACGCCGCCGATGCCTTCCTCGGTGCCGATGACGACCAGCACGTCGCCGGCCCGCAGCATTTCGCCGGGACCTGGTGAGGCAAGGACTTCTTCGTCGCGCACGATCGCAACGATGGATGCCCCTGTACGGGTCCGGGCGCGGGTATCGCCGAGCGGACGGTCCACGAACGGTCCGCCGGGCCGGATCGACACCTGCCCGGCGCGCAGTCCCGGTACTTCGCGGGTCAGATCGGCGAAGCGCTCGGCGATGCGCGGGGCACCCAGAATCTGGGCCAGCGCCTCGGCCTCCTCGTCGGTCAGCCGGAACACCTGCTGGGCCTGGTCGGGATCGTCTTTGGGGTACACGACGACCTCGAAGTCACCGGTGCGTCTGGCCACAACGCCGATGCGGTCGCCGTCGCGGTTCTCGAACTCGAAACGCAGACCCACACCGGGCAGCAGGACCTCTTTGACATCCATGAGTCCAATACTGCTGTGTCGAGCGTCGGCTTAGGTGCGAACTCTGGCCGATTCGTCGGCGGCTGAACCGCGATCGACATCGAGTCGACGTTGCGCCGGTTGCCAGCCGGGCGGCCCGAAGATGTAGCCGAGCTTGTCGCGCCAGCGCGCCGCGTGCCGCACATCGCGGGCGATCGCCACATATTCGTACGTCTGCAGTTTCCAGACGTTGAACGTGTCAACCTGTTTGGTGAGGCCGTAGTGAGGGCGCGTGGTCTCCGCCTGAAAGCTGCCGAACAACCGGTCCCACAGGATGAAGATGCCGCCGTAGTTGCGGTCCAGATACTGCTGGTCCATGCCATGGTGCACCCGATGATGTGACGGCGTGTTGAAGATGAATTCGATTGGCCGCCAAAGCTTGTCGATGCGCTCGGTGTGAATCCAGAATTGGTAGATCAGATTGATCGAGAAGGAAAGGAACACCAGCCACGGCGGAACACCGAAGAGCGGCAACAGCGCCCGCAGGACAACGTCGCCGCTGATGTTCCACTTCTGCCGCAGCGCGGTGGCGAAGTTGAAGTACTGGCTGGAGTGATGAGCTTGGTGGGTCGCCCAGATCAGCCTTATCCGGTGGGCCATCCGGTGATAGACGTAGTAGAGAAGGTCCACGCCGACGATGGCGATCACCCACGTGTACCACTGCGTGGCCGGCAAGTGCCACGGCGCGACGTAGACGTAGAGAGCCGCATATCCCAGCAGCGCCAGGCCGTTGAGCAGCCCGCTGGTCCCCACCGATACCAGGCCCATCCGGATGCTGGCCCAGGCGTCTTGCTTCAGGTATGCACCGGCAGGCGCGCGCTCCGCCTCGGTGTGCGCGAGCTTGCGGGCGGCGGTCCACTCGATGATCAAGAAGAGCAGGAAGAAGGGGACCGCATACATCACCGGGTCGTGCATCAGCGGCGGCAGCACATCCGAGAATGCGTTTGCCAGGTCCACGGTGACACCTCCCGGGCCAGTCTAACGACCCGGCGGTGAGCTACCGAAAGTTGAGTACCGCGCTGCCCCACGTGGCGCGGATGTGCAGATCGATGTCGTTGACGACCGCGTCCCGCTTGTCGATGATCAGGCATGCGCGGTCGGCTTCGTGGTAGGGCGGCCACTCCGGTTCGCCAGGCAAGCCGTTGGGCTTGGCCTCGACGGCGAAGTTCACCCAGCGAGCCCGCATCCGCGCCGATACCGCTGCGCCCGTCTTCATGCCTCCCAGTTTGAAGGTGAAGTCCTTGGGTCCCGCAATGAGATTGCCCCAGACGTAAGGCAATTCGGTGGCGTGGGTGGCGCCGATTCCCATCGCTTTCAGCATGGGCGTTGCCCAGTCGAATCGGTAGAGGTAGACGGGCGCGACAGTGCTGTGTCCCTCGGCCAGCCATACGGACGGCATCCGGAATCCGACGTCGCGCGCGACGCCCATCCCCCTGGTCTTGGTGCGCCTGCTGCGGTAGACGGCCCCGATCGCCTCTTCCGTCGGCAGTTGCACGTCGGGTTGTTCGGCGGCCATCTCGGCGAACATCCGCCGGATCTCATGCGGCGTGATCGGCATCAGCGGCGACTTCATCCACTTGAACAGCGCGGCCTCGTGCTTGTTGGTGCCGATGACCAACGGCACCGGATGGGAACGGCCTTCGCGTGCCAACTTGACCGGATAGTCGGGCACGAGGTCGCCGTCGACGATCGGCGCGAAGGCCAGCAGTCCAGGGCTGCGCAGTGGCACGTCGTTGAACAGTGCCCGCGAGGCCGCCACGATCGCTTCGGCCGGCACCTCACTCAACCGATCGACGCCGTCGGGCGCCACGCCCAGAGTGTCGAGGAACTCTTCGGCGACCCGCCGGCCACGGACGGTGTCGTACACCGACGTGGCGGGTGAGCTTTGGGCGATCGCGGCGCTGAACAGCCCGGCCGCGACCGGGGTGGTCAGCAGTGTGGTGACGATGCCCGCGCCCGCCGATTCGCCGAATAGTGTCACCCGGTCGGGGTCCCCGCCGAATGCGGCGATGTTGTCGCGCACCCACTGCAAGGCCAGGATCACGTCCCGCAAGCCTGGGTTGGAGTCAAAGCGTCGTTGGGGCGTCGAAAACGTCGACAAGTCAAGGAATCCGAATGCCCCGACGCGATAGTTGATCGTTACGACCACTACCTCGCCGTCAGCACTCAAGACCGTGCCGTCGTAAAGCGGTTGGCTCGCCGAACCGAAGATGTAGGCGCCGCCGTGAATCCACACCATCACCGGCTTGCGGTCGCCCGCGGCGGTGTCCGAGGATGCCCAAACGTTGAGGGTCAGGCTGTTCTCACCTTGTGGCGCCCCAAGGTCGATGGGAATCCGCGGCTCGACCGGTTGCGGGCAGACCGGTCCGAACCGGGTCGCATTGGCGACCTCGCGCCAGGGCTTCGGAGGTTCGGGCGCCCGCCACCTCCGGTCGCCGGTCGGGGCGGCGGCATACGGCACGCCTTTCCACACCTTTACGCGGCCGTCGTCGCTTCCACGGATCGGCCCGTAACCGGTGTCGACCACCGCGCCTGCGTTTGCCATCGGGACGATCGTACGGGCTGCCAGCGCTAAACTGCGCCACCTGCGACCCCGGTGCCGCGGAAGACTGCTCCACCGCGACGGTCGGCTACTCTCGCCCGGTGCGCAAGTGGGCGCTGCTGGCCGCAGCCATCTTGATCGAAGTTGCGGCGACTTTGTCTTTGCGGGCTTCCCAAGACCAATCGGCCTGGCTCGTCGTGGTTGTCGCGGGATATGTCGGCGCCTTTGTCTTGCTCACGATGGTGTTGCGTACCGGAATGGCCGTCGGTGTTGCGTACGGCATCTGGGGTGCGTTGGGCACGGCGGGAACCGCCGTTCTGGCCGCACTGCTGTTCGGGGACCGCTTCACATGGCCGATCGCGGCGGGCATCGGGTTGATCATCGCCGGTGTGTTGCTCGTCGAATTCGGTTCGCAGCCCGCCGAAGCCGACGAATCGTGATGTGGTGGGCGCTGACCGGCGCGATTCTGATCGAGGTCGTCGCGACGCTGTCACTGCGCGCCTCTGACGGCTTCCGCAGGAAGGCCTGGCTGGTACCCGTCATCGCCGGCTACGCCGCGTCGTTCTATCTGCTGTGGGTGTCGCTGGGGCTGGGTATGCCGGTCGGCATCGCCTACGGCGTGTGGACGGCGTGCGGCGTCGCGCTGGTCGCGATCCTGGCCCGTTTCCTGTTCGCTGAGCCGCTGACCTGGACGATGGCCGCCGGTATCGCGCTCATCATCGCGGGCGTACTCACGATCGAGATGGCAGGCGCCGTGCGCTGAGCGCGCCCGATAGCGCGATCACCAGCAAGCCGGCCACCGGGACGGAGAGCAGGCCGACGCGCAGGCTGGTCGCGTCGGCGATGACCCCGACGATCAGCGGTGCGCCGAAGAATCCGACCCGCATCAGCCACGTCACCGCGGTCAGCCCCGTGCCAGGACGCATGCCGGGCAGTTGATCCGCGCCGTGCATCGCGGCCGGTATCAGCGTCGCGACACCGAAGCCGGCCGCGGCGAAGCCCGCGATGGTCCCGGGCACGGTCGGAAACGCCAGCGCGGCGCCCATTCCCGCGGCGGCGATGAACCCGCCGGCGCGTGCCACCGAGCGCTCGCCGAACCGGTCGACGAGCCGGTCACCGATCATCCTGCCGATGAACATGAATCCGACCAACGCGACATATCCGAATGCCGCCACCGGGCCCGGCGCGCCGAGGCTGTCGCGCAAATACAATGTGGCCCAGGAACTTCCGGCGTCTTCGACGGTAGCCCCTGCGATCGCGATGACCACCAGCGCGACGAGGGTCGCATACACGGCGACGCCGGCGCCTCCCCCGTCCGCGGCCCGCGCCGACGCGTGCTCGTCGTGGTCAGGACCGCGCAGCAGATACGGGTATGCGACGGCGACCACCGCGCTGAACACGACCGCCGCGACCGTCAGATGCGTTGCGCGAGAGATGTGCAACGCGATCGCACCCGCGCCCATCAACCCGCCGACGATCGCGCCGACCGCCCATACGGCATGCAACGAGTTGATGATCGACCGGCCGTAATTGCGCTGCACCCGCAGCCCGTGTGCGTTCTGCGCGACGTCGGTGATCGCGTCGGACGCGCCGGCGACGAACAACGCCGCAGCCAGGACGAGGGGCGTCGTGGCCAGGCCCGCGACGACAACAAACACGGCGATGCCGACGGTTCCGACGACCGCGACCCGCGACGAGTAGTAGCGCCGGATCAACGTCGCCGCCGCCAGACCGGCCACGAGCGCCCCGCCAGAGAACGCGGCAATCGCCGCGCCGTAGACCGAGTTGGACAGATGCAGGTCCGCTTTGATCTCCGGGTAGCGCGGCAACAGGTTGGCGAACAGCGCGCCGTTGGTCAGAAACAGCGCCGCGGTCGCGATCCGGGCCTGCCGCAGCGCCATTCACGCAACACTACTTGGTCACATGCGCCAGCAATCGCTCGCTGGTCTCCCACAGATCGAGCGCCTTGCCGCGGTCATAGGAGTCGGCCGAAGACTTGATTGCGGTGCGGCCGGAGAAGTATTCGCCGGTGACGCCGTCGAATCGGTCATCGGCCGCCAGCGCGGCGAGGAGGCGGCCCGACGCTCGGGTGCTGCGCACACCCGGCAGCACGCGAAGGGCCGGTAACAGATAGCGCCACGCCAGCCGCTGCAGCGGCGGATAGTCACGTGCCAGGCCCGATCCGGGCATCAGGCCCGGATCGAACGCGTTGACGGTGATTCCCTGTCCGCCGTGACCGAGGCGGCGGTCCAGCTCGTACGTGTAGAGCGCATTGCACAGTTTCGAGGTGGTGTAGCGGCGCCTGCCGTCCTCAGCGGTGGGCGCCCCGGCGGGCAGCGCGAGATCGGCGGCCGAGGTGTAGCGCGGATGGGGCATGCCGGTGCGCTTGGCCGGATCGTGCGTGCCGCTGCTGACCACGACGATGCGCGCGGGCCGGGCCAGGTCGTCGAGAATGCCTTGCACCAGCGCGAAATGGCCGAGGTGGTTCACGCCGAACGTCATCTCGACGCCGTCTTCGGTGGTCTCGGTGCCCGACACCACCTGCACGCCCGCGTTGCACACCACCGCGTGGATGGGCGGCAAGCCGGCTCCCCGCACGTTTCGGATGAACTCGCGCACCGAGCGCAGCGATGCGAGGTCCATCTCGAGGACCGTGCAGCGATCCGGCTCGCCCAGTTGGCCAACCGCGTCGGCGCCGCGGTTGACGTCGCGGACCGCGAGAACGACGTGCCAGCCCTTGGCCAGCAGCTCGCGGGCGCATTCCAATCCGAGGCCCCTGCTGGCCCCTGTGACGATGGCGGTTCGTGTGTTCACTTGTCCTCCAAGGCAATCGGTACGAGCGTTGCGAGCGCTTGCCACAGCCGCCGATACATCCGTTCGACGTCGGTCGAGTCTGGCTCGAGGTGCTCGGCGAAGAACACACCGTCCGACAGCGCGACCGCGAAAGCGGTGAGTTCGGCGATGACTCGCTTCGCCTTGGCCGCCGGTGTGCCTGGGGGCAGCATCGCGGTGATGCCGTCGCGGAACCGCTCGATCGCGGTGTCGCGCACCCGGCGCACCACCTCGGCGACGGCCGGATCGCCGCTGCGTTCCAGCGACAGCATGTAGAACAGCCGCAGGAAGTCGGGATGCTGCGACTGCAGGTGCGCCAGCACGTCGAGCCGCCGTTCGGCGCTGCCATCGGTCGGGATCTCCGCGAAGAATCGTTCGGCGCCGCGTTCCATGACCGCGGCCAGCACGCCCTCCTTGGACCCGAAGTGCCAGTAGATCGAGCTCGGCGGCAGCCCGCACGCCTTGCGGATATCGCTGATCGACGTGGCGGCGTAGCCGCGGGTGGCCATCAGCCGCTCGGTGGCGTCGAGGATCAGCTCGCGGGATTGTTCGCCCTGCTGCTGCTTCTTCGTCGGCCGCGTCTCTGTAGGGATCATTACAGACAGACTATGGCCGTGAGTTCATGCTCGTCAAGTGGCACGCTGGGGCCGTGCATTCCCTACCCACGAGCGAGACCGAGGAGTTGATCGGCCTCTTCCCGCCAGGGACGAGGCTCGACGGCGACGGCACGCTGGTGGTCGGCGGGTGCCGGCTCGACGACGTCGCCGAGCAGTTCGGCACGCCAGCGATCGTGGTGGCCGAAGACGCCTTACGGCAGCGGGCGCGCGACTATCTGTCTACGTTCCGCAGCCGATGGCCACGATGCGACGTGGCGTTCGCGTCAAAGTCGTTCCCGTGCACGGCCGTTCAGCGGGTCATGGTCCAGGAAGGGCTTCACCTCGACGTCGCGGGCGGCGGCGAGATACTGACCGCGCTCAAAGCCGGCGCCAACCCTGATCGGCTGGTGCTGCACGGCAACGCCAAGTCCGACGAAGAACTGGTGATGGCCATCGCGAACGGCGTCGGCCTGATCGTGGTCGACAACTTCGACGACATCGACCGGCTCGAGCGCCTAGTGCCCCGCGGCCACGTCCAGCCGTGCCTCGTGCGCGTCATCCCCGGCGTCGAAGCCGCCACGCATGCGTCGCAGGCGACCGGCCATGCCGGATCCAAGTTCGGGCTGTCGCCTGACGATGCGCGTCAAGCGATCGCGCGGATCGAACGCAGCGCCAAACTGCGCCTCGACGGCGTCCACACCCACGTCGGCTCCCAGCTGCTCAACGTCGAACAACTCGCCGCCGCCGTCGAACCCATCGCCAAGCTGGGCACCTTCGAGGTCTACGACCTCGGCGGCGGACTCGGCGTGCGCTACACCTACGACGAGCATCCACCGAGCCTCGACGACTACGTCGACGCGATGATCGCTCAGGCCAAGGCGCTGCTGCCCGAAGGCGCCCGCATCATCGTCGAGCCCGGCCGCAGCATGGTGGCCAACAGTGCATGCACCATCTACCGCGTGACCACCGTCAAGCGCGGTGTCGTCGTCCACGTCGCGGTCGACGGCGGCATGGGCGACAACCTCGAGGTGTCGCTGACCGGTCAGCGCTTCGAGGCGACGATCGTCAACCGGGTCGGCGGTGGCGAGATGGTCAGCGTGGTGGGCCGCCATTGCGAATCCGGCGATCAGCTCGTCGACGGAGTCCCGCTGCGTGACCCCAACGTCGGCGACCTACTGGCGGTGCCCGTCACCGGCGCGTACTGCTACACGATGTCCAACCAGTACAACGGAGCCAGGCGCGTGCCGGTTATCTTCGCGCGCAATGGGTATCCGCGGCTCGTGGTGCGACGCGATACCTGGGACGACTTGTTGATCCGCGATGTGGACTGAGAACGTGCAAGATTGCTCCCATGACTGACCTGCCCGCATCGCTGGTCGAGCTGGCCCGCCGCTACGGCGTCGCAACGGAATTCGAAGACTGGACGGGCCGGCGCACGCCGGTCGCGGACTCCACGCTGATCGCGGTGCTCGACGCACTCGGCGTGGCCGCCGCGACCGAGGGCGAGCGGGCAGCCGCCCTTACCGGACACGATCGCGACTACTGGGCCCGGCCACTGCCGCCCACAGTGGTGGCGCGCCACGGCATCGCGTCGTCGTTCTGGGTGCACGTCACCCACGGCGATCCCGTCGGACTGTGGATCCGGCTGGAGGACGGCAGCGTTCGGACCGGCCTGCGGCAGCTCGAAAACAACAGGGCGCCTTATGATCTGAACGGCCGGTTGATTGGTGAGGCCACCTTCGAACTGCCGAGTGACCTGCCGATCGGATATCACCAATTGCACCTTCAGGTCGGCTCTTCCGACACCAGCACGGTGGTCATCGTTTCCCCCGCTTCGCTGGAGCTGCCCGCCAGGCTCGGATCCAGCCGTTCATGGGGCCTGGCCACACAGCTATACAGCGTTCGGTCGCAAAGATCCTGGGGCACAGGCGATTTGACTGACCTGGCCGACCTCGCCGTGTGGTCAGCCTCGCAGCACGGCGCCGGCTTCGTGCTCGTCAACCCGTTGCACGCGGCCGCGCCGACTCCGCCGATGGAGCCTTCGCCGTACCTGCCGACGTCGCGACGGTTCGTCAACCCGCTGTATCTGCGCGTGGAGGCGATCCCCGAGTTCGCCTACGTCCGCCAGCGCGGGCGCATCCGTGACGCGCGTGCCAAGCTCCAGGCCCGCGCCGGCCGGCGGGACCGCATCGACCGCGACGCCGCATGGAAGGCCAAACGTGCCGCGCTGAAAAGCGTCTACCTCGTGCCGCGATCGGCAGGCCGCGAGCTCGCATACGCCGCTTACCGCGCCCGCGAAGGGTCGAGCCTCGACGACTTCGCCACCTGGTGCGCGCTGGCCGAGGAGTACGGCAACGACTGGCACCAATGGCCGGAGGAACTGCAGCACCCGGCCAACGCCGCCGTCAAGGAATTCGCCGCCGCGCACGCCGACACCGTCGACTTTCACCGCTGGCTGCAGTGGCAGCTCGACGACCAGCTCACCGCCACGCAGGCGACCGCTGTGCAGGCCGGCATGGACCTTGGCGTGATGCACGACCTCGCCGTCGGCGTGGATCCCAACGGCGCCGATGCCTGGGCTCTGCAGGATGTGCTGGCGCTCGGCGTCACGGCGGGCGCGCCGCCCGACGAGTTCAACCAGCTGGGCCAGGACTGGTCGCAGCCGCCGTGGCGGCCCGATCAGCTGGTCGACCAGGCATACGCGCCGTTTCGGGCGCTGGTCAACGCCGTGCTGAGGCATGCGGGCGGCGTGCGCATCGACCACATCATCGGGCTGTTCCGGCTGTGGTGGATCCCGAAGGGATCGCCGCCGACCGAGGGCACCTATGTGCGCTACGACCACGAGGCGATGATCGGCATCGTCGCGCTGGAGGCGCACCGCGCCGGGGCCGTCGTCGTCGGCGAGGACCTCGGCACGGTGGAGCCCTGGGTGCGGGACTACCTGCACGAACGCGGGCTGTTCGGCACGTCGATCCTGTGGTTCGAGGCCGACCGCGACGGAGACGGCGGTCCGCTGCCTGGTGAGCGGTGGCGCGAGTACTGCCTCTCGTCGGTCACCACCCACGACCTGCCGCCGACCGCCGGCTACCTCGCGGGCGAGCATGTGCGGCTGCGGGAGAAGCTGGGGCTGCTGACCCGACCCGCGACCGAGGAACTGGCCGCTGACCAGCAGCAACAGGCCGCGTGGCTGGCCGAGCTGCGCCGAGTCGGACTGCTCGGCGACGATGTAGACGGCACTGGCGTCGACTCCATCGTTCTCGCGCTGTACCGATATCTGGGCCGCACACCGTCCAAACTGCTCGCCCTGTCACTGGCCGACGTCGTCGGGGACCTGCGGACCCAGAACCAGCCGGGCACCACCGACGAATACCCGAATTGGCGGGTCCCGCTGAGCGGGCCCGATGGCAAGAAACTGCTGCTAGAGGATGTTTTCACCGACCCTCGAGCCGCCGCGCTGGCCGAAGCGATGAACCGGATCGTCCACCCGCCGGTGTAACGCCTGAGGCCTGATCTCCGGTTTCACATTTGTCACCGCTGCGATATGTTCGCACCGCACCGACCTAGGAGAGATCACGTGAAGAAGCTCGTAGTGCTCAGCGGTGGCCTCGTGGTCGCCGGCTCGGCCGCCGTGATCGGCGCAGGTGTTGCCCTCTCGCAGCCGGCGCCGGACATGAGCTCTTACAACGTCGTCGGGGAGCAGTACCAGAAGGCACTGCAGATCCTCAAGAGTGAGGGCGTCAAGGCGTACTTCGGCGGCTCGTTCGGCAGTGTGCTGCCGCAGTCGCAGTGCCTGGTCGATCAGCAGAAGATGACCTCGCAGGGCCGGATGCTGCTGATGCTGGACTGCAGCCAGAAGGCGGCCGACATGATCGCGAGCCAGACGCCTGCCGGCGGTCCGACCGTCGGCTCCAACGGCATCACGACGGTGACGCCTACCCCGGTGGTGCCGATTCAGGGCGCTCCTGGCGCGGGGGCCGGCTAAGCCTCGACCATTCGGCGCAGGTTCTTCAGCGTCTCGGTCATATTGCGGCCCACCTGCCGGGCCGCGACCCGATCGGCGATCAGGCCGAGCAAGCCACCCGCCGATTCGTAAGCCAGGCGGAAGGTCAGCTTGGTGCGGCCGTCGTCGCAATCTCGCAGCCTGAACCGCCCGCGCAGCGACACCCCCGTGATCCCGATCCACGCCAGCTCACGCGCAGGATCGAACTCGATGACCTCGACGACCCCGCCGATCGGGACCGAACCGACCTTCCAGTGCACGGTGTAGCGCGCGCCCAGCCGCGCGGGTCCCTCGGTCAGCGTCTCCCAGCGCTCCAGGCTGGCCATGAACTCCGGATAGCAGAGCGGGTCGCTGACGACCTTCCATACAGTGTCGCGGTCGGCGTCGATGACGCACTGCCGTTGGACACGCATCAGCCGATCACCGGGAATCGACGTTCGCCCGCCAGCCGGTCCACGCCAGCCTGCAGGCTCTCAACGACCTTCTTGTGCACCACGTCGTCGTCGCCATCGACGTCGATCGGGTCCTGCGCCTCGACGACGATCTTGGCCGGCAGCGGGATATGGCCGGTGAGGTCGCTGATCACCAGGCCCCACGGCGGGGCCAGCCCGATCGGCACGCTCTTCAGGCGCAACAGCTTGTCGACCATCAACAACTTCGCCAGCCACTGACCCCGGCTGAGGAACAGCACACTCTCCTGGCCGCCGACGCTTGCGATCGGCACGATCGGTACGCCGGCCTCCCGAGCAAGACGCACGTAGCCCTTGCGACCGCCGAAGTCGACTTTGTGCCGTTCCCAGAACGGGCGGAACACCTCGTAGTCGCCGCCGGGATAGACGAGCAGCGCGGCGCCGGATTCCAGTGCCAGCCGGGCGTTTTCGTGGTTAGCGGCAACGGTGCCGAACTTGCGCAGCGACGCGAGAGGCGGCGCGGAGACGACGAGGTTGTGGGCAAGTTGATAGAACGGCCGCTCGACTCCGAAGTACGAGCAGAACGCCAGCGTGAAGACGAACGTGTCGGGCGGGACGTTGCCGCCGCTGTGGTTGCCGACGAGCAACACAGGGCCCTCGGCGGGGATCCGGTCCAGCCCGCGCACGTCGGCGCGGAAGTACAGCGACGCCAGCAGCCACAATCCCGGCAGCTGGTCACGGATGTAGTCGGGGTCGCGCTGATCGAGATCGGCTTTCGGGACGCGGCTGGTGACCTGGTGTCTGGCCCACTGCACGACGTCGCCCATTCCCGCCATGCGGGTCGTATTGACGAACCGCCAAAACCTGAAACCTCCGTTCCCACGTACTTCGCTAGACTCCACAGGCATGTTGAGGCCGCACCGTTTCGACAACGAAGTCGATCCCGGGCCCGTGCAGATCCAGGCCCGCAAGGTCCATTTCGACGTCACCGACATCGGTTTGCACTGGATTCCCGGCCACCCGGTGGCCAGCAATGTCGTGAGCCTGCTCAACGTCGTGCTGCCCGCCGCGGAACGGTGGTTCGTCGACACCTTCAACGAGGCACTGCCGCTGGTGAAAGACCCGAAGCTGGCCGACGACATGCGGGGCTTCATCGGACAGGAAGCCACCCATGCCGACATCCACGAGCAGATGCTGCACTCCTACATGGAAGTCAACGGCATCGACCCCGCGCCGATACTCGACCAGATCGAGTACGTCTTCGAAAAGATGCTGGCCCCAACGACTTCCACCGATCCCAAGCGGAGGCTCAACCACCTGTGTGACCGGCTGTGGCTGATCGCGGCCATCGAGCACTACACCGCCGTCATGGGCGATTTCGCGCTGAACTGCGCATGGGACGACCACGGCGCCAACCCGACGTTGGTTGACCTGTTTCGCTGGCATGGCAGCGAAGAAGTCGAACACCACAACGTGGCCCACGACGTCGCCGTGTACTTCCACGACAGCTACGTCGACCGGATTCGGGCGATGATGATGGCGGTGGTGATGATCTTCGTGTTCTTCCAGCGCGCAGCCTGGTACCTGGTCAAGACCGATCCCAACACCGACATCGGTTGGTGGAAGTTCACCCGGCTGAGGATGGCCGACTCGAAGCTCGGGCTACTTCCTAAGTACCGCAAGCTGTTTGGCTCGAACACGCTGATGTACTTCCGGCCCGGCTTCACGCCGGAAGAGATGGGTTCGACGGCTCAGGCCGTCGCCTACCTCGCCACTTCTCCCGCAGCCCGCGCCGCGCATCTTTGATGGGATTGCTCGATCGGTACCGTCAGGCGCCCCCGAGCGCCTCGGGCCGCTCCCGTCACGACGTGCTGCTGGGTTTCGCCGATGCCGCGCTGACGGGGCTGTGGGCGATATCGGGTGCGATCCGTCGGATGTCGCCGCCGCCCGAACCCGATCGCACCATCGCGTTGACGGTGGCAGACCGTCAGATCGTCGCCCATGATCAGGACGTGATAGCGCTGCGTTTGCGGCGCTCCGACGGTGGACGGCTGCCGCGCTGGCATCCCGGTTCCCACATCGACATTCATCTGCCCAGCGGCCTGCAGCGGCAGTACTCGCTGTGCGGAGACCCGGACAGTCAGGATGCGTATCGCATCGCAGTGCGGCGCATCCCCGACGGCGGCGGCGGTTCGATCGAGATGCACGACCTGAGCGTCGGGGCGACGGTGACGACGCACGGCCCGCGTAACGCGTTTCCCCTGACCGTTCCTGGTTTCGGCTCGCCGGCGCGGCGCTTCCGGTTCATCGCGGGCGGAATCGGGATCACGCCGATCCTGCCGATGCTGGGTCTGGCTTCGCGCCTCGGCGTCGACTGGACGATGGTCTACGCCGGGCGCAGCCTTTCGAGTCTGCCGTTCGTCGACGAGGTCGCTCGATACGGCGAGCAGGTGCAGATCCGCACCGACGACGTCGACGGTCTGCCGACCGCATCGGAGCTGCTTGGCGATTGTCCCGACGGCACCGCGGTGTATGCGTGTGGGCCTGCGCCGATGCTGACCGGCATCAGGTCAGCGCTGGCCGGCCGGGGCAACGTCGAGCTGCATTTCGAGCGGTTCGCCGCACCGCCGGTGATCGACGGCAAGCCATTCACGGTGTCGGTGGCGTCGACGGGCCAGACCGTGGCGGTTGGGGCTGACGAGACGCTGCTGTCGGCACTGGGCCGGGCCGGGGTGCACGCGCCGTACTCCTGCCGGCAGGGCTTCTGCGGAACATGCCGCACTCGCGTGCTCAGCGGAGCCGTGGATCATCGCGACACGCTGCTCACCGACCCCGAACGCGAGGACGGCATGATGCTGGTCTGCATCTCGCGGGCCGCAGAGGGCTCGCAACTCACGCTCGACTTGTAGCCGGGTCTCGTACTATTCGCCCATGCCGTTGGCCGATGGTGCGACGTTCGCCGGTTACACCGTCCTGCGGCTGCTCGGCTCCGGCGGCATGGGCGAGGTCTACCTGGCGCAGCATCCGCGGCTGCCCCGTCGGGATGCGCTAAAGGTCCTGCCCGCTTCGGTGTCGGCGGACAAGGAATACCGCGAACGGTTCAACCGCGAAGCCGACATCGCGGCCACGCTGTGGCATCCGCACATCGTCGGCGTGCACGACCGCGGCGAGTTCGAGGGCCAGCTGTGGATCTCGATGGACTACGTGGAAGGCACCGACGCGGCGCGCCTGCTGCGGGAGCGCTATCCGAACGGGATGCCGCAGCAAGACGTCGCCGAGATCATCAGCGCGATGGCCGATGCGCTGGACTACGCTCACCAGCGCAACCTGCTGCACCGCGACGTCAAACCGGCCAACATCCTGGTTGCCAATCCCGAATCGGTCGACCGGCGAATCCTGTTGGCTGACTTCGGCATTGCCCGCTGGGTCAACGACATCAGCGGGCTGACGGCGACCAACATGACCGTCGGCACCGTGTCATACGCCGCGCCAGAGCAGCTGATGGGTCAACAGCTCGACGGCCGAGCCGATCAATATGCGTTGGCGGCCACCGCGTTTCACCTGCTGACCGGCTCGCCGCCTTTCCAGAATTCGAATCCCGCCGTGGTGATCAGCCAGCACCTGTCCGCGTCGCCGCCGGCGATCGGTGACCGCCGTCCGGAGCTTTCCGCGCTCGACCCGGTGCTGGCCAAGGCGCTGTCGAAGGACCCGAAGGATCGGTTCGAGCGGTGCGCCGACTTCGCCCGCGCGCTCGGCCACCGGCTTGGCGCGGCGCCCTCGGCGGATGAAGGTGGCACGACGTTCGCGCCCGCACTGGGCGCGCCCAAGCGATCCTTGTTGCGGGCCGGCGTCATAGTGCCCGCGGTCTTGGCGGTGCTTCTCGTCGCGGCGGTTGCGGTGGCGCTCATGGAGTTTCGTCGCGCCGACCGTCCAGAATCGGCGACCCCGACCGCCCAGCCGACCACTGCGACCTCGCGGGTGGTGACGTCACCACCCTTCACGCCATTGCCTCCGCCGCCGGAGCCAGTGCAGCCACCCGTGGCGGTCATCGGTGCCAGGTGCTCGCCGGTGGGCAGCACCGCGACGACCGCCGACGGCGCCACCGCATATTGCTCGACGCTTCAGACCACCGGCGCCTCGATCTGGTCACTGAACCAGGGCGATGTTCCGAGCCCAACGGTCACGACCGAGCCGACCGAAGAGCCTGCGCCTATCGAAGAGGAGTCGCCCGTGCGCGTGTGCATGCAGCAGACCCACCAGACATGGCTGCGGTGCCGTGAACAAATCCGCCGCAGCAACCTTGGGCTGCCGTGAAATACGCTGTCATAGCTCCGGTCGCGGCCGGTGTCACCGCCGACCCGGAGTGGATGGTCGCGTTCGCGCGCCATGTCGAGGCATGCGGTTTCGAATCACTGGTCGTCGTCGAGCACACAGTGCTGATGACGGAGTACAGCAGCGTATACCCCTATGACGCCTCCGGGCGCGTGGAGTTGTCCGCGGACTGTCCGGTACCGGATCCCCTTGACCTGCTGGCATTTCTGGCCGGCGTCACGTCGCGGCTCGAACTGGCGACGGGCGTGCTTGTCTTGCCCAACCACCATCCCGTGGTGTTGGCCAAGCGGGTGGCGACGGTGGATGCGTTGTCGGGAGGACGGCTTCGGCTGTGCGTGGGCATGGGATGGCTGAAGGAGGAGATCGAGGCGTGCGGTACACCTTTCGCCAGTCGCGGGCGGCGCGCAGACGAACAACTCGAGGTGATGCGGCTGCTGTGGGATGAGCACCCGGAAGGGGCAACGTTTCACGGTGAGTTCTTCGACTTCTCGAATGCTGCGTGCTATCCCAAACCTGTGCGGCGCGTGCCGATTCACATCGGCGGCCACAGCCGCGCGGCGGCGCGCAGGGCAGGCAGACTCGGTGACGGCTTTCAGCCGCTCGGCGTCGGCGGATCCGAGCTCACGGACTTGATCGCGTTAATGCGCGAGGAGGCAAGGCGAGCCGGCCGTGACCCGGACAGCCTGGAGCTGTCGTTGGGACATCTGGTGACGAAGATCGACGCCGACCGCGCTGATAAGCTCGCGGCGCTGGGTGCTGACCGCGTGGTGTTGGCGATGCCGATGATCGGTGACATCGGGGAAGCTTGCGATCGCGTTTCGGCGTGTGCACAGAGGCTGGGACTGACGTCATGAGTCTGAACGCGTTCGACCGGTTGGCGTTGAGCGACCTTGTCCACGTGTATGCGTCGGCTGTGGACGACCGTCGATTCGATGACGTGGTGGAATTGTTCACTGAGACAGCAGAATTGCGGCTGCCTGATCCGCCGCGGGCGTTGGAGCCCGTGCGTCATGAGCACGGACGAGACGGTGTGCGCGCCGCCATGGGAGCGCTTGCGGCGGTGGCGCGGACCGAGCATGCGATTGTCGGCGAGGTATACGCGCCGGGCGACAACGCGGATTACGCGTTGGGGCGCATCACCTGCATCGCACATCATTGGACCGTCACCGACGGGCAAGCGAGTGACCTGGTGTGGCATCTGCGCTATGACGACGAGTACCAGCGCACCCGCGGCGGCTGGCGTATCCATGGCCGGGCGCTCACCATCAACGCTATCGAGACGCGTCCGGTTCGCCGCCTTCGAGAGCATCCATGAGGCGGTCGAGCAGCGGGCGCTGACCCTTGAGCAGTTTCTCGTGCGCTTGGTCGACGGGAAACCAACCGACGAGGTCGATTTCGGGATACTCCTTGATGTTCCCGGATCCCTTCGGCCATTCGAGCGTGAAGGTGTTGCTAAACGTTCCGTCGAGGTCGAGGTCGCCGCGGACGGCGAAGGCGGTGATGAGCTTTCCGCTGGGTTGTTTGAGTGGTGCGAAGTCAATGCGGGGCCCGTCGGGCGGAGTCTTGCCGAGTTCCTCTTCGAATTCCCGCTGCGCGACGGTCCACGGGTCTTCGCCTTCGAGGTACTCCCCCTTCGGGATCGACCACGCGCCGTCGTCTTTGCGTGCCCAGAACGGGCCGCCGGGATGCCCGATCAGCACTTCGACAACGCCGTCGACGACTCGGTAAAGCAGCAGACCTGCGCTGAGCTTGGGCACGTCGGCCAGCCTACCGGTCCGGTGAATTCGCTTGCGTCACTGTAGGTTCAGGGAATGGTGGCGACGGACCGCGGTGAGCTGCTTAGTTGGTGGTGGGTGGTGGTTGGGGTTGGAAGGGTTGGTACCACCACCAGTCGGCGCGTTCGCCGGTGGGCCCGGGGCACGGTGCGACCGCGGGCGGGGGTTTCGTCGGTGGCCGGGCCAGCGAGGCGGCGCTGAGCCGTCGACCGGAGCTGTCGGTGACGCATAGGGCGTCTGCGGGTCCGGTGATGGTGATGACACCGCGATGGTGTAGCCGGTGGTGATATGGGCATAGCAGCACCAGGTTGAACAACTCGGTGACCCCGCCGTCTTCCCAGTGCCGGATGTGGTGAGCATGCAAACCCCGCGTGGCACCACAACCGGGGACCGCACACGTGCGGTGGCGGTGCTCCAGGGCGCGGCGCAGCCGCCGATTAATCAACCGGGTCGCCCGCCCGGCACCGATTACCTGCCCGTCGCGTTCAAACCACACTTCACAAGTGGCATCACACGTCAAATACCGGCGGTGGGCATCGGACAGTAGTGGACCCAGATGCAGCGCGGCGATGCGCTGTTCCACGTCGACGTGGGCCACCACCGTGGTGTGCTGCCCGTGCGGGCGGCGCGCCACCTCGGCATCCCACCCCGCCTCCACCAGGCACATAAACGCCGCACCGGTGCCCGGAAACGGCGGTCTCTGGTCCGATGCGCTGTCGCCGTGGCCGCGTTTGTACTCGGCGATCAGCGCATCACGATGCGACGCCAACGCCGCATCAAACTTCGCGGACTCCAGGTGCGGCAAGGTGATCCGCCAATAGGTGAACCGTTCATCGCAGGTTTTGGTGATCGAGACCTGCGGTTCAGACCCACACTCCGGCTCGGCTTCGACTTCGGCTTCGGCTTCGGCTTCGGGTTTGGGTTCGGGTTCGGGTCGCGGTTCCAGCTTGACCGCCGTCCGCAGCTGGTTGACCGTGGCCACCGCAGCCAACTCGGCGTAATGCTCATCAGAACCATCGGCGGCGTGCGCGGCGATCACCCCGACCTGATCCAGCGACAACCGACCCTCACGCATACCCGCCGCGCAGCGGGGAAACTCCTCGATACGGTGCGCCACCGTGGCGATCGTGGCCGCACTGGCCGATGACAAGCCCAGTTTCCAGGCCACCAACGCCGCCACCGACCGCGCCCCCGTCATACCGCACAACCCGTCGCGATCGATCTCGGCGACGATCTCGACAATGCGCCCATCAATCGCATTACGTTGCCCGGCCAGCTCCGCCAGCTCGTCAAACAACCCATCAAGACGCTCAGCAGGACTCACCACCACAGCAGCCGATGCGATCAAGGACATACCGTCATCATCGCGGCCGGGTAGGACGAGTTCGGCTCCGATCAAACCAACGACCCGAAACCTGTGGACGACATCGCGACTGGGGATAACCGGAAGAAGTGGCGCCAAACTGTCAGTGAGTTCTGCTAGTGGCCTGAGCAAACGGGCCGACGGACAAGAATCCGACGGCGTTCTGAAGACGGACGGTCCTCGTGTCCCCTAGTACTTGCGGTCGCTCTCGCTGTCATCGAAGAACGCCCAATGGCCGTCGTCGGCCTTGACTTCCATGCGCCAGCCCAGTTCCGGGTCGGCTTTTTGGTCGACGAACCAGGCGTGCGCGTCGTCGGCGCTCTCGATGTCCTTCGTGTCGACGACATCGCCCTTCGGGTTCAACACGCGATATGTAGCCATGCGCGTAGCTTTCCCGGTCTGCGGGATTTGAATCAGTCCGGTTTGGGCATCGGGATGCCCTCGCTGGCCGCGAACTGCGCGTCCTCCTCCGACGCCAGCCCCATCGAGACCACCGATCGGTCGAAGAACACATCGGTCAGATACGCCAGTGCCACGGCCCAGCGATTGACGAACCGCGGGATCGCGTACAGGTGGTATGCGCGGGTCACTGCCTTGGCGGCGTACCCCGACAACTGGATGTTCATAGGGTTCGCGACGGCGTAGCGCGGACCGAGGTCGACCACCAGGCCCATGTTGCGGTGCTTGTACTGCTTCGGGCTGCCATAGCCAAGGCTGGCAGCGACGTTGCGCGCCAACACTTTTCCTTGCCGCGTCGCATGTTGCGCGGTCGGTGGAGTGATCTTGCCCGGCTGCGTCACGTCGGGCACCGCGGCCGCATCGCCGGCGGCGAACACATCCGGATGCCCGGGCACCTGCAGGTCCGTCTGCACCTTCAGCCGACCCTTTTCAGTCGGCAACCCCAGCTTTTCGATCAGCGGAGCGCCGGTCACACCCGTGACCCAGGCGACCGTGTGCGTGCGAATCAGCGAATCATCGCTCAGCACAACATGTTCGGCGTGCACTTCCTTCAGCGTCACGCCGAGCCGGACATCGATGCCACGCGCCTTGAGCACCCGCATCGCCGCGGCTCCGAGCTTCTCCCCCACCTCGGGCATGACCTGCTCGGCCAGATCCAGCAGCACGAACTTCACGGCGGCCGGATCGAAGTTCATCTGCTTGGCCGCCGAATCGGCCAGCGCCCGCAACTGAACCGCCAATTCGGTCCCCGAGTACGACGCGCCGACCACCACGATCGTCCGGCGCGCCGCGGCCCGGCCGGCATCGTCGTCGACGTCGGCCAGCTCGAGCTGCTCGAGCACGTGATCACGCAGGAACAGCGCTTCGGCCGTCGACTTCAGCCCGCGCGCATGCTCTGCAAGCCCCGGCACGTCGAACAGTTTGGTCACCGATCCCGGCGTCAGGACCAGGCGATCCCACGGCAATGCGCGTGAACGCTCTTCGGGATCGGTGAACATCACCGTGCGCCCGTCGAAGTCGACGGTGTCGACCCTGCCGCGAATCATCTGCACACCCCGAAGCGCATTGGCAAGCGGAATCGCGACGAAACGCGCGTCGACCACGCCACCGGCGACGTCAGGCAATAGCGGTGTGTACAGCATGTAGTCGACCGGCGAGATGATCGAGATGTCGACCGTTGCGTTGTGCTTGCGGAGTCTTCGGGCCAGATGGCGGGCGCACTCGAATCCTGTGAATCCGCTGCCGACGATTACCACGGAGGTTCGCTCCTCGCGCAAGCGCTCGTCGGTGGAGGTCATCGACCCCCACAATACGTGCTACGGACGGTGCAGCAGCGTGCCGAATTTCATCGCCAGCCAGGGCTTGCGGCCGCCCGGACGCAGCTGTCCGCGCAGCACCGGAGACCACTGCGGTATGCGCCCGTAGCCCAGCAGCAGGAACGCCACCGGCTCCGCGGAGATGACACAGTCGGCCTTCTCTCCCGCCGCGGTGACGATCGCCGTGCCGTCGTGGACGGCCAGCCGGTAGCCCGCTCCGCCGCGCATGCGCAGCTCGAAGGACACGTGCACCCCGGCCGCCTTCTTCGGCCGCAGGTATTGCGGCGCGACGGTCAGCACGCCGGGAATCACCAACAACGCATCGGTAGGCGCGACCGCCCACTCCCTTCCAGCGGCGCGCGACACGTCGAGGCCGTGCACGAGTTGCTCGCCCAGCAGCAGCGCGGCCATCGTCGACGGGCCGATCACAAGACCGTTCGGCGTCGGAATCCGGGCACGGGTGTCCGCCGACGCCGCGACGTCCAGATAGGTGGCGGCCGCCTGCTCGAGCATGTCGGCGAGCCGATGCAGATCCCGCTCGGGGATCTCTTCCAGGTGTCTGGCGTTGACCTTGGCACTCAGCCGCGACGGTGACTCCATCGGCCGATTGGCATGGGTCATATAGCCGTTCGCATGACGTGTCAGTGCCTGGGTGTAGTCACGAAGGTCACCGACGACGTGCGCAGCGGTCTCGGCAGCGGTCCAGATCAGACCTGGCGCTAGAGCGTCGGGCCGGTCGATGTTGCGCCACAGGTCGGCGGTCCTGGATACCGCGTCCCGCAGGGCGTTGAGCGTTGGGCCGTACTCGCGGCGAGTGTCCTCGGCCGGCCCGTGGAGATCGACGGGTGCTGATGTCATAGAGCGACTATTTCACATATTATCACTATGTCAATAGGGTATGCTCGGTCTCAATGCATAGGAGCCTCAGATGTCGGACCCGGCGGCCGAACAGCCCGCCTCGCTGCGCGCAGAGCAGGTCGCGCAGACCCGGGCGGCCTTGATCGCTGCCGGTCGGCGCTTGTTCGGCGAACATGGCTTTCGGACCACGTCGGTCGAAGACCTGGCCAGGGAGGCGCGCGTCACGACGGGCGCGCTGTATCACCACTTCCCCACCAAGACAGCGCTTTTCGAGGCTGTGTTCGTGCAGGCGCACACCGACTTGATGAAGGCGTCGAAGCAGGCGGCGCAGGGCGCGTCAGACGGCGTCGACGAACTCGCCCGCGGCTTCGAGGCATTTCTCGACGGCGTGCTGCAGCCGGATATGCAGCGCATCCTGATCGTCGACGGGCCGGCCGTGCTTGGGCTGGCGCGCTACACCGAGCTCGACGAGCGCTATGCCCACGCCGTGATCGTGCACGCGCTCACGGCGGCCGCGAAAGCTGGCACGATCACAGTGGAGGACCCCGAAACCGCCACTCGGCTGCTGCTCGGGGCCCTGACCCGCGGCGCAATGCTGATCGCGAACTCCCCCGATCCCGTCGAGACCCGCCACGCCGTCGCCAAGTCCATGCGCGCGCTGCTGGGCAGCTTCACTCCGCACGGCGGATGACGGATGCTGGACCCTATGACGCGTCCGCGCCCGCTGCGCCGCTTCGACCCGTTCCGGCCGATCGACATGCTGTCGTCGCTGTGGTCGACGGCGGCGGTCGCGCCGGTGAGCAGCGGCGCCGCCGCGGCCTACCGGACGCTGTTCATGACCGTGCGGCGGTTGGTGGTGGGACGGCGACTTGCCGTTCGGCTCGACGAGGGCGACCTCACGCTGACGGTCACGGAGTTCGACTCGCGGCTTGACGTGCGCGGGTTGTCCGTCGGCCAGCTCAACGACGTGCGGCTCGCCGCGCGTGAGATTCGCTGGGGCGACAACGTGTTCGACCGGGCCACCGTCGTGTTGCACAACGTGCACATGAAGCCCACCGCGCCCCCGGTGCTGGTGGCCGCGCCGGTGGAGCTGACGCTGGAGATACCCGCGCCCGTGCTCGACGATCTGTTTTCCTGGGCCGCCCCGCGACTGTCCGGCGAGGTGGGCCCGGATGGCATTGCGCGGCTCCGACTGGCACGCCGGCCCATGCTCGGCAACCTGGAGGTGGACGCCGAGCTCGACGGCACCACGCTCTGGCTCAAACCGCGCGCCATGGCCTTCCGCGACTCACGGTGGAGACTGCCTGCGCGCACTCCGGCCTACCCAGTGCGGCTTCCCGAACTTCCGCACGAGCTGATGCTCACGAGCGTCAGCTTTGCACCCGGCGTGGTGTGCCTGTCGGGCTTGTTACCCGAATGGCGGATGGATGTCCCGCGAAAACGCTTGGAGGACATCATCAATCAACTCAGCGTGGTGGGCGTGCCGCTGAATGTGTACCGGTTGGGCCGCCTCTTCTAGCGAGTCGCCCCCACCACGACGCCGTACTTCGAATTGGCCACGTCAGCGAAGGTCACGGTCACGCGGCCTTGATCTCCACGCCGACGCTCTTCTTGTCCAGTCCACGCACCTTGACGTAGACGCCGAACAACCAGCCGAGCACGCCATATCGCTTGTTGATCGCGCGTTGCACGTCACCGGCTTCGGACTTGTCGAGAACGCGCGCGACGGCTTCGATCGACTCGCTCTTCGGGTTGCCGCGCGGGTCGCATACCGCCACCGTGACCCGCGGAGTGTTCCGGATCCGCCTGACCTTCCACGAGTCCTGCTCGGTGATCACGAGTAGTCGATCGCCGTCGGGTGCGGCCCAGATCGCGGTCGGCTTCGGCGTGCCGTCCTTAGTGAACGTGGTCAGCAGAATGTATTTCGCCTTGGCGATGTCGTCGAATGTCGGAGCCATGTCATGCCGCCTTCAGTTCGAGCCCGACGTTGTTCTTCATACCGCCGCGCAGCTTGGAAAACAGGTTAAACGTCTTGCCCACGAGCCCGTAGCGATTACCGATCGCGTCGTACACGGCGCCGTTCTGCGACTTGTCGAGGATCGTGGCGGTCGCCTCGATGGTCTCGCTCTTGGGATTGCCGCGCATATCGCAGGCCGCAAGGGTGACCCGCGGCGTGTTGCGGATGCGCTTGACCTTCCACGACTTCTCTTGGGTGATCACCAGCAGTCGTTCTCCGTCGGGCGCCGCCCAGATCGGCGTCGGCTTGGCGCGGCCGTCCTTGGTGAACGTGGTCAGCAGGATGTATTCGGATTTCGCGATGTCGGCAAAGGTGACGGGCACCCGCCCAACCTAGCCTTCGAGTTCGCCTTCCGTCTCGAGTAGCACTTGGCGCAGCCCATCGAGAGTGGCTTGCTCGGGCTGCGCCCACATGCCGCGGCCGGCGGCCTCCAGCAATCGCTCCGCCATGCCGTGCAGCGCCCAGGGGTTGGACTCCTCCATGAACTTACGATTCTCGTCGTCGAGCACGTACTCCGCCGACAGCCGCTCATACATCCAGTCGGCCATCACATGCGCCGTCGCGTCGTAGCCGAACAGGTAGTCGACGGTCGCGGCCATCTCGAACGCGCCCTTGTAGCCGTGCCTGCGCATCGCGTTGATCCAGCGCGGGTTGACGACACGCGCGCGGAACACCCGCGTGGTCTCCTCCGACAGCGTGCGCGTGCGCACGGCGTCGGGCCGGGTGTTGTCGCCGATGTAGGCCGCGGGCGCCTGTCCCGTCAGCGCACGCACGGTGGCGACCATGCCGCCGTGGTACTGGAAGTAGTCGTCGGAATCGGCGATGTCGTGTTCGCGAGTGTCGGTGTTCTTGGCGGCCACGGCGATCCGGCGGTACTGCCGATTCATATCGTCCGCTGCGGGCGCACCGTCCAGCCCGCGACCATAGGCGAAGCCGCCCCATGCGGTGTAGACCTGCGCGAGGTCGGCGTCGTCACGCCAGTTGCGGCTGTCGATCAGTTGCAACAGGCCCGCCCCATAGGTGCCCGGCTTTGATCCGAAAATGCGTGTGGTGGAACGCCGTTGGTCGCCGTGGTCGGCGACATCAGCCTGGGCGTGCGCACGTACGTAGTTGTCCTCCGCCGGCTCGTCGAGACCGGCGACGAGCTGAACCGCGTCGTCGAGCATCGTGACCACGTGCGGGAACGCGTCGCGGAAGAAGCCGGAGATGCGCACGGTGACGTCGATGCGTGGTCGTCCCAATTCGGTCAGCGAGATCGGCTCCAGGTCGATGACGCGCCGGGATGCGTCGTCCCAGACGGGCCGAACACCCAGCAGCGCAAGCACTTCGGCGATATCGTCGCCTGAAGTGCGCATCGCGGAGGTGCCCCACACCGACAGCCCGACCGAGCTCGGCCATCGGCCGTAGTCGTCGCGATAGCGGTCCAGCAGCGAATCCGCCATCGCGACACCGGTTTCCCACGCCAGCCGTGACGGCACCGCCTTCGGGTCGACGGAGTAGAAGTTGCGTCCCGTCGGCAGCACGTTGACCAGGCCGCGTAGCGGCGACCCCGACGGTCCCGCCTCGATGAACCGCCCGTCCAGGGCCCGCAGTATCTGGTCGATCTCTCGCGACGTGCCGACCAGTCGCGGAACCACCTCCGTGGCGGCGAATTTCAATATGCGGGCCACGCCGGCATCGTCGGTGAGCGTGTCGACGGTGTCGGGATCCCAGCCGGACTTCTGTAGCGCAGCGACCAGTTCACGTGCCCGCGATTCTGCCGCGTCGACGTCGGCACGATCGTCGCTGCCGTCCTCCGCCAGGCCGAGCGCCTGCCGCAGGCCGGGAACCGTCTGCTCACCGCCGAACAGCTGGCGTGCCCGCAAGATGGCCAGCACCAGATCGACTTCGCCTTCACCCGTTGGCTTTTCACCCAAGATGTGCAGGCCGTCGCGGATCTGGACGTCTTTGATTTCGCACAGCCAGCCGTCGACGTGCAACAGCATGTCGTCGAACGAGTCGTCCTCGGGCCGCTCGTCGAGGCCGAGGTCGTGGTCCATCTTCGCCGCACGCATCAGCGTCCAGATCTGCTGCCGGATGGCCGGCAGCTTGCCGGGGTCGAGCGCGGCGACGTTGGCGTGTTCGTCGAGCAGTTGCTCCAAACGGGCGATATCGCCGTATGTTTCGGCCCTCGCCATCGGCGGGATCAGGTGGTCGACGAGCGTCGCGTGGGCACGGCGTTTGGCTTGTGTGCCCTCCCCCGGGTCGTTGACGAGGAACGGGTAGATCAGCGGCAGGTTGCCCAGCGCCGCGTCGGCCCCGCACGCCGCCGACATCCCAAGCGTCTTGCCCGGCAACCACTCCAGGTTTCCGTGCTTGCCGAGATGCACGACGGCATCCGCGCCGAACCCGACGTCGATCCAGCGGTAGGCGGCCAGATAATGGTGGCTCGGCGGCAGATCGGGGTCGTGGTAGATGGCCACCGGGTTCTCGCCGAAACCGCGCGGCGGCTGAACCATCAGCACGAGGTTGTCGGCCTGCATCGCCGCGATGACGATATCGCCGTTGTCGACGAACAGTCCGCCGGGCGGCGGACCCCAATGCTTGACGACCGCGTCGGTGAACTCGGAAGGCAACGTGGCGAACCAATCCTGGTAATCCTTGGCGGACATGCGAATTGGATTGCCGACCAATTGAGCATCGGTGAGCCAGTCGGGGTCCTGACCACCTCGCGCGATGAGCTCGTGGATGAGCGCATCACCGTCCTCCGCATCCACACCGGGTATCTCGCCGACCGCGTACCCGGCAGAGCGCATCGCCCGCAGCAACGCGACCGCACTCGCCGGCGTATCCAGCCCAACGGCGTTTCCGATGCGGGCGTGCTTGGTCGGATATGCGGAGAACACGAGCGCCACCCGCTTGTCCTCGGGCGCGATCGCGCGCAGCTTCGCGTGACGCACCGCCAGACCTGCGACGCGCGCGCATCGCTCAGGGTCGGCGACGTAGGAAATCAGTCCTTCGTCGTCAATCTCCTTGAACGAGAACGGAACCGTGATGATGCGGCCGTCGAATTCCGGCACAGCCACCTGTGTCGCCACGTCGAGCGGCGACAGGCCGTCGTCGTTGTTTGCCCACTGCGAGCGCGAGCTTGTCAGGCAGAGGCCTTGAAGAATCGGGACATCGAGCGCGGCCAGATGCGCGACGTTCCAGCTGTCATCGTTGCCGCCCGCGCCGACGCTTGCCGGGGTGGCGCCACCGGCGGCCAGCACGGTGGTGATCATCGCGTCGGCCGATCCGAGCAGGTCGAGCAGCCCGGCGTCGGCGGTGCGCAGCGACGCGCAGAACACCGGCAGCGGACGCCCACCGGCATCCTCGATTGCCCGGCACAGGGCCTCGATGTACGCGGTGTTGCCTGCCAGATGTTGCGCGCGGTAGTAGAGGACGGCGATGGTCGGCCCGTCAGCATGTGTTGACGGCCGCTCGAGCACCCCCCAGTTCGGCGCCGTCACCGGCGGCCCGAATCCGTAGCCGGTCATCAGCAGGGTGTCGGACAGGAACGCGTGCAGCTGCCGAAGGTTTTCCGTGCCGCCGTGCGCGAGGTAGACGTGTGACTGCAGCGCCACTCCCGCAGGTGTCGTGGACTGGCCCATCAGCTCGGCGTCCGGTGACTGCTCGCCGCTGACGACGACGGTGGGAACGCCACTTGCGACTACCGCGTCGATGCCGTCCTGCCAGGCTCGATAGCCGCCCAGGATGCGGACGACGGCGATATCGGCACCGTCGAGGAGTTCATCCAGCTCGCCATCGACGAGCCTCGACGGGTTTGCCCACCGGTAGGCCGCCCCGCTGGCACGCGCCGTGATCAGGTCGGTGTCGGACGTCGACAGCAGCAGGACGGTCGGATCTAGCACCCACCATTCGTACCGCACCGCACGTCGTGGCGGTGCGGTCGGTGGTCAGCGGTCGTACTTGCCCCAACGGCCGTGCCACGTCTGCGGGTAGGGCATGCGGAGCGCCGCGACGAGAACCAGCAGGAGCATGCCGAAAAGAATGAGTGCGAACATCGTCGTTCCTTTCCCTGACCACTCGTTGTTGTACACGAGTGCAGTTAGCAAGAAAGTACGACGAAACGCCTCGAAAAAGGCCGACTTGTGTGGGACGGATCACTAGAACCCATAGTGTGGCGGCGGTCACAATCGCCCTTTCGATCGCGGTCATTCAAACGGTGTTGCGTGGCACCTCGATCGCCGACGATGCGTGGGTGAGTCATTCGATCGACGTGGTGAAACTCGGCGCCAACATCGGCGCCCGAATTGACGGCGTACAGCTGGCGGCCGATCTCGACGCCGAAACCGTTGCGGCCATCAACGCAGCCCTGCTCGAGCACAAGGTGATCTTCTTCCGCGGCCAGCATGACCTCGACGACGACGGACAACTCGCGTTCGCCAGCAGGCTGGGCACCCCGACCACGGCGCACCCGACGCTGTCGCGGGGCAAGTCAGTGCTGCCGATCGACTCCCGATACGACAAGGCCAACAGCTGGCACACCGACGTCACCTTCGTCGACAGAATCCCGAAAACTTCTCTACTGCGGGCAGTTTCGCTGCCCAGCTACGGCGGCACCACGACGTGGGCATCGACGGAGACGGCCTACGAGCAGTTGCCCGCACCGCTTCGCGCACTGACCGAAAACCTCTGGGCGGTGCACACCAATCAATACGACTACGCCGCCGACCACGACGGCCGGCACGAGGAACTGGCGGGCACGGTGCGCGAATACCGCCAAGATTTCGTGTCGGATTATTACGAGACTGAACATCCCGTTGTTCGGGTACACCCCGAAACCGGTAAGCGTGTGCTGTTGCTCGGCCATTTCATCAAGCAGTTCGTCGGCCTCGGGCCCACCGAATCGGCCACGCTGTTCGGGCTGCTGCAGGCTCGAGTCACCAAGCTGGAGAACACTATTCGTTGGAGTTGGGAACCGGGTGATGTGGCCATCTGGGACAACCGTGCCACTCAGCACTATGCCGTCGCGGACTACGACGACCAGTACCGGCGGCTCAACCGCGTCACGCTGGCCGGAGACATCCCGGTCGACATCTACGGCCAGCGCAGCCGCGTGGTTGTTGGCGATGCGTCGCAATACTCGGCATTGGCGAGTTGAGCTACAGCCGGTGCATCTCTCGCGCCATCCGCGCATCCTCGAGAAAGTCGTGGCGCGGCGGGTAGTGACGCGGCTTCACCCTGCCCTCGTCGTCGGACGCCACAGACCCCGACGCCACGATCGAGCCGACGAGTCGTGAGAACCATCCACGAGTCTTCGTCGGCTGCAACGGCACTGCCGCGGCGGTGGCGAACAGAACCTGCTGTTCGGTGATCACGACAGGTTCGTGAGTCACCCCAGCCGGTGCGACGGTAGCCGGCGCGGTGGCGTCCGGTTCCTCGACAACTTCAGGCGGAGCGCCGAATGGCGCTAACAGTTCAGACATTTCAGTTTCTCCCCTCGTTTGTTGGTCGGGCGGCTGGCCCGGCCGGTGTGGATGAGAGAAACTTTCCGCCGATCATTAGCGATACTCACGAGTGGTCAACTACCTGAATCCGCTGGCGAATCCCGCACTTTTTGACGCGCGCGCTCAATTTCCGCCCGATTCCCTTGACTTGCAAAGGAGCGCCCCGTCGCTGAGCTGGGCAAGCACCGCGACCAAGTAGTGCTGGTGATGTGCGGGTCGGTCACTGGAAATTGCACAGGAGAAGCGAATCCAGCAACGACGCAGTCGCACCCGTTCGCCTCGCCCGAACATCGCGCCGTACGGTGTTCGGGTGGCCAGGATGCGCGATCAGGACGCCTGTCCCGGCGCGCTGCAGCTGCACCAGGCGGCCGACGGAGCGCTGGCTCGCGTGCGCTTGCCGGGAGGCATGATCTCGCCCAGCCAGCTGCAGGCACTCGCGCATGCCGCCGGCCAATTCGGCTCGCCCGCCATGGAGATCACGTCACGCGGCAGCATTCAAATCCGGGCGATCACCGATACGGCAGCCGTCGCCGAGGCGGTCGCCGCGGCCGGGCTGCTGCCCTCGCCCACGCACGAACGAGTCCGCAACCTCATCGCGTCACCGCTGTCCGGCCGTCTCGGCGGATCGACCGATATCCGTGGGCTGGTCACCGATCTGGACGAAGCGATACAGGCCGAGCCACTGCTCGCCGACCTGCCGGGGCGGTTCCTGTTCGGGATCGACGACGGCCACGCCGACGTATCAGGGCTCGGCGCCGACGCCGGCGTGCACTTCATCGACCCGACAACCGCTGCGCTGCTACTGGCCGGCCGCGACACCGGCGTCCGGCTTCGGTTACCCGACGTGGTGCCGACACTGATTGGGGTCGCAGCACGCTTCACGCAGATTCGCGGAAAGGATTGGCGGGTAGCCGAACTCGACGACATGACGTCGCTGCTGACGACCCCCACCGCAGAGCCTGGTCCGAGGTGGCCACCGGTCACCCGGCCGCCGGTGGGCTGGCTGCGGCAGGACGACGGCCGGATCGCCCTTGGCGCCGCCGTACCGCTCGGCGTGCTGCAAGCCAGGGTGGCGGAGTATCTCGCGGCCATCGACGCCCCGATGGTCATCACCCCATGGCGCTCGGTGCTGGTCTTCGACCTCGACGAAGCCGTCGCCGATGTGGCACTGCGCGTGTTGGCACCGATGGGGCTGGTGTTCGACGAGAACTCGGCGTGGCTGTCGATCAGCGCCTGCACCGGAAGCCCGGGCTGCGAGCACTCGGTGACCGACGTCCGCGCCGACGCGGCGGCCGCTGTCGACGAGCCGACCGCAGCTCATCGGCACTTCGTCGGCTGCGAACGCGCGTGTGGAAGCCCGCCGGCCGGCGAGGTTCTGATCGCGACCCCGAACGGCTATCAGCGGCGGCTGCGTTCGTAGTGTCTGCGGGCGCGGTCCCTGTTGCCACAGTCGGCTGCGCTGCACCATCGGCGATTCTGCCGGTGGCTGGTGTCGAGGAACAGCCAACCGCACGCGTCGTCGTCACATCGTTTGATGCGCGCCAGCGGAGCCTCAGTCATCAGAGCGACGGCCTGTATCGCGATCCGGTCGAGGGGTGTTCGCACCGTCAACCCTGGCTCTGTCCACGTCACGACATCGCCCTCCAATCCAAGCTGCCTGCGCCGCATCGCGGCGATGTATGTCTGGCCGATCACCGGGTCGACGTGTGTGCCCACGGTCCACAGCGCATGCAGCGCTTCGCGTAATCGCTTGGCGTGCGTGAGGACGCGATGCGCCGTCGCGTCATCGACAGGCACGTCCCGCGCCTCCGTCGTCGTCAGCAAGCCGGCATGTCGGCACCACGCCGTCAGGTCGGCGTAGTCGTCGAGATGGTCGATGCGACGCGACGAATCTCCGCGCCATGCAACGGTATTGACGAAGTCGATCGCCGGGTGGCCGCCGCGCAGCGCGAGTTGACCCGCCGCTGAAGTCATACAACTCAGACTAACAGGTAAATTCGTGTTTAGCTGTTAGGTAAACCGGGCACTCGACCTTCACATGAAGGCAATCGTCCGCAATGACGTCCGTTGGCATCTCGGCGTGGCGGTCGGCGCATTGTGTGTATCCGCATCGGCTGTTCTGCTCGGGCTCGCTGCCACCACGCCCGCGACGGCCACCGTCGCCCGATGCCTGTTCGCCCTACCCGTGGTCGTGACGCTCGCGTTGCGCGAGAAGCGACGCTGTAGCGCGCTTGACCGCCGCGGATGCCTTGCCGCGACCGGATGCGGCGTGCTGTTCGCAGGCGACATGCTCTGGTGGACCCAGTCCATTCCCGAGGTCGGAGCCGGCCTGTCGACGGTGCTGGTCAACACGCAGGTGGCCGTCGTGCCCCTGCTGGCTTGGCTGGTCGACCGCGAACGCGTCGGACCGCGCTTCGTGTGGTCGCTTCCGGTCATCCTGGCGGGTGCGCTGCTGGCAGGCGGGATATTCGAGCGCGGCATCGGTGGCACCAACCCGGCCTGGGGCACAGTGCACGCTGTCGCCGCCGCACTCTGCTATTCGGGGTTTCTGTTCTTGCTGCGCCGCGGCGGCCAGGGCGGGCAGCCGCTGCAGACCTACGCCGTGGTGCTGGCATCGGCAGCGGCCGTGTCGGTCGTCGTCGGCCTGTGGTGGCATGGCATCGACGTCACACCAGGCTGGCCGACGATCGGGTGGCTGGTCCTGGTCGCGATCAGCGGGCAACTTCTCGGCTGGCTGCTCGTCGCGTTCAGTTCGCCGCGGCTGCCAAGCGATGTCAGCTCGACCCTGCTGCTACTCACTGGAATCGGCGCGATCGCGCTGGGCGCGCTGGTGTTGGCCGAGCGCCCGTCGGCGCTGCAGCTCGCGGGTTGCGCGCTCGTGCTGGTCGCGAGCTACACGGGAACCACCCGCCGTTAGGGTGAGCGGGTGCTCGACTACATCCGCGACGCGGCCGAGATCTACCGGCAGTCGTTCGCGACGATCCGCGCAGAGGCGGACTTGTCGCGGTTTCCCGACGACGTCGCGCGCGTGGTGGTCCGCCTGATCCATACGTGCGGTCAGGTCGACGTGGCCGAGCACGTCGCCTTCAGCGACGACGTGGTCGCCAAGACCCACGCGGCGCTGGTTGCGGGCGCGCCGATCCTGTGCGATTCCTCGATGGTGGCCGCGGGGATCACCAAGTCGCGGCTCCCCGCCGGCAACGAGGTCGTATCGCTGGTCGCCGACCCACGAGCGGCCGATGTGGCTGCCCGCCTCGGCAGCACCAGATCGGCGGCCGCGGTGGACCTGTGGGCCGACCGGCTCGGTGGCGCGGTGCTGGCCATCGGCAATGCGCCGACCGCGTTGTTCCGGCTGCTCGAGCTGATCGACGACGGCGCCCCCACGCCGGCCGCGGTTCTCGGCGGACCGGTCGGTTTCGTCGGCTCGGCGCAGTCCAAGCAGGAGCTCATCGACCGCCCACGCGGCATGTCCTATCTGGTGGTGCAGGGTCGGCGCGGTGGCAGCGCGATGGCGGCCGCGGCCGTCAATGCGATCGCAAGTGAGCGCGAATGAGCAGGGGCACGTTGTGGGGTGTCGGCCTCGGACCGGGTGACCCCGAACTCGTCACCGTGAAGGCTGCGCGCCTGATCGCCGAGGCGGACGTCGTGGCCTACCACAGCGCCCGCCATGGCCGCAGCATCGCGCGCGGCATCGCCGAGCCGTATCTGCGGCCGGGCCAGATCGAGGAGCACCTCGTCTACCCGGTGACCACCGAGACCACCGACCATCCCGGCGGCTACGCCGGCGCGATCGAGGACTTCTATCGCGAATCCGCCGACCGCATCGCCGCGCACCTCGACGCGGGACGCAACGTCGCCCTTCTCGCCGAGGGCGATCCGCTGTTCTACAGCTCGTACATGCACATGCACACGCGGCTCACCCAACGGTTCGACGCCGTCATCGTCCCCGGCGTCACGTCGGTCAGCGCCGCGTCGGCGGCGACCGCGACGCCGCTGGTCGAGGGTGACGAGGTCCTGACGATCCTTCCCGGCACGCTGCCCGTCGACGAGCTGAAGCGGCGCCTTGCCGACACCGACGCCGCCGTGGTGCTCAAGTTGGGACGTTCGTATCCCGCTGTGCGGGAAGCGCTTTCGTCGACCGGACGGCTCGATGAGACGTTCTACGTGGAACGGGCGAGCACATCGCTCGAGCGGGTGCTTCCTGCCGGCGAGGTCGACGCCGACAGCGTGCCGTACTTCTCATTGGCGATGCTGCCTGGCACGTCGCGGCGGCAGGAGCCGACCGGCAGCGTCGCTGTCGTGGGACTCGGCCCCGGCGACAGCGACTGGATGACCCCGCAGAGCCGACGCGAGCTGGCGGGCGCCAGCGACCTGATCGGCTACGGCCCGTATCTGGACCGCGTCGGCAGCCGCGACGGCCAGCGCCGCCATCCCAGCGACAACACCGACGAACCGGCGCGCGCCCGGTTGGCCTGCACACTGGCGCAGCAGGGCCGTGCCGTAGCGGTGGTGTCGTCGGGTGATCCCGGTGTGTTCGCGATGGCGACCGCGGTGCTGGAAGAGGCCAAGCAGTGGCCCGGCGTTCAGGTGCGGGTGATCCCGGCGATGACCGCCGCTCAGGCCGTCGCCAGCCGGGTGGGCGCGCCGCTCGGACACGACTACGCCGTCATCTCGCTGTCCGACAGACTCAAGCCCTGGGAGATCATCGCCGAGCGGCTGACCGCCGCAGCGCGCGCCGACCTGGTGCTCGCGATCTACAACCCCGCGTCCAAGAGCCGCACATGGCAGGTCGCCGCCATGCGGGACCTGCTCCTCGAGTACCGGGATGCCAGCACGCCCGTGGTGATCGGCCGCGACGTCTCCGGCCCACGTGAAGACGTCAAGGTCGTCCGGCTTGCCGACCTTGATCCAGCCGACGTCGACATGCGCTGCCTGCTGATCGTCGGCTCGTCGCAGACGCAGTGGTACGACGACCGCGTGTTCACCCCGCGCCACTACCCGACGTGATAACTCGTCGAAACTGCGGGCAGATCGCGTTTTGACCCGAGATTGCGATCTGTCAGCAGTTTCGAGACGACAGGCGACGCGCGACGTGACATTCTTGACTGCTTTTGTCACGGCGGATTAGGGTCCGCGGATGGCCAACGCCGCGCCGATACCGCGTCATCCCGCCGACGTGACCGCCGGGTGGTTGTCCGCGGTTCTCGCCGCCGACGTTGAACACGTCGACGTCACCCCGATCGGCACCGGGCAGACCGGCGCGACGTACCGGGTGGCGGCGACCTACCGCACCGATCGGGGTCTCCCGCAATCTTTTGCGATCAAACTGCCCGCCCAGGACGACACCGTTCGCGAGCGGGTTGCACTCGGCTACCTATCGGAGGTCGAGTTCTACACCGACGTCGCCGCCAGGGTGAGCATCCCGGTACCGGGCTGCTTCTACAGCGATATCGCCACCGACGGTACGGATTTCGTCTTGGTGCTCGCCGACATGGCACCGGCCGTGCAGGGTGATCAGATCGCCGGCTGCACACCTGCGGAAGCCGAGTTGGCCGCGGAGGCGCTGGCCGGGCTGCACGGCCCGAGCTGGTGTGACCCGGTGTGGCTGGAATTGTCCGCAATCTCGATGCCCAAACCGGGTGACGAGGCGGCCGCGAAAGGCCTCGGCGACGTGTCGGTGATGGCCGCCGACATCACGATCGACAAGCTCGGCGATCGTATGACTGTCGAGGACCGGGAAACACTGCGCGCCGCAATGGGATTGGTGACACCGTGGCTGCTGGCGGAGCCCAAACGGTTCGCGCTGATGCACGGCGACTACCGGCTGGACAACATGCTTTTCGACCCGGACCGCACCCGCGTCACGGTCGTCGACTGGCAGACGATGGGCGTCGGCCTGCCGGGACGTGATCTTGCGTACTTCACCGCGACCAGCCTGACGCCCGAAGTGCGGTCAGAGATCGAGGCCGACCTCGTCGGCCGCTACCACGACGCCCTGTTGAGTTACGGCGTAACGGATTACGACGCCGACGCCTGCTGGCGGGACTATCGTCTCGGTGTGGTGCAGGCGCCGCTGATCACCGGCCTCGGCTTTGCCTTCGCCGCGTCGACCGAACGCGGTGACGAGATGATCCTGGCGATGCTGCACCGGGGGTGCCGGGCGATCCGAGAACTCGAAACACTCGACCTGATCAAGAGTTACCAGTCGATCTGACCCACGCTTGCGCGGCGTCGACACTGTCCACCGTCTCCACTCCGGGCGGCAGTAAAGGCCGGGCCACCATCACGACGGCAACGCCAAGTGCGGCGGCCGCATCGAGTTTCGGCCGCGTCATCGCTCCCCCGCTGTTCTTGGTCACCAGCGCGTCGATGCGGTGCTCCCGCAGGAGTTCCAACTCGTCGTCGTAGTGGTACGGCCCTCGCGACAACACGACGTCGTGATGCCGCGGGAGGGTGTCGGCGTCCGGTGGGGTGACCGCACGGATCAGAAACCAGGCATCGACATCCCTGAATGCCCCGACGCCGGTGCGTCCGGTGGTTAGGAAGACGCGCGAGTACCCTTCGTCGGCAACTGTTTTCGCGGCCTCGATATCCGAGGCGACGACGATCGCGTCGCCTGGCGGCCACGCTGGGCGCGCCAGCACCAGATGCGGTAGGCCCAGCTCGTCGCAGACCATCGCGGCGTGCGCGGTGATGGTCGCGGCGTAGGGATGCGTGGCGTCGACGACGGCGTCGACCCCGCAATCGACCAGCCATCGGCGCATTCCGTCGACGCCGCCGAAACCGCCGATGCGCACCTCACCGACCGGTAGCGCCGGGTCGGGTACGCGACCCGCCAGCGAGCTGATCACGTCGACGCCAGGATGCAGTCGCCCGGCGAGCGCGCGCGCCTCCGACGTGCCTCCGAGCAGCAGGACACGCATCAGTGCCTGCCCCGCCGCACGCGTCCCGACGAATACAGGTAGCTGTCGGAAAACCCTTCGGCGGCAAGGACATCGCCGACGACGATGACGGCGGTGCGGGTCACGCCCGCCTCCTTCGTCTGGTCGGCGAGCCCGGCCAGAGTGCACCGCAGGACGGTCTCCTGCGGCCAGCTCGCGAAAGCCACCACCGCGCATGGAGTGTCCGGCCGGTAGCCGCCCTCCAGCAGCTGCGGCACGATCGCGTCGATCTGGGCGGCGGCCAAGTGCAACACCAGCGTGGACCCCGACGCGGACAACGTCTTCAGATCCTCCCCCGGCGGCATCGCGGTCGACAACGTCGCCACCCGCGTCAGCGTGACCGTCTGCGCCACGCCTGGCACCGTCAGTTCGCGGCCCAACACTGCGGCGGCGGCGGCGAATGCCGGTACGCCAGGCACGATTTCGTAATCGATACCGAGGTCGTCGAGACGACGGCTTTGTTCGGCCAGCGCGCTGTACAGCGACGGGTCGCCGGAATGCAGGCGCGCGACGTCCAGGCCTGCCGCATGGGCGTCGGCCAATTCGGTGATGATCTGGTCCAGCGTCAACGGGCCGGTGTCGACGACGCGGGCGTCGGGCGGACACACGGCGAGCAGATCCTCCGGCATGATCGAGCCGGCGTACAGGCAGACCGGGCAGCGGCTCAACAGCCGCTGCCCGCGCACCGTGATCAGATCCGCTGCGCCGGGTCCGGCGCCGATGAAGTAGACCGTCACGGCTTGGTCACCGCCCACTGGGTGACGGGCATCGCGGGCCGCCACCCCGTGAACTCGCCGAGCGGTTCTCCGCGATAGTGCTGGAAGCGTTGCAGTTCCCCGCCAACCCGCGAATACCATTGGACCAGAACGGCTTCGGATTCTGCGGTGACGGCGTTGGCGACGAGCCGGCCGCCTGCCGGCAGCCGGTCCCAGCATGCCTGCAGCAATCCGGGCTGGGTCACGCCGCCGCCGATGAAAATCGCCGACGGCGGTGGCACAAAGTCGAACGCTTCCGGCGCGTCGAAGTGCACTTCGATCTTGGCGCCGAAAGCCACCGCGTTGTCGGTGATCCGTTGCCGACGTGGCTCGTCGCGTTCGAACGCGACGGCGCGGCAACCCGTTGCGCTGCGGCACCATTCGATCGAGATGCTGCCCGATCCCGCGCCGACGTCCCACAGCAGCTGACCGGGCCTCGGCGCCAGCGCCGCCAGCGTGACCGCCCGCATCGACTGTTTGGTGATCTGCCCGTCATGGGCGAGCACGTCGTCCGGCAGCGCACCGCCCTGCCGTTCGTCGGGCAGGTAACGCACGGCGACCACGTTCAGGTCGTCAACGTCGCCGGGCGGGTGGGCCGCCCAGTCGCGGGCGGTGGCGTCGCGGCGGCGCTCGGCCTGCCCGCCGAGCTGTTCGAGCACAGCCAATTCGGAGTCGCCGCGGCCGGTATCGGTGAGCAGCTTGGCCAGTGCGGCGGGTCCGGCGCCGTCGCGGCACAACACCACCGCCTGGCCGCCCCTTCGCACCGCCGTATGCGGTTCGGCGGTCACCAGGCTGATCACCTCGGTGTCCTGCACCGCCCAGCCCAGGCGCGCGCACGCCAGCGTCACCGACGACACATGTGGCAGCACTGTCACCCGATCCGAACCGAACAGCCTGGTCAAGATGTAGCCGACGCCGTGCAGCATCGGATCACCGCTGGCCACCACGTGCACGTCTCCGACGACATCGTCGAACAGCGTCCGCAACGCAGTAAGCATCGGCGATGGCCATTGGTGCCGCTCTGCGGTGACGGTGTCGTCCAGCAGGTCCAGCTGACGCCGCGAGCCGTAAACAACTGTGGCTCTTTGCAATTCATCGCGTGACGTCGGTGACAGGCCGGACATTCCGTCGGCCCCGATGCCGACCACCACGATCATCTCGGCATCCTTCGCCAAATGGACTGCGGCAGCAACCGCATCCCCATGAACAACGGCCTCAGGACCGGTGGCACCCACACCGTGCGGCGGCCCTTGGCCAGTGCACGTGCGGTGGCGGTCGCGACCTGGGCCGGCGTGCTCGAAAACGGCGCCGGCTCCATGCCCTCTGTCATGCGGCCGATCACGAACCCCGGCCGCACCATCAGCAGCCGTACGCCCGACCCGTGCAACGCGTCGGCCAGCCCGCTGGCGAAGCCGTCGAGGCCCGCCTTTGCCGAGCCGTATACATAGTTGGCGCGTCGCACCCGCACGCCTGCCACCGATGAGAACACGACGATCGCACCCGAACCGGCGGAGCGCATGGTGTTGGCCAGCACGGTCAGCAAGCCGGCCTGCGCGACGAAGTCGGTGTGCAGGATCGCCGCGGCGTGGGCCGCGTCCTTCTCCGCGCGGGCCTGATCGCCGAGGATGCCGAAGGCCAGCACCGCAGTGCCGATCGGCCCGTGCTCGGACACGATGGCGTCGACCAGAGGGTCGTGTGAGGCGAGGTCGTCGGCGTCGAATTCGACGGCATGCACCGCCGACGCGCCGGCTTCCTTGACCACGGCAACCTGCTCGTCGAGGTCTTCGGCACGGCGGCCCGCCAGCACAACGGTCGCGCCGCGTGCCAACCTGGTGGCCAGCTCGACCCCGATCTCGCTGCGGCCGCCGAAAATCACGATCAGCCCGCCGCTCGTGTCCTTCACGGCTGTGATTATTGCCTGCGCTACCGTGGGGCCTGATGGCGAAGGCAACCACCCGGCTCACCAACGACGCGTTGGCGTTTCTCACCGAACGGCATTTGGCCATGTTGACGACGCTTCGCTCGGACAATTCGCCGCATGTGGTGGCCGTGGGTTTCACCTTCGACCCCAAGACACACATCGCCCGCGTGATCACCACGGGCGGTTCGCAGAAGGCCGTCAACGCCGACGAACGCGGCGTCGCGGTGCTCAGCCAGGTCGACGGTGCGCGTTGGCTGTCGCTGGAGGGCAAGGCCAGCGTCAACACCGACGCCGATGCGGTCCGCGACGCCGAACTGCGCTACGCCCAGCGCTACCGCACACCCCGGGTCAACCCCAAGCGCGTGGTGATCGAGGTCCGCGTCGAGCGGGTGCTGGGTTCGTCTGACCTGCTGGACCGCGCGGAGAACTAGGCGGTCGGGACGACGACCAGGTCGTGCGGGCGGTTGTTGACCGACAGCGCACCCTCTGAGGTCACGATGACGATGTCTTCGATGCGCGCACCCCACTGGCCGGGAAAGTAGATGCCCGGCTCGACGGAAAATGCCATGCCGGGCTCGAGTGCAAGGTCGTTGCCCGCCACGATGTAGGGCTCCTCGTGGACGGACAGGCCGATGCCGTGCCCGGTGCGGTGCACGAACGCCTCGGCGAGTCCCTCCGCCGCCAGCACCTCGCGCGCGGCGGCGTCGACCTGCTCGGCCGTCACGCCAGGCCGGACCGCCTCGACGGCGGCCCGCTGGGCCCGCTGCAGCACCGCGTAGCGCCTGGCCACCTCGGGATCGGGTTCACCGATGCTGTAGGTGCGGGTCGAGTCGGAGTTGTACCCGGGTTCGTACGGACCGCCGATGTCGACGACGACGATGTCACCGACCCGCAGTTCGCGGTCCGAACATTCGTGGTGAGGGTCGGCGCCGTGCGGGCCTGACCCGACGATGATGAACGCCACCTCCGAATGCCCTTCGCCGACAATGGCTTCCGCGATATCGGCGGCCACGTCGGCCTCGGTTCGGCCGGGCACCAGGAATTCGGGCACGCGCGCGTGGACGCGGTCGATCGCCGCACCGGCCTTGCGCAGCGCGTCGATCTCCGCGACATCCTTGATCATCCGCATCCGCCGCAGCACATCGGTGGCCAGCACCGGCACCGCACCCAGCACGTCGGCAAGGGGCAGCAGATGCAGCGCGGGCATGGAATCGGTGACTGCGGTGGCGACGGGCGCGCCGCCGAGCGCGTCCGCCACCAGGCGGTACGGGTCCTCGCCGTCGACCCAGTCACGCACCGCCAGTCCGAGCTCGGTGACCGCGGATTCCTTGAGCGAGGCCAATTCCAGCCGCGGTACCACGACCGTCGCGTCCCCGCTGGCCGAAAGCACCAGCGCGGTCAGCCTTTCGAAGGTCTGCGCACGGGAGCCGACGAGATAGCACAGGTCATATCCCGGGGTGATCACCAGACCGGCGAGGTCGGCGTCGGCTGCGGCGCGTGCAGCCGATTCCAGGCGCTGCGCGTACACATCGGTGCCGAATCGGCTCGCACTCATGGCAGTCAGGCTAATCGGGGGCCGAATAGCTGGCGACCTCGATCAGGTTGCCGTCGGGGTCGCGGCAGTAGTGCGACGTCATCGGTCCCAGTGCGCCGGTCTTGGTCACCGGCCCTTCGGTGATGTCCACGCCGCAGGAACGCAAGTGCTCACCGATCGCATCGGGCGTGGCGTCGGCGATGAAGCAGAGGTCGAGCGAACCGGGAGCGTCGATGACGCCGGTCTCCCAGTTCGCGGCACCGGTGGGCCGCAGGTTGACCTTCTGGTTTCCGAAGAGCAGCGCTACGCGGCCGTCGCCGAATACTTCACGTCTCACGCCGAGCACGCGCACATACCAGTCGGCTGTGGTGTCGACGTCGCGGCAATTCAGCACCACATGGTCGATGCGGGCAACGGCGAATCCCATGCCAACACGCTACTGCGCCAACGTGTTAGCGAAGGCGCAACAGCTTTCTCATATTCCTGGCGCGCGGCGCGCGGACGGCATAGCGATCTTCGATGCTGCGTGCCCCGGCGCGGAAGAACCTGCGCACCGCGTCGCTGGCCTCCTTGTCACCGCCCTCGGTCACCGAGAACTGTGCCGTCCATACGACGGTGCACTTGTCCGCACCGCCGTCGCGCACCCGGAACTCGCCGACGAAGTCCGCGATTGGCAGATCACTGGAGGCCACCTCGTATCGGTACAGGCGCTGCACGGGGTCGACTTCGGTCAGCCGCTCCTCCCACCGCCGGCCGTCCACAGTCTCCAGCGTTCGCGTCGCACCCGGCTCCTCACCGTCGCCGTGCGCGTCCGTCAGCATCGGATGCCACCGCGCGATGCATTGAAACGAGCCGATCTCCTGCCACATCGACTCCGCACTGCGACGCACATCGGCAAATACCTGAATGTGTGGCATGCGACGGGATACCCGTCGCCGCCGTCGGCCACTCCTGCCAACACAGCGTTTTGGCGGTTTAGCAGGTCTGTTGGGTTAGCCTTGGGCTAGATGCTCCGGGGATCTGGGGGAAGCGTGGCGGGTGACGGGCGTGACTCAGCATTTTCCGGTTTGGGTCGCCGGGATCTGGTCAGCAACATGCACCAGCAGCTCGACGAGTTGCTGGCAGCACGCGATCAGATGGAGCTGTTGCTGCGCGTAATCGTCCAGATCGGATCGGATCTAGACCTCGACGCCACACTGGACCGGATCGTCACAGCAGCCAGAGAGTTGACCGGGGCACGTTATGGCGCGGTGGCGGTCCGCACTCCCGAGGGCACTCTGACGTCGTTCGTAAACGAGGGCATGGACGTCGACACCGTGCGGCTGATCGGCCATCTGCCGGTCGGCAAGGGACTTCTCGGTGTGAAGCTGGATTCGTCAGACGTATTGCGCCTTGACGACCTCACCGCGCATCCCGCCGCTGGCGGTTTTCCCGAACACCACCCGAAGATGCGGGCGTTCCTCGGTGTGCCAATCACCATTCGGAACACGGTGTTCGGCTCTCTGTACGTCGCCGACGATCGTGAATCGAAGTCGTTCACGCCATCCGACGAGATCGGTGCGCGTGCACTGGCAACCGCGGCGGCGGTGGCGATCGACAATGCGCAGCTGTACGAGCGCATGCGAGCGTCGGCGAAGTGGACGAATGCCAGTCGAGAGATCACTACCGCTCTGCTGTCAGGCGCTGACCCGCAGCTGCGCCCCTTGAAGCTGATCGCCGAGAGGGCGCGGGAGCTCACCGAGGCGGAGCAGGCGATCGTCCTCGTCCCTGCCGACGCCGACGAGCCGGCCGCCGAGGTTGACACGCTGGTGGTTTCCACGGCTGTGGGTCTCTATGCCGAGGAGGTGACCGGGCAGCGTGTCCCGGTCGACGACTCGACGTCCGGCGAGGTGTTTCGTTCCGGCACACCGCTGATCACCGAATCCTTCAGGTATCCCATCCAGGCGTTCACCGATGTGGGCGAGAGGCCGGCGATCGTCATGCCGCTGCGCGCCAACGACACCGTCGTCGGGGTAATCGCGGTGGCGCGCAACACGCAACAGCCACCGTTCGAGCCGATGTATTTGGATCTGGTCAGCGACTTCGCCAGTCACGCCGCGCTGGCGCTGACGCTGGCGCAAAGCCGGGAAACCGCCCGCGAGCTCACGATCCTCGCCGACCGTGAACGCATCGCCCACGACCTGCACGACCACGTCATCCAACGGCTGTTCGCCGCCGGCCTTGACCTTCAAGGGACGGCGGCACGGGCGCGCTCACCCGAGGTGACCAACCGGCTCAACCGCACCATCGACGAGCTCCAAAGCACGATCGAAGACATCCGCTCTGCGATTTTCGGACTTCAGAATCCGCCGGGCGTCGGCGACGATTTGGGCCGGCGTATCCGCGACCTCGTCGCTGACCTGACCGAGAATCGCGACATCTCCACCACTTTGCACATGTCGGGCCCCACGAGCGCCGTCGCGTCCGACATAGCCGAGCACGCCGAAGCCGTCACCACGGAAGCGATCAGCAATGCCGTGCGGCACTCGGGCGCCTCACGCTTGATCGTCGAGCTGGCGGTCGGCGATCAGTTGGTCATCGACATCACCGACAACGGTTGCGGCATCCCCGCCGACAACATGCGCCACAGCGGCCTGGCCAACCTGCACCGCCGCGCCGAGGCGGTCGGCGGCACGTGCCAGATCACCACACCGCCACAGGGCGGCACTCGAATCCGTTGGGCCGCACCAGTAATCGAGCCATAAACCTCGGGCCGATCGAATTATGATGCAGCCCAGGTAATTTGACGTAGGCGCCAGGTCAGCCGGCGGCCCATTCGATAGCCCGGTCAAGCTCGTCGAGCCGAAACAGGGCGAGCTCGCCGGGCACCATCCAGGCGAAGGCGTGCAGCGCGTGGGCGACCCAGTCCATATCGGAGACAACCGCAATTCGCTTGAACGCCGAGTGATGGTGAATCAGGGCACCGAACCCCAACTTCAGGTCCTCGATCAGGCCGCCTGGCCCGAAGCCCTCGTAGTCGGGCGCGATCACCTCGACGATTCTGATTTGGCCGTTTTTCAGAAGGTCCTCCATCGCGGGCTTGAACTCGCGAAGGTCGTCGCCGCGCACGCGGCCCGACACGCGAATCCCCGTCACTCCCTCTGGCATGGCAGGCAGTAGTTCGATCATGGGCCCAATGTCTCACAGTGGCGTGAATCGAGGACTCGAACGCGGCGACGGCCGACCGCGCGCCTTCCCCTGGCAGGATGGCCCGCATGTCCCTGTTGCTGCTCGACGGCGCCAGCATGTGGTTTCGCTCGTATTTCGGCGTGCCATCGTCGATCACGACGCCCGACGGCCGGCCCGTCAACGCGCTGCGCGGCTTTCTCGATGCCGTCGCGACGGTCATCACCCGCGAGCGGCCGACACGTCTGGTGGTGTGCCGCGACGATGACTGGCGGCCACAATGGCGTGTCGACCTGATTCCGTCGTACAAGGCGCACCGCGTCGCCGTCGAAGAGCCGGGCGACGAGCCCGACATCGAAGAGGTGCCCGACGAGCTGATTCCGCAGATCGAATGGATCCTGGAAATCCTGGACGCGTTCGGCATACCGACGGCGGGGGCGCCTGAATCCGAGGCCGACGACGTGCTGGGCACGCTGGTCGCCCGCGAGCGCAAGGACCCGGTGGTCGTGGTCAGTGGTGACCGCGACCTGCTGCAGCTGGTCCGCGACGAACCCGTCGAAGTCCGGGTGCTCTACCTGGGCCGGGGGCTGGCCAAGGCGACGAAATGGGGACCGGCGGAAGTGGCCGACCACTACGGCGTGCCCGTCGACCGCGCTGGCCCGGCCTACGCCGAACTCGCGTTGCTGCGGGGTGACCCGTCTGACGGGCTGCCAGGTGTCCCCGGCGTCGGCGAGAAGACCGCGGCCACGCTGCTGGCCCAGCACGGCTCGTTGGCGGCAATCCTGGAATCCGCCCATGACCCGAAATCGAGGATGTCCAAGGCGTATCGGACCAAGCTGCTCGCGGCGACCGACTACATCGAGGCCGCCGGACCCGTGGTGCAGGTCGCGAGTGACTGCAAGGTCAAGCTGTCGACTTCGTCGGACACGCTGCCGCTGGCCGCCGAACATCCACGCAAGGTCGCCGAACTGGCCGAGCGCTACGGCGTGACGTCGTCGGTCGGGCGGCTACAAGCCGCGCTCGACGGCCTCCCCGGGGCTACTTAGGCCGACCGACCTCGTAGGTGCCCTTGTCGTCCTGGAACGTCACAGTCACCTGACGCTTGGTGCCGTCGACGCTGACCTCGCAGTTGAAGGTTCCGCCCTTCTTCACCGTCGGGCTTTCGCCTTGGTTGCACTTGACGTCCTTGACGTTCTTGGCGCCGTAGCCGTTGGCCTCGTCGGTCAGGATCTGCTGCACGCCGGTCTGCGCGGCGTTGATGTCCAGCTTGGTGGTGACGAAGAAGCCCGGCTTCCAGAACCCGAGCACGAGCACGACGGCGACGATGATCGCGGCCAACAGGCCGATCACGCCGCCGATGACCGCCAATGAACGCTTGGAGCCTTCTTCAGCCCCCGGCGCCTGGTACGGCGGATATTGGCCGTACTGGCCCGGCTGCTGACCGTACTGTCCAGGCTGCTGGCCGTACTGGGCGCCCGGCTGCCCGTATTGCTGGCCGTACTGGGGCTGCCCGTATTGACCGGCGTACTGCTGCGGGTTGTACTCACCCGGCTGCTGGCCGAACTGCTCGGTCGGCGGGTACTGCTGCGGCGGCTGGTATGCCGGCTGCTGGACCCCTTGGCCTGGCTGCTGGTACTGCGGGTACTGCTGCTGTTGCGGGTCGTAGGCGGGCGGCTGCCACGCCGGCGCGGCCTGGGTGGGCTGCTGCTCGGCTCCGGAGGTCGGCGGCTGCCACGCCTGGTTGCCCGACGGCTCGCTTGACGGCTGGTCCTTGCCGGGCTCGGGCTGTTGACCGGGCCACGGCTGCGTCGGATCAGATCCTTGCGGTCCGCTCATGTCTCTCCTCGCTCATGGATCGCGCTGCTGGCGAACACACTACCCGGCATCAACAGCCACGACGCCGCGTCGAACGTCGGCGATTGCGCGTTTCGCGGTGGCGCGCATCGCCGGTGTCGGCGCGGCGTTGCGGACCTGGTCCAGCAGGTCGAGGACTTGGCGGCACCACCGCACGAAATCGCCTGCTGATAGCGGTGACCCACTGCCGGCGGCATCGGATGCGGCGAGCGCGCTGGTCAGGTCGCCGGTCGTGGCCCAGCGGTAGACGGCGGGCACGAAACCGTCGTCCGGCTCCCGGCTTTGGGTGATGCGATGCCGCTGCTCGTCGGCGCGCAGTTCCGTCCACAGCCTGCGCGTCTGGTTCAGGGCACGTCGCAGCTTGCCCGTCGGCACGTTGATGCCATCCGGCGCGCCGGGCGCGTCGCCGCGAGATTCGTAGAGAACCGACGACAGCACGGCCGCAAGCTCGGCCGCGTCCAGGCCTTCCCAGGTGCCACTGCGCAGGCATTCGGCGACCAATAGGTCGCTCTCGCTGTAGATCCGGGCGAGCAGCCGCCCGTCGTCGGTGACCTTCGGGTCACCATCACCGGACTCGATGAATCCGCGTTCGGTCAGCAGCACGACGATTCGGTCGAAGGTGCGGGCAAGCGAGTTGGTTGCCGCGGCGACCTTCTGGCGGATTTGTTCGTTGTCACGTTCGATGCGCAGATACCGTTCTGCCAGCCGGACATTGGCTTCGCGGTCGGGCAGCTGGTGTGCGCGATGGCGGCGCAATTGTTCTCGCAGCACGGCCAATTCGGGATCGATGTCGCGCTCGGTCGGCGGGCCGCTGCGCTTGGCCTTGACCGATGGCGCATCCAGCCCGGCGGCCGCGGAGCGCAGCGCCGACGCGAGATCGCGTCGCGCCCGCGGGTTGCGATGTTCGACGCGCTTCGGCAGCTGCATCGACCCCAACGGCTCGGACGCCCCCGAGTAGTCGGCCGACGAAATCCTTCCCGCCCAACGGTGTTCGGTCAGCACGAGCGGCCGCGGGTCGTCGCTGTCGCGGTCGGCGTCGAGCACGACGGCCAGCCCGCCGCGGCGGCCGTGGGTGATGGTGATGATGTCGCCGCGGCGCAGCGCGGCCAGTGCGTCGTTGGCGGCTTTGCGACGTTGCAGTCGCGATGCCCGCGACTGGGCGCGTTCACGTTCCGAGATCTGAGCCCGCAGCCGCGCGTAGTCGAGGATCGACGAGTCGTGACCACCGAGTTCGCCTGCGATCTCGTCGAGAATCGCTTCACCGCGCTCGATGGCGCGCACCTGCCCGACCACGGAGCGGTCGGCCTGGTATTGCGCGAACGACGCCTCCAGCAGTTTGTGCGCCTGCGTCGGCCCCATGTGGTTCACCAGGTTGATGGTCATGTTGTACGACGGCGCAAACGAACTGCGCAGCGGGAAGGTGCGGGTGGACGCGAGCCCAGCCACCTCGGCAGGGTCGGCGGTGCTGTCGTTGGGGTTCCACAGCACGACCGCGTGGCCTTCGACGTCGATGCCGCGCCGGCCGGCGCGACCCGTCAGCTGCGTGTACTCCCCCGGTGTCAGCGGCACATGTTGCTCGCCGTTGTACTTGACCAGCCGCTCGAGTACCACCGTGCGTGCCGGCATATTGATACCCAAAGCCAATGTCTCCGTGGCGAATACGGCCTTCACCAGCCCGGCGGTAAACAGTTCTTCCACGGTGTGGCGGAACGTCGGCAGCATCCCGGCGTGGTGGGCGGCCAGTCCGCGCAGCAGACCCTCGCGCCATTCGTGGTAGTCGAGCACGATGAGGTCGGCCTCGTTGAGGTCGGCGGTCCGACGGTCGACCACCTCGGCGATGCGAGCGCGCTCCTCGTCGGTGGTCAGCCGCAGCGAGGACCGCAGGCATTGCTTGACGGCGGCGTCGCAGCCGGCGCGGGAGAACACGAATGTGATGGCTGGCAGCAATTCCTCACGGCCGAGCGTGGCGATGACATCGGGCCGCGGCGGCGGCCGGTACATCGTCGGGCGTCCGCGGCCGCGGCCACGCGGATTCCAGTCGGTGAGCCGGTCCGCCTCGCGGCGATGGGCGATGTGGCGCAACAGCTCCGGGTCGACGAGCAGCTCTCGGCCCGATTTCGCCGACGCGCGGTAGTCGAAAAGGTCGAACAGCCGCTTGCCCACCAACACGTGCTGCCACAACGGAACCGGACGGTGTTCGTCGACCACCACGGTCGTGTCGCCGCGCACGGTCTGAATCCAGCCGCCGAACTCCTCGGCATTGCTGACCGTCGCCGACAGGCTGACCAGCCGCACGTCGTCGGGCAGGTGCAGGATCACCTCCTCCCACACCGCACCGCGCATCCGATCGGCCAGGAAGTGCACTTCGTCCATCACGACATACGAAAGGCCGTACAACGCAGGCGAATTCGCATACAACATATTGCGAAGCACTTCGGTGGTCATCACCACGACGTCGGCATCGCCGTTGATGGACTGGTCACCGGTGAGCAGACCGATCTTCTCAGGGCCGTATCGGGCCACCAGGTCGTTGTGTTTCTGGTTGCTCAGCGCCTTGATTGGCGTGGTGTAGAAGCACTTTCGGCCCGCTGCCAGCGCCAGGTGCACAGCGAACTCGCCGACCACGGTCTTGCCTGCGCCGGTCGGTGCGCAGACCAGGACGCCGTGCCCGTTCTCCAATGCCTGACACGACCGGAGCTGAAAGTCGTCGAGCGCAAAGGGCAACTGCTCGACGAAGCCAGCCAGCTGGCCGTCAGGTGGCGTCGTCATCGACCACAAGTCGCGCCGGCGTCGGCACGGCGGTCGGCGGTTCGATCGGCTCGACGGTGCCGATCGGCGAGGCCTGGTCCTCTGGCACGTCTGCGAGGGCCTCACGGCGGGCCTTGCGCTTGTCGTGCACCCGGGCGAACTGGATCGCAATCTCGAGCAGTAGGGACAACGCCATCGCGAGCGCCAGCATCGAGAACGGATCCGAGCCGGGTGTGGCGAACGCGGCAAACACGAACAGTCCGAAGATCATTCCGCGACGCCACGATTTGAGCCGCGCATAGGTCAGCACCCCGACCAAGTTGAGCATGATGATCAGAAGCGGGAACTCGAAGCTGATGCCGAACACCAGCAGCAAGTTGATCAGGAAGCCGAAGTACTGTTCGCCGGACAACGCGGTGACTTGCACGTCGCTGCCGACGGTCAACAGGAAGCCCAGAGCCTTCGACAGAACGACGTAGGCCAGCACCGCCCCGCAGATGAACAGCGTCGCGCCGACGCCGACGAACGCGATCGCGAACCGACGCTCCTTGCGGTACAGCCCGGGCGTGATGAACGCCCACAGCTGATACAGCCACACCGGGCAGGCCATCACGATGCCGGCCGTGAGGCCCACTTTGAGGCGGAGCATGAACTGGTCGAACGGGGCGGTGGCAAGGAGCCGGCATTCACCGTTGGGGGCGATGGTCGCGCGCGACGACGCGGGCAAGCGACAGTACGGCCCGCGCAGCCAGTCCCCGAGACTGGGCAGCCCGAAGACGCCGTGGCTGTACCAGAAGAACCCGACGATCGTCGTCACCACGATCGCGGCCACGGCGATCAGCAACCTTGTGCGCAGCTCATGGAGATGCTCGACGAGCGACATCGTGCCGTCGGGATTCACGCGCGACCGACGTCGGCGAGGATCGAGTTTCTTGAAAAGTCCGGGGGTGCGCACGGGTTATCGACGCCGCGTCATGCTGCGGCCATGGAGTCGGCGGAGGTCAGGCCGTGTGTTTGTCCGACGGCTGCTGCGGGGTTTGGGGAGCCGCTTGGCCGGCGACGTCGGGCCCCGCTGCGGGGGTGTCGGCGCGTTCCGACGCGATGGGCGTAGCCGGCGGCGTCTCCGGCTTGGCATCCGTTCGCATCTCCTTGACCTCGGACTTGAAGATCCGCATCGATTGTCCGAGCGAACGCGCTGCGTCCGGGAGCTTCTTGGCACCGAAGAGCAGCACGAATATCGCGATCACGATCACCCAGTGCCAGGGTTGTAGACCGCCCAATTTGGTCACCTCCAGACGTCAAGGCCCGAGTCTACTCGTCAGACCCCGCCGGCTCCGACTTCGTAGGCGCTCAGCGCGGCCGCCGCCGATTCGCGGACCCGAGCCGCCAGCGTCTCGGGTTCGAGCACGCGGACCGCGGATCCGAAGCCCAGCACGAAACGGGCCATCCAGTCTTCGGAGGCGTAGGTCATCGCCGCTTCGCAGGCTCCGTCGGGGAGCTCGCGGATCACCCGAAGCGGGTAATAGTCGAACATCCACGACGCCGACTTCTCGATCGAGAGCTTCGCCGACGGCAGCGACGGATCCGCGTCGAAGAGCGACGTGTCGGGGCCGGCCTGGACAGCCGGCGGCGGCGGTGCCGACGGCTCGTCGAGCACACGTGCGTCCACAATGCGGTCGAACCGGAACAGCCGCACTCCCTCAGCCGATCGGCACCATGCCTCCAGGTAACTGTGGTCGGCGACCAGCACCACCCGGATCGGGTCGACGACCCGGCTCGTCAGTACGTCATGGGAGGCCGAGTAGTACTCGATCGTCAGGGCGCGACCGTTTCGCACGGCAGCGCGGACGGCGGCGGCCGCCTCGCTTTCCACCGGCGCGCGTTCGTCGACCGCGGCCTCGGCGCCCTGGCCGACTGTGCCCGCGGCGGATTCGATCTTGGCGATCGCGCTGCGCGCGGCCTCGGGGTCGACCATGCCCGGCACATCGACGAGTGCCCGCAGCGCCACCAGCACCCCGGTCGCTTCCGGCGATGTCAGCCGCAGCGGATGATCGATGCCCGCGGTGAACGTGACTTCGATTGTGTCGCCGGAGAATTCGAAGTCGATCAAGTCGCCAGGGCCGTAGCCGGGCAACCCGCACATCCACAGCTGGTTGAGGTCGTCGCGCAGCTGTTTGATGGTCACGCCAAGCTCGGAGGCCGCTTCGGCATAGGTGATCCTCGGGTTGGCCTGAAAATACGGAACCATGTTCAGCAGCCGCACCAAGCGTGTCGACACGGCTGTCATGTTCTCACCTCGTCCGCCTGGCCGGCCTGGGCGCGAAGGCGCGCCAGCACGTCGTCGCGCAACGACTGCGGTTCGAGCGCGACGGCGTCGGCACCGTAGCTGGCGATTTCGCGGGCCAGCCGGTCCAACATCCCCATGTCGAGCGTGATCTCCTCGCCCGCACGGCCACCGAGCGTCCTGGGGCCGACCACCGTTGCCTGACGGCGCAGCGCGGTGGCCCGCCCTTCGGCGACCCAGACCCGCGCCTGCCCGCCGGTCGGCCACTCGGCCACCGCGCGGTCGACGATCTCTCGCAGGTTGACCCCTTCGGGGCGCTTGACCGCGCCGGACGGGCCGATCGGGGTGACGTCGGCGCCAATGCGGGACAGCCGGAAGGTCCGGGTGGCGTCGCGGTCGCGGTCGTGGCCCACGAGGTACCAACGGCCCCTATGGGTGACGACACCCCAGGGCTCCACGGTGCGCGTCGTATAAGGCTCGCTGCGGGACGACCGGTGCGGGAACTGCACGGCCTGACCGGAATCGATGGCGGACAACAGGATTCCGAGAACTTCCTCGGAACCGCGCAGCCCCGGCAGGGCCGCGGCCGAGGTGATCGCGACGCCCGCGTCGGCGGCCTCGACGTCCACGCCGGCCGCGCGCAGCTTGAGCAGTGCGCCCTGGGTGGCGGTGATCAGTTCCGGTGACTCCCAGAGCTGCGTGGCCACGGCGACCGCGGCGGCCTCGTCCGCGGTGAGTTCGACGGCCGGAAGCGCGTAGGCCTTGCGATTGATGCGGTAGCCCTCGGTCGGGTCGAACTGCGACACCCGCCCTGTTTCCAGCGGAATGCCCAGGTCCCGCAGTTCGTTCTTGTCGCGCTCGAACATGCGGGAGAACGCTTCGTCGGTGGCGTCGTCCGAGTAGCCGTACACGGTCTCGCGGATCCGTTCGGCGGTGATGAAGGTGTGGGTCGACAGCAGCGCGATGACAAGGTTCATCAGCCGTTCGACTTTGGAGATCGCCACTTGGCACAGCCTAGTGTGGGTGGGCCGTGGCGAGCGCTCAGCCTGGTACGGAATTTCGCGTCCGAACCGTACGCACACTAGCGCTCACGCAGCATCAATCCGCGCAAGTTGGGCATCGATGCGGCGCACCATCACATCGGGCTGCCTTCGCACGTCGTCGCTGACGATGGACAACACCCGCCAGCCGATCTCTTCGAGGGCAGCCCTCTTCTGGCGATCCTTTCGTAGCGCTTCTCGCGAACTGTGCCAATCGAATCCGTCGAATTCAACCGCGACCCGGCGATCCGGCCAGGCAAAGTCGACTCGCCACAGTCTCCCGTCCCGGTCCACAATCTCGTACTGCAGAAGGGGTTCTGGCAGTCCTCCGTCGAGCATGACAAGACGGGCCTCGCTTTCCATCGGTGACTCGGCCTCCGGCCGGGCCAGCGGTATGAGTTCGCGGACCACGACTATTCCGCGCCGGCCTGCCTGGGCCTTCGCGGCTCCTACGAGGTCGCGGCGATCGCAGTATTGGCTGCGCAAGGCTGCGTCGAGCGTCGCCAACGCACGCGGCCGGCGCAAGCTCCGCGCGACCTCGACGGCCGTCCAGCTTGGCGTGGTGAGCGGACGGCAGCGGTGGCTGGTGAGTGGTGCGCCTTCCCGCCGGTGCACTTTGAGCCCGGCGTACTCACGCAACAGATGGCCCTGCGGGTTGAGGACGTGCAATTCGGTGACGTCCTCCGTGTCGAATCCGAAGATTGCCGCTGCGGTGCCTAAACACACCGCGACCTGTTCACCGCAGCGGACGTCTATTCCGCTTAGCCGAGTGAAAACGTCCGGTGCACCAATGCTGTAGATGCCCGGAAAGATCCTGACCAGATCGGAGCTGCGGAGCCGACGCTGCATACCGCGGCGGGTCAGATGGTCGAGGATCTGCGAATAGGTGGCGACTCCGCCCTGCGCGGCGAACACGGCGCTGAGTTCCGGCGGCATTCCGGCATTGTGGGATGCGCCGGGGTGTGGCCGCCAATGCGGCTTGTGCATAACCGGCGAGCGCTCACTTATGTACGGAGTTCAGCCCGAAAACCGTACGTAGCTGAGCGCTCGCGGGTGGTTGGCTACATCGAAGCGATCAGCCGCTTGACCCGCTCGTCGACCGAGCGGAACGGGTCCTTGCACAGCACGGTCCGCTGCGCCTGGTCGTTGAGCTTGAGGTGCACCCAGTCGACGGTGAAGTCCCGGCCCGCTTCCTGTGCGGCGCTGATGAACTCGCCGCGCAGCTTGGCCCTCGTGGTCTGCGGCGGGGTGTTGACCGCGGCCTCGATGTCCTCGTCGGTGGTGACGCGGGCCGCCAGGCCCTTGCGCTGCAACAGGTCGAACACGCCGCGACCACGCTTGATGTCGTGGTACGCCAGATCCAGCTGGCTGATCTTCGGATCGGACAGCTCCATGTTGTAGCGGTCCTGATAGCGCTGGAACAGCTTGCGCTTGATCACCCAGTCGATCTCGGTATCGACCTTGGCGAAGTCCTGGCTCTCCACCGCGTCGAGCTGGCGACCCCACAGGTCGACGACCTGCTCGATCTGCGAATTGGGCTCGCGAGTCTGCAGGTACTCGACGGCGCGCTGGTAGTACTCGCGCTGAATGTCGAGCGCGCTGGCCTGCCTGCCGCCCGCCAACCGCACCGGGCGCCTGCCGGTGAGGTCGTGGCTGACCTCGCGGATCGCGCGGATGGGGTTGTCCAGCGAGAAGTCGCGGAACGCCACACCGGCCTCGATCATCTCCAGCACCAGCGAGGCCGTACCGACCTTGAGCATCGTCGTGGACTCGCACATGTTCGAGTCGCCCACTATTACGTGCAGCCGCCGGTACTTCTCGGCATCGGCGTGCGGCTCGTCGCGTGTGTTGATTATCGGCCGCGACCGCGTCGTCGCCGAGGACACGCCCTCCCAGATGTGCTCGGCACGCTGGGACAAGCAGAACGTCGCGGCCTTGGGGGTCTGCAGCACCTTGCCCGCACCGCAGATGAGCTGGCGGGTGACCAGGAACGGCAACAGTACATCGGAGATGCGGGAGAACTCGCCTGCCCGCACGATCAGGTAGTTCTCGTGGCAGCCGTAGGAGTTCCCGGCCGAGTCGGTGTTGTTCTTGAACAAATAGATGTCGCCGCCGATGCCCTCGTCGGCCAGCCGCTGCTCGGCGTCGATCAGCAGGTCTTCCAGCACCCGCTCGCCGGCGCGATCGTGGGTCACCAACTGGGTCAGGCTGTCGCACTCAGCGGTGGCGTACTCGGGGTGGCTGCCCACATCGAGATACAACCGCGCGCCGTTGCGTAAGAAAACATTGGAACTGCGGCCCCACGACACCACCCGCCGGAATAGGTAGCGGGCAACCTCGTCGGGACTGAGCCGGCGATGGCCATGGAACGTGCAGGTGACACCGAATTCGGTCTCGATGCCCATGATTCGTCGCTGCACGTCATCGAGACTACTGGTTGCTCGCCCGGCGCGGCGCGCAAGCCGCGCCGAAGCCGCCATGGGGCCCCGCGAATTCTCACAGATTCGTCAATTTGCGGTTCAACAGATTCCTAGACTCGTTTGCCATGCAGCTTCCCGCTCGCTACAGCGACCCGTACCGCGCGCGTCACCGAACTGGCGCCCAGATCCGCGCGAACGGTGCGATCGGTTCACTCAACGACGGCGTGGAGACCGAAATCCACGGCGTCAGTACACGGTTGATCGCCTGGCCGGGGACCGGTTTTCAAACGCAGGCCGTGCACGTGCTGACGCTCGCCGCGGGGCAGCAGACCGAGATGCACAGCTACGGGTTGGCAGAGGAGGCCGTGCTGGCCGTGCAGGGCGACGGCGAAGCCTACGTCCGCGGCGAGTGGGTTCGGTTCCGCCCTGGCGATATGGCGTTCTTCCCGCCTCCGGTTGAGCACGCGATCAGAGCGACGCCCGACGGCCCAGGACTCGTCGCGGTCGCGTCGATCTCGCCGCCCGAATTCGAGCTGTACGAGGGTGCGGGTCTGTACAACCGCCAGTACGGGGTCATCAACAGTGAGGCCGCATGGTTCGCGCGCAGCAACGCCGCCTCTGGGAACCTGAGCGGGCCGTCGCAGCTGGCATTCCATGACTCCGATGCCGCGGTCCGCGCGGAGAACCTGACGGTCGACGAAATTCGCAGTGGTGGAGCGCTTTTCAACGTCTTCAGCGGAGCGAAGATCGATGTCATCGAGGCGCCGATGGTGTTCGTGCTGTGGCCGGGCTACGGACCGCGCTCAACGGGATTCCATTTCGCCAACGGCGACGAGGGGTTGACCACCGCCGTGCATACACATCCGGCGTCCGACGAATGCGTGGTGCTGTGGGATGGGAACGCCAAGGCCTGGGCGCAGGGAGCGTGGCACGACATGGAGCAGTTCGACGTGGTATTCGCCCCATGCGGAGTGGAACACGGCATCAGCATGGTTCTCGGCGAAGCGCTGTGGGGTGGCTTCGCGGCACCACCTCAACTCGACCTCTACGCCCGCACGCCGTATTACAAGGGCACCGGCACATTCGACTACGTGCCGTTCGGCCGCCTCGACGCCTGAGGCCTGTGGATAACTTCTGCGAGCGCAGCCTCAGATCTGCCAGCATGAGGCATGGGGGGACGAACGGAAGTCGATCTGACACAGCTGCGAAGTGTGGCCAACCGCGTAATGCAGGCCGCCGACTCCATCGCCGAGATGCGTTGGCCCGAACTGGATCCCGACGACCTGCAGGGGTCGGCAGTCGGAAACGTCGCCGCGCCTGACCTCGTCGCAGCCCGGCTCACGGATGTGGTCGCCAATATGCGGGGCTGGGCGGTGGCCGCGCACATGTCGGCCGATGCCATGGAGCGGGCCGACCGCCGCAACGGCGACCGCTTCGGGCGGTGAGACCGAAAGTCTCGCAGGCCGAGGCGTGGCGGCCTGACGCACTGAGCCGACTGGCCGACGGCTGGGACGAGGCGACGCGCCAGCTGTCGGCCCATGTCGATGCCGTCATGGCCGACATCGGTCGCAGCCGTGACTACTGGACCGGTGCCGCCGCCGACGCGGCGAGACGCGACGCAGACAGCATCGCCGCGGCCGGTGACGCCGCGGCTCGGTCGTTGGTCGTGGCGTCGGTCGCCGCGCGCGACGGCGCCGAGCAGATCACGAAGGCCCGCGACGACGTGAAGGCGCAGACCGCCAAGGCGCGCGACGACGGGTACGCAATCGGCGACGACGGAACAGTGACGATCCGGGCCGGCCCGGTGCCCGTTCTCGTCGCACTGTCGGGCGGCGACGTCCACGTGGCTCACGACATGCTCGCGTTGCGCGCCGCCGCACTGACTGACCAGGTGGTCGACGCGCTGAACCGGCTGGGCGCCGCCGATGCCGATGCCGCGCACGACATCAGGGAGGCCCTCGCATCGTCGCCGCTCCCCCGGCCCGCCGCTACCGTCCCCGCCAGCGCCTGGCCGACGATGAGCCAGGACAGGATCGCCGATCAGGTCGCCACGATGACCGTCGAGCAGCGCGACCGGCTCGTGGCCGAATTCCCGCATCAGGTCGGCAACACCGACGGCGTGCCGTGGGACATGCGCATCGCGGCGAATCGCCTCAACATCGCACAGGCGATCCTCGACGAGCCCGGTGACAACCCGGATTCGTTGCGGCGCAAGGACTTCTATCGCAGCCTGCTCGGCGAGGTCGACGACCCGGCCGGCACGGGCCGTCGAATCGGCCGGCAGATTCTGGCGTTCGATCCCAACCGCGCCGAACTGGTGGAGCTCAACGGAAATTTGTCGGCGGCCAGAAGCGTCGCCGTCCTGGTCCCCGGGCTGAACACTTCGATCGAAGGCTCAGCCGCCAATACCCAGACTGCCAGGCGATTCGTCTCGGCGACACGCGGCGACGTTGCGGTCATCACGTATCTGGGTGGCCCTTTCCCGCAGGGGAGCAATGTGGCGACGGCGCTCGTCGACGCCGCAGACCCGCGGTACGCGCTGAACATGGCGCCGCGGCTGGTGGCGTTTTCCGAAGACGTCGACCGGACCGTCGATGCGACGGGTCGGCCGGTACCCGTGACCTACATCGGCCATTCGTACGGCGGGTCCATCGTCGGCACCGCGGAGGCGTTGGGCCTCACTTCGGACCGGACACTGTTCGTCGCGGCCGCCGGTGCGGGTGTCGGCGTCGACGACCCCGGCGACTGGCACAACCGCAACCCAGATGTGCTGCGTTTCTCGATGACCGCGCCCGGTGACTTCATCGAGGCCGTGCAGGGCATTCCCGGCGGCCCACACGGCGCGGATCCCGACGAGATGCCCGGCGTAATCCGTTTGGCCACAGGACATTATGACGACGGCCGGCTGATGGCCGGCCCGCAGGCCCATTCCGATGTGCTGAATTGGCCGTCGGATGCGTGGCGAAACATCCTGGCGGTCATCACCGGTGATCGCGAAACCTTGCACAAAGCCGGGTGATTGATGACAAGAATGGGCGGATGTGGTCGCGCAGCGCCCCAGTGGACGGGTTCCGGCTGGCCTTCGACCGATTCGGGCGCACCGGCGCTCCACCCGTGGTGTTGCTGCACGGATGGCCGGGCAACCGCCACGACTACCGCCGGGTGGTTCCGTTACTCGGCGACATCGCCGATGTCGTCGTCCCCGATCTCCGCGGCTTCGGCGGTTCAGACAAGCACGAGGTCGCGGTGCGCCACTTCTACAGCGCGACCGCCCAAGCCAGCAGCGTGATCGGGCTGATCAAGGAGCTCGGCCTGACCGATGTCGTGCTGGCGGGCTACGACGTGGGCAGCCGTGTGGCACAGAGTGTGGCCCGGATGCAACCCGACCTCGTGTCATCGCTTGTGTTGTCACCCCCGTTGCCCGGTGCCGGCGACCGTGTCTTGACCGCACAGGCGCAGGGCGAGTTCTGGTATCAGGCCTTCCACCAGCTGCCGCTGGCCGCGCAGCTGATCGACGGCAATCCCGACGCCGTTCGCGAGTATCTGCGGCATTTCTGGAACCATTGGTCGGGGCCGAATTTCGTTCTCTCCGAGGACGAGCTGGACCGACTGACATCCGACTACGCCCTTCCTGGCTCATTCACCGCGTCGATCGCGTGGTACCGCACGGGCGCGGGGATGATCGCGCAGTCGCTCACCGAGCTGCCACCCGAGCGCGCCATCAAGATTCACGTGCCGACGGATGTGCTTTGGCCGCAACATGATCCGCTGTTCCCACGCGACTGGGCGGATCGCCTCGAGTACTACTTCACCGATGTGCGGCTGCACCTGGCCGACGGTGTCGGGCATTTCACCCCGTTGGAGGCGGCCGACCAGTTCGCGGAGCTCATCCTCATCCGTGCCCGACCCCGCGAAGTCGGCTAGCGAGCCCGCAGGCCGTCGAGCGGACGAAGCGATGACCTTCGACATCTCGCCGAAGCGGTCGTCAACGCGTTACCGGCTTGATCACCCGCGGCTTCGTCGACCGCACCGGCAGCCCGAATCGCGCGGCCACGCCGTCGCTGAAGATCACGTGGTCGGGCGGCCGATTGCCGAGATCGCCGAGACCGACGGATGCCAACAGACCCTCGTCGTCGAAACCGATCAGCTCGGCCCGGCGCAGCGCCCAAACCGGATGCTCGTTGGGCATGTACCAGGTGCGGCCGCCGCGCGCGACGTGCAGTCCCCAGCGGGCGGTGAGGAAATGCTCCAGCGGGCCGGCAACCAGTCCGTCGCCGACGCGCACCTCGACCCTGCTCGCCGCTGACGTTGCGGGCCACCGCACCGTCGAGGTGTAGGTGCGGCGGTCGGCGTCCTCGCGGTAACCCATGCGAGCCCACCGATAGGGCACACCGAAGATCCATCTGCCCCCTGCGACCACGTCCGGCCGGTTGGTGTCGAGTGAGAGGAAGACCACGCCGCGGCGGCCGGTGCGGTCCACCGAATACAGCCGGACGTTGGTCTCCAAGAAAAGGCCGAAGAACTTCATCTGAAACGGCACCACACCGACGAAGCTGCTGCCCTCGAAGGTGTCCGGCTCGGTTCCCGCCGGATAGAGGTGCTCGATGCTTTTCGGGTCGACCGCCCAATGCAGGAACGACAGGTTCACCCAGTGCTGCCGCAGCATCCGCGGCCAGGGCAGAATCGGCGCCTCGGCCGTCACCAGCTCGGGCATGACCGAAATCTAGTCGCCGTCGGCCTTCTTGTCCTTCGAATCCGAATCATCAACGGGCAGAAGAGCTTCAAGGGCCGAGCCGATGATCCGCCGGAACGCCCGGCGAGGCCTGTTCGCGTCGAGGATGGCGACCTCCAGCGTCGACGGCCCCAATGTCCGCGGTTCCGAGCCACCGTTGCCGGCGCCCGCCTTCAGCGCATCGACGGCGATCTTCACGGCGTCGGATAGGTCGAGATTCTCCGAGTAGGACTCGTTGAGCGCCGACGCGATCGGCTCGGTGGTGCCGCCCATCACCACGAAATGAGGTTCGTCGGCGATCGACCCGTCGTACGTAATGCGGTACAGCTCAGGCGGTTTGGTCTCGCCGTAGTGTGCGACCTCGGCCACGCACAGCTCGACCTCATACGGCTTGGCCTGTTCGGTGAAGATCGTGCCGAGCGTTTGCGCATACACGTTGGCGAGCTGGCGGCCGGTTACATCGCGACGGTCATAGGCATACCCGCGGGTGTCGGCGAATTGGATGCCGCCGCGGCGCAGGTTGTCGAACTCGTTGAACCGGCCGACGGCGGCGAACCCGACCCTGTCGTAGAGCTCGCTGACCTTCTGCAGCGACCGCGAGGGGTTTTCCGCGACGAACAGCACACCGCCGGAGTACGCCAACGCCACCACACTTCGGCCGCGGGCGATGCCTTTGCGCGCGAGCTCCGAGCGCTCGCGCATCGCCTGCTCGGGCGAGATGAAATATGGAAAGCTCACGAGTCTCCTCGCGCGTCATGCGATTGAGCAGCGCTGTCGGGGCCGAAGGTGTCACTGCGCGAACGGCTTTCGATGACTTCGCGCGCCAGCTCGGCGATCCGGCTTTCGGGAACCTCCTCGGCGCCCTCGGCGCGAAGGATCACCGCGGTCGGATAGATGCCGCGCACCAGGTCCGGTCCGCCCGTCGCCGAGTCGTCGTCGGCCGCGTCGTAGAGCGCTTCCACCGCGACCCGCAGCGCCGAATCCCCATCCGTCACCCGTGAATAGAGCTTCTTCATCGACGACTTCGCGAAGATGGAACCCGATCCCACCGACTGGTAGCCCTCTTCTTCCAGGTTCCACCCGCCGGCAGCGTCGAACGACACGATTCGCCCGGCCGCATCCGGGTTCGGGTCGTCAAGGTCGTAGGCGGCGAGCAGCGGCAGCGCGACAAACCCCTGCAGGGCCGCACCCAGATTGCCGCGCACCATCGTCGCCAGCCGGTTGACCTTGCCGCGGAACGTGAGCGGCACGCCCTCGGTCTTCTCGTAATGCTCCAATTCGACGGCGTACAGCCGGGCGAACTCCACCGCGATCGCTGCCGTGCCGGCTATCCCGGTCGCGGTGTAGTCGTCGGTGATGTAGACCTTCTGCACATCGCGGCCGGCGATCATGTTGCCCTGCGTCGAGCGGCGATCGCCCGCCATCACCACGCCGCCCGGATACTTCAGCGCGACGATAGTGGTGCCGTGCGGCAGCGCGTCTCCCGGGCTGACGGCAGGTCCGTCCGCCCGATTGACGGGCAAGAGTTCGGGCGCCTGGCGGCGCAGCAGTTCAGAAAAGGACGACAGGTCCACAGGGACAGAAGGTGCTCCGGGTAGGGGTGACGGGAAGGCCAGCTGTTCGCGATGCGGCCAGGTCACTGGCCACCCTTCTGGACGTACGCGCGCACGAAGTCTTCGGCGTTCTCCTCGAGAACATCGTCGATCTCATCGAGCAGGTCGTCAGTCTCCTCGGCCAGCTTCTCGCGACGCTCTTGCCCGGCGGCCGTGCTGCCGGTGAGGTCGTCGTCCTCGCCGCCGCCACCGCCACGCTTGGTCTGCTCCTGAGCCATCGCTGCCTCCTGATAGTCATCGGCGGGCTCACAGCCGCCCGCCGGTTACTCCACACTACCGGTCAGCGCCCGCTGTGTTGGCCTTGGCGAACTCGGTGTCGCCACCGAACGCTGTACGCAAATTCCCAGTTAGTTTAGCCATTATGTAGCTATAGCGCTCAGCTAACAGAAGGGCTATAACCCGCCGTGACCAGGCCCTACAACCCGCAACACCCCAAGTTGGCCGCGCTCGAGCCGGTCATGCGGCTCGATCCGTTCGGGCAACCGGAGAAAGAATGAACCCAAGCGACTGCGCCCGCCGCTGCGACTGCAGCCATCCAAGCGAGTGCCTTTTCAGGCAATACGCACCCGAAAAGCCCAGCTTCGCGGTGGTGTGGATAGTCGGCGCGATCGTGTTCGCGGCGGTCATCCTGCTGGTGGTGTTGCTGTGACTCGCCCCAGGGCGTTGCCCGCTTGCAACACCACGGCGTCGCTACGGCGTACACCTAGGTGGTGAGCTGTTCTACCAGTTCCACGGCGCTGTTGACGGAGTCCAGCAGGGCTCCGACGTGCGCCTTACTCCCCCGCAGCGGCTCGAGGGTTGGAATCCGGACGAGTGAATCACCGCCCAGATCGAAGATCACCGAGTCCCAGCTGGCCGCGGCGATGTCGGCGCCGAATCGGCGCAGGCATTCCCCCCGGAAATAGGCGCGGGTGTCCGTGGGCGGGTTCTCCACGGCGTCGATCACCTGCTGCTCGTTGACAAGGCGTTTCATCGAGCCGCGTGCCACCAGCCGGTTGTACAGCCCCTTGTCCAACCGGACGTCGGAGTACTGCAGGTCCACCAGGTGCAGGCGCGGCGCCGACCAGCTCAGGTTCTCCCGATTCCGGAAGCCCTCCAGTAGCCGAAGCTTGGCAGGCCAGTCGAGGATCTCGGCGCATTCCATCGGGTCACGCTCGAGCAAGTCCAAGACGTTGGCCCACGTCTGCACGATGTCGGCGGCGCGTGGATCGGGATCGCGGCTGTCCACCAGCTTGGCCACCCGATCCAAGTAGATCCGTTGCAGCGCAAGGCCTGTCAGCTCGCGGCCGTCGGCAAGCGCGACGGTCGCGCGCAGCGACGGGTCTCGACTGACCACATGAACGGCGTGCACCGGCCGGGCCAGCGCCAGGTCCGTCAGATCCATGCCCTCTTCGATGAGGTCCAGCACCAGCGCCGTGGCGCCGAGCTTGAGGTAGGTCGACGTCTCCGCGAGATTCGCGTCGCCGATGATCACGTGCAGTCGCCGGTACTTGTCGGCGTCGGCATGCGGCTCGTCGCGGGTGTTGATGATGCCGCGCTTGAGCGTCGTCTCCAGGCCGACCTCGACCTCGATGTAGTCCGAGCGCTGCGACAGCTGGAAACCCGGCTCATCGCCCGACGGCCCGATGCCGACCCGCCCTGATCCGGTGATCACCTGCCGGGACACCAGGAACGGGGTCAGCCCCTGGATCACCGCGGAGAACGGCGTCTGGCGGCTCATCAGATAGTTCTCGTGCGACCCGTAGGAGGCGCCCTTGCCGTCTACGTTGTTCTTGTAGAGCTGCAGCTTGGCGGCGCCGGGAACGCTGGCCACGTGGCGCGCGGCGGCCTCCATGACGCGCTCCCCTGCCTTGTCCCAGATCACCGCGTCCAGCGGGTCGGTGCACTCGGGAGCTGAATACTCGGGATGCGCGTGGTCGACGTAGAGCCTGGCGCCGTTGGTCAGGATCATGTTGGCCGCGCCGACCTCGTCGGCGTCCACCACCGGTGGCGGGCCGGCCGAGCGGCTCAGGTCGAATCCGCGGGCGTCGCGCAGCGGCGACTCCACCTCGTAATCCCAGCGGGTGCGCTTGGCGCGCTGGATGCCGGCGGCCGCCGCGTAGGCGAGCACCGCCTGCGTTGAGGTCAGGATCGGATTCGCGGTCGGATCGGACGGCGATGAAATGCCGTACTCGACCTCGGTTCCGATAATCCGTTGCATGTCGCCCAGCGTAAGGGACGGATCGCAGTAGCCTGCGACCGTGCCATCTCCAGAGGAACAGCGTGGCGCTCCATGATTGACGTGACGCAACGACGGGCCGCTGACGCCTGGTTCCTCGACCGGGGTCTACCCGCAGTGCTGAGGCCCGGAGCGTTGGTTCGTCGGCTGTGGCCACGATCGGCACCGGCGTTGGCGATATTCGCGGTGTTCATGGCGAACTCCGCGCTCGTCGTCCAGATCACCGGGAAACACACAATCGACATCGAGGGCCAGCCGACGCGGACGGAGTGGTTCGTCCTGGCGCTGTTGGTCTTCGTGCTGCCGATCGCGGCGACAGTGGGCTGGCTGGTGTCACGCATTCACACGCTGCGCGGGCGCACGATCGCATCCACCGTCGCGGTCACCATCGCAATCGCGGGTGGCGTCCTGGGTGGCCCGAGCCCACGCGTGCTGGTCGACCTCATCGTGGAGGCGATCGTGATCGTCGCCATCCTCGCGTTGACGGCATGCGGCGCAGGTTCGATCTTCGGCTGGGCGGTCCAGATGACCATGTCCAACCTCGCCGCGGCAGGCTCATTGGTGGTCCGCGCCCTGCCGGTGCTGCTGCTGACGTTTCTCGTCTTCTTCAATTCGCCGGTATGGCTGATGGCCGCGTCGATCCCGCGCAGTCGCTTGTGGGTGGCGCTGCTGTTTCTCATCGCGATCGCGGCGGCGTTCGTGGTTTCAATCACCACCGAACGGGTCAGGACGGTGATGGCTTCCCCGTCACCGGCCGTCGACCGTTCCGCTCAGCTGGCCGGCACGCCGTTCGAGACGATGCCGCCTCCGGAACAGGCTCGGCCGTTGAGCCGGGCCGAGCGGCTCAATGTCATGTTCGTCGTCGCCGCATCGCAAATCAGCCAGATCCTGATCATCGCCGCGATGATGGCGCTGCTCTTCTTGGTCCTGGGCCTCATCCTGTTGACGCCCGAAGTCCTTGCGGCATGGACGCGCAACGGCCGCAGCGACGGCACGGTGCTCGGCATGACGATCCCCGTCCCGGATTCGCTGATTCAGGTCACGTTCTTCCTCGGTGCGCTGACGTTCATGTACATGAGCGCGCGCACGGCCAGCGACACGGAGTATCGGACCCGCTTCTTCGATCCGGTCATCGACGATCTTCGACTGACGTTGGCCGCGCGTAATCGTTACCGCGCGGCCGTATCGGCGCGCTGACCAGCGAGCACCGCTGCGATCGCGCACAATGTTGCGCGTGTCGGACATGCGACAGGTGCACGAGTGGTTCCTGCATCGCGGGCTGCCGCTGGTGCTGACCCGCCGGGTCCGGTCTCGCTCGCTGATCGAACGGTCGGCGCCCATGGTCAGCGGCATCGGCGCCGCGATCGCACTGACGATGACGCTGGCCGAGCTCACCGACGGTGACCCGGACTTCGGCTACGCGACCCGGCTGGGCGTGCTGACACTATTTCTGATCGCGGGACCGTTTGCGCTGTACCTGCTGCATCGGGCAGGCACCACGCTCAGTGAGGCAGGCCGGCGCTCGGCGGCGCTTCTGGTGATGGCGCTGTTCGTCTTTGGACTTCCGTTCGCAGGAAGCGGTTTCTCGGGTCTGGCCGCCGCGGAGGTGATCGGTTTCGCGATCGTTGCAGTCATCGCCATCTGGTTGACGTATGTGGGCATCGGCTCGATTGTCTTGTGGGCGTTTCGCTTTGCCTGGGTTCAGGTCGGCGCTCTCGGCACACTGATGAGCAGGGCGCTGCCTCTGCTGATGCTGACCGTGTTGGTGTATTTCACCGGCGAGCTGTGGCAGCTGTCGGCCCGGATGTCCCGCGAAAGGCTTTGGCAGACAATTGGATTCCTAGCTGTGGTGGCGATCATCTTCATGGTAACGACGATTCGCGACGAGGTACGCGCGCTCAGGGAAGACCGCGCCGAGCGGACGGATGCGGCCACCCTGCTGGCGGGCACGCCGCTGGCGATCGGCGAAGGAACTCAACCGGTTCGCACCCCGCTGTCGCCGGCCGAGCAGATCGACGTCGTCGCAGTCATGGTGGTGGCCCAGGCCATCCAGGTGGTGTTGTTCACCGCGGGCCTGTTCGCTTTCTTCCTGGCGCTCGGCATCGTGTCCGTCCCCGACGACGTCGCCGTGCTGTGGTCGTCGGAGCAGAGCTGTCCGATCGGTGAACCGCCTTGTCCCGGAACGTGGTTCGGTATCCACGTGCCCGTACCGCAGACGATCGTGCACATGTCTCTGTTGGTCGCGGTACTATCGGGTCTCTACTTCACCGTCAGCACCAGCGTGGACCCGCTGTACCGTCAGCGATTCTTCGATCCGCTGATCGCCGACGTGGCCGTCAGCCTGGCCGGCCGTGACGCGTACCTGGAAATGGAGAACTCCCGGCCCTAACCACCGCGTGGGCCCACGCGCAAGCTGGGGACGTGCGTGTCTATCCGGCGACACGCCAGTAATTGTGTACGTTTCGCGCACGCTCGTGACGCGTGAGAGTTACGTTGCGGGCATGGCCGCCGACGACGTCACGATGATCGACGACGTGTTCGGGAAGCGCTACGGCGAGGTGCTCCTCGTCCGCGTCACCGAATCCGGACCCGAAGCAACCGTCTACAACACCTTTCCGCTCAATGACTGCCCCGCAGAATTGTGGGACAAGCTCGATGCGCAGGCCATCGCCGCCGAAAACGGCGCCGCAGCCGCACTACTCAACGGTCCTCGCTACTGGCTGATGAGCAGCATCGGAAAACTAGGCGCAGAAGCTCAGGAGCGCAAGAGCTTCGGTGCTATCGAGATGATCCGCCAGGCGACGGTCAAACTGACGTCGATGAATCCGGCGCCGTACAAAGTCAACCGGGTGGATCGCAAAGCGATCTTCGTCTTCGACGCGGGCCGCGAGATCTACGAACTCATCGACCCCGACGGTCGGCGTTGGGTCATGCAGACATGGAGCCAGACCGTGGATCACTCGCTGGCCCTCACGGATCTGCCTACGCTCGCAAGCCGGTTGTCGCTGCCCGAAGGGTGGCGTTACGAGCCGAGGACGCCGTCGACGCCGCTGCGCGTCGACACGACGAACGCTGAAGCATGCGTGACCCAGGACGACTTGGCCAACAGCTACTCGCTGCAGACGTAGGCCGCCTTACAGGTACTGCCCCAGGTTCGATTCGGTATCAATGGCACGGCTCGCACTCGACGACTTGCCGGTGACCAGCGTGCGGATGTAGACGATCCGCTCGCCCTTCTTGCCCGAAATCCGGGCCCAGTCATCGGGATTCGTCGTGTTGGGCAGGTCCTCGTTCTCGGCGAACTCGTCGACGATCGAGTCGAGCAGATGCTGGATACGCAGACCGGGTTGCCCGGTCTCCAGCACCGACTTGATCGCGTTCTTCTTCGCGCGGTCGACGACGTTCTGGATCATCGCGCCGGAGTTGAAGTCCTTGAAGTACATGACTTCCTTGTCACCGTTGGCGTAGGTGACCTCCAGGAACCGGTTGTCGTCGATCTCGGCGTACATCCGGTCGACGACCTTGACGATCATCGCCTCGATGCAGGCCGTGCGGTCCTGGCCGAATTCGGCCAAGTCGTCGGTGTGTATCGGCAGTTCCTCGGTGAGGTACTTGCTGAAGATGTCTTGTGCCGCTTCGGCGTCCGGCCGCTCGATCTTGATCTTGACGTCCAGGCGGCCGGGCCGCAGGATCGCCGGGTCGATCATGTCCTCGCGGTTGGAGGCGCCGATCACGATGACGTTCTCCAGGCCCTCGACGCCGTCGATCTCGCTGAGCAGCTGTGGCACGACCGTGGTTTCGACGTCCGAGGACACGCCCGTGCCGCGGGTGCGGAAGATCGAGTCCATCTCGTCGAAGAACACGATCACCGGGGTGCCTTCCGACGCCTTCTCACGGGCGCGCTGGAAGATCAGCCGGATGTGGCGCTCGGTCTCACCGACGAACTTGTTCAGCAGTTCCGGGCCCTTGATGTTGAGGAAGTAGCTCTTCGCCTCGCGGGCGTCATCACCACGCACCTCGGCCATCTTCTTGGCCAGCGAGTTGGCGACCGCCTTGGCGATCAGCGTCTTACCGCACCCGGGCGGACCGTAGAGCAGCACACCCTTGGGCGGGCGCAGCGAGTACTCGCGGTAGAGCTCCTTGTGCAGGAACGGCAGCTCGACGGCGTCGCGGATCTGCTCGATCTGCCTGCCGAGGCCGCCGATGTCGTTGTAGCTGACGTCGGGAACCTCTTCGAGGACCAGGTCCTCGACCTCGGCCTTGGGGATGCGCTCGAACGCGTAGCCGGCCTTGGTGTCCACGAGCAGCGAGTCGCCGGGGCGCAGCTTGCGCGGGCGCAGATCGTCGTCGCGTTCGTCGTCGTAGCCGTCGGGGAGATGCTCGGTGGCGACCAGCGGCTCGGCCAGCCAGACGATGCGCTCCTCGTCGGCGTGCCCGACCACCAGCGCGCGGTGGCCGTCGGCGAGGATCTCCCGCAGCGTGCTGATCTCACCGACCGCTTCGAAGTTGCCGGCCTCGACGACGGTCAGCGCCTCGTTGAGGCGAACCGTCTGTCCCTGCTTCAGCGTGTTGGTGTCGATGTTCGGGGAGCACGTGAGACGCATCTTGCGGCCGGAGGTGAACACATCGACGGTGTCGTCGTCCTGCACGCCCAGAAGCACGCCGTAACCGCTCGGCGGCTGGCCCAGCCGGTCGACCTCTTCGCGCAATGCGAGCAACTGCTGACGGGCCTCTTTGAGGGTTTCCATCAGCTTGGCGTTACGAGCGGCGAGCGAGTCGATCCGGGCCTCTAACTGGTGCACGTCGCGGGCGCTGCGAAGTCCACTCTGCGGGCCCACGGCGTTCTCCAGCTGCTCGCGAAGGATCGCAGCCTCTCGGCGCAGCTCCTCCAGCTCCGCGGCATCCTCGCTGGACATGCCGGATTCCGGGGAAGTTCCAAAACCGTCCGAACGCTCTGACTCACTCATGTTGCGCTCCCTCCCGCACCGAATATTGGTGCAGTAACAACTTCAACGCTACCGGCGATTCAGCCTTTGTGTGCGGTGTAGGAATTCGACACACCAGCAACACTGTTAACCTCTCTCGTAAGTTGGGCCGATCGAAAGGACAATCGTGACCCTGAAAACCCTCGTTACCGGCGTTGCAGCAGTGGCTGTGATCGGCGGTGCCGCGGCAGGTGTGACTTCCATTGCATCACCCGTCTTGTCATCGTCCCCGGCAGTGCAACCCGTCGTGTGGGACGCCCCATTCCCGCAGGCGCCGGCGCCGGATCTGCAGGGTCCGCTGATGCAGACACTTCAGGCTCTCGCCGGTGGCGGCTCGTTCGCCGGCAAGGCGTCCTACATCCAAGGCGGGATGGGCAGGATCGAAACGATCGCCGCCGACCGGGCCTACAACCGGGCGGCCGCAGAGGGCAAGTTCCCGCTGACGTTCAACATCGCCAACGTCGATCAAGAGGGCGGCTTGGCGACCGCCGACGTCACCGCAACCTCAGCGCAGGGGGCCACCGCCACGCAAAACATCCAGTTCGTGGCCGGACCGAGCCCGACGGGCTGGCAGATCGCGAAGCAGTCCGCCCTGAACCTGCTCTCGGCGGCGGGCTGATCAACGAGTGCACCGCACCACTTGTGCCGTAGTCCTGGGCGCCGTCGCAATTGCGGCGGCGCTCGGGCTTAGCGGGTGTGGTGACGATGACACCGGCAAGCCGGCGGCATCCGTCGAGACGCCGCGGCCGATCACCAAGCCCCCGGCGATGCCGACCCCGCCACCGCCGTCCACGGCTCCGCTGCCTGCCCCAACGGCGCTGACCGACGTGATGGCCCGGCTGACCGATCCGAACATCCCCGGCGCCGAGAAGCTCGGCCTGGTCGAATACGCGACCGCCGACGACGCCGCCTCGCTCGACCGCTTCACCAAAGCCTTGAAGGACGGCGGCTTCATGCCGTTGTCGTTCGACGCCAATGACATGACCTGGGCGCAAGCCCATCCGGGAAATGTCGTGGCCAACATCGTCATCAAGACGTCCAATCGTGGCAGCGGCGGCGACTTCACGTTCCCGATGGAGTTCAGCCCGACCCACGGCACCTGGCAGCTCACCCGCCAGACCGCCGACATGCTGCTGAAACTGGGCCAGGAGCAGACCGCGACTCCGACCCGCTGAGCGTTCGGCGATGTGGATCGGCTGGCTCGAATTCGACCTGCTGCTCGGCGATGTCCGCTCGCTCAAACAGAAGCGCTCGGCCATCCGTCCCGTCATCGCCGAACTGCAGCGCAGATTCGCGGTGTCTGCCGCCGAAACCGGTTCCTTGGACCTGCACCGGCGCGCCAGCATCGGCGTGACCGTGGTGTCGGCAGACCGAGCACACGCCGTCGATGTGCTCGATGCGGCCGAGCGATTGGTGGCCTCACGCCCCGAGATGGATCTGCTTTCTGTGCGTCGCGGTTTGCGGCGCAGCACCGACGACTAACCGAGTTGGCGCTTGCGCCGCAACGGAATCGGGGCGACGGCGCCAGGCGCCAATTTGCGCACGCTGATCAGAAACGCCGTGTGCCCGCGCATCGTGTGTTGCGGACGCACAGCGAGACCGACGACGTGCCAACCGCGTTGCATGCTTTCCCATGCCCGCGGCTCGGTCCAGCACTGCTGCTCGCGCAGCGCCTCGACCGTGCGTGACAACTGGGTGACCGTCGCGACGTAAATCATCAGCACCCCGCCTGGCACCAACGCGCGTGCGATCGCGTCGAGAACCTCCCACGGGGACAGCATGTCGAGCACCACGCGGTCGACTTCCGGACCTGAATAGTCGGCGACGTCGGCGATCACCAACTCCCAATTCGCCGGGCGCTCACCGAAGAACGTTGTGACGTTCCGCTCGGCGTGAACGGCATGGTCGTCGCGCACGTCGTAGGAGATCACCCGGCCGTCGGGTCCGACGGCGCGCAGCAGTGAACACGTCAGCGCTCCTGAACCGGCCCCGGCCTCCACCACGCGTGCGCCCGGGAAGATGTCACCTTCGTGCACGATCTGCGCGGCGTCCTTGGGATAGACCACCTGTGCGCCGCGCGGCATCGACATCACGTAGTCGACGAGCAGCGGCCGCAGCACCAGGAACTGGTCGCCGCTGGTGGACTTGACCACGCTGCCCTCCGGCAGCCCGATGACGTTGTCGAGCGCGATGATGCCGCGATGAGTGTGGAACTCGCCGCCGGGCGTCAGGATCATCGTGTAGTGCCGACCCTTCGCATCGGTGAGCTGCACGCGATCACCGACTTCGAACGGACCCGTTCTTGGCACACTGTTTACCCTGCCAGTTGACGCGCCGGGACGGGTGCGCGGGGTTGTCGGCGCGTCGGCCTACGCTGCCAATATGAGTGACGAACCGGCTCCGGTGCGTCGCCCGGCGTTGTCGCCGTCCCGGGCCAGTGACTTCAAGCAGTGCCCGCTGCTGTACCGGTTCCGCGCGATCGACCGGCTGCCCGAACCGTCGTCAGCGGCGCAGGTGCGAGGTTCGGTAGTGCACGCAGCGCTCGAGCAGCTCTATGGCCTGCCGGCCGCCGAACGTGACCGCGAGACGGCGCTGACTCTCGTCGACCCTGCGTGGGAGCGAGTCGTCGCCGGACAGCCAGAGCTCGCCGCCGAAATGGAGCCGGTGCTGCGGGCAGAGCTGCTCGAGGAGGCCAGGGCGCTGCTGTCGGGCTACTACCGGCTCGAGGACCCGACGCGGTTCAACCCCGAAAGCTGCGAGCAGCGCGTCGAAGTCGAGCTTGAAGACGGCACGCTGCTGCGCGGTTTCGTCGACCGAATCGACGTCGCGCCCACCGGTGAGTTACGCGTGGTCGACTACAAGACTGGGAAGGCGCCGCCGGAGGCGCGCGCACTGGCCGAGTTCAAGGCCATGTTCCAGATGAAGTTCTATGCGGTGGCGCTGCTGCGCTCGCGTGGTGTGCTGCCGGCCCGGCTGCGGCTGCTGTACCTGGCCGACGGCCAGGTACTGGACTACTCCCCCGATCTCGACGAGCTGCTGCGGTTCGAGAAGACGTTGATGGCGATCTGGCGGGCCATCCAATCGGCCGGGGCCACCGGCGATTTCCGGCCTCATCCGTCGCGGCTGTGTGACTGGTGCGCACACCATGCGCACTGCCCGGTTTTCGGCGGTACACCGCCGCCGTATCCGGGTTGGCCCGAGAGCCCCGACGAGGGCGCGGATTCCGACGACGACGCCGTGCTGCACTCGTCGGAGCCGGCTGCGTGATCGAATGCCATTACCGTCGGCTGCCCGCCGACGGCGAGTTTCAAGTCTTCGAGTCCACGGACGGCACCCGCAGCAACTGGGATCGCGAAATCCAGCACGGCTCACCGCCGCTCGCGCTGATGACCAAGCTCATCGAGGAAATGGCCGCCGATACCGGTTTGCACGTCGGCCGGCTGACGCTGGACATCCTCGGCGCGATTCCGGTCAGTCGCGTGCGGGTGCGGGCCTGGGTTGAGCGTCCTGGTGCACGAATTTCGATGATGGCCGCCGAGATGCTGGCGTCGCGTCCCGACGGCGGTGAACGAGCAGTCGCCCGCGTCACAGCGTGGCTGCTGGCGACCAGCGACACCGCCGACGTGGCGACCGACCGCTTCCCGCCGATAGTCGAAGGCGAGGCGGTTCCGGTGCCGCACAGTTGGGAGGGCGCCACGGGCTACCTCGAGACGGTGAGCTGGCGCAGGCAGTGCATCACGGACGCCGGGGCGAATGTGGTCTGGCTCAGTCCGCTGGTGCACCCGGTCGATTCGGAGGAAACGACCAACCTGCAGCGGCTCGCGATGGTGGTCGACTGCGCCAACGGCGCCGGCGCCGCGCTGGATCCCGAGAATTTCGTGTTCATGAACACCGACACCAGCGTGCACGTGCACCGGCTGCCGATCGGCAACGATTTCGCGCTGCGAGCGCGCGGCTCGATCGGGCCCGACGGCATCGGCGTCACAACCGCGGAAATCTTTGACCGCCAAGGGTTTATCGGGACCGTAGCGCAGACGCTGCTGGTCCAGCGGCGGCCGTAGGTTATATGCGCTTGCATCTATATAGATGTAGTGCAATACTAGCCGCATGGATGTCTTCGAAGCGGTCGCCGAGCCCAGTCGGCGCGCGCTGCTCGACGCGCTCATCGACGGTGAACGCACCGCCGGTGAACTGGTCTCGACGCTCCCCGGCCTGACCCAGCCGACGGTGTCGCGGCACTTGCGGGTGTTGCGCGAGGTCGGGCTCGTCGAGGTGCGGCCCGATGCCCAGCGCCGCATCTACGCGTTGCGCGCCGACGGACTGGTCGCAATCGACGAATGGATCAACCGCTACCGCCGCTACTGGGCCGATCATCTCGACGCCCTCGAGCGGCATCTCGAATCGACACGCAAGGAGACGAAATGACCGGGCGGGAAGGAAAACTCACAGTCGACGGCGACCGGGCAGTGCTCAATTTCGAACGGCGCCTGCCCTTTCCGATCGAAGTGGTCTGGTCGGCCATCACGGATCCGCAGCAAAGAGAGCAATGGTTCGGCACGACCACCATCGACCCCCGCGAGGGTGGAGAGATCGACATGGTTGCGACCGGTCCGCCACTGCCGCCTGAACGCAAGCGGATGACGGGACGCATCTTGGTCTGGGATCCGCCCAATGTCCTTGAGCATGAATGGAAGCAGCCGATCGTCGAGGACGGTGTCGTGCGCTACGAGTTGACCGCTGACGGTGATGGCACCGTGCTTCGTTTCACCCATCGCGGTCTGGGTGTGCGCAACGCGAGCGGCTTCTTCGGCGGCACACATGCGTACCTCGACCGGTTGGAAGCCTATCTCGCTGGCGGCGAATTGCCGGAATGGTCGACACGTCGCCTTGAAGTCAACCAAACACAGCGGGAGGCGAATTAACATGCAACACAACGGTTCCGATATCGCAGCACCCACACTTGCGGTTGCCTTCCACTCCGGGTTCGGCCACACTGCTGTGCTCGCAGATGCCGTGGCTTCAGGTGCCCGCGGGACAGGTGCCGATGTCAACGTGATCGCCGTCGATCGCATGACGGATGCGGACTGGGACATTCTCGACCGCGCCGACGGGATTGTGTTCGGCTGCGCAACGTACATGGGCAACGTCTCGGCGGGCTTTCAGACGTTCGCGGAACAGACCGGGCGACGTTGTCTCAACGGGACGTGGCGGGACAAGATCGCAGCGGGTTTCACCAATTCCGGTGCCAAGAGCGGCGACAAGGTCAACACGTTGGTCTCGCTTGCGGTCTTCGCGGCCCAGCACCATATGCATTGGGTGAACCTGGGTTTGGGAGCGGGCTGGAACAGCGCAGCGGGCAGCGAGAACGACTTGAACCGGTTGGGTTTCTGGCTGGGCGCCGGCGCGCAGACCGATGTCGACGCCAATCCCGATCAAGTGCACCCCTCGGACGTGCGAACCTGTCGCCACCTCGGGCAGCGGGTCGCGCTGGTGACACGGCAGTTCAACGTCGGGAAGTCGGCTACTGCAGCGGTTTCATCTCCTGCAGCAGGGTCGGCACCAGCTCACTGACCGTCGGATGGATGTGCATGGTGCGTGATATCGCGGTGTAGGGCTTCTTGGCCGACATGACGTCGAGGATCGCGTGCACGACCTCGTCACCGCCGACGCCGAGGATCGCCGCGCCGAGGATCTCTTCGGTGTCGGCGTCGACGACCACCTTCATGAAACCTTGTGTCTCGCCCTTCTCGATCGCACGCCCGACCCGCGTCATGGGACGCTTGCCCACCAACGCCTTTCGGCCTGACTTGCGCACCTGATCGACGGTCATCCCGGCTCGGCCCAGCGGCGGGTCGATGTACAGCGCGTAGGTCAGAACGCGGTCACTGACACGCCTCGGGTCGTCGTCGAGCAAGTTGGCCGCGACGATCTCGAAGTCGTTGTACGAGGTGTGGGTGAACGCCCCGCGTCCGTTGCAGTCCCCCATCGCCCAGATGTGGTCGACGTTGGTGCGCAGCTGGTCGTCGACGACGATGTAGCCGCGGTGGTCGGTTTCCACGCCCGCCTTGTCCAAGCCCAGGTCGTCGGTGTTGGGTTGACGGCCGACGGCCATCAGCAGGTGAGTTCCGGTGATCGGTTCTGCACCGTCGCGGGGCACCACCTCGAACCCGTTGTCGCGCTTGGCGAAGCGGATTGCCGTCGCGTCGACCACCACGTCGATGCCCTCTGCTTCGAGGATGTCCTTGATGGTTTCTGAGACGTCTGCATCCTCGCGCGACGTCAGCCGCGGCCCTTTTTCGATGACGGTGACTCGGGCGCCGAACCGGCGATACATCTGGGCGAACTCCAGCGCGATGTAGCTGCCACCGATGATCACGAGATGCTCTGGCACCGTGTCGAGTTCGAGGATGCCGACGTTTGTCAGGTAGTCGACGTCCGACAGCCCCGGCATGTCGGGCGCCACCGCGCGGCCGCCGACGTTGAGAAAGATCTTGTCGGCTTCGAGCACTCGGCCGTCGACGCTGATCGTATGCGGATCTTCGAAGCGGGCGTGCCCGCGGATGAGTGTGCAGCCGGACATACCCTCTAGCCACGACTCGACACCGTTACGGTCGTCGAGCATGACTTTGTCCTTGCGAGCCTTGACCTTCCCCATGTCGACGGTGACTTCGCCTGTGCCGACGCCGTATTCGGCTCCGCGCCGAGCCAGATGGGCGGCGTGCGCGCTGGCGACCAGTGTCTTGGTGGGGATACAGCCGGTGTTCACACATGTGCCACCGACCAGTTTGCGCTCGATCACCGCGACGGTCTGTCCGGCCTCGGTGAGTCTGCCCGCCAGTGGTGGACCGGCCTGACCCGCGCCGACGATGATCGCGTCGAACTTCTCTGCCATGGTGCAGGACTCAGACGAAGCTGACGAGATAGGCGATCAGAAACCCACCGCCGACCGCCACCACGTCTTCGATGAGCGCGCCGGGCCGGTCACGTCCACCGTTGGCCGCGGTCAGACGCTGCCTGGCCTCCGCACCGCCGAGCGTTCCGAGGACAGCACCGATTACTCCGGCGCCCATACCGACGAACGTGTGATGCGTTGCGCTGCCGACCACCGCGCCTGCGAACGCGCCCATGATGAGCCGCGTGGTGAACTGCGGCGTCGTCTTGCGGCTCGGGGTCTTGGGAAGCTGATCGGTGACCAGTTCGATCACGAGGAAGATCGTCAGCACGGTGACAGTAATCGGATGCGCCACCCATTCCGACCACTTGCCGTCGACGTCGATCCAGCCAAGGGTCGCGCCCCACGCGACGACCGCCGGGGCGGTCAGCGCACGCAGACCGGCGATCACACCGATCAGCAGGGCGAGCACGATAACCAGAACCTGCGTCATGACAACCTCCCGACCGGTGAAAACCGCCACCGGGACGCTAACACGCAGGGTGGCCGGGAGCCGGTCGAATCAGAAGCGGCAGAACCGGATGTCGGAGGCCAGGATCGCCTTCGCGCCGATGGCGGCGAGCTCGTCCATGATGGCGTTGACATCCCGACGCGGCACCAGCGCGCGCACCGCAACCCAGGCAGGGTCGGCGAGCGGAGCGATGGTCGGTGACTCCAGGCCGGGCGTGACAGCAGTGGCGTCGTCGAGAACGCTGCGCGGGCAGTCGTAGTCGAGCATCAGGTACTGCTGGCCGAACACGACGCCCTGTACCCGGCCCGCGAGCTGGTCGCGCGCGGCCGCGTTCTCGCCGCCGGCGTTGTCCTGTTCGATGAGCACCGCTTCCGAATCGCACAGCGATTCGCCGAACGCCACCAGGTCGTGCAGCCCGAGTGTGCGACCCGAGCCGACCACATCGGCGATCGCGTCGGCGACGCCGAGTTGCACCGAAATCTCGACGGCACCGTCGAGCCGGATCACCGTCGCGTCAATCCCGCGCAACGCCAGGTCTTTTCGCACAAGGTGGGGAAAAGCGGTGGCGATCCGTTTTCCCGCGAGGTCCTCGACGCGCCACTGGCGCCCCGCCGGCGCGGCGTAGCGGAAGCTCGATGAGCCGAATCCCAGTGCAAGCCGCTCGCGTACGGGCGCATCGGATTCCAGGGCGAGATCCCTGCCGGTGATGCCCAGGTCCAGCTGGCCCGAGCCGACGTAGATGGCAATGTCTTTGGGCCGCAGGAAGAAGAACTCGACATTGTTGACCGGGTCGACGACGGTGAGGTCCTTGGCGTCGGTACGCCGCCGGTAGCCGGCCTCAGAGAGAATCTCGGCGGCGGGTTCGGACAGTGTGCCCTTGTTGGGTACCGCGACACGCAGCATGCCGTTCATAGCTTGGCGTACACATCATCGAGGGTCAGCCCGCGGGAGATCATCAGCACCTGCGTCCAGTACAGCAACTGGCTGATCTCGTCGGCCAGCGCCTCGTCGCCTTCGTGCTCGGCGGCCAGCCACACCTCGCCGGCCTCTTCGAGGATCTTCTTGCCCAGCCCGTGCACACCGCCGTCGAGCGCGGCGACGGTGCCGCTGCCGGGCGGCCGCGTGCGAGCGCGCTCGCTGAGTTCGGCGAACAAGGCGTCGAAGGTCTTCACGGCAGGCGATTGTTCCACGTGCGGTTCGCTGCGGTCACGCGGGTTTAGCCGACGAGCGTCAGGTTTGCGCGGGGTGCGCGTCGTGATGCGCGGCGTCACGCTGCATGTCTTCGAGGTGTTTGCCCTTCGTTTCGGCGACCCATCGCCATACGAAGATGAACGACAGCACCGCGCAGAGCGCATAGAACCCGTATGCCAGTCCGAGGACGTTGCGCAGCCCCGGGAATGTCACCGTGATCAGCCAGTTTGCCGCCCACTGCGCAGCGGCCGCCAGGCCCAGCGCGGCCGCCCGGATGCGGTTGGGGAACATCTCACCCAGCAGCACCCACACCACGGGCCCCCACGACATACCGAACGCCACCACGAAGAGGTTGGCGGCGACCAGAGCGATCGGGCCGGCAACGGGACCGAGGTGGGGCTTGCCGTCGACGATTTCGGCTGTTTGGAAGACGACCGCCATCGTCGCCAACGTGATCGCCATACCGGCGGAGCCGACGAGGAGCAGCGGCTTGCGGCCCACCTTGTCGATCAGCGAGATGGCGATAAGCGTGGTCAGGATGTTCGTGACTGACGTGATCACCGTGATGGTGAATGACGAACTTTCCTTGAAGCCCACAGCCTCCCACAGCACGTTGGAGTAGTAGAAGATCACGTTGATGCCGACGAACTGCTGAAACACCGACAGTCCGACGCCAACCCACACGATCCCGTACAAACCACCGGTCGGCTTGCGCAGATCACGCCATGACGGCGGTTTCTCGGACTTGAGCGAATCCTGGATCCGGGTGATGGTGAGTTCGAGGTTCTTCTCGCCCAACAACATGGAGAGCACTCGGCGGGCTTCCGGAATCCTGTATTTCGCAACGAGGTAGCGCGGCGACTCCGGGATTGTGAAGGCCAGCCCGCCGTACAGGAGTGCCGGCACCGTCATCACGATGAACATCCAGCGCCAGGCCTCCAGCCCCAGCCACAGGTCCTCCCGCGATCCCCCGGCTAGGTGCGCCAGCAGATAGTCGACCGCCAGCGAGAGGAAGATCCCCGTCACGATGGCCAACTGTTGCAGCGAGCCGAGCCGGCCGCGGATCCGCGGCGGGGAGGTCTCGGCGATATAGGCCGGTGCGATGACAGACGCGACGCCAACGCCAATGCCGCCGACGACGCGGAAGATCACCAACAGCCAGACGTTGGGCGCCAGGCCGGTACCGATCGCGCTGATCAGGAAGAGCGCGGCGGCGATCTTCATCACGGACAGTCGGCCTATGCGGTCGGCAAGACGTCCCGCGGTCACAGCGCCGAGCGCGGCGCCCAGCAGCGCCGAGGCGACCGCGAAGCCAAGCGTGGTGTTGCCGATGCCGAAGTTGTCCTGAATGGACGAGACGGCGCCGTTGATGACCGCGCTGTCGTAGCCGAACAGAAAGCCGCCAAGGGCGGCAACGGATGCGATCAGGACGACGCGGCCGCTGTGCTCGGACTCCTCGTAATCCAAACCTGCTGGGATATCACCGACGGGTCCGTGGGTCATGAGACGACCTTTCGCAGCGTTGCGTGATCAGGATCACATTCAATCACTACCGAATGGGTCAGGCGGACCGTTCGTCGAATTGCGAAGTGAGTTCGGCGTGCAGCTGCCGAAGATCGGACACGGCTAGCTCTGCCAGCGACGTGATGTGCCGTCTGCGCGGCCCGTCGGGCACGGCTACATCGTTGGGCACCACCAATACCGGGCATCCAGCGCCTTCCGCGGCGGCAGTGCCGGTGACCGAGTCCTCAATCGCAAGACATGCCTGCGGCTGCAGTTCCAGCAACGCCGCCGCGCGCAAGTATGGATCGGGGGCCGGTTTGCCGTGCGCAACCTCGTCACCGCAAACCGATGCCGAAAAGTAATGGGCTCCAATGCTATTCAATGCACGGTTGGTGAGTGCACGCTGAGTGTTGGTAACCAGTGCCATCGGAGTTCCTTCGGCGGCAAGCGCTTCCAACAATTCCTGCGCGCCCTCACACCACGGTAATCCGCCGTCGAACAGCTCTGCGGTGTATTCGTGCAGCCAGCGATCGGATTCGGCCATCGCCGCGGGATCGAGCTCGAGGCCGATGTCGGTGTAGACCGTGCGGATCGCGTTCTCCGCTGAGCTGCCCACCAGCGCCGCCCGGACTGCCGGGGTCAATACGCCGCCGAGTTCGGCGTAGAGAGCGGCAAGCGAAATGTCCCAGAGCTTCTCGGAGTCGACGAGGGTGCCGTCCATATCCCACAGCACCGCTTGCATAGGCCGATTATGTCAGGGGCTGTGCCTAGGGTGAAATCATGACCATTCTCGTGAGCGGCGCTACAGGAAACATCGGCCGTCGCATCGTCGACCATTTGATCGAGCTGGGCGCCAACGACATCCGTGCACTCACCACCAACCCCGCGAAAGCAGGCCTGCCCGACGGCGTGCAACCTGTCACCGGTTATCTCGGCAATCCCGAATCTCTGCCGGCGGCCCTGCAGGGTGTCGACCGGATGTACCTGGCACCGCTACCCAAGACGCTCGACGTCACCCTCGACTTGGTGAAGAAGGCCGGGGTGGAATACCTCGTCGCGTTGTCGGGTGCTGCGCATTGGCAGGAGCACGCAGACAAGGTGAACGCATCCGGAATCGTCAACACCCAGCTGGGGCCTGGCGAATTCCTGGACAACTTCGCGATCTGGTCTGAACAGATCAAGGCGACGCGCACGGTACGCGAGCCGTATCCGACGGCGGTCGAGGCGCCGATCTCGATAGACGACATCGCTCGTGTCGCAGCCACACTGCTGGTCAAGCCCGAGCAGGCACACCACGGACAGATGTATCCGATCACCGGGCCGCAAGCGCTCACGCGGGCCCAGATCGCTGAGCAGGTGGGCGTCGGAATCTCAGCGCCGGTGACGTACGAGAAATGCGACAGGACCGAGGCCGAGCAGCACTACAACGCGGCATTGGGAGGCCAGGCGAGTTGGTACCTCGACCAGATCGCATACGCCGTCGAACATCCGCAGTATGCAAATCAACTCGTCGCCGAGATAACCGGTTCCCCGGCTCAGTCGGTCGCGCAGTGGGCCGCCGCGAACGCCGAGCTGTTCCTGTGACCTAGGTGTTGACCCGGCCGCGCGGCCGGGTTCAGGCCGAACGCGATGCGTGAAAGACCAAGCGTGGTCTGCACATTCGGATGCTTCGGCTTGAGCAGGCGGGCGATCAGCCGCTCGGCCACCAATGTGCTCCAAAGCGGCCTTCAGCACACGAGTTTCGGTCGCCGCGCGGAAAGCCTTGGAGCCGTTGGCATTCGCGCGGGGGCTCAATCCTCCGGGTTGTAGCCGAGGTTGGGGGCCAGCCAGCGCTCGGCTTCCTTCAGGGTCCAGCCCTTGCGCTTCGCATAGTCGGCGACCTGGTCCTGGGCTATCCTCCCGACCACGAAGTACTGCGACTGCGGGTGCGAGAAATACCAGCCGCTGACCGCGGCACCAGGCCACATCGCCATCGATTCGGTCAGCTCGATGCCGGTCCGTTCCTTGACGTCCATCAGCGTCCAGAGCGTCGCTTTTTCGGTGTGCTCCGGGCACGCCGGGTAACCGGGGGCGGGTCGGATTCCCCGGTACTTCTCACCGATGAGCGCTTCGTTGTCCAGCTGCTCGTCGGGCTGATATCCCCAGAACTCCTTGCGGACCCGTTGGTGCATCCGTTCGGCGAAGGCCTCCGCCAACCGATCGGCGAGCGACTCCAGCAGGATCGCGTTGTAGTCGTCGTGGGCCGCCTTGAACTCGACGATCTTGTCCTGACTGCCCAGCCCCGCGGTGACGGCGAACGCGCCGACGTAATCCCGGAGACCCGTTTCTTTGGGTGCGATGAAGTCTCCCAGTGACCGGTTCGGGATGCCGTCCCGGTGCTCGCCCTGCTGGCGCAGGTTGTGCAACGTGGTCAGCACCTCGGTACGGGTCTCGTCGGTGTAGACCTCGACGTCGTCGCCGACCGCGTTCGCGGGGAAGAAACCGATCACCCCGTTGGCAGTCAGCCACTTCTCCTTGATCAGGGTGTCGAGCATCTCCTGCGCGTCGTCGTACAGCTTTCGGGCGGTCTCCCCCGAGGCCGGGTTGTTGAGGATGTCGGGGAACTTGCCCTTCATCTCCCAGGCGTTGAAGAACGGCTGCCAGTCGATGTACTCGCGCAACTCGGCGAGGTCGTAGTCGAGAAACTCCCGCACACCAACGCCCTGGGCGGGCACCGGCGGCGTGTAGCCGTCCCACTCGATCGGCGTCCGGTTGGCGCGGGCCTTCTCCAGCGTCAGCATCGGCCGCTCGTTCTTCTGGGCGTGCCGTTCGCGCAGCGACGCGTAGTCCTTCTCGGTCGCTTCGAGCAGGGCCGGCCGCTGCTTGTCGTCGAGCAGCGCCGCGGCGACCGGCACCGACCGAGACGCGTCCTTGACCCACACCACCGGGCCGCTGCGGCGCGGCGAGATCTTCACGGCCGTGTGGGCGCGCGAGGTCGTCGCGCCGCCGATCAGCAGCGGGATCTCCAGGCCCTGACGTTCCATCTCGGCCGCGAAGTTGGACATCTCGTCCAGCGACGGCGTGATCAGCCCGGAGAGCCCGATGATGTCGGCGTCGTGCTCCTTCGCCGCGTCCAGGATTTTCTGGGCGGGCACCATCACACCGAGGTCGATCACTTCGAAGTTGTTGCACTGCAGCACAACCCCGACGATGTTCTTGCCGATGTCGTGGACGTCGCCCTTGACGGTCGCCATGATGATCGTGCCGTTGGTGTCCTTGGAGCCGGTGGTACCGGCCTCCTCTTTCTCCGCCTCGATGAACGGCAGCAAGTAGGCAACGGCCTTCTTCATCACGCGGGCCGACTTCACCACCTGGGGCAGGAACATCTTGCCCGAGCCGAAAAGGTCACCGACGACGTTCATGCCGTCCATCAGCGGACCTTCGATCACCTCGATCGGCCGCCCACCTGCCGTGGCGATCTCGGCCCGCAACTCCTCGGTGTCGTCATCGACATGTGCGTCGATGCCCTTGACCAAAGCATGCGTGATGCGCTCGCGGATCGGGAGAGATCGCCACTCCGCAACTTCCGAGTCGCCGGGACCTTCTGTCCTGTTGAACCGTTCGGCGATCTCCAGGAGCCGTTCGGCCGCGTCCTCGCGGCGGTTCAGGACGACGTCCTCGATTCGATCGCGCAGCTCGGGGTCGATCGAGTCGTAGGGCACCAGGGCGCCGGCGTTGACGATGCCCATGTCCAGGCCGGCCTTGATGGCGTGGAACAGGAACACCGCGTGGATCGCCTCGCGGACGGGGTTGTTGCCCCGGAACGAGAACGACACGTTCGAGATGCCACCGGAGATGTGCACCCAGGGAAGGTTCTCCTTGATCCAGGCGCAGGCCTCGATGAAGTCGATCCCGTAGGACGCGTGCTCCTCGATACCGGTCGCCAGCGCGAAGCAGTTCGGGTCGAAGATGATGTCCTCGGCAGGGAAGCCGACCTCTTCGGTCAGGATCCGATAGGCACGCCCGCAGATCTGGATGCGGCGCTCCAGGTTGTCGGCCTGACCCTCTTCGTCGAAGGCCATCACGACCACGGCGGCGCCGTACTTGCGGCACAGCCGTGCCTCGCGGATGAACTTCTCCTCGCCTTCCTTCATGGAGATCGAGTTGACGATCGGCTTGCCCTGCACGTTCTTCAGGCCCGCCTCGATGACCTCAAACTTGGAGGAGTCGATCATCACCGGTACGCGGCTGATGTCGGGCTCGGCCGCGATCAGCTTGGTGAACCGGTCCATCGCGGCGACGCCGTCGATCATGCCCTCGTCCATGTTGATGTCGATGACCTGCGCCCCGACCTCGACCTGCTGCAGCGCGACCGACAGCGCGGTGTCGTAGTCCTCGGCCTTGATCAGGTTGCGGAACCTTGCGGAGCCGGTGATGTTGGTCCGCTCACCGATGTTCACGAACAGGGAGTCCTCGGTGATGTTGAGCGGCTCCAGGCCCGCGAGCCGGGTGGCCACCGGGATCTCCGGCACCGTCCGCGGCGTCTTGCCCTCGACGACCTTGGCGATCTCCGCGATGTGCGCCGGTGTCGTTCCGCAGCAACCACCGACCAGGTTGACGAAACCCGCGTCGGCGAATTCGGCGACGTAACCGGCCTGACGCTTCGGGGACTCGTCGTACTCGCCGAAGGCGTTGGGCAGACCGGCGTTCGGGTAGCAGGAGACGAAAGTGTCTGCGATCCGCGACATCTCGGCGATGTAGGGCCTCATCTCCGGCGCGCCAAGGGCGCAGTTGAGACCGACCGCGATCGGCTTGGCGTGCCTGATCGAATTCCAGAAGGCCTCGGTGACCTGACCGGACAACGTGCGCCCGGACGCATCGGTGATGGTGCCCGAGATGATCACCGGCCAGCGGCGTCCGCGGTCCTCGAACAGCGTCTCGATGGCGAAAATCGCGGCCTTGGCGTTGAGCGTGTCGAAGATCGTCTCGACGATGAGGATGTCGGCACCGCCGTCGACGAGGCCGTTGGCAGCGTCGAGGTAGGCGGCGGCCAGCTGGTCGTAGGAAACGTTGCGGGCTCCGGGGTCGTTGACGTCCGGCGAGATCGACGCGGTCCGTGTCGTCGGCCCGAGGGCGCCGGCGACGTAGCGGGGCTTGTCAGGGGTGCTGAACTCGTCGCAGGCTTTGCGGGCCAGGGCAGCGCCGGCGTAGTTCAGTTCGTAGCTGAGCTCAGCCATGCCGTAGTCGGAGAGCGAGACCGCGTTCGCGTTGAAGGTGTTGGTCTCCAGGATGTCGGCGCCCGCCTCGAGGTACTCGCGGTGGATCCCCTCGATGATCTGCGGCTGCGTCAGGGTGAGCAGGTCGTTGTTGCCCTGAAGAGGGCTGGGCCAGTCCTTGAACCGCTCTCCGCGGTAGCCCGCCTCGTCCGGCCGGTCCCGCTGGATCGCCGTGCCCATCGCGCCGTCGATCACCATGATGCGCTGGCGCAGAGTTGCCGTCAGTTCGTCGGTGGAGTCGGGGCGGATGTTCGGCTCCAGGTTGTTGGGCTCTGGGGCGTTCACGTGCGTTCCTTCCTTAACGGAAGGCGTCCTTGACTCTGCCGAGCGTGGCGGATACCGAGTGGGGACCCAGGACCCCAAAGTAACCGTTGCAACGCCTCTCGACCAGAAAAGTCTACGTCGTCACCCGACCGACGTGTGGACGCCCAACTCATCGTCGCGATCGACCCCACGCGCTTGGCGATCGCGGTACCCCCGAGCGACAGCTCGCGGATCTTGTCGACGATGTCGTGGTCATTAAGGTCAACCCGCTTGCACCCGAACGTATTTCGTCTCGACGGCGTCGCCAACCACGACCCCCGTCGACAGCGTGTCTAGCAAATCCGTGTCACAAGTGCGCTTGTTCACATCAGCCACAAATACAGGGTAGTAGTGCTATGCAAGTCACTTCGTCGCACGAGCGCCCACGGTCGCAAATCGGCCGGTGTGCCGATGGCACTCCCCGCCGCCACACAGGCCTTACGCTGGGAGCGTGACCTCGTCGGATGCGAGCGGCTACAAGCCGCCCGACCTGCCCAAACTCAACGACACCATCGTCGTCGCCGCCTTCGAAGGCTGGAACGACGCTGGTGACGCGGCTAGCGACGCGCTGGAACATCTGGACGCGATCTGGGAAGCCGAGCCGATCGTGGAGATCGACGACGAGGCCTACTACGACTACCAGGTGAACAGGCCGGTGATCAGGCAGGTCGACGGCGTGACCCGCGAACTGGTGTGGCCGTCGATGCGGATCTCCCATTGCCGCCCACCAGGGGCGAATCGCGACATCGTGCTCATGCACGGCGTGGAGCCCAACATGCGCTGGCGCACGTTCTGCGCCGAGCTGCTGGCCATCGCCGACAAGCTGAACGTGCAGACCGTCGTGATCCTTGGCGCGCTGCTGGCCGACACGCCGCACACTCGCCCGGTCCCGGTGTCGGGTGCGGCCTACTCCCCCGATTCCGCGAAGGCGTTCGGACTGGAGGAAACCCGCTACGAGGGCCCGACCGGCATCGCGGGCGTGTTCCAGGACGCCTGCGTGCAGGCGGGCATTCCGGCGGTCACCTTCTGGGCGGCCGTTCCGCATTACGTGTCACAGCCGCCGAACCCCAAGGCGACCGTCGCGCTTCTGCGCAGGGTCGAGGATGTGCTCGACATCGAGGTGCCGCTGGACGATCTGCCCACCCAGGCCGAGGAATGGGAGCAGGCAGTCACGGAGATGACGGCCGAGGACGACGAGATCGCCGAATACGTCCAGTCGCTCGAGGAGCGCGGTGACGCCGAGGTCGACATGAACGAGGCGCTCGGCAAGATCGACGGCGACGCGCTTGCCGCGGAGTTCGAGCGCTATCTGCGCCGCCGCGGGCCAGGTTTCAGGAGCTGAATCCCTCTGCGCGAGCGATTAGGGGTTAGGTCTTCACGGGCTTCGGTGGCTGCCACTGGCCGTCAAGGGCATCCGGCTTGGGCCAATAGAGCCGCAGGACCAGGCGGAACGGGCCCGGCGGCGCCGGCAGCCAGTTCGCTTCCTTATCCAGACCGGGCGAGGCGTTCTGGATATAGAACGTGTAGCCACCGTCTGGGTCCCGCAGAAGGCTGGGCAGCATCGGCGAATTGATCAGATACCGGTTCATCGAATTGTCGACGAGCAGGCTTTGCGGCATCTCGTACATGGTCAGCGACCAGAACGCGTTGACCGGCGGCAGCTGCCCTGGCGGGAACCGATAGGTGTAGTTGTTCGCGCCTGTCAGGGGCGCGCCGGCGGCGTCGGTGTCGAAGATCGGGTAAAACGCCTCCTCCTTGGTGTTGCCGTAGATGCCGGCCACCGCACCGGCCATGCGGTACAGGTAGTTGTCCTTGAGCATCTCGCGGCTGCCGAAGAAGTCGCCGGAGTTCAGCTGGCCCGAATTGACCTTGTCCTGGACGCCCTTCAACTCCGTCCACGCGTCGGCCATCCCTGCCTCGATGGCCGCCTTCATGTCGGGCGTCAGCTTGTCGGCGTCGAAATTCCCGTCGGGACCGATCCCGATCGTGGCGAACCGATCCCGCAGCGGCTGCTCGGAGGGCACGGTCGGAGCAAACCGCATTGCGAAGTTGAGGATTTCGAAGAACTGCGGTGATGTCTTCTGCTGATCCGGTGTCAGTGGCGGAGCGAAATCGATCGCGGGCGCGGGTGGTGGCGGTGGCTGGTTGAGGAACGCCGACAGCGGCTGCACCTGGTAGCCCGCCTGCACCTTCATGACGCCGTCCAGATCGGACGGTCCGATCAGCTGCGTGCGGTAGATCACCCCAGCCAATTCGGTATCGGAGCGGATGACTTCGTTGATGCCGGTTGGCTTTTCACCTTTCCAGCCGGGCCCGGTCAACAGATACTTGCCGCCACTGTTGCCGGTGGTGCGGCTGCCCACGTAGGCGAAGTTGTACGTGTAGCCGTCGACGAACTGAAGTGAGTAATAACGGTCCTGCGCGATCGGCGGGACCGTCAGGACCAGCGGCTCGGTCCGCAGGTCTGCGCCGAGCATCGAATACGGGGTGTCCGAGTTCGTTGTTTGCACAGTCTTATCGGCTGGGGTGTAAACCGTTGCGCTGTTGTGGATTTCGTTCCAGGCGCCCTTGTAATCCGGACTTTCCTTGTTCACGTAGTAGGCATACTGGATGCGGTAGTTGTCGACCATCGGGAAGCCGTAGATGTAGGCGTCCTTGGCGATTGCGCGCGCCGCCTCCGGCGTGACGGCGGCCGGGCTTGGTGGTGGTGACGACTTAGGTGTCTCCTCCGATCCTTTCGTGCTGCACCCGACGAGGAGCGCGAGCAGGGCTATGACAGTCGCAAACCGGCGGATCAACGCTTCTCGATCGACTCGGTGCGGGCGCTCATCGATCGACCAAGCGCCGCTACCTCCGCGTCCATCCGCGGCAGCAGATCGGGAGCGAACTTGACTGTCTGCGACTCGCCTAATGGCGTCGACAGCAGCGGCTTTAGCCAGCGGAGCAGACCGACCCAGCCGGGACAGTTGATTTGGCGCTTGCGGCCTTCGATGCCCGCGATGAACGCCGCACCGCAGTCCTCGACCGAGGTGGTCTTGCCGAGCGGGCCCGGCAGCTTGCTCAGCATTTCATTGAACGTCGACATGTCGTTCTTGCTCTCACGCACGAGCGGGGTGTCGATCCACGACATGTGCGCCGAGCCGACGTCGACGCCGTGATGGGCCACCTCCAACCGCAAGGCGTTGGCGAAATGCTCAACGCCCGCCTTGGCGGCGTTGTAGGGCGCCATACCGGGCGCGGCAGCGTACGCGGCCAGCGACGAGACGATCAGCACATAGCCGCGCCTGTCGATTACCGACGGCAGCGCCGCGCGCACGGTGTGAAAAACGCCAAGCACATTGACGTCGAGAAGCGTCTTGAACGCCGCGGGATCGACGTTGAGCACCGAGCCGTATGTCGCGATCCCGGCGTTGGCCATCACGATGTCGATGCCTCCGAACCGCTCGACGCCTTGGTCGACGGCGGCCTGCATGGCCGACAGGTCGCGCACGTCGGCGACGACGGTCAGCACCCCATCCTCGCCGAGTTCGGCGGCGATCTCCTTGAGTTTTTCCTCATCGAGGTCGGTCAGCACCAGCTTGGCGCCCTTGGCATGAAGCCGGCGTGCGGTCTCTGCACCGACGCCGTTCGCACCGCCGGTGATCAGCGCAACTTTTCCGTTCACAGAACCCATGGCCGAAACGTACTCCACCGTGCAACCCCGGTGCACAGATTGACCGTCAGCCGCCCACGAGCGGGGAAAGCGCGGTCAGCAACGGGCCGGGGTCGCCGGGCTCTCCAGTTTCCGGCCAGCTGCCCTCGAACTCCGCGACTTCGACGCCGACCACGTGGTTTTCAGCCAAACGCATTGCCACACCAGCTAATTCGTCAAGCGTCATCCCATTCGGAACTCGATAGTCAGTAGGCACCAAGCCGGGTTCGAGTACGTCGCAGTCGAGATGGAAGTACACCGGCCTGTCCCCGACGGCCGCGTCGAGTTCCTCCAGCATCGCCGGGCCAACCGGAATGTTGCGCACCACACCGTCGTCGATGAGGCGCCGTTCGAACGGGTCGAGGTCGCGTGCCCCTCCCAGCACCACGTTGGCGGCCGGGACGCCCGACCCGAGCCCCGAATCCCACAAGCCGACAGGGCCCGACAGCGCGAGGCCGCCGAGGAATCCGGTGGTGCTCGATTCCGGCGTGTTGAGGTCGCCATGAGCGTCGAACCACACCACGAGTGCATCGGGGTGATACCGAGCCACCACCGGCAACGTGGCCAGGGCCACGGCGCACCGCGTCAGCGCGGTCACCGGCGTCTGCCCTGCGGCATAGATTTCGTCGTACCGCCGTGACATCGCCTGCAGGCCGGGCACCGCCGCCGTCAACTCGTCGCGCCAGTCCGCGTTCATCGGCGGTTCGGGATGGCCGACCGTTACCGCCGGCACACCGAGTCGGCGTCGCCACTGCGCTCCGATCATCGCGGCACCGCTGAAGGCGCGGTCGTTGTGGTCGCCTGCGCGGCCGGAAAAGACGGTGAGCGCTCGCGCCATCGCTACAGCTGCACGCCGAGCAGGGCATCGATCGCCGTCGCGACGGTGCGCGGCGCGTCGGCGTCGTGGCCGCCGTATTCCAGCGCGTCGGTGGTCCAACCATCAAGTGCCGCAAGTGCTTTGGGGGTGTCGAGATCATCGGCCAGATACTGGCGCACGCGCGCCACGACGTCGGTGGCGTCCGGCCCTGCAGGCAGCGAGGTGGCCTGGCGCCACCGCTGCAAACGGGTGTTGGCTTCCTCGAGCACCGCGTCGCTCCACGAGCGGTCCGCTCGATAATGACCGGCCAGCAGGCCCAGGCGGATCGCGGCAGGTTCGACGCCGTCGGCGCGCAGCCGCGACACCAGTACGAGGTTGCCGCGGCTCTTGGACATCTTGTGCCCGTCCCAGCCGATCATTCCCGCGTGCACGTAGTGGCGAGCGAATCTGCGCTCCCCCGTTACTGATTCGGCGTGCGCGGCGGAAAATTCGTGGTGCGGGAAGATCAGGTCACTGCCGCCGCCCTGGATGTCTAGGCCGGTGCCGATGCGCGACAGCGCGATCGCCGTGCACTCGACGTGCCAACCCGGCCGGCCGGGGCCGAACGGCGACGGCCAGCTGGGCTCGCCCGGCCGCTGCGCCCGCCACATCAGTGCGTCGAGTTCGTCGCCCTTGCCTGGACGATCCGGGTCGCCGCCGCGTTCGGTGAACAGCCGCAGCATCGTGTCGCGGTCGTAGCCCGACTCGTAGCCGAACTGCTGCGTGGCGTCGGCGCGAAAATAGACGTCCGGGTATTGGGCATCGTCGACGATGTAGGCCGCTCCGGACGCCAGCATCTTCTCGACGAGTTCGACGACCTCCGCGATGGCCTCGGTGGCCGCGACGTAGTCGTGCGGCGGAAGCACCCGAAGGGCCGCCATGTCCTCGCGGAACAGCTCGGTCTCCCGGTCGGCCAGCTCGCGCCAGTCGATGCCGTCGCGCTGGGCCCGCTCGAACAGCGGGTCGTCCACGTCGGTGATGTTCTGCACATAGTGCACGGTGTGACCGGCGTCCAGCCACACCCGGTGAACCAGGTCGAAGGCCAGATAGGTGGCGGCGTGCCCAAGGTGGGTGGCGTCGTACGGGGTGATGCCGCAGACATACATGGTGGCCGTCTCGCCCGTCCCGACCGGACGGACCTGCCGGTCGGCGCTGTCGTAGAGCCGCAGCTGCGGGCCGCGCCCACCGAGCGCCGGAACGGTCGGTGCCGGCCACGATTGCATACCCTCGACTCTAAGGTGTTCGCTCAGGGCGGCCTCCCGATGGTGCGGTGCTTACCGGACTGCTACAACGCCGAAGACCAATCCATTCCCCCTAGCGCTCGTGATACGCCGACCAGATGCTCTCGAGCAGCACGTCGGCGAGCTCTGCGCGGCACATCAGGAAGTCCGGCAGATAGGGGTCGTGCCGGTTGTAGATCAGCGGCGAACCGTCCAGCCGCGACGCGTGCATCCCTGCCGCCTGCACCACACCGGCGGGCGCGGCCGAGTCCCACTCCCACTGGCCGCCTGCGTGGACGTAGGCATCGACGTCGCCGCGGACCACTGCCATCGCCTTGGCACCGGCCGATCCGATGCCCACCAACTGAATGTCCAGACGGTCGCGCAGCCACCACAGCACAGCCGGCGGCCGGTTCGGGCTGGCCGTGATGCGGATCGGCCCGCCGGTGCGCGGCGGCGGCGCGGTGACGGTGTCGGTGCGATACACCTCGCCGCGGGCCGGCAGGGCGACGGCGGCGTCCGTGATGCCGCCGTGTGGCCGGCCGTCGCGCTGCCAGAGCGCGATGTGCACGGCCCAGTCGGTTCGGCCGGGCGAGGAGAACTCGCGCGTGCCGTCGACGGGGTCGACGATCCAGACTCGGTCGGCGTGCACTCGGGACACGTCGTCGACGGCTTCCTCGGACAGCACGGCGTCGTCGGGCCGCGCTTGCGCTAACCGGTCAAGGATCAGGATGTTGGCCCGTTTGTCGCCGGCGTCCCCGAGGTCGTAGGGGTCGCTGAAGCCGACCTCGTCACGGACTGCCAGCAAGAGTTCACCGGCTTCGACCGCCACCTCGGCGGCCAGCGCCGCGTCGGTCAGGCTCATCAGAATGCCGGCCATGGGATCGGCCGGCGCCGGTCCGGTGCCGGCATCACCGGATTGTCCAGCAGCGCAACAGTTCTGGCGTGCAGCGCGTCTACTTCTCGACGGGTGATGTGCTCACGCAGCTGGTCTCCGAGTTGCGCACGCACCTGCGTGCGCAGACAGGCGACCGTCTGCAACGTTTCGTCGTCGACGGGCTTACCGGCCCAGCCCCAGAGCACCGTGCGCAGCTTGTCCTCGGTATGCAGGCTCACGCCATGGTCGACGCCGTACACATGCCCGTCGGTCCCGCACAAGATGTGGCCGCCCTTGCGATCGGCGTTGTTGATCAGCACGTCGAAGACGGCCATGCGGCGCAACCGAATGTCATCGGCATGAACCAGGGTGACCTCGTCGCCGGCGTAGTCATAGGCATGCAGCACCGGAAGGAATCCGGGCGGTACGTGCCCTGCGGGCAGCAGGTCGACGAGGTCCGGCCCCGACTCGGGTTCATCACCGACCTCGTCACCGGGCTGGTCCACCCACAGCTGGAGCATGCCGCGGCCCGCTGGACCGTCACGAATGATGGTGTAGGGCACGATGTCCCAGCCCAGCGCGTCCGAAATCAGGTAGGCGCCCAGCTCGCGGCCGGCCAAGGTGCCATCCGGAAAGTCCCACAGGGGCGCCTCGCCCGCGATCGGCTTGTACACGCAATGTGCTTGGCGCTCACCAAGATGCGCCTCACACAGAAAGGTGGCGTTGCTCGCGGAGCGGATTCGCCCGATGACAGTCAGCTCGCCGCGTCGCAACACCTCGCAGTCATCTGGCCCGCCGCTAGGTGTCGACGTCATCGTCGGACCCGGCAAGGGCACCGCGCCGGTAGCCGTTGGTGCGCACGCAGATGTGGCCCTCAGGGTCGAGCGGCTCGTCGCACAACGGGCAGGGCGGGCGGCCGGCCGAGATGACTCGATTGGAGCGCGTGGCGAATTCGCGCGCCGACTCCGGTGTCAGGAACACCCGCACGGCGTCAGGACCTTCCTCGGCGTCGTCAAGCACCACCGACGCGTCGAATTCGGTTTCAGATACGGCGAGCAGTTCGACGACGACCGTCTGCGCCTCAGAATCCCAGCCCAGTCCCATGGTGCCAACGCGGAATTCCGCGTCGACGGGTGTGATCAGCGGGCTGAGGTCCTCGATGTCGCCGGTGTCGGGCGGGATCGGTGTGCCGAAACGGCGGTTGATTTCGAGCAGTAGCGCAGCGATCCGCTCGGCGAGCACCGCGACCTGCTGCTTCTCCAACACCACCGACACGACGCGCTTGTCATGGACGGCCTGGAGGTAAAACGTGCGGTTGCCCGGCTGCCCGACGGTCCCGGCTACGAAGCGGTCGGGTGTGCGGAAGACGTGAATTGCGCGGGCCATGGCACCTTCCAAAATACCGGCATACCCACGTCAGCCGTAATTGCGAGGGCAGCTTGTCAGTCGGTCGAGCCGCCGATGACGGCGTCCTCGGGCGGCACCTCACCGTCTCGGCCGTCGTCTTGCGCGTCGCTCTTGGGGGGCTTGGCCAGCAGACCGGCGGTGAGCTGATCGCCAGTGTGGTTGACGTGGATAACAAACGGGCGTAGCGGGGTGTAACGGATGACACTCATCGAGGCGGGGTCGGCGGTGATGCGCTGAAAGGTGTCCAGATGCGTGCCGAGCGCGTCGGCCACCACCGCCTTGATCACATCGCCGTGCGTGCAGGCAATCCACAGCGCGTCGCCCTCGTGCAGCTCGGCCAGCCTGCGGTCGTGCTCGCGCACCGCCGCGACGGCGCGCGACTGAACGTGGGCCAGGCCTTCGCCGTCGGGGAACACCGCGGCGCTCGGTTGCTGCTGGACGACGGCCCACAGCGGCTCCTTCACCAGCTCGCCGATTTTGCGGCCGGTCCAGCTGCCGTAGTCGACTTCGGAGATGCGTTCGTCGACGATCGGGTCCAGGCCCAGGGCGGCGGCGAGTGGTTCGACCGTGCGCCGGCAGCGCAACAGCGGTGAACGCACGATGGCGCGGACGGGCAGTGAGCCGATCCGCCCGACGAGCGCCTGCGCCTGTTCGCGCCCCTTGTCGTCGAGGTCGATGCCGTCGCTGCGGCCGGCGAGCGTGTGTGCGGTGTTCGACGTGGACCGGCCGTGCCGCAGCAGGATGACCGTCACGTCGCCGATACCACCCCAGTGGCCAGCAGGGCCAGCACGACGGTGCCGAGCACAACCCGGTAGCCGACGAACCAGTACATGCTGTGGCGGACCAAGAACTGCAGGAACCACGCCACCGCAAGGAAACCGATGACGAACGCGATCACCGTCGCCACCGTCAGCTGCAGACCCGTTGCGCTCATGCCCTCGCCGACCGGATGGAACGCGTCGGGCAAAGAGAACAGACCTGAGGCGAACACCGCGGGAATGGCGAGCAGAAAACCGAATCGGGCGGACAGCTCACGATCCAGGCCGAGGAACAGTCCCGCGCTGATCGTTGCGCCAGACCGCGATACGCCGGGCACCAAGGCCAGGCATTGCGCCAAGCCGACGGTGATGCTGTCTTTCCACGTGAGATCTTCGGCGTGGCGCTTCTGGGTTCCGTAGTACTCGGCGGCGGCAATCACGGCCGAGAACACGATCAGCGCGCCGGCGATCAGCCAGAGATTGCGTGCGCCCGTACGGATTTCGTCCTTGAACAGCAAGCCGAGCACGCCGATCGGGATGGTGCCGATGATGACGTACCAGCCCATCCAGTAGTCCAGGTTGCGATGCGCGGCGACGAACAACCCGTTGAACCACGCCTTGAGGATGCGGCCGATGTCACGGGCGAAGTACAGCAGCACGGCGAGTTCGGTGCCCAGCTGCGTTACGGCCGTGAACGATGCACCGGCGTCGTCGGCGAAGAAGACGCGAGACGTGATCGCCAGGTGCCCCGATGACGAGACAGGTAGGAATTCCGTCAGCCCCTGCACCACCGAAAGGACAATTACCTGCAGCCACGACATCGCCGGCACGTCCGTCACGACGACGACCGTACCGTGGGCCTCCTGTCAGCGCGCTGTGCGTGGCACCGGATGCGCGTCGGCGAGCGCGTCGCGCACGGCAGCGGACACGCTGCGCTCGTCGGTGAGGTCGACGCCGATCAGCTTGCGGGTGGCGACGGCGACCACGTCTTCGTCCTGCGGTACCGGACCGGACAACCGCGGCCGATAGACCTCGACGATCAACGACTGCTTTTCGACGTGGAACGAAAAGCTACGCCCGTCGCCGACTTGGCCAAACCCGCTGGCGTGCAGACCAGTGGTGATGTCCTCGATAGCAAACTGCCGGCCATCCAGATCGCGGTCAGCGGCGAGGGTCATGACGTAACCATAACGCCGGTTATGCCGCCGAGCGGGGCGGACGCGACCAAGTCACGGGCCTGCCTACACTTGCTTGTCGATCTCGATCCAATTCGCACATCCGAGAGCTACCCATTGTTGGCCCGTCTAAACACCATTGCTCAGCTAATTCGCCTCTGCGCCGTAGCGCTGGCAATCACCGTGTCCGCCGGCTGCTCGGCGAAGCCGGCGGATTCACCGCCGCCGACGATCGCGCCGGCCGAGGCCGCGGTGTCTCCTCCCGCGGCCGGGGCACCCGCCGGTGTGGTGTACCCGATGCCGGGCCACGCACAGGCCGCGGTATTCGATCGGGCCACGAAATCGCTGGTGGTGCTGAGCCCGGGCCCTGGTGGCCAGTCGGTGGTCACGCTGGTATCGGCGTCCGGGGCCGCGCGGCCGGTGGCACTGCCGGGCGCGGCGACGGGCCTGGCCGGCGACAACGAGGGCCGCATATACCTGTCGACCCGCGGCGGCTATTTCCGGCTCGACATCACCGCCGCGACAGCCGCGATGGTGGGCGTCGAGGGCCAGCAGGCGACGGACTTCACCGCGATCGCCCGCCGGGCCGATGGCCGCCTCGTCCTCGGCAGCGCCGAGGGCGCCGTCTACACGTTGAATTCCGACACGGCCGTCGGTGCCAAGCTGAAGATCTTTGCGCGCGTGGACGCTCTTGTTGCACAAGGGAATACAGCCGTCGTACTGGACCGCGGACAGACGTCGGTGACCACTATCTCAGCGAACGGCGACGATGCCCAGCATGCGCTGCGCGCCGGCGAGGGCGCCACCACGATGGCCGCGGATTCCGCGGGCCGAGTGCTGGTCGCCGACACCCGAGGCGACGAGCTGCTGGTGTTCGGCACCGACCCGCTGATCCTGAGGCAGCGCTACCCCGTCCGCGATGCCCCCTATGGGCTGGCTGGCTCGTCGAGGCTGGCTTGGGTGTCGCAGACAGCCACGAACACGGTGATTGGTTACGATCTGGCAACCGGCATCCCAACGGAGAAGGTGCGTTATCGAACCGTGCAGCAGCCCAACTCCCTAGCCTTCGACGAAGCATCTGGCACCCTGTATGTGGTGTCAGGCTCGGGAGCGGGTGTGCAGGTGATCGCGGGAATTCCGTCATGACCGCGATGCACCGCGGCCGCATGCCGAAGGGCTGGGACACCGATCTGTCAGACGAATATGAGTGGATTCCGTTGCGGCTGCCGCCGGACCTGACAAGGATCAGCGCGTCGACGCGGCTGTCGATCGAGGCGGAGTACCGCGGCTGGGAGCTGACCCGCGTCCGGCTGTACACCGACGGCAGCCGCCGGGTGTTGCTGCGGCGCAAGAAGACCGCCGCCGACCGGGGCATCCCGGATCAACCTGCCCTGTGATGTACCGCGCGCTGCGGCGGGCGCTCTTTCTCGTCGCGCCCGAACGCATCCATACGTGGGTGTTCGCTTTATTGCGCGCAGTGACAGCGGTGCCGCCCGCGCGCGTGATGCTGAGCCGATGGCTGGCACCGCGGGACCCGGCGCTGGCGATCACGGTGTTCGGCGTGCACTTCCCCGGTCCGGTTGGCCTGGCGGCGGGGTTCGACAAGGACGGCCGCGGGCTTCACACCTGGGGAGCGCTCGGATTCGGGTACGCCGAGGTGGGCACCGTCACTGCGCAGGCGCAGCCCGGCAATCCGCAGCCGCGGATGTTCCGGTTGCCAGACGACCGCGCGCTGCTTAACCGCATGGGGTTCAACAACCATGGCGCTGGCGAGCTGGCGGTGCGCCTTGCCCGGGGCAAACCCGACGTACCGATCGCGGTGAACATCGGCAAGACCAAGGTCACGCCGCCGGACCAAGCCGTCGCCGACTACGCCGAAAGCGCGCGGCTGGTCGGCCCACTCGCGGCGTTTCTGGTGGTCAACGTCAGCTCCCCGAACACGCCGGGGCTGCGTGACCTGCAGGCCGTCTCCTCTTTGCGGCCGATCCTGGCCGCGGTCAAGGCCCAGACGTCGACGCCGGTGCTGGTGAAGATCGCACCGGACCTCTCCGATGCCGACGTCGATGAGATCGCCGACCTCGCAGTCGAATTGGGCTTGGCGGGCATCGTCGCCACCAACACCACGGTGTCGCGCTCCGGTCTCGCCACGCCCGGCGTCGACGCGCTCGGCGCAGGCGGCATCTCCGGACGACCCGTCGCGCAGCGCTCGGCCGAGGTGTTGCGCAGGCTCTACAAACGGGTCGGCGATCGTCTGACGCTGATCAGCGTCGGCGGCATCGAAACCGCCGACGACGCATGGGACCGCATCACGTCGGGTGCCTCACTGCTGCAGGGTTATACGGGTTTCGTGTACGGCGGCGGATTGTGGGCCAAGCACATTCACGACGGCATCGCCCAAAAGCTGCACGAGGGCGGCTTCGCCTCGCTGGCCGACGCCGTCGGCTCGGCTGTGCGCTGACTACTTCTGCTCGTACGTGCCGTGGATGATGGCGCGCGCTATCGCATTCATGAACAGGTTGAACCCGAGGTAGGCCGGGCTGGCGTCGCCGTCGATTTCGAGCTTTTCGACCTTGACCGCGTGCACGGCGATGAAGTACCGGTGCACGCCGTGACCGGGCGGCGGCGCGGCGCCGATGTAGCGCTTCAGGCCGGCGTCGTTGGCCAAAGTGATTGCGTCACCGGGGAAACCCTTGCTGCTGCCGTCGCCGACACCGGCGGGCAGATCGGTGACCGTCGCAGGCAGGTTGGCGACGGCCCAATGCCAGAAGCCCGACGCCGTCGGCGCATCGGGGTCGTACACGGTGACGGCGAAGCTGCGCGTCTCTTCCGGGAATCCGGACCACGACAGCTGCGGCGAGATGTCCGATCCGCCCGCGCCCATGATGCCGCTCACCTGGTCGTTGGCCAGAGGCTGGCCGTCCGTGACCGACTCCGAGGTCAGCGTGAAAGTCGGTAGCTTGGGCAGGAAGTCGTACGGGTTGTAGTCAAATGCCACGGTAAAACCCTTTCTCTAGTGGTCAGCAGTGCATCAGGAAATGCTCGAGAACCTGGGTGCCGAACTTCAGCGCGTCTACGGGTACCCGCTCGTCGACACCGTGGAACAACGCGGTGAAATCCAGGTCGGGAGGCAGTTGCAGCGGCGCGAAGCCGAAGCAACGAATCCCCAAGCGAGCGAACGCTTTTGCGTCAGTGCCACCGGAAAGCATGTAGGGCACGATGCGGGCGTCGGGATCCACCGACAGAATCGCGTTGTTCATCGCGTCGACCAGATCGCCGTCGAACGTCGTCTCGTACGACGGCAGCTCGGTGATCCACTCGCGCGTGACGTCGGGGCCGAGCAGTTCGTCCACCTCACGCTCGAACGCGGCCTGGCGTCCCGGCAGGATGCGGCAGTCGACGACGGCTTCCGCGGTCGCGGGGATGACGTTGGCCTTGTAGCCGGCCTTGAGCATCGTCGGGTTGGCGGTGTCGCGCAGCGTGGCGCCAACCACCCGGGCGATCGGCCCGAGCTTGGCGATCGTCCCGGCCAGGTCCGGTGAATTCACGTCGAACGAATAGCCGGTCTCCTCGGTGATCGCCTCGAGGAACTGGCCGACGGCGTCGGTCATCACCAACGGGAACTCGTGGCGTCCCAGCCGGGCGGTCGCCTCGGCGACGGCCGTGACCGCGTTGTGGTCGTGGATCATCGAGCCGTGTCCGGCGTGGCTGCGGACGGACAGCTTCATCCACATCATCGACTTCTCCGCGGTTTCGACGAGGTAGAGCCGCCGCTCGCCGCCGTCCTTGCGCGGCACGGTCAGCGAGAAGCCGCCCACCTCCCCGATCGCCTCGGTGACACCGTCGAACAGGTCGGGGCGGTTGTCGACCAGCCACTGCGATCCGTATTTACCGCCGGCCTCCTCGTCGGCGACGAACGCGAAGACCAGATCGCGCGGTGGCACGATGCCTGCTCGTTTGAAGTGGCGGGCGATCGCGATGAGCATGCCGCACATGTCCTTCATGTCGACCGCGCCGCGGCCCCACACGTAGCCGTCCTCGACCGCGCCTGAGAACGGGTGCACGCTCCAGTCCGACGCCTCGGCGGGCACCACGTCGAGGTGCCCGTGTAGCAGCAGGGCGCCGCGGTCGCGGTCGGCGCCCTCCAGCCGGGCGAACACGTTGCCCCGGCCGGGCGCGCCGGCCTCTACGTATTCGCATGTGTAGCCCACTTCTTCCAGCTGCTGGGCCACCCAGCGGGCGCATTCGGCCTCACCTTTGGTGGTGGCAGGCTCGCCGGTGTTAGAGGTGTCGAACCGGATGAGCGCGCTGACGAGGTCAACCACTTCCGCTTCGGCGTTGGGGGGAGGCGTCACAGTCACCATTCGTACCATTGAGAAGGGAGTTCGGTTTGGGTCCGGGCAGGCCGATCCGATAGCCTAAGCTGCCCAGAACTGGTCCGAGTGGCGGAATGGCAGACGCGCTAGCTTGAGGTGCTAGTGCCCTATTAACGGGCGTGGGGGTTCAAGTCCCCCCTCGGACACCAAAATCACGGCGCCAGCCCGCATACCTGGCGGGCGAATCCCGCTACATCGCGATACGCACGGCTGAATAGTGCCGGAATCCCGGCCGCCGCTATCAACTCCCCGGCATGGCCTATGCCGTTGTACGTCAGGCCCGTCGCATCGACGCCGGCCCTCTGCAACGCGCGTAGGTAGGCCAGCCCCTCGTCGCGCAGCGGGTCCAATTCGTCCGTTGTGACGACGTGCGGTGGCAGGCCCTCGAGGTCCACAGTGGTGGCGAAGTAGGGCCACGCCAAGGGGTTGGTGGCGTGCTCTCCCATCGGGTCGTACAACGACGCCAACAACGTCATCACTGACCCGCCGATGAAGTAGCCCTCGTTCTCGATCAACGATGGCAGCGCTGGGTCGGGGTTGTCGTAGCCGCCGTAGATGAACGGCGCCTGGGCGTACACGCCGGCGATGCGGTCGAGGTACCCGTCGCGCTTGGCTTTGAGGGCGGTAGCCAGCGACAAATTCCCGCCGCCGGACTCACCGGTGACCACGATGGACGACACCCCGAGGTCGTCGCGACGCGTATGCATCCAGTCAAGCGCGCTAGCGCAGTCATTCAGACCTGCGGGAAACGGATGCGGGCCCAAAGCTCCTGCGGAGTTACGGAATTCGACGCCGACGACCACGCAGCCCTGGGAGGCCAGGTGGGACCGCCAGATTGCCGCGGTATGTGCGCCCAAGATCGCCATGCCACCGCCGTGCAGATGCAGCAGGCCGGGCATTGGCCCCGCCACGCCCGCAGGCCGGTCGATGTACAGCGTGATCGAGTTGCCGTCGACGCCTGTCGCGGTCTCGATCTGTGATTCGACCCCAGCTGGCGCGGGAACACCGGCCAACAACGCGTCGAACAATGCCGCGAATCCCTGCTCAGTCGCCGCCGCCACTTCCAATTGCGCATCCAGTGGGTCATGGCGACCGACCGGCAGCGGTGGCGCGGCTACGTCGAGGCCGACCGAGGCCAGCACCGCGAGATATCTGGGATCGGTGCGGGGATCCGAGCGTAGGTCCCGGCTGGGATCACCGAGGCGCCCGGGCGGGTTGACGGCGACGGGAGGTGCGGCCATCCCGCGAAACTACTCAGTACACGTCGCGGACGTAGCGCTTTTCAGCCACCAGCTCACGCTTGTAGTCGTGCGCCTTCTCGGGTGACATGCCGCCGTGCTTCTCGATGATGGTCGTCAGCGCGGCGTCGACGTCCTTGGCCATCCGGTTCGCGTCGCCGCACACGTAGAAGTGGGCGCCGTCCTCCAGCCACCGCCACACGTCCGCGCCGTAGTCAAGCATCTTGTGCTGGACGTACACCCGGTCGGCCTGGTCACGGGAGAACGCCAGATCAAGCCGGTTGAGGAAGCCGTCGCGGGTCATATCCTCGAAATCGTCTCGGTAGTAGAAGTTTTCGCTGCGATGCCGGTCTCCGAAGAACAGCCAGTTGCGGCCGGTGTGCCCAAGGGCGCGGCGCTCCTGCAGGAACCCCCGGAAAGGCGCGACGCCGGTGCCGGGTCCCACCATGATCATCGGTGTCGTGCCGTCTTCTGGCGGACGGAAGTGCGGCGAGCGTTGCAGGAAAACCGCTGCGGCCGCAGCCCGGTCGGCCAAAAAGGTCGAGCAGACGCCGCCGCGCTGACCGCCGTCGGCGCCGCGGTACCGCACCACCGAGACGGTCAACTGCACCTCGGTCGGGCTGACCAAGGGGCTCGACGAGATCGAATAGTTGCGCGGCGTCAGTCGGACGAGCACCTCCTGCCACTGCTCCGGCTCTGCGCGCACGGCGAACTCCTGCACGATGTCGAGCCCATTGCGTCCGACCAACCACTTGTCGAGCTTGTCCTTGGGAGCGCGCAACGCCTTGGCCGCGGCATTGTCGCCGCACGACTCCGCAACGAACCGCAGCAGGTTGGGTGTGATCCGGCAGATGTCGTACGACTGGATCAACGCGTCGCGCAGGCTCTGCTCGTTGCCGTCAACCGCCACCGACGTCTCGCCTTGCAGCCCGGTGGCGGCCAACCAATCATCGACCACCGCAGGGTTATTCGTGCAGTAGACGCCCAGTGAGTCGCCGGCCGCATATGTGACGTCATATTCGGAGATGTCAAACCCGAACTGGCGCACCTCTTTTCGAGAGGTCGGCGCGGTCAGTACGACGTTGCGGGCTAACGGAGCCAGGATCGGTTTGGCCCTGGTGAACGGCTCGGCGATGCCGGTGCGCCGCGTGATCGTCGAAACGCCGCCGTTGTGCCCGTTCGACGACGGCTCGACCGGTTCGCCCAGCAGCGCGGTGACCTGCTCAGCCCAGCGATCCATCGGCTCGTCGTCGTAGACCTCACAGTCGGTGCGGTCGAGCATTCGCGTGGCGCCCAGCGCCGCGAGCCGGCTGTCGATCGCCTTGGCGTGGCCGCAGAAGTTGTCATAACTGCGGTCGCCGATGCCGAGCACCGCGAACCGGATCCCGTCCAATGTGGGCGCCTCGGGCGAATGGAGGCGATCCCAGAACCCCGCGCCGTTGTCAGGCGGTCCGCCGTCGCCGAAGGTACTCGTGATCACCACCACGTCACTGGCGCTGGCCAGTTCCGTGAGCTGCAGCTCGTCCATGTTGACCAACCGCGAACCACCGAGCCGGTCAGCGAGCCGCGCGGCGAATTCCTCGGCGTTGCCGGTTTGCGACGCCCACAGCACCAGCGGCCCGTCCTCGGCCGGCTGCGTCGGCGGTTCCGCCGTGACACGCGAGTACCGGCCTGCCAATAACCCGTTGACCCACAACCGCACATCGCGGGCGACCGGAGCGGAGGCCGGCAGCACCGGCACCCCACTGACCCCCTCGGCCAGGCCGCTGAAAAAGGCTGCCAGATAGACCTTTTCGTGGTCCGCCATCGCCGGCCTGTAGTGACCGAGTCCCAGCTCCACCGGCACTTCTACGGATTTGACCGGGCGCAGGCTGACGGCGCACACCTTGAATTCCGGTTGCAGGGAGTCTGGGTCGACGGCGTCGTTGGTCAGCGCGTTGATGGTCAGGTATTCGCCGTGTTCGTCGTTCCAGTGAAACGGCACAAAGCAATTGCCGGGCCGCACCCGGTCGGTCACCACCGCCGGCAGCACCGCGCGGCCTCGCCGCGAGGTCAGCTCGACGGGTTGTCCGCCGACGATGTCCATCGCGACGGCGTCGACGGGGTGGATCTCGACGAACGGATCGCTGTTGAGTTTGTTGAGTTTGTCGACCTTGCCGGTCTTGGTCATGGTGTGCCACTGATGCTGCAGCCGACCGGTGTTGAGCACCAGCGGGAAGTCGTCGTCGGGCATTTCCCGCGCATCCATGTGCGGGCGGGCGAAGAACACCGCGCGCCGCGACGGGGTCGGAAACGCCAGCCGTGGACGGTGGCCGTTCTCGTCGATGAACAAGTCCTGGCTCACGCCGTCATTGAGGTACCGGATCGGGTGGCGGTCGTTGTCGTCGTCGGGCGGGCATGGCCACTGCAACGACGTCTCGCGCAGCCGTGAATAGCTGGCGCCCCGCAGGTCATAGCCGGTCTTGGGGTTGGTGAATCCGCGGATCTCGTCGAAGATCTCCTCGCTTGACTCGTAGCGGAAGTGCTCTTCGAAGCCCATCTGGGCGGCGACCTGACAGATCAGCTGCCAGTCCGGTCGCGCCTGCCCGGCGGGCGGAATCGACTGAGCCAGCAGCGTCAGGTTTCGCTCGGAATTGACCATCACGGCGTCGGATTCGGCCCACAGGGTGGCGGGCAGCACGATGTCGGCGTATCTATTCGTGGCCGTGTCGCGGTACGCGTCCTGCGTGATGACCAGCTCGGCTGCCTCCAGCCCGGTGATCACCGTCTTCCGATTCGCCACGGTGGCAACCGGATTGGTGCAGATGATCCAGCACGCCTTGATGTCGCCGTCGGCAAGCTGTTCGAACATGTCGATGGTGCCCGGCCCGACGTCGGTGCGGATGGTTGCGGCCGGCAGACCCCACTGCTGCTCGACGAATGCGCGGTCCTCGGCGGAGAGCACCGAGCGCTGACCGGGCAAACCGGGTCCCATGTAACCCATTTCGCGTCCGCCCATCGCGTTGGGCTGACCCGTCAACGACATCGGCCCGCTGCCGGGCCGGCAGATCGCGCCCGTGGCCAGGTGCAGGTTGCAGATCGCGTTGGTGTTCCACGTGCCGTGGGTGCTCTGGTTGAGCCCCATCGTCCAGCAGCTCATCCACTCCCCTGCGTCGGCGATCATCTGCGCAGCGGTGCGGATATCGCCCTCGGGGATGCCGGTGATCTCGGCGACGCGGTCGGGTCGATAGTCGGCGAGGAACGCCGGCATGTCATCCCAGCCATCGGTGTGCTCGGCGATGAATTCGTCGTCGATGTCGCCGTTCTCGACCAGCAGGTGCAGCAGACCGTTCAGCAGCGCGAGGTCCGTGCCGGGATTGATCTGCAGGTACAGGTCGGCCTTCTCCGCGGTGGTGGTGCGTCGCGGGTCGACGACGATCAACTTGGCGCCGGCCTTGAGCCGGTCCGCCATCCGCAGGAACAGGATCGGATGGCAGTCGGCCATGTTGGAGCCGATGACGAAAAACAAGTCGGTGCAATCGAAATCGGTGTAGGACCCCGGCGGTCCGTCTGAGCCGAGCGACTGCTTGAACCCGGTCCCGGCACTGGCCATACACAACCGCGAGTTCGACTCGATGTGCACGGTCCGGACGAATCCTTTGGCCAGCTTGTTGGCCAAATACTGTGCCTCGATGGACATCTGGCCCGACACGTACAGCGCGACGGCGTCGGGGCCGTGCTCGTCGAGGATCGCGCGCAGCCGCCTGCCTGCCTCCGCGACCGCATCGTCGACAGGCGTGGGAACGAGTTCGTCGTGTCGGGATGGCCGCAGCAGCGCGGACTTCAACCGGCCATCGTCGGCGGTCATCAACTCGGCGTGCGTGGCGCCCTTGGTGCACAACCGCCCGAAGTTGGTGGGGTGCAGCTTGTCGCCGCTGACGCGGGCGATGACGGGTCGACCGGTAGCGGAATCGGTGGTGGTCTGGACCTCGATGCCGCAGCCGACGCCGCAGTACGAGCACGCCGTCCGGGTCACCGCCATGCGGTCCATGGTGGGCGCGCCCTGTTCCGGTTGGTTTCCATGGACGTTATCGCGAGGAAAACTGATGCTCACCGCGCACCGAAGCGCGCGGTGAGCGTCGTTTCCGCAGGTCAGGCGGCGGGGACCGGGGCGGGTGCCCGGCCGATTTCCTCCCCGGCATCGGCCCTGGCGGGACCGACTCGCAAGAACACGGCCCAGGTCACTATGGCGCAGATCACATAGAAGGCCATGAACACCCAGAATGCGTTGGTGGCGGACTTCGCAGGGCTGACGTACGAGGCGCGCAGCACCACGTTGATGAACACGCCGCCGAGCGCGCCGATCGCGCCAGCGAATCCGATCAACGCCCCGGACATGCTGCGTGACCACGCCGCTTTCTCGTCGCGGGTCCACTCGTCCCGGCTCTGGGCCTTGGCCTCGAAGATCGACGGAATCATCTTGTATGTCGAGCCGTTACCGATGCCCGACAGGATGAACAGCAGGATGAAGCCCACGACATACGCGGTCATCTGACCGCCCGTCGCCGCGCCCTTCATCCCGTCGTCGAGGACGCCGGTGGACACCAGGATCCCCGCAGCGAAGATCATCGCGACGAACGTGTACAGCGTGACCTTGCCGCCGCCGATGCGGTCGGACAACTTGCCACCGAACGGGCGCGAGATCGAACCGAGAAGCGGTCCGACGAAGGCGATTTGGGCAGCGTGCAACGAAGCCTGGGCTGCGTTGTCGCCGCCGGCCAGGAAGTTGATCTGAAGCACCTGACCGAACGCGAACGAGAAGCCGATGAACGAGCCGAACGTGCCGATGTAGAGGAAGCTCATCACCCAGGAGTGCTTGTAACGCAACGCTTCGGCCATCGCACCGAGGTTGGACCGCTGATTGCCCAGGTTGTCCATGAACAGCGCGGCACCGAGCGCGGCCAGCCCGATCAGGACAAGGTAGATGGCACAAACGATTTGGGACGCGGTGTTGCTGACCGCGGCGATCACGAGCAGGCCGACCAACTGAATGGCCGGGACGCCGATGTTGCCGCCGCCGGCGTTCAGCCCGAGCGCCCAGCCCTTGAGCCGTTGCGGGTAGAAGGCGTTGATGTTTGTCATCGACGAAGCGAAGTTGCCGCCGCCGAAGCCGGCGAACGCCGCCACAACCATGAATGTCGTGTACGAGGTGTGGGGGTGTTTCATCGCCCACAACGTCAGCAATGTCGGAATCAGCAACAGCAGCGCGCTGACGATCGTCCAGTTGCGCCCGCCGAACTTGGCGGGCGCGATCGTGTACGGAATGCGCATCGCGGCGCCGACCAGCGTGGGCACCGCGACCAGGTAGAACTTGCCCGCAGCGTCGATGTGATAGACGGGTTGCGGCATGAACAGGACCATCACCGACCAGATGGACCACACCGAGAACCCCACGTGCTCGGCGAAGATCGACCAGATCAGGTTGCGTTTCGCGATCTTGTTTCCACCGGCTTCCCAGGCGCCGACGTCTTCGGCGTCCCAGTGCTCGATGTTGCGGTCACGGGTAAGAATGTTCACAAGGGCCTCCCTGCAGCAGTTGAAAATAGTTGTAGGCCCGGGCCATTCCGCGGCCGTTGCACCGCCGTATCAGAATTGTCAACAGCCGCTCACATTGCTGAAACACCCCGGGGTGCGCAATGGGATTCATGGGCGACTCATCGACGAAACGACCGCGAAACATATGCGGCCTAGCTTCGGTGAGGGTGAGCGACGGCAGCACCCCACGTTTCCTGCAAGGCCCGTTCGAGTTCGAAGGTAACGGCCTCGACAAGCCGTCACTGATCGATGACTCGTTGCGCTACGTCGTTCCCGCGGGCTCGGTCACGCAGCCGGTGTACTTCCGCGGCGGCAACTCGAGCAAGCAGATGATCACCGTGGTGCTGTTCCGCGACGGTAAACCGATGCGCTACTTCCCCATCGCCGCCAAGGGTGCGACCCATGTGGCGCTGCGGGTGGTGGAGGATCTGCTCGGCGATACCGTGCTGGAGCTGCACGTCGCAGCCCCGGACGGTTGTAAGGGCACAGTGATCGTCGACCTCGGGCTCGTGGAGGTCTGATGAAACTTGTCGTCGTCGGCAACGGCATGGCCGGGGTGCGCGCGATCGAGGAGATCTTGATGCGCGGCGGCGCCGACCTGTTCGATATCACCGTGTTCGGCGACGAACCGTATGGCAACTACAACCGGATCCTGCTGTCGAATGTGTTGGCGGGCAGCGACAGTGCCGACGAGATCTACCTCAATGGGCTGGACTGGTATGCCGACAACGGCATCGATCTGCGCGCAGGCGTCCGGGTGGTGCGCATCGACCGGTTCGCGCGGCTGGTGCACGCCGACGACGGATCGACAATGCGCTACGACCATCTGATCCTGGCGACGGGCAGCCGGTCCTTCTTCCCGCCGATGACGGGACTGTGGGCGGACGACAAGACGTTGACCGACGGCGTGTTCGGGTTTCGCACGCTCGACGACTGCGTCGGCATGATCAGCCAGGCCGCTCACCGCACCAAGGCCGTGGTGCTCGGCGGTGGGCTTCTCGGGCTCGAGGCCGCTCGCGGGCTGCAGAACCGCGGCTTGACCGTCGACGTCGTGCATGCCGGGCCGACGCTGATGAACGCGCAGCTTGACGATATCGCCGGCATGATTCTACGGAAGTCGGTGCAGGACATCGGCATTACGGTGCATCTGGAAAAGCGCACCACGGAGGTGCGGACCGATTCGGACGGCAAGCTCGCCGGTATCGTGTTCTCCGACGGCAGTTCGATCGACTGCGACATGTTGGTGATCGCGACGGGCATCCGGCCCAATGTCGGTCTTGCGCAACGGGCAGGCCTGACCGTCGAGCGGGCGATCGTGGTCGACGACCACATGCGGTCCATCGATGACGACAACATCTATGTCGTCGGCGAATGCGCGCAACACCGCGGACAGGTGTACGGGCTCGTCGCACCGCTGTGGGAACAGGCGAGCGTGCTGGCCGACCACGTCACCGGAACCGACCGAACGGCGGCCTACCACGGGTCGCGTACCGCGACGAAGCTCAAGGTGGCCGGAGTCGACGTCGCCGCAATGGGATTGAAGGCACCCGAGCTTCCCGACGACGAGTTCGTTCAGTACTCCGAACCGAGGCACGGCGTCTACAAGACCATCGTCATCCGCGACGGCAAGCTCGTCGGCGCCACATTGCTCGGCGACGTCAGCAAGGTCTCGTTCCTCACCCAGGCGTTCGACAGCGGGCTGCCGTTGCCCGACGAGCGGGTGTCGCTGATGTTCGACATCGGCACGCCGGACGTTGCGGTAGGCGTCGCCGAACTGTCCGATGACGCCCAGGTGTGCAACTGCAACGGCGTCAGCAAGGGCACGCTGGTGAGTTGCGTGCAGGGCGGTGAAACGTCAGTCACCGGGGTGATGGCCAAGACCAAGGCCGGCAAAGGCTGCGGTTCGTGCAAGGAGCTGGTCGGCCAGATTGTCGAGTGGGCCGCTGATGGCGCGGTGACCGAGGACCCGTCCGCATCGTGGTATGTCCCCGGAATCCCTTATGACAAGCCCACTTTGATGCGCCACATCCGTGAACTGGAGCTGCATTCGGTGTCGTCCGTGTTCGCCGCGCTGGCACCCGACGGCAGGGAGGATGCGAACTCGAAGATGGCGCTGGCGTCGCTGCTGGAGATGATGTGGGCCGACGAGTTCGTCGACGAACGCGATGCACGGTTCATCAACGACCGCGTGCACGCCAACATCCAGCGTGACGGGACGTTTTCGGTGGTACCGCAGATGAAGGGCGGCGTCACCGATTCGTGGCAGCTGCGCCGGATCGCCGATGTGGCTGACAAGTACGCGATTCCGATGATCAAACTGACCGGCGGCCAACGCATCGACCTGCTCGGCGTGCGCAAGGAGGACCTGCCTGCGGTGTGGGCCGACCTGGATATGCCGTCGGGGTATGCATACGGAAAGAGCTTCCGGACCGTGAAAACCTGTGTCGGCAGTGATTTTTGCCGATATGGCCTCGGCGACTCCACGGCGCTGGGAATCGCCATCGAGGAGCGCTACCAAGGGTTGGCCAGCCCGGCGAAGATGAAGCTCGCGGTGACGGGTTGTCCCCGCAACTGCGCTGAAGCGCTGTGCAAGGACCTCGGCGTCGTCGCGGTAGGCGACGGCCGTTGGGAGATCTATGTCGGTGGCGCGGCGGGCGCGCACATCCGCAAGGGTGACCTGCTGGCCACGGTCGACGATCCCGACACCGTCATCTCGCTCACGGGCCGGTTCCTGCAGTACTACCGGGAAAACGCGAACTGGCTTGAACGCACCTACGCGTTCGTTCCGCGGATCGGAATCGAGCGGATCCGCGAGATCGTGGTCGACGACGCGGAGGGCATCGCCGCCGATCTGGACGCGCGGATGCAGAAATCCATCGACGCGTACCGCGATCCGTGGCAGGACGGTCGAGAACCCGTGACAGAAGGGCAGTTCCGTACCTCGCTGCCGCTGTTACCGCTGCCGCAGGTGCCGGTGCGATGACGGACGTCGTCCTCGGGTCGGTCGACGAGATTCCCGTCGGGGAGGCTCGCACCTTCGCCGTCGACGGTGATCAGATCGCGGTGTTCCGGCTGCGCGACGGCTCGCTGCGTGCCATCGACGCGGTGTGCCCGCACAAGGGCGGCCCGCTGGCCGACGGGCTGGCCGACGACCGGGTCGTGGTATGTCCGCTGCACGGCCATACCTTCGACTTGTGCACAGGAAGCGAGGCCGGTGACGCCTTCTCCGTGCGGAGCTATCCGGCGTCCGCCGTCGACGGCGCTATTCGCGTTCAGACAAAGTAGAACGTGAGCCCGAGCACGGCGTAGATCGCGAGCAGTTGCAGGCCTTCGTACCACGTCGACTCGCCGCGCTGGGTGACCTCGTTGGCGATGATGACCGCCAGGAAGATTGCGCCGATCTCGAAGCCGTTGAACACCAGCGCCATTGGGAAAGGACCGATGACGAACGACGCCAGCACCAGCGCTGGAGCTACGAAGAGCGCTATCTGCGCGGCGGACCCGATCGCGATGTTGATGGAGATGTCCATCCTGTCGCGAACAGCGAAGTACACCGCCACCCAATGTTCGGCGGCGTTGCCCACCACCGCCACGACGATGACGCCAACGAAGAACGGCGACAGCCCGATTGCCTCCGACGCATCGGTGATGGAGTGGACCAGGATCTCGGACATCCAGCCGACCGCCGCCCCCGCAATGGCCAGCATGAGCACGCTCTTGCGCACCGACCACGGTTCGCCGCCGTGCTCAGACTCGTCGTGCGAGGGGTTGAAAAGGTGGGCATGCGTCTTCAGCGAGAACACCAAACCGGCCGCGTATGAGGCCAACAACACCACGGCCACCCCCACCGACAGCGCCTTCAGGTCGCCCGAGAACTCCACCGCCCTGGCCCTGGGCTCGGGTAACCCGCCGCCGGCGACCAATTGGAAAATCGCGGGCATCACCAGTGCGACCGTCGCCAGGAGCAGCATGAGCGATTGGGCGGTGGCCGCCCGCAGTTCGAAGCGCTGACACTCGCGCCTCAGGCCGCCTGCCAACATCGACATCCCGAGGACCAGCAGGATGTTTCCCAGGATCGACCCGACAAGCGAGGCTTTCACCACTTCCTGCAGCCCGGCGCCGAGCGCGAACAACGCGATGATCAGCTCCGGCGCGTTTCCGAACGTCACGTTGAGCAGGGCACCGATCCCCGGACCCGATCGGGCCGCCAGCTCTTCGGTGGCGCGGCCCATCAGCGCCGCGGTCGGGATCACGCCCAGCGCCGAGGCGAAGAACACCGGCACCGCGCCGGCATGCGTCAACTCCAGGACGACGGCGACCGGGATCAACGGCACGAGCAGGTACGGCCAGCCCTCGCCTGTCAGCAGAAACGGCCTACCCCGTTGGCTGGTCGGGGCATCTGAAGTCATGCGGTCTTCTTACAGCGCGTCGGGCTTGACCGCCAGCACCGGCTTGGGGCATTCCAGGAGCAGCTGCTGAGACACGCTGCCTAGCAGGAGCTTGCCGACCGGGCTGCGATGGCGGATGCCGATCACCAGTAGGTCGGCGTCGTCGCGGTCCATGGCCTTGAGCAATTCATCGGCGATATCCACGCCGACCGGCTGGGTGAGTTCGAACTGCACCCCGCACTCGGTGAGATGCCTTTCGACGTCGTGGATTTGGCCGTCTTGCGCGAACGCGGGGTCGGTGTATGCGTCACCCTTCGTCGGGTTGATCACCAACAGCGTTGTGTCCCTTAGCTTCGCCTCCGTGATCGCGTGCTCGAGCGCCGCCGTGCCGAAGCGGTCTGCGGAGTAGCCAACGACGATTGTCATTCCTCGACTCCTCCTCGCTCCGCTCCTCGCTCGTTCCTCGCTGCGATCCTCACTCGTTGTCGTCTTCGGGTCATGCTTGGACCGCCTTCTCTTTCTGGTCCCGGTCGTCCTCGACGACGAGGAGCGTTTCTTCGCTGCGATGCATCAGCCGGAGCACCAGCGGCGTCAGTAGTAGCACCACCATCAGCACGTAGACGATGATCGCGACAGGTTCGGTGAACAGGCTGGTCCAGTCGCCACCTCCGAGCTGTAGAGCCTGGCGCAGCTGGCGCTCTATGCGGGGGCCGAGGATGACGCCGATGATCAGTGGCAGCACCGGCAACCCGAACCGTCGCATCATCAGACCGAGCAGACCGAACACCAGCAGCAGCGCCAGGTCCAGCGGCTGCACGTTCACCGCCAGCGCGCCCAGCGTCGCGAAGAACAGAATGCCTGCGTACAGGTAAGGCCGCGGCGTGCGGAGCAGCTTGGCCCACAGCGGGGCCAGCGGCAGATTGAGCACCAGCAGCAGGAAGTTACCGATGAACAGGCTGGCGATCAGCGTCCAGATCAGCAGCGGCTCCTTCTGGAAAAGCGTTGGGCCGGGCTGTATTCCGTAAGAGACGAAGGCGGTGAGCATGACGGCCGCGGTGGCGTTGGTCGGCAGGCCGAGCGACAGCATCGGCACGAGTGTGCCCGCCGCCGAGGCGTTGTTGGCCGCCTCGGGTCCGGCGACGCCTTCGATGGCGCCCTTGCCGAATTCATCCTTATGCTTCGAGAGCCGCTTTTCGGTGATGTACGACAAGAACGTGGGCAGTTCGGCACCGCCTGCGGGCAGGGCGCCGAACGGGAAGCCGAACGCGGTGCCGCGCAGCCACGGTTTCCAGGACCGGCGCCAGTCGTCGCGGTCCATCCATGGCCTGCCGACCGGGATGACGTCTGCGGGCCTGCGACGCAAATGCGCTGCCACCCATAGCGCCTCGCCGACGGCGAAGATCGCGACCGCGATCACGACGATGTCGATGCCGTCGGACAATTGCGGCAGCCCGAACGTCGCGCGCGGCTGACCGGTGAGGAAATCGATACCGACGATGCCTATCGCCAGGCCGAGCAGCAGCGAGATCGCGCCGCGCAGCTTCGACGATCCGAGCACCGCGGTCACCGCGATCAGCGCGAACAGCATGATCGCGAGATACGAGGGCGCGCCGAGGGTTACCGCGAACTTGGAGATCGGCGGTGCGAAAGCCGCAAGCAAGATGGTGCCGATGGTGCCGGCGACGAATGATCCAATCGCCGCGGTTGCCAACGCCTGTGCGGCCCGTCCGGCCTTGGCCATCTTGTTGCCCTCGATGGCCGTGATCACCGATGACGATTCGCCGGGTGTGTTCAACAGGATCGACGTTGTCGACCCGCCGTACATGCCGCCGTAGAAGATGCCGGCGAACATGATGAACGCGGCGCTGGGACTGACGTTGTAGGTGATGGGTAACAGCAGCGCGACCGTCATCGCCGGCCCGATGCCGGGTAGCACGCCGACGGCCGTGCCGAGCAGCACGCCGATCACGGCGTACAGCAGGTTCATCGGGGTGGCGGCCTGCTCGAACCCCTGAATCAGCCAATCGAAGTTTTCCATCTCAGAGAATCCCGTCCAATATGCCTGCGGGCAAAGGAATTCCGAGCCCGGAGTAGAACGCATAGAAACTGCCGACCGAAAGGATGGCGCCGATCACGAGATTGCGGATGTAGTGGCGGTTGCCGAGGATCGTTGCGGAGCCGGCGAACAGCAGCGCGCCGGTGATCGCCCAGCCGAGCGGCTCGACAAGCAGGATCGTCGCGACGAATACCCCGACGAGCAGCCCCACCGTGCGCCAGTCGCCGGGCATGTTCGGGTCGACGTCTTCTCCCGCATCGGCTTCGCCCATCGAGCCACGGGGAATGGCGATGGCGAGGATCACCGCGAGCACGATCAAGCCCGCACCGATGGCGAGCGGGAAGAGCCGCGGCCCGACGGGATCCACTTTGGCGAAACCGGCTTCCAGCGTCAGTGCGTCGTAGATCAGGAATGCACCGACCGCGACGAGCACGGCACAGATGATGTACTGCGCCTTGTCGACGGTCCTGTCGGCCGTATGTTGTTGCGGCTCGTTTGTGGTGGTCATACCAGCCCCAGCTCGGTCAGGGTCGTCGAGACCCGGTTGTCCTGGTCTTTCAGGAACTGCTCGAACTGCGCACCGGTTGTGAACGCGTCGGTCCAGCCGTTCTTCACCAGCGCCTCCTTCCATTGCTGCGTGGAATGCAGTTCCTCGAGCGCCTTGACCATGGCTTTCTTGGCGTTATCAGAAATGCCCGGCGGCGCAAGGACTCCGCGCCAATTTGCAAACGTGAGATCGATGCCGGCCTCCTTGAGAGTGGGCGCATTGACGCCCTCGACCCGCTTGTCGCCGGAGACAGCGAGCACGCGAAGCTGGCCCGCCTCGATCTGGTCGATGAGTTCACCGGGACTCGACGTGCCGACCGTGATCTTCTTGCCGAGTAGCGCCGTGAGCAGGTCGCCGCCACCATCGTAGGTGACGTAGTTGACCGATTTCGGTTCAACGCCAACGGCTTTGGCCAGTTCCATCGGGAACAGGTGGTCCGGGCCGCCCGGTGATGAGCCTCCGCCTATGGTGACCTTCGACGGATCGGCCTTCCACGCCGCGACGAAATCCTGCACCGTCTTGAACGGCGAATCAGCCGGCACGAACACGGCACCAGGGTCTTCGATCAGCTTCGCCAGCGCCGTCGCATCCGAGGCCTTCACTTTCGACCCGTTGGTGTAGGTGGCGCCGACGACGCCCAGACCCATCGTCATCATGAGGTCGTCGTTGCCCTTTTCGTTCATCAGCCGGGCCATCGCGACGGTGCCGCCGGCGCCGATGACGTTGAACACCTCGACGCGGCCGGTGATGTCGTCGTCTTCCATGATCTTCACGGCAGTACGGGCCGTGAGGTCATAGCCGCCGCCGGGGCTGTTCGGCACCATCATGCGCAGCCGGTGCAGACCACGGACTTCGTCGCCCTTGGTGACGCCGCAGGCCGTCAACAGCAGCGCCGCGATCACGGCGATGATCAACCCGGTGATCACTCGGTGCCGTCGCAACATCCTTGTCCCCAATCACTGATTTGTGATGCTCAGCAATACTGGACCCGGACAGTGACCCACGTCACTGATAAGAAAGCAAAGGAAGTATTGGTCTTTTTGAACAATGAAGCCGCCACTCGTTCGTAGCTTCCGGAGCCTGGCCGGCCAGTTTCTGGTGTTCCAGTTGCTGGTTGTCGCCGTGGTATTGGTGGCGGTGGCCGCGGTTTCGGTGGCGCAGTCGACGCGAGAGTTCCGTGACGTCCGCGGGCAGCGGATGATCGCCGTTGCCGAGAACATGGCGTCGACGCCCGTCGTGAGGGATCGTTACGCCGACCCGTTCGCGGCGAAGGTGCTGGCGCCGGAGGTGGATCGCGCCGTCGCGCTGTCGGGTGCCCGACTGGCGGAGATCCTCGACCCGGCAGGCACCGTGCGCGTGTCGACGGACCCGTCGCGGATCGGCGTTCGAATGGATTTGGCCGCGAGCCGTGCCGACGACGGCAGGGCGTGGTTCGGCGATGCCGACGTCGACGGCGTGCACAGCCTCGTCGGCCAAGTCCCGATCCTGTCCATCAACGGTGACGTGCTGGCCATCGCGTCGGTCAGCGAGCCGTACCCGTCGGTGTGGGAGCTGCTCAGTGGCGCCGGCGAGCGGCTGCTGTTCTATCTCGGTTTGGGTGCGGTGCTGGGCCTGTTGGCCTCCTGGCTGCTGTCTCGGCGCATCAAACGGCACACCCGCGGGTTGGAGATTGCGGAGATCGCCGGCCTGGCCGATCACCGGGAAGCGTTGCTGCACAGCATCCGTGAAGGTGTAGTCGCGGTGAACAACGAAGGCGTCATCACGCTGTTGAACGACAGCGCGCAGGAGTTGCTCGGCCTGACGGGTGAGGCGGTGGGCTGCCGCGTGGACGGCGTCGGACTTGACCCCGCGGTGGTTGAGTTCCTGCTGTCGGGCGAGGACGGGCGCGATGTGGTGATCGCGACGCGTGCGCGGGTGCTGGCGTTGAACCGGCGGGCCGCGACGAGCCAGGGGCAGCGAATCGGCACGGTCACGACGATGCGTGACAGCACAGAACTTGCTGCGCTGCAAGGACAGTTGTCGTCCCACAAGAGTGTGACCGACACGCTGCGGGCTCAGACGCACGAGTTCGCCAACCAGTTGCACACCATTTCCGGGCTGGTCCAGCTGGGTGAATACGATTCCGTTCGCGATCTGGTCGGCACACTGACGCGGCGGCGGGCGGAGATCAGTGACGCTGTCACCCAACGAATTTCGGATCCGGCGGTGGCTGCCCTGCTGATCGCCAAGACGTCGCTGGCCGCCGAGAGCGGTGTGTCGCTGGATATCGCACCGGACTCGCATCTGGCAGCGCTGGATCCCGCGCTGGCGACCGATGTGATCACGTTGCTCGGCAACCTGGTCGACAATGCCGTAGACGTGTCGGTGGGCGCTGATCCCGCGAAGGTGGCCGTCGGAATCGACGACCGCGACGGCTTGATGATCTCGGTGGCCGACTCGGGTCCTGGTGTGCCCGAACACCTTCGGGAGGAGATCTTCGCACGCGGTGTCACATCGAAGTCCGATGTGCCAGGAGGGCGTGGTATCGGTCTGGCGCTGGTACGGCTGGTGACCGCGCAGCACGGCGGAACGGTGACGGTGAGCGACGGGCCGGCGGGCGGCGCGTTGTTCGTGGTGCGGTTGCCTATTGGGACGCCTGCGGTGTCGGCGGAAAAGGCCGCTCATGCGTGACGTGCTCGTGGTCGACGACGACTTCATGGTCGCCGAAATTCACCGCCGCTTCGTCGAACGGGTCGACGGCTTCCGCACGGTCGGCGTCGCGCGTACCGGGGCCGAAGCGCTGTCTGCGGCGCGTGAGCTCCGGCCGCAGTTGATCCTGCTCGACGTGTACCTGCCCGATATGACAGGCCTGGAAGTGTTGCGACGGTTGCGATCCGAGGGCGATGGCGTCGGCGTCATCATGATCACCGCCGCTCGCGAGTTGGACACGGTGAGCGGCGCGCTGGACGGCGGAGCGGCCGACTATCTGATCAAGCCGTTCGAATTCTCCCAGTTGAAGACCAAACTGGAGGCGTTCGCGGCTCGCGCCGACGCGTTGGAGAACGCCGCCGGCGCGGACCAGTCGTTGATCGACACACTCTTTGGACGACCTGGCTCGGCGACAGAGGACGCGCTGCCGAAGGGTCTGGGCGTCGAGACCGGCCGGTTGGTGCTTGACGCAGTGCGCGCAGCCGGCGAGGTATCGGCAACGGAATGCGCTGACTTAGTGGGAATTTCGCGGGTCAGTGCCCGGCGCTATCTCGAGCACTACCTCAGCACCGGCGCCTTGGAGTTGCGGTTGCAATACGGCGTCGGGCGGCCCGAGCGGCGTTATCGGTTAGGCGGCGTGTAGGTCGGTGAGTTCGACGCCTATGCGGATCTCGACTTCGCTGACCGTGATCAGTGCAGCGCCGGGTAGCGGGGGCGCTGTGGAGCGATACCGGGCACCCGTCGGTGTGACGAATTCGGCTGTGTGCACACCGTTCTCGTCGGATGTGCTCACGCGCCAGCCGGGTGTTTCTTTGGTGTAGTTGCACCGTTCGCACTCCCCCAACCCGTTGACCGCACTGGTGGGGCCGCCGCGGTTACGGGGGGTGGCGTGATCGCGATGCCGAATCGGCGCATCACAGTACGGGGTGCGACAGGTTCGGTCGCGCACCCCGATAAACGCCGCCAGACCTTTGGGAAAGAACCGCGATCGCGACTCCATCGCCACCAACGCCCCACTCCTGGGGTGCCGATACAGCCGCCGCAACGTCGCCAACGACCGGTCGTCGACGACCGCATCACGCACCAGCCGTTGCGCCAGCGACGCCGGAATCGGGCCATACCCGTCGAGCACGGCAGGTGCGGTGTCTTGGCCCCACAGCGCCTGATCCGACATCACCACATTCAGCGCCACCGGCGCAGGCTCGTCAGCGGGCTTGCCGGTCACCCGTTCATAGGCGGTGTCGGCCATCACCTGCCCCCGCGAACGCTCATCAAAGGTGGTGTCGGCCGCCCGTTTCAGCGCGGCATACATCCCCACCCCCTGGGCCACCGGCAGCAGCACGGTCACATACGTCATGCAATCGGGTGCCGGGCGGATCGTCACGGTGCGATCCGCCTCCGCCTTGCCCGCACGGTCGACGACCGCTTGGGCATCGAGGCGGCAGGCGATCTCTTTAGCCTTCGCGGTGATCCGGGCGTCGCCCTTGCCCTCGAGCTCGCCGACGTCGCCGCACAGCTCGGCATCCAAGATCGCGCGGTCCTCAACGCTCAGGCAGGCCGACTCGCGCGCGATCAACGTCGCGCGCCACTCCGACAGCGCCCCGCACTGCAGGGCGGCCAACGTGTGCGGCATCTCGTGCACCAGTGCTTTGGCCAATCCCAGGTGCTGGCCGCCACGTTTCGGGGAATCCCGCCGCGCCAACGCCACCTCGCTCGCCAGACCCTTGCCTTGGTTGGCCGCGGGTACCCCGGCAGCGGCCTCCGCCGTCCGGCGCTTGTCGTCCAACGCCGCCGCCGCGCGCGCCTGACCCGCGGCCGCGGCCGACTTCACCCGCTCCAACCACGCAATACGCTCGATCAACGCGACCTCATCGGCATGCGCATCCACCGCCGCCAACACCACCGCATCGAACATACATTCGATACTAGAAGAGGGGTCCGACAAAAATCACCACGTCCCCGTGAGCCGGTCGCGATAGGCGCGTCCGTCGGGGTCGTAGAACATCCGGTACGCCGGCGCCGCCCACAGTCGGGTGATCAGCCCAAGGCGTTCGGCTTTGTGCGCCCGCAGGCGACCGGGTGGTCGCGGCCCGACCCGGCCAGACGCATGCCACGCATCCAACGCCTCTGCCGCCGCCACAATCTCCTGCACCGCCGTCCCGGGATCGACCAGCCCACCGTCTTCACTGCCGTCGGCCGCGCGGTCCAGGTGCTCGCGCATCAGCCGCATTCTCAGGTCGCGGCCGAACTCACCATCCGAATCGAGCACGGCACAAGACAACTCACTGTCGTGTGTCCACGACCTCCGATTGAGGTTGTCGCTGCCCACACATGCCCAGGTGTCGTCGACAACACACGCTTTCGCGTGCACGTACACCGGGGTGCCCTCGAGGTTCTCGACATCGAACACGTGCACTCGCTGCGAACTCGCCTCGAAACACGTCTCGAGCGCTTGGCGTCGGCCAATCTGGTTCGGCGGCAAGGAAAGCCGACCATCGACGTCGGGATGCCGGGGAATGACGGCGACGAGATGCAGATCCGGGTTATCCCGCAAGGCTTGGGCGAACAGTTGAGCGACCCTCTTCGACCACAGATACTGGTCTTCGACATAGATCAGCCGCCGCGCCCGCGGCACCACCTTGTTGTAAGCGCGTGCGATGCTGCGTTCACCGTGCGGGGCGAAGTCGTACTCGAAGTGCGCATCGGGATATGTGCGCAACACCTGGACGGCATGGGGTCCGCACGCCGGTGGATCCGGAGGTTGCTCCGGCAGTTCTCCAGGGGTCAAGTTCGCGCCGCGCAACTTGTCCTGAATCCACGCGATCGGTGACAGCATGTCCAGCGGCGCCGGATCGTTCCAGCGTTCACGGAACGTCAGGTCGAGCGCGCCGACGGCAGGTCCTTGCACCTTCAATTGCACGTCGTGCCAAGGCGGATGGTCACCGTACTGCTTCGCCATCTTCACTGCCTGCGGATCACCGCGGTGCGAGGAGTCGTCGCGGCGTGAGTGGCACAGGTCGATGCCGCCCGCGAAAGCCACATCACTCGAAGGCGCGTTCGGATGCCGGATGACGACGAGCTTCTGGTGATGCGAACCGCCGAACCGGACGCGCTGATCCAGCAGCACCTCGCCGCCTGCCTCTTCGATCCGTTCGCCTAGATGCTGGTTCTCCTCCTCGCTGTAGGCGAACTTGTCCAGGTGCGACCGCCACACCAACCCTTTGACGACGACGCCGCGCTCGGCCGCGCCGCTGAACAACTCCGCGACCGTCGGCCCGTCGTCGCGCATCTTCTCGTCCGGGTCGCCCCGCCAGTCCGTGAAGAACAAGTAGTCGCCGGCGCGCATCGCCTCGACTTCGGTGACCAGATGGTCGAAGTACGTCGCTCCGTGGATGAGCGGCTCCGCACGATTGCCCTCACACCATGTCGGCACCTTGGATGACGGATTACCGCGTTCAGCGTCCGTGAGGAACCAAGCGGCCAGGTCTGACATCTCATGGGGTTGCCCAATTGACGCTGAAGTTAAGCGTTGCGCTACAGCCTGCGCTTGAGCCGATCGAGATACGAGCGGCCATCCGGGTCATAGATCAACCGGTATGCAGGTTCGGCCCACAGCCGGCTGAATGGGTCGGGTCGCTCGGCCTTGTGCGGCCGCAGCCGACCGGGCGGTCGCGGGCCCAAGCCTCCCGATTCATGCCACCTGTCCAACTCCTGCGCCGAGGCGACGATCTCTTGGACCGCAGCGAGCGGATCGGCCAAACCGCCATCTTCGCTTCCATCTGCGGCCCGATCCAAGTGCTCGCGCAACAGCTGCAACCGCATGTCGCGCGCAAACACGCCATCGGTGTCCACCACTGCGCAAGACAGCTCACTGTCGTGCGTCCACGACCGTCTGTTGAAGTTGTCGCTACCGACACAGGCCCAGACATCATCGACCACACACACTTTGGAATGCACGTAAACCGGTGTGCCCTCGCGGTTTTCGACATCGAACACGTGCACCCGTCCTGGGGCGGCACGGCGGCACGCTTCGATCGCAAGATGGCGCCCCACCAGAGTCGGAGGCCTGCCCAGGCCGCCCTCCAAGTCAAAGAACCTTGGTACCACCGCAACCAGCTGGAGCTGCGGGTTGGCCGTCAACGCGTCGACGAACAGCTCGGCGACCTCTTCGGACCAGAGATATTGGTCCTCCAGATAAATCAATTGCTTGGCGCGCCTGACCGCCTTGGTGTAGCCACGCGCGATGCTGCGTTCGCCGCCTTTCGCGAACTCGTAGTGGAACAACGCGTCGCCGTAGGTCCTCAACACCTGCACCGCGTGTGGTCCGCACCGGGGCGGATCGGGTGGTTGATCCGGCAGCGGACCGGGTGTCACGTCTGCGCCCTGAACCTTGTCGCGTATCCACCCGAACGGGTTGAGCAGATTCAGCGGAGCCCGAGCCGTCCAGCGTTCGCGAAACGAGGTGTCCAGCGCACCGACCACCGGACCGCGTAGCTGCAGCTGCACGTCGTGCCATGGCGGGTTCTCACCGTAACTGCGCGACATGCGCACCGCCTGCGGATCGCCGCGGTGCGATCCGTCATCGCGGCGCGAGTGGCACAGGTCGATGCCACCGGTGAACGCAACGTCGCGCTCAGGCTGATTCGGGTGCCGAATGACGACCAGTCGCTGATGATGCGAACCGCCGATGCGGACCCGCCGATCGAGTAGCACCTCACCACCGGCGCGCTCGATCGCCTCGCCGAGGTGGCGATTCTGCTCCTCGTTGAACTGGAGCTTGTTGGGCAGCGAACGCCACATGAGTCCCTTGACGATCACTCCGCGCTCGGCGGCCGCGCGGAACAGTTCACCCACGGTCGGCCCGTCCTCGCGCAACCTCTGGTCGGCGTCGCCTCGCCAGTCCGCGAAGAACAGATGATCTGCCGGCCCAAGCCCCTCGACTTCGGTGACAAGGCGATCGAAATACGTCGCCCCGTCTACGAGTGCCTCCGCCTGACTGCCCTCGGACCACGCCGGCAGATCCGAATCCGGATTGCCGCGTTCCGCCGCCGTAAGCAGCCAGTCACTGGGGTCTGTCATTAGGGCTACAACTATCGCAAAACCAGCGACGATGGGCGCATGGCGCGTCGTTTCCTCTCGGTGATCCTTGCGCTTGTATTGCTCACCGGTTGTGCGCCCGGCGCGCTGCCATCCGAATCACCAACGACGACCACCGAAAGCGCCAAGGCCGACGCCGTCATGCGCATCGTGCGCGACACGATGGCGCAGGCGCATCTGAAGGCCGTGATCGTCCGTGTGACCGTCGACGGCAAGGAAGTCGTCACGCAGGCGCTCGGCGAATCGATGACCGGCGTACCCGCCACCACGAACATGCATTTCCGCAACGGCGCCGTGGCGATCTCGTACGTGTCCACACTGCTGCTCAAACTCGTCGACGAGAAGAAGGTCAGCCTCGACGACAAGCTGTCGAAATGGCTGCCGGAGATACCCAACGCGGATCGCGTCACGCTGGGCCAGCTCGCGCAGATGACGTCGGGCTACGTCGACTATGTCATCGGGAACACGGCGATGAACGACGCCTTGTACGCAAACCCGTTCCGGCGCTGGACCGTCCACGACTTGCTGGGCTACGCCACCTCCAAACCGCTGCTCTACGAGCCCGGCACCAACTGGAATTACGCCCACACCAATTACGTGCTCCTCGGCCTCGCGCTGGAGAAGGCGACCGGCGAGGAGATGTCGAAGCTGTTGTCCGACAAGGTGCTTCGCCCTCTCGGGCTGACCAACACCGTCAACTCGCTGACGCCCGACATCCCTTCGCCGGTCCTGCACGCGTTCAGCTCTGAGCGTCGTGCTTTCCTCAAAATCCCGACGGGGACACCGTTTTACGAGGAGACGACCTTTTGGGATCCGTCATGGACCATCACCCACGGCGCGATCCAGACGACAAACATCTACGACATGGAGGCGACCGCGGTCGGCATCGGTTCGGGCAAGCTGCTGACCGCCGACTCGTACAAGAAGATGGTCTCCACCGATCTGCGCGGCAAAACCCACAAACAGCCGGGATGCACCACCTGCGACGTGATGACCGACGTCTACACCTACGGATTCGGAATCGTCATCTCCGGAAACTGGCTGCTGCAGAACCCGTTGTTCTCCGGGTACGCCGCGCTCGAGGCCTATTTGCCGTCACAGAAGATTGCCATCGCCGTCGCGGCCACCTACGCGCCGGAAGCCTTCGATGACCAGGGCGATTACCACAACCAGGCCGATACGCTGTTCCGCAGAATCGCCGCCGAGGTCGCCCCTGAAGATGCGCCACCGATGCCACCACCGAAATAATGGCGAACGTGGCGCCGAAGGTTCTCTTCATCTACAACGAGCACCTCGCGACCGAGGCACTTCTCGGCGAGACGTTCACCGAACAAGGCTTCGACGTCGACACGTTCGAAGTCGTGCCCGCCGAGCGGATCGACAGCCCCGCCCTTGACGTGGCATTCCCCGACCCGACTGGATACGACGTCATTGTCCCGCTGGGCGCGCGGTGGCCCGTATACGACGACGCGTTGCGCAGCACCTGGGTAGGCGGCGAAACGCAAATGCTGCGTGACGCCGCCGACGCCGGTGTGGCCCTGTTGGGTGTCTGCTTCGGTGGCCAGCTGCTGGCGCAGGCGTTCGGCGGGTCGGTCGCGCGGTCGTCGACCCCCGAAATCGGTTGGTACGACGTCGAAACCGATCACCCCGAACTGGTGCCCGGCGGCCCGTGGTTCCAATGGCACTTCGATCGCTGGACCCTGCCGCCCGGAGCCACCGAGATAGCCCGCAACGCCAACTCCTCGCAGGCGTTCGTGCTGGGCCGCGCGCTGGCGTTGCAATTTCACCCGGAAATCGACCACGAGCTGCTCGAGCTGTGGCTGGACGACGACCGCGACGGCGAGGTCGTCGCCTTCGGCCTCAGTCACGATGAACTACGCTCTCGCACCGACGAACTCGCCGATAGCGCCGCCGCAAGGATTCGTGGTTTGGTTCGCGGTTTGTTGACCCACGTGGCGCGCCAGCCCTGCCCAAGCCCCTGAACGCGTTCGATGCCCGTATTTGGCGGGTATCCATCGGCCACACGGATTCCGTCGTACGCTGAAAATGTCCCCCAAGACGAAAACGACACCGATGAGCGGATGGAGCGGCCTCGCCCGCCGAAATGCGAGGCGCACATTCCGGGACCGCCGAGAAGCCGGCCAAGTCCTGGCGCAGGAATTGGCGTCCTACCGCGAAAAGGACAACGTTCTGGTGCTGGGCCTGGCCCGGGGCGGCGTGCCGGTCGGACGGGAAGTGGCCTCCGCCCTGCACGCCCCGCTGGATGTGTTCCTTGTCCGCAAGCTCGGTGTGCCGCAGTGGGAGGAACTGGCCATGGGCGCGCTGGCCACCGGCGGCGGTGTGGTCGTCAACGACAGCCTGGTGCGCAACTTGGGCATCAGCGATGACCAGCTACAAGCGGCGATCACACGCGAAACAGAGGAGCTGCACCGCCGCGAAACGGCCTACCGGGGTGATCGTCCACCCGTTGACCTCGCAGGCAAGACCGTTATCCTCGTCGACGACGGCATCGCGACCGGCGCCAGCATGCTCGCCGCGGTGCGGGCCGTGCGTGCGGCCGAGCCCGCAAGGGTTGTGGTGGGGGTTCCGGTGGGGCCGCCATCGGCATGCCGCCAATTGGCGGCCGAAGCCGATGAGGTGGTGTGCGCGACGATGCCGCCAGGGTTCGAAGCGGTCGGGCAGGTGTTCGAGGACTTCCACCAGGTCAGCGACGACGAAGTGCGCGAATTGCTCGCCACGCCAACGGTTTAGCGGCGGTTGCTGTCCTCGTCGGCGGCCTCGTCGTCATGATGTTCGGTTGGAACGGCCGTGGTTTCGGCCTCGCTCTCGTCGTCGGCCTCCGCGACGGGCGCTTCGTCGGGATAGTCCTCGACGTACTCGCTCTCGGATTCCTCAACTTCGGCCGGCGCCTCGCCCGCGTCGCCTCTGGACCGCTCCCGCAGCGCATCGATGATTAACAGCACTACGCCGATGACGCTGGCGCCGATACAGACCCACGCGATCAGCTCATTGCTGGTGACGACGGCGGTCACCAGGGCCGCGAGACCGATAACGGCAAGGACGAGCGCAACGATCAGCATTGACCAACCCTAGGTTGAAGACGCCCGGTTTACGAGCGTTGCGGCTAGTTGTTGCCCCGATTGAACTGGTTGAAGCCGCCGCCCTCGCTGTTGGCGCTGGAGTCGACCGGGGCGGCCGAACCGCGCTGGCCGAGCTCCTCGAGCTGGGACTCCAGGTAGGTCTTCAGGCGGGTGCGGTACTCGCGCTCGAAGGTGCGCAGCTGTTCGAGGCGGCCTTCCAGCACGGTGCGCTGCTGGTTGATGGTGCCCATGATCTCGGAATGCTTGCGCTCGGCGTCGGCCTGCAGGGCGTCTGCCTTCTCCTGTGCCTGACGCAGCTGCGCCTCGGAGCGCGTCTGCGCGTCGGCCAGCATCGCGTCGGCGCGCTGACGGGCCTCGGCGACCGTCGTCTCGGCGGTCTGCCTGGCCTCGCTGACCATCGCGTCGGCCTGGGCACGCGCGTCGGCGAGCAGCTTGTCCGACTCGGCCTTGGCGGTGCCGGTCAGCCGGTCGGCGGTGTCCTGCGCAAGGCTGAGGACCTTCGCGGCCTTCAGATGCTGGTCCTCGCTGACGGGCTGCGGCGCAGGCTGCGGCGGTGCCTCGTAGACGGGCTGTGGCGCAGGGGCGGGTTCCGGCTCGGGCTCATATAGAGGAATGGCCTGCGTCGGCTGGGCGCCGCCGCCACCGGATCGGGCCGAGGCCAGCTCCTGGTCCATCTCGGCTACCCGCTGACGCAGGTCCGCGTTCTCTTCGATGAGTCGAGTCAGCTCGTTCTCAACCAAATCGAGAAAGGCGTCGACCTCGTCCTCGTTGTAGCCGCGCTTGCCGATGGGCGGCTTGCTGAACGCAACGTTGTGGACGTCGGCTGGTGTCAGCGGCATTGTCTGCCCCCTTGAAGTCTGGACCGTCAACCGATCTCAAAGTGTAGAGCCTTACTGGAACGTAACTGGCGTCCATCCTGTCACACCAGACCCGGCGGTTGCAGGAGAGGCCGATAATTAAGAGCGAATTTCAATCATTCGACAGAGTTCTGGGCCCGAATATCGAACCCGGCAAACGCCCGACGGCGAAGGCCGCGATCGCCAAAGCTGCGGCGGGAAGCGGCTTCTCAGGCCGCCGCGTTCGCCGCGTTGAATGCCAGTTGCATGCCGATGAAGGCCACGAGCAGCAGCACCATGATCGACAGATCGAACCGCACCGCGCCGATCGTGAGCTGCGGAATGATGCGCCGCAGCAGTTTCACCGGCGGATCCGTCACCGTCATGATCACCTCGAGGACCACCACCGTCACACCCTTGGGGTGCCAGTCGCGGGAGAACGAGCGGATGAACTCGACCACGACACGGGCAATCAGCAGCAGCCAGAAGGCGAACAGCACGAAACCCAGGATGTTGAAGAACGGCGCCAACTGAGCAGACCTCACTACGGGCAGATGTGTGACTTTGACAACAGCGCTCGCTGCTGGTCAGCCCAAGCGCGAAGCCAGCCTACCTGTCCGGGTTAAGACCTACTGATAGGCGTAGAAGCCGGCCTCCGCGATGCGCCTGCGCTCCTCGGCGGAGACGTCGATGTCGGCCGGTGACAGAAGGAAGACCTTGGTGGCGACCTTGTCGAACGAGCCACGCAGCGCGAATGCCAGTCCGGCGGCGAAGTCGACGAGGCGCTTGGCGTCGGCGTTGTCCATCGACACCAGGTCCATGATCACCGGGGTGCCGTCGCGGAAGCGTTCGCCGATGGTGCGGGCCTCGCTGTAGTCCTTCGGGCGCAGCGTGGTGATCTTCGACAGCGGGCTGCCCGCCTCGAAGAGCTCCGCCATTCGGCGTGGATCCATCGCAAGCGCGCCGCGGGTGGAGCCCCGCAGCGAGCCGAACCGCGGTGCCGGCCGGTCGAACTCGCGCGGGCCTCGCAGCCGGGGCTCGAAACGGCCGTCCTCGTATCCGCCCCGGTAGCCGCCGGGCGGTTCGTCGTAGTCGCGGCTACCCAACCGGTCCTCGTAGCCGCGGCCGTACCCGTCGTCGTCGAAGCGATCCTCGCGGGGGCGGCGCGAATAGCCACGTGACGGACTGCGATCGTCGTCCTCGTAGTACTCGTCCTCGTAGTCCTCCATCGGGGCCATCCCGAAGTAGGCCTTGACCTTATGAAGTGTGCTCATCGCTCGACCCTTCCGATGACCTTTGGCTCTGGTGTCTGTGATGAAGATGTGACTGGAGTGACTACTCATGGTGACGTTAGCGGTCGTTGCCCCAATAGCGCGGTACCGACACGCACACACGTCGAACCGTGTCTTACCGCGCTCTCGAGGTCGCTGGACATTCCCGCCGACAGCCCGAGCTGCTGGGGATATGCCTGTTGCACGCGCTTGCGCTCCTCGGCCAACCGCGCGAACGCCTCGTCGGGATCGGCGTTCAGCGGCGGGATGGCCATCAGCCCGACGAACGCCAAACCCTCGGCGTCATTGACGGCGGCGCACAGGTCGTCGACGGCCTGCGGCGCTCCGGCGTCGACGCCACCCCTGCTCTCGTCACCGTCGAGGCTGATTTGTATGTAGACGCGAAGTGGCTCGGCGCGGCGGCCCTCTGCCATCGCCTGGCTCGCGGCCCGGTCCAGTGCGGCGATGACCTTGCCGCTGTCGACGGAGTGCGCGGCGTACGCCCAGTCCGCGATCGAGCGCGCTTTGTTGCGCTGGATCCGCCCGACCATGTGCCAGCGAATCGGCGGAGCATCCGGCAGGGCGTTTATTTCGGCAGCCTTATTCGACGCTTCTTGTTCGCGGGATTCACCGAATTCGAGACACCCTAAACGGCTGAGAATTAGTACATCGGTTGCCGGAAAGAATTTGGTAATCGGCAGTAATTCAATTTCGTCGACATTCCGACCTGCCGCTTGCGCCGCGCGCGCGAGGCGGGACCGCACGGCCTCGAGTGCCCCGGCCAGTTCGAGCTCGCGCGCGGTCGTGGTCATTCCATCCACACCAACGACGCCAGCCGGCCGGTGGGCGCGTCGCGCCGATGACTGAACAGGCTGCGGTCCTCCACCGTGCAGCGGGGGTCGACATCGATGGCCGTGACGCCCAAAGCCGTTAGTTGCCTGGCGATTCCGGCCCTCAGGTCCACCCCGGGCGTGCCACGCGACGTTGTTGTGCGACTGCCGGGCAAGGCGGTCTCGACCTCGGCCGCCATCGCCTCGGGAACCTCGTAGTTGCGCCCACTGACCGCGGGGCCCAGCAGCACAGAGATGTCCTCGGCACGCGCGCCTGCGTTCACCATCGCCTCCACGGTGCGGGTGACGACGCCAATCTGCGCGCCGACCCGTCCCGCATGCACTGCAGCCACCACGCCGGCCCGCGCGTCGGCCATTAAAACCGGAACGCAATCGGCGGTTACCACCGCCAAAGCCAATCGCGGTGTGGTGGTTAGCAATGCGTCGGTTTTGTCGATGGCGCCGCCCGGCGGTTCGTCGACCACCGCGACGTGATCGCCGTGCACCTGGTTCATCCAGACGATGCCGTCGTCCCCCAAGCCGATCGCCTCGGCCAGCCGTTTGCGGTTGGCGGCCACCGCAGCGGGGTCGTCGCCGACGTGGTCGCCGAGATTGAAGGTGTCGAAGGGTGGCGCGGAAACGCCGCCCGCGCGGGTGGTGGTCACGCGCCGTATACGAGCGGTCACGGTGCGAGGGTATTACCGCGGGTCAGTGGCGCATGAAGGGCGGCACGTCGACATCGTCGTCATCGTCACCGCCGATGCTCACCGTCGAACCGTTGGTGTGCACGGGCACGCTGACGGCATCGGCCGGTTCGAACAGCGGCGAAGTGACCTTGCCTGCCTTGCCGGGTGCGATCGCCTGGGCGCCTGCTCCGACGACGGGCTTTCGGCTCGGGCCGCTGGCCTCGAAGCCGGCTGCGATGACCGTGACGCGAACCTCGTCGCCGAGTGAGTCGTCGATGACGGTGCCGAAGATGATGTTGGCCTCGGCGTGGGCGGCTTCCTGTACAAGCGACGCGGCCTCGTTGATCTCGAACAGGCCGAGGTCGCTTCCGCCCGCGATCGACATCAGCACGCCCTGGGCACCTTCCATCGACGCCTCCAGCAGCGGCGAGTTGATGGCGATCTCGGCCGCCTTGAGCGCCCGGCCGTCGCCGCGCGCCGAGCCGATGCCCATCAGCGCCGTGCCTGCGCCGCTCATGATGCCCTTGACGTCGGCGAAGTCGACGTTGATCAGGCCGGGCGTGGTGATCAGATCCGTGATGCCCTGCACCCCGTTGAGCAGCACTTCGTCGGCGCTGCGGAACGCGTCCATCAACGACACCGCGGCATCACCCATCTGCAGCAGCCGGTCGTTGGGGATGACGATCAGGGTGTCGCAGCTCTCCCGCAGCGACGTGATCCCGTTCTCGGCCTGGTTGCTTCTGCGCTTGCCCTCGAAGGAGAACGGCCGGGTCACGACGCCGACCGTGAGCGCGCCCAGCTTGCGGGCGATGGTCGCGACGACGGGCGCACCGCCGGTGCCGGTCCCGCCGCCCTCGCCAGCGGTGACGAACACCATGTCAGCGCCGCGCAGCAGCTCCTCGATGTCGTCCTTGGCGTCCTCGGCGGCCTTGCGTCCCACCTCCGGGTCCGCGCCGGCACCCAGGCCGCGGGTCGAGTCACGACCGACGTCGAGCTTGACGTCGGCGTCGCTCATCAGCAGCGCCTGGGCGTCTGTGTTGATGGCGATGAACTCCACGCCCTTGAGGCCCTGCTCGATCATCCGGTTGACGGCATTGACGCCGCCGCCGCCGATACCGACCACTTTGATGACGGCTAGGTAATTATGCGGGGGGGTCATCGCTCGCCTTCCTCCCTGGTGGACATCTGGTGGCGGTCCCCTGGCAAACCCTCAACCTCAACCATAGGCTTAGAGTTATGTCAAGTTGTTCCGCGCAACCAGAACGGTAGGGCGACCCCGCGGGCTATCCATGCAGGCGCGCCGACGCGTCCGTCAAGAATTTCTCGTTTTTCTCGCGCCGGCGACTACTTGACCGTCGGCAAATCCGGGCTCGACACGTCGTAGGTGCGGCCGGGCTGGGTGAGCAGCGCGCCCAGTTTGAGCGCCTTCTCCTCGGTGCGGTCGGTCGTCCCCCAGACCACGGTGCGCCCGTCGATGAGCTGCAAGGTGATCGACGCCACCGAGGGCGCCGCGACGCGAGCCACCTGACCGGCCACCTCGGGCCGCAGCGCGGTCATCACCTGCAATGCCGCCTTCGTCGGTGGATCGCTGGGCCCGGGATTGTCGGCGTCCAGATATGGCACGCCCTGCGGAGGCGGCGGCGCGGTCGCGAAGTCCACGCCGTCGCGGTCGAACAGGTGCGGGCCGTCGGGATAGTCCTTGACCACCACGGGCACCCGCTCGATGACCGTGACGCGCAGAGTCGACGGGTACTGCCGCTGCACGCGCGCGCTGGCCACCCGTCGGATAGCGGCCACGCGCTCGGCGACGGCGTCGGTGTTGACCTGCAGCAGTGGCGTGCCTGACTTGACCGCCGCGGCAGTGACGACCTCGTCCTGGGTCACCACCGACAGGCCGGTGACGACGATGTTGCGTGCGGACATGATCGGCGTGAAGTACAGCAGTAGGCCGATTCCGACGACGAGGACGCTGATCAACGCCGACCACATCAGCACTTTCAGGCCCCGAACTACCGCTCGTGCTGGCTTTTTCGTCTCCGCCGAGGGTCCGCTCAGCGCCCGGCGCTTGGCCTCCCGCCTGGCGTTTTCTATCGCGGTGGCGCGGGCCTGCGCTGCGCGTCGTTCCTCGCGTTCCCGACGCGCCCGCCGCCGCGGCCCCTCGAAGTCGTCGGCGGCAGCGGCCGGCTGCGTCGGTTCGTCGGTCGCGGCTTCCGTCGGCGCTTCGGGGAGCGCTTCGCCGGTGTCGGTGTCGTCGGGCTCGGTCATCGAAATCCCGTCCCTGGCCGTCCCGGTGCGCTGCGGTTGGCCTTCACCTGCAGCGCGGTCAGGATTTCGTTGCCCAGCATGGTGACGTCCCCCGCGCCCATGGTGACGACGACATCGCCGGGATACGCCGCCGCTGCGACCTTTTCGGCGACTGCGGAGAAATCCGGCACATAGGTCACCGGTGTGGTGACGTTCTCGGCGACGGTGGCTCCGCTGACACCGGCGATCGGCTGCTCGCGTGCCGCGTAGACGTCGAGGACGAACACCTCGTCCGCGGAGTCAAGGGCCTGGCCGAACTCATGCGCGAAAGACTGTGTGCGGGAATACAAGTGGGGCTGGAACACGGCAATCGACCGACCGGTGCCGGTTTGCTCGGTAACTGTCCGGACCGCGGCCAGCGTGGCACGCACCTCGGTCGGATGGTGCGCGTAGTCGTCGAACACCCGCACTCCGTTCGCGGTGCCCACCAACTCGAAACGTCGACGGACACCTTCGAAACCCGCCAGGCCGTCGAGCACGCTATCGGGCTGCGCACCGACTTCCATCGCCGCCAGCAGCGCCGCAAGCGCGTTGAGCGCCATGTGCCTGCCCGGCACCGCGAGCCTCATCACCCGAGGGTGCTGCTCGCCATGTAGCTGCACGTGCGCAACCGCACCGGTACCTTGCTGCTCCCAGTCCACCAGTGTGGCGGCCAGCCCGGCGTCGGGCTCACTCCCGTAGCGCAGCACCCGGATACCAAGCGCCGCAGTACGTTCGGCCAGGCCGGCGGCACCGGGGTCGTCGGTGCAGACGACGAGCGCGCCACCGGGCTTCAGCCTTTCGACGAAGTCGTCGAACACCGCGCTGTACGCCTCGGCGCTGCCGTAGAAGTCCAGGTGGTCCGCCTCGATGTTGGTCACCACCGCGACGTCGGGGGTGTATTCCAGCAGTGACCCGTCGCTCTCGTCGGCCTCTGCGACGAAGCAATCGCCGCTGCCGTGGTGAGCGTTGGTGCCGGCCTCGCCGAGATCACCGCCGACGGCGAACGATGGATCAAAACCGTTGTGCTGCAACGCCACAATGAGCATCGATGTCGTCGTCGTCTTGCCGTGCGTGCCCGTGACCATCAATGTCCTATGCCCGGCCATCAGCTTGGCGAGCACCACCGGGCGCAGGATCACGGGGATACCGCGGCGGCGCGCCTCGACCAGCTCAGGATTCGTCTTGGGAATGGCGGCGTGCGTGGTGACGACGGCGGTCGGCCCGCCCGGCAACAGGTCTAGCGACGACTCGTCGTGCCCGATCCGGATGGCAGCGCCGCGTGCGCGCAGCGCCACCACGGCCCGCGACTCCTTGGCGTCCGAACCCGACACCTGGCCGCCGCGGTCCAGCAGGATGCGGGCGATGCCCGACATGCCCGCTCCACCGATGCCGACCATGTGCACGCGCTGCAGCTCTTCAGGCAGCGAATTGCCGTTCATCGCTTGGACTTTCGTGCGTCGCGGGCGACCTCGAGTGCGACTTCGGCGACGCGCTGCGCCGCATCGCGGTGTCCCGCGAGCGCTGCGGCCGCCGTCATCGCCTGCAACCTGGCGCCGTCGTTGAGCAGACCGGCGACCGTGTCGGCGACGAAGGACGGCGTGAGGTCGGCATCGTCGACAACGAGCCCTCCGCCGGCGTTGACCACCGGCAGCGCGTTGAGCCGTTGTTCACCATTGCCGATGGGCAGCGGCACGTACACCGCGGGAAGGCCGACCGCCGTCACCTCGGCCACCGTCACCGCCCCGGACCGGCATACAGCGACATCGGCCGCAGCGTAGGCCAGGTCCATCCGGTCCAGGTACGGCACGGCGACATACGGCGGATCCCCATCGGCCGGTTCGCGCAGATCCAACGTGTTCTTCCGGCCGTAGGCGTGCAGCACCGAAATACCAGACGCAGCAAGGTCTTTGGCAGCGGCGGCCACGACCCGGTTGATCGACTGGGCGCCCTGGGATCCGCCGAACACCAGCAGCACCTTGGCGTCGTCGGTGAACCCGAAGTGTTCGCGAGCCTCGGCCCGCAGCGCCATCCTGTCCAAAGACGTGATCGCCGTGCGCACGGGGACGCCGACCACCTCGACGCGCCCAAGTCCCGGGTCTTCGACCGCCGACAGCACACGCTGCGCCGACCGCGCTCCCACCCGGTTGGCCCAACCGGCGCTTGCGTTGGCCTCGTGGACGACCACGGGAACGCGGCGGCGGGCCGCCAGGTACGCCGGGAGTGCGACGTAGCCGCCGAACCCGATCACCACGTCGGCGCCGACCGCTTCGAGCACCGCCCGCGTCTCCTTGACCGCACGCCGCACCCGTAGCGGCAGTCGGGCCAAGTCACCCGACGGCTTTCTCGGCAGTGGCACCGGGGTGATCAGTTCGAGGTGATAGCCGCGTTCGGGTACCAGCCGTGTTTCCAAACCCCTGTTGGTGCCCAGTGCGGTGATACGTACGTCCGGGTCGATCGCCCTCAGCGCGTCGGCCACGGCCATCGCCGGTTCGACGTGCCCGGCGGTCCCACCGCCGGCAAGGACCACCGAGATGGAGCCCATCACCCGTAACGCTGACCTTCCAGTGCGCGAGCCCGCCGGCCCCTGTCGTTTCGACCGACTCCATGATGCCCTGAGCGCCGCGCCGCCCGGTCAGCCGGATGGGGTTTGCGTCGCTGGTCCTTGGCGGGCTTGCGGGCGGGTGGGTCTTGCCGGCGCTTGGCGGGCTTGGCGGGCTTGCTGTCCGGCCGCGAGCGCAGCCGATCGCGCAACGCCTCGGTGCGCGTCGGAACATAGGGCTCCGGTAACGGCAGCCGCAGCAGGCGGTTGACCCGGTCGTCGCGACCGGCCCGCAGCGCAGCAACCGCCTCAGGCTCGTGCCGCGCCGCGTTTGCCATGATGCCGATGATTAAAAGTGTTGTTGCCGTTGATGTTCCACCAGCCGATATCAGTGGCAACTGCAGACCGGTGACCGGAAGAAGGCCAACGACATAGCCGACGTTGATGAACACCTGGCCCAAGACCCACAGCGTGGCGGTGGCGGTCAGTAGCCGCAGGAACGGGTCGGCTGAGCGGCGGGCAATGCGCATACCCGTGTAAGCGAACAGCCCGAACAGAATCAACAGGCCGACCGCTCCGACGAAGCCGAGTTCCTCGCCGATGATCGCGAAGATGAAGTCGTTGTGGGCGTTGGGCAGGTAATTCCACTTCGCCGTGCCCTGGCCCAGGCCATCGCCGAAGACACCGCCGTTGGCCAGCGCGAACCGGGCCTGGCGGGCCTGATAACCCGAACCCTGTGCGTCAGCGCCGGGGTTGAGCCACGACTGCACGCGATCGGAGCGATAACCCTCGGAAACCGCCAGCACGGCCGCCGACACCATGGCGGCAAGCAGGGAGCTGACGAACACCCGCAGCGGCAGGCCGGCGTACCACAGCAGGCCGAGCAGGATGATGCCAAGCGACACAGTCTGCCCGAGGTCGGGCTGGGCGACGATGAGCGCCAGCGCGACGACGGCGGCCGGCACGAGCGGGATCAGCATCTCGCGTAGCGATGCCCGCTCGAGCCGGCGCGCGGCGAGCAGATGCGCACCCCAGATCGCGAACGCGATCTTGGCGAGTTCGGAGGGCTGCATAGAGAACCCGAAGAACACGAACCAACCGCGAGACCCGTTGGCTTCCTTGCCGATTCCGGGGATCAACACCAGCACCAGCATTGCGATTGTCAGCGCGAAACCGGTGAAGGCCAGGCTGCGCATCATCTGTACCGGCATGCGCAGCGCGACGTAGAAGGCCAGTAGGCCGATCACCGTCCACAGCACCTGCCGGCCGAAGATCGCCCACGGGGAACCGTCTTCGTCGTACGAGTGCACACCCGACGCCGATAGCACCATGATCAGCCCCAGCGTGATGAGCAGCGACGTGATGGCGATGATGAGGTGAAACGACGTCATCGGGCGGCCCAGCCATGCGCCGAACCGGGTGCGCGGGCCGCGGCCCTCGGTCGCCGTTTCGTCGGCCGGTGCTCCGGTGGCCGCATTGGTTCTCCGGTGCCGTAACCGGGTCAGGATATTGCTCACGGCGCTACCGGGTCGCGGCGTGGACGGCCGACGCGAAGGCATCGCCGCGATGGCCATAGCCGCTGAACTGATCGAAGGACGCGCCCGCCGGAGCCAGCAGCACGGTGTCGCCGGGGCTGGCCAGGCCGCGCGCTGCCTCGACGACAGCCGCCATCACCGCGTCGCCGACGGAGGCGTCGCCCGGGTCGATCACTCGAGTCACACCGGCATCAGTTTTCCCAAACACCCCAGAATCCTCCCCTGTCACAACCTCGACGACGGGGACATCCGGGGCGTGTCGCGATAACGCGTCGCGTACGAAAGACCGGTCACGGCCGATCAGCACGGCGCCGACCAGGCGATTTGCCACCGCGGTGACCATGTCGTCGACCGACGCACCCTTGAGTAGGCCGCCAGCGATCCAGACCACCCGTGGGTAGGCGGCGATTGAGGCCTGTGCGGCATGGGGGTTGGTGGCCTTGGAGTCGTCGACAAACGTCACACCGTCGACGACCGCGACCATTTCGGCGCGGTGCCTGCCCACCTGAAACGTCGTGAGTGCTTCGGCAATCGCGTCGGGCGGCGCACCGACGGCGCGGGCCAGCGCGGCCGCTCCCAGCGCGTCGAGCACACCGACCGGGCCGGTCACCGGGATCGTCGCCGTCTGCGCCAGGGCCAGATCGTTTGCGAACGCGTTGTCGATCAGCACGCCGTCGCGCACGCCGAGCTCACCGGCGCCCGGCTCGCCGAGCCGGAAGCCGACTCGTACCGGCGCGGCCGCGGTCTGCAGCAGCCCGGCCGCCACCGGGTCGTCGAGACCGGCGACGGCCACCCGGCCGTCGAGCACGCGGGCCTTGTCGCGGGCGTAGGCGTCCATCGAGCCATGCCAGTCGAGGTGGTCTTCGGCGACGTTGAGCACCACACCGGCATCGGGACGCAGCGACGGCGCCCAGTGCAGCTGGAAGCTGGACAGTTCGACGGCCAGCAGGTCGGACGGTTCGGCGAGCACGTCGAGCACCGGATTGCCGATGTTGCCGCACAACACCGCGCGCATACCGGCGGCTGTCAGCATCGCGTGCAGCATCGAGGTCGTCGTCGTCTTGCCGTTGGTGCCGGTGACCACCAGCCACCGCCGCGCCGGGCCGAACCGGCCCGCTTGATCGAGCCGCCATGCGAGCTCGACGTCTCCCCAGATCGGGACACCCGCAGCGGCCGCGGCGGCCAGCACCGGCGCCGTCGGCGCGAAGCCGGGGCTGGTGACGACGAGGTCGTAGTTCGCGATGTGCGTGACCGCGTCGGCGGTGGTGACCACCGACGCAGGCGTGATCAGCATCTGCAGCGCTCTGGGGTCGTCGTCGCAGATAGTGAGCCGCACGCCCATCGGCTCCAGTACGGCGCTGACGGACCTGCCGGTGATGCCCGCGCCGGTGACCAACACCCGGGCCCCTGCGGCCAGCGGCGCGAGGTCGGTCACGTCAAGCCCCGACGGTGGTCAGCCACTCGCTGTAGAACAGCGCCACCCCGAGGCCGCACGCGATCGCGGTGAGTAACCAGAAGCGAATGATGACCGTCGTTTCCGCCCACCCGACCAGTTCGAAATGGTGGTGAAACGGCGCCATCCGAAACACCCGGCGGCCGGTGGTCCGGAACGCCATGATCTGCACCACGACAGAGGTGACCTCGGCGACGAACAGTGAACCGAGCACCACCGCGAGCATCTCGGTGCGGCTCGCGATCGACAAGCCTGCGATGATGCCGCCAAGGGCCAGAGAACCGGTATCGCCCATGAAGATCCGCGCGGGCGCGGCGTTCCACCACAGGAAGCCGATGCACGCACCGGCGGTTGCCGCGGCGATGATCGCCAGGTCGAGCGGGTCGCGCACGTTGTAGCAGCCAAGGCCGGGACTGGTCGCACACGCGTTGCGGAATTGCCAGAACGTGATCAGCACGTAGGCCGCGCAGACCATCGCCATCGCCCCCGCCGCCAGCCCGTCGAGGCCGTCGGTGAAGTTCACCGCGTTGGACCACGCGCTGACGATGACCACACAGAACAGCACGAAGATGGCCGGCGCCAGGGTCACGGTCGCGATCTCGCGGACGTACGACAACTCGGCGCTGGCGGGCGTCAGCCCATCGGCGTTGCGGAACTGCAGCGCCAGCACGCCGAACAGCACCGCGGCCGCAAGTATGCCGACGGTCTTGGCGGTCTTGTTGAGGCCGAGGTTGCGCGCGCGCCGGATCTTGATCAGGTCGTCGACGAACCCGACCGCTCCCAGCGCGGTGGCCATGCCGAGCACGATCCAACCCGAGGCCGACGGTCCCTTGCCGTCCATCACCACGCCGATCAGCTGGGTGCCGAGGTATCCGGCCCAGATGCCGGCGACGATGGCGACGCCGCCCATCGACGGGGTGCCGCGCTTCTTGTGGTGGCTCGGCGGTCCGTCCTCGCGGATTTCGTGACCGAAGCCCTGGCGGGTGAACAGCCTGATCAGCACCGGGGTGAGCAATATCGAAACCGTCAGCGCGATGCCGACGGCGATGAGGATCTGCCTCATCCGCGGGTTTCCCGGCTGTCGTCCAGCAGCGCGTCGGCCAAAGCGCCCAGTCCAGCGGCGTTGGACGCTTTGACCAGCACCACATCGGTTGGCTGCAGCTCGGACTTCAGCAATGCCAGCGCGGCGTCGGCGTCGGAGACGATGGTGGCCTCGGAGCCCCACGACCCCTCCATGACCGCCCCGTGGTGCATGGCGCTCATAGACCTCCCGGTTCCGACGACGATGAGTCGAGACACATCTAATCGCACCGCCAACCGGCCGATGCGGTCATGCTCCGATATCGCGTCGTCGCCGAGCTCGGCCATCTCCCCCAGCACCGCCCAACTGCGCCGCTTCTTCCCGCCTTCACGGGCGATGGCCGCGAGTGCCTGCAGGCCTGCCCGCATCGAATCGGGGTTGGCGTTGTAGGCATCGTTGATGACGGTGACGCCGTCGTCGCGCGTCGCCACCTGCATGCGGTGCTTGGAGACCGGACCCGCGCCCGCCAGCGCCGCGGCCACCTGCTCGAGGCTTGCTCCGCATTCCAGCGCGACGGCGGCCGCGCACAGCGCATTGGACACCTGATGGTCGCCGTGCACCGCCAGAGCGACGTCTGTCTGGCCGTCGGCGGCGTGCAGCGTGAAGCGTGGCCTAGCGAGCGCGTCGAGTGTCACCGGGCCGGCCCAGACGTCAGCACCGGGGTTGCGGCTCACCCGCACGATGCGGGCCGACGTCTTGTCGGCCATTGCGGCCACCGCGGTGTCATCGGCATTGAGGATGACCACGCCGGACGACGGAACAGCTTGGGGCAGTTCGGCTTTCGTCGCGGCAATCGCCTCTCGAGAGCCGAACTCACCGAGGTGGGCGGTGCCTACGTTGAGCACCACCGCGATCGATGGCGGCGCGATCGCGGCGAGCGCGGCGATGTTGCCGGGATGACGCGCCGACATTTCGAGGACGAGATAGTCGGTGGCTTCCGTCGCGCGCAGCACCGTCCACGGGTGGCCCAGCTCGTTGTTGAACGACCCGGGCGGGGCCACCACTTGACCGAGCGGGGCGAGCACGGCGGCCAGCAGATCCTTGGTCGACGTCTTACCCGACGAGCCGGTGACGCCGACGACGGTCAGCCCGCCTGCCACCAGCTCGGCAGCGACGGCGGCGGCCAGCCGCGCCAATGCGGCCAAAACCGCTGCGCCCGAACCGTCGGTGTCGTATTCCAGCACGCTGGCGGCGGCGTCCTGGGCGGCTTGCGGCTCGACGACGATCGCGGGCACGCCGACCGGGCGGGCCGCCAGCACCGCCACGGCACCGGAGCCGACTGCGGCCGCGGCGAAGTCATGGCCGTCGGAGCGCGCGCCGGGCAGCGCGAGGAACAGCCCGCCGGGAGTCACTGCGCGCGAATCGAATTCGACAGTCCCGGTGACGCGGGTGGCGGCGGCCTGCTCGGGTGTGATGTCTGCCAGCCGACCGCCGACGATGTCGGCGATCTGGGCGATGGTCAAGTCGATCACGAGCGGTGCCCCCGCGCCTCGAGTGCCGCGGCGAGTTCCTGACGGTCGTCGAACGGCCGGGTCTTTCCGCGGGTGGTCTGGCCGGTCTCGTGGCCTTTTCCGGCGATAAGCACCACGTCGCCAGGCTGGGCCCATGCGACGGCGTGGTCGATGGCCTCACGGCGGTCGCCGATCTCGACGACGTCCGCGTCCGCGCTTTGGGAGGCGGCGCCTGCCATGATCGCGGCGCGAATGGCGGCGGGATCCTCGTCACGCGGGTTGTCGTCGGTGACCACGACCAGATCGGCCAGCTCGGCGGCGACGCGGCCCATCGGTTCGCGTTTACCCGGATCGCGATTGCCGCCCGCGCCGAACACGATCGCGACCCTGCCGCCGGCCTCCTCCCGCAGCGTCTCGAGCACCGCCCGCAGCGCGCCGGGTTTGTGTGCGTAGTCGACCAGCGCGAGGAAAGTCTGGCCGCGGTCGATCGGCTCGAGGCGACCGGGAACCGTCGCGCTGCGCAGGCCAGGCGCTGCCTGTTCCGGTGACACCCCGACCGCGTCCAGCAGCGCGGCCGCCAGCAGGCAGTTGGCGACGTTGTAGCGCCCCGGCAACCCGATCCGCAGTCCGTGGTGCACGCCCGCAGGGTCGACGGCGACGAATTCCTGAGCACCGAGCTCGACACGGCGGATGTTCTCGGCACGCCAGTCGGCGTCGCGTCCCGTCGCGCTGATCGATACCGGCCGATGCGCGAGCCGCGCCATCGCACGGCCGGCGTCGTCGTCGATGCAGATCACCGAAAGGCTTGCGTGCGTTGAAGATTGCGGGTCGAATAGCCGCGCCTTGGCGTCGAAATAATCCTCCATCGTCGGGTGGAAGTCCAGGTGGTCGCGTGACAGGTTGGTGAAGCCGCCGACGGCGAACTTCACCGCGTCGACACGACCAAGGCTCAGAGCGTGGCTGGACACCTCCATCACCACCGTGTCGACGCCGTGTTCGACCATGACGGCCAGCAGCGCCTGCAACTCCGGCGCCTCAGGGGTGGTCAGTGCGCTGGGCACGTCGTTGCCGTCGATGCGGATGCCGACCGTGCCGATCAGTCCGGCGACGCGCTCGGCCGACCGAAGCCCGGCCTCGACCAGGTACGTGGTGGTGGTCTTGCCGGAGGTTCCCGTGACGCCAATGACGCGCAGCTTCTCCGACGGGTATCCGTAGACGGCGGCCGCCAGCTCACCGAGCACCGAGCGCGGCGAAGGGTGAATGAGCACCGGGACATCGACGTTCGGTCCCATCTCGGCGATTCCTGCGGCGTCGGTCAGCACCGCGACGGCCCCACGCGCCACCGCGTCAGCCGCATAGCGGCCGCCGTGCGCGGTGGATCCCGGCAGCGCCGCGAACAGGTCGCCCTGCTGGGCGTTCTGGCCTCGCAGCGTCACCCCGGTGACCCGGACATCGGGAACCGCGACACCTTGTGCGGGCACCGCCCGCACCGCATCGGCCAGCCGCCCGAGCGATTGGCCGACCGGGTGGCTCGGACGCGAATTCATAGCCATGACACAGTACCGACCGTGTCCTGGGCCGCCCTTGCCTCAGGTGGCCTGAAGCGTGAGCGGCGGCCCTGGATCGGGTGAAAGCGGCACGTTGTCGCGCTGCAGCAGCCAGGCCGCGATGTTGTGGAACAGCGGCGCCATCGTCGTGCCGGGCAGTCCTTCGGCCGTCCGCTGCGGATTGTCGGCCATGATGCCGACGACGTAGCGGGGATCGTTGGCCGGCGCCATGCCTGCGAACGTGATCCAGTAGACGTTGTCGTAGTAGCAGCCGCATCCGGGGTTGATCTGCTGGGCGGTGCCCGTCTTGCCCGCGATCTGATAACCCTCGACCGCAGCAAGCGAACCGGTGCCCTGCTGGATTCCCATCGGATCTCGTTGCACGGTGGCGCGCAGCATCTGACGCACGGTCTGCGCGGTCTGCGGCGACACCACCCGCACACCTTCGGGCCTCGGCTCGTCGGTGTGGGTGCCGTCCGGCGCGATCGTCGTCTTGATGATGCGCGGCGGCATGCGCACGCCGTCATTGGCGATCGCCTGGTACATGCCCGTCATCTGCAGCAGCGTCATCGAAAGGCCTTGCCCGATAGGCAAGTTGGAGAATGTGCTACCTGACCACTGGTCGATCGGCGGCACCAGACCCGCGCTCTCGCCCGGCAGCCCTACACCGGTGCGCTGACCGAGGCCGAACTTGTTCAGCATGTCGGCGTAGCGCTCCGGGCCGATCCGCTGCGCCAGCATCAGTGTGCCGACGTTGGACGACTTTCCGAAGATGCCTGTCGTGGTGTACGGCATCGTGCCGTGTTCCCACGCGTCGTGCACATTGACGCCGCCCATATCGATCGAGCCGGGCACCTGCAGCACCTCGTCGGGGTTGGACAGCCCGAACTCGATCACCGAAGCCGCGGTGACGATCTTGTTGACCGAGCCCGGCTCGTACGGCGACGACACCGCCGGGTTGCCCAGATCGCGGTCCTCTTGTTTGCCGATGTCCTGGCTCGGGTCGAACGTGTTGTCGTTCGCCATCGCAAGTACTTCACCGGTTTTCGCGTCCAGCACCACGGCCGCCACGTTCTTGGCGCCGGAGGCGTTCTTGGCCTGCTGGACTTGCTGCTGGACGTAGAACTGGATGTCGTCATCGAGCGTCAGTGCCACCGTCGAGCCGTCCACCGCATCGTGGCGGTTGCGGTAGCTGCCGGGGATCACCACACCGTCGGAGCCGCGGTCGTAGGTGACGGAGCCATCGGTGCCCGCGAGGACGGCGTCGAGTGAATCCTCAAGTCCCAGAAGCCCGTGGCCGTCCCAGTCGATACCGCCGACGATGTTGGCCGCCAGTGATCCGCCGGGATACTGGCGCAGATCCTGGCGCTCCGAACCGACCTCAGGGAATTTGGTGATGATGGCGTCGGCGATGGCCGGGTCGACCGCACGCGCCAGGTAGACGAACGAGTCGTTGCCGTTGAGCTTTTTCAGCACGGTGGTGGCATCGGGTTTGTTGTTCAGCCGCAAGGCCACTTCGGCGGCGATGTCGCGCAGGCGCTTCTGGGGGTCCGGCGCCTTCGGCGTTTTCGCCTTTGCCTCTTCGAGCTGCTTGCGGATCTTGACGGGCTGGAACGTCAGCGCGCGGGCCTCGATGGTGAACGCCAGCTTGTCGTTGTTGCGGTCGACGATCGCACCGCGCACCGCCTTCTCGACGTCGGTGACCTTCAGCTGACCCGCCGCTTCGGCGCGCAGGCCCGCGGCCCTCGGCACCTGCAGGCTGAACAACTGGGCGCCGGCGATCACCAGCACCAGGAAGATGACGGCATTGCCCACCCGATGCCGGAACACGAATGACGCACTGCGCAAACCATTTTCGGTGATCGGTTGGCGTATCCGGCGTGACTTGGCCGAGCGTTCCTGGGTTTTTGGTGCCCCGCGGCGACCCTGGTTGTCGCCGCGGCTCATGCGCCAGGCCCGGGAACCGGGGCGGCGACAGGAGCCGGCGCCGCTGCGTCCAGCGGGGCGGCCGGTAGTTCGACCGGCGACGCGGTCGGCGCCTCGGCCGGGGGCTGCGCCGGGCCGAGTGCCGGAATCTGCGTCCCGACAGCGTGCGGAACCTCGGCGCCCGGCGGCACCGCCAACGGCGCGGCGGGCGAAACAGGCATCGGCCGTTCGACTCCCGGCATTGGAGCCGGTGTGGGCGCGCCTCTCGGCGGCATGCGGACGGTGACCTCCCGCGGCTCCACCACACGCGGTGCCGGCGGCGGCGGTGGCCCCGGCGGCGCCTGGTCGGGCACCGGCGTGTTCAGCGGCGGCGGCGCAACACCCTCAGCGGGTTTCGGGGTGCCGACCACGACCCAGTTGCCCGCCGCATCCTGCACCAGGTGCGCGGTGTCACGCGACGGGATCATGCCGAGATTGCGCGCGGCCTCGGCCAGCGCCGGGGCGGCCTGCGCCTCGAGCACCTGCCGTTCCAGCGCTTCCTTCTGTTGCAGCAGCGCCTGATTGGTCTCGCGGGCGTGGCTCAACTGGTAGGAGCGCTCGGCGGCGTCTGTCGAAAGCCACAGCGTCACACCAAGTCCAAGCCCGAGCGATCCGATCACCAGCACCACGAACGGCACCCTTGCGACCAGCGTGCGCGGATTGAGGTCGATCGAAGACAGCTTGACGAGGAGGCGCTCACGCAACGGCGGGCGTACGACCTTGGGCGCCTTGGCTTTCCGTGCCTTGGCCCGCGCCTTGGCCTGGCTGGCATTCTTTGCCCGGGCAGGGCCGTCGGTGGGCCTGGGAATCGGATTGGTTGCGGGCGCGGAGCGCTGGGGCCGCTGCTCACGCGTGGGCTTGCGTCTACGTGGCGGGGCGTCGGCAGGGCGTCGCGCCGCGTTACGGGCCGGCTTCCGCGACTTGCGCTCGTCGGTGTCGCGCACCGTGGCTCCTCGCTTGACCTTCATCGTTGTCCCCCCACCTTTTCCAGTGCCCGTAGCCGCACCGATGCGCTACGTGGATTGAGTGCGATTTCCTCGGGGCCTGCGCGCTCCGCGCCGCGCGTCAGGGCGACGAATTCCGGTTCGTGCCCAGGCAATTCCATCGGTAAGCCAGGCGGCGTGCGCGACGCCGTCGCGGCGGCGAACTGGTTTTTGACGATGCGGTCTTCCAACGATTGGTAGGCCATCACCACGATTCGGCCACCGGGGCCGAGCGCTCCCAGTGCCGCGGGCAGCGCGTCGCGCAGTGAGTCCAGCTCTGCGTTGACGACGATCCGCAAGGCCTGGAATGTCCGCTTGGCGGGATGCCCACCGGTGCGGCGCGCTGGTGCGGGAATCGCCTCGTACAACAACTCGACCAGCTCCCCGGTGGTGGCGAACGGGCGGCGGGCCCTGCGGCGCACGATCTGAGCGGCGATACGGCTCGCGAAACGCTCTTCGCCGAACTCACGAAGCACGCGTGCGAGTGTCTTCTCGTCGTAGGTGTTGATGACCTCGGCGGCCGTGAGCGGCGCGTCGGGATCCATCCGCATGTCCAGCGGAGCGTCGGCGGCGTAGGAGAAACCGCGTTCAGTGCGGTCCAATTGCATGGAGGACACGCCGAGGTCGAACAAGATGCCGTCCACTTCGGTTGTCCAGTGGGCGGTTTGGGCGAGCACGCCCTCGATTCCGTCGTAGCGGGTGCGGACCAGCATGACGCGATCGCCGAACTGCGCGAGCCGCTCACCGGCGATCCACAGCGCGTCCGGGTCGCGGTCGAGCCCGATCAGCCGCAGACCGGGGAACTCGGTGAGGAACCGTTCGGCATGTCCGCCGGCGCCCAGGGTGGCGTCGACGAGCACGGCACCCTCGCCGTCCGGACTGTTGCGGGTGAGCGCGGGCGCCAGCAGCTCAACACAGCGGTCGAGCAGAACGGGAACGTGTCCGTGCGCCATGTCGTCGGGCATTTCAGCGCCTCCCATGAGGGGTACCCCTGCACCCGGGTCCCTGTCCGAGAGCGCGGACCTGGCGTTGGGGAAGTACGCCAGGGCCGGTTCGGGCAGAGGCCACGATGCACGGGCAACCTGTGGGTTCGCCGCCGGCTCAGATGATGTCGTGCAGAGATTCATCGGTGGCCGCGGAGAAGTTCTCTTCGTGGGTCTGCTGATACTCCTGCCATGCTTGGGCGTCCCAGATCTCCAGGTAGTCAACCGATCCGATCACCACGCACTCCTTCGAGAGGTTGGCGTAGCGGCGGTGATCAACCGACAACGTGATCCGGCCTTGCGTGTCGGGGTGCTGTTCGTCCGTGGCTGCGGCGAGGTTTCGCAGGAATGCGCGGGCTTCCGGATTGCTCCGCGACGCCTGCGACGCCCGTCGAGCCAGCTTTTCGAACTCGGCGCGCGGATATACGGCAAGGCTGTGGTCTTGGCTCTTGGTGACCATCAATCCTCCTGCCAGCGCGTCGCGGAATTTGGCGGGCAGCGTGAGCCGCCCCTTGTCGTCGAGCTTGGGCGTGTAGGTGCCCAGAAACATCCGGCCACCTCCTACCACTCGGAGCCCCGGTCGCTCCGTTATCCGCCACTTTACCCCACAATCCCCCACAGTGCTCCATTTGGCAGCAAAAATCGCGGCAGTGTCCCCACCTGGCCCCCGAATCGGGCGCATGCGGGTGACCTAGAACAGGAGATGACGGCGGATGGCCGCTAGAAACCGCAGGTAGATCGCTTTCAGGGCTGCGGTGGGGCGCTGTGGGGGGATTCGCGACGCGCCGCGCATAAAAAACGGGGTAGCCCGTTGTGGGCTACCCCTAGGTTCGGCGTGGGCCTATTCGTCGAAGCGACGGCGGAACCGGTCTTCCATCCGACTGGTGAACGAACCGCCTCCGCCCTTGGCGCGCTTCTGCCGCGGCGCGCCCGGCTCCGAGCCGCGATCACGGCCGCCGGCCACCCGCGGGCCGGTGATGGCGTAGACCACGCCGCCGAACATCACCACGAATCCGACGACAGACAGGATCGGAAAACTGCCGATCATGGTGGCTTTGAACGCAACACCGGACACCAGCATCGCCAGACCGATCACGAAAAGTGCGGCGCCTTGCAGCCGGCGCCGAGCCGAGGGAGCGCGCAGAGTTCCGCCACGAACGCTCGATGCGAACTTGGGGTCCTCGGCATAGAGCGCGCTCTCGATCTGGTCGAGCATGCGCTGCTCATGATCGGAGAGTGGCATTCGTCCCTCCCTTGCCGGCCCGGCCGTCTCAATTCAAACTCGTGTCCGCCCGCATTAACGGGCAACTAACAGTAATGATACGAGGTCAATCTGAGCGGTACCACCTAGTTCGCCGGTCGATTCTATGACGTACACCGCGACTGCCAACCAGCGCCTCGCCCAACCAATAATGGTGTTGACCACACCGCACAACAGCGCGCGAAGGGGCGATACGAAGTTGGCGACATTTCTGATCGATCTGTCGCCGAGCGATATGCAACGCCGGCTCGGTGACGCGCTCGGCATCTACGTCGATGCCATGCGCTATCCGCGCGGCACCGAAGAGCAACGCGCGTCGATGTGGCTGGAGCACACCCGCAGGCAGGGCTGGAAGGCGGTCGCCGCGGTGGAGGCGCCCGGCCAACACAGGCAAGATGCGGACCGATCCGCGGCCGCCCTCGGCGGCGCTGAAATGCTCGGAGTCGCATACGGCTATTGCGGTGCGCCGGACCAGTGGTGGCAGCAGCAGGTGGTGGCAGGCCTGCACCGTGTCGGCGCGGACTCGACCCGCATCGCCGAGCTGATGACGAGCTACTTCGAACTGACCGAGTTGCACATCGCGCCGCGAGCTCAGGGCCGCGGCCTGGGTGAGGCGCTGGCCAGACGGCTTCTCGCGGACCGCTGTGAGGCGCACGTGCTGCTGTCCACGCCGGAGATCAACGGCGAAGCAAACCGGGCCTGGCGGCTGTACCGGCGGCTCGGATTCACCGACATCATCCGCGGTTACCACTTCGCCGGGGATCCGCGGGCGTTTGCGATCCTTGGCCGGTCACTGCCCCTTTAGACAGGCGAATCTGGCACGATGACCCCGTGCCCGATCATTCGCCAGGGGCAAGACGCCGCTTTCTCGCGATCGCGTTGCTGTTGCTCGTGCTGCCAATGGCCGTCGGGTGCGTGCGGGTGCGGGCATCCATCACGGTCTCCCCCGACGACCGGGTTTCCGGCCAGATCATCGCGGCGGCAAAGCCTCGCAACGCCGACGACAAGGGTCCACAGCTGCTCAACAGCCTGCCGTTCGCACAGAAGGTGGCCGTCTCCGACTACAGCCGCGACGACTACGTCGGCTCCGAGGCCGTGTTCTCCGACCTCACCTTCGCCGAAGTCCCGCAGCTGGCGAACATGAACCGCGACGCGGCCGGGGTCGACATCTCCCTGCGCCGCGCCGGTGACCTGGTAATTCTCGAGGGCCGCGCGGATCTCACCTCGCTCAACGACCCCGAAGCCGACGTCTCGCTTTCCGTCTCGTTCCCCGGCGAGGTGACGTCGACCAACGGCGACCAGGTGTCGTCCGATGTCGTGGAGTGGAAGTTGCGGCCCGGTGTGGTCAGCACGATGAACGCCCAGGCTCGCTACACCGACCCCAGCGCACGCTCGTTCACCGGTGCGGCGATCTGGCTTGCCGTGGCGTCGTTCTTGGTCGCGTGCATCGTCGGCGGGCTGGCGTACACGAACCGCGACCGCTCCCCTCGCGTCGGCGATCCGGCCGACCAGTCGCGGTGACTCCGATGCACATACCCCTGGTGAGTCCACGTCTGACTTGGTAAAAAACCAGTCGCACGCTCTACTCTGAATGCACTCGGGGGCGAGTAGACGCCGATTGACGAAAGGGGCGCCCGCTGAGCGTGGATGCAGCGGCACCGTCGGCCGTCGAGTTGGCCGGCGCCGTCACCGACCAATTGCGGGAGTATCTCCGCGATCGCCGCCGCGACTCTGCCTATATCGGCGCCGACTATGCGCAGCTGACCGGCGCCCTCGAGGAGTTCGTTCTGCGCGGCGGTAAGCGGCTGAGGCCGTTGTTCGCCTATTGGGGCTGGCGCGCGGTCGCCGAAGCGCCTGACAACCTCCTCGATCCAGGCGTGATACGCCTGATTTCGGCACTAGAACTGCTGCATGCCTGTGCGCTGGTGCACGACGATGTGATCGACGCGTCCGCCACCCGCCGCGGGCTTCCCACTGTGCACCGGCTGTTCGCCGACAAGCACCGCACGAGCGATTGGCACGGCTCACCCGAGCAGTTCGGGATGTCGGCGGCGATTCTGCTCGGTGATCTCGCGCTGGTATGGGCCGACGACATCGTCGCGACCGCCGATCTGCCGGTCGACGCGCACCTGCGGGTGCGACGCGTGTGGTCGGCGATCCGTACCGAGGTGCTCGGCGGGCAATACCTGGACATCGTCGCCGAATCCAGCGGCGCGGACACCGTGGCCTCGGCGATGACGGTCAACATCTACAAGACCGCCTCGTACACGATTTCTCGGCCGTTGCAGCTCGGCGCGGCCGCAGCCGCCGACCGTCCCGAAGTGCTCGACGCGTTCCACGAGGTCGGCACCAACCTCGGGGTGGCGTTTCAGCTGCGCGACGACGTGCTCGGCGTGTTCGGCGACCCCGCGGTGACCGGGAAGCCGTCCGGTGACGACCTGCGGTCTGGCAAGCGAACAGTGCTGCTGGCCGAGGCCGTCGAGCTGGCGGAGAAAATGGATCCCGTGGCCGCCAAGTTGTTGCGCACGTCGATCGGCACCGATCTGTCGGATGCGCAGGTCAAGGAACTGTGTCTGGTGATCGAGTCGGTCGGCGCCCTCGCCGCCGTCGAGGGCCGCATCGACGTGCTGACCCGCCGCGCGCTCGAGATATTGAACGCCGCCCCCATCGACGTGCAGGCCAAGGTTGGCCTTTCCGAGCTCGCCAGATTGGCCGCGAACCGGTCCGCCTAGGAGCATGACAATCCCCGCGCCTGCCGAGGCTCCGACAACCGGTGTTGCCCAACATGTTTGGCGGCTGAAGTCATTTGCGGCATCCCCTGCCGCTCGGCCCGCACTGCTGGGCGCGCTTGGCGCCATCCTGATCACCGCCGGCGGGCTTGGCGCCGGGAGCACCCGTTTGCACGACCCGCTCCTCGAGTCGATGCACCTGTCGTGGCTTCGCTTCGGGCACGGCTTGGTGATGTCGTCGGTGCTGTTGTGGGCAGGCGTTGCGTTGATGCTCGTCGCCTGGCTGTGGCTTGGCCGCCGCGTGATCGACCGCACGGCAACCGAATACACGATGATCGCGACCACCGGCTTCTGGCTGGCACCGCTGTTGCTGAGTGTGCCGGTGTTCAGCCGCGACACGTATTCGTATCTGGCGCAGGGCGCACTGCTGCGCGATGGCTTCGACCCCTATGTCGTCGGCCCGGTGGACAATCCGAACTCCTTGCTGGACAACGTGAGTCCGATCTGGACGACGACGACCGCACCGTACGGGCCCGCGTTCATCTTGGTGGCGAAGTTCGTCACACTGTTGGTCCACAACGACGTCGTCGCGGGAACCATGCTGCTGCGGCTGTGCATGCTGCCTGGCCTGGCGCTGCTGATCTGGGCGGCGCCGCGGGTCGCCCGTCACGTCGGCGCCAACGGGGCTGCCGCGCTGTGGATATGCGTGCTCAACCCGCTGGTGATCATCCATCTGATGGGCGGTGTGCACAACGAGATGCTGATGGTCGGGCTGATGATGGCCGCCATCGCGCTGACATTCGGCCACCACCACATCGCCGGTGTCAGTCTGATCGCCGCCGCGGTGGCCGTGAAAGCCACGGCGGGGCTGGCGCTTCCGTTCATGGTCTGGGTGTGGATGCGAGACATTCGCGACCGGCGTGGGTATTCGCCGGTGAAGGCCTTCGCGGTCGCCACCGCAGCGTCGGCGCTGATCTTCGTCGCGGTGTTCGCGGTGTTGTCCGCCGTCGCCGGGGTCGGCCTCGGCTGGCTGACCGCCCTGGCCGGATCGGTGAAGATCATCAACTGGCTGACCGTGCCGACAGCGGCGGCCAATCTGGTCAACGTCTTCGGCAGTCTGCTCTTTCCGGTGAACTTCTACGCGGTCCTCGACGTCACCCGCATCATCGGTATCGCGATAATTGCGATTTCACTTCCGTTGCTGTGGTGGAGATTTCGCCACAACGACCGCGAGGCGCTGATAGGCATCGCACTTGTGATGGCCGTCGTGGTGTTGTTCGTGCCCGCGGCGCTGCCGTGGTATTACACCTGGCCGTTGGCGATTGTGTCGGCATTGGCGCAGTCGCGGTCGTCGATTGCGGTGATCGCCGGGCTTTCCACCTGGATCACCGTGATCTGGAAACCCGATGGTGCACACGGCATGTACTCGTGGCCGCACGTACTGCTCGCAACCGCATGCGCCGGGGCCGCGTTTTATTCGCTGTATCGAGCGCCCGAACCTAGTACGCCATCGCCTGAGCCCGACGCACCACTTCCCGGGCCTGATGCGAATGCAGCGCGTCCACCGGCCGGGCATTAGTCTTCCGTTCCGTCGCCCCGTCCCGCCTGATGGTCAGCGACGGGTCGGGCGTGAAAAGCCACCGCACGATCTCGGTGTCGTGGTATCCCCCGTCGTGCAGGACGACAAGAAGTCCGGTAAGGCACTTGACCACGTGACCGGTGTCGTCGAAGAAAATCTTGGGCACCACCACCACACCGTCGCGGCGCACCGCGATCAGGTGGCCTTCACGCAATTGTTGATGCACCTTGGTCACAGGAACGCCAAGCAAATCGGCGACGGTCGGTATGTCGTAGACGGCCTCGCCAGGGTCCAGAACGTCGTCGGCGGCCGGAATGCTGCTCACCGCACCGAGTCTAAGACGAACGGGGCGCCTCGTAACATGTGTTCGGTGGAGCCCTTCCAGCAATCTGACCCTCTCGTCGGGGCGATGCTGGACGGACGGTACCGCGTCGAGACACTCATCGCCACGGGAGGCATGTCCGCGGTGTACCGCGGGCTGGACCTTCGCCTCGATCGGCCGGTGGCACTGAAGATCATGGATTCGCGGTACGCCCACGACAACCAGTTTCTGACGCGGTTTCAGCGTGAGGCGCGCGCGGTCGCCCGGCTCAAGGATCCCGGTCTCGTTGCCGTCTACGACCAGGGCATCGACGGTCAGCATCCGTTTCTGGTGATGGAGTTGATCGAGGGCGGCACGCTTCGTGAACTATTGCGGGAGCGCGGGCCGATGCCGCCGCACGCGGTCGCCGCGGTGCTGGGCCCGGTGCTGGGTGGGTTGGCGGTCGCACACCAGGCCGGCTTGGTGCACCGCGACATCAAACCGGAGAACGTGCTGATTTCCGATGGCGGAGAGGTCAAGATCGCCGACTTCGGTCTGGTCCGCGCCGTCGCGGAGGCCAAGATCACCTCCACCAGCGTCATATTGGGCACGGCCGCTTACCTGTCGCCCGAGCAGGTGGGCACCGGCAACGCCAGCCCGCGCAGCGACGTGTACTCCGTCGGCATCCTGGCCTACGAGCTGCTGACCGGCGCCACGCCCTTCACCGGCGACAGCGCACTGGCGGTGGCATACCAGCGGATGGACAACGACGTCGCTCCGCCGAGCACCGTAATCTCCGGGGTGCCAGCACAATTCGACGAGCTGGTGGTGCGGGCAACCGCACGCGACCCCGCCGAACGGTATGCCGACGCCCAACACATGGCCGCCGAACTCGAGGCGATCGTCGACGAGCTGGGCCTTCCGCCCTTTCGCGTGCCTGCGCCACGCAACTCGGCCCAGCACGCGTCGGCCGCCGTCCGTCACAACCAGTTGGTTGCCGCGCCCGCGCCGCGCCAGCACACCAGGGAACTCACTCGTGAGGACTGGCAGCCCTATGCCTCGGACGATGAAGAGCCCGAATATCAGGGCGTCGCAGGGCAATTCGCCGGCATCGACATGGACGAATTCTACTGGACCCGTCAGCGCGCCAAACGTGCGTTGCTGTTCTGGGTGGTCGCGGTGCTCACGCTCACCGGCCTGATCGCCGTTGGGGCGTGGACGGTGGGCAGCAATATCGGCGGGCTGCTCTCCTAGTCGCGCAGCATCTCAGCGACGAGGAATGCCAGCTCGAGGCTCTGCTGGGTGTTCAGCCGCGGATCACACGCCGTCTCGTAGCGACCGGCCAGATCGGAATCCGAGATGTCCTGCGCGCCGCCGAGGCACTCGGTGACGTTCTCGCCGGTGATTTCGACGTGGATGCCGCCCGGATGCGTGCCCAGTGCGCGGTGCACCTCGAAGAAGCCCTGCACCTCGTCGACGATGCGGTCGAAGTGGCGCGTCTTGTAGCCCGTCGAGGACTCGTGCGTGTTCCCGTGCATCGGATCGCACTGCCAGATGACCTGGTGGCCGGTGGCCTGCACCTTCTCGATGATCGGCGGCAGCAGGTCGCGCACCTTGTTGTTGCCGAGCCGGCTGACCAGCGTCAGGCGTCCAGGCTGGTTGTGAGGATCGAGCCGCTCGACGTATTCGACGGCCAGCTCGGGCGTCATCGTGGGGCCGATCTTCACCCCGATCGGGTTGGCGATCACCTCGGCGAAAGCGACGTGCGCACCGTCGAGCTGACGGGTCCGCTCCCCGATCCACACGTAATGGGCCGAAAGGTCGTAGAGCCGTGGCTCATCGTGGTCGGTGGACAGCCGCAGCATGGCGCGCTCGTAGTCGAGCACCAAAGCCTCATGGCTGGCGTAGATCTCGGCGGTGTCGAGGTTGCGGTCGTTGACTCCGCAGGCGCTCATGAACATCAGGCCACGGTCGATCTCGGCGGCCAGTGCCTCGTAGCGGGCGCCGGCGGGCGACGTGCGCACGAACTCGCGGTTCCAGTCGTGCACCGCATGCAGCGACGCCAATCCCGAGCCGGTGAGCGCGCGCACCAGGTTCATCGTCGCGCTGGCGTTGGCGTAGGCGCGCACCAACCGCGAAGCGTCGTGTTCGCGGACGCCGGCATCGGGCGCGAAGCCGTTGATCATGTCGCCGCGGTAGGACTTCAGGCCCAGCGCGTCGATATCGCTGGACCGCGGCTTGGCGTACTGGCCGGCAATCCGGGCCACCTTCACCACCGGCATGCTCGCGCCGTATGTGAGCACCACCGCCATCTGCAGCAACGTGCGGATGTTGGCCCGGATGTGCGGTTCGGTGTTGTCGACGAACGTTTCGGCGCAGTCGCCGCCCTGCAGCAGGAACGCCTCCCCGCGTGCGACGGCGGCCAGCTGGCTCTTGAGCTTCTCGATCTCGGCGGGCACGGTGACAGGCGGAACGCTTTCCAGCACGGTGCGCATCATCTTGGCGGCGTCGGCATCCCAGCTCGGCTGCTGCGCCGCAGGCTTGGCCAGCGCGGCGTCCAGCCGATGCCGCAGGTCATCGGGCAGTGGCGGCAGCGGAGGCAGCTGGTCGATGGGTACGTCGACGGTCCAGTTCACCCGTCCATGGTAACGGGAGCCGTGTAGCGCTTTTTAACGCTGCGCTGGCACTTCGCCCGTCGTCATCAGCTGGTACCGCAACAGGTTGTGCCGGGCGTCAACCAAGGCGTCATGCGCGTCGCGGGGCCGCGGCGGCATTCGCGGCGAACCGCGGTCCTCCCAGAACTGGCGCAGCTCGCGGGTGAACCGCGGGATCGCCGGCGGCAGGTCCGTCATCGGCCCCCACAGCTGGCACAGCACGACGTGGTCGTAGGCGCCTACCCAAGCCCACAGTTCGATCGGCTCGTCGCCGTCGACACCGAAGAAGTCCTCCAACTCAGCACGGATCTGACGCCGCGAGCGCCACAGCGGCGACGCCGGAGACGGCAGCTTGGGCAGTACATGCCTGCGCACCCAACTGCCGGCCCGCTCCGGATCGAATTCCGTTGAGATTGCGTAATACTCGCGGCCGTCTTCGGCTACCACGCCGATCGAGATCAATTCGATGGTGCGGCCGTTGTCGATGAACTCGGTGTCATAGAAGTACTTCACACCCCCGCCGCCGTCCGCTCCGGCGGCGCAGGGGCCGCGTGGATTTCGCGGTCGAGCTGCGCGTTCACCTCGTAGTCGTCGGGGAAGTGCGGCTCTCCTGCGATCACATGCTGCAGCCAGAGCTTGCCCTGCACAATCGGTCGGCGTACTCGTCGTTCCCGTTCCAGCGCCCTGTGCATCTTGCGGGGCTTGTTGGCGTAACGCCAGCGCGCCCACGGCGCGTGCGGCCTGGATAGCCGGAGGGCGCCGATCAACAGCAGGGGCGTGATGAACATGCCGACCAGCCCGGTCCACACCTTGCCCTTGATCAGCACCACCACCGCAAGCATCAGCGTCAGCGCCGCGATGGCGATGACCGTTGCCCGCGCCTCCCACGACTGATCCTCGCGCCAGATGGTGACGTCGAAGAACGACAACGGATTGAATCCCAAGATCAACAAACCCGCCACCGCTACCGCGGCGAATACCGCGTCCACCGACGTGCGGCCGTCCTCGGACCAGTACACGTCTTGCAGATGCAGTATCAAAGCGAACTCATCCAGCACCAGCGCTGCGCCCACTCCGAAAAAGATTGCCGCGACGGTGAATTCGGGTACCCCACCGTCGACCGCCAACGTCACCATGGTGATACCGGAAACCATGACCAAGATCACACCGATCACCACGTGATGAATGTGCAACGAGCCGTGGCCGATGTTGCGCGGCTGCCACCATTTGCGCGGCGCATCGCTGTCGGCGTGCGAACGGATGTACCGGACGATCGTGCGCGTCACCAGGAAGGTCAGGATGAAGGCGATCAAGCACCACATCAGCGGCCGTCGCTCCGGCGGGATGACCAGATCGAAGTTCATGTCGAACTTGAGTTCGTCGGGCACGGGCGAAAACTTACGCCGACCTGCGCGTGTCACGGCATGGTTACCCGCCGACGCGCCGGGGCGCACCGATAGTCTGGTCTGGACATGAGTACTCGGCGGTCGCCCGGCGGCGTTGGTTGGGGGCGAACGCTCGCCTGGCGACTGTTTCAACTGCTCACCGCGGCGGCGTTGGCCTGGGCGGCCTGGCGGCTGCTCGGCCACACGCCATACCGCATTGACATCGACGTTTACCGGATGGGCGGGCAGGCCTGGCTGGACGGCAGGCCGCTGTATGCCGACGGCGCGATGTTCCACACCCGCAGCGGCCTGGACCTGCCGTTTACCTACCCGCCGCTGGCGGCGGTGGTGTTCTCCCCGTTCGCGTGGCTGCCGCTGCAGGCGGCCAGCATCGCGATCACGCTGACGACGCTGGTGCTGCTGATCGCGTCGACGGTGATTGTGCTGACACGCCTGGACGTGTGGCCGCAGACCTCCCCGGACGGTGCCCGGAATTGGGCCAGAGTCACCCCCGAGCCGGCGTGGATGCGGCGGTGCTGGCTGGCCGCCGCGATCGTGGCGCCCGCGGTGGTCTACCTGGAGCCGATCCGGTCGAACTTCGACTTCGGCCAGATCAACGTCGTGCTGATGACGCTGGTGATCGCCGACTGCGTGCCCCGCAAGACGCCATGGCCGCGGGGCATGCTGCTGGGCCTGGCCATCGCGCTCAAACTCACGCCCGCGGTGTTCCTGCTGTATTTCCTGCTGCGGCGCGACACGCGCGCCCTGCTGGTGACGGCGGCCTCAGCCGTGACGGCCACGCTCGCCGGTTTCGCCCTCGCCTGGCGGGACTCGTGGGAGTACTGGACCTACACCGTGCGCAACACCGACCGGATCGGCACCGCGACACTGAACACCAACCAGAACATCGCCGGCACCCTGGCCAGGCTCGGCCTCGGTGAGGGCGAGCGCTTCGTGCTGTGGACGCTTCTGTGCTTCGCGGTGCTCGGGTTGACGGTATGGGCGGCCCGACGCGTCCTTCGCGTCGACGAGACGGTGCTCGCGCTGATCTGTGTGGCGATGTTCGGCCTCGTGGTCTCGCCTGTGTCCTGGTCGCACCACTGGGTGTGGGCGCTGCCCGCGGTGATCGTGACGACCGTGGTGGCCTACCGGCGCCGCCACATCGCGCTGGGCCTGGTCACGCTGGCGGGCATCGCGCTGATGGTGTGGACGCCGATCCCGCTGATGCCCGAGCATCGCGAATCCGCGGCATCGTTGTGGCGACAGCTGGCGGGCTGTTCCTATGTGTGGTGGGCGCTAGCGATGATCCTGGTTGCCGGCACGGTGTCCGCGAAGGCTGCGGAGCGCTCGCCTAGCCCGCAGCTGCTTCAGGCATCCGCGCCGGCGGCTTGATCGCCGTCTCGGCTTTTCCCTCTTTGATGTCGGCGGCGTAGAGGTCGACATATTCCTGCCCGGACAGGCGCATCAGCTCGTACATCACCTCGTCGATCACGGCGCGCTCGATGAAGCGATTGCCCGCCAGGCCCTCGAACCGGCTGAAGTCCATTGGCTTACCGAACTTGACCTGCACGCGGCCGAAGCGCCACATCTTGCTGCCTGGAGGGTTGACGACGTTGGTTCCGATCATCGCGACGGGAACGACCGGCACACCGGTCTCTAGCGCGACCCGCGCCAGACCAGTCTTGCCCTTGTACAGGCGGCCGTCGGGCGAGCGGGTGCCCTCGGGATACATGCCGAGCAGCTTGCCCTGGTTGAGGATCCGCGCTGCGGTGTCCAGCGCATCCTGCGCGCTGTCGGCATCGGTGCGGTCGATCGGCACCTGCCCCGCGACGGTGTAGAACCAGCGGGTGAACCAGCCCTTGATGCCCGTTCCGGTGAAATACTCGGCCTTTGCGAGGAACGTGATGCGGCGGGTCACCACCAGGGGCAGATAGAAACTGTCGGCAACGGCCAGGTGATTACTGGCCAAGATCATCGGGCCCGAGTGTGGAACATACTCCAGGCCTTCGACTTTCGGCCGGCCGAGCAGTGACAGCAAAGGGCCCATGAAGACGTACTTGAACAGCCAGTACCACATGGACCCTCCCGATCACGGACAGTGCTTTGCGACAACTTTACCCATCAGCTGTGGACCCGACCACAGGTCGACCGTCACTCCTCGACAGTCACAGGTATGTGCTGATAGCGACCGGGACCGGGCGGCGGCGGTTCATCACCGCCGGGACCCGCGTCCGGCGGCGGGCTCTGCGGGGGCGGCTCGGGAGGCGTTTCGACGTTTTCCACCATCGCCCTGATAACCGTCAGCAGCCCCACGCTGTGTTCGGCGATGACGTTCAGCAGCGGATGCTGCTCACCGGCGACCAGTGCCGCCAGTGCGCACACCGGGCACCACACCTGCTGGCACTTGCCGGGGCCATCCCCGCTGCCAGCCGCGCGGGCCGCGGCCAAGCGCACTGCGGGATCGAGCCGATCCAGGATCATCTGGGCAAGCTGGCGCAGTTCGGGACCGAGTTCAGGGTGGGACCCACTCACGCTGGCCACACCTCCGGATTCGGTCGAAATCGCACCGTCAGCTCACTGCCCCTCAACTGCGCGTCCACCACGATGCACCGTCGGAGGACGGACGCCAGCCGGACCCTGCGCCGCATACCGCCGGCACCGATGATCAAGTCGTCGTCGACCCGGCCCAATGTCAAAGCGGCGGAGTCAACCTGCGGCAACTCTAGCCGCAACCGGTAGACAGCTTCGAGTCCAGAGCCCGATTCGCGATCGACCACCGGCCGCAGCGGCCCGGGTGGCGGTGACCCGTCGCGGCGGCGCGCGCTGTCCAGCAGCTCGGCGAGGGCCTTCGGCCCGATGGGTTCTCCTGCCAGATGCGGCACGAGGACCAGCTGCACGTCACCGATGGTCTTGTCCAGCTCGTCGAGAACCGCCTGCTGCTCGAAGATTCGCTCGGCGTACCAGTCGAAGGCCGGATGCTCGGGCAGGTTGCGATATTCGAACGAATCGTCTTGGACCAGAATCTGATTGACGAGGAGTTCATCGACACGCACCCCCATCAGCGCCAGGCTGCCAAGGGTGCGCACCGCCTCGGCGGCCACCACTCGCTCGGCCGTCATCACGAGGTGGGCGCTGACCCGTGTTCCGTCGATCAGCAGCGAGCTCAGCTTCTCCGTGCCGTCACCGATGCGCTCGAGCAGCTCTACGATCGCAGCCGCCCGCGCGTCGGCACTCGCGGTCGACAGCCGCCGATGCCGCGGCCAGGCCCGCTCCAGGTATAGACCGAACGTCGCGGGCAGCGTGAGCATGCGCAGCGCATCCGCGGTCGACGCACAGTCCACCACGACGTGATCCCACTCGCCGGAGCGAGCCAGCTCACCGACCTCGTGCAGACCGAGGACTTCTTGGATGCCTGGTAATGCTGAAAGTTCTTCGGGCGCAATATCACCCGCGTCCGACTCGGGAAAGCGGGCGGACAGCAGGCCGGCGATCTCGCGCCACCGCGACTCCAGCAACGCCAAGGTGTCCAGCGCGAGCGCATCGAGGAGGCCGCCCCCGGCTTCCGCGTCGTCGGCGAGCACGCGCGTCGGCTGACGCAGCCCCGTCGGCGCGACGGTGATCCCGAGAACGTCGCCGATCGAATGCGCCTGGTCGGTGGACACGATCAAGACCCGCAACCCGGCGCGCGTGTCGCGCACCGCTGTTGCAGTCGCCAACGTTGACTTGCCTACGCCGCCCTTGCCGACGAAGAGACTGATCCGGGCGCCGGTAGGTGGCGGGAGGTCACTCAGCCTCTACTCGTTTCTTGAGGTCCTTCAATGCGGTGTCGGTCAACCGGCGCTCGGCCTTGCGTTTGAGCAGCCCGATCATCGGAATCATCAGGTCGACCGACAATTCGTAGGTGACATCGGTGCCAGATCCCTTGGGGGACAAGCGATATGCGCCCTCCAAGGACTTCAGCAGTGAGCTGGACACCAGGGACCACTTCACCGAGCCGCGGTCGGGCGGCCAGTCGTAGGACAGCACCATGGTGTCCTTGAGGACAGCGGCGTCGAGCACAAGCCGGGCGGTCTTGGGATAGCCGGCCTCATCGGCCTCGAGTACCTCGGTTTCCTTGTACTCGTTGACCCACTCCGGATACGAGCCGATGTCGGCGATGACATCCATCACCGTCGAAGGATCGGCATCGATGTAGATGGTCTGCGCCGTCTTGTCCGCCACGTGAAAAATCTACCTCCCCCTGAATGCTCCGGCCGAAGTATCAGGCCAGGCGCGATACGCCGACGGGGCGCGACGCCTCGAGCCGGCGCTTCACTTCGAACGACATCTTCTTACCGGCGACCCGGCGGCGATGGTTCATGGTGGCCAGGTTCATCTTGGCCAGCTGCCAGGCCGCGACACCAGACGGTTCGGCGTGCAGGAAGTAATGGAGTATGACCCCGTCCAGGACCGGTTCCAGCCAGATCTCCATCGTTCCGGTCAACGCACCGCTGACGGTCCACCGGTGTCCTTTGTCCCCCCGATCCTCGACGACGGTCAACCGCAGGTCGGGCCACCACCGCCGCCAGCTCGCGGGATCTGCGACCGCCCGGCCGACCTCGACGGGGTCGGCGGCGACGAAGGTCTCGTCCGCGATCTGGATGCTGTTCATGACATACAAGCTTCACACATGCGCGCGACCGCGCGATCGGCGGCCGACTAGGCTGACAACCGGCAAAGCCGCTAGTCGAGAGGCCAGAATCGTGCGCGAGTACAGCGTTCCCGCATCATTTGCCGTCGATGAGCACGACAACATCGTGTCCTCTGTGTTTTCGCACGAACGCGAAAACCCCGACCATGTGATCTTCCAGCGACTTGTCGACGGCGCGTGGACCGACGTCACATGCAAAGAGGCCGCCGGCCAGATCCGTTCGGCGGCATTGGGTTTGATCGCCCTGGGTGTCGACGCGGGTGATCGGGTCGGCATCCTGTCGGCTACCCGCTACGAATGGGTGATCCTGGACTACGCGATCCTGGCGGTCGGAGCGGTCACCGTCCCGATATACGAGACGTCCTCGCCCGAGCAGGTGCGCTGGGTGCTGGAGGACTCCGGTGCGGTGCTGGCGTTTGTCGAGATCGAAGCGCACGCGTTGATGGTCAAGGAGCTGCTCGACGAGCTGCCTGCCCTGCGTCAGGTCGAGGTCATCGAGTCGGCGGCGCCCTCGGCGCTGGACGTGCTCTCTGAGGCCGGAACATCGGTCGATCCCAAGCAGCTCGATGAGCGGCTCGCCGCCATCAAGTCCGCCGATGCAGCAACGCTGATCTACACATCCGGCACGACCGGCCGGCCGAAGGGGTGCCAGCTCACGCATGCCAACCTGCTGTGCGAGACGCGTGGCGCGGCGGTCTCCTTCCCCAGCCTGCTCCGAAAGGGTGAGCGGTTGCTGGTGTTCCTGCCGCTGGCGCACGTGCTTGCGCGGGCACTGTCCATGACCGCATTCGCGAACGGTGTCACCATCGGCTACACCAGCGACATCAAGAACCTTGTCGCGATGTTCGGCGAGTTCAAGCCGACGGTCATCGTTTCCGTGCCAAGGGTGTTCGAAAAGGTCTACAACACAGCCGAATTGAACGCGCAGGACAGCGGCAAGGGCGCGATCTTCGCGATGGCCGCCCAGACCGCGATCGACTGGAGCAAGGCCCAGGACGCCGGCGGCGCGGGCCTGCTGCTGCGCGCCAAGCACGCGCTGTTCGACCGCCTGGTCTACGGCAAGCTGCGCGCCGCCACCGGCGGCGACTGCCGGGCTTCCATCTCCGGCGGCGCGCCGCTTGGCGAGCGGCTGGGCCACTTCTATCGCGGTATCGGGCTCACCATCTACGAGGGCTACGGCCTGACGGAGACGAGCGCCGCGATCACCGCGAACAGAATCGGCGAATTGAAGATCGGCACGGTTGGCAAGCTGCTGCCCGGCAACAGTATGGCGGTCGCCAACGACGGCGAACTGCTGGTGCGCGGCGGCGTCGTGTTCGGCGGCTACTGGCGCAACGAGAAGGCCACTGCGGAGGCGATCGTCGGGGGCTGGTTCCACACCGGGGACCTCGGCCGCATCGACGACGACGGTTTCCTGTCGATCGTGGGGCGCAAGAAGGAGATCATCGTCACCGCCGGCGGCAAGAACGTTGCGCCTGCGGTGCTCGAGGATCAGCTGCGGGCGCATCCGCTGATCAGCCAGGCCATGGCGGTCGGCGACGCGAAACCGTTCATCGCAGCGCTGATCGCGATCGATCCGGAGGCCTTCGAGGTGTGGAAGCAGCACCACGCCAAGAACGCGACGGCATCCGTGGAGGACCTCGCAGCAGATCCCGATCTGGTGTCCGAGATCGACTTGGCGGTCAAGAACGCCAACCAGGCCGTGTCGAAGGCCGAGGCGATTCGCAAATTCCGCATCCTGCCAGTGGATTTCACGGTGCTCACCGGTGAGCTGACACCGACGCTGAAGGTCAAACGCAAGGTGGTCGCCGACAAGTTCGCCGCCGAGATCGAACAGCTTTACGCGTAGGTCTTACAGCAGTTCCGCCAGGCGTTCGGCCTGCGTGTGCCACTGCCAGTTGTCGACCGCCCAGCGCCGGCCCGCCGCGCCCATGCGTGCCGCGCGGTCGGGGTCGGCGAGCAGGTCGCTGATCGACGCCGCGATGGCGCCGACGTCCCAGCCGTCGACCACCACACCGGTCTCGCCGTCACGCACGGTTTCCGGCGCACCCCCGGACCGGCCTGCGACGACCGGCACCCCGGTCGCGGACGCCTCCAGGTAGACGATGCCGAGGCCCTCGACGTCCAGGCCGGCGCCGCGGGTGCGGCACGGCATCGCGAACACGTCGGCCATCGCATGGTGCGCGGGCAGTTCGTCGCCGGGCACCCCGTCGGTGAACACCACATGCTCGGCCACGCCGAAACTGTGTGCAAGCCGGCGCAATGAACTCCGGTACGGGCCGCCGCCGACGATGACGAGCGCGGTGCCCGGCACACGCTGGCGGATCGCCGGCATGGCCCGGATCAACATGTCCTGGCCCTTGCGCGGTACCAGCCGCGACACGCAGACCACGACGGGCCGCGTGCCCAACCGGTAGCGGCTCCGCAACTCGGCGCGTGCCACCTCGTCGGGCGTGAACCGGTCGGTGTCGACGCCGGGTGGCAGGTGTTCGAGCGCGGCGTCGGCGCCGAAGGCAGAAGCAAAGCGGCCGCGGGTGTATTGGCTGACATAGGTCACCACATCTGTGCCAGTTCCGATGCGGCGCAAGGCTGTTCGCGCCAATGGCAGCATCGACCACCCGACTTCGTGGCCGTGGGTGCTGGCGATCACTCGGCTCGCTCCTGCGTCTCGCGCCAGCGGCGCCATCAGCGCCAGTGGTGCAGCCGCGCCGAACCACACCGTGTCGATGTCGTTCTGCTCGATGAGCCGTTTCATCCTGTCGGCAACCGACGGCACGGGCAGCATCAGCGTGCCCGGATGACGGGTGACGGAATAACCGGAAGCCGCGGCCTGATCATCAAAGTCTTCGGCACCCTTCCACTTCGGCGCGTACACGCTCAGCGTATGGGTGCCCTCGGCGACCAAGTGGGTGACAAGTTCCTCCAGGTACGACTGGATGCCGCCGCGACGCGGCGGAAAGTCGTTGGTAACCAGGAGGACTCGGCTCATTCCAGCCAGTCGCGCCAGCGGATCAGCACCGTTGGCAGGTCGGCGCCAAGGGTGTCGCGCACCGCCGTGGCGGCGTCGGGATGACCGCGTCCGCACGCCCTCAAATACAGTGCCCGCAGCGCGCCGGTGCCGTATGTATCGGCCACGAAGCGGGCGAACCACCAGGCCCGGTCGTACGCGAGGGAGCGGCCGGGCCCGGCGGTGCCCAAGTCGCCGTCGGTGGGAATCACCGCCAGCTCGGCCGCATTCGCGGGTCGCGGCGCAGGTGGCCTGCCGACGTAATCCGCAACGCCCTCGGTGAGCCAGCTCGGCGCGTCGGCGGCGGTCTCGGCGCGGGCCGCGTAATGGAAAAGCTCGTGCCGCACCACAATTCGCAACGCCACATCGCTCATCGCCACGGCGCCGGGCGCGAACATGACTCGCTCGCCTGTCGTCGTGGCGGCGACGTCTGCGGTACCTCCCGCCAACTGCCGAAACTGCGCGTCCGATCCGGCGGCGACAATCAGGACTGCCCGCGGCCAGTCGGGTCCCCAGAATGCGGTGACGGCCTGCGCGGCACCGTCGATCTCCGCGGCGATGCGGGCGAGCAGCGGTGCCGTGTCAGGCCCACCGAGACCGACGAGGCGCACGGTGCGGCCGTCGCTCAGCGTCTCCGTGGTGGATGCCGCTGTGGACGTCGTCAATGACGGCGGTGCGGCGAAAGAGGGACTCGGCGGTGTGGCCACGGGAGGCCGGGCCAGCAGGACGGCGCCGAACATCAGCTCGACGATCAGCAGGCCCAGCAGCGAGCGGCGCTTAGTACCGGCGGACGTTGTGGATCGGCGCATTGTCCACCGGGGCTACTCGCACCGGCGTGCCGTAGGTCGACGCGTGCACCATCATCCCGTCGCCGATGTAGATGCCCACATGCGACGCGTCGGAGTAGTAGGTGACGAGGTCGCCCGGTTGCATCTGGTCCATCGACACCGGCTGACCGCCCTGGGCGAGTGCCTGGCTGGAATGCGGCAGCGAGATACCGGCCTGCTGGAACGACCACATGACCAGACCCGAGCAGTCGAATGCGTTAGGCCCCGATGCGCCCCATGAATAAGGAGAACCGATCCGGCTCAGCGCGGCCTGGATCACGGTCGCGGCTTCCGGCGCGCCGCCACCGGGAATCGCGGCCTCCGGAGGGGCCACGTCGCCTGGTGGGATGCCCTCCGGCGGGGCGGCCAAAATAGCGGGATCAGGTGGTGCCGCCTCTGGTGCGGGTGGAGCGGGGATCGGCGGCATGGCTGCCAGGGCTTCACGCTGGCTGGGCGTCAGGGCCGTGTACTGCGACTTGACCACCGCGATCTGCACCTGCAGCTTGCTTTGCTTGGATTGCAGATCGGCCCGTACCGCGGCGGCCTGCTCGGCGGCGGTCTTGGCCTCGCCAGCCGATTTGGCCGATGCTTCCTCCGCCAACGCCGCCTGCCGACCGACGTCGCGGTAGCTCTTCATCTGCGCCGACATTTCGGCGGCCATCACGCGCTGCACCGAGAGTTGGTCGATCAGACCCTGCGGCGAGCTCGCGGTCAGAATCGCGTCCAGCCCGTCGGTGCGACCACCCATGTACTGTGCGGCAGCTAATTTGTCGACTGACGTTTGGAAAGTTGCCAATTGGGATTTGGCCGATTCGACGGCGGCGACGTCGGTGGCATGCTTTGTCTCCGCCGCACGCTGCGCGGCCAGCTTCTGGTTCAAATTCAGCTCGGCCGAATGCATCGCCTCGGTCGTCTGTTCGGCCTGCCTAGACAATTCGTTGAGCTTTGCCAGAGCATCATCTGCAGGGTCGGCCTGCACATGTCCGGCGACAACGCCTCCGAGGACCATCAATCCAGCTATCGCGCCTACAACGGGTCGTCGAAAACGACGGGTGATCCGGTGCGTGCGGTCGAAGCTCAAAATTTGCGCCCTTCAACTGCCGTGACGAAGCCGCGTCGAACTGCTCTTAGGTCTCAGATAGGTTACGAAACGGCATCGGCCTTGTCCAACAGAGGACGCAAATTTAACAGCCGCCTCAGAGATCGTTATCAACGGCTACGTCAAAACGCGTGTCGCCCTAGGCAACTCCCGAACCGCCGCGCCGACCAATCGAATTGTCGTCGCGGTGAATCGGAACCAACCGTAATCGCGGAGCCAACCCTACGTCAGCGAGGACTTCCAGCGCACGTCGTTCGTCGTCGAGCAACGTGTCTGGAACGCCGAGCAGCACACTCACGACGCAGTCGGAACATCCGGGACCGCGAACCGCGCAGTCGTCACAATCGATCTTCACCGTGCCCATGATTTGGCGTCCTCTCGATCGGTGTTGTCAGCAAGCTATCGAGAGGCACCGACAAGTTCGGGCCGGCGACGAGCGCTTGCATGACCCGCGTGGCAACCGGCATCTGTCGGTGCGCGTGCCTACCTTCGGCGCATGGGGCAGCTGAGCTTCGCGGACGTTGATCCGCTGGCCGATGTTTCCCTGCGCGAGACGACGTTCGTCGTGGTGGACCTGGAGACCACAGGAGGCCGCGCCAGCGGCGAGAACCATGACGCGATCACCGAGATCGGCGCCGTGAAGGTGCGCGGCGGCGCGGTGCTGGGTGAGTTGGCCACACTCGTCGATCCGGGCCGCAGCATCCCCCCGCAGATCGTCTCGCTCACCGGAATCACGACGGCGATGGTGTGCGACGCGCCGCGGATCGAATCCGTGCTGCCGGCCTTCTTGGAGTTCGCCCGCGGCGCGGTCCTCGTCGCGCACAACGCAGGCTTCGACATCGGGTTTCTGCGCGCGGCCGCCGAACGCGCTCAGATCGCCTGGCCGCGACCGCCGGTGCTGTGCACGGTGCGCCTCGCACGCCGGGTGCTCACCCGCGACGAAGCGCCCAGTGTGCGGCTGGCCGCACTTGCCCGGCTGTTCGGCGCCTCCACCACGCCGACCCACCGTGCTCTCGACGACGCCCGCGCCACCGTCGACGTATTGCACGGGCTGATCGAGCGGGTCGGTAACCAGGGCATACGGACGTACACCGATCTGCGTTCGTATCTGCCGGACGTGACACCGGCGCAACGCCGCAAGCGGCATCTCGCCGATGCGCTCCCGCACAGCCCGGGCGTGTACCTGTTCCGGGGGCCGGCCGGCGAAGTTCTCTACGTCGGCACCGCAGTCGATCTGCGCCGGCGCGTCAGCCAGTACTTCAACGGCGCGGACCCCCGCACCCGCATCAAGGAGATGGCGACGCTGGCAACCGCGGTCGACCATGTCGAATGCGCGCACGACCTCGAGGCCGGCGTCCGCGAACTGCGTCTGCTCGCTGCACACGCCCCGCCCTACAACCGGCGGTCGAAGTCTCCGCACCGATGGTGGTGGGTCGTGCTGACCGACGACGCGTTCCCGCGGTTCTCGATAGTGCGCACTCCCAAACACCAAACGGCCGTCGGTCCCTTCCGATCCCGCGCCGACGCCGCCGAAACCGCAGCGCTGATGGCCCGGTTCACCGGCGTGCGGACCTGCACCGGGCGGCTGAGCCGTTCGGCAGCGCACATCTGCCCCGAACGTGAACTTTCGCCTTGTCCCGCGCCGCAGAACATCACGGCCGCGGACTACGCCCCCGCTCCGTGCCGCGCCGTCGAGTTGATGGACGGCAGCGACAGCAGGCCGCTGGCCGCGGTGCTGGCCGACATCACCGACCTCGCCGACCGCAACCGCTACGAGACCGCGGCCCGGTTGCGAGATCACGCCGCCACGGCGATCGACGTGCTGTGGCGCGGCCAACGGCTACGAGCGCTGAGCGCCGTCACCGAACTCGTGGCCGCCCGCCCCGACGGCAGCGGCGGTTGGCATCTCGCGGTGATCCGGCACGGTCAGCTCGCGGCCGCGGGCACCGCCCCCCGCGGTGTTCCGCCGATGCCGGTCATCGACGCCATTTGCGCTGGGGCACAAGCGATTCTGCCGATCGACGCGCCGCTGGGCGGCGCACTCGTCGAGGAAACCGCGCTCATCGCGCGCTGGCTCACCCAAGCCGGCGTACGCATCGTGCGGGCCGAGCCCGGCTACGCGTCGCCGGTGGGATCGGCGGGGCGGTGGGCGTCGTGGGCAGCATCGGCGCGGTCCGCGCGGCTGGCCGCCGAGCAGACCCTCGACGCCGAATTAGACCTTTTGCGTGAACCGCACCCAACGCGCGAGAAGTTGTTCGGCCGCCCCGGAGTCGATCGCGTCGGCGGCCCGTTGCAGACCCGACTCCCAGGCCGGCACCCATTTGGCGTCGCTGGCTAGCCCCGCGTGGGCCACCATCGCGCCTGCCGCGTTGAGCACGACCGCATCACGCACGGCACCCTTCGACCCGCCGAGCACCGAACGCACCTCTGCCGCATTGGATTCCGCGTCACCACCGACAAGCTCCGCGATATCGGCTCGCTTGAAGCCGAAGGCCGCAGGGTCGAACGTCAGCCGCTCCACGGTCCCCGCCTGCACCCGCCAGATCGTGCTCGTCGTGGTGGTCGTCAGCTCGTCGAGTCCGTCGTCGCCGTGGACGACGAGCACGCTGGACCGCCGGCTCGCGAACACACCGGCCATCACCTCGGCCAGCTCAGCCCACGCACAGCCGATCAGCCCGGCGCGCGGTGCGGCCGGATTCGTCAGTGGCCCAAGCAGATTGAAGACCGTTGGGACACCGATCTCCCTGCGCACGACGGAGGCGTGCCGGTATGACGGGTGGAACTGCGGGGCGAACGCAAAGCCGATGCCGACTTCGGCGACGCTGCGGGCGACATCGTCAGGCCCCAGGTCGATGCGAACGCCGAGAGCTTCGAGTGTGTCTGCGCCGCCCGACAGCGACGACGCGGCGCGGTTGCCGTGCTTGATCACGGGCACACCCGCCGCGGCCACCACGATCGCCGCCATGGTCGACAGGTTCACGGTGTTGGCGCCGTCGCCGCCGGTCCCCACCACGTCGACGGTGTCGTTGCCGATCTGGTCGGTGGGCACCCGGCGCGCATGCCGCAGCATCGTGTCGGCCAGCTCGGTGACCTCGCCGGACGTCGGGCGCTTCATCTTCATCGACACGGCGAACCCCGCGATCTGCGCGGGCGTCGCGGTGCCGGTCATGATCTGGTCCATCGCCCACGCCGCCTGTCCGTGCGCCAGCGCCTGCCCGGTGGTCAACCGGCCGAGGATCGTCGGCCACGTCAGGGAGTCATCGGAATTCACGGCCTGATTATCGCCAATTGCTCGACCCGGGTGGAGTTGGACAACTACAAAGCGTCATACTTCATGGTGTGACGAGCGCTGTAGGGACCTCGGGAACCGCAATCACGTCGCGAGTACATTCGCTGAACCGACCCAACATGGTCAGTGTTGGCACCATAGTGTGGCTTTCCAGTGAGCTGATGTTCTTTGCTGGATTGTTCGCGATGTACTTCACGGCGCGGGCCCAGGCCGCTGGTGATTGGCCCCCGCATCCGACCGAGCTGAACCTGTACCAGGCCGTGCCGGTGACGCTGGTGCTGATCGCGTCGTCGTTCACGTGCCAGATGGGCGTTTTCGCCGCCGAGCGCGGCGACGTGTTCGGCCTTCGACGGTGGTACTTCGTGACGTTCCTGATGGGCGCGTTCTTCGTCGGCGGCCAGGCCTACGAGTACTACCACCTCGTCTCCCACGGCACGACCATCCCGGGCAGCGCCTACGGGTCGGTGTTCTACCTCGCCACCGGCTTCCACGGCCTGCACGTCATCGGCGGCCTGATCGCCTTCATCTTCCTGCTCGCCCGCACCACGATGAGCAAGTTCACCCCGGCGCAGGCCACCGCGGCGATCGTCGTCTCGTACTACTGGCACTTCGTCGACATCGTGTGGATTGCCCTGTTCGCCACGATCTACTTCGTCCGATGATCGGCTCGATGAGAAAGGGTTCGATGACCGACAAGTCTCGCCGTCGGCTGCGTCGGCGCTTGTCGGCAGCGCTGCTGCTGCTGACCGGACTGGCCGTCGCCGGTGGCCTCGCGGCCACCCTCACCCCTACGCCGCAAGTGGCGGTCGCCGACGAGTCGCAGTCGGCGCTGCTGCGCACCGGCAAGCAGCTGTTCGAGACGTCGTGTGTGACGTGCCACGGCGCCAACCTGCAGGGTGTCCCCGACCGCGGACCCAGCCTGATCGGGGTCGGCGAGGCCGCCGTCTACTTCCAGGTGTCGACCGGGCGGATGCCGGCGATGCGCGGCGAGGCTCAGGCTCCGCGAAAGGACCCGATCTTCGACGAGTCGCAGATCGACGCGCTGGGGGCCTACGTGCAGGCCAACGGCGGCGGCCCGACCGTGCCGCGCGACGCCAACGGCCACATCGAGCAGCAGGGTCTGATCGGCGGGGATGTGGCTCGCGGTGGTGACCTGTTCCGGCTGAACTGCGCGTCGTGCCACAACTTCACCGGTAAGGGAGGCGCGCTGTCGTCCGGCAAGTACGCCCCTGAACTGGAGCAGGCCGAACCCGCGCAGATCTTCACCGCAATGCTGACCGGGCCCCAGAACATGCCGAAGTTCTCCGATCGGCAGCTGAGCCCGGACGAGAAGAAAGACATCGTCGCCTACGTCCGTCAAGCGACGGAGACGCCCAACCCCGGCGGCTACGGCCTCGGCGGATTCGGCCCCGCGCCGGAGGGCATGGCGATGTGGATCATCGGGATGGTCGCCGTCATCGGTGCGGCGCTGTGGATCGGTGCAAGGGCATGACTTCAGATAACGCGGACGACGTCAAGGGAACCGACACCCCCGGCCAGAAGGGCGTTCCCGGGCAGCCGAGTGACGCCGAACTGGCCACCATGTCGCGTGAAGAACTGGTCGAACTGGGTGGCGAACTCGACGGTGTCGAGACCATCTTCAAGGAGACCCGCTGGCCGGTGCCCGACACCAAGGCCGAGAAGCGCGCGGAACGAACCGTGGCCTATTGGCTTCTGCTGGGCGGACTTTCGGGCCTGGCTCTGCTTGTGGTGTTCTTGTTCTGGCCGTGGGAGTACCGGCCGTACGGTTCGCCCGGCGAGTTCTGGTACACGCTGGCCACCCCGCTGTACGGGCTGTTGTTCGGCCTGTCGATTCTGGCGATCGGCATCGGCGCGGTGCTTTACCAGAAGAAGTTCATCCCCGAGGAAATCTCGATTCAGCAGCGCCACGACGGCCGCTCCCCCGAGATTCACCGCAAGACGGTCGTGGCGAACCTCAGCGATGCCCTGGAAGGGTCAACGCTCAAGCGCCGCAAGCTCATTGGCCTGTCGCTCGGGATCGGCCTCGGCGCGTTCGGGGTGGGCACGCTGATCGCATTCGTCGGCGGCCTGATCAAGAACCCGTGGAAACCTGTGGTTCAGACGGCAGACGGCAAGAAGGCCGTGCTGTGGACGTCGGGGTGGACCCCGCGGTTCGCGGGCGAGACCATCTACCTGGCTCGCGCCACCGGCAAGCCCGGTGAGTCACCGTTCGTCAAGATGCGTCCGGAGGACATCGACGCGGGCGGCATGGAGACGGTGTTCCCGTGGCGGGAATCCGACGGCGACGGCACCACCGTCGAGTCGCACGAAAGACTGTCCGAGATTTCGATGGGCGTACGCAACCCGGTGATGCTCATCCGCATCAAGCCGGCCGACATGCCCAAGGTCGTCAAGCGCAAGGGCCAGGAGAGCTTCAACTTCGGCGAGCTGTTCGCATTCACCAAGGTGTGCTCGCATTTGGGTTGCCCCTCTTCGCTTTACGAGCAGCAGAGCTATCGCATCCTTTGCCCGTGCCACCAGTCGCAGTTCGACGCGTTGCACTTCGCAAAGCCCATATTCGGTCCGGCTGCGCGCGCGTTGGCGCAGCTGCCCATCACTATTGACAAAGACGGGTACCTGGTCGCCAACGGCGACTTCATCGAACCCGTCGGACCGGCATTCTGGGAGCGGCGCTCATGAGTCCAACACTGCCAAAGCCGAACATCGCGGAGATCGCCGCCAAACAGGGCGACGACATCGATTCGCGGTATCACCCGTCAGCGGCGGTGCGCCGCCAGCTGAACAAGGTGTTCCCCACCCACTGGTCGTTCCTGCTTGGCGAGATCGCGTTGTACAGCTTCATCGTGCTGCTGCTCACCGGTGTGTACCTGACGCTGTTCTTCGACCCGTCGATGGCCGAGGTCACCTACGACGGCGTGTATCAGCCGCTGCGCGGGGTCGAGATGTCCAAGGCTTTCGCGTCCGCACTGGACATCAGCTTCGAGGTGCGCGGCGGGCTCTTCGTCCGCCAGGTGCACCACTGGGCGGCACTGATGTTCTCCGCGGCGATCATGGTGCACCTGGCCCGCATCTTCTTCACCGGCGCGTTCCGCCGGCCGCGTGAAGCCAACTGGGTCATCGGCTCGCTGCTGCTGATCCTGTCGATGTTCGAGGGCTACTTCGGTTACTCGCTGCCCGACGACCTGCTGTCGGGCATCGGGCTGCGGGCGGCGTTGTCGTCGATCACGCTGGGCATGCCGGTGATCGGCACGTGGTTGCACTGGGCGTTGTTCGGCGGTGACTTCCCGTGCGGTGGCGTCGGATACCAGTGTTCGGCAGACGGTGTCCTGCTGCCCAGGATGTATGCACTGCACATCCTGCTGATCCCCGGAATCATCCTGGCGCTCATCGGGATTCACCTTGCGCTGGTGTGGTTCCAGAAGCACACGCAGTTCCCCGGCCCGGGCCGCACCGAGACGAATGTCGTTGGCGTGCGCGTGATGCCGGTGTTCGCCGTCAAGTCCGGCGCGTTCTTTGCGATGGTCACCGGCATCCTGGGCATCATGGGCGGGCTGCTGCAGATCAACCCGATCTGGCAACTGGGCCCCTACAAGCCGTCGCAAGTCTCGGCGGGCAGTCAGCCTGACTTCTACATGATGTGGACCGAGGGCTTGGCCCGTATCTGGCCGGCATGGGAGTTCTACCCGTTCGGCCACACCATTCCCGCTGTGGTCGGCGTGGCGGTGGGCATGGGTCTGGTGTTCGTGCTGTTGATCATCTACCCGTGGATCGAGAAGAAGCTGACGGGCGACAACGCACACCACAACCTGTTGCAGCGGCCGCGAGATGTGCCGGTGCGCACGGCCATTGGTGCGATGGCGATCGCGTTCTACATGGTGCTGACGCTGGCGGCGATGAACGACATCATCGCCTTGAAGTTCCACATCTCGCTCAACGCCACCACGTGGATCGGGCGCATCGGCATGGTGGTGCTGCCCGCGATCGTCTACTACATCACCTACCGCTGGTGTGTCGGCCTGCAGCGCAGCGACCGCGCCGTGCTCGAACACGGCATCGAGACCGGCATCATCAAGCGCCTGCCCCACGGCGCCTACATCGAACTGCACCAGCCACTGGGCCCGGTCGACGAGCACGGGCATCCCATCCCGTTGGAGTACCAAGGTGCCGCGGTGCCCAAGCGGATGAACAAGCTCGGCTCCGCAGGGGCACCGGGTTCGGGCAGCTTCCTGACCGCCGACCCGGTCTCGGAAAACGAGGCGCTCAGCGAAGCCGCGCATACCTCAGAACGCAAGGCGCTCACCGCATTACGCGAGCACCAGGACCGCAACGGCTCGGGCAACGGACAGACGAACGGGCACCACTAGTCGTCCAGGCTGCCCATGTTGAGGTTGACGGTGGTTCCCGTCAACCCGCTCGCCTTGTCGGATGCCATGAATACCGCCACGTTGGCCGTCTCCTCCAGCGTCATCAGCCGTCGTGGGTGGGTCTTGCTTGCCAGGAACTCCATCAGCTGTTCACGTGTCATGCCCGAGGCTTTGGCGCGGGCCTCGAAGGCTTCCGTGATCTTGTGCGCTTCCGGCACGGCCTGTGGCCGTAGACCAACTACGCGAATACCCTGAGGCGCAAGCTCGGCCGAAAGATCTCGAGTGATTGCCTCCTTGGCCGCCATCGCCGGGCCGTAGCCACCCACGAACGGGATGCCGGTCCGCGCGTGCAGTGTCGTGACGGTCATGATCACCCCCGATTTATTTGGAATCATCCGCCTGGCGGCAAGGCGTGCGGTCAGGAAGTAGGACGTCGTGTGGCTGGCGATCGCGAGAACGAACTTCGCGAGATCAAGCTCGACCAGTGAGACGCCCAGAATCTCCGTGTTGTGGATGCCCACTGCGTTGAACGAGGTATCGATGCGGCCGGCCTGATCGATCACGGACTGCAGATGGGCGTCGACAGCTGACTCGTCGAGAGCGTCGACGGCCGCCGCCTCGGCGAAACCGCCTGCGGAAACCACCTCGGCGGCAATATCTTCCACAGGCGCCGGGTTGCGGCCGGTCAAGAACGTCGTGGCGCCCTCGCGAGTCGGCCGATATCGATGCGCTGAAGACCCTCCTGACCGACGACGCCTTCATCTCGATGCCGCCGATGCCCTACGAGTACGAGGGCCGAGACGTCGTAACGGCCTTCTGCGCCAACCTCTTCCGCGCGGGACGCAGGTTCGACCTCGTACCCACACGGGCCAACGACCAGCCCTCCTTCGGGGCCTATCTGTGCGCCGCCCCTACCGATGTCCGCGAGGGGTCGGCCTCATTGTCCTCACGCTGAGCGGCGAACGAATCTGCGCCATGACCCGTTTCGAGAGCGGCGTGCTCGACTGGTTCGGGCTCCCGCGATCGCTGCCGAGCAGATCGCTAGGCCGCTGACCCTTCCACGAGGTCGCGCAGCTGGCGCAGGAAGTACCACGGCACGGCGGGCATCGCGACAGTGATGAGCGCCGCCAGACCGTAGAGCACCCACGATGCGGTGTTGCTGTCGACGGCCATCAGGTACGTCGCGACACCGATGGCAATCGTCGCGACACCCATGGCACACGCGATAATCACGGCGCAGCGCAGCCAGAGCTGGTCGACGGCCGTCATCAGCGGGGACGGCGTGGCCCTGATCGGCTCTCGCGACGACGGGTGGCCAGGCCGCGTGCCCACGGGGTCGGCGGTGCCGAGAGCCCGCAGTTTCTCCGTGGGCGCCTCGACGCCACGGACCGGCGGCCCCGGCTGGCCTCCGGTGTTGCGCAGCGGCGCGCGAGTCGGCGGAGGCGAATCCTCGAGCGCAGCGCGGCGCGCCCGCAACAGCAGCGGCACCGCACCGATGATGACGGCGGCCGAGATGCCGATGACCGTGTACAGCAGCCACGGCGTGTCGGAATCGGTTGACGACTGCGGGTGTCCGCTGCCCAGGTCGACAAGGGCGACGGTGGCGGCCACGCCGGCGCCCAACGCGGCGAGCCAGATCGCCGCACACGCGGCAAGGAGGATGCGATCGATACGGTCGAGTTCGCCGGTGTCCAAGGCGGAGCCGAACCGTGAACGGCCCGCCGTATCCGTGTCGTAAGGCATCAGCAGCTGGTCTGCGCGGCGTTGTTGGTGTTGGACGATAGAACCGTTCCGTCGCTGGTCGTGATCGAGCAGTTGAGCCTGCTGACCAAGAACAAGCTGGACGCCTGTACGGAGCCGACCTCCGATTGCGAGATCGGCGTGACCGTCAGCGACCACGGGATGTAGACGTTGCGCTGGGTGCGGCTGCGGCCCGACGCGTCGATGTAGGTGACGGTGATGATGTCACCGGGCGCCTTGGTGCCGGTCACCGAATAGGTCACCTGCCGCGGGCCTGACCGGGTCGTGGTCGGTGGTGGCGGAGGCGTGGTCGACTCCGGCGCCGGTGGTGGCGGCGGTGGCGCCTCGGTGCTCGGGGCGGGCGGTGGCGGCGGAGGCTCCTGCGTGACCGTCACGGTCTCCGGCGGCGGTGGCGGTGGCTCCGACGTAGGCGGTGGTGGAGGGGGCGGTGGCGGAGTGGTCGTGGTGATCTCGTCTTGCACCGGCGGCGCGGTGGTAGTCGTCGTGCCCGGGTTGGCGAGGTTGTCGGTATCGGTGCGGGTCACCAACACCGACACCGACACCACCAACGCGACGGCGGCGATGATCGCGGCCACGCCCACGATCCATGGCCATCGGGGGGGCGTCTCCTGGTCAACCAACTCGGTCGCCGGGTCGTAGTTGTCGTAGTCGTAGAGCCCTGCCTCGGCAGGCACGTACGGGCCGCTGGTGAATTGTTCGGACTCGGGTGCGGAGTACGCCTGCGAGTAGATCTCGGTCTCGCCGGTCTCCGGTGCCGCCGGCTGGTCCTCAGAATCCGGCCCTGGGGGATTCGGCCCACTCATTTACGCCTGTCCTTCTCCACTACTTCACTGGCGCCGGCATGTTGGGCCATAAGCCGCTCGACCGTGCCTCGGCAACACTACCCAAAGCGAACGAGTGAGCGGATCTCACACCGCGGGTTGCGGGCGAACTGTTGTCCCGATTGTGACCTAGTGCTTCTCGGGGCCGGTGTAGTACTCGAACACCAGGCCGGCGGCCGTCGACAAAACGAAGCACACCCCGGCGACGATCAGCCACGGAAGCCACAGGGCGACCCCGACCGCGGTCACCGACGCGGACAGCGCGATCGCGACCGGCCACCAGCTGTGCGGGCTGTAGAACCCCAGCTCACCGGCGCCGTCGCTGATCTCGGCGTCCTCGTAGTCCTCTGGGCGGGTATCGAGGCGACGGGCCACGAACCGGAAGAACGTTCCGGTGATCAACGTCAGGCCCGACGTCATCACCAGGGCTGTCACGCCGGCCCACTCCACGCCGCCGTTGGCGAACATCGCGGTCAGCACGCCGTAGACCACCGCCGACAGCACGAAGAACGCGGTCAGGAACTCGAACAGCCTCGCTTCGATGTGCATGCGCGTTTCCTATTTGGTCGCCTGGAGGTTCGAACCTTCGCCGCGGCGGGTGTCGAACGGATGGGTCGTGATCGCTGTGGGCGGCTGGTTGATGGCCTGCAGCGCTTCGGCGTTCGTCTTGCCGGCGTTGCGCTCCTGCAGGTAGGCCTTGAAGTCGTTGGGCTCCACCACGCGAACTTCGAAGTTCATCATCGAGTGATACGTGCCGCACATCTCCGCGCAGCGGCCGACGAACGCGCCGGTCTTGCTGATCTCGCTGATCTGAAAGACGTTGTCGGAGTGGTTGGCCTCGGGGTCGGGCATGACGTCGCGCTTGAACAAGAACTCCGGCACCCAGAACGCGTGGATGACATCGGCAGAGGCGATCTGGAACTCGATGCGCTTACCCGCGGGCAAGACGAGCACCGGGATCTCGGTGGAGGAGCCCAGCGTCTCGACCTTGTCGAAGTTGAGGTACCGGCGGTCCTCCGGGTTGAGGCCGCGCACTGCGCCGACAAGCTCCTCACCGTGCTTGTCGACGCCTTCGGGCTTGGACTCCATCGCGGCTTTGCGCGCGTTGTCGACGCCGTCGTAGGTCAACGTGCCGTCGGTGAAGTTGACCTTCTGGTAGCCGAACTTCCAGTTCCACTGGAAGGCGGTCACGTCGATGACGACCTCGGGATTGGGGTCCTTGTGCAGCATCTTCTCCTGCACCACCACGGTGAAGTAGAAGAGCACCGAAATGATCAGGAACGGTGTGACGGTGAGCACCAGCTCCAGCGGCATGTTGTAGCCGAACTGGCGCGGCAGCTCGGTGTCGGTCTTCTTGTGCCGGTGAAACGCGGAACTCCAGAAGATCAGGCCCCACACGATGACGCCGACCACGAGTGCGGCGATCAGCGAGCCGATCCACAGCTCACGGTTCACGTGCGCCTCTGGTGTGATGCCTTCCGGCCAGCCGAGGCCGATCGCCTCAGACCAGCTACACCCGCTGAGCAGCACAGCTGCGCCGCCCAGAATGACTGACAACGCAACCACCCGGAATCCGCGAGGTGTCACGTTGGAGCCTCCCTAGAAGTCGGTGAAACTAGGCGAATACTACGCAGCGTAGACCACGCCCGGATGCCTCTCTCGACACACCTCTTCGATTAGGCATACTGGCGCGGTGTGCGGACTGCTGGCCCTGCTTACCGACCCGTCCGCTGACGTCTCTTCATCACTGGTCGATGCCGTTTCGGGGGCGTCGCATCTCATGCGCCACCGCGGTCCCGACGAGCCGGGCACGTGGTCCGACGACCGTGTCGTCCTTGGCTTCAACCGGCTGTCGATCATCGACATCGCGCACAGCCACCAGCCATTGCGATGGGGGCCACCCGAGTCGCCCGACCGCTACGTGCTGGTGTTCAACGGCGAGATCTACAACTACCTGGAATTACGTGAAGCACTGCGCTCCGATTTCGGTGCGGTGTTCCACACCGACGGCGACGGCGAGGCGATCATCGCCGCCTACCACCACTGGGGCACCGACGCGCTGACCCGGCTGCGCGGCATGTTCGCGTTCGCGCTGTGGGACACCGTCGAGCATGAGTTGTTCTGCGCCCGCGACCCGTTCGGCATCAAACCGCTGTTCATGGCGACCGGGACCGGCGGCACGGCAGTCGGCAGCGAGAAGAAGTGCCTGCTGGACCTCGCGGAGACGATTGGCATCGATCTCGGCATCGACGACCGTGCGGTGCAGCACTACACGGTGCTGCAGTACGTGCCCGAGCCGGAGACGCTGCACCGCGGCATTCGCCGGCTCGAGTCGGGCAGTTACGCCCGAGTGAGGCCGGGCAAGCCACCCGAGGTGACCCGCTACTTCACGCCGCGCTTCGCGGCCCAGCCTTTCGTGAACGGTAAGGAGCAGACCCGCTACGACGAGATCACCGCGGTGCTCGAGGATTCCGTCGCCAAGCACATGCGCGCCGACGTCACGGTCGGCGCCTTCCTGTCCGGCGGCATCGACTCCACCGCGATCGCCGCACTGGCGATGCGCCACAATCCCCGGCTGATCACCTTCACCACGGGATTCGAACGCGAGGGGTTCTCCGAGGTCGACGTCGCGGTCGCCTCTGCCGAGGCGATCGGCGCCAGGCATGTCACCAAGGTGGTCAGTCAGGCCGAATTCGTCGCCGCCCTACCCGAAATCGTTTGGTATCTCGACGAACCCGTCGCCGACCCGGCGCTGGTCCCGCTGTTCTTCATCGCGCGCGAAGCCCGCAAGCACGTCAAGGTCGTATTGAGCGGCGAGGGCGCCGACGAACTCTTCGGCGGCTACACGATCTATCGAGAGCCTTTGTCTCTCAAGGCTTTTGACTACCTTCCGCGTCCGGTGCGACGTTCGCTCGGCCGGGCATCCAAGCCGCTGCCGGACGGCATGCGAGGCAAGAGCCTGCTGCACCGCGGGTCGTTGACGCTCGAAGAGCGCTACTACGGCAATGCCCGCAGCTTCTCCGATGAGCAGTTGCGGGCGGTGCTGCCGGGGTTCCGCGACGAGTGGACGCACACCGACGTGACCGCGCCGGTGTACGCCGCATCCGACGGCTGGGATCCGGTGGCGCGCATGCAGCACATCGACCTGTTCACGTGGCTGCGCGGCGACATACTGGTCAAGGCCGACAAGATGACGATGGCCAACTCACTGGAGCTGCGGGTGCCGTTTCTGGACCCCGAGGTGTTCGCGGTGGCGTCGCGTCTGCCGCTGGAGCAGAAGATCACAAGGGCCACAACGAAATTCGCCTTGCGCCGCGCGCTGGAACCGATAGTGCCAGCGCATGTGCTGAACCGACCGAAGCTGGGCTTCCCGGTGCCGATCCGGCACTGGTTGCGGGCGGGCGAACTGCTGGACTGGGCCTACGGGATGGTCGGCACCTCACAGGCGGGCGAGCTGGTCGACATCGCGGCGGTGCGGACGATGCTCGACGAACATCGCAGCGGCGCAAGCGATCACAGCCGCAGGCTGTGGACGGTGCTGATCTTCATGCTGTGGCACGCGATCTTCGTCGAGCACAGCGTGACGCCGCAGATCAGCGAGCCGACGTACCCGGTCCAGCTCTAGGCGAGGGCTGCGGCGATTTCCTTAGCCGCATCCGCTCCATAGGCGTCACCCAGTCGCTTCACCGCGGCATCCTTGTCCCACGTCCACTCCTGCGGGCCGGGCGCTTCCAGCACCAGCGTGGCGACCATCGACGCGAGCTGGGCCGACCGCTCGAGGCTCAACCCGGCGCTGCGGCCGGTCAAAAAGCCTGCGCGGAACGCGTCGCCGATGCCGGTGGGATCGTCCTTGTGCGTTTCGGGCACCACATCGACGTGGACGAAAGTGCCGTCGCGGCCGACGATGTCGACGCCCTTCTCCCCCAATGTCGTGATGCGCATCTGGATCTGGCCCATCACCTCGGCCTCGGACCACCCGGATTTCTGCAGCAGAAGATCCCATTCGTAGTCGTTGGTGAACAGATAGGCCGCGCCGTCGATCAACTGGCGGATCTGATCGCCTGACAACCGGGCCAGCTGCTGACTCGGATCGGCGGCAAAGGCCAACCCCAGCTTGCGGCACTCCTCGGTGTGCAGGAACATCGCGTCGGGATCGTTAGCCCCGACTATCACGAGATCGGTTGTGCCCGTTCGTGATACGACGTCGGCGAGCTTGATGTTGCGGGCCTCGGACATCGCCCCCGGGTAGAAGGAGGCGATCTGGGCCATGGCCTCATCGGTCGTGCAGACGAAGCGCGCGGTGTACGCCGAGTCGGAGATCAGGACGTTGTCGCAGTTCACTCCGTGCGATGTCAGCCACTGCCGATAGTCGTCGAAGTCCTTGCCAGCGGCGCCGACCAGTGCCACGTCACCGCCGAGCACACCGATCGCGAACGCCATGTTGCCGGCGACGCCACCGCGGTGGACCACCAGATCGTCGACCAAAAAGCTCAGTGACACCTTTTGCAGGTGATCGGCCAAAAGCTGCTCGGAGAACCGACCGGGAAAGCGCATGAGATGGTCGGTCGCAATGGATCCCGTCACCGCAATGGTCACGAAACGTCACCCTTCGTTTGTTAAGTCGCCTAGATAACCTTATCCAGACTAACGTTCTCGGCGGGGGCACTGGCCGGCCGTGCGATAACCTGCGTACAAGTGCCCGCCCGGTCACTGTAGACAAGCGATTTCATCAAGACACCTCCGGGGAGCAAATACATGGCAGGTCCGTACCCGCCCGAATACGGCACCGGACCCGTCGGCCCGCAAATGTACCCCGAATCATTTCCCCAGCAGCCCTTTCCACCGCGAGACGCCGCGCAGCCGTATCCGGACAATGTCCCGTCGCCATATCCGGGAATGCTGCCGCCGCCGGTGCAATATCCGAAACGGCGGCGCACCAAACTGATCGCCGGTGTGGCAGTGGTACTCGCCATCGTCGCCGCTGTGGTGACGGCGATTGTGTTCGCGGCGGGCAGCGGGAAATCCACCAACCGCACCACACTCAGCGATGCCTCGGCCAAGGCCGCAATTCAGGAGTATCTGGACGCCCTCTCCAAGGGTGACGACAAGACCGTGGCACGACACACCCTGTGCGGGCTGTTCGACGCGGTCAAGGAGCGCCGATCTGACCTGGCGCTGGCCAGCCTGTCCAGCGATGCCTTCCGCAAGCAGTACAGCAAGGCCGAGGTGACGTCGATCGACAAGATGGTGCAGTGGTCGCCGAATCAGGCGCAGGTGCTGTTCACGATGAAGGTCGCCCCCGCGAGCGGATCACGAGGCCAGTCCGGCGACGACGAGCAGCAGGCCGTCGCACAGCTGCTCTCACAGGACAACGAGGTGCTGGTGTGTTCGTACTTGCCGCGAACGGCCGGTCAGTACTGACTCAGTTGAAGGAGTCGCCGCAGGCACACGACCCCGTCGCGTTGGGGTTGTCGATGGTGAAACCCTGCTTTTCGATGGTGTCGACGAAGTCGATCGTCGCGCCCTGCACGTAGGGGGCGCTCATGCGGTCAACGGTCAGCATGACGCCGCCGAACTCCGCGGTCAGATCGCCGTCGAGTGCACGGTCATCGAAGAACAGGTTGTAGCGCAGGCCGGCGCATCCGCCTGGCTGGACGGCAATGCGCAGGGCCAGGTCGTCACGACCCTCCTGGTCCAGCAGCGCCTTCGCCTTGGCGGCCGCGGCGTCGGTGAGGGTGACGCCGTGGGTGGCGGTGCTGGTCTGGTCCTGAACAGTCATTACTTCTCCCCTAGGGCATGTTCGTGGGTAGACCGTTGGTCCACCACATCAACGGTACCTTGTTTGCGCCCTATTCCCGACTTATCCCCAGGTCGCGGCCGTCACACTCGCCAAACCCGTGAGCTGGTTTGCCGCATCGTCGATGGCCAGCCGCACCGAACCGGCGTGGTCGGCGATCGAGTACGCCGCGGCGATCCCCGCGTTATCCAGGGCCACACCGTCGAGCGTCACTTGGCCGGCGAGCACGAGCACCGGGATGTGCCGGGCCCGCGACGCCCCGGAGATCGCGCTCACGACTTTGCCGTGCAGGGATTGGTCGTCGAACCGGCCTTCGCCGGTGATCACCAGTTCCGCGGCCGCCACATCGTCGGCCAACCGTGTGTGTTCGGCGATGATCGACGCCCCGGATTCGCGGCGACCGCCGAGCGCCAACAATGCCGCGCCGATGCCGCCTGCGGCGCCTGCGCCGGCTTCGTCACTGACGGTCCGGCCCGCCGCCGCGTTCAGCTCGACGGCCCAGTCCTGCAGTCGCCGCTCCAAGAGGACGACCGTCTCCGGATCCGCGCCCTTCTGCGGCCCGAACACCCTCGCGGCGCCCATCGGCCCGAGCAGCGGATGCTCGACATCGGTGGCGGCGATCAGCTCGACACCGGCAAGCAGCGTGCGAGCCTGCGCCAGCCCGCCAAGCTCATCGACCATGCCTCGGCCGCCGTCGGTGCAGCCGCTGCCGCCGAGCCCGACCACGATCCGGCCCGCCCCCGCGGTCACCGCTGCCGCGATCAGCTGGCCCACGCCCCTGCTGTGCGCCTCGAGTGCGGTCTGCACGGTCGGCGGGCCGCCGAGCAACGCCAGCCCACACGCCTGTGCGCATTCGATGTAGGCGGTGGCCGGCGGAACCGAGTCAAGCACCCATTCCGCGCACACCTCGGCGGTCAGCGGGCCCTTGACTCGCAGTGTGTGCACCTCGCCCAACCGGCCTGCCAGCACGCCAACGAAGCCTGGGCCGCCGTCGGACTGCGGCGCCAGGATCAGGTCGTCATCTGGGCGGGCGCTATGCCATCCGGCGGCGATCGCCTCGGCGGCCTGGACCGCGGTAAGACTGTCACCGAAGCAGTCGGGGGCGATCAGTACCCGCATCACGGCAAAGTACCCTGACAGGCGTGAACCTGCTGGGCCGCAAGAAACACAACCCGGACTCGGAGAATGAGGCCGACTCGGCCGTGTCCGACGACGCGACCGGCCAGGAGATCACCCCGTCGAGAACCACCGCCCCCAAGGGCAGGCCGACCCCGAAACGCAGTCAGGCCGCCCGCAAGCGCGGCCCTGTCGCGCCGGCGCCGCTGACCGCCGCTGAGGCGCGCCGCCGGCGCAAGGAATTGGGCGGTCCGAAGCTGTCCCGCGAGGAACGCAGGGCCGAGAAGGTGGCCCGCCGCTCCGACATGGCCGACCGGCGCGAAAAGATGATGGCGGGCGAGGACGCCTACCTGCTGCCACGCGACAAGGGGCCGGTGCGCCGATTCGTTCGAGACGTGGTGGATGCGCGCCGCAACGTGCTCGGCCTGTTCATGCCCGCGGCGCTGATGCTGATCTTCGTCATGCTCGCTGTGCCGTCGGTTCAGGTGCAGCGTCTGCTCTCCCCCGCCATGCTGGTGCTCGTCCTGGTCATGGTGATCGACGGATTCTTCGTGGGCCGCAAAGCGAACAAACTTGTGCAACAGAAGTTCCCGGACAACACCGAAAGCGGTTGGAAACTCGGCTTTTACGCAGCAAGCCGCGCGTCACAGCTGCGCCGGATGCGCGCGCCGCGGCCGCAGGTCAATCGCGGCGACAAGATCGCCTGACCGCCGGTGCGCACGCTGGTGCTCGGTGGTATCCGGTCGGGTAAATCAAAGTGGGCGGAGACGGTCATCTCCGAGTCGACTCGCGACGAGCGCGAGGTGCGCTACATCGCCACCGGTGCGGCCCCCGGCGGTGACGCCGACTGGGCGGCGCGAATACAGGCACACCGGTCGCGGCGCCCGTCACACTGGACAACCGTCGAAACAACCGACGTGCCAAAACAGTTGCGTACCAACGCAACAGTCGCGACGCTGGTCGACGACGTCGGTGGCTGGCTGACCGCTGTCATGGATCGCCGCCATGCATGGACGGATGGCTCAGTGGCCGATGACGTCGACGATCTGCTCGATGCGGTGAGCGCCTTCAGCGCGCCGCTTGCCCTGGTCACCCCCGAAGTGGGGCTCACCGTGGTGCCCCCGACGGCATCGGGGCGCAGGTTCGCCGACGAGCTCGGCTGCCTGAATCAACGGCTGGCCGCGTTGTGCGACAGGGTTGTGCTGGTGATCGCCGGCCAACCGATGACCGTCAAGGAAGCGTCGTGATCGAGTTTGCGCCGATCACGGTGCCGGATGCCGAGGTGGCCGCCGCGGCGCGGGACCGGCAGAACCGGTTGACCAAACCCCCCGGCTCTCTGGGCCGGCTCGAGGACCTGTCCGTGTGGGTGTCGTCGTGCCAAGGTGTATGTCCCCCAAAACAATTCGAGCGACCCCGGGTGGTGGTGTTCGCCGGTGACCACGGCGTTGCGGCCTCCGGGGTGTCGGCGTACCCGGCAGAGGTCACCGCGCAGATGGTCGCCAACTTCGACGCAGGCGGCGCCGCGATCAACGTGCTGGCCGAGGCCGCAGGGGCCAGCGTGCGGGTGGTCGACATCGCCGTCGACGTCGCCGAGCCGCTGTCGCCGTCGATCGGCGCGCACAAGGTCCGGCGGGCCAGCGGCAACATCGCCGTCGAGGACGCGATGACCGCCGACGAGGCGATGACGGCGGTCGAGGCGGGTCGGCGAATCGCCGACGAAGAGGTCGATTCCGGCGCGGATCTGTTGATCGCGGGCGATATGGGAATCGGAAACACCACGGCGGCAACCACATTGATTGCCGCCCTGACGGAGTCCGAACCCGTCGCCGTAGTGGGCAGGGGAACCGGCATCGACGACGCTGCGTGGGCCCGCAAGACCGCCGCGGTGCGCGACGCCCTCTACCGCGCCCGCGGCCTGACCGCGAATCCCGTTGACCTGCTGAGGGTTTGCGGAGGGGCCGATCTCGCGGCGATGGCGGGCTTTTGCGCGCAGGCCGCAGTACGACGCACGCCGCTGCTGCTCGACGGCGTGGTGGTAACCGCTGCCGCGCTGGTCGCCGAGGCGCTCGCGCCGGGCGCGCGGCAGTGGTGGCAGGCAGGCCATCGCTCCACCGAACCGGCCCATGCCGTGGCGCTGCAGCACCTCGAACTCGAACCGATAGTCGACATGCGGATGCGGCTCGGCGAGGGAACCGGCGCCGCCGTCGCGTTGCCCATCGTGCGCGCCGCGGTCGCGACACTGGCATCGATGGCGACCTTTGACGAGGCCGGCGTCACCACGTGATCCGTTCGGCCACAGGGGCATTCGCGTTCGGAACCATCCTTCCGGTGCGGAGTTCCGCCAGCATAGGCCGGGGCGTCATGACGGCCCTGCCGCTCGTCGGCGCCGCGCTCGGCGCACTTGCCGCCGGGGTCATCACGGCATCAGAGTGGGCGTTCGGCGAGGGCAGCCCACTGGCCGGTGCACTCGCGGTGGCGGTTCTTCTGGTGGCGACGCGGGGCCTGCACATCGACGGGCTTTCGGATACCGCCGACGCGTTGGGTTGTTATGGGCCGCCAGAGCGGGCGCTGGAGGTGATGCGCGACGGCTCGGCTGGCCCGTTCGGCGTGGCCGCGGTGGTCGTCGCGATCTTGCTGCAGTCCCTTGCGTTCGCGCAGTTGAGCGCGGTCGCCGCAATCGTCGCCGTGATGGCCGGCCGGGTGGCTGCGGTCGCGGCGTGCCGGCGATCGGTGCCTGCTGCGGCCGGCAGCACGCTCGGCGCGCGCGTTGCAGGCACACAGCCCGCCGCGACCGTGCTGGCGTGGGTGGTCGCTGTCGCGGGGCTGGCGGTGTTCGCCGACGCCCGTCCATGGCAGGGACCACTCGCCGTCGTCGTCGGGCTGGCGTGCGGCGCCGCGCTCGTGGCGCACTGCGTGCGCCGGTTCGGCGGAATCACGGGCGATGTTTTGGGCTCCGCGATCGAGGTGACGACGACGGTGGCCGCCGTCGGCCTGGCTATCAGCTGAGCCGCGCCATCCAGCCGTGCGTGTCGGCGAAGGTGCCTCGCTGGATTCCGGTCAACGTATCCCGCAGGGCCATCGTGATCTCGCCGGGTCCGCCGTCGGCGATGGTGAACTCGCCGTCGGCGTGCCTGACCTTGGCGACGGGCGTGATGACGGCCGCCGTGCCGCAGGCGAACACCTCGGTGATCTCCCCCGCCGCGACCTTCTTCTGCCATTCGTCGACGTCGATCTTGCGCTCCTCGACGGCGAATCCGGCATCAGTTGCCAACTGCAGCAAGGAATCTCGCGTGACGCCGGGCAGGATAGACCCGGACAGCTCCGGCGTGACGAGCCTGGCGGTGCCGCCGCTGCCGAACACGAAGAACAGGTTCATCCCGCCCATTTCTTCGACGTAGCGGCGCTCGGTGGCGTCGAGCCACACCACCTGATCGCAGTCGTTCTCGGCGGCTTGGGCCTGCGCCAACAGCGATGCGGCGTAGTTGCCGCCGAACTTGGCCGCGCCGGTACCTCCTGGGCAGGCGCGCACATATTCGTGAGACAGCCACACGCTGACCGGCTTGATGCCGCCCTTGAAGTACGCCCCGGCAGGAGAGGCGATGACCAGGTAGCGGTATTCGGTCGCCGGACGCACACCCAGACCGGGTTCGGTGGCGAAGATGTAGGGCCGCAGATACAGCGACTCCTCGCCCCCGGCCGGCGGCACCCACGGCTCGTCGACAGCGATCAGCTGGCGCAGCGACTCGATGAACGTTTCTTCGGGCAGCTCCGGGATGGCCAGCCGCCGCGCCGAGGTCCGCAGACGCCTGGCGTTGGCCTCCGGCCGGAACGACACGATCGAGCCGTCCGCCCAGCGGTAAGCCTTGAGCCCTTCGAACACCTCTTGCGCGTAGTGCAGGACGATCGCGGACGGATCGAGTTCGATCGGGCCGTACGGCATCACCCGTGCGTTGTGCCAACCCTTGCCTGCGACGTAGTCGATCGACACCATGTGGTCGGTGTGGAATTGACCGAACGGCGGATCGGACAGAATCGACGCCCGTACCTCATCGCTGGCCGCATTCGGGTTGCGCTCAACGGTGAACTCGAGGGGGCCGTCAGTCATGAGGCGATTGTATATCCGCTAGCTACCGGGTTTTTGCCTCGATAAACGGCGGTTTGACCACCTCACACTCCAGTCCGCGGCCGCGGACGTCGACCGAAACGGTCTGCCCGTCCGCGATGTCTTTATCGCTGTCCAGAAGTGCCAGCGCGATACCGACTTTCAAAGTCGGAGAAAAGGTTCCCGACGTCGTCACCCCAATCGGGGTGTCACCGTCGAGCACGGTCAAATCGGGCCGCAACACACCCCGGCCGGTGGCTTTCAGCCCGCGCAGAAGCCGGCGCGGTCCGGATTCCTTTTCTGCCAGCAGCGCTTCGCGGCCCCAGAATGCATCCTTTTTCCACCCGATGGCCCAGCCGCAGCGGGCCTGCAGCGGCGAGATGTCCAGCGACAGCTCGTGACCATGCAAGGGATAACCCATTTCCGTGCGCAACGTGTCACGCGCGCCCAGACCGGCGAGCTCTCCGTCGGCGCCGCCGACCGCGTCGACCAGGGCATCGAAGACCACACCGGCCTCATCCCATGGCGGGAGCAGTTCGTACCCGTGCTCGCCGGTGTAACCCGTGCGGCACACGCGCACCCGAACGCCGCTGAAATCCGCGTCGGCATATCCCATGTAGTCCATATCGGTCGGCAGACCCAAACCGCCGACCACCTCGGCCGATTTGGGGCCCTGCACCGCGAGTACGGCATAAGACCTGTGTTCGTCGGTGATCGTGATGCCCGCGGGTGCGCGCTCTTTCAGCGCGGCGACGACCGCGGGGGTGTTGGCGGCGTTGGGCACCAAGAAGATCTCGTCATCGGAGACGTAGTAGGCGATCAGGTCGTCGACAACACCTCCGGAATCGGTGCAGCACAACGTGTATTGCGCCTTGCCCGGCCCGATACGGCGAAGGTCGTTGGTAAACGCGGAGTTGACGTAGTCGGCCGCTCCGGGCCCTCGCACCAGCGCCTTGCCGAGATGGCTGACATCGAAAAGCCCGACGGTGTTCCGGGTCGCGGTGTGCTCGCTCACGGTGCCCGCATAGCTCACCGGCATCAGCCAGCCGGAAAATTCGGCGAAACTGGCGCCGAGTTGACGATGACGATCCTCGAGAGGCCCATGCAATGCTTCGCTCACGGTTCACACCTTAGGGTGGACGCTCGTGAGCCCCGCAATTCCCGGTTATCAGGCCCCCAGCGTCACCGTCAGCTCGAAACTGCCGAAAGGCGCGACCGACGCCGTGCTGATCGTTCCCGTTGTCAGCGGTGACGATTCGCCGTCCGTCCTGGCCGGCGAGCCGTATCTGGGCGGGGACGCGATCGGTGAGATCGAGTCGGGGCTGCGTGCGATCGGCGCGTCGGGCGGCGAAGGTCAGCTCAACCGGCTGGTGATCGGGTCGCTGCCGGTGGCGAGCGTATTGGCGGTCGGGCTGGGCGCACCGCGCGACGAGTGGCCCGCCGACAAGATCCGGCGGGCGGCGGGCGTGGCCGCGCGGTCGTTGGACAAGACCGAATCCGTCGTGACGACGCTGTCGGTGGTCGATCTCGGCGCGGCCGTCGAGGGGCTGATCCTCGGCGCTTACCGGTTCACCGATTTCCGCAGCGAGAAGACCGCGCCCAAGGACGCCGGCCTGAAGTCGATCACGGTGCTCGCGGCCGACACCAAGGGCCGGACCAAGGCAGAAGCCGCACGTGGGGCGGCGATCGCGGCCGCGGTGGCCACTGCCCGCGATCTGGTCAACACGCCGCCGAGCCACTTGTTCCCCGACGAATTCGCCAAGCGGGCAAAGGCTTTGGGCGAAGAGGCCGGTCTCGAAGTCGAGGTGCTCGACGATAAGGCGCTCACCAAGGCGGGTTACGGCGGCGTGGTCGGTGTGGGCAAGGGCTCGTCACGGCCGCCTCGGCTGGTGCGCCTGGCATATCGCGGCGCCAAACGCGGCGGCAAGACGGTGGCGCTCGTCGGCAAGGGCATCACGTTCGACACGGGCGGCATTTCGATCAAGCCGGCGGCCAACATGCACCACATGACCTCCGACATGGGCGGTGCGGCCGCCGTCATCGCCACCGTCGTACTGGCGGCCAAGCAGAAATTGCCGATCGACGTGATCGCGACCGTGCCGATGGCGGAGAACATGCCGTCCTCGACCGCACAGCGTCCCGGCGACGTGCTGACCCAGTACGGCGGCATCACCGTCGAGGTGCTCAACACCGACGCCGAGGGACGGTTGATCCTGGCCGACGCGATCGTGCGGGCCTGCGAGGACAATCCCGACTATCTGATCGAAACCTCGACGTTGACAGGCGCCCAGACGGTGGCTCTCGGTGCACGCACACCCGGCGTCATGGGCAGCGACGAGTTCCGCGACCGGGTTGCGAAGCTGTCGCAGGACGCCGGCGAGAACGGCTGGCCGATGCCGCTGCCCGAGGAGCTCAAGGACGACCTCAAGTCGACGGTGGCGGACCTGGCCAACGTCAGCGGCTCCCGCTACGCCGGGATGCTCGTGGCCGGCACCTATTTGCGCGAGTTCGTCGCGGACGGAGTGCAGTGGGCGCATATCGACATCGCCGGGCCCGCCTACAACACCGGCGGCCCATGGGGTTACACCGGCAAGGGCGGTACAGGCGTGCCGACCCGCACGATGTTCGCGGTGCTCGAGGATGTCGTCGCGAACGGCTAGCTACATCACGCTGGCGCGCGCGGAACTGCGCATCGCCTGCGGCAGCAGGTGCGCGACGCCGTAGACGAAATACGCCTCCGGCGCCACGGGCCGGATGGGCTTGTTCTTCTTGACGGCCGACACGATCGCCTTGGCCACCTTGTCGGGCCCGTATCTGCGTGCGGCGAAAGCCTTTTCAAGCTGCGCGCGACGCGCCTCCACTTTGGCTTGCATTGCGACAGGAACGTCGAATCTCGTGGTGTGCACGATGTTCGTGTTGATCACGCCGGGACACACAGTTGTGAGCCCAACCCCGGCGCGGTCGAGTTCGGCGCGCAGGCAGTCGCCGAACATGAACACCGCGGCCTTGCTGGTGGAGTACGCATTCATCGACTGCTGCGGCGAGTAGGCGGCCATCGACGAAATGTTGACGATGTGCCCGCCGGTGCCACGGTCGACGAGTCGGCGGCCAAACGACCTGCAGCAGTTGACGACTCCGCCGAAGTTGATCGCGAGGACGCGGTCGAACTCTTCGCGCGGGGTGTCGAGGAACAGCCCTGCGTGGCCGACACCTGCGTTGTTGACCACAATGTCGGGCACGCCGTGGGCGACACTGATCTGCTCGGCGAACTGCTCGACGGCGTCGGCGTCGGCGACGTCCAGCCGGTAGGCGTGCGCGACTCCGCCGCGTGCGGTGATCTGCGCAGCGGTCTCCTTGGCGACGGCCTCATCGATGTCACTGACAACCACCTCTGCGCCCTCACGCGCAAACGCCAGCGCGGTCTCACGGCCGATGCCGCTGCCCGCGCCGGTGACGGAAACCAATGTGTCACCGAAGTATTCACGCGGACGGCCGACCTGCGCCCGCAGCAGCGCACGCGTCGGCGGCTCGCCCTCGAGGAAGTCGACGAGTTCGGTGACCGATGCGGCAAGCACGTGAGGATGCGACATCGGTGACCAGTGGCCCGCTTTGATGTTGCGACGCCACAACCGCGGCACCCATTTGGAGGTGTCGTCGTAGACGTACGGCCGCACATACGGGTCGTTGGTGTTGACGATGACCTGCACCGGCACGTCGACGTAGTGGTCGGTGCGCGCACTGGTCATGGTGCGCAGGTAGTTGGCGCCGTACACCTTCATGCTGTTGGCGGCGTCGATGGCGAAGGTGTCCGAATGATGGATCCTGTCGGCCGGTATGCCGTCGCGCGACCTCAGCATGCGATCCATCAGCCCAGCGCCGAACGCGGCGCGGACCAGAACACGCGGCAGCAGCGGTATCGAGAAGAAACCCATGTAGGTGAAGCGCAGCAGCTGGCTCAGCCCGCGCAGGAACAATCGCGGGCGATATGGCCGCTTGAGGTTTTCGATGATGTAGCGGTTGATGTGGTCGCCACTGGGGCCGGACACCGAGGTGAACGAGGCGATTCGATCGCGGGCGCTTGGCCGCGCCAGGTATTCCCACATCCCCGCCGATCCCCAGTCATGAGCGAGCACATGAACCCGCTCCCCTGGCGCTACCGCATCCACCACGGCGGCGAAGTCGTCGGCGTAACGGCCCATCGTGTACTCCGAAACCGCTTTGGGCACAGACGATTTGCCAACCCCCCGGTTGTCATAGCGCACGATCCTGAACCGGTCGGCCAGCAGCGGCACCACACCGTCCCACAGCACATGCGAATCGGGCCAGCCGTGGACCAGTATCAACGTGGGCCCGTCGGGATTGCCCTCCTCGTAGACCGCGATCCGGACATCGTCACCCGCGTCCACGAAATGCTGCGTTGCCATCGCATACCCTCCACACAATTTAGTGGGACCGCAGGTACCGTATCAGCGCTCCTCGAGCTCCTCGCGGATGGCGCGTTGCCGTTCGATACGACGGCGGGCGTCGTAGTCGCGCATCCGTTGCGGGTAGCCCACCTTCTGCACGTCGTAGACCGGGATGTTGAGGCGCTCCGACAGCCGCCGGGCGCCGGCATCGCCGCCGGCGCGGCGCCGGGTCCATTCGCCGTCGGCGGCAACCAGCACCACCGTGACGTCGGTGACGGTGGTCTTGGGTTCGACGAACGCTTCCACGCCCGTGCGTTGCGCGATCCACTGGCGCAGATAGCGCAGATCCGCTGCCGGATCGTGGCCGTCGGAACCTGCGCCGCCGCGGCCACGGAACCTGTCGAACAGTCCCACCTCGGCCCTACTCCTTTCCGGCTCTACCTCCTTCGATAGTGCCAGAGCCGCGAGACCTCAGGTCTGCGACGAACAGTCGGTCCGGACGTGACAGGATGGAACCGACATTCGACCACCTGCGCCTGATCGTTCGAGGGAGCCCACGCACATGGCCATCTCCGTCCAGATGCCCGCACTCGGTGAGAGCGTCACAGAGGGGACTGTCACCCGCTGGCTCAAGCAAGAGGGCGACACGGTGGAGCAGGACGAGCCATTACTCGAAGTCTCCACCGACAAGGTCGATACCGAGATCCCCTCGCCGGCCGCGGGGGTGTTGCAGAAGATCGTCGCCCAGGAGGACGACACGGTTGAGGTCGGCGGCGAACTCGCAGTGATCGGCGACGCTGGTGAATCCGACGGCGAGCAGCCGGCCAAAGAGGAGCCCGCCGCCGAAGAGAAGCCGGCCGAAGAAGAGAAGCCCGCCGAGGAACCGTCCGCTCAACCCGAACCGGCTTCCGAAGAAGAGGAGCAGCCGGAGCCGGAGACCGAATCCCAGCCTGCCGCACAGTCCTCCGGTTCAGGCGAGGCCACGTCGGTGAAAATGCCCGAGCTGGGTGAGTCGGTCACGGAGGGCACCGTGACCCGGTGGCTGAAGAAGGTCGGCGACAAGGTGGAGGTGGACGAGCCGTTGGTCGAGGTGTCCACCGACAAGGTCGATACCGAGATCCCGTCGCCGGTGGCCGGCACTCTGCTGTCCATCACCGCCGAGGAGGACGACACCGTCGCAGTGGGAGGCGAACTCGCCAAGATCGGCGACGAGGGTGCGGCCCCGGCCGAAGAGCCGCAACCCAAGCCCGAACCGAAACCCGAACCCAAACAAGAAGCGCCCGAAGAAGAAGCGAAACCGGAACCGAAGGCAGAGCCCAAGCCCGAGCCGAAGCCAGAACCCAAGCAAGAGGCAAAGCCTGAGCCCAAGCCGGAGCCGAAGCAAGCCCCCGAACCATCGCCGACGTCGGCCGAAGCCGGTCCATATGTGACCCCACTGGTGCGAAAGCTTGCCGCCGAGAACGACATTGACCTGGCGTCGGTGAAAGGCACCGGTGTCGGGGGCCGCATCCGCAAGCAGGACGTGCTGGCCGCAGCGGAGGCCAAGAAGGCACCTCCGACGCCGGAGCCCTCGAAGGAGGCACCGGCCAAGGCGCCCGCCGCGGCAGCGCCGACGCCCGCTCCCGGCCTGGCGCATCTACGGGGCACCACCCAGAAGGCCAGCCGAATCCGGCAGATCACCGCGAAGAAGACACGCGAATCCCTGCAGGCCACAGCGCAATTGACGCAAACCCACGAGGTCGACATGACCAAGATCGTGGCGCTGCGGGCCAAGGCGAAGACATCGTTCGCCGAACGCGAAGGCGTCAACCTGACGTACCTGCCGTTCATCGCCCGCGCGGTGATCGACGCGCTGAAGATCCATCCGAACGTCAACGCCAGCTACAACGAGGAAACCAAGGAGATCACCTACTACGACGCCGAGCACCTCGGCGTCGCGGTCGACACCGAACAGGGTCTGCTGTCGCCGGTGATCCACAACGCTGGTGATCTGTCGCTTGGCGGTCTGGCTCGCGCGATCGCCGACATCGCAGCGCGGGCCAGGTCCGGTGACCTCAAGCCGGACGAACTGTCCGGCGGCACGTTCACGATCACCAACATCGGTAGCCAGGGAGCGCTGTTCGACACCCCGATCCTCGTTCCGCCACAGGCGGCGATGCTCGGCACGGGCGCGATCGTGAAGCGGCCCCGGGTAATCGTCGACGAGAACGGCAACGAGTCGATTGGTATCAGGTCGGTCAGCTATCTGCCGCTGACCTACGACCACCGGCTGATCGATGGTGCCGACGCCGGCCGCTTCTTGACCACGATCAAGCGTCGTCTCGAAGAAGGCGCGTTCGAGGCAGATCTGGGACTGTAGAGGAGTGGCCAACCCGGTCGTCGCAATTGCCGGTTCGTCCGGTCTGATCGGCTCGGCGTTGGTGTACGCGTTGCGGGCCACCGACCGCAAGGTGCTCCGCATCGTGCGCCGCGCGCCGTCCAATGCCGACGAGGTGTTCTGGAATCCCGACACCGGCGAGTTCGATGCGTCGACGTTGCGTGGAGTCGATGCTGTTGTGAATCTTTGCGGCGTCAACGTGGGCGAGAAGCGCTGGTCGGGCGCGTTCAAGCAGAGCCTGCGGGACAGCCGTATCGGACCGACCGAGGTGTTGTCGGCCGCGGTGGTCGAGGCCGGGGTGCCGGCGCTGATCAACGCCAGCGCGGTCGGCTATTACGGCGACACCCGCGGCCGCACCACCGACGAGACCGCGCCGCCTGGCGAGGGCTTTCTCCCGCAGCTGTGCCAGGACTGGGAGGCCGCGACGGCCCCCGCCCGGTTGGACGGGGCCCGGGTGGTGCTGGTGCGCACCGGGCTGGTGCTCGCGCCCGCGGGCGGCATCCTGTCCCGCATCAAGCCACTGTTCTCGTTGGGCCTCGGCGCACGGCTGGGCAACGGCCGCCAGTACATGCCGTGGATCAGCATCGAGGACGAGGTCCGCGCGTTGCTGTTCGCGATTTCGCACGACGAACTGTCGGGCCCGGTCAACCTGACCGGGCCCGCACCGGTGACGAACGCCGAGTTCACCGCCGCGCTCGGCCGTGCCGTGAACCGGCCGACTCCGTTGATGGTCCCCGGTTTCGCGCTGCGCACGCTGTTTGGCGAGTTCGCCGACGAGGGCCTGCTCGGCGGACAGCGCGCCATTCCGGCGGCCTTGGAGCGCGCGGGTTTCACCTTCCACCACAACACCATCGGCGAGGCGCTGGCGTTCGCGACCGCTAAGAACGTTTCATGACTGGGGTCCCCGCGCAGCTGGGGAGTAGCGTTTTGCCTATGGCGGCATCCATCCGGTCGGCCACCTCGCCCGTCGAGGTACGGCGGCTCGGCACCGTCGACTATCAGGCGGCCTGGAAGCTTCAGCGTGAGCTGGCAGACGCGCGGGTCGCCAGCGGACCCGACACCCTCCTCCTACTCGAGCACCCCTCCGTGTACACCGCCGGCCGTCGCACACTTCCGCAGGAGCGTCCCGTCGACGACACCCCGGTCGTCGACACCGATCGCGGCGGCAAGATCACCTGGCACGGGCCCGGACAGCTGGTCGGCTATCCGATCATCGGTCTGGCTGAACCGTTGGATGTGGTGAATTTCGTTCGCCGCCTTGAGGAATCAATGATCAAGGTGTGCGCGCAGTTGGGGCTCGAGGTGGGACGCGTCGAGGGCCGCTCCGGCGTCTGGGTGCCCTCCGATGGTGTGCGCCCGGCGCGCAAGGTCGGCGCCATCGGCATCCGGGTGTCCCGCGCTACGACGCTGCACGGGTTCGCTCTCAACTGCGACTGCGACCTGAGCGCGTTCTCCGCAATCGTGCCGTGCGGGATTGCGGACGCAGGCGTGACATCGTTGACCGCCGAACTAGGCCGCCGCGTCGGCGTGCAGGACGTCACGACGCAAGTGGCCGAAGCCGTGTGTGACGCGCTCGACGGCCGCCTATCAGTAGCATTGACATAGTGACAGTCACTCCGGAAGGTCGCAAACTCCTGCGTCTCGAGGTGCGCAACGCCGAGACGCCGATCGAGCGCAAGCCGCCGTGGATCAAGACCCGAGCCAAGATGGGCCCGGAGTACAAGGAACTCAAAGCGCTGGTGCGCCGCGAAGGTCTGCACACCGTGTGCGAAGAGGCCGGTTGCCCCAACATCTTCGAATGCTGGGAAGACCGCGAGGCGACGTTCCTGATCGGCGGTGAACAGTGCACCCGTCGCTGTGACTTCTGCCAGATAGACACCGGTAAGCCAACCGAGCTCGACCGTGACGAACCGAGGCGCGTCGCCGAGAGCGTCCAGGCCATGGGGCTGCGCTACTCGACCGTCACGGGGGTGGCCCGCGACGACCTGCCCGACGGCGGCGCGTGGCTGTACGCCGAAACCGTGCGCGCCATCCGCCGGCTCAACCCGAACACCGGTGTCGAGTTGCTGATACCGGACTTCAACGGCGAACCGGCGTTGCTTGAGCAGGTTTTCGAATCGCGGCCAGAAGTGTTGGCCCACAACGTCGAAACCGTGCCACGCATCTTCAAGCGGATCCGCCCCGCGTTCCGCTACGACCGCAGCCTTGCGGTGCTGACCGCCGCCCGTGAATCCGGACTCGTCACCAAGAGCAACCTGATCCTGGGTATGGGTGAGACGCCCGACGAGGTGCGCACGGCGCTGACGGATCTGCATGACGCCGGCTGCGACATCGTCACGATCACGCAGTATCTGCGGCCGTCGGTGCGGCATCACCCGGTGGAGCGGTGGGTCAAGCCCGAAGAGTTCGTCGAACACGAGCAGTTCGCCTTGGCGCTTGGCTTCGCCGGGGTGCTCGCCGGGCCGCTGGTCCGATCCTCGTATCGCGCGGGCAGGCTGTACGCCAAGGCCGTCGCGTCTCGTCCGGCCGTATCCTGACGTAATGGCGAAATCCAGCAATCCTGCACAGGCGAAGGCCGCCAAGGCCGAGGCCAAGGCGGCGCGCAAGGCGGCCTCCAAGCAGCGGCGCAGCCAGCTGTGGCAGGCGTTTCAGATACAGCGCAAAGAGGACAAGCGGCTGCTGCCTTACATGATCGGCGCGTTCGTGCTGATCGTGGCGGCGTCGGTGGTCTTCGGGACCGTCGCCGGCGGCTTCACCGGTTGGATGATGATCCCGCTGGGCGTCGTGCTCGGCGCCCTCGTGGCGTTCGTCATCTTCGGCCGCCGCGCGCAGAAGTCCGTCTACCGCAAGGCCGAGGGCCAGACCGGAGCAGCGGCTTGGGCGCTGGACAACATGCGCGGCAAGTGGCGCGTCACTCCTGGCGTGGCCGCGACCGGCCACTTCGACGCGGTCCACCGGGTGATCGGCCGACCGGGTGTGATCCTGGTCGGCGAAGGGTCGCCGACACGCGTCAAACCGCTGCTGGCTCAGGAGAAGAAGCGCACCGCCCGCCTGGTCGGCGACATCCCGATCTACGACATCGTGGTCGGCAACGGCGAGGGCGAAATTCCGCTGGCCAAGCTGGAACGCCATATGACGAAGCTGCCCGCCAACATCACGGCCAAGCAGATGGATTCGTTGGAGTCGCGGCTCGCCGCGCTGGGCACCAAGGTCGGCCCGGCCGCGATGCCGAAGGGCCCGCTGCCGACGCAGGCCAAGATGCGCGGCGTGCAACGCACTGTGCGCAGGCGCTAGCGTCTGACGACCGCGGTGTTGGTTACCCGATCCTGCAGCCCACGCAGGTCGCGGTCGGTGATCAACGGCGGAATGACGATAGCGATCAGCACTCCTCGCGCGAGTGCCCGGCCGAAGCCAACGTGCAAGCGGCCGTCGACGGGCACCACCATCAGGCCCAGTGCAAGCTGGCCGGGGGTGAATCCGAACAACCGCACCGACACCGCACCCAACACGAACCAGATCACCAGCACGGCGGTGGACAGCGTCGAGATCGACACCAAGCCGAACGACATCGCCAACGCAGCGAGCCCGTAGGCGATCAGCCAGTCGACAAACAGGGCGGCGATGCGACGTCCCATCCGGGCCAGTGATCGCGGGCCTGTCTGCGGCAAACCGAGCCGCTGGCCCGGATAGTCATTGGGTGCTTGGTCCGGGCTGTCAGAGCCCGGTTCGGGACCCGACAACCAGGACCCAATCGAGCGGACCATACTGTCAGGATAAGCGGGGCCTTTTCGGCCCCGACTGCCGCCGCTGCAGCTAGATTGCGTAACTTCGGCGCAACATGCGGTTGACGACGGTGCAACATCGTGTCCATAGCGTCAACCCGCGGGTTTACCAGATATAAGGAGAGTACTTACGTGGCAGAAAAGACCGCCGACGACATCATCAAGCAGATAAAGGACGAAGACGTTCAATACGTCGACATCCGGTTCTGCGATCTGCCCGGTGTCGTCCAGCACTTCTCGGTCCCGGCTTCGGTGTTCGACGAGAGCGTCTTTGAAGACGGGCTGGCGTTCGACGGCTCGTCGGTGCGCGGCTTCCAGTCGATCCACGAGTCCGACATGATGCTGCTGCCCGATCCCGACACGGCGCGCATCGACCCGTTCCGCGAAGCCAAGACGCTGAACCTCAACTTCTTCGTGCACGACCCGTTCACTCGCGAGGCGTACTCCCGCGATCCGCGTAACGTGGCCCGCAAGGCGGAGAACTATCTGGCCAGCACCGGCATCGCCGACACTGCTTACTTCGGCGCCGAGGCCGAGTTCTACATCTTCGACTCGGTGTCCTTCGACTCGCGGATGAACGGCACCTTCTACGAGATCGACTCGGAGTCCGGCTGGTGGAACACCGGCGAACCGGTCGAGTCCGACGGCAGCGCCAACCGCGGCTACAAGGTCCGCCCCAAGGGCGGTTACTTCCCCGTCGCACCGTACGACCACTACGTCGACCTGCGCGACCAGATGTGCACCAACCTGCAGAACGCAGGCTTCGTGCTGGAGCGCGGTCACCACGAGGTGGGCACCGCGGGGCAGGCCGAGATCAACTACAAGTTCAACACGCTGCTGCACGCCGCCGATGACTTGCTGCTGTTCAAGTACATCATCAAGAACACCGCGTGGCAGGCGGGCAAGACGGTGACGTTCATGCCCAAGCCGCTGTTCGGCGACAACGGCTCCGGCATGCACTGTCACCAGTCGCTGTGGAAGGACGGCAGCCCGCTGTTCCACGACGAGTCCGGCTACGCGGGCCTGTCCGATACGGCGCGGCACTACATCGGCGGCATCCTGCACCACGCCCCGTCGCTGCTGGCGTTCACCAACCCGACGGTGAACTCCTACAAGCGTCTGGTGCCGGGCTACGAGGCGCCGATCAACCTGGTGTACAGCCAGCGCAACCGTTCCGCGTGTGTGCGTATCCCGATCACCGGCAACAACCCGAAGGCCAAGCGCCTCGAGTTCCGTTGCCCGGACAGCTCGGGCAACCCGTACCTGGCGTTCGCGGCGATGATGATGGCCGGCCTGGACGGCATCAAGAAGAAGATCGAGCCGCAGGCCCCGGTCGACAAGGACCTCTACGAGTTGCCGCCGGACGAGGCCGCCAACATTCCGCAGGCGCCCACGTCGCTCTCGGCGGTGATCGACCGTCTCGAGGAGGACCACGAATACCTCACGGAGGGTGGCGTTTTCACCGAGGACCTGGTCGAGACCTGGATCAGTTACAAGCGGGAGAACGAGATTCTGCCCGTGCAGATCCGTCCGCACCCGTACGAGGTCGCGCTGTACTACGACGTTTAATTCATACGTCGGACAACGCGGGGCGAGGATTCCCTTCGCCCCGCGTTGTTGTTTCGTCGTAAAGTCGGCCCATGACGACCCTGGACGCTCGACTCAACACGTACTCCCCCGCCGTTCTGAGCCTGTTCCGTGCCGTATTCGGTTTCTTCTTCGTAGTTTTCGGCACGTCGAAGCTGTTCGACTGGCCGATCGCTTTTCACGTTCCGACCGGTAGTTGGCCGGTGTGGTACGCCGGCGTGATCGAGCTGGTTACCGGTCTGCTGATCATGGTGGGACTGTTCACGCGCATAGCGGCGTTCATCGCGTCTGGCCATATGGCCGTCGCCTACTTCTGGCAGCACCAGCCGCATGGGCTCTGGCCGATCGTCGGCCCTGAGATGGGTGGCAATGGCGGCCTGCAGGCGATCCTGTTCTGCTTCGCCTTCTTCCTGCTGGTGTTCACCGGACCAGGCGCATACTCGCTCGACACCACGCTCCGCCGCCGCAGGCGCCGCTGATCCGCGACCTCCGCGGTCTGTGACCCGACCCCCGTCGCTGAAGGCCCGGGTGGCAAATCGGTTTACCTGATATGCGTCGACGCCAGCTATTCCGATTGCCATCGGGGGGCCTCTGCGGTCATGCACTGAGCCAATAGCGGCGTGTTCGAGACGCTTCTCTGTTGGTGGAATCGCAATTCGATTCGGCGCCAAGGGAAGTCACGACGATGCAGTCGGCCCCGGAGTTAAGGGGCGACTTCAAGAGCCGGTTGTCGATCGACGGTTGCCGCGACAGCATCAGCGTTGCGCCAAATCGACAGCACCTAGTTGCGAAGGGAAACAAACGCTGCGTCGCTGATACTCGCATTAGCCACGGTGCAGATGGTCGCCGGCACGACCTCCGTGAATCAATATCGACGCCGCGGACGACCCACCCCGTCTGACCCATGACCAGGTTTTTTCGGGCGAATGTCGTCGACCCGGACAACGACAGCGGGACGTGGACGGCGACGCAACCGTGCGTGGTGCCGTTCACCGATTCGCGGTCCGGAAGATGCCGTCTACCACGTGACCATCACGGCCAAGGATGGGCACAGCGCGGCAGTCACCAAGACCGTCCGGCTGACCTCGACCCAAAAAGTTGCCGCCAGCAAACCTCGGGGGATCGAGTTAAGCAAACCTTAGGGTTTCACCCGATATCTTTTTAACAACTCGGGAAATAAGCTGAGTTATGCATTGCCGCCGGGGAGGCGGATCGGGGAGGCACGACAATGGGGTATGCGCGTCACGTCGGACGGGTGGGAGCACTAGCGGTTGCGTTAGGAGTCGGTGCGGCGATCGCGTCGAATCCAGCGACAGCCTTCGCCGACACGACGGATTCCACTTCCTCGTCGGGTACGACAACGTCGGGGACGACAACGTCGACGGGGTCAACGACCACGGGGTCAACGACCACGGGGTCAACGACGACGGGGTCAACGACGAACCCCTCCGGTTCGACGCCGGTCGCCGGCACAGACAGCACGGGCACCACTACACCGTCCACTGATGAGGCCACGGACCCTTCGGCCGAGCCGACGCCGTCACCCACACCGACGACCGGAACGCGCACGACAACCCATAAGTCTTCGCGGTCGGCCGACCATCAGCGAGCATCCGACCTAGGTCCAGGTGGCGGGCGTTCGGACCAGTCAGAACGCAAGACCACTACAACCCCCCGTGCGACCGACCGGTCTGCAGGAGGAGCTTCGGATTCGGATAGGCCTTCGCGCGACAATCGCTCGACGGCGGCTGCTCATACGCCGGCTGCGGATGCCTCGGCTGACTCCTCGTCCGCGACCAGCTCGGTCACCGTGTCCAAGAATGTCGTGACCACACCGGCAGTGGCGGCGATCAAGACCGCTGAGACTCCGGCGACTGTGGCAAGGCCGCTGAACGTCGCGCAGATGATTGCGGGCCTGTTCGGTTGGACCGCGGTGAATCCATTCGCTTCGGATTCGCCGTCAACGCCTGCCGCGCCCGCATCGATGCTTGAACTCGCATGGGCAGCGTCGCGCCGCAATAGCTTGGTCACGAATGACACCACGGCGGCTCGCACCGCCGGTGTGACCACCACCAGCCAGACACTCTCCACGACCCAGACGTTCAGCACGCTCGCCGTCGCCGCCAACAGCGACCCGCAGGTGCAGTCGGTCACCGTCGGGACGCCTGGCGCGACCGATGGCGTGGTGCAGGGGTCAGTGAATGCGACTGATGCTGACGGAGATTCGTTGTCGTACTCGGTGACCACCACCCCGTCAAAGGGTTCGGTGTCGATGACCGGCAATCAGTTCACGTATACGCCGACGTATGCCGCGCGCCATGCCGCAGCGGCCACCACCGCCACCGCTGCTGATAAACAAGACTCGTTTACGGTCACCGTCTCTGACGGGCATGGCGGACAAACCACTACCGCGGTCACCGTGTCGCTGGTGTCGACGCCGGCGCCGGTGGTGGGCTCGACCACGGTGGGGTCTGCGCCGATGGGGGTGGTGTTCAGCCCTGATGGCTCCCGCGCCTATGTGGCCAACTTCGGGTCCAACACCGTTTCGGTGATCAACACCGCCACCAACACCGCCACTGCCACTATCACCGTGGGCGTCCAACCCATTGACGTGGCCGCCGCCCCCGATGGCTCCCGCGCTTATGTGGCCAACTACGGGTCCAACACCGTTTCGGTGATCAACACCGCCACCAACACCGTCACCGGCACCATCACCGTGGGCACCAACCCCGAAAGGGTCACCCTCAACGCCGCCGGCACCCGGTTGTATGTCACCAACACCGGCGCCAACACCGTCTCGGTCATCGACACCGCCACCAACACCGTCACCGCCACCGTGAACGTAGGCGTCGCCCCGGTAGGGGTGGCCATCAGCACCGACGGCACCCGCCTTTACATCGCCAACTACGGCTCTAACACCGTCAGCGTCCTCAACACCACCACCAACACCGTCGCCGCCACCTTCACCACCGGCACCGTCGCACCCATCGCGATCACCGCCAGCCCCGACGGCACCCGCCTTTACATCGCCAACTACCGCTCTAACACCGTCACCGTGGTCAACACCACCACCAACGCCACCACCGCCACCATCTCGGTGCCGGCCCTGCCCTACCGACTGGCCCTCACCCCCGACGGCGCGCGCCTGTTCGTCACCAGCCTCGGCACCGGCGCCGGCACCGGCACCGTCACCGTGCTCGACACCACCACCAACACCACCATCGCCGCCCTGCCCAACAACACCTACAGCTGGGGTGCCGCGGTGGCACCCAATGGCACCTACACCTACCTCACCAACACCAACACCAACACCGTCACCAAAGTCGCCAACACCTCCACCGCCAACCAAAACCCCACCGCCACAACAACCGTGGGCACCCCCAACGCCACCACCGGAGTCGTCCTCGGCACCGTCAACGGCACTGACCCCGACGGCGACACACTGACCTACGCCGTCAGCACCCCCGCCGGCAAAGGGTCCATCACCATGACCAGCCCCGGCCAGTTCACGTATACGCCGACGTATGCCGCGCGCCATGCCGCAGCGGCCACCACCGCCACCGCTGCTGATAAACAAGACTCGTTTACGGTCACCGTCTCTGACGGGCATGGCGGACAAACCACTACCGCGGTCACCGTGTCGCTGGTGTCGACGCCGGCGCCGGTGGTGGGCTCGACCACGGTGGGGTCTGCGCCGATGGGGGTGGTGTTCAGCCCTGATGGCTCCCGCGCCTATGTGGCCAACTTCGGGTCCAACACCGTTTCGGTGATCAACACCGCCACCAACACCGCCACTGCCACTATCACCGTGGGCGTCCAACCCATTGACGTGGCCGCCGCCCCCGATGGCTCCCGCGCTTATGTGGCCAACTACGGGTCCAACACCGTTTCGGTGATCAACACCGCCACCAACACCGTCACCGGCACCATCACCGTGGGCACCAACCCCGAAAGGGTCACCCTCAACGCCGCCGGCACCCGGTTGTATGTCACCAACACCGGCGCCAACACCGTCTCGGTCATCGACACCGCCACCAACACCGTCACCGCCACCGTGAACGTAGGCGTCGCCCCGGTAGGGGTGGCCATCAGCACCGACGGCACCCGCCTTTACATCGCCAACTACGGCTCTAACACCGTCAGCGTCCTCAACACCACCACCAACACCGTCGCCGCCACCTTCACCACCGGCACCGTCGCACCCATCGCGATCACCGCCAGCCCCGACGGCACCCGCCTTTACATCGCCAACTACCGCTCTAACACCGTCACCGTGGTCAACACCACCACCAACGCCACCACCGCCACCATCTCGGTGCCGGCCCTGCCCTACCGACTGGCCCTCACCCCCGACGGCGCGCGCCTGTTCGTCACCAGCCTCGGCACCGGCGCCGGCACCGGCACCGTCACCGTGCTCGACACCACCACCAACACCACCATCGCCGCCCTGCCCAACAACACCTACAGCTGGGGTGCCGCGGTGGCACCCAATGGCACCTACACCTACCTCACCAACACCAACACCAACACCGTCACCAAAGTCGCCAACACCTCCACCGCCAACCAAAACCCCACCGCCACAACAACCGTGGGCACCCCCAACGCCACCACCGGAGTCGTCCTCGGCACCGTCAACGGCACTGACCCCGACGGCGACACACTGATCTACGCTGGCTCAGCCCTCACCAGCAAGGGATCCGTCAGCGTCAACGCCGACGGGTCTTTCGCTTACACTCCAACGGCCACCGCCCGCCACAACGCCTCGGCCACCAACGCCACCGCCGCCGACAAACAAGACACCTTCACCGTCGCCATGAACGACGGCCACGGCGGCATCGTTTCTGTCCCGGTGACGGTCACCATCAGCCCCACCAACACCGCACCGACAGGTGCGACGTCCAACGTGGGTTCGCCGAACCCCACCACCGGCGTCGTCACCGGCACCGTCACCGCCACCGACGCTGACAGCGACACCCTGACTTACGGCGGTTCGACAACCACCACCAAGGGCTCCGTCACCGTCAACTCCAACGGCACCTTCACCTACACCCCGACCGCCGCCGCGCGCCACGCCGCTTCGGCCACCACTGCCACCGCCGCCGACAAACAAGACAGCTTCACCGTCACCGTCAACGACGGCCACGGCGGACAGACCACCACCGCGGTGACCGTGACGATCTCGCCTAAGAACTCCGCGCCGACCGCGACGACCACTGTGGGCACACCCAACGCCAACAGCGGTGTCGTCAACGGCAGCGTCAACGGCACCGATGCCGACGCCGACACGCTGACCTACAGCGGCTCCACGACCACAACCAAGGGCAGCGTGACCGTCAACTCCAACGGCACCTTCACCTACACGCCGACCGCCACCGCCCGCCACAACGCAGCGGCCACCAACGCCACCGCGGCCGACAAACAAGACACCTTCACCGTCGCCATCAACGACGGGCACGGCGGCACGACCAATGTCCCCGTCACCGTGACTATCGGCCCCGCCAACAACGCACCGACGGGGACGGCCCTTGCGGGCATACCCGACGGCACGACCGGAGTCGTCACCGGCACGGTGTTCGCCGTCGACCTCGACTTCGATCCGCTGACCTACACCGGCAGCACCACAACAAAGGGAACGGTGAGCGTCAACTCCAGCGGCGCATTCACCTACACCCCGACGGCCGCCGCGCGGCACGCCGCAGCAGCCGATACCGCTACGGCCGCTGACAAACAGGACACCTTCAACATCACCGTCAGCGACGGGCACGGCGGAACGCTCGCCATCCCGGTCACCGTGACGATCGTCCCCAAGAACATCGCACCAACCATTCCCAACCAGACCGTCGAAGTTCATACCCCGATAACAGGAACCGGGTATTACGACGTGGTCGGCACCGACGCCGACGCCGACACCCTGACCTACACAGTGGCGACACAACCCGCACATGGAACCATCTTTAATTCCGGCGGCGGCCTTCTCACCTATACCCCGAATACCGCCTACTACTCCGGGATGACCTCGGGGACCGACACATTCACTATCACGGTGAACGACGGCCACGGCGGCACCGTCAGCCAAATGCTCACCTACAACTGGTCTCCCCTGACGACTCCGACCAACACGATCAACACGTCGAATACGACGGTCGGGTTCGCCGATTCGGGCCTGTACTTCATGTCGCAGGCCGACATCAACAAGACGCTCGACCAGATGCAGGCCATGGGCGTCAACAACGTCCGGATCATGATCCCGTGGGCCGGCGTCGAGGCTTCGAAAGACGTCTACACCTGGACCAATGTCGACAACGTCGTCAACGCCGCCTACGCGCGCCACATGGGTGTGCTTGGGATCCTGAACTCGACACCGGACTGGGCCGCTACGCCCGGTCAGCCGGCGTACGCGGGTGCGCCGACCGACGTCGCGCAATACGCTGAGTTCGCCGGCTTGGTGGCCGCACGCTACGCGGGCAAGGTCACGGCCTACGAGATCTACAACGAGCCCAACACCTCCGCTTTCTGGGCGCCGACACCAGATGCGGCCGCTTATACCGCGGTGCTGAAGGCGGGCTACACGGCCATCAAGGCCGCCGATCCGAACGCGACTGTGCTTGGCGGAGTGCTCATTTCGATCGCAACCTGGCCACCTTATTACGTCAATCCGGTGGACTATCTGCAGCAGATGTACGACGCCGGTGCGGCGGGGTATTTCGATGCACTGTCCTTCCACCCGTACCACTACACGCTGCCGTTCTCCCAGGGTGGGCCCTACGGCAATTTGTCGCCGATCAATCAGATGGCACTGATGCACGACATCATGGTCGCCAACGGCGACGGCAACAAGCTGATCTGGTCGACTGAGTACGGCGAACCCACAGCGGTAGCCAGCGAGGCGACCCAGTCCGCCTACATCCAGGACTACCTGAACAGCTGGAGCCAGATCCCATATGCGGGACCGTCCTTCATCTATACGACACGCGACACCTCCACCAACAGCGGATGGGTCGACTACACCTTCGGTGTGCTGCGCGACGACTGGACCCTGAAGCAGTCCGCATACAGCATGGCGCTGTGGGCCGCCACGAACCCACAGTTGGCGTCGGTCACAGTCCTCGCGTGAGAGTCAGCCGTCGAGCGCGAGATCCTTACGGAATTTGCGCATACCGTCGATCTTCTCGGCTGTGGTCGACTCGGCGCCCGTGTAGAACATCCACGGCATCGTCAGAATGTGGGTGATGTCCGCGGCCTCGGCACGCTCGTAGTCCGGGATCGTAAGCGCGTCGGTGAGCGGCGTCAGGATGGTGAAATCGTCCATCGACAAACCGTTTTCGGCCCTCAACTCGCGTAACCGCTGCGCTGCTGCGATGGCCCGGTCGGTGGTGATCAGGTCACCGATCCAGCCGTCGTTGCGCGCCGCCCGCTTCAGCGCGATCTCGCTCAACCCGCCGACGTAGATCGGGATGTGCGGTGGCGTCGGCTCCATCTCCAGCCGGGGGGTCTGGTAGAACTCGCCGTCGAACTCGGTCCAGCCGGGCTGCCAGAGCGCACGGATCAGTTCGAGCATTTCGTCGGTGCGCTTGCCGCGACGATCGAACCGCTGACCCATCAGCGTGAACTCTTCTTCACACCACCCGACGCCGATGCCGAACTCCACCCGTCCGCCCGCTAGATAGGCGGCCGTCCCAACGGCTTTGGCGACCGAGTACGGATCCCGCATGCCGGGGATGTACACCGTCGTCACGAAATGCAGGTGGGTCGTGGCCTGCGCGAGCGCGCCGACCAGCACCCACGGATCGGGCCAATCAGTGAATGGCTGCCACCGGCGCTGGCCGTCCTTGGTGTAGGGATACGGCGTCGCCAGCGTCTCCAGGTTGACGACATGGTCGGGAATTCCAAGTCCGTCGTAGCCCAGATCATCGGCGGCTTTGGCTATTTCGAGGATCTCTCGGGTTTCGAGAAACGCCGGACTGATGTAGTACTTCATCCCGCGTCCCGCGCCCACGTCGGTTGGATGAACACGCCTTCGGCTTCGACGGTGGTGCCGTTGGCATCGCTGAGGTAGCCCCGCGCGAACGTCTTTACACCTTCGATACGTTCGATGAAGGCCTCGGCGCGCAGCGGCCCGAGCGGTGTTCCCCGCAGATAGCGAAGCGTGATGGTGCCGGTGAACTTCGGCTTGGTCAGCCCGTCGCTGGCCGCCTCACCGAGTATGTGGTCGAGCACCAGCGCGCAGATCCCGCCATGCACCCAACCCGGCGGGCCCTCGTATGCGCCGCTCAAATTGAACTCACTCCACGCTCGCCCATCCTCGTCATGATGGATGACCATCGGCGGCGCGATCGCATTGCGCAGCCCGACAGCGGGATTCGCCCAAGCCAATGGACGGCCAGTGGCCTCATGGCGCAACGTCGTCGTGACAGTGCGCCGCTTACTCGCCAGCATCGCTGTCACCGCTTCGATCGCTTCCCGTGCGTCGTGGGCGGTCGCTTCGTCGACGTCTGTGTGGATGCCCGCATCAATGAGCTTGCGGATCGAATCGGTCAGCGGCTCGTAGAGCACACGCTGGCGCTCGTACTCCTCTGAGCTGATCACGTCGAAACCGAAGTCCATGCTCACGCGCCAAACACCTTTCGTACCACCGCTTTTGCCCGGCGGGTCACCCGCAGGTAGTTATCCAGAAACTCTCCGCCGTCGTCGCTGCCCCAACCCGCCGCCAGTGCAACCGCATTGAGTTGACGGCCGGGACCCGGAAGCTGGTCGGTCGGCTTGCCGCGCACCAGCACCAGCGCATTGCGCGCGCGCGTGGCGGTCAGCCACGCCTGGCGCAGCAGTTCCACGTCGCCCTCGGCGATCAGCTCCGCGGCACCGATCGCGTCGAGGGTCTGCAGGGTCGAAGTGTTGTGCAGCGCAGGCACTTTGTGGGCATGTCGCAACTGAATCAGCTGCACCGTCCACTCGATGTCGGCCAGGCCGCCGCGGCCCAGTTTGGTATGCGTATTCGGGTCCGCACCTCGGGGCAACCGCTCGGCGTCGACGCGGGCCTTGATGCGCCTGATCTCCTGAACAGCTTCTGCCGAAAACCCACCGGGCGGGTAACGCGTCTTGTCGACCATCAACAAGAACCGCTCCCCCAGATCCTGATCACCGGCCACCCGGTGTGCCCTCAGCAGCGCCTGAATCTCCCACGGCTGGGCCCATTGCGCGTAATACGCCTCATATGACGCCAGGGTGCGCACCAGCGGTCCGTTACGCCCCTCGGGCCGCAGGCCGGCGTCGACCTCCAATGGCGGGTCGGCACTTGGCGTGCCGAGCAGGGCGCGGACCTGTTCGGCGATGCTCACCGACCACCGCACCGCGACGGATTCGTCGACACCGTCTTCGGGTTCGCAGACGAACATCACGTCGGCGTCGGAGCCGTAACCGAGTTCGCTGCCTCCGAGGCGTCCCATCCCGATCACCGCGATGCGGGCAGGCGCACCCTTGTCGGATGTGTTGGCGCGAATCACTGCCTCCAGCGCGGCCTGCAAAACGGCCACCCATACCGACGTCAGCGCTCCGCACACGTCGGTCACCTCGAGCATGCCGAGCAGATCCGCGGACGCGACCCGAGCCAGCTCGCGCCGGCGCAATGTGCGTGCTGCCGCAATGGCCCGCACCGGATCGGCGTGCCGCGCCGCCGACGCGACCAACGCCCCCGCCACCGATTCGGGATCGACGTCGCACAGTTTGGGCCCCTCCGGGCCGTCTGCGTACAGCTGGATCACTTCGGGAGCGCGCATCAGTAGCTCGGGCACGTATGCCGACGTGCCGAGTACCTGCATCAACCGCTTGGCGACCGCGCCCTCGTCGCGAAGCGTGGACAGATACCAGCGATGGTCGGCTAGCGCTTCGCTGATTCGCCGGTACGCCAGCAGGCCGGTGTCCGGATCGGGTGTGTCGGAAAGCCAGTCCAGCAGTGTGGGCAGCAGCACCCTCTGCACGCGTCCGCGTCGACCGCTATGGCCAGTGAGTGCGGCGAGGTGAGTCAGCGCGCTCTGCGGCCCCTCATATCCCAGCGCGGCGAGCTGTCGTTCGGCGGCATCCGGCGTCATTCCCTCCGAAATACCAACTGCCCCAACTGATTCCAACAACGGCTGATAGAAGAGCTTGGCGTGCAAGCGAGATACGCGCAGGCTTTGGCGCTTGAGCTCCTCGCGCAGCACACCCAACGCGTCGTGCTGACCGTCGGGGCGCATATGCGCGGCGCGGGCCAGCCAGCGCAGCGACTCGTCGTCGTCTGTCGCGGGCAGCATGTGAGTGCGCTTGAGCCGCTGCAGCTGCAGGCGGTGTTCGAGAAGCCGCAAGAACTCATACGATGCGGTCATGTTCGCGGCGTCGTCGCGGCCGATGTAGCCGCCCTCGCCGAGCGCGGCCAGCGCATCGACCGTCGACGCGACATGCAGCGACTCGTCGTTGCGTCCGTGCACCAACTGCAATAGCTGCACGGCGAATTCGACGTCGCGTAAGCCGCCGGTGCCCAGCTTGATCTCGCGGGCACGCTCACCCGCCGGCACCAGCTCCTCGACGCGCCGGCGCATGGCCTGCACCTCGGGCACGAAATCCTCACGCTCGCTGGCAGTCCACACCATCGGCATCAGCGCGGCGATGTACGCACGACCGAGTTCGGCATCGCCCGCCGCGGGCCGCGCCTTCATCAGCGCCTGAAATTCCCATGTCTTGGCCCATCGCTGGTAGTAGGCGATGTGCGAGTCGAGTGTGCGCACCAGCTGGCCGTGCTTGCCTTCCGGTCGCAGCGCCGCATCCACTTCGAAAAAGGCGTCCCCGGCGAACCGCATCATCTCGCCGGCCACCCTCGTGGCGATCGCGTCGGCGGTATCGGCGACGAAGATGACGTCGACGTCGCTGACGTAGTTCAGTTCCCGGGCACCGCATTTACCCATCGCGATGACGGCGATCCGCGGGCACGTACCGTCGTCGCCGCATACGCTGCGCGTCGCGATATTCAGTGCGGCGCCCAGAGCGGCGTCCGCTACGTCGGACAAATGCTCGCCGACCGTCTTGAAGGGCAGCACCGGTTCGTTCTCGACCGTCGGCGCCAGGTCGAGTCCGGCGAGCACCAGCAGACGATCGCGATGAAGTGTGCGCAGCGGCAACAGCGCGGCCTTTGCGTCCGTTGCCTTTTCGGCCGCCTCGACGAACTCGACGCGCAGTTCCTCCGCGGACGGCAGCGTCACATGACCCGCGAGCAGGTGCCACGACTGCGGGTGTGCGACAAGCTGATCCCCCAGCGCCAGCGACGAACCGAGCACGCCGAAAAGCCGGCCCCTCAGAGCGCGGTCCTTGAGCAAGCGCGCATTGAGTTCGCGCCAATCGTCTGCGGCGTCTGCCAGTCTCACCATCGCCTGCAGGGCAGTGTCGGCGTCGGGCGCCCGCGACAGTGACCACAGCAGCTCGACGTGGGCGTCGGTGTTCCAGCCCAGCCGGTCGAGATACGCCTGGGCCTGGGGTTCGACCAGCCCGAGCCGGCCTACGCTTGGCAGCTTCGGACGCTGCGTCGCAGGTTTGGCCACGCAGCCACGGTAGCGCAGCCGCTATTGCACGACCGCGCGCGCACGGCCCGCAGCTAGAGCGACAGGTAGTTCTTCAATTCGAACGGGGTGACGTGGCTGCGGTAGTTCTCCCATTCGGTGCGCTTGTTGCGCAGGAAGTAATCGAAGACGTGCTCCCCCAACGCTTCTGCGACCAGCTCGGAGTTCTCCATCTCGGTCAGCGCGACGCCCAGCGACGACGGCAGCTCCTTGTAGCCCATCGCCCGGCGTTCCTCAGGGGTGAGGCTCCACACGTTGTCCTCGGCCTGCGGACCGAGCACGTAGTTCTTTTCGACGCCCCGCAGACCCGCGGCCAGAAGCACCGCGAAGGTCAGGTACGGGTTGCACGCCGAGTCGGGGCTACGCACCTCGATGCGGCGCGACGAGGCCTTGCGCGGGGTGTACATCGGCACCCGCACCAGCGCCGAGCGGTTGGCCGCACCCCAGGACGCGGCCGTCGGGGCCTCACCGCCGTGCACGAGCCGCTTGTAGGAGTTCACCCACTGATTGGTGACCGCGCTGATCTCGATGGCGTGCTCGAGAATCCCGGCGATGAACGACTTGGCGACGTCGGACAGCTGCAGCGGGTCGTCCGCGCTGTGGAAGGCGTTGGTTTCCCCTTCGAACAGGCTCATGTGGGTGTGCATGGCCGACCCGGGATGCTCGGCGAACGGCTTGGGCATGAACGACGCGCGCACGCCGTCGCCGAGGGCGACCTCCTTGACCACGTACCGGAACGTCATCACGTTGTCGGCCATCGACAGCGCGTCGGCGTAGCGCAGGTCGATCTCCTGCTGGCCAGGCGCGCCTTCGTGGTGGCTGAACTCCACCGAGATGCCCATCTGCTCGAGCGCGTCGATGGCGTGCCTGCGGAAGTTGGGCGCCGCGTCGTGCACGGCCTGATCGAAGTAGCCGCCGTTGTCGGCAGGCACCGGCGGCGTGCCGTCGTCCGTGCCGGGCTTCAGCAGGAAGAACTCGATCTCGGGGTGGACGTAGCAGGAAAAGCCGAGGTCGCTGGCCTTGGACAGCTGGCGGCGCAGCACGTGGCGCGAGTCGGCCCAGGACGGCGAGCCGTCGGGCATCGTGATGTCGCAGAACATCCGCGCCGAATGGTGATCGCCTGCACTGGAGGTCCACGGCAAGATCTGGAACGTCGACGGATCGGGCCGCGCGACCATGTCGGCTTCCGACACTCGGGCAAACCCCTCGATGGACGAACCGTCGAAGCCGATGCCCTCCTCGAAGGCGCCTTCGAGCTCGGCCGGTGCGATGGCTACGGACTTGAGGTATCCGAGCACGTCGGTGAACCACAACCGGACGAAGCGGATATCGCGTTCTTCCAGCGTGCGCAGCACGAATTCCTTCTGCCGATCCATGACCGCAGCGTAGGTTCCGGCTGTTAATTCTGTGTTACACGCCTGCTAGCTCTAGCATCGCAAATCGGCAGGCGTCGCGACTGAGTCGACCAGAAAGTTCACCACCGCGGTGTCGACGCATTGGTCGCCGTTGAACACCACCGTGTGCTGGGTGCCGTCGAACGTGATCAGCGCTGCACCCATCTGACGAGCTAAGTCGACGCCAGCCTGATACGGCGTGGCCGGGTCGTGGGTGGTCGACACCACCACCACCTTGCCGGGCCCGGGCGACGCCGCGGGCCGTGGGGCCGAGGTCGGAGGCACCGGCCACAGCGCGCAGATGTCGCGCGGGGCAAACCCGGTGAAGCTGCCGTATGCCGAGAACGGGGCCACCTCGCGGATCTGCCGGTCGGCGTCCGCCCACACCGCCGGGTCTGTGGGGTACGGCGAGTCGACGCAGCGGATCGCGGTGAACGCGTCCTGCAGATTCTGGTAGTGCCCGGACTCGTCGCGGTGCTGGTAGTCGTCCGCAAGCAGCAGAAGGTCACCCGCGTCGGTGCCGCGCTGCAAGCCGAGCAGCCCGCTGGTGAGGTATGTCCAATAGCGCTGCGTGTACAGCGCGTTGACGGTGCCCGTCATCGCATCCTGATAGCTCAGCCCGCGCGGGTCCGACGTGCCGCCCGGCTTGGCCACCAGCGGATCGACCAGCTGGTGAAAACGCTCGACGAACTTCGTCGGATCGGTCCCCAACGGGCAGCCGGCCGACTGGGCGCAATCGGCGGCGTAGTCATTGAAAGCCGTTTGGAAACCCGCCATCTGGCGGATGCTCTCGGCGACCGGATCCAGGCTCGGATCGACCGCGCCGTCCAGCACCATCGCGCGTACCCGGTCGCCGTATCGCTCGGCGTACGCCGCGCCGAGCTGGGTGCCGTAGGAGAATCCCAGATAGTTGATCTGGTTTTCACCGAGCGCGGCACGCACGACATCCATGTCCCGAGCCGACGATGCGGTGCCGACGTTGGCGAGGAAGTCGGTGCCCATCTTGTCGGCGCACATCTGCGCGACTTGCTTGTAGAGCTGCTCGATGTGTGCGACGCCTGAGGGGCTGTAGTCGGCCATCGGCTCGCGGCGGTACGCGTCGAACTCGGCGTCGGTGCGGCAGCGCAACTCCGGGGTGGAATGCCCGACGCCGCGCGGGTCGATGCCGACGAGGTCGAAGCGGCGGGTGATGTCGGTGTCGGCCAAGGAAGCGCCCATGCTGGCGACGGTCTCGACGGCTGACGCTCCCGGTCCGCCCGGGTTGACCACCAGCGTGCCGAGCCGGTCGCCGGTGGCGGGTATCCGAATGACGGCCAATTCCGCTTGTGCGCCTTCGGGTTTCGCGTAGTCGACGGGGACGGCCACCGTGCCGCACTGCGCGGTGGGGATCGCGGTGGTGTCGCCGATGAACCGCGCGCAGCTTCCCCAGATCGGTGGCTGACCATAGAGCTGGGTCGACTCACCTTCCGGCGTCGCCAAGGCGACCGGGCACGTCATCGCGGACACCGTGAAGAGGGCGAGCGGCAGCGCCGTCCACCGTCCCGCCCGCCACATGGCAGCCATGGTTGCACGCGGACCCCGCATGGGTCTGCCCCTGGAATACAACGGTGACCTTGCTGTGATCAGGCGTCGAGTTCGTACGTCAGCCAGGTCGACTTCTGCGCCCCGATGCCGTCGTAAAGTCGTTGGGCTACAGCGTTGTCCGGCGCCGTCTCCCACACCAATTTCTCGGCGCCACGTTCGCGGCACAACTGGCGGCCGCGCTCGATCAGTGCCCTGCCCGCCCCGGTGCCCCGCGACGCCGGCACCACGAACAGGTCGTTGAGCACGCCGACGCGGCCGGCGTGCAGTGTCTGCCATGTCCAGTAGATCGTCGCGAATCCCAGTGGTGTTCCATCGCTGTCGCGAGCGATCATCTGCACTCCCTCGGCTGGGTTGGCGATCAGCGCATCCGCCAATGCCTTCAACCGATCGTCGGGCGGATCGACGCGATAGAAATCGCAGTAGGCCCGCAGCATCGGCATCAGCTCGGGCAGATCGCCCGGCCCCACCGTGCCGATGGTCAGCATCGTGTGTTCGGCGGTGGCACGGTCACGTCGACAAGGTAGCGCGCCGCGATGTCGTCGACGCAGCCGTTTCCCTGGAAGACAACGGTGTGCTGGGTGCCGTCGAAGGTGAGAAGTGTGCCACCGAGTTGTTTGGCCAGATCGACGCCGGCCTGATACGGCGTCGCGGGGTCGTTGGTCGTCGACACCACCAGGATCGGCGGCAGCCCATTGACTTTGATCGAGTGCGGCGTGCTGGTCGGCGGCACCGGCCAGAACGCACAGGTCTCCAACGGCGCGTGGCCGGTGAACTGGCCGTAGCTCATGAACGGCGCCAGCTCGCGGCTGCGCCGGTCTTCCTCGACGGTCTTCGCGCGGTCGGTGACAGGCGGTTGGTCCACGCAGTTCACCGCGACCCGCACATCGGTGGAGTTGTTGTAATGGCCTTGGGCGTCGCGACCCATGTACAGGTCGGCCAGCGCCAGCATGGTGTCGCCCTTGCCGTCATGGAGTTCAGACAGTGCCTGGGTGAGGTGGCGCCACAGGCTCGGCGAGTACAGCGGCAGAATGGTCCCGACGATCGCGTCGCTATAGCTCAGCCCGCGAGGGTCCTTGGTCTTCGCCGGTTTGTCCACCAGCGGGTCGACCAGATTGCGGTAGACCTCGACGGCCTTGGCCGGATCGGTGCCCAGCGGGCAGTCAGGACTCTTGGCGCAGTCGGCGGCATAGTCGTTGAAGGCCTGCTGGAACGCGGCGGCCTGGCGGAGATCGGCCTCGATGGGATCGGCGTTGGGGTCGACTGCGCCGTCGAGGATCATGGCCCGCACTTTGTCCGGGAACGCCTCCGCGTACGCAGAGCCGATCCTGGTGCCGTACGAATAGCCAAGGTATGTCAGCTTCTCGTCGCCGAGCGCCGCTCGCATCGAGTCGAGATCCTTTGCCACGTTGGCAGTTCCGACGTTCTCCAGGAACTCTTTGCCCATCTTGTCCACGCAGCGTTGGACGAAGTCCTTGGTTTCCTTCTCGATGTGCTCGACACCCGCGGGCGAGTAGTCGACCTGCGGGTCGGCGCGCAGCCGGTCGTTGTCGGCGTCGGAGTTGCACCACACCTCCGGCGTGGAGTTCGCGACGCCGCGCGGGTCGAAACCGACCAGATCGAACCGGTCGCGCACCGATTGCGGCAGCGTCGGGATGAGTGACGCGGCGGCCTCGACACCTGATTCGCCGGGGCCGCCAGGGTTGACGATCAACGAGCCGATCTTCTCGCCCGTCGCCTTGAACCGGATCATCGCGATCTGCGCGACGTCGCCGTCGGGCTTGGTGTAGTCGACCGGCACGGAAAGCATGCCGCACTCGGCGCCCGCAGGGATGTGGGACTGGTCCGGGCCGGAAGGCTTGCACGGCGCCCATTGGATCGGCGTGCCCGGCCGGGGCGCCGAGATGACGGCGCGACCGTCAACCAGCTTGCTGCAGCCCGTAAGGGCTAACAGCGAGACAGCGACGAGCACACCGGATCGAAAGACCCCGGTCTTGAGGTTCATGGGACCACATGCTGCCATGAACCCGCATCGGCGCTGGCGAGGCGGCTATCGCGTGGCGTCGAGCAGTTCGTCCAACGCTGCGGTGAAGTCGTCGGCCATATCCCACAGATCGGGCAGCAGCTCGGGGCACGAAACGATTCCGACGTCGAGTTTGCCCGTCAGCGACATCACGGTGATGTTCAGGCCGGAGCCGTGGAAGATCGGGCCGAGCGGGTACATCGCCTTGACCTCGCAGCCCAAGTAGTACAGCGGCACCTGAGGTCCAGGCACGTTCGACACAACCAAGTTGTGCACGGGTTTCGCTCCGCTGAGGCGGCTCGCCGCGTAGACCCGCATGGCGATACCGAACACCGCGGGCGCGGCGAACTGCGACCAGTCCTGCAACAGCGTCGCGCCGATCGCCGAACTATGTTGTTTGGCAACGGAATTCGCTGCCGCAATGGCCTTGAGGCGCTCGCCGGCATCGTCGATATGCGTTTCGAGTCGAGAGAACATGCCGGAAACCTGATTGCGGCCTGGCCGGTCGGACTTTTCGTGGACCGAAACCGGAATCATCGCGACCAGGGTGTTGTCCGGCAGCTCACCGCGGTCGTAGAGGAACTTGCGCAGCACCCCGGACACCAGCGCCATGACGACGTCGTTGACCTTGACACCGAAGTGGTTCTTGACCGTCTTGATGTCCTCCAGGTCCAGCTGAGCGAACGCGATGTTGCGGTGACCCGTCACGTTGGTGTTGAACGACGTCTGGGGCGCGCTGAATGGACTGGCCATCGTCAGTCCGCTGCGGGCGCGTTTGACGGTGTCCAGCACCGACGACACCGTCAGCGGCAAGACGTTGACCAGCTTCAACGGCCGGGTCGCGAATTTGACCGCGCCGCTGACCGCGATCTCCAACCCGCTCGCACCGCCGACACCCTCGACAGGGTCGGGCGGCGGTGCGTCAGGTTCGGTGCTGCACAGCTGCGACATCAGGTTGGCCCCGGTGACGCCGTCCACGCCGGCGTGGTGGACCTTGGTCATCACCGCCAGCCGGCCTCCGGCGTGGGCATCGGTGCCCGCGATGTTCTCGATCACCCACGTTTCCCACAGCGGCCTGCTGCGATCCAGCGGCAGGGACGCGATGTGGCCGCAGATGTCGGCGAGTTCTCGCTTGCCCCCCGGCGACGGCAGGCCAATGCGGTGCAAGTGCCGATCGACGTCAAAATCCTTGTCCTCCACCCACACTGGATGATCGAGGTTCAACCGGGAGTCGGCGAGCTTTTCGCGGAACTGCGGCATCGCCTTGATGCGCAGGGTCAATGCGTCGCGCAGCCGATCGAACGTATAGCCACCAGGCATGGTCGAGGTGTCGAGCTCAAGGATCGAACACACATGCAACGGCTGCTTGGCGGTTTCGAGATACAGGAAGCTGGCGTCGAGTCCGCTGAGCCGTTGCATGGGCCGATCGTAATGTGAGGAAATCCACTTAACCTGAAGTTCAGGTTCTTGTGACGGGGTGGCAGACTGACAGTGTCAGACGAAACCCGGGGACCATCTTGGCCTCGAGGATTCGACCCGACCCACCCTATGGGGGACAACGATGTCTGAGCAGACCGTTTACGGTGCTGCGGAGGTAAAACCTCGCAGCAAGGTTCGCACCCATCACCTGCAGAAATGGAAGGCCGAAGGCCACAAGTGGGCCATGTTGACGGCCTACGACTACTCCACGGCCCGGGTCTTCGACGATGCGGGCATTCCGGTGCTGCTGGTCGGCGATTCGGCCGCCAACGTCGTCTACGGCTACGACACCACGGTGCCGGTCAGCGTGGATGAGCTGATTCCGTTGGTCCGCGGCGTCGTACGCGGCGCCCCGCACGCGTTGGTGGTGGCCGACCTGCCGTTCGGCAGCTATGAAGGAGGCGCTGCGCAGGCGCTTTCTACGGCGACCCGGTTCCTCAAGGAAACGGGCGCGCATGCGGTCAAGCTCGAGGGCGGTGAGCGCGTCGCCGACCAGATCGCGATGGTGACCGCGGCCGGCATTCCGGTCATGGCGCACATCGGGTTCACCCCGCAAAGCGTCAACAGCCTCGGTGGGTTCCGGGTTCAGGGCCGCGGCGATGCCGCCGAGCAGACGATCCACGACGCGATCGCCGTGCAGGAGGCAGGCGCCTTTTCGGTGGTGATGGAGATGGTGCCCGCCGAGTTGGCCACCCAGATCACGGGCAAGCTGACCATCCCCACCATCGGGATCGGCGCAGGGCCCAACTGCGACGCGCAGGTGCTGGTGTGGCAGGACATGGCCGGGCTCACCAGCGGCAAGACGGCCAAGTTCGTCAAACGCTTCGGCGACATCGGAGCTGAGTTGCACCGTGCCGCAACGCAATACGCCGACGAGGTGGCGTCAGGAGCATTCCCGGCCGAAGAGCACAGCTTCTAGGAAAACTCGGCTTTACGTTTCGCCAGGAACGCGTCGATTCCTTCGCGCCCGTCGGCGGACTCGGCACGTTCTGCGATCAGGCGGCCTTCAAGTTCCATCTGCTCTTCCAGCCCGCTGGAGAATGTGGAGAGCAGAAGGGCCTTTACAGCGCCGTTCGATCCCCCTGCGGTAGTGGCCATTTGCCCGGCGAGCTTATCCGTGCGAGCAGCAAGCTCGTCGTCGGGAACTACCTCGGTCACCAATCCCCACTGCGACGCTTCTGGTGAGGACAGCGTGCGGTTGGTCAGCATCAGCTCCTTGGCCTTGGTGATCCCGACGAGCCTCGGAAGGAAGTAGGACGAGCTGCCGTCGGGGCTCAGCCCGGCGCGGGTGTAGGCCATCGTGAACGACGCCGACTCCGCGGCGAGTACCAGGTCACCGGTGACCGCGAGCGAGAAGCCTGCGCCCGCGGCGACGCCGTTCACCGCGGTGATCAGCACGGCGTTCATGCGCGCGAACGTCGAAATCGCCCGGTGCAGGTCGTCGGCGACGCCCTTGATGAACAGGCCCCGGCTCGGCGCGGTCGCGAACGACTTCAGATCGCCTCCGGCGCAGAAGAATCGCCCTGATCCAGTGATCACGACAACCTTGGTGGCAGCGGTGTCGCAGCGCCGGGCAGCATCGGCCAGCTCGCGAGTCATGGTGTCGTTCATGCCGTTTGCGGCATCGGGCCGATTGAGCGTGATCCGGGTGATGGGGCCGGATTGCTCGAACTTGATGGTCTGATATTCGGTCACACGTGGACTGTATCTGCGTTGATGCCGGACCGTTCACATTCCTGTGGCAGGCTGGGCTGTCCGAAATCCGAACAGAACGCCTCGATCGAAGGGAACCATGGCGGCCAAAACGCCCGAAACTTCCAGGTACAGGGAAGTCGAGCGCAAATTCGAGGTGGTCGAGTCCACCGTGTCCCCCTCTTTCGAAGGGTTATCGGCCGTGGCCCGGGTGGAGCGGTCGCCCTCCCAGCGGCTCGATGCCGTCTACTTCGACACCCCCGGGCGTGACCTCGCGGCCCGCCGCGTCACGTTGCGTCGCCGCACCGGAGGTTCCGACGAGGGCTGGCACGTCAAGCTGCCGGCCGGGCCCGACGCGCGCACCGAGGTGCGGGCACCGCTCAACGAGCCCGGCGAAGGCGTGCCCGAGGCGTTGCTCGATGTCGTGTTGGCCATCGTGCGGGACCGCCCGCTGAGCCCGGTCGCGCGGATCACGACCGACCGAACCGTTGACATGCTTTACGGGCTGAACGGCGTCGCACTCGCCGAGTTCTGCGACGACCTGGTCACGGCCAAGGGCGAACCCGACGGTGAGGAGCAGCGCTGGCGCGAATGGGAACTGGAGCTGGCAGACGGCGCCGACGCGTCGCTACTGGACAGGCTGTCGAACCGCTTGCACGACGCGGGTGCGCAGCCGGCGGGGCACGGGTCGAAGCTCGCGCGCGTCTTGGAGTCGGCCGGCGGTCCTGAAGCCGAAGCCGTCGCGCCTGCGGCCGATCCGGTGCACCGCGCGGTGGCCGAACAGGTCGAGGAACTGCTGAAATGGGACCGCGCAGTGCGCGCAGACGTCTACGACTCGGTGCACCAGATGCGGGTGACGACGCGCAAGATCCGCAGTCTGCTTCAGTCGTCGGAAGACGCGTTCGGAATCTCCGACGACGCGTGGATCCTCGACGAGTTGCGCCAATTGGCAGCCGTTTTGGGCGTCGCGCGGGATGCCGAGGTGCTCGCCGAGCGCTACGAACGGGCACTGGACGAACTGCCCGAGGAACTGGTGCGGGGGCCCGTGCGGGACAGGCTCGTCGACGGCGCCAAACGGCGCTATCAGTCGGGACTGCGCAGGTCGTTGATCGCGATGCGGACGGCGCGGTACTTCAGGTTGCTCGACGCGCTCGAAGCGCTCGTAGCCGCCGAACCCGCGCAGACCCTGCCGGGCGACGAGCGAGCACAGCTGACCATCGACTCGGCATACAAACGGGTACGCAAGGCGGCCAAAGCCGCCGGTGAGGCCGCCGACGCTGATCGGGACGAGGCACTGCACCGAATTCGCAAGGGCGCCAAGCGACTTCGCTACACTGCTTCGGCCACGGGCGCCGATAAGGTGTCCGATCGGGCCAAGACGATCCAGACCCTGCTCGGTGACCATCAAGACAGCGTGGTCAGCCGCACGCATCTGAGTCACCAAGCCGAGGTCGCATACGCCGCGGACGAAGACACCTTCACTTACGGCCTGCTTTACCAGCAGGAGGACGACCTCGCGCAGCGATGCCGCCAGCAGTTGGACGATGCGCTGAAGAAGCTGGACAAGTCGGTTCGCAAGGCGCGCTAGCCCTGCGGGGCGGATGAGTTGGCCTGTAAGCCGGATTCTGTTCCGTACCGCCGCGATTAATCACGGCGGCAAGGCGGCGACCATCCATCTGGACACACCGTTGCCGGGTGCCTCAAGCGGCCTACCCGCAGGCTCGGGCGAGCAGCCCTCGGGCGCCTGCGCTGCCACATCCCCTCATGCGACATTCTTGGCCTTGCTTCGGGTGGGGTTTGCCTAGCCATTCCGGTCACCCGGAATGCTGGTGCGCTCTTACCGCACCGTTTCACCCTTACCACCGTCACCGATGGCGGTCTGTTTTCTGTGGCACTTTCCCGCGAGTCACCTCGGATTGCCGTTAACAATCACCCTGCTCTGCGAAGTCCGGACTTTCCTCGAACCACCGCAGACCCTTTCCCCCGTGGGCCTGCAAAATGATCCGCGGCCGCCCAGCCAACTCATCCGCGCATATAAACGTATCGCTTCAGGTGCCGATTCCGCGAACAGGCCATACTTGACGGCATGCCGCGCCTACCTGCGGCCCGCTATCTTCAGCGGGCCAAGGATCTGGTCGACGCGCGCTACGCCGACGCGATCACCGTCGATGATCTGGCCGCCGCGGCCGGGCTGTCACGGGCCCATTTCAGCCGGATGTTCACCCGCACCTTCGGCGAATCACCGCGCTCGTATCTGCAGACCCGACGGCTCGAGCGGGCCGCGGCACTGCTGCGCTACACCGATCGCTCCGTGGCCGATATCTGCGTGATGGTCGGCCTGCAGAGCGTCGGGTCGTTCACGACGACCTTCGCGCGGGTGTACGGAATGCCGCCGGCCGCGTACCGGGCCAGCCTGCCACCCGCGTCGGCGTACGCCCGGGTGCCGAGCTGCATCTTGGCTCGGGACACCAGGCCGCAGGCGGACAGCCGGACCAAGACAGCACACTGGGAGAAGACGGGCACCGGCATGCGCTCGTAGCGTCGTGCCCATGGTGAAAATCGCAAGCGCCCACCTGTGGGTACATGACCAAGAAGTGGCACTGAAGTACTGGACCGAGAAGGTCGGTTTGGAAGTGCGCCAAGATGTTTCGTTACCGGATCTCCAGTTCCGATGGCTGACCGTCGGGCCGCCGGGCCAAGACGACGTGTCCATCGTGCTGATGGCGGTGCCCGGCGAGCCGGTGATGGACGAGGCCACGCGTAAGCAGGTGCTCGACCTGACGGCCAAGGGCTTCGCGGGCACGGTCTTCCTCACGACCGACAACTGCCAGGCCACCTACGAAGAAATGACGTCCCGGGGTGTCGAGTTCACCGAGGAGCCCCATCAGATGCCGTACGGGATCGACTGCGGGTTCCGGGATCCCTCCGGCAACAGCGTGCGACTGACCCAGCTCGCCGACGTGTCCGAGTGGGCGAGTTGAGCCGGAGCTAGCCTGACACAGCAGTACATGCTACCTTGAGTAGCATGTCATCGGCTGATGAATTAGGCGTTCTGGTGGCGGCCGCAATTCAGGTCGCCGAACAGGCCGGCAAGGACGTCGCCGATGTGCCGCTCGCGACGATCGCGCAGGCGGCGGGCGTGTCACGCAGCACGTTGGTGCGACGGCTGAACGGCTCACGGCAGGCGCTGGACGATGCGGTGCGGGCCGCCGGGATCGACCCCGGCGGCCGACCGGTCCGGGTACGCGCCATCGAGGCCGGGGCACAACTGGTCAGTGATAGCGGTTTGGCGAATGTCACGCTGGAGTCCGTCGCGGAGGCCGCGGACTGTTCTGTGCACAGCTTGTATGCCATCTTCGGCACTCGTGACGAGCTGTTCGCCGCCATCTACGAGCGATACAGCCCGCTGAACGACGTGCTCCGGCTCGGTGCCAACCCGTCGACGAGTCTCGAGGCCAGCGTCGCCGAGTTCTATCGGACGCTGGCCATCACCCTCACCCGCGAACCGCATGTGGCCGTGGCAATGCTGTCGGATTTGTTGGGAAATCCGCGGGGCATTGCGGCCCGAATCTTCGCCCGCTACTTCCCTCGGGTGAGGGCGTCGCTGGGCGGCTGGCTGCAGTCGCACGTCAGCGCAGGGCGGATCCGCGACATGCCGGTCCCGTTGCTGATGCAGCTGCTCGTCGGCCCACTGGTGGCGCATGTTCTGATGCGGCCCGCGATCGCTCACGAAGTCGATCTGGAGCAGGCGTGCGCCGAGTTCACCGCCGCGTTCGTGCGCGCAGTCGGCCCGAATCAGCCGGATACGGAAGGGAGTTAGATCATGCAGAGGTCAACGGCCGCGATCACCTCGGCGGCGTTCTTTGTGGTGGCACCGGGCACCGTCGTGGGCTTGTTGCCGTGGCTGATAACCCGTTGGGAGATAACGGGTTCCGGCCTCGGATGGCGGGTGCTGCAGGCGGTCGGTGTGGTCTTGATCGTCCTTGGGCTCATCCCACCCGTGCACGCGTTCATCCAGTTCGTCAAGGCGGGCGGCACGCCCATCCCGATTGCGCCGACCCAGCGCCTGGTGGTCACCGGGTTCAACCGGTTTGTGCGCAACCCGATGTATTTCGGTTTGATCGTCGCGATGCTCGGTCAGGCGTTGTTGTTCGGCAGCCTGCCGCTGGCGGCGTGGGCCGCGGCGTTCTGGATCATCACAGCGTCATTCGTGCGGTGGTATGAGGAACCGACGCTCGTCGATGAATACGACGGCGAATACGAGACGTATCGCCGCAATGTGCATGCCTGGATCCCGCGGCTGCATCCGTGGAGCCCTGGGGTCGAGCGCCAGCCACAGGCCTAGCTGTCATATCGGAGCTCCGTTCCTCGTCATACCTCTGATGACGAAAGGAGCTCGATATGGCCGCCGCCTACTGGACCACCACTTCGATACTCGCAACCGAATGCCTTGTGGGCGGAGTGATGGGTGCACTCCAGCTGTCGCCGTTCCGCGACACGGCAACGCATCTGGGCTACCCCGCCTACTTCATGTCGATCCTCGGCGCCTGGTACATCGCGGCGGGCGTCGTGCTGCTGGCGCCACGGCTTGTCCGGCTCAAGGAATGGGCATACGCGGGTCTGGTCATCAACTACACCGGTGCCGCCGCGTCACACCTGTGGACTGGCGACCGTGTCCAAACACTCATCGGCCCAGCCGTTTTTCTCGGGATCACCGTCGCCTCATGGGCGCTACGGCCACCGCCGCGCCGTGAACTTCCCTCTGCGACAATCGCTTTCACCCGTGGCCGTCGTATCACCTATTGGGTCGCCACTCTCGCCGTCGCGTCCGAACTCGCTGTCGGCGGTGTGTGGGATCTGATGCGTATCGAATATGTCCGCAACGTGGTCGAGCACCTCGGGTATCCCGCCTACCTGCTGACCATCATGGGCGCATGGAAAGTCGCCGGGGCGGTGGCACTGCTGATCCCCCGCTACCCACGCCTTGCACAGTGGGTCTACGCCGGCGCAGTGATCAACTACGCCTCTGCCGTCGCTTCGCACACCATCGTCGGAGACGGCTTTCCCGCGATCGTCGCGCCGCTGGCGCTACTCGCACTCACGGTGACGTCCTGGGCATTACGCCCGGCTACACCGACCAAAGTGAGAAGCGGTCGGAGGCAAGCCAGCCGCGTCAGCGATGCGGAGCTTTGACGGTTGGCACTGCCTTCTCGGTAGCCAACGCCGTCGGCGGAATCGTCGTGGTGGCTGTGTCGCCCTGAGTCATCGGGCCGACCAGGACTGGGTGGGCCACAGGTAGAGGGTCCGAGCTACCCCCAGCGCCCATGGCGAAGGAGAATCCCGCCATCGCCACCACTGCGCTGCCACCGAATATTGCCAACACGAGTTTTGTACGTTTAACCGTCGTCGATTGCGCCATGCTGCCCCCAAATCTTTGGCGTTCGTGACTTGCTCCCCCCGATCCCCTACGAGTGGACGCCTCGAGTCTTGGGCAAAGCTGTCAGCGGGCTACGAGTTAGCTGGGTGCGCGGACCTGTCCCGGACCCAGTTGTCCACAACACGTGACGGGGAAGGCCACTCCCACCTGGCGGACGCGCCGTGCCGGGTGGCCCCGACGAGGCTGGGGCCCGGCGACACATCGGGAAGGGATCTGAAGATTCTGGTACTGCCGTAGTAGCTCGGTGATAACCTTTTTTACGCCCAATGCTGTTCAGCTTGGGTTTTGGGGGCCACGGCAGAATTGCCGAATTTTTCTGGGGGGCAATATGGCTCAGTCGACAGCCGTTAAACGCACGAAGCTTCTGTTCGCGCTGGTCGGTGGCAGTGCGGTGGTGGCGATGGCGGGATTGTCGGTAGCTATGGACATGGGTGACAGCTCGGACCCGTCCCCTGTGGCCAGTCCAGTCTTGGTTGACCCAATGACGCCGGGCGAGACAGTTACCACTTCTAGTGCGCCGACTGCATTGCTGACGAAGAAGGCCGTACCGACAGTCAAAGCTCCGCGCTTCGGCGGCTAGCAGCCTTCGGCCGAGTATCTATCGCAGCGCGGCGGTCCTTCTGCGCTCGAACGTCCTCAACGCGCGTGCTGTAACGACGCATCCGTGGTGCTTGCACCTCTGAATGATGTCGAGCATGCCGGACGCGGACACGCGGAAGTGTCCCTCGGGCGGGCCGCAGCCGAATACACGGGTGATGGGGCTGGAGCTTTCGAAACCGCTGCTGCATGGGGCCGATACCCGGATCCAACTACGCGCCCGCCGCCGGGGCTCGATTCGAAGTTGGTCGGCGATCGCGGCCGCTGACGATCTCACACACCGGCTCGCCGCGGCGTCTACTAGGTATGAACACCAGACATGCGGTAATCGACAGCCCACTGGGCGAGCTCACTTTGGTCGCGGACGGTGAAACGCTGACCGGCCTGTACTTCCGGCACCAGTGGTATCGGCCGAGCCGCGATACATTCGGTGCCCGCGTCGACGCCGATTCCGACGCCCTGCTCGCGAAGGCGAAGGCTCAGGTGACCGACTACTTCGCCGGCGCCCGCAACGACTTCGACCTGCCAATCAGACTGCGCGGCGACGACGCACAGCGACGCGTCTGGCAGCTGCTTGCCACCATCCCCTACGGCGAAACCGTCACCTATGGCGAACTGGCCACGACTCTCGCCGACGGCACCACCGCCCAAGAGGTCGGCCAGGCTGTCGGCCGCAACCCGCTGTGCATCGTCGTACCGTGCCACCGCGTCGTCGGGAAGCAGGGCCAACTAACCGGCTACGCGGGCGGGCTCAAACGCAAGCAGTTCCTGCTCGAACTCGAAGAGCCCGTCGAAGCGCAGGCGGCGAGGTTGTTTTGATGGCCCCGTCGAAATGGCAGACACGCGTCGACTCGGGCGACTGGGACGCAATCACCGCTGAGGTCAACGACTTCGGCGGTGCATTGCTGCCTCGCCTGATCACCAAGTCCGAAGCGGACAAGATCCGAAAGCTCTATCCCGACGACGATCGCTTCCGCGCGACCATCGACATGCGCAGGTACCGCTTCGGCGAGGGCGAATACCGGTACTTTCGGCAGGCTTGTCCCGAGACCATCGAACAGCTCAAGCAGGCGCTTTATCCGCGGCTGTTGCCGATCGCGCGAGACTGGTGGACCAAACTCGGACGCAAAGCGCCGTGGCCGGACACCCTCGACGACTGGCTGGAGGCGTGCCACGCCGCAGGTCAGAAGAAGTCGACAGCCATCCTGCTCAAGTACGGGCAGGGCGATTGGAACGCGCTACATCGAGACCTCTACGGCGACTTGGTGTTTCCGCTCCAGGTGGTCATCAACCTGAGCGAACCCGGTGTAGACCACACCGGAGGCGAATTCCTGCTCGTCGAACAGCGGCCGCGAGCCCAATCCCGCGGCACCGCAACGCTGCTGCCCCACGGACATGGCTTCGTGTTCACCACCCGTGAGAGGCCGGTGCAGTCGGCACGGGGCTGGTCCGCGTCGCCGGTCCGGCACGGCGTGTCGGCCATCCGCTCCGGCGAGCGCTACACGCTCGGACTGGTATTCCACGACGCCGCGTGAAAAATGAAGCAGTACACCCTGTTCGGTCCCGACAGAACACCACATAGGTCGCCAACGCCTGGCGTGTTCGGCGGCCACAAAGCGACCCGAATCTACGGACGCCTGGACTGCCGCTCGGCGCTACGCGCCATCGCCAAAGGTGGCTACGTCGCACAGCGTGTGTTCTTCGCCGACGAAGCCACCGCCATCGCCGCCGGTTACCGACCGTGTGCCCGTTGCCTGCCCGAGCACTACCGCGCCTGGAAACGTACTAACGCCGACGCAGAACGATCACGTTGTCGATGAGCGGGCCGGTATGCCCGTCCGGCCCGCTGGCTTCCCGCTCGGCGACCTCCGCCCGAAGCGTTTCCCATTCGGCCGCATCGAGTTTCAGCGAGTCGAGCACTTCCTCCACAGTGGGGAACTCATGGTCATGTGCCATCTTCCACGCCCACGGCGGAGGCCCGGCGTGGTCGACGATCAACAACAGGCCGTCGGAAGCGACGGCCGCGAGGGCCTGCTCGAAGATCCGCGGCCTGTCCAGATGCGCCATGGAATGCAGGTACTGCGCCGATACCAGGTCGAAGGTGCCGACGGGAAAGCTCTCGGATAAGTCATGCTGCTGGAAGTCGATTCGATCACCGAGCCCACGGACGCGAGCGTCCTCGGCGGCGCGCTGCAGAGCGGTTTCAGAGATGTCGACAGCGACGACGCGCCAACCGCGCTCGGCGAGCCAACACGCGTCGGCGCCCTCCCCGCACCCCAGATCCAGTGCGCTGCCGGGTTTGCGCGTCGACGCCACCTCGGCGAGGCGAAAGTTGACCCGGCCACTCCAAATCCGGTTCCGCTCGCTGTAGCGCTCCTCCCACGTGGACTTGGCATCAGGCGTTGACATGTTCACTCCAATCCGGGACCGGTAGTCCGCATTCGTCTGACAGCAGGCTTTGCACCACCGACACGGCCGCCAGCGAGCCCGCCGCGATCGCCGACGCCACCTGCGGTGGCAACTGTGTGCTCAGATCACCCGCGGCGAAGACACCCGGCGCGGTGGTTCGGCACAGCGAGTCGACCTTCACCGGGGCTTCGCCGAACGGCGTCACCTCCCCTGGCTCCGCGCCAAGCTTTTCGGCCAGCCGGGAGCGCTGATGCAGCGTCGTCGCGGCAAGCATGCCCCGGCATTCCAGCCGACCACCATCGGTGAACCGCACAGCTTCCAGTTCGCCCTCGCGCCCAATGAGTTCAGCCACCGGCCGCTCGTCGATCTTCACCCCGGCCGAAGCCAGCCGGCCGCGATCCTCATCATCGAGGTCGGCGGGACCATCGGTCAGCAGCACCAAGTCGTCTGTCCAGCCAAGCAGTAACAACGCCGAATGGATGGCTTTCTCGCCCCGCGCCAGCACCGCCAGCGGTTGATCGCGCAACTCCCAGCCGTCACAAAACGGGCAATGGAACACCGATGTGCCCCAACATTGCATCAGCCCCTCGACGTCCGGCGGCCGGTACTCCATGCCGGTGGCCAACAGCACCCGACGTGCCCGCTCGACACCGCCGTCGGCGAGCGTCAACTCGAAGGCATCGCCGTCGCGGGCACCGTCGAGCACCTCACCGGTCCGCAACTCGACACTGGGGTAGGCGGCAATCTCGCGCCTGCCGGTTTCGTACAGCTCGGCCGGTGCTCGACCGTCGTGACCCAGCAGGCCGCCGATGCCATGTGAGGGCAGGTTGCTCTGCCTGCCCGCGTCGACCAGCAGCGTGCGCCGCCTCGCCCTGCCCAGCACCAGACCGGCACTCAAGCCCGCCGCGCCGCCACCCACCACGACGCAATCCCATATCGAATCCATGACCCGAGCTTGCCCATAATCGGGCTGTTCAACCAAACTGATTTGCCATGCAGGCAAAGAGCCCGGGTGAGGACGACGTCGACGTGCGGGTGCGCCAGCGCCTGAGGCAGCTGCGCATGGAGCGTGGGCTGACCCTTGAAGAGGTGGCCAGCCGGTCGAACATCGACGTGTCGACACTGAGCCGGTTGGAGTCGGGCAAACGCCGCCTCGCACTCGACCATCTCCCCCGGCTCTCGGCAGCGCTATCCGTCAGCACCGACGAACTACTGAGGGCGCCCGAGGCCGAGGACCCGCGCGTTCGGAGCGGCCCGCACACGCATAAGGGCGTGACTTATTGGCCGCTGACCCGGCACGGTCCGGCAGGAGGCCTGCACGCCTTCAAGATTCGGGTCAGCGCCCGCAGACGCACCCCGCCGCCGGAGCTACCGGTACATGAGGGCCAGGACTGGATCTATGTGTTGTCCGGTCAGTTGCGGCTGATACTCGGTGACCGCGACTTCACCATCAAACCCGGTGAGGCCGTGGAGTTCTCGACATGGACACCACATTGGTTCGGCGCCGTCGACGGCCCCGTCGAGGCGATCACGTTGTTCGGAGCGCACGGCGAGCGGCTTCACCTGCAGAGCTGATTACAGGTATGCGGTCTGGTTCACCAACCGCACCGATGCCACCCCGTCCGGGTAGAACTCGGCGATCGACAGCGACGCCAAGTCGAGGTGAAGCCGGTACAGGATGCCCGCGCCGGCGTCCAGCGCGAGCCGCAGCAGCGTCTTGATCGGTGTCACGTGGGAGACCACCAACACCGTCTCCCCGCCGTGTTCGTTGATGATGCGCGCCTGCGCGCGCCGCACGCGGATCGCCACGCTGTCGAAGCTCTCGCCTTCGGGCGGCGTGATGCTCGTGTCCCGCAGCCAGCGCCGGTGAACGTCGGGATCGCGTTCGGCCGCCTCGCCGAACGTCAATCCTTCCCACGCGCCGAAGTCGGTCTCGATCAGGTCGTCGTCGACGGTGACGTCGAGGCCGAGCGCCTTGGCCGCAACCGCCGCCGTGTCATACGCCCGCTGCAACGGTGACGTGACGACGGCGGCGATGCCGCCTTTGCCCGCCAGATAGTGCGCGGCTGCGTCGGCCTGACGGCGACCGACATCCGTCAGCGCCGGATTACCGCGGCCGGAATACCTTCGCTGCGTTGATAATTCGGTCTGGCCGTGGCGCAACAGCAGAAACCGTGTCGGCGCACCACGCGCGCCTGTCCAGCCCGCGGGAGATGTCTGTGCCGCAGTCGTCTTGGGTGCCTCTGCCGGCACCTCGATCTCGGCCGCGGCGTCCATCGCTTCGTTCGCCAGCCGGTCGGCGTGGCTGTTACGGGCGCGCGGAATCCACGAGTAGCTGATGCGGTCGAACCGCGTCGACAGCGCCGTGGCCTGCTGATGCAGCGGGGTCAGATCCGGATGCTTGACCTTCCAGCGGCCCGACATCTGTTCGACCACCAGCTTGGAGTCCATGAACACTTCGACGTCGCTGGCGCCCAGCTTCACCGCTTCTTCCAGCCCAGCGACCAACCCTCGGTACTCGGCGACGTTGTTGGTCGCGCGGCCGATGGCCTGCTTGCTTTCGGCCAGCACTGTGCCGCGATCAGCCGACCAGACCACCGACCCGTAACCGGCCGGGCCGGGGTTACCACGCGACCCGCCGTCGGCCTCGACGATGACCTTCACTGGCCAGAGCCCTTGACACGCAACAGGATCGCCCCGCATTCGGGGCAGCGCAGCACCTCATCCTCGGCTGCTGCCGATATCCGGGCCAGCTCGCCGCGGTCGATCTCGATCCGGCACGCACCGCAGCGCCGGCCCTGCAGCAGCCCGGCACCGGCACCCCCGCGTGACCTCTGGCGTTCGTACAACGCGACCAGGTCGCCGTCCAATTGGTTGACCAGTTCATCGCGCCGCGACAGCAATTGGTGCCGCAGTTGATCGATTTCGTGGCGAGCATCGTCGCAGGCTTTCTGCGCATCTGAGAGCTTCGTCTGCAATTCGTCGATCGTCGTCAGCTCATCGGACTGCTGTCCGGCCAGCTGCTCGCGCCGCTCCATCACCTCCAACAGCGAGTCCTCCAAACTGGATTGGCGACGTTGCAACGTCTCCAGCTCGTGCTGCAAGTCGGTGAGCTGTTTGGCGTCGATGCTTCCCCCATCCAGCAATGACCGATCGCGGTCCTCACGCTGGCGCACCGAATCGATCTCGGATTCGAACTTCGCCGCCTGGGCGTCAAGATCGTCGAGCGCGATCTGCAGTGCGGCCAAGCGGTCGTTGGCGTCACGGTGGCTCGCTTGAACCTCCTCGACCTGGCGCTGCTCGGCGAGATTCTTGGCTCGATGCTCGATGCGGCTCAGGTCGGCGTCCAGTTCGGCCAGCTCTAGCAACGAACGTTGTTGGACTACTTCAGCTTTCATGTCTCAATTCTCTCGATATTCCACGGATCGGTGCGTATCGCCGACACCCGCACCGGCAGCGAATCCCCAAACCGATCCCGTAGCAGTTCTGCCGCCTGTGTACACCACGGATATTCGCTCGCCCAGTGCGCGACGTCGATGAGCGCGACGTCCGACGCCCGCCGGTGCTCGTCGGCGGGATGGTGCCGCAGGTCGGCGGTCACATATGCCTGCACCCCTGCGGACGCGACCACGTCGAGTAGCGAGTCACCGGCTCCCCCGCACACCGCTACCTTCGACACGATAGCCTCGGACTCACCCGACGCCCGAACGCCCCATGATGTGGCGGGCAGCGCGTCGTGCACGCGAGACACGAACGCCGACAACGGTTCCGGCCGCGGCAGAGAGCCGACGCGGCCCAGCCCGACATCGCCAGGCAGTGGCGCCAAGGAATAGATGTCGAACGCGGGCTCCTCATACGGGTGCGCGCCGCGCAACGCGGCCAGCACATGAGCGCGCAGCCGCGACGGCGCGATCATTTCCAGGCGATCCTCGGACACCCGCTCGACGCTTCCCACTTTGCCGATCGTCGGCGACGCACCGTCATGCGGCAGGAACTGGCCGGTACCCGACACGCTCCAACTGCAGTGCGAGTAGTCGCCGATGTGGCCTGCCCCGGCGCCGAACATCGCTTCCCGCACCGACTCCGCATCGCCGGCGGGGACGAACACCACCCACTTGTCCACGTCGGCCCCGACGGAGACCGGCGCGAGCACCTCCTCGACCGTCAAGCCGAGGGCGTCCGCCAGTGCGTCGGACACGCCGGGTGAGGCGGAGTCGGCGTTGGTGTGCGCCGTGAACAGCGCCTTGCCGGTACGGATCATCTGATGCACCAGAGAGCCCTTGGCCGTGCTGGCGGCGACGGTGTCGACCCCGCGCAGCAGCAGGGGATGATGTGCGAGCAGCAGGCCTGCGTCGGGAACCTCGGCGACGACGGCCGCGGTGGCGTCCACGGCGACGGTGACGGTCTCGACCGTTTCAGACGGGTCGCCGCAGACCAGTCCGACGGAGTCCCAGTCCTGGGCGAGCCGCGGCGGATACGCGGCCTCGATCACGTCGATGATGTCGGCCAGCCGTGCGCTCATCGCAACGCCTCGCGGATGGCGTCGACCAACACCGGCCAGTCCGGACGCACCGCTGCCCGCAGAAATTCGCCGTCAAGGCCCACGAACGTGTCACCACGCCGGACAGCGATTCCCTTGTTGCCCAGATGTTTTCGCATCAACTCGGCATCGGGAACGGTGAAAAGCACAAAGGGTGCACAGCCGTCGACAACATCGACACCGATGCTAGTCAGAGCGGCAACCATATCCGCACGCAGCGTCGCGAGTCGGCGTGCAGCTCGATCGGCCTCGGCCACGGCGTCGGGTGTGCTGCACGCCGCGATGGCCTCCAATTGCAGTGTGCCCAGCGGCCAATGCGCCCGGTGCGCGGTCAGCTTTTCGAGGACGTCGGGGTCACCGAGCGCGTAGCCGACACGCAGTCCGGCCAGCGACCACGTCTTCGTCAGGCTGCGCAACACCACCACATCGGGCAGACGTAGCTGCGCCAGGGAAGCCGGCTCACCGGGAATCGCGTCGGCGAACGCCTCGTCGACGACCACGATGCGTCCGGGTTTGCGCAGCGCCAGGACCTGTTCGCGGGTATGCAGCACCGCGGTCGGGTTGGTTGGGTTTCCGACGACGACCGCGTCCGCCTCGTCGGGCACCTCGGCGCCGGTCAACTCGAACGGCGGCGTCAACACGACGTGCCGAAACGGCACACCGGCCGCAGCCAGCGCCGCCTCCGGCTCGGTGAACGACGGCGCGATCAGCGCGGCCAGGCGGGGTCGCATGTCGGCGAGCAGCGCGAACCCTTCGGCCGCCCCGGCAAGCAGCGCCACCTCGTCGGCGTTGCGCCCGTGCCGCGCTGCGACGGCCGCCACGGCGCGTTGTTCGTCGGTGGCACTCGGGTAGCGACCGAGGTCGGTGAGCCGGGCGGCGAGGCGCTCGACCAGCCACGACGGCGGCTCGGCCGTGCGCACGTTGACCGCGAAGTCCAGCATTCCGGGGACCGCGGCCTGATCGCCGTGGTAGCGCGCGGCCGCACGGATATGACTCGCCACATCACGACACTAGACGTCGGGGACAATGGACTGGTGACAGAAACTCTGGCCCGCACCGTCGCGGCTCGCCCGCAGTTGGTGATCTTCGACCTCGACGGCACCCTGACCGATTCGGCCGAGGGCATCGTGTCCAGTTTCCGCCATGCGCTCGGCGAGGTCGGCGCCGTCGTTCCGGACGGGGACCTGGCCAGCCGCATCGTCGGCCCGCCGATGCATCACACGCTGCGTGAGATGGGACTCGGCGACGAGGCGGACGCCGCGATCGCCGCTTACCGCGCCGACTACATGACCCGCGGGTGGGCGATAAACCGGCTGTTCGACGGCATCCCCGGGCTACTCGAGGACCTGCGCGCGGCCGGGGTGAGGATGGCGGTCGCCACGTCGAAGGCGGAGCCCACCGCGCAGCGGATCCTCGCGCATTTCGGGCTCGACGCGCACTTCGAAGTCATCGCAGGCGCGAGTGTCGACGGAACACGGGCCGCCAAGGCCGACGTGGTCGCGCACGCGCTGGCGCAGCTGCACCCGCTGCCCGATCGCGTGCTCATGGTCGGCGACCGCTCCCACGACGTCGAAGGCGCCGCCGAGCACGGCATCGACACCGTCGTGGTCGGCTGGGGCTACGGCAGCGGCGACTTCGACGAACCCGACTCCGCTGCTGCGCTGGCGCATGTCTCGACCGTCGACGACCTTCGTGAGGTCCTTGGTGTCTGATCCCCTGCACATCACCTTCATCTGCTCGGGCAACATCTGCCGCTCGCCGATGGCAGAGAAGATGTTCGCCCACCAGATCAAGGAGCGCGGCCTGACCGAGGCGGTGCGGATCACCAGCGCCGGAACCGGCGGCTGGCACGCCGGTGAACCGGCCGACCACCGAGCCATCCACGTGCTGCGCGAGCACGGCTATCCGAGCGCACATCGCGCCGCGCAGATCGGGGATGACCACTTGTCCGCCGATCTGGTTGTCGCGTTGGGGCGCAACCACGTCCGGATGCTGACCGAAATGGGCATTCCTCCCAACAGGATTCGGATGCTGCGGTCATTCGACCCACGCTCCGGCGCGCATGCGCTCGACGTCGAGGATCCGTACTACGGGACACACGATGACTTCGAAGACGTGTTCACGGTCATCGATGCCGCGCTGCCGGGGTTGCACCAATGGGTGGACGAACAACTCGCCGGCCCGGGAATCGCGAGCTAGACGGCGATGAACGAAGCGAAGAGCCGGAATCGGCTTCCGCGCTGGGCCTTCATATTCCGGCCGGCATGGCTGGCCCTATTCGTGGTGGTCGTCGCGTTCGCCTACCTGTGCTTCACCGTGCTGGCCCCATGGCAGCTCGGCAAGAACACCAAGACGTCGCGGGAGAACTCTCAGATCTCCCGGTCGCTCACCGCTGACCCGGTGCCCGTCACAAGCCTTCTGCCACACCAGGATTCGTCGGCTCCCGACGATCAATGGCGCCGGGTGACCGCCACGGGGCACTACCTGCCGGACGGCCAGGTGCTGGCCCGCCTGCGTGTGGTCGACGGCGATCCGGCGTTCGAAGTGCTGGTGCCGTTCGCCGCCGACGGCGGCCCCGTGGTGCTGGTGGACCGGGGATATGTACGGCCCGTGCAGGGTTCACGAGTGCCGGCGATTCCGCCACCGCCGACCGGCACGGTGACGATCACGGCGAGGCTACGCGATTCAGAACCGCTCGCGCAGGGCAAGGACCCGTTCCGCCAGGACGGTACGCAGCAGGTGTATTCGATCAACACCGTCCAGATCGCGACGCTCAGCGGAGTGCCGTTGACAGGCTCCTACCTGCAACTGGTCGAGGACCAGCCCGGCGGACTCGGCGCGATCGCCCTGCCCCACCTCGACGCCGGACCGTTCCTGTCGTACGGAATCCAGTGGATCTCCTTCGGAATCATCGCCCCGATCCTGTTGGGCTACTTCGTCTATGCCGAGGTCCGTCAGCGCCGGCGTGAGAAGTCGGCGGCCGACGCCGCGTCGGACGCCCCTTCGGCACCCCTCACGACCGAGGAGAAGCTCGCCGACCGTTACGGCCGACGGCGCTGAGCGACACGGCGAGCACGGCCGCCGCGCCCTGCACCGCCCGTGACAAGCGCACCGCCCGCGACAGATCCGACACATCGGGATGTCGACCCTCGCCGAGCGTGGGCCGGATCTCGAGCTCATGGGCGTACTGAGTCGGACCGCCGAGCCGCACCCCGAGCGCACCGGCGAACGCCGCTTCCACGACGCCGGCATTGGGGCTGGGGTGGCGGGCGGCGTCACGGTGCCACGCACGCATGGCGCCTGCAGGCGATCCGCCGACCAGCGGTGCGCACATCACGACCAAGATCGCTGTCACCCTTGCCGCCACAAAGTTGACCGCGTCGTCGAATCGTGCTGCCGCCCAACCGAATCGGGCGTAACGCGACGAACGGTTACCGATCATCGCATCCAGGGTGTTGGCGCCACGGTAGACCAGCACCGCGGGTATGCCCGCCACCGAGCCCCACACCAGCGGCGCGACGTTGGCGTCGGAGGTGTTCTCGGCGACCGATTCGAGGGCCGCTCGGGTCAGGCCCTCCGCGTCGAGGGCGGCGGGGTCGCGTCCGCACAGCGACGGCAGCAGGCGCCGGGCACCGTCAACGTCCCCCGCGGTGAGCAGATCGGTCATCTGTTCACCGGTGCGGCATAGCGAGGTACCGCCCAGCGCGACGAACGTCGATGCCGCCATGGCGGTCGCCGCCCACAGGCCACCCCGACGGTCGGCGGCCCTGTCGACGAAGAGCCCCAGCGCGGTGAGGGCTGACAGCAACGCCGCTGTGTGCACAGCGCCCGCAGCGCGGGAATCGGCGTAGCTCAGCCGCTCGAAAGCCGCTGCGCCGCGGCCGAAAACCGCGACGGGATGCCCGCGCCTGGGGTCGCCGAACGTCAGATCGGCCGCGTAGCCGACCGCTATCCCGGCGGCGCGGGCCCGCCGCGCTGACGCAAACACCTCGGGAGCCTCTCACAAGGTGGTTCACTGAAAATCATGAGGCTGGGCCCGCCGCGGCGGCCGACGCGTGTCGTCGATCTGCTGAACCCCGCCGCGGTGTTGCTGCCCGCGGCGAATGTGATCATGCAGCTGTCCTGGCCTGCCGTGGGATACGGCGTGCTGGAGAGCCCGGTCGACAGCGGAAACGTTTACAAGCATCCGTTCAAGCGGGCTCGCACCACCGGCACCTACTTGGCTGCGGCCACGCTGGGCACGGACGCCGACCGCGCGCTGATCCGCGGTGAGGTTGACCGGGTGCACTCCGTTGTGCGGTCGTCGAAGTCAAGCCCGGTGCCGTACAACGCGTTTGATCCGCGACTGCAGCTGTGGGTGGCCGCTTGTCTGTATCGCTATTACGTCGACCAGCACGAGTTCCTGTACGGCCCGCTCGACGACGACGCGGCCGACGCGGTGTATCAGGACGCCAAGAAGCTGGGCACCACATTGCAGGTCCGCGACGACATGTGGCCACCCGACCGCGTCGCGTTCGACGAGTTCTGGAAGCGATCGCTGGATGAACTCCGAATCGACCCGCCCGTGCGCGAGCACCTGCGCGGCGTGGCCGCGATGGCCTTCCTGCCTGCACCATTGCGCCTACTCGCGGGACCGTTGAACCTGTTCGCGACCACCGGTTTCCTGCCCTCTGAGTTCCGCTCCCGGATGGGACTGCGGTGGACGACGGCCCAGCAGCGGCGATTTGAGTGGTTGCTGACAGCGTTGCGGGTCGCCGATCGCGTGATCCCGCGCGATGTCTGGATTCTGGGCTATCAGCTGTACCTGCGCGATATGCGATCGCGGGCGCGCCGCGGCAAGCGAGTCGTGTGACCCGCCCGCCGCGACTCCCCCCGATCACCCGACGGAGCGTGATCCGCTGCCGCTAGTGCTGCCCGATGTCGAGCCGGTGCTGCCGCTGGTACTGCCCGACGTCGAACCCGTGCTCGTCGCACCGGTGCTCGTGCTTGACGTGCCTGTCGGTGCCGTCGTGCTTCCGGTTGGCGGCGTCGCGGTTGCGGTCGCCGTTGGCGCTGTTGTTGTTTCGGCGGTCGGCGCGTCCCCTCTTCGTTTGCCGCACGAGTATCCCCATTTCGTGTCCCATTCCTCCCCGGTCCCCGCACCGGGCTCATCGATACACCGCAGTTATTCCCGGCCACGACGACACTTAACCGCCTGGACCTGCATATATGGTGGTTCACGCCCTGAGCGCCAAGCCCGTCGCACGTACATGGCAAAGTGGAAGTTACTTACCTTTGTGAACTAAACTGCGCGAATTTCGTGCGGAAATTCGTTTGCTGGACATCGCAAACAATTGTCGCAACGGTAATTGGCAAATCGCGAAAGCGTGCGCGTTGGCCTCCGGAAAAGCCGATGATCACAGGTGAACAGTGAGGAGTCCACAATGACGTTCCCGGCGCTCAACCATGTCGCGGTCACGGTCCGTGACCTCGAGGTCAGCGGTCCCTGGTACAAAGCTCTGATCGGCAGCGAGCCCGCGCTCGACGAACACACCGACACCGGGTTTCACCATCTGGTCTGGGCGTTCGACAACGGCACACTGTTCGGGATCCACCAGCACGACCGGTCCGCCCCAGACGATCCGTTCACCGAATTCAGAACCGGGCTCGACCACGTCGGATTCGGGTGCGCGAGTCGCGCCGAGCTGCAGTCCTGGGTCGAGCGGCTCGAATTGCTCGGCATCGAACACGGCGGCATCGTCGACGCACCCTACGGATCGGGGCTGAGCTTCCGCGATCCCGACGGCATCGCTTTGGAGTTCTTCGCTCCGCCGGAGTGATGGTGGGCGCGGACGGTATCGAACCGCCGACCGCTGGTGTGTAAAACCAGAGCTCTACCACTGAGCTACGCGCCCCTTGCCGGGCAGGATAGCGGCCTGCGACGGGCAGGTGGAAATCCGTCAGCCAGATTGCAGGGCAGCCAAGGCGTCGGTCCACACCGATTGATCGCGCGGCTCCCCCGGCTGCTTCATCTCGGCGAACCGGACAATTCCGGAACGATCGACGACGAACGTGCCGCGATTGGCGAACCCGGCGTCGCCGTTGAACACGTCGTACGCCTGGGCCACCGCGCCGTGCGGCCAGAAGTCGGACAGCACCGGAAAGGTGAAGCCGCTCTGTGTCGCCCAGATCTTGTGTGTCGGTGGCGGACCCACGGAGATGGCCAAGGTGGCGGTGTCCTCGTTCACATATCGCGGCAGGTTGTCGCGAATCTCGTCGAGCTCGCCCTGGCAGATACCCGTGAACGCCAGCGGGAAGAACACCAGCAGCACGTTCTTGGAGCCTCGGAAATCGCTCAGCGTGACCGACTGACCGTTCTGGTCCTTGAGCGTGAAGTCCGGGGCCTCGGCACCGACCTCCAGCATTAGCGCCGCCCCGCCGCCTTGGACTTGGGCTGCACAAGCCTGCTGGCGATCCAGTCGCCGAGATTGGCCGACGACGTCTGCATCAGGCCCGCTGTCGGCGCCGATTCGGCGATTTCGGCAGGCACCACGTGGCCCGGCTGGCCGGTCTTCGGGGTCACCACCCAGATCACCCCGTCGTCGGCCAGCGGCGTGATGGCGTCCATCAGCGCGTCGACGAGATCGCCGTCGCCGTCACGCCACCACAACAGCACGACGTCGATGACCTCGTCGGCGTCCTCGTCAAGTAGCTCGCCTCCGCACGCCTCTTCGATGTCGGCCCGGATGTCGTCGTCGACGTCCTCGTCCCAGCCCACCTCCTGCACAACCTGATCTTTTTGGATGCCCAGTCTGCGGGCGTAGTTCGGGGCGTCATCCGCCGCGACCACGGTCGGTCCTCCTTCAGCCAGCTCGACGCACTGTGCGCTTGCCCTATCGTCGCACGCCGAGGCTCGATCGCTGACGTCTGCCGGTCAGGTTCATCGATATGCCCTGTCGCACAGGTCCAGCGCGGCGGTCTTCGTGTCGTTTAATTTGGTGATCGCCGCGTTGAATTCGTCGGGTCCGTAATTCCCCGCGACGGCGGTCGCGACACCTCTGGCGGCGTCAACCCAAGCATTCAACGCATCCCTCAACTGCGCGGTCAGCGCGTCGGAGAGGCTGTGCGCGACGAGGTCGGCGCTGTGGTTCAGCGCGTCGATGGCAGGTCCGGCCTTGGCTGCCACGTCGGCGGCGTTCTTGTTGAAGGCGTCGACGTAGTTGTTCACCGCGGTGACCGCGTCCACGCTGCTCGAACTGAGCGCTTCACACGACGAGTGGACCGCCTGCGTGGTCAGCGACGCCTGCCGTTCCGACTCACGCGTACTGGAACTGGCGGCCGACTCCTCGATCGACGCCGACACCGACGCGCGGTACACGGGGCCGTCGGCCTTGTCGACCGTCGCGGTGCCCTGCGTGACGCTGGTGCAGCCGACGATGATCATCGCCGTGGCAGCCAGGCTGCCCACCACCAAGGCGGCGATCCGCAGCCGCTTGCGACCCAGCCCCGCGCTCAGCACGGTCTGCAGACGTTACCGGTTTGTTCACCCAATCGCGGGTTCATTCCTCTGGCCACCCCCGACGGTGCAAGTGGGGCAGGATGAGAGAAGTATGGAGGCCGCTACGCCGATCGCGTACGCACCTATACCGCCTAACAAGGAGCGGAAGTTGACCACCGAGTTCGTGCGCCAAGACCTGGCCCAAAACTCCAGCACCACAGCAGAACCCGACCGGGTTCGCGTCATTCGCGAAGGCGTCGCGTCATACCTGCCAGACATCGACCCCGAGGAGACCGCCGAATGGCTTGAGTCGTTCGACGAGTTGCTCGAACGCTCCGGTCCGTCGCGGGCGAGGTATCTGATGTTGCGGCTGCTGGAACGCTCCGGCGAACAGCGGGTTGCCATCCCCGCGCTCACATCGACCGACTACGTCAACACCATCCCGACAGAGCTCGAGCCGTGGTTCCCCGGCGACGAGGACGTCGAGCGACGCTACCGCGCCTGGATCCGGTGGAATGCCGCGATCATGGTACATCGCGCGCAGCGGCCGGGAGTCGGTGTGGGAGGCCATATTTCGACCTATGCGTCCTCCGCGGCGCTGTACGAAGTCGGCTTCAACCACTTCTTCCGCGGCAAGGCCCATCCCGGCGGCGGCGACCAGGTCTTCATCCAGGGGCACGCATCCCCGGGCATCTACGCCCGGGCGTTCCTCGAGGGCCGGCTAACCGCCGATCAGCTCGACGGCTTCCGTCAAGAGCACAGCCACCCTGGAGGCGGGCTGCCGTCCTATCCCCATCCGCGGCTGATGCCGGACTTCTGGGAATTCCCGACGGTGTCGATGGGCCTTGGCCCGATGAACGCGATCTTCCAGGCCCGCTTCAACCACTACCTGCACGACCGGGGGCTCAAGGACACCTCCGATCAGCACGTGTGGGCGTTCCTTGGCGACGGCGAGATGGACGAGCCGGAAAGCCGTGGGCTGATTCAGGTGGCCGCCAACGAGGGGCTCGACAACCTCACGTTCGTCGTCAACTGCAACCTGCAGCGCCTCGACGGCCCGGTGCGCGGCAACGGCAAGATCATTCAGGAACTGGAATCGTTCTTCCGAGGCGCCGGCTGGAACGTCATCAAGGTGGTGTGGGGCCGTGAGTGGGATGCCCTGCTGCACGCCGATCGCGACGGCGCGCTAGTGAACCTGATGAACACCACACCCGACGGCGATTACCAGACGTACAAGGCCAACGACGGCGCCTACGTCCGCGATCACTTCTTCGGCCGTGACCCGCGCACCAAGGCGCTGGTCGAGAACATGTCCGACACCGAGATCTGGAACCTCAAACGCGGCGGCCACGACTACCGCAAGGTGTACGCCGCCTACCGCGCGGCGACAGAACACAAGGGCCAGCCGACGGTCATCCTGGCCAAAACCATCAAGGGCTATTCGCTGGGTGCGCACTTCCAGGGCCGCAACGCCACGCATCAGATGAAAAAGCTTGCGATAGAAGACCTCAAGTATTTCCGCGACGCCATCCGTATCCCGGTCAGCGACGAGCAGCTCGAGCAGAATCCGTATCTGCCGCCGTACTACCACCCGGGCCCTGAGGCTCCTGAAATTCGGTACATGCTCGAACGGCGCCGGGCGCTGGGCGGTTTCGTGCCGGAACGCCGCACCAAGTCCAAGGCGCTGACGCTGCCGGGCCGCGACGCCTATAAGGCCCTCAAGAAGGGCTCGGGCAATCAGGAGGTGGCTACCACCATGGCCACCGTGCGCACGTTCAAGGAACTGTTGCGGGACAAGGAGATTGGACACCGAATAGTCCCCATCATCCCCGACGAAGCCCGCACGTTCGGTATGGACTCGTGGTTCCCCAACCTGAAGATCTACAACCGGCTCGGCCAGCTGTACACGTCAGTGGACGCCGAATTGATGTTGGCGTACAAGGAAAGTGAAGTCGGCCAGATCCTGCACGAGGGCATCAACGAGGCGGGGTCGACGGCCTCGTTCACCGCCGCGGGTACGGCGTACTCCACACACAACGAGCCGATGATCCCGGTCTACATCTTCTACTCGATGTTCGGCTTCCAGCGCACCGGCGACGGATTCTGGGCCGCGGCCGACCAGATGGCCCGCGGCTTCGTGCTGGGCGCCACCGCCGGGCGCACGACGCTGGTCGGTGAAGGCCTGCAGCACGCCGACGGGCACTCGCTCCTGCTGGCCGCGACCAACCCCGCCGTCGTCGCCTACGACCCGGCGTTCGCCTTCGAGATCGCCCACATCGTCGAGAGCGGGCTGCACCGCATGTACGGCGAAAACCCAGAGAACGTCTACTTCTATATGACGATCTACAACGAGCCCTACGTGCAGCCGGCCGAGCCGGAGGGGCTCGACGTCGAGGGCCTGCTGCGCGGCATCTACCGCTACCGGCCCGCGCCGGAGGGGCGCTCGAACGTGGCACAGATCCTGGTGTCGGGCGTTGGCATGCCGTCGGCACTGAAGGCTGCCGAACTGCTGGCCGACGAATGGGACGTCGCCGCCGACGTGTGGTCGGTGACCAGCTGGGGTGAGCTCAACCGCGACGGTGTGCAGATCGAGAAGGAGCGCCTGCGCCACCCCGAACGCCCAGCGGGCACTCCGTACATCACCAAGGTGCTCGCCGACGCTGCCGGTCCTGTCGTGGCGGTATCGGACTGGATGCGGGCCGTACCGGAGCAGATCAGGCCGTGGGTGCCCGGCACCTACATCACGCTCGGCACCGACGGGTTCGGCTTCTCCGACACTCGTCCGGCCGCGCGCCGGTACTACAACACCGATGGCGAATCCATCGCGGTCGCCGTGCTCGAGGGGCTGGCCAGGGACGGAAACATCGACCAGTCGGTCGCCGTCGACGCCGCCAACAAATACAAGATCGACGACGTGATGGCTGCGCCGGAGCAGACGTCCGATCCGGGTGTCGCTTAGCGCTTGTAGAAAAGTTACAGCGCAGTCGCGTAGATTTTAGGGATGCCCGACAATCGGTTCATCCCGCCGAAGTCCACGCTCGAGGTGCTGGAGACCGTGCCCGAGTCGGTCCTTCGGCGGTTGCACCAGTACTCCGGCCGGCTGGCGACCGAGGCGGTGCGCGCCATGGAGGAGCGACTGCCGTTCTTCGCCGACCTCGAGGCATCGCAGCGCGCGAGCGTGCAACTGGTGGTGCAGACCGCGGTGGTCAACTTCGTGGAGTGGATGCGCGATCCGAAGAGCAATGTCAGCTACACGGCCCAGGCATTCGAGGTGGTCCCCCAAGATCTGCGTCGGCGCATCGCGCTGCGACAGTCGGTCGAGATGGTTCGGGTCACCATGGAGTTCTTCGAGGAATGGGTGCCCGTGCTGGCCCGGTCCGAGGAACAAGTGACAGCGATGACCGCCGGAATCCTGCGCTACAGCAGGGATTTGGCGTTCGCCGCCGCCACCGCCTACGCCGACCAGGCCGAGGCGCGCGGCGCGTGGGACACTCGGATGGAGGCCAACGTCGTCGACGCCGTGGTCCGGGGTCACACCGGGCCCGAGCTGCAGTCACAGGCCGCCGCGCTGAACTGGGACGCCACTGCCCCCGCGACGGTGATCGTCGGGCTGCCCCAACAGGACCGCATCGACCTCGCCAGTGACGACGTTCATGACGTCGTCACCCGCAACGGGCGCGGGGCGTTGTCGGATGTGCACGGCGCGTGGCTGGTGGCCATCATCTCCGGCCCGCTGTCTCCGACCGACCGGTTCCTCACCGAACTGCTCACCGTCTTCGCAGACGGGCCGGTGGTGATCGGGCCGACCGCGCCGACGCTCGGCGCGGCCTACATCAGCGCCACCGAAGCGATCGCCGGGATGAACGCCGTCGCAGGCTGGACCGGTGCGCCACGGCCGGTGTCGGCGCGCGAGCTGCTGCCCGAACGGGCGCTACTGGGTGATGTGACCGCGATCTCAGCGCTGGAGGCCGAGGTGATGCGACCGTTGGCGGACGCCGGGCCTGCGCTGACTGAGACGCTCGACGCGTATCTGGACTCCGGCGGCGCAATTGAGGCCTGTGCGCGCAAATTGTTCGTTCATCCAAACACCGTGCGCTACCGGCTCAAACGTATCGCCGACTTCACTGGCCGCGATCCCACGCTTCCGCGCGATGCTTACGTGCTGCGCGTCGCGGCGACAGTAGGCCGGCTCGGCCGCCAGGCATACCACTCCAGCTCGTCAAACGCCCAGCCTGGAGCGGTGCCGGTGATCCGTCCCACTGCTCAAGGCGCGCATCGCGCCGGGTAACAGGTTGCGAGCCGGTATCGATGGAGTCCCATCACATGCCGTTTTGTGGGCTATCTACAAAAACATAAGACAAGGTTCATAATCTCTTACACCGCGCAAAACCGTCTTCACAGTGTTCTCTTAGAGACGTGCTTGCATTGCTTGCGCCCGGACAGGGCTCTCAGACTCCCGGCATGCTCACCGAGTGGCTCGAACTGCCCGGTGCTGCCGACCGTCTGGCTGCCTGGTCGGAGATCAGCGGCCTGGACCTCGCCCGTCTTGGCACCACCGCCACGGCTGAGGAGATCACCGATACAGCCGTGACGCAACCGCTGGTCGTGGCCGCGACGCTGCTGGCGCATGAGGAGCTGACCAAGCGGGGCGTATTGGGCGGGGCCGACACCATCGTCGCCGGCCATTCCGTCGGTGAGATCGCTGCGTACGCGATAGCGGGCGTGATCTCGGCCGACGACGCCGTCAAGCTGGCCGCCACCAGGGGTTCCGAGATGGCCAAGGCCTGCGCGCTGGAGCCGACGGGTATGTCCGCGGTGCTGGGTGGCGACGAAGCCGAGGTGCTGGCCCGCCTCGAGGCGCTCGACCTGGTGCCCGCCAACCGCAACGCGGCCGGTCAGATCGTTGCCGCCGGCGCGCTGTCCGCGCTGGAGAAGCTGGCCGAGGATCCGCCCGTCAAGGCCCGGGTCCGGCCGCTGGCCACTGCGGGCGCCTTCCACACCCACTTCATGGCTTCGGCCACCGACGGCTACGCGGCCGCTGCCGAAGGCGTCGCGACCAGTGAGCCCACCGCGACGCTGCTGAGCAACGCTGACGGACAGCCCGTCGCCTCGGCTGCAGACGCCATGAGCAAGCTGGTGGCCCAGCTGACCCGCCCGGTGCGCTGGGACCTGTGCACAGAGACCCTGCGCACCGACAACGTGACCGCGATCGTCGAGTTCCCGCCCGCCGGGACCTTGGCCGGGATCGCCAAGCGCGAACTTCGGGGGGTGCCGACGCACACCGTCAAGTCCCCCGCTGACCTGGACGGGCTTGCTGCGCTATAGCAGGGGCACCTCGCCAGACAACCGCATATCGAACGTAATTTCCGCAGTATCAACCCAATTAGAAGGAGCCATAGTGCCCGCCACTCAGGAAGAAATCATCACCGGTCTCGCCGAGATCATCGAAGAGGTCACCGGTATCGAGCCGTCGGAGGTCACCCCCGAGAAGTCGTTCGTCGACGACCTGGACATCGACTCGCTGTCGATGGTGGAGATCGCCGTGCAGACCGAGGACAAGTACGGCGTGAAGATCCCCGACGAGGACCTGGCCGGCCTGCGCACCGTCGGTGACGTCGTCGCCTACATCCAGAAGCTCGAGGAAGAGAACCCCGAGGCGGCCGCGGCCATCCGCGCGCAGATCGAAGCCGATCGGGCATGACCAGACCTTCCACTGCTAACGGCGGTTTCCCGAATGTCGTCGTGACCGCCGTCACGGCAACCACGTCGATCTCTGGGGACATCGAGAGCACGTGGAAGGGGCTGCTGGCCGGCGAGAGCGGCATCCACGTACTCGAGGACGAGTTCGTCACCAAGTGGGACCTGCCGGTCCGCATCGGTGGCCACCTGAAGGATCCTGTCGACGACCACATGGGCCGGCTGGACATGCGACGGATGTCGTATGTCCAGCGCATGGCCAAGCTGCTCAGCGGTCATCTCTGGGAGGTCGCGGGCACGCCCGAGGTCGATCCGGACCGCTTCGCAGTGGTCATCGGCACGGGTCTGGGTGGCGGCGAGAAGATCGTCGAAACGTATGACGCGATGAACGAGGGCGGCCCCCGCAAGGTGTCGCCGCTGGCCGTTCAGATGATCATGCCCAACGGTGCGGCCGCAGTGGTGGGTCTGCAGCTTGGGGCGCGTGCCGGGGTCATCACCCCGGTGTCGGCGTGTTCGTCGGGTTCGGAGGCCATCGCCCACGCGTGGCGTCAGATCGTCATGGGCGACGCGGACTTCGCGGTCTGTGGCGGCGTGGAAGGCGGCATCGAGGCCCTGCCGATTGCGGCGTTCTCGATGATGCGCGCCATGTCGACCAACAACGAGAACCCCGAAGGCGCGTCGCGGCCGTTCGACAAGAACCGCGACGGGTTCGTGTTCGGCGAAGCGGGCGCGATGCTGATCCTCGAGACCGAGGAACACGCCAAGGCTCGCGGTGCCAAGCCGCTGGCAAGGCTGCTGGGTGCGGGAATCTCTTCGGACGCTTACCACATGGTGGCGCCAGACCCGAACGGCCTGCGCGCAGGTCACGCAATGAAGCGTGCGATGGAGACTGCGGGCTTGTCCCCCAAGGACATTCAGCACGTCAACGCTCACGCCACCGCGACTTCGATCGGTGATGTCGCCGAGGCCAACGCCATTCGGGTTGCCGGTGTGGAGCACGCTGCGGTGTACGCGCCGAAGTCGGCGCTCGGCCACTCCATCGGGGCGGTCGGTGCGCTGGAATCGGTGCTGACGGTGCTGACGCTGCGTGATGGCGTCATCCCGCCGACACTCAACTACGAAACACCCGATCCCGAGATCGATCTCGATGTTGTTGCGGGCGAGCCTCGATACGGCGAATACCAGTACGCCATCAACAACTCGTTCGGTTTCGGTGGTCACAATGTCGCCCTGGCATTCGGGCGTTACTGAGCGAGAGGAACCATCGGAGTAGTAATGGCGGGGTTGTCTACGGGGAACGGTTTCCCCAACGTTGTCGTCACCGGCATTGCGATGACGACTGCCTTGGCGACCGACGCGGACAACACGTGGAAGAAGCTGCTCGACGGACAGAGCGGGATCCGCAAACTCGAGGACCCGTTCGTCGAGCAGTACGACCTTCCGGTCCGCATCGGCGGGCACCTTCTCGAGGATTTCGATCATGAGCTGACGCGGGTCGAACTGCGCCGGCTGTCGTATCTGCAGAAGATGTCCACGGTTCTGTCCCGCAGGGTCTGGCAGAACGCGGGCTCACCCGAGGTGGACCCGAAACGCCTGATGGTCTCGATCGGCACGGGGATGGGCTCGACCGAGGAACTCGTGTACGCCTACGACGGCATGCGGGCCAAGGGTCTGCGTGCCGTTTCCCCGCTGGCCGTGCAGATGTACATGCCGAACGCCGCTGCGGCCGCGGTCGGGCTGGAGCGCAAGGCGCGGGCCGGGGTCAGCACCCCGGTTTCGGCCTGCGCATCCGGCTCCGAGGGCATCGCGCAGGCTTGGCGTCAGATCGTCCTCGGTGAGGCAGACGTCGCGATCTGCGGCGGTGTCGAAACGAAGATCGAGGCGGTGCCGATCGCCGGCTTCGCGCAGATGCGAATCGTGTTGTCCACCACCAACGACAACCCGGCCGGTGCCTGTCGCCCGTTCGACAAGGACCGCAACGGGTTCGTGTTCGGCGAGGCCGGTGCGCTCATGGTCATCGAGACCGAGGAGCACGCCAAGGCGCGCGGCGCAACGATTCTCGCCCGCATCATGGGAGCGAGCATCACATCGGACGGCTACCACATCGTGGCCCCCGACCCCAACGGTGAGCAGGCCGGGCACGCGATGACGCGGGCAATCCAACTTGCCGGTCTGCAGCCCACAGACATCGACCACGTCAACGCGCATGCCACCGGCACCAGCGTCGGCGACGTGGCCGAAGGGAAGGCAATCAACAACGCGATGGGCGGCCACAAGCCGGCGGTGTATGCACCCAAGGCGGCGCTCGGCCATTCGGTCGGAGCGGTCGGTGCGGTGGAGTCCATCCTGACCGTGATGGCGTTGCGGGACGGCATCATTCCGCCGACGCTGAACCTGAAAAACCTCGATCCGGAGATCGATCTGGACGTGGTGGCCGGGGAGCCGCGGTCGGGCAATTACCAATACGCCATCAACAATTCGTTCGGATTCGGTGGGCACAACGTCGCGCTCGCCTTCGGGAAGTACTGACACACAGAATTTCTCGACGGCGCAAGCCGATGTCCGACCGGCTACAGGAGGTTTCTATGACGATCATGGCCCCCGAGGCCGTCGGCGAATCGCTAGATCCACGCGATCCGCTGCTGCGCCTGAGCACGTTCTTCGACGACGGCAGCGTGCAACTGCTGCACGAGCGTGACCGCTCGGGCGTACTGGCCGCGGCCGGCACCGTCAACGGCATGCGCACCATTGCCTTCTGCACCGACGGCACCGTCATGGGCGGCGCCATGGGTACCGAGGGGTGTGCGCACATCGTCAACGCCTACGACACCGCCATCGAGGAGCAGAGCCCGATCGTCGGCATCTGGCACTCCGGCGGTGCCCGGCTGGCCGAGGGTGTCAAGGCGCTGCATGCCGTCGGTCTGGTGTTCGAGGCCATGATCCGGGCGTCCGGCTACATCCCGCAGATCTCGGTGGTCGTCGGATTCGCCGCCGGCGGTGCGGCTTACGGGCCGGCGCTGACCGATGTGATCGTGATGGCGCCCGAGAGCCGCGTGTTCGTCACCGGCCCCGACGTGGTTCGCAGCGTGACGGGCGAGGACGTCGACATGGCGTCGCTCGGCGGCCCCGACACCCATCACAAGAAGTCCGGCGTGTGCCACATCGTCGCCGACGACGAGCTCGACGCCTACGAGCGCGGCCGTCGACTGGTCGGATTGTTCTGTCAGCAGGGCCATTTCGACAAAGGCAAGGCCGAGGCCGGCGATACCGATCTGCACGCGCTGCTGCCGGAGTCGCCGCGACGCGCGTACGACGTGCACCCGCTCGTCGAGGCGTTGCTCGACGAAGGCGTGCCGTTCGAAGAGTTCCAGGGCAAATGGGCGCCGTCGATCGTGATCGGGCTTGGCCGGTTGTCGGGACGGACGGTCGGCGTCATCGCCAACAACCCGTTGCGCCTTGGCGGCTGCCTGAACTCTGAAAGTGCCGAGAAGGCAGCACGTTTCGTGCGCCTTTGCGACGCGTTCGGTATCCCGCTTGTCAACATCGTCGACGTGCCGGGCTACCTGCCCGGGGTGGACCAGGAGTGGGGCGGCGTTGTTCGTCGTGGCGCGAAGCTGCTGCACGCGTTCGGCGAATGCACGGTGCCGCGCGTCACGCTGGTCACCCGCAAGATCTACGGCGGCGCCTACATCGCGATGAACTCGCGTTCGCTTGGCGCGACGAAGGTGTTCGCCTGGCCGGACGCCGAGGTCGCCGTTATGGGCGCCAAGGCCGCCGTCGGCATTCTGCACAAGAAGAAGCTGGCCGCCGCGCCCGAAGCCGAGCGCGAGGCGCTGCACGAGCAGTTGGCCGCCGAGCACGAGAGGATCGCGGGCGGAGTGGATTCCGCGATCGAGATCGGTGTCGTCGACGAGAAGATCGACCCGGCCCACACGCGCAGCAAGCTGACTCAGGCGTTGGCCGAGGCGCCGCAACGCCGCGGCCGGCATAAGAACATCCCGCTGTAGTTACCGGGCTGTGTGAAGTCCGAACGACAGTCGCAGCTGCGTCGCTGGCGCCGGCACCTGGCCAACGAACGAGCCGAAGCCGCCGTGTACCGGCACTTGGCACAGCGTCGGACGGGCGAGGAACGCGACATCCTGCTCGCGATCGCCGACGCTGAACGGCGCCACGAGCAGCACTGGCTGAATCTTCTCGGCGATCAAGTCGGCAAGCCGAGGCGTGCCGATCTGCGGACCCGCATGCTCGGGTTCTTGGCCCGGTACTTCGGTTCGGTGTTCGTGTTGGCCCTCGCTCAGCGAGCCGAGGACCGCTCCACCTACGACACCGACGTCGACGCCACGCCCACCATGGCCGCCGACGAACGCATCCATCTCGAAGTTGTTCGCGCGCTGGCCACCCGTGGGCGGGATCGCTTGTCGGGCACCTTCCGTGCGGCGGTATTCGGCGCGAACGACGGGCTCGTCAGCAACCTCGCGCTCGTCATGGGGATCACCGGGACGGGTGCGTCGGCCCACACTGTTCTCGTGACAGGCCTGGCGGGCTTACTCGCCGGCGCGCTATCCATGGGCGCCGGGGAATACGTTTCGGTCACTTCCCAGCGCGAACTGCTGGATGCCTCCACGCCGAGCCCGGCAGCGGGCGCCGCGTTACCTGAATTGGATGTCGACGCAAACGAATTGGCGTTGGTGTATCGGGCGCGAGGGATGAGCGCCGAGGAGGCCGCCGGTTACGCCGCGGAGGTGCTGCACAGGCTCGACGTGAGCGGCGCGGACGGTCGACTCGCTGGGCCCGACGCCGACAGGCACGAGGCCGTCGGCACCGGTATCCGCGCCGGGCTGTCCAGCTTCTGCTTCTTCGCCGTCGGCGCACTCATTCCTGTCCTGCCCTACCTGTTCGGTCTGCAGCGGATCCCCGCGGTGATCGTGGCGGCCATCTTGGTCGGGATCGCCCTGCTGGCAACGGGAGTCATCGTCGGGCTGCTCTCCGGCGGGCCGCCGTTGCGGCGCGCGCTCCGTCAGCTGCTGATCGGCTACGGCGCGGCAACGATCACCTATCTGCTGGGCACACTTTTCGGCACCACCACCGGCTAGCAGACGCAGCGGGTCATCGGTCGGCCGCGGTTATTCCGCGATCACGAAACTCGCGCCAGCATCTCCTCGGCCACCGCAACCGCTGCGGCACGGTCCGACTCGACGAGCCCTATGCGGGTCCGGCGGTCCACGATGTCGTCGACGGTGAGCGCCCCCTCGTGAGTCACCGCGTACTCGAATTCGGCCCGGATGACGTCGATGCCGTCGGCCACGGGATCGGTCGGCCTCTCGCAACTTGCCTTGGCGATCACGTTCGGCGCCTCCGCGCCGAAGCGCGCAACCAGCGACCCCGGTATCTGAGCTGGCAGTTCGGCCGGTGAACGCAGCGCCGCAACGGGATTCGACGGGGCACCGACGAGCGGCAGGTTGCGGGTGCGGCATGGCGACGCCGCCAGGCCGCGCAGCTCGACCGCCCGGTCGAGCACATCCTCGGCCATGTACCGGTATTCGGTGAGTTTGCCGCCGATCACGCTGATGACCCCCGACGGCGACTCGACGACCGCGTGCTCACGCGACACATCGGCCGTGCGGCCGCTTCCGGTGTCGATCAACGGCCGCAGGCCGGCGTACGCGCCGATCACATCGGTCGGCTCGAGCGCGACGTCGAGCGCCGTGTTCACCGTGTCGAGCAGGAACGAGATCTCCTCCGAAGAGGGCTGCGGCACATCGGGAATGGGCCCGGGCGCATCCTCGTCGGTAAGTCCGAGATAAACCCTGCCGAGCTGCTCGGGCATCGCAAACACGAAGCGGTTGAGTTCGCCGGGTATCGGAATGGTCAGCGCCGCAACAGGATTGCCGAACGCCTTGGCGTCGAATACGAGATGTGTCCCGCGGCTTGGTCGCAGCCGAATCGACGTGTCGACTTCTGCCGCCCACACCCCGGTGGCGTTGATCACCGCGCGGGCCGAAACGTCGAACGACTCGCCCGAGCACTGGTCGGTCAGTGTGACCGACGTGCCCGTCGCGTTCGTTGCGGCGACGCGGGTCAGGATGCGCGCGCCGTGCTGCGCCGCCGTGCGCGCGACCGCCGTGACCAGCCGCGCGTCGTCGATCAGCTGCCCGTCGTACGCCAGGTACGCACCGTCGAGCCCTTCTTGACGCACGGTCGGTGCGAGCTCGATCGCGCGCTCGGCGCCAACGCGACACGAGCGCGGCAAAGTCGATGCGGGCGTGCCCGCGAGTCGGCGCAACACATCGCCGGCCAGGAACCCGCCCCGCACCAAGGCCCGGCCGCCGCGACTCATCGACGGGAGGAGCGGAACCAGCTGCGGCATGGCCTTGACGAGGTGGGGAGCGTTGCGCGTCATCAGGATTCCGCGTTCGGCGGCGCTGCGCCTGGCGATGCCGACGTTGCCGGTCGCAAGGTACCGCAGGCCGCCGTGCACCAGCTTGGAGCTCCACCGGCTGGTGCCGAACGCCAGGTCATGCTTTTCCACCAGAGCGACGCGAAGGCCTCGGGTCGCGGCGTCCAGCGCGATGCCCGTGCCGGTGATGCCGCCGCCGATCACGATCACGTCGAGTTGCGCGCCGTCGGCCAGGGCCGCCATGTCGGCGGCGCGGCGCGATTCGTTGAGTGCGGTCGAACCACCGGTCACGGTTTGAGATATCCGTCGAGCGAGTGGGTCAGTTCGGCGATGAGAGCGTGTTCGTCAAGGATCGGCGCGACCATCTTGGAGGACTGGATCGCCGACTGGGTGATCAGCAGACACATCGCCGCCAACTGGCGCGGATCTCCCGAACGCACGCTGCCATCGTCCTGCCCGAGTTTGATTGCGTGGGTCAGCGCGTCGATGAGAACCTGCTGACTGGTGCCCAACCGCTCCGTGATGTACACGATCGCCATGGTCGGCGCGTTGAGCAGCACCGACATGACGACCTCGTCGCTGCGTAGACATTCGACGACCACGACGATGCGCTTGACGATCTCTTCGCGTCCGACGCCGCTGTCCGGTATCCCCTCAAGAACGCCGGCAATGCGTGCGGTCAGCAGGTCCGCGACGACATGGCGGATATCGGGCCACCGGCGGTAGATGGTCGGGCGGCTGACCCTGGCGCGCCGCGCGATGTCGGTCAATGTCATGCGTTCGACGCCGTTCGCCAGCACGCACGCCGCGGCCGCATCGAGAATTCGATCCTCGACACTCTGCGCAGAGTTACGGATTGACGACATGTGTAATACTGTAACTCATGACGCGGCCGGATATGAAATGGAACGCCTGGGGCGACCCAGCGGAGGCAAAGCCCCTGTCCGACGGCATCCGGTCGTTGTTGCGGCAGGCTCTCGGTGTCGAGGAGTCGACGACACCCGAGTTGCAGCCCGACCAGGTTCGGCTGCGCCCTTCGGCTTTGTCGGCCGGGGACCGCGAGGGCCTGGCCGCGATCGTCGGGCCCGAGTACTGCGGCGTCGACGACCGTGCCCGGCTGCTGCGCGCCGGCGGAAAGTCGACCTTGGATCTGTTGCGCCGCAAGGATTCCGGTGTGCAGGACGCGCCCGACGCGGTGCTGCTGCCTGGTGACGAAGACGAGATAGCCGCGATCCTGCAGTTCTGTGCGAGCAAGAGCATCGCGGTTGTCCCGTTCGGCGGCGGCACCAGCGTCGTCGGTGGTCTTGACCCGCTGCGCGGCGACTTCAAGGCCGTCATCTCGCTCGACCTACGGCGGCTCAACCAGTTGCATTCGCTCGACGAGGTGTCGGCCGAGGCGGATCTGGGCGCGGGGCTCACCGGGCCGGAGGCCGAACGCCTGCTCGGCGAACGAGGATTCTCCCTCGGCCATTTTCCGCAGAGCTTCTGCTTCGCGACCATCGGCGGGTTCGCGGCTACGCGGTCGTCGGGTCAGGATTCTGCAGGTTATGGGCGTTTCGACGACATGGTTCGCGGCCTGCGCGCGGTGACGCCGGCCGGCGTCCTCGACCTCGGGCGCGCGCCGGCCTCCGCCGCAGGACCGGATCTGCGGCAGCTGCTGATCGGCTCCGAGGGCGTGTTCGGAATCATCACGCGCGTGCGGGTGCGGGTGCACCCGATTCCGGCGGCCACCCGCTATGAGGCGTGGTCGTTCCCTGACTTTTCGACGGGCGCCGACGCGCTGCGTGCCGTCGTGCAGACCGGCACGGGGCCGACGGTCGTCCGGCTATCGGACGAGGCCGAGACCGGGGTCAACCTCGCGACCACTGAGAGCATCGGCGAACAGCAGATCACCGGCGGGTGTCTGGCCGTCACGGTGTTCGAGGGGACGCAGGCGCACGTGGAGAGCCGGCACGCCGAGACCCGGGCGGTGCTGCAAGCCAACGGAGGCACGTCGCTGGGCGAGGCGCCGGCCCGCGCATGGGAGCACGGCCGGTTCAGCGCGCCGTACCTGCGTGACTCGCTGCTGTCCGCGGGTGCATTGTGCGAAACGCTCGAGACCGCGACCAACTGGTCGAACGTGCCCGCGCTCAAAGCCGCCGTCACGGAGGCGTTGACGGCCTCGCTGGCCGAATCCGGCACGCCGGCGCTTGTGCTGTGCCACATTTCGCATGTGTATCCCACGGGCGCGTCGTTGTACTTCACCGTCGTGGCCGGACAGCGCGGCAATCCGATCGAGCAGTGGCGCGAGGCGAAGACCGCCGCGTCGGACGCGATGATGCGCACCGGCGGCACGATCACCCATCACCATGCGGTGGGCGCCGATCACCGGCCGTGGATGCATGAGGAGGTCGGCGATCTCGGGGTCGCGGTGCTGCGGGCCGTTAAGGCCACGCTCGATCCGGCGGGAATCCTCAACCCGGGCAAGCTGATTCCGTGACCGAGATCGGGCGAGTCACTGTTCTGACGAATCCGATGTCGGGGCATGGCAATGCGCCTCATGCGGCCGAGCGGGCGGTTGCGCGGTTCCAACAACGCGGGGTCGACGTCTGCGAAATCGTCGGCACCGACGCCGATCATGCGCGTCGACTGGTCGATGAAGCGCTCGAACGCGGCACCGATGCGCTCGTGGTGTGTGGAGGCGACGGCGTGATTTCGCTTGCGCTGCAGGCGTTGGCGCTCGGTAAGGTTCCGCTGGGCATCATTCCGGCGGGGACCGGAAACGACCATGCCCGCGAATACGGGATCCCCAAGAGTCCGGAAGCGGCCGCCGACGTGGTCGCCGATGGCTGGTCCGAAACCGTCGACCTCGGCCGCATCGACAACCATGCCGGTACGCAGAGATGGTTCGGCACGGTGATGGCCGCCGGCTTCGATTCGCTTGTGAGCGACCGAACAAATCGCATGCGATGGCCGCATGGCCGGATGCGCTACAACCTGGCGATCGTCGCCGAGTTGTCACAGCTTCGGCCGCTGCCGTTTCGGCTGGCGTTCGACGACGGCCAAACGACCGTCGCCGATCTGACGCTTGTCGCGTTCGGCAACACGAAAAGCTACGGCGGCGGAATGCTGATATGCCCGGAGGCCGACCACTCCGATGGCCAGCTCGACGTCACGATGGTGCACGCGACGTCGCGCACTCGGCTGATTCGCTTGTTCCCCACGGTTTTCAAGGGCACCCACACCGAACTCGATCGGGTCAGTACGGCACGGACGAGATCGGTCAGCGTGGACTCCCCCGGCATCAACGCCTACGCCGACGGCGAATACGTATGCCCGCTGCCCGTCGACGTGTCCGCCGTGTCTGCGGCGTTGAAGATCCTTCGACCACAAATTCCCGATAGACAGTGAACGATTGACCGATGACGGAGATCGCATACGACATCACGGACAGAATCGCGCGCATCGTCCTGAACCGCCCCGAAGCCAAGAACGCGGTCACACCGCATATGCATGAGGAGTTGTGCCGCATCTGGGCAGATTTCCGCGACAACGACGAGGCCGACGTCGCGATATTGACCGGCGTTGGCGACTCCTTCTGCGCGGGCGCCGATCTCGCGACGTACGTACCCATGAACTACGTTGACGCGCACCCAAGCCGCGTTCGGGAAATCGTGGACCTCGGGTTCGGGGGAATCACCCGAGGAATGCACCGCATTGCGAAACCGACCATCGCCGCCGTCAACGGTTGGGCGCTGGCCGGCGGGTTTGAGCTGGCGCTCGCCTGCGACCTGCGGGTGGCTTCCGAACACGCACAGTTCGGTTCATTCGAGGCGCGGCGAGGGTTCCACCACGGCGACGGTGGAATCACGAGGCTGGTCAACACATGCGGCGTCGGCGTGGCTATGCAGATGGTTCTCACGGCCGAGCCGATCGATGCGCACCGGGCGCTGCAATGCAATCTGGTGACCAAGGTCGTTCCGCACGAACAGCTATTGGACGAAGCCGAACTGCTGGCCCGCCAGATACTGCGCAACTCTCAACGGGCAATTCGTTCGGCCAAGGAAACCATCCTCGAGGTCATCGGCAAGCCGCTCGACGACCAGCTGCGCATCGAGGGATGGAATTCCTACACATGCGTGGACCAGGATGAAACCCGCGAATTGTTGAGGCGATACTTCGAAAAGTCCGACAGCGGTCGAGCCGGAGCGAACCCGACGCAACTGTGAGGGCGGCCGGCTAGCTGACTCCCCGGCTGAGCCAGCTCACCTCGGCCGTGTCGCCGCCGTCGCGGTAGGGCTCCAGCGCCTCGTCCCATGCGCTGCCGAGCACGGAGTCCAGTTCGGCGGCCAGCGTGTCGGCGCCCGACGCCATCAGCGTGCGCAGCCGCATCTCCCCGACCATCACGTCACCGTTGGCGCTCATCGCACCGCTCCACAGCCCCAGCTGCGGGGTGTGACACCAGCGATGCCCGTCGACGCCCGCGCTCGGGTCCTCGGTCACCTCGAAGCGCAGTACCGACCATGACCGCAGCGCGTTGGCCAACTGCGCCCCGGTGCCGACGGGGCCGACCCAGTTGGTGACCGCCCGCAGCTGTCCCGGCATGGCCGGCTGCGGGGTCCACTTCAGGTTCGCCCTCGCTTGAAGGGTCGACGACAACGCCCACTCGACATGCGGGCACACCGCCGCGGGTGAGGCGTGGATGTAGACCACGCCCGTCGTCGCGTCGGCGAATTGGTTCGCTGCACGCATCTGCTGCTCCTTCGGCTCCACGAGGGACGTCTTCCCCAACGACCTGGCGAATCCGAATTACAGCTGTGTCGTGCGTTTCTATTGTGCCTTGTGAGACCCCTGTTGCGCTAGTTCCCCGCAAATTCTCTCAGGACTTCGTCAGACAATGCCGGCCACAGCGGATAGGCCCACTCGCCGAAGTTGCGATCCGTCAGCACGACCAGCGCCACATCGGCGTCCGGATCCACCCACAAAAACGTCCCTGACTGGCCGAAATGTCCGTAGGTGCGCGCCGAGTTGTTCGCACCCGTCCAGTGCGGTGACTTGGCGTCGCGGATCTCGAAACCCAGCCCCCAATCGTTGGGCCGCTGCACCCCGAAGCCGGGCAAAACGCCGTCCAACCCGGGAAACTGCACGTCAGTCGCCTCGGAGTGCATCTGCTCCGACACTGTTGCGGGTCTCAGCAAGTCGCCGGCAAAAGCCGTCAGGTCCGCCACCGTCGACGCTGCCCCGAACCCCGCCGCCTGGGTGCCGCCCTCTAACGACGTGTCGGCCATCCCGAGGGGGTCGAACACCGCCTCGGCCAGGTATCGGCCGAACTCAATGCCCGACGCGGCTTCCACCGTCTCGGCAAGCACCTGGAATCCGTAATTCGAATAGACCCGGCGCTGGCCCGGCTTTGCCATCAGCTCCGCCGAGTTCATCGAGTAGCCCGTCGCGTGCGCGAGCAAGTGTCGCACCGTGGAGCCTGGCGGACCGGCAGGTGTGTCGAGCTCGACGACGCCTTCTTCGACCGCGATCTGTGCCGCGCGGGCGACGAGTGGTTTGGTCACCGACGCCAACGCGAACCGGCGACGGCTGTCGCCATATTCCGCGACCACACCCGACGGGGCGACAACGGCCGCGGCGGCCGAGTTGACCGGCCAGTCGGCGATAGCGTCGAGCGCAGACACCCGCAGGAGCCTAGTAGGCCCCCCACGCCGAGACGATCGCTGCCACATGCCGGGCGTCCGTTCCGCAGCAGCCGCCGAGCACACTGACCGAGGACAGTCGGTCGCGCAGAGCGGCGTGCCGCGCACCGAGGTCGACCGGATCGCCCTCGTCGAGTTCGGTGGCCTCGTCGAGCTCGGCGTGACTGCGCGTAGACGCGTTCGCCCGCAGACCGACGAGCCGTCGCCGCCATGCCCCCTCGGGTGCCAGTGCATCGGCGAAGTGCGCGGGGTGGGCGCAGTTGACCATGAAGTACGCGGCGCCGGAACCGGTCTCGGCGTCCACGTGTTCGATCGCCTCGTGCAGCGGCTGGCCAGTGGGAAGCCGGCCGTCGGTCTCGACCGTGAATGAGATCGCCGCGGGGATGCCCGATGCCGATGCCGCACGCACGATGCCGATCGCCTCCTGCGCGTTGGTCATGGTGAGCGCGGTGACTTGGTCGGCCGTGGTGCTGGCGAAAACGCCGATCTGAACCGCGTGGTAGCTCTCGGCTTCCTGTGGCGTCATCGCGTTTTCGGGGTCGTAGCCGTCCCCGCGCGGGCCGACGCACCCGCTCACCACCGCTGTGATCCCGTCGGCCGTCGCGACCGCTCGCACCTCCTCGGCGAGTGACACGGCATCGCGGTTGGTGGCGTCGCGCCGCTGCGGGGAGTAGCCGAGCTGCTCGGCCCAGTCGGGATTGGCGCGCCACGTTGGGGTTTCGACGATGAAGCCCGCGCCGTGCTCACGCGCGATCGCCAGATAGCCGTCGTAGTAGTGACGCAACCGAGCCCGGGTGTCCGGCTGCTCCAGCAGGGGGAACGCGGCAAAGCATGGCAGCTCGAGTCCGTCGTGAAAGATCAGCTCGGTCTCCAAGCCGCCGTCGGTCACGAACAATCCGGCGCCGTTCAATTGAGGCAGCGACTGTCGCCGGCCCCCTTCGATCGTCATCTATAGGGCTACTTGCGGGCGACGTAGTAGAAGTTGATCGGGTCGGTCTCGATCTCATGGACTGTGACATCGCTGAAGCCGGCATCGGCCAGCATCGAGGTGGCCAGCTGACGGCCCCAGCAGGTGCCCAATCCCGCGCCGTCGAGCCCTAAAGACACGCTCATGCAATGCATGGTCGAAACGGTGTAGAGGTACGCCGCCAGCGGCACACCGATGTTGTCTTCGAGCTCGCTGGATGCCTTGATGTCGACCATCAGCAGGATCCCGCCCGGCCGCAGTGCGCGATAGATGTTGTGTAGCACCTGCGCTGGCTTGGCCTGATCGTGGATCGCATCGAAAACCGTTATGACGTCGTACGTTTGGTCCGCGTCGAACTCGGCCACGTCCGTTTTGACGAAGGTGGCGTTCTCGAGTCCCCGACTGCGGGCCTCCGCGGCGCCAACGGCTAGTCCCTCGTCGGAGAAGTCAACGCCGGTGAACCGGCTGGCCGGGAATGCCTGTGCCATCACGTTGATGGCACGGCCACTCCCGCAACCGATGTCGGCGACGTCGGCGCCGTCCCGGAGGCGTTCGGGCAGACCGTCGGCCATCGGCAGAATGGCGTCGACAAGCGCCGCGTCGAATACCTCACCGCTCTGCTCGGCCATCAGCTTGTGGAACCGCGGGTACTCGGTGTACGCCAACCCGCCGCCTTCGTAGAAGCAGCCGATGATCTTCTGCTCGACCTCGCCGAGCAGCGGAATGAACTGCGCGACACGAGACAGATTGTCGGGCCCGGCGGCACGGGTCAACACCGCGGCGCGATGGCGGGGCAGCGAATAGGTCTGCGAGGTGGGGTCGTAGTCGACAACGCGGCAGGTGACGACACCGCCCAGCCACTCGCGGACGTAGCGTTCGTTGAGCCCGGCGGCGTCCGCGATCTGCGTGCTGGTGGCCGGCGGCAGTTCGGCCATCGTGTCGAACAGCTTGGTCTGATGCCCGATGGACAACAGAATGGCCAGGCTGGCGCCGTCGATCGCGCCGACCATGCGCCCGGCGAATTCCTCAGTGGTGTCGGTGTTCGGATCAAGCGTTGTCATGCCAACCTCAACGGTATTGGCTTCAGACGAGTTCAATGGACCGTTTCGCCAGTCCCATCCAATACCCGTCGATGACCTGCCGCGGCGATTGCCCGGGGTCGCTGGACGCACCCAGCGCGACGAACAACGGCGAGAAGTGTTCGATCGTCGGATGGGCGTACGGCATGCCCGGCGCCTTGTGCCGAAAGTCGATGAGCGCATCGACGTCGCCGGCGGCGAACCGCTCGCTGGCCCACGCGTCGAACTCCTGCGACCAGTCCGGTGCGGCGGCATCCGGTGACGGGTCCTCGAGGAACGGCAATCCGTGCGTGGTGAATCCCGATCCGATAATCAGCACGCCGTCGTCGCGCAGCGGACGCAGCCTGCGGCCGAGCGCGAGCAGGCGCTCCGGGTCGAGCGTCGGCATCGAGATCTGCAGCACCGGGATGGTGGCGTCGGGATACATGACGGTCAGCGGAACGTAGGCCCCGTGGTCGAGCCGGCGATCCGGGTCGTGGCTGACCGGTTCGCCGTACGGCATCAGGGCTTGGACTCGGGCGGCCAGGTCTGGCGCACCGGGCGCGTCGTACGTGACGTCGTAATAGTGCTGCGGGAATCCCCAGAAGTCGTAGGTCAGTGGCGTTTCCGCGATTGTCGAGCCGATCGTCAGCGGCGCGGCCTCCCAATGGGCGGAAACGACGAGGATCGCTGTCGGCGTCGGCAGTTCGCGCGCCCATGCCGCGAGCTGCGCCACCCAGAGCTCGTCGTCGACGAGCGGCGGCGCGCCGTGGGACAGGTAGAGGGCCGGAGGCATCACTCCCCCAGCCTTCCACCAGCGCGAGGGACCCGCCGAAACTGCGGGGAGATCGCGATTCGGGCCGAAATCTCGATCTGTGCGCAGGCTCGACGTTCCGCGCACGCGCGCACGCTTTAGGGTTCAACCCATGAGTCAGACGGTGCGCGGTGTGATTTCACGGAAAAAGGGCGAGCCGGTCGAGGTCGTCGACGTCGTCATCCCCGATCCGGGTCCGGGCGAGGTCGTCGTCGACATCCTCGCGTGCGGCGTGTGCCACACCGATCTGACCTACCGCGACGGCGGCATCAACGACGAGTTCCCCTTCCTGCTCGGCCATGAAGCCGCAGGCACCGTCGAATCGGTGGGTCCTGGCGTGACGAACGTCGAGCCGGGCGATTTCGTAATCCTGAACTGGCGTGCGGTGTGCGGTCAGTGCCGGGCGTGCAAGCGGGGCCGGCCGTGGTATTGCTTCAACACGTTCAACGCCGAGCAGCCGATGACGTTGACCGACGGCACCGAGCTGACCCCGGCGCTGGGCATCGGCGCGTTCGCCGACAAGACGCTCGTGCACGAGGGCCAGTGCACCAAGGTCGACCCCGCCGCCGACCCCGCGGTGGCCGGGCTGCTGGGTTGCGGCGTGATGGCCGGCCTCGGCGCGGCGGTCAACACCGGTGCGGTCACGCGTGATGACACCGTCGCGGTGATCGGGTGCGGCGGTGTGGGTGACGCCGCCATCGCAGGCGCACGGCTGGTCGGGGCCAAGCGGATCATCGCCGTGGACACCGACAACAAGAAGCTGAACTGGGCGCGTGAGTTCGGCGCCACGCACACGATCAACGCGCGCGAACTCGACCCGGTGGCCACCATTCAGGATCTGACCGACGGCAACGGCGCCGACGTGGTGATCGACGCGGTCGGCCGGCCGGAGACCTGGAAGCAGGCCTTCTATGCCCGCGACCTCGCGGGAACCGTTGTGCTGGTGGGTGTTCCGACTCCTGACATGAAGCTGGAAATGCCGCTGATCGACTTCTTCTCCCGGGGCGGGTCGCTGAAGTCGTCCTGGTACGGCGACTGCCTGCCCGAGCGTGACTTCCCGACGCTGATCAGCCTGTACCTGCAGGGGCGGTTACCGCTGGAGAAGTTCGTGTCCGAACGCATCGGGCTCGACGACATCGAAGAGGCGTTCCACAAGATGCACGCGGGTGAGGTGCTGCGCTCGGTGGTGGTGCTCAAATGAACGGCGGCCCGATCGACCGCGTCGTCACACACGGCACCTTCGAACTCGACGGCGGCAGTTGGGAAGTCGACAACAACATCTGGGTCGTGGGCGACGACTCCGAGGTCGTGGTGTTCGACGCGGCCCACGACGCCGGCCCGATCGTCATGGCGGTCGGCGGCCGCCATGTGAAGGCTGTCGTGTGCACCCACGGGCACAACGATCACGTGACGGTCGCCCCTGAGCTCGGCGAGGCGCTCGACGCGCCGGTGCTGCTTCATCCCGCCGATGACGTGCTGTGGCGAATGACCCACCCAGACAAGGACTTTCGTCCTGTCTCAGACGGTGACACGTTGACCGTCGGCGGCATCGAGCTGCGCGCGCTGCACACGCCGGGCCATTCACCAGGCTCGGTGTGCTGGTATGCGCCGGAAATAAACGCCGTGTTCAGTGGCGACACGCTGTTCCACGGCGGTCCCGGCGCGACGGGCCGGTCGTTTTCGGACTTTCCCACCATCCTCGAGTCGATCTCGAGGCGGCTCGGCAAGCTGCCGGGCGAGACCGTCGTCTACACAGGGCACGGCGACGCCACGACGATCGGCGACGAAATCGTCCACTACGACGAATGGGTGGCACGCGGCCACTAGTCACCGAGGATGCGGCGCTTTTCCGCCTCGAACTCCGCCTCGGTGAGTGCACCCGAATCCCGCAGGGACGCCAGAGTCTTGAGCTGTTCGAGCCTGGCCCCCTGGTCGGTCGGCGTGTACGTGGCGGTGGGTCCTGTGCTCCATGCCGGATGGTCGACTGCCAGCAGTTCCTGCGGCGCCAGGGGCCGCGCCTTCTTACTTGACCGCGCCGACCAGAGCAGCGAGGCGACCAGATCGACTACTCCGAATACGAACAGCGCAACGAAAACCCACACCAGCCATCCGTACGAACTGCCGTGTCCGAACGCCAGCGTCGGGTTGATGTAGCCATTGATCTGCCCGTCGGTCTTGACCCCATAGGTGCCTTCCGCCGGGACCTGCACCACCCAGACGCGAACATGCGCGTCGTTGTTGACAGTGGTTGTGCTGCCGAAGTTCTCGGTCACCGCGGGATCTGCAACCCCGTCCGGGGGAATGAGCCGCATCTTGAGCTCCGGTACGGGCAGCCCGCCGCCGCTCGTGCTGCCGATCACCTGGGTGTGGAAGCTGACCGTCACCTCACCAGCGGGCAGATGCAGACTCGTAGACCCGGGGACAGGTACCTCGCCGTAGGCGTCGTACTCGTCGAGGACGAAGGCGTTGAGGACCAGAGTCGCGATGAAGCCGACGATGCCCACCACCAGGGTCAGGATCGACAATCCGACCAGAACGCGCGCCGCGGTCCGTTGACGACTCATGGGGCGAAGTCTGTCACGGGCGCTGCGGGAAGACTACCGTCGTCGTTGAAGAAATTGTTTGCCAAGCGGTGTGGAGGTGACGATGCCTGAATCCAGCATCGTCGTGCGGCCAGAGCCGCTGGAGAGCGAGACGTACACGGCGAGTTCGCGGCTGCAGGCGGCGGGATTGCGGCCAGCCATTCAGCTTTTCGAGCGGGCCGCCTCCGAGGTTCCGCTTCCGTCCCCGCCCCAGCCCATCGTGATCGCCGATTACGGCGCATCGACCGGACACAATTCACTGCTGCCTGTCTGCGCGGCAATCGCCGTGCTACGCAAGCGCACCCGGCCCGAGCATTCGATTCTGGTCGCGCATACCGATGTGCCCGACAACGATTTCACGGCGATGTTTCAGACACTTGCCGAGGACCCGGACACTTACCTGAGCAAAGACGCTGCAACGTTCGCCTCGGCGGTCGGTCGCTCTTTCTATGCGCAGATTCTGCCGTCCAACAGCGTCAATCTCGGGTGGAGTTCCTGGGCGATCCAGTGGCTGAGCCGGGTGCCCGCACCGATCCCTGACCACCTCCAGGTCGCCTACAGCGACGACGAGGGTGTGCGCACTGCGTACGCCAAACAAGCCGCGCAGGACTGGCACGAATTCGTCGCGTTCCGCGGGCGTGAATTGTGCCCTGGCGGACGTCTTGTGGTGATGACGATGGCCATTGGTGATGACGGCGAGTTCGGCTACCGCCCGTTGTTCAGGAGCATGCTCGCCGGGCTGGCCGAGCTGCGCGACCAAGAATTGATCACCGAGGACGAAATGCATCGCATGTGCATTCCGACCGTGTCTCGTCGGGCCGCTGATTTTCTGTCGCCGTTTGCGCCGAAGGGCCGATTCGAGCGCCTGGAGATCGAACACCTCGAGGTGTTCGACGCCGAGGACAGGTTCTGGGCGCAGTACCAAGCCGATCACGACGCAAATGCTTTCGGGGCGTTGTGGGCGGCATTCGCCAGGGCGGCGGTGTTCCCGACGATGTCGACCGCTCTCGACGGCGGCCGGGCCGATCCGCGATGTGTCGAGTTCATGAACCGGCTAGAGGCCGGCGTTGCCGCGCGGATGGCGGCCGAGCCCGAGCAGATGCAGATACCGCTCGCACACGTGGTGCTGTGGAAGCGGCCCAAGGCGCCCTGACTTCAGCCCGCCATCCGGTCGCGGAAGGTGTTGCGGTACTGGACAGGTGCGACACCGGTCAGTCGCCGGAACTGCTCACGAAAGTTGGCAGGCGAACTGAACCCGACCTCACGGCCGATCCGTTCGACGCCGTAGGCGGTGCTCTCCAATAGCTGCTGAGCATGGCGGACCCGCACTCCGGTCAGCCACTGCATGGGCGTCTGCGCCGTCTCGGACTGGAAGCGCCGGTTCAGGGTGCGCACGCTCATCGCCGCATGGTCGGCGATGTCGCGCAGCGTCAACTCGCGATGGGCCTGCTGTTCGATCCAAGCCAGCACGTCGTCGAGTTCTGTACGCGCGGCAATGTGATTGACAGGTGGGCGATTCCGCACGATGAACTGCGCCTGTCCCCCGCTTCGGTGCAGCGGGGCGACCGCCAGCCGCGCAGCATCCGCTGCCACAGCAGCGCCGTAGTCATGGGCGACCATGTGCAGGCACAAGTCCAGACCGGCCGATGCGCCTGCCGACGTCAACACTTGACCCTCGTCGACGTAAAGCACATCGGGGTCGAGGTCAACGGCGGGGAAGGTCGCGCGGAACAGATCCGCTGCGACCCAGTGCGTCGTCGCGCGTTTGCCGTCGAGCAGTCCAGCCTCGGCGAGGGTGAAGGCGCCAGAACAGATAGAGGCGATTCGGACGCCCGCCGCGTAGGCCGACTGCAGCGCGTCTAACACGTCGTCGGGAGTTCTGACGCGCACGTCGTTGCGGCCGGGGATGACGATCGTGTCCGCACCGGCGAGCTCAGCGACCCCGTGGTCGGTGCCGATGCGCATCGGTCCCGCGCTCACGACGGGTTCGGTTCCGCACACCAGCACGCGATATGCCTGCTCGCCGGATGCCAGCTGCACACGGCCGAACACCTCAACGGCGGTGCTCAAGTCGAACGCGATCGTGTCCGGGAGGGCGAGAACCCCGACGGTGTGCACGATCCGACAGTAGCAGCCGGCGTGGCAATATCATGGCGCCCGGTGTCTATCTGGCCAGCAGGGCGTCGATGAGATGCGGTCCGGGCTCACTGACGGCAGCCTGGAATTGCGTCGCGAGTTCTCCCGTCGTGGTGGCACGGCTTGCCGGGACACCGAGTCCTTCGGCGATGGCGACGAAGTCGAGGTCCGGATTGGACAAATCGAGCAGGGACTGGGCCTTTGGGCCGGCGGCGGATGCGCCGACGCGCATCAGCTCGAGCTGCAGGATCGCGTATGCACGGTTGTTGAGGATGACGACGGTGATGTCGAGTTGTTCACGGGCCATGGTCCACAACGCCGAAATCGTGTACAGCGCACTCCCATCGGCCTGCAACGCGACGACTGGTCGGTTCGGCGCGGCGATGGCGGCACCGACCGCCACCGGCAGGCCCTGGCCGATCGCGCCACCCGTCAGCGTGAGCACATCGTGCGGTGGTGAGGCGGCGGTGGCGTCGGGCAGTAACAGTCCGCTGGTGTTGGCTTCGTCGGAGATGATCGCGTTTTCGGGAAGCAGCGCCCCGATGACCGAGGCCCAGTTGTCGGTTCGCAGCGGCCCGGTTGGTATGTCGGGGGGGCTGGCCGCCGATTCGGGGAGCGCCGGGGCCCCGAGACGGTCGGCGATTTCGTCCAGTCCGCTGGCCAGATGATGAACCTTCGCGCCGGGCGGTACCAGATCACCGGGCATGTTCGGATAGGCGAAGAACGCCACCGGCGACCGCGCTCCCGCCAGGATCAAATGCCTTGTGTCCCTGAGCTGTTCCTGCGCCATTTCGGCGAAGTAGCCGAGGCGGGGAATATTGGGCACGCCGCGGCCGCGGGGCAGCCGCGCGGGAAATGTTTCCACGAGTGCCTTGGCGCCCGTCGCAGCCGTGATGCGGGCCGCCGCGCGCAGGCCTGCCGCGGTGATCGCCGCGCCGCCGAGCAGCAGCACCGCATGCTCGCCGTGCTTTTTCAGTAGCTCGACAAGCGCCATGACCTCTGGCTGGGTTGCGGTCGGGACAGGTACGACTTCGGGTGACGATTGAACGGCCGCGCCGCCAGACGTCGACTCGCTCCACGACAGGTCCGCAGGCAGGATCAGCGTCGCCCCAGCCGCGGCGGCGGCGATCGCATGGTCGACCTTTTCGCCGACTTCATCGGCCGACGCCGGTCGGTGCACCGTTCCGTGTAGCCAGTCAACGAGCAGGTCGATATCGGATTGCAGTGGCGCATCAAGCTTTTGGTGTTCGACGGCGTGATCGCCGACGACGTTGACGACCGGACTGCCCGCTCGCCGAGCATTGTGCAGGTTCGCGAGTCCGTTGGCGAGCCCGGGGCCGAGGTGAAGCAGGGTGGCCGCGGGCTTGCCAGCGATCCGTGCATAGCCGTCGGCGGCGCCGGTGGCCACGCCTTCGAATAGACACAGCACGGCCCGCAGCTGCGGTGCGGAGTCCAACGCGGCGACGAAATGCATCTCCGATGTACCGGGGTTGGCGAAGCACACCTCGACTCCCCCGGCGACCAGACGTTCGACGACCACCTCCGCGCCTGTGCTCATGGGCATGATTCTGCCGTCGAGCCGACTTCCCGCGTGGCAACATTCCGGCGGCACATGGCCGCGTGACGCCTGGCTACTCGCACGGCGCCTCGCCGACGATCTCACTGTGCATGCACAGATTGTGTTGTTCGACGGGTTCGACCCACTCGACGTGATTGCGCCGTTCGAGGTGCTCGCGGCGGGTGGCGAGGCGGCCGGCGGCGGCTTGACGGTCGAGCTGGTGTCCGCCGAGGGTCCGCGTCCGGTGGTCAGCGGCACCCTGGGGCTGGTGCTGAATGCGACGGCCAAGCTCGATCCGTCGAAGCCCGGTTTCGTCATCGTCCCGGGCGCAAGCGGACCCGTCGATGGCGACCCCGATGAAGTCGACACTATTCCGGTCCTGCTCGCCCGGTTCGGCGAGACCGACGCGGCGCCGTTGATGCGCCAGGCGATGGCCAACCCCGACGTCACGGTGGCGACCGTGTGTGGTGGTTCGCTCGCGCTGGCGATGGCGGGGCTGCTGGAGGGCCGAAACGCGGTGACGCATGTGCTGGGCGTCGACGTGTTGGAAGCGACGGGTGTCAGCGTCGTGCGGGCGCGGGTGGTCGACGATGGCGACCTCGTCACCGCCGGCGGTGTCACGTCTGGTCTCGACCTTGCCCTGCACTTGCTTGACCGTGCCTTTGGGCCGCGCGTCGCGTTGGCCGTCGAGGAACTGTTCGAGTACGAGCGACGGGGCACGGTATGGACGTGATCGGCGACTGGGACGTGACCATCAAGACCCCGATCGGATCGCTGCAGATCCTGTACACCTTCACCGAAGACGGCGGCACGCTCACCGGAAGTGCGACGGGCCGCGGTGAAACCGTCGTGCTGCGCGATATCGCCGTTGCAGGACAGCGCATTACGTGGAAGCAGTCGGTGACCAAGCCGATGCGGCTGAACCTCGAATTCGACGTCGTGGTCGACGGGGACAGGCTCGCCGGGCATTCGAAGGCGGGGCGCCTGCCACGCTCGACGGTGACGGGTGTGAGACGCCGCTAGGGCCGCATCTCGTAGGCGCCGTCGTAGGCCTTCACCCGTTCCCAGACGCGGTCGAACCGTTGGGCGTCGGCTACGGGTTTGCGGATCGCGCCAACGGCCCAGTCCTGCTGCGCCTGCGTCGAACTCGGTTTACCGTGCAGCGCAACGGCATACGTGCTGAAGTCGCGGATCTGGAAGTCGAAGATCTGATCGACGATGTCGTCGTCCAGCCCGGTCAACGCGGCCTGCTCGAGGATCAGCTGTCCGTACACGATCAGCGAGAAGAGGTGCCCGACGTTCAGCAGGAAGTCGAGGTCCTTCTGCTGTTCGGCATCCGGTGCGGCGGTCATCAGCAGCGCCTTGAAGGCTTGCGCCTGCTCGTAAAATCGCCCGACGTTGGGGATGCTCGAGTGCTTCTCGTAAACCGTTGTCCAGTCGGCGAATTGCACCTTGCCGGCGCCGCGGGTGGGCCCCTGGTTCCAGAAGAAGGTGTCGTCGACGGCGTCGTTACGCGTCGGGATCTCGGGATACTCGCGTGGGTTGAGCATGTAGTTCGGCATGAACTTCAGCACTAGGCCGACGTTGACGTGCACGGTGCCCTCCAACCTGGGCAGCGCGCCGATCAGTTGTGCGACCTCACGGAACATCGTGTTCTTCTCATACCCCTTGGCGGCGACCACGTCGTGCAGCAACCGCACAATGTTTTCGCCCTCCATCGTGACCTTGGCCTTGGTCACCGGGTTGAACAGAAGGTAGCGCCGGTCGTCGAGGCTGGCGCTGCGGAAGTAGTCGACCGAACGCTGGCTGAACAGCTTCATCGCGACCAAACGCGCATACGAGTCGACGAAAGTCGCTCGCACATGCGGGAAGTCGGTGACCGGGTTGCCGTACAGAATGCGGTTCTGCGCGTGGGTGATCGCCTCGTAGAAGGCGTGTTCGACCATACCGATCGAGCATGTGCAGAGGTTGAACTTTCCGACGTTGACCGTATTCAGCGCCGCCGCAAAGGCTTCCACGCCGGTGTGCAGAATGTCCTCGGCGCGCACCGGATAGTTCTCCAGCCGGAACGTGCTCACGTAGATCTGCATGTGCACGACGTTGTCGATCAGGTGGTAGTTCTCGTGGCCGCTGTCGGCGACGAAGAACACGTAAGCGTCGTCGCCGTCGATGTCGCCGCGCCTGCCGAACACCGACACCATGCTCGCGACGTTGCCGTTGCCGATGTAGTACTTCTCCCCCGACGCCCGATAGAGGAGGCCGTTCGCGCGGTCCTCTTCGCTGGCAGGCGTGAGCACCATGTCGGTGTTGTACACGTCGGCGCCGTGCTCGCGCTCGGACAACGCGAAGGCCATCACCGCTCCGGCCTCCAGGTCATCGGCGGCCTTGCGCTTGGCGTCGGTGTTGTCGCTCTGCCAGATCGGTCCGAGGCCGAGGATGGTGACCTGCTCGGTGTACCAGTAGGTCAGGCCGTAGAAGCCGAGGATCTCGGACAGCGCGGCGTTGCGGGCGGCGTCCCAGCGCGTGTCAGAGCCGCCGAACTCCGACGGCGTGAGGAACGTTGCGAACAGTTTCTCCCGCTTGACGAAGTCGACGAAATCGGCGGGCCACCGCGCCGCCAGGTCGTCGTCGAGCAGGCGTTTCTTGCCCTGCCCCTCGAACCAGTCGATGGTCGCGCGCAGTAACCGACGCGTCTGCGCGTCGAACTGCGGCGGGTCATACGTGTTCGGATCGAAGAGCAAGCCGTCCGTCTGCGTCATGCCGCGAGCCTAGGGCTGCGCGGGCACCTGCGGTGCCGGAACCCAGGGCAAGCCCGGGATCGTCGGGTACGGCGCGGTCGGGCTCCACGGCGGCTGGGTCGTCGGTGGCGCCTCGGTCGTCGGCGGTGGCGCCTCTGTGGTGGGAGGCGGCGGCGGTGCTTCAGACGTCGGCGGTGGAGGCGGGGGCGCCTCGGTGGCGGTCGCCGGCGGTGGCGCCTGCCGCGTCACGGTGCGGGTCTGGGGTGCCTGCGTCTGCGGCGGTGGAGCCGGTTCGGTGGGTGGCGGCGCGGCGGCCGTCGTGGTGGGTGCCGGCGGGGTCGTCGTGACGGGAGTGGTCGTCGATGCCGGCGTCGGGGCGCTGTCGCCGCGGAGCACGAAAAGCACGACCGCGGCAAGCGCCGCGAACAGCACGACAAGCCCTATTGCGGCCAGCGCGACGGGGCGCCGGTACCACGGCAGCGGCGCCGGTTGGTCGTCGTACGGTTCATGGCCGAACTGCATCTGCGGGCGGGCGCCGTCCGTGTCAGCGGGAGAGGCGTAGTCGTACGGATCGGTTGGTGCCACGTCGGGCACGTCGTCGGCATCGGACCACGCCAGCGCCCGGAACGTGCTCGACGCGGGCCCAGCCTGAGGATCGACCTCGGGCGCCATCGCCGTCGCGGCGGCCGCAGCGGCCACTGCGCCGGGTGCTGCGGCGGCGGCGGCCATCGAGGTCGCACCGTCGTCCACTGTGCCGCGCACCGCGCGCAGTCCGCCGCCGATCGCGGCCGTCAGCTCAGGCTGCGCGGTCGTGATGACCGGCACGCGGAAGTGCTCGGACAGCGTCGTCGTGATGATCGGAATGCGGGCACCGCCACCGACCGACGCCACCGCAACCAGGTCGGCAGGCTGAATGCCACTGCGGTCGACAGTTTCCTGTACAACGCCGACGAAGTCGGTGAGCGGCTGGCGGATAGCGTCGTCGAGCTCGTTGCGGGTGAGCCGAACCTCGCTGTGGTGGCCGGGAAGTTCGACGGCCAGCGAGGTGACCGCGGCGGTCGACAACCGTTCCTTGGCGCCGCGGCACTGGCCGCGCAGCCGGCTCAGCGAGCCGATCGCCGACGTGCTGGACAGGTCGATGGTGCCCGCGGCAGACAGATCGTCGATGACGTGGGTGAGCAGCGCTTGGTCGATGAGATCCCCGGACAGGTCGGCGTGACGAATGGTCGGGCCGAGCGGTTGAAAGCCGTTGGCGGCGTCGACCAGCGTGATGCTGGTGCCCGTGCCGCCGAAGTCGCAGAGCGCGATGATGCCGCGGGTGGGCACGCCGGGGTTGTCCTGCAGTGCCACCAACGCCGCAGTGGCATCGGAGACGAGGGGCGCGGGCGTGGGATGACCGAACTCCGGGATCGCGGCCAACGCGTGGCGCAGCGCATCGACAGCCGCCGGTCGCCAGTGCGCAGGATGGGTCACCGCGACGGGCCCAGCCGGCGGCCGGCCACGGCCAACCGCGTAGAGCATCGCCCGCAACGCGTCGGCCAGCAGCGCGTCAGCGTGATGGGTCGAGCCGTCGGACGCCACGATGCCGACCGGGTCGCCGACGCGGTCGACGAAGTCGGTGATGATCAGGCCGCGTTCGTTCAAGTTGGGATTCTCGCTGGGCACACCGACCTCGGGCGGGCGGTGCGAGTACAGCGTCAGTACCGGGGACCGCGTCAGCGCAGTCCGGCCCACTACGACGGCCGCCAGGTTGGTCGCACCAACCGAGAGCCCTACCCCGTCAGACATGTCACTCCGTCTCGAAACAAACCCTATCCGGTTATCAATCTTGTCTGACGGGGTTGGCGTTACTCAGCGAATGGTTCCCGCGCCGGGAATCAGTGGCAAATCCAACGCTGTCACCCAGCCTGGTGACAGGTCGTTGACAGCGGGTACGGCGTTGAGCGCGCGCATGCCGGTGGCCAGGCAGCCGGCGGCGGCCGCGTCGCGCCCGGAGCCGTCGGTGAACCGGAACGCCGTCTCCTGAAAGATGCTCGGGGTGCCCTCGATGTCGACGCGGTAGACGTCGTTCTCGTTGCCAGAGGGCCAGTCGGGAGCGGCGTCGACACCGATCCGGTTCACGTGCTCGAGCTGGATGCGGGTCTCACCCCGGTAGACGCCGTTGATCGTGAACCTGACGGCGGCGACGTTGCCCGGCGCGATGATGCCCTTGGCGGTCTTGCGCTCGTTGGGCGTCACCCACTTGTCCCAGGTGGTGGTGATCTCGTCGAGCATGATGCCCGCGGCATGCGCGATCATCGGAACCGTTGCGCCCCAAGCGAATACCAAAATATCGGGAGTCTCCAGGAGTGCGCGGTATTCGGGCGGCTTGCCGATGCCCATCTCGACTTCGTAGTCGCCTTCGTAGTTGGTGTAGTCCAGCAGTTCTGATGCCCGCACCTTGCGGACCTCCGAGCACAGGCCCATCAGGGTCATCGGGAACAAGTCGTTGGCGAAGCCGGGGTCGATGCCGGTGGTGAAACATGAGGACTCGCCGAGTTCACAGGCCTCGGTGATGGGTTCGATCCAATTCGGCGGGTTGAGGTGCATGGTGGGCCACACCCATGGCGTCATGGCGGTCGAACACACGTCGATGCCGGCGCGCAGGAAGCGGGTGATCAGCGCGATGTTGTCGTCGGCGTGCGCGGCAGTCGGCCCGTAGTGCACCAGGGCGTCGGGTTGCAGGGCGATGAGGGCGTCGACGTCGTCGGTGGCCGTCACACCCACCTGCGTGCCCAGGCCGCAGACGTCGCCGACATCGCGCCCCACCTTCTCCGGATTGCTCACCCCGACGCCGACTAGTTCGAACCGCGGGTGCTTGACGATCTCGGCGATCACCATCCGGCCGACAAAGCCCGTGCCCCAGACGACAATTCGTTTCGCACCAGAATCAGTCACGGGCTTCACCATAGGCGGGCTCGCGGTCGTCGGTGACCGACTTGGCGAGTCGCTGAATTTCGGCGCGCAGCTCCTCGATGTGTGCGACGGTCGCCGCCTGATTGGCGGCATCCTCTTCACCGACGCGCTCGATGATCCACGACGCCAGCGTCGCCGTGACCACACCCAGCAGGCTGATCCCGGCGATCATCAACGCCACCGCCACCCATCGGCCGGTGGCCGTGACGGGTGTGAGGTCGCCGTATCCGACGGTGGTCACGGTGGTGACCGCCCACCACAGCGCGTCGCCGAACGTGTGGATGCGAGCCCCGGGATGACCGCGTTCGGCCTGCAGGATCGCCAGTGCCGCGGCGTAAACGATGACGAGCGCGCCGCAGATTGTGTAGACGATGACCCGGCCGCGGATCGAGTGCCCGACCGCACGCTGCAGGGACTCGATGACGACGGCGAGGCTCAGTAGCCGCAGCGGACGCAGAAACGGCAGCGCGACGATCGCGAGATCGAATAAATGGCGGACGAACCACTTGCCGCGGGGTTCGGCGAGGTACAGCCGTGCCAGATAGTCGGCGACGAAAACGAGATACGTCAACCACATCGCGACACCGACGGCATGACCGGTGCGGCCCTGGGGTTGAGCCAGCACCTGCACCGAATACAGCCCCAGGAACAGGAGCGCGAAGGTCGCCAGCGGCCACTCGGTTCGCCGCTCGAACCGCTCGAGCCGGGTCGGGGTAGTCATCAACCGCTGACCCTAGCGATCCGAGTCTGTCCGATCACATCGGGAATCATCTCGGCACAACGCGGCTTGACAACAGCGAACGTAGCCATCGAAAGGACCAGCGGGATGACATCTCTTGAGGGACGGCGAGCATTGGTAACCGGGGGGTCGCGGGGTATCGGCGCGGAGATCGTGCGGCGGCTGGCGTCAGACGGCGCCGCGGTCGCGTTCACCTACGGGGCCTCGGCAGCGGAAGCTGAGAAGTTGGTGGCCGAGATATCCGCCGACGGCGGCACCGCAGTAGCGATTCAGGCCGACAGTGCTGATCCCGATCAGGTGGCCGCGGCTGTCGATGAGACCGTCGAAAAGTTAAGCGGCTTGGACATTTTGGTCAACAACGCCGGCGTCGCCCACATCGAGGATGCGGAGTCGTTCCCGATGGAGCAGTTCGAGCGTCTGGTGGCGATCAACGTGCGCGGCGTGTTCGTCGCCATCCAGCGGGCCATTCCGCATCTCGGCGACGGCGGGCGGATCATCAACATCGGTAGCGTCAACGCCGAATGGGCGCCCATGCCGGGGCTGTCGGTATATGCGATGACCAAGGGCGCGGTCGCAAGCCTGACCCGTGGGCTGGCGCGTGAGCTCGGGCCGCGCGGTATCACCGTCAACAATGTGCAGCCGGGACCGATCGCCACCGACTTGAACCCCGACGAAGGCGACTTCGCCGATTCACTGCGAGCAGCGATGCCGCTGGGGCGTTACGGGCATCCGCGCGATATCGCTGGGATCGTCAGCTATCTGGCCGGCCCGGAAGCCGCGTACGTCTCCGGCGCCCAGTGGAACGTCGACGGCGGAATCACCACCTAGATACCGGCCGCTACTGGCAGATGCGCAGGCCTGCCGGCTCGCAGTACAGCGGGTACTGCTCGACTGGAATCGCCAGCGGCTCCTTGAACGACAGCGTGAACGGGATGTCGATCTTGCCTGGTTGCAGGCCACAGGCTTCGCCGTGGAAGATCGTGTGCTTTCCGGTCATCGTCACGTCGTCGAACTCGATGGTCTCGGTGGTCGCGGCCCAGCTGCCGTCCGGACAGCGCATGCCTTGGCCCTTGTTCGTTTGTATCTGCCACACACCGCCCGTCAGCCGGGCGTCGCCGACGTTGAGGCCGGTCTCCGACGACGGGGCAACGTGCAACCGGCAAGCCACCGGCAGATTCAACGGCTCGCGCAGGTCGCCGACCACCGGGACGCATGACGGCCAGATCGACCATGTGCCGCTTGCACCTTCGGCCGGGGTGTAGTTGTAAACGCCCTGCATGACCTGGTCCGCATTGGACGGCGCCGCAAGCCCGAGAGCAGCACAAACAAGGGCAGCGGAGGCGGCGAACCCGCGGATGATCGTCACAATGTGCGTCCCTTCGGTCCGTGCGCGTGCCCCGGGATTATCTCAGTGTTCTGCCAGCGGAGTCACTAGTATGGCGGTCTCGCGTTTCGGTCACCTGCCCTAACGGGTAGAGAGCCGAGGGCAGACGATTCCGGGGTGATCTGATGGCGAGATCGGCGGTGGTGACCGTCGTCGGCGTCATCACCGCGCTCGTGTGCGCCCTGACTGCCTGCTCGACGGGCGAGCGGGTCGACCTTGGGGGCACGACGTCGGGGAATCTGATCGCCGCTATCGCCGGCGAGCCCGACCAACTCGACCCGCACAAGACCACCGCCTACTTCTCCTTCGAGGTGCTCGAGAACATTTTCGACACGCTGGTCGAACCCGACGAGAACCTCGAGATGCGGCCGGCGCTGGCCGAGTCGTGGAACGTCAGCCCGGATCAGCTCACGTGGACCTTTCACGTGCGCAAGGGCGTCACCTTCCACGACGGCAGCCCCTTCACCGCGGACGACGTCGTCTACTCCTACCGGCGCATCATCGACGACAAACTCGCCAACTCCGACAAGTTCAGCGCAGTCAGCGATGTCACCGCACCGGACCCGTCGACCGTCGTCATCCGGGTCAAACAGCCGACGCCGAACCTGCTGACCAACCTGGGCGGCTTCAAGGGCGTAGCGATCGTGCAGCGCCGCAATGTCGAAAGCGGCCAGATCGCAACGCATCCGATCGGCACCGGACCGTTTGCGTTCGCGGGCCAGAAGAGCGGTGATTCGATCACGCTAAGGGCCAACGCAGGGTATTGGGGTGGTCAACCGAAGGTCGCCGGCGTCACGTTCCGTTTCATCTCCGAGCCGTCGACGGCCTTGTCAGCCTTGCAGGCCGGCGAAATCGACTGGACGGATTCCGTTCCCCCGCAACGCGTCTCACAGCTCACCGGTGACGACTCCATTCGGCTTGCCGTGACGCCGAGCAATGACTACTGGTATTTGGCGCTCAATGAGGCCCGCAAGCCCTGGAACGACGTACGGGTACGACAAGCGATTGCCTACGCCATCGACCGGACCGCGATCGTGCAGGCCACCAGCTACGGCACCGCCGCGGCCAACCAGCTTGCAATACCCAAGGGCAATCCCTGGTACGCGCCCTACGACACCTACCGCTACGACATCGACAAGGCGAAGAGCCTCCTTCGCGAAGCCAACGCGTCCCCGCGCAACCTCGACATGCTGGTGACGAACGAGTATCCGGAGACCGTCACGGCCGCCCAGATCATCGCGGACAACCTTGCGCCCCTGGGGATCAGGGTCAACATTCGCACGGTCGACTTCGCCACCTGGCTCGACGAGCAGAACAGCGGCCACTTCGACATGCTCATGATGGGCTGGCTCGGAAACATCGATCCCGACGACTTCTACTACGCGCAGCACCACACGAACGGCACGAGCAACGCCCAGAAATACTCGAATCCCGAAGTCGACCGGTTGCTCGACGCCGGCCGAGTGGAGACCAACCGGGCAGCCCGCGGCGACGACTACGACAAAGCGGCGACCACGATCGCCGACGACTGCAGCTACATCTACCTGTACAACCCGTCGGTCATCCAGGCGTGGAACCCCAACCTGTCCGGCTACACGGCGCGGCGCGACGGGGCGATCCGCTTTCGGTCGGCGAGCCTGGCGCAAGGCGAAAAACAGTGACCCGCTTACTCACTCATCCGATCACCCGGTTTCTGGCGCGCCGGCTGCTGTACTCGTTGGTCGTGCTGTTCGGTGTCCTGGTATTGGTGTTCGCCCTTGTGCACCTGGTGCCGGGCGACCCGGTGCGCATCGCGCTCGGAACCCGGTACACGCCACAGGCTTACGACGCGCTGCGTTCGGCGAGCGGATTGGACAAGCCGATCGTCGAGCAGTTCTTCACCTACATCGGTTCGGCGCTCACCGGTGATCTGGGCGTGAGCTTCCGCAACGGCGATCCCGTCACCATCACCCTTCTCGAACGCCTTCCGGCGACGATCTCGCTCGCCGTGGTGGGCATTGCGATCGCCCTGCTGATCGCCGTTCCGGCGGGGGTATGGTCCGCGCTGCACGAGGGCCGGCTGAGCGACGTGATCGTGCGCATCACAAGTCAATTCGGTGTGTCGATTCCTGACTTTTGGATGGCCATCCTGCTGATCGCTCTTTTCGCGTCGACGCTGGGCTGGCTTCCGACATCGGGTTACCGCCCCTTGTTCGACGATCCGGCGGGCTGGCTGCGTCACATCGTCCTGCCCGGCCTCACCGTCGGACTCGTCGCCGCGGCGATCATGACTCGCTACGTCCGATCCGCAGTGCTCGAGGTCGCCTCCATGGGCTACGTCCGTACGGCGCGGTCGAAAGGGTTGTCGCCTCGCGTCGTAACGTTTCGGCACACCTTGCGCAACGCGTTGATCCCTGTGCTGACCATCACGGGCATCCAGCTCGCCACGATCCTTGGCGGTGTCATCGTCGTCGAGGTGGTGTTCGCCTGGCCGGGTCTCGGGCGTCTGGTCTACAACGCCGTCGCGGCACGGGACTACCCGGTCATTCAGGGTGCGGTGCTGCTCATCGCGGTGCTGTTTCTGATCATCAACTTGATCGTGGATGCGCTGTACGCGGTCGTCGATCCGAGAATCAGGCTGTCATGACCGCGGACGCATCGGTCGAGACGACCCGGCTGTCATCGTGGCGACTGCTGTTCGGCAATCCGGTCACGGTCGTCAGCGCGATCATCCTCGTCGTCATCGCCGTCGTCGCCGTGACGGCCCAATGGATCGCGCCCTTCGGCATCAACGACATCGACGTGCCGAACGCCCTTCACCCGCCCAGCGGCGAACATTGGTTCGGCACAGACGAACTCGGCCGCGACGTTTTCTCCCGCGTGCTGGTGGCCATCCAGGCGTCGATGCGGGTGGCGGTCGTCAGCGTGGCGTTCGCGGTCGTGGTCGGCGTGACGATCGGCATCGTTGCGGGGTATCGCGGCGGCTGGCTGGACACGGTGTTCATGCGCGTTGTCGACGTGATGTTCGCATTCCCCGTCCTGCTTCTCGCTCTGGCGGTCGTCGCCATTCTCGGGCCCGGTGTGACGACAACGATTTTGGCGATCGGCATCGTCTACACGCCGATCTTCGCGCGGGTGGCGCGCGCCAGCACGCTCAGCGTGCGCGTAGAACCGTACGTCGCGGTGTCGCGCACGATGGGCACCGGCGACCTCTACATCCTCACTCGTCACGTACTGCCGAACATCGCCGGTCCCCTGATCGTGCAGACGTCGCTGTCGCTTGCGTTCGCGATCCTGTCCGAAGCTGCACTGTCCTTCCTGGGCTTGGGTATTCAACCACCCGAGCCGTCTTTGGGCCGGATGATCTTCGACTCCCAGGGCTTCGTCACGATGGCGTGGTGGATGGCGGTGTTCCCCGGCGCGGCGATCTTCGTCGCGGTGCTTGCCTTCAACCTCCTCGGAGACGGACTGCGTGACGTGCTCGATCCCAAGCAGCGCACGATGAGCGAAGCGCGGAGGCAGCGATGACGGGCGCCGGCCTCAAACCCGTTCTGAGCGTTCGCGATTTGCGTGTACGCATCGGCAGCCACGAGATCGCCCGCGGCGTCTCGTTCGACGTGGCCCGCGACCAGACGCTGGGCATCGTCGGCGAGTCAGGCTCCGGCAAGTCGATGACCGTGCTCGCCGCCACCGGACTTCTGGACGCTCCTGGCGCCGTCGTAACAGGATCGAGCACGATAGCGCAGGACGCGTCGGTAACCGAACTCGTCGGGGCGTCTGCGCGCACGTTGCGGGCGGTACACGGCGGCCGGATCGGTTTCGTGTTCCAAGATCCGGGAACATCGCTGAACCCGCTGCTGACACTGGAGCGCCAGATCACCGAATCGCTTGAGGCACACCGAAAGATGACACGTCGGGCGGCGACTGCCCGTGCGCTCGAACTTCTAGAGGCGGTGGGCCTGCCCGAGCCGCAGAACCGGCTGCATTCCTATCCTCATCAACTCTCGGGCGGCCAGCGCCAACGTGTCATGGTCGCGATCGCCCTTGCGTGTGATCCCGAGGTGCTCATCGCCGATGAGCCCACCACGTCGCTGGACGTAACGACGCAGGCGCAGATCATCGAGCTCGTGCGCGACCTGCAACGCGATTTCGGCACCGCCGTCGTGTGGATCAGCCACGATCTCGGCGTCATCGGACAGGTCGCCGACAACGTCACAGTCCTGCGCGACGGTGAGGCTGTGGAGCAGGCCCCGGTTCTCGACGTGTTCGACCGCCCGCAACACGACTACACCCGCGAACTACTGGAAGCGCGGCCGCTCGTCGGTGGCACCGGTCCCGGCCCGGCACCCGAGGACGCACCGGTACTGCTGCGCGTCGACGGGCTCGACGTGAAATTCCCGGTGACGACGCCCGTCGGCCGGTCGACCATCCATGCGGTCAAGGACCTCTCGTTCGAGATCCGCAGCGGCACAACGCTGGGACTCGTCGGCGAATCGGGTTCGGGGAAGTCGACGGTGGCCGGTGCGCTGACCGGGTTGGTCAAGCCGGATGCCGGCCGCGCCACGCTCGACGGTATCGACATATTCGGGGTGCGTGGGCGGTCGAAGAAGGCGCTGCGCCGACGGATCAGCGTCGTGATGCAGGATCCGTTCTCGTCACTGGACGCCCGCATCCAGGTGGGAAACGCGATCGGTGAGCCGTTGTTCGTGCATCACCTCGCCAAGGGCAAACGCGAACGTCACGCGCGTATCGCGGAGCTGCTCGAACTCGTCGGACTACCAACGTCATTCGCGTCTCGATACCCGCACGAACTCTCCGGCGGTCAACGGCAGCGGGTGAGCATCGCCCGCGCACTGGCCACCGAACCCGATCTGCTCATCCTCGACGAGTCGACGGCGTCGCTCGACGTTTCCGTGCAGGCTCGGGTGCTCGAGCTACTCGCCCGATTGCAGCGCGAGCTTGGGCTGACGTATCTGTTCATCGCGCACGATCTCGCGGTGGTCGAACAAGTGGGCCACGATGTGCTCGTCATGCGCGATGGCGCAGCCGTCGAGTATCGCAGTGCGAGAGAACTGTTCGCCGCGCCCGAGCACGAGTACACGCGCGCCCTGTTGGCGGCGGTTCCGCCGGCGCGCCCCCGCGCCGCCGTGTAGCCCGGCACAGGCCCATGAGAGGGTCATGCCATGACACAACTAGATGGCAAGGTCGCGCTGGTCACGGGAGCGTCCGCGGGACTTGGTGCCGCGACCGCACAGCTCTTCGCCGAACGCGGTGCGACGGTGTTCGGGATCGCGCGCGACGCCGACCGGATGGCCGAGGTATTCAAAGACGTGCCGGGCGGCAAGTACGCGTCGGTGGACATCGCCGATCCGTCGGCCTGTAGGCAGGCCGTCACAGATTGCGTCGCCGCATTCGGCCGCATCGATGTGCTGGCCAACATCGCGGGTTTCCACCAGATGCGACACACGGTGACGATGACCGACGAGGACTGGGACCGCGACCTCGCGGTGAACCTGAACGGGCCGTTCTACCTGTGCCGCGCCGCGCTGCCGCATCTGCTCGAGTCCGGCGGCAACATCGTCAACGTCTCGTCGATTGCCGGCGTCGAGGGCGAGGTCTACTCGGCGGGTTACTGCGCGGCCAAGCACGGGCTGATCGGGCTGACCCGCGCGCTGGCAATTGAATTCACCAAGGACAAGCTGCGCGTCAACGCGGTGTGCCCGGGTGGCATGCCGACGGCGCAGGCGACGGAGTTCCAGGCGCCTGACGACGCCGACTGGAACCTGATCCTGCGCATCGCGTCGCCCCGCGGATTCATGGAAACCGTCGACGTCGCCAAGGCGATCGCGTTCCTCGCCAGTGACGACGCGGCAGCCATCCATGGTGCTGTTTACCGCGTCGACAACGGCAAAGGCGCGGGCTGACGCGAGACGCACGCCGCGAAACTGCGGGCATATCGCCGGTTTACCAGAAATCGCGATCTGCCCGCAGTCTCGACGAGCCGGTTAGTGCTGCGGCCGTCGGCGTCCGAGATAGACGCTCGTCCCGATCGCGCCGAAGCCCAACGCCGCGATCACTGCGGCCGCCACGATGAGGAAGATGTCACGGCGATCCAAGCCCGACTTCGAGTCGTCCGACACCAACCTCATCTGGTAGTCGCCCGGCAGCGGCGCCTCGCGAGGATCATCGAGGCCGGGGAACTGTTGTGTGCGATGAACCTCGAATTGCCTTTCACCGGAAGGGGTTTGGGTCCACACACCCCATGCCGGCGTGGCGCCGTCGAGCAACACCTTGCGCTCTCCGAAACGATTGTCGTCGCCCACGTCGACGATGCGTCGCACGCGGAACGGTTCGTACGTTCCAGTCGAGTACCGAACCTGCACCGGGACATTGTCATAACGCCACACCGGCGGCGGGGGCGGCGGTAGTGGCAACCCGATACCCGGGAAGAAACCGCCGCCGAAGAACGTACCCACTGCGACATCGACTGCCGTCTCGACAAGGTCGACTGCGGTGTTGACCGCATTGAACACCGCGGCGGTGAAGCTGTAGGCGGCGAACTGGGCGACCTCCAGCACGATCCGCGCCAGCGGCGGGATCCACACGATCCGGGGGGCATTGTCGTAGACGTAGATGATCCGCACCGGCGCCCGATAGGGATTGAGGACGACCGGCCGGTAGTACTCGTCGTACTGAACCCAGTCCGGGCTCCACTGGCGAACAGGGCGGTCCCGGACGCGGTCGCTGCTGAGACGCAGGTCGGCGCTCGCGGTCGCACCCGCGCTGATGCCGCCCACGTTCGTGTTCAACTTGAGCGAATTCGCGAAGGCGACAACATCCTGCTGAGGGGCCGGATCCGCCTTTGCCTCAACGGGTTTCGCGTTCTTGGCAAGTTCGACGTCCTCCTTGGGCGCCTGCAGCGTCTTCGGAGTCTCCAGCACCGCAGCGGCCTGCGACAGGTTCGACGACGACGACGGAGCGACGCCGGAGGTGCGGCTGCTCGTCGCAGATGTCGGGCTGGCGCTCGAGGTCGGCGACTCGCTGAGGGCCGAGCTCGGCGGCACCAAGGCGGCCGAGGGCGATACCGCGCTGGCCGACACGCTGGCGCTGGCCGACACCTTCGCCGATTCGCTGTTGGTGGCCGTTGCGGTCGCCGTGTCAGGCGCGAGACTCGCCGGGCTCGGCGGGGCTGACGTCACCGCCGCGGCGGTTGACGAAGCGGGCGCCGGCTCGCTCGTCGAAGTCGTCGCGACCCGCGGCGCGGGCGGCTCAGCGGTGGTGGCCGGTGGACTCGCCACGGTCGTGGGAGTCGCCACAGTGGACGGGGCGACGACCGCCGCGGTGCTGGTCTGCACCGGTGACGGCGGCGGGGCCTGCGTCTGGGTGGGCGTCTGGGGTTGGGGCGCCTCGACGCTGGGCGCCGTCTGCACCGGCGGCTTGGGCGGCGCCTCCTGCGTCGGCGCTTCGGCCACGGTCGGCTGCTCGGGAGCCACGACTTCCGGCTCGGGAGCGGGGACCGTCGTTGTCGGCACAACCGGATCGGTGTGCGGTTTGGCGTATGCCGGTGCAATGCCTCCGGTGAGCGCTGTCAGGGAGATGACCACTCCCGATACCAGCCCGGCGACAACAGTTCGGCGATAGCGAGAATCAACCGGTGCACGCACGTGCATCGACTCCTTTTGCCATGCGCAGCCATCTCCCCCAACACTGGGCCTGGACCAGCAGCTGCCGCGGCACTTGCGGATGCTGTGCCGTCCCCTCAGCGGCACGAACATCCAGCAAGTTCATCGCTGGTTCGGCTGATCTGTTACAGCCGCAGGAGGAGAATCGAGAAAGCCGAGTACAGCCGCGACGGGGGGCTGTCATGTCACACAAGCGGGAAGCGTTCGCGGTCTGCTTTCTTGCCGCCGCGATAGCCGTCGCACCGACCGCGGCCGCAGAACCGGTCTGGCCGGTGGCAGGCGCCGAGTCGGCGGCCGCGACCATCGCGGACCTGGAAGCCCAGGGCTACGACGTGCAGATCAATTGGGTCAGCGGTGTGAGCAACGTCGCTCTGACACAGTGCAAGGTCCTCGCGATCCACAATCCCGACAATTCGCCGGGCAGCGAGAAAACGTTCACCACGGTCTACGTCGACGTCTCATGTCCCAACCGCGACGACGACTTCTGGGGCGGCGTCGGTGTCGGAATCGGTTTCTGACCCGCGTCAGATGCGCGTCAACGTGAAAAACACCGGATGCGCATAGCCGGGCGCTTCCGGGCTCGCATATCCCGGCGCGTCAGGACACGGCGCAGCGTTGGTGTTGAGGAAGGTGCCTTCCTGGCGTGGCGCATCGATTTTGAAGACGAGGGTTCCTGGCGATGTGCCGTCGTTGTTGCATCTCGTGCCGTCGGGAACGTTGACCACAAACCGCCACAGGCCACCCCATGGCCGGGCGTCCGCGCTCCAGCCGCTGCTGTCGGCGATGTGGGCGCAGTCAGGACCGCATGACGTGACGACCCATGTCGAATTGAGGCCGGGGCCGTTGGGGATGAACGTGCCGCTGAAGCCGTCCGCGTGAGCCGGGCTTGCGAAGCCGACTGCGCCGCAGGCGAGGATGGCCGCCGTCGCCGACCACGTGATGGTTCTCATGGTCAAAGTGTGCATTTTTCAAGTGCGAGTTGGCGCGAAATCTGCACGCTTAGACTCCTCGCGTGATCAGGCGACTGTCCGGTTCGCTGGCCGCGCTCGCAGTGCTCGCGGCCTGCGCCAATCACTCAGACACGACGTCGACCACCACCTCGACAACCACCACGACGAGCGTCGCCGTCCCTCCACTGACCACCCCCGCCGCGCGGACGGAGAAGTGGGTCGACCTCCAAATCGGTGATTGCCTGGCCGACCCTCCGCCGACCGATCCCGGCGTGGTGACCGTGACGATCGTCGACTGCGGGGCGCCGCACGCGGCCGAGGTCTATCTGCGCGCAGCGATCGAAGTCAATGCGGCACTCGACGACGTCGCGAATCGGCAGTGCAGCACGGGATTACCCCAGTACACCGGCCGGTCCGGCGGCCCTTACACGACGATGTATCTCATCGACTCCGAGCAGGATCGAACATCGAACAACCCGCTGCCGAGCACCGTCATCTGTCTGCTCCAGGACGCAACTGGCGGAGCGCTCGTCGGCTCGGCAAGGCACTAGCTCGACGCGTACTGCAACACCGCCTCGTTGGTGTCCACATGGCCGTAGCTGATGATGGTCAGCCGGTCAGGCCGCACCTCGTAACGCGTGCCGTCGGCTGGGTTGGTGACGTCGAATCCGCCGGCAGAGCGGGTGGCGTTCGCGAGTTCGATGTTGGCGCCGTCGCTCAACCGTTCGCCGCGGTAGTAGAAGCTGCCCGGCGTCGTCTGGCAGACGACGGCCAGCGACTGCGCTGTGCGCACCATCGCCGCCGGACTGCTGCCTGCGTCGCAGCGGGCGGAGTGGCCGACGAACCCTTGCGCGTCGGCGCCGGTCACGCCCGGCGGGGGTGAACCGGTCGAAGTCGGTGTGGATGTCGGCGTGGTCGTCGTGGTCGATGTCGTTTCGGTGGTCGTCGACGTGGTCGTGTCGTCGGTGGCGCTCGGCGCAGGCGGCGGCACCGCCACGGTGGTCTGCGGCGACGTGCTGTCGTTCTGGTTCATCAGAGCCAGCATCGCTGCGAGCACCGCGGCAACGCCGAACAAGACGATCACCGCCACGGTGAGGATGACCTGGCCGCGGCCGAATCGCGGCTTGCGTGCTGGCGGTTCGGGCGGTCGCGCAGGCGGCGGGTATGGCGTGTACCCCGTCGCGGAAGGGTTCGGAAAGACCGCGGAGAACTGCCGGGTGCCCGAAGGCTCACTGGGAGGCGGGGCTGGTGGGGCCGGCGGCGCGGGCACCGAGACGGCGGCCGTGGCCGCCTTGGCCAATTCGCCTGCGGAAGAGTACCTCTCGCCGGGTTGTTTGGCCATGCCGCTGGCGATGACGTCGTCGAATGCCCGGCTGATCCCACGGCGCATGATGCTCGGTCGCGGCGGCGGCGAGAACATGTGCGCGCTCATCAACTGACGCAAGTCCGCCGCCTCGAATGGTGGCCTCCCAGTGAGGGTTTCGTAGAGCAGGCAGGTCAGCGAGTACACGTCCGAGGCCGGCCCGACCGGTCCGCCGCTGAACCGTTCCGTGGCCATGTAGGCGCACGATCCGATCAGCATGCCCGTCGAGGTGACGCTGGCGTCGCCGCCGGCGTGCACGATGCCGAAGTCGACGAGGTAGGCGAAGTCGTCGGAGGTGAGCAGCACGTTCTCCGGCTTGATGTCGCGGTGCACCAGGCCGTCTGCGTGCGCGGCGTCCAGCGCGGCACCGACCTGCGTGATGATCGAAGCGGCCCGCCCGGGCTCGAGGGGGCCGTTGCTGCGCAGCACGTCCTTCAAGCTGGCGCCTTCGACCAGGCGCATGTCGATGTAGAGCACGCCGTCGATGTCCCCGAAATCGTGCACAGGGATGACGTGGGGTTCTTGCAGTCGAGCAGCGACTCGTGACTCGCGGCGGAAGCGCTCCTGAAAGCTATGGTCGGCCGCCATCTCCGGACGCAACAGCTTGACCGCGACGGTTCGTTCCCTGACGGTGTCGTAGGCCCGGTACACCTCGCCCATTCCGCCGACACCGATCAGCGACTTCAGCTCATAGGGGCCGAACCGGGTGCCGAGCCGCGAGCCGCCATTGGGCGAGGCCATCTGCAATCCTTTCCATCGATCCCCGACACGTACCCGCGGCCACCGTCCGGCTCGACGAGCGGCTAATCTCGGGTTCCCACATTAGGCGGTTTATTAACGCCCCGGTGGGACCGACAGTAGCCGCGTCGTCGAATTTAGAACTGCCGCAAAGTGATTGGCGTTTGCTGTGAGAGTCTGCTGCGCTGTACACGCATGGTTTCACCGAGCGCGGCGCTTTTCGTCCAACTAGTATTCAGATCGGCTAACCGTTCGATCAACGAGGGGCATCAATGGTCAGCGAGCACATGACCGCGCGTCGAATCGCTGGATTTGTCGCCGCTGTGACGATGACAACATCTGCTGTGCTGGGCTCGACTGCCGGGCTCGGGTCGGCATCCGCTGAGCCGTGCCCCGACGTGGAGGCGGTCTTCGCACGTGGCACGACCGAGGCACCCGGCGTAGGCGGAATCGGACAGGCGTTCATCGACTCGCTACAGGCGCAACTCGGCCCGAAGTTCGTCAGAACGTATCCGGTCGACTACCCGGCCAGTACCGATTTCCCGACGGCGGCTCAGGGTGTGATCGACGCCGCCGATCATGTCCGTCAGATGGCCGCGATTTGCCCGAAGACGAAGATGGTGCTTGGCGGATATTCGCAAGGTGCAGCGGTGATCGGCTATGTCACCGCGGCCGCGATTCCCCCCGGATACGCGGTTCCGCCCGGCATCACCGGACCCATGGCGCCCGACATTGCCGACCACGTCGCCGCGGTCGCCCTGCTGGGGAAGCCGTCGAGCAGGTTTCTGAACAGGATCGATGCGCCGCCCATCACGATCGGTCCGCTCTATGCAGCCAAAACCATCGACCAGTGCATTCCTGACGACCCGATTTGTTCCAACGACGGCGGCAACATCGCCGCGCACGGCGAGTATGTGGCTAACGGCATGGTCGACCAGGCTGCGCAATACGCCGCGGCCGCGGTGGTCCGCTCGCTCGCCCCGCCGACGCCGACGGACGCCCCGCTCAGCATCGCGGCCACACACCTCGGACAGGGTTGAAACGGAGCATAGGCGCTGGGACGCAACGGGTATCGGACCGCGTCGAATTCGTAACCGTGCCGTCGTTCCTGCTTGAGGCTGACCCCTTACGATGAGTGACTCCTACGTCGATTTGAGGGGTCTCGGGATCGTCATTGAGCATTGATCGTGGTCGCAGGCGCGCGTTGTGTCTGGCCGTACTCCTCATCGTCACTGCGTTGTTGCCTGCGTCAGGCGGCGCCGCCAGCGCACACTGCTGCGACCGCGCCACGGTTGCTGCGTCGGTCACGTCCACGCCGAAGCCTTCAGCTGCCGCTCCGATACCGGCATTCGTCACCGTCACGCCGCCGTCAGCAGCCAAAGACGTCTCCCCCTCGTCGCGGGTCATGGTGCGTGTATCCGCCGGAACACTCACCGATGTGCAGATGGTCAACGAAGACGGCAAGGCGATCGCGGGCATCTTGACGCCCGACCGCCAAGTGTGGAAACCGGCGGTCCCGCTGGGCTACGGACGCACGTACACGCTGACCATCCGCAGTCGAGGCCTCACTGGCATGCCCGCGGCGCAGACGTCGACCTTCTCCACGTTGACGCCCAGCGACCAGGCGGACGTCGAGCTGACCACCACCTCGGGCGCATCACTGGTCGACGGTGCCACCTATGGCGTCGGCACGGTTGTCGTCGCGCGGTTCGACGAGCCGATCGACGACCGCGCGGCCGCCGAACGCCGGCTCGTTGTGACGACCAATCCGCGGGTCGCCGGGTCGTGGTACTGGGTGGACGACCAGACCGCCCACTGGCGGCCGGAGCGGTATTACGCACCGGGCACGACGGTGACCGTCGACGCGAACATCTACGGTGCCGCGCTCGGCGGCGGCGTGTACGGCGAGGATGACCAGCACGTGTCGTTCCGCATCGGTGATGCGCATGTGTCGATCGCGGACGACAACACCAAGCAGGTCAGTGTCTACAACAACGGCAATCTGGTCCGCACGATGCCGACGTCGATGGGCATGGGCGGCACCGAAACCATCGGCGGCACGACGTTGTCGTTCTGGACGCCACCGGGGATTTACACCGTGATGGACAAGGCCAATCCGGTGATCATGGACTCCTCCACGTTCGGTCTGCCGATCAATTCGCGGCTGGGCTATCGCGAGACCATCCCCTACGCAACCCGCATCAGCATGGACGGCATCTATCTGCACCAGCTCAACGCCACGGTATGGGCGCAGGGCCACACGGACACCTCACATGGATGCCTGAACCTCAATTCCGAGAACGCGCAATGGTTCTTCAACTTCTCAGTCCCAGGCGACGTGGTCGAGGTGCGCAACACCGGCGGCAAGCCGCTGCAGCTGTCGCAGAACGGCGACTGGACGCTGCCGTGGGACCAATGGCGCAAGGGCAGCGCGCTAGGGCCGTAAAGGATCTACTCGCCGGACGCGACCAGTGATAGCGCGAGTCGCGGGCAACGGGCGACGGCGGCCCGTGCGAAAGCCTGTTCCTTGGGCGGTATCGACGGCTCGCGCGAGCCGTCACGCGCCAGGGGGTAGCCCCACTCGTCGCGCAGCAGCACACCGGGCAGCAGCTCGGTGCACAGCCCGCGCCCGTCGCAACGTGTCCAGTCGATATGCAGACGCAATGACGCCTGCTTGGTGGTTTTCATGTCGAGACCAGCCCGGCTTCACACCGGCCGTGGCGGTGGTGCTCGACGTCGACGGCGAAGGCGCGAAGGGCACTGCGGACCATGCGGGCGGTGCCGTCGGGATGTCGGCACGCGCCGCGGCCGTCGATGAGGCGGACCATCCGGTGCACGTCCCTGACGAGGGCGTCGCCGGCTCGGCCGTAGGCGAGCTCGTCGAGCAACTCAGCCAATCGCGGCAGACCGTTGAGGCAGGGACCGCATTGGCGCGCGCTCTGCTCGGCCAGATAGGCGGCGATTTGTGCGGTGCGTGCAAGGCCGCATTCGCCAACACCCAAAGCGTGGACGATGCCGGCGCCGGGGCTCGCGCCGAACGACGCCAGGCCAGACCGCGACAAGCGGGCGCCGTCCAGGGCGCCGGCAGGGACCCAGCTGCCGTGATAGCCGCCGACGAGGACGGCGCTCACGGTGCGAGGGTCGGTCGCGCCGCTGCGGGCGAGCAGTTCGGTCAGCGAAACGCCCGTCGGTACCTCGAACACCCCGCGGTTGTTCACGGCGCCGGACAGCGTGACGAGCATGCTGCCAGGGTCGGACGGGTCGCCGACCGACCGGAACCAGCGCGGACCGAACCGTGCGATCAACGCGATATGGGCCAGCGTTTCGACGTTGTTGACCAGCGTCGGCCGTCCCCTCACTCCCGAGATCGCGGTGATGACCTTGCGGTCGCGCGGCAGCGCCGGTCCGCCCTCGATGTGCCTGATAAGTGCGGACTCCTCCCCCGCGACGAAGGTGTCGGGGGCCTCGACGACATCGACCTGATAGTCGTCGAGTCCGGCCGCCCGCCGCTCATCGATGGCGTGCGTCACCGCGTCGACGACGTCGGCGTGCAGATAGAGGTAGACCTTGTCGGCCCCAACCGCTCCCGCGGCGGCGTTCAGGCCGTCGAGCACCAGATGTGGCGCCTGGGTCAGCAGGACCGCATCCTTGCGGCTCAGCGGTTCTCCTTCGGCGCCATTACCCACCACCACCGGCTTGCGCCCCATGACAGAGGCCATCTTGCGGCCGGTGGGAAAGCCCGCACCGCCACGTCCGCATAGACCGGCGTCGACAAGTGACGGAATCAACTGCACCCCTTGGCGATTGCGCGGTGCGCCGATGCGCGACTGATGTTCGGCCAGCCCGGGTCCATCGGCGGCGAACACACGGGGTATACCCGGCGGGGGTGTCGTCATGAGCGCCCGGACGGTCTGGCGTGGGCGTACTCGAAGTAATTGGCCCGTAGCCGCCACACCACGGCCGCGGCGACGATCGCTGCACAGCACCCCGCGAAAATCAGAAACCAGCCGCGGTCGGCGTCAGTCCCGTTTCCAAGCGCATGCGCCAGCGCGATCGGCCACAGTGCATACGAAATCCAGTGCACGACACGGAAAGCGCGCACTCCGAGTCGGTGACGCAGCAGGCTGGTGAGCGTCACGACCACGAGCACGTCGAAGGCGAGCGTTCCCAGTCCTTGCCACAGCGGCCGGTACGCACCCAGGAACGGCACGACGAAGTCGATGAGCCGCAGCTGCGCGTAAGGGTCGAGGAACAACAGCGCCATGTGCAGGACTACCAGCAGTGTTCCGGCCAGGGCGGCGAAGCGGTGGACATCGGCGACGGCGAACCTCGGCAGCGCGATCAATGAACGGCCCGACCGCGTCGCGATTCCCAATGCCATCGAAATGGTCAGAAACGCAAGCGCCGTTATTCCAGTGCCGCGGCCGAGCGCCCACAGTGCTTCGTCAGTCATTGCCGCCCACCGGGTTCCGACCGCGGCCATCCGCCGACGATATGCACGGCCCCGTCGCGATCTACCAGCCGCGCCGGCATGCCGAGGGCTTTGATCCAGTCCAGCGCCCGCCATCCTCGAACGATCGCCGCGGTGCTGACGGTGTTCGCGGCGAAACACGTTTGGGCGGCGACGCTGACCGTTCGCCACACCGGATCCGCAGGCAGGCCGGTGCGCGGGTCGAGTATGTGGTGGAAGAAATCCCCGCCCCGGCGCCATCGACGGCGGAGCGTGCTCGACGTGGCCAGCGCCGAACCTGCCGGCAGCGCAACTGAACTCGCGGGATCATCGTCGTCGTCATGGACGAGAACCTGCCAGCCACCGGCGGGCGACGGGCCGGCCGTCGCGATGTCACCGCCGAGGTTGACGAGCACGCCGCTGCCGGTCACGTCGTGCACGCGCCGAGCGCAGAGGTCCGCGGCGACGGCCTTCGCCGTCGCTCCGAGGTCGAGCACAATCCCCGGCGGCACGGTGACGACCCGACCGTCCAACGTGACCATCGACCACGTCGCCGGAACCGTCACGGACGCGGCCAGGGGTCGGGCATCGTCGATTGCCGCGAAGTCCCGGTCATAACCAAGGGCGATGATGGCGGCGCCCATCGTGGGATCGACATCGCCGTCGGTGAGGCAGGCCGCATCCAGCGCGTCGGCCAGTAACCGCGCCAGCAGCCGGCTCACTTGCGTTGGCTTTCCGGATGACGTTGCGAGCGCATTGATTTCGGAATCCGGCCGAAAGCGCGAGGCGGCGACGTCGATGGCGTCGAGTTCGGCGTCGACTTCGCGGCGCGCGGACACCAGGCAGTCGGAGTCGGTGACGACGACCTGCATGGTCGTACTCCACCGCTGCCAGTGCGTGGTCGCGGTGTCGGTGCACTGTGCGGTGCCAGCCGTCATGAACCGCGGGACCTTGTGACGTGCGGCGAGAAGTTCGGAGCCATCACGGTTGTGGGGGTGAGTATGCGCCGCTGAGTGGTCGGCGGGGCCGTGACCTTCGTGGGCGCCTGTGCCTGCTGCGTTGCCGGTGCTTGCTCGACGGTCTGCTCGGGGGTGTACGTGGGCACCGGTTTGTACGTCGAGATGGGTGCTTGCTCGACGGTCGTCTCCGGCGCGGGCGGTTCCGTCGTGACTGGTGGTGGCGGGGGCGGCGGCGGAGGCGCTTCTGTCATCGAGGGGGCCACCTCGGGAACAGCGGGAACAGGCGGGGCCTGCTCGACGGCATCAATCGGTACGTCGGCGGGGGGCGGCTTGACGGTGTCGGCGTACGCAAGCACGGAGGCGCCGCCGACGCTGGCGATGCCTAGTCCGGCCAACGCCCACGATGCCGCCGCGGCCCTGCGGAATCCCGAACGAGGTGAGTCCATGGCTACCGACGGTGACAGCCGTTTCTTAGAGCCTTCGAAGAACTGGGCGTGACTGGCGGAGCAGCTTGGCATGGCAGCCAGACCGCTGGCGACGCCACGACACCGGCCCCGCCGAGCCCGTCCTTCAGATAGTTTGCAGTACAAGGGATTTCGGATTGCAGTGACCGCCATGTGCACGCTGTCCGCGATGTCAGTACGGTGGGCGCATGAAGTATGCCGATGTCGACGGAGTCGGACGGGTCAGTCGGATTGGACTGGGCACTTGGCAGTTCGGCTCACGCGAGTGGGGCTATGGAGACCAGTACGCCTCGGGCGCCGCGCGCGACATCGTGCAGCGCGCGCGTGCCCTCGGGGTCACCCTGTTCGATACCGCCGAGATATACGGGTTGGGCAAGAGCGAGCGGATCCTCGGCGAGGCGCTGGGCGACGAGCGCGCCGAAGTTGTGGTGGCGAGCAAGGTTTTCCCGGTCGCTCCTTTCCCCCTCGTGGTCAAGCAGCGCGAGCACGCGAGTGCGCGGCGGCTCCAGCTGGACCGGATCCCGCTTTACCAGATTCACCAGCCGAACCCGGTGGTGCCCGATTCGGTGATCATGCCGGGAATGCGTGACCTACTCGACAACGGCGACATCGGCGCAGCCGGCGTGTCGAATTACTCACTCGCACGATGGCGAAAAGCCGATGCCGCGCTCGGGCGCCCGGTGATCAGCAACCAAGTCCATTTCTCGCTGGCCCACGCGGGGCCGCTCGACGATTTGGTGCCGTTCGCAGAGCGAGAGAACCGCATCGTGATTGCCTACAGCCCGCTGGCGCAGGGACTACTGGGTGGCAAGTATGGCCTCGACAATCGGCCCGGTGGTGTTCGCGCGTTCAACCCACTGTTCAGCACCGAAAACCTGCGTCGCGTCGAGCCGCTTTTGCAGACGTTGCGCGACGTCGCCACGCAGGTCAGCGCCAAGCCGGCTCAAGTCGCGCTGGCCTGGCTGATCAGCCTGCCCGGCGTCGTCGCCATCCCCGGCGCCTCCAGTGTCGAGCAACTCGAGTTCAACGTCGCGGCCGCCGACATCGAGCTCCCCGCGGATATGCGCGACGCACTCACCGACGCCGCCCGCGCGTTCCGGCCTACCTCCTCGGGGCGATTCCTAATGGACCTGGTCCGCGAGAAGCTCGGGCGACGGTGATGGCGTAGGTGCCAGGGCTTAGAGCCCGAACTGGTCCTCGATGATGCCGAGCCAGATCTGAGCCGCGTCGATGGCCACCTTCTCGCTGATGAAGGCGTGCTGGGTTCCGGTGTACATGTCACGGAACGCGCGTTCGAGACGAGTGCCCTCGCGAATCGAGCTCGTGCCCGCGACCAGGTGGGCCCACTCGGCGCAGCCACGGGCGACGTCGGTGGCGTAGACGGCGGCGGCGCGCATGTCGGCGCGCAACGTCGGGGTCAGCGCGTCGCCCGCGGCGACCGCTGCCTCGGCCGTCGTGAAGGCGTCGAGCACGAGAAGACGCGCGGCGCGCCAGGCGGCGACGTGGTGGGCAAGCCCTTTCTGGAACGTCGGGCGGCTGGCCAGCGACGCCATGTCGCTCATCCGGAACTTGGTTGCGGCGAGCTCCTGGACGTCGTCGAGCATGCTCTTGGCGACGCCAAGCGCCCACGACGCGTGACCGGCCGCGGTCACCGGCATCAGCCCCATGCGAGTAGCGGGTGAGGTACCGCGGCGCGGCTCGCGGGCGAAGAGCGGAAACGTCCGGCTCGCAGGAACAAACACATCTTCGGCGCTGTAGTCGTAGGATCCGGTTCCCTTGAGCCCCTGGACAAACCAACCGTCGTTGAACGAGATGTCTTCGCGGGCAACGATTGCCACCTGCATGTCGGGGATGCCTTCGCTGATCCAGCGCATCTCTCCGTTGTCCATCGGCAGGAATCCCGCGGCGACGTATTGCGAATGACCGATGCCCGAGCCGAAGCTCCACGATCCGCTCAGCCGGTAGCCGCCGTCCACGACGGTGCCCTGCCCGTTCGGGAAGAACTGGCCGCCCATCGTCACCCGATTGTCGTGTGCGGTGAATACTTCCGCGAAACCTTCGTCGGACAGATAGGCCGCGGCCGCGAAGGACGAGGGCAGGTTCGCAATACCTACCCAACCGAAAGAGCCATCCTGCCAGGCCATTTCAATCCAGGTCTCGATCATCTCGGTAAACGAGGGCTCGACGCCGCCCGCCGGTACAGGATTGAACGCCGACATCAGGCCACTGGCCCACATTTCGTCGACGATCGCGCCAGTCAGCGTGCGCATCTGCTCGGATTCGGCAGCCTCCTTCTGAACGAGGTCACGCATGCCTCGGGCCAGCGCGACGACGCGATCATTCGATTCGACTGTCGACGTCATTGGCGTTCTCCTATCACGGGTTTCGAAGTCATTTGGGGAAGCCGAAGAGCGCAACCACGCCGTGATCGCGGCCGGCGGTGTAGCCACCGTCGACGGCGATGGCCTGTCCGCTGACGAAGGATGAGTCGGGCGACACGAGAAAGGCCGCCGTGGCGGCGATCTCGTCGGGGCGGCCCAGCCGTTGCAGGGCATGCTCTTCGGTGATCGACGCCTTCGGGCCCTCCATGCCGGGCATGCCGAAGACACTGTCGAGCATGGGCGTCGAGATGAAGCCGGGGCAGATCGCGTTTGCGCGGATGCCACTCGGGCCGTAGTCGAGTGCGATGTTCTTGGTGAGCAGCACGACGCCGCCCTTGGCTGCGTTGTATGAACTGCCGCCAGCCGTCCCTTCCAGGCCTTCGATGCTTGCGAGGGTGACGATGGAACCGCGCTCACCGTCGACTCGGGGCTGCTCGATCATTCGGGCCAGCGCGGCCTTGGCGACCAGGAACGTGCCGGTGAGGTTGATCCCGATGACGCGGTCCCATTCGGCGCGGTCGAGCAGGTGGACAGGGCCGCCGCCGGCGACGCCGGCAGCGTGGACGACTCCGTCGAGGCGGTCCGGTACGGCGGCCATGATCGCGGCGACCGCATCTTCGTCGGTGATGTCTGCGGTCACGAAGGTGAACCGCGGGCCGAGGTCGGGCGGGGCCGCCAGGTCGGCGCCGACGACGGTGCCGCCCTCGGCAAGCAGGCGCTGGGCGGTGGCCAGGCCGATGCCGGATGCGGCGCCTGTCACGACGAAGGTGCGGGAATGGGCGCGATCGGCGCTCACCATGTGTCTTCCTCTCTGCCCGCGGCATGGCAGGGGAAGTCTGACATCTGTGCCGCGCCGTGTGATGCCTTTTCGCGGAATAACGATACGCCGCGACGCGTAATTAGGCAGTCACGGAGTTGCCTGAAAACCATGCCGTCGTCACGGCGTGGGTCTGTGGCGGCGGAAAGTGCTCGGTCGGTGCGCCGAGTTGGCCGATTTTGACCGTCCACGCGGGCATCGACCGATCGACGCACGTGCCCGGTCCCTGGCTCGGCAGCCACAGGACTGCGTCGGCGCCACCGCAGCCGTACACGCCGACGTAGCCGTCATCGCGCCCACCCCACGCGCCGCCGTTGCGCAGTCGACACTGGGTGCCGTCGTCGAGAAGTAACGCGACGGGATCGCTGATCGCGGGTGCCTGCACGGGCGGCAATGGGCCGGTGAGGGTCACCCGATGGAGTTGCTTATTCCACGGATCGTCAAGGCAGAGAAGCGATTCCGGCGTCGATGGCCAGCAGGGGTCGGCGCCGGCGGCACTGGGCGAGCACGCATAGATGTCGTCAGCCACCGCCGACAGCGACGCCGTCGTGCAGTCACTGACGGAAGTGACGTTGCCTGCAGACGGCGCCTCTTGGTAGCCGTTGATCGGTTGGCCGCTCGGCCCGACAGGCGCAACCGTGATCACCTGGGTGGACGGTTCGGCGCCAACGGGCGCCGTGACGGCGGTAGCCATGGCGACAACGGCGACCGGTATCACGGCCTGCCTGATCCTCTTGACCAGATTCACTGAAGCTCGCCCCCCTCAGACGTTATGGGCTGCAGCTTGCGTGACTGATTCTAGTAATCTCTCCGTCGCGGCGGTGGCGCCGCAGTTTGCTCTGGGGAGGAAAACCGCCATGCGCAACCTCAAAGTGGCCGTCGCGGCCGCCGCTGTCATTCTGTTCAGCTCTTCCGGCATCGCCGCGGCCGCGCCGAAGAACTACTGCGCCGACCTCAAGGGTGTCCAGATGGGCTCGGCGTGCCAGATTCAGGAGTCCGACGCCGGATACAACCTCGACATCAGCTTCCCGACCGACTACCCCGACCAGAAGTCTCTCGCGGACTACATCACCCAGACCCGCGATGCTTTCCTCGCCGTGGCCAAGTCGCCCGCGCCGCGCGAACTGCCCTATGCGCTCGATATCACGTCGACGAACTACGGATCTGCGATACCGCCGCGCGGCACACAGGCCGCGGTGTTGAAGGTGTACCAAAACGTCGGCGCCGCGCATCCACAAACGTCGTTCAAGGCGTTCAACTGGGACCAGACCTATCGCAAGCCGATCACCTACGACACGTTGTGGCGCGTTGACGATCCGCTGAAGACGGTCTTCCCCATCGTCCAAAGTGATGTGCAGAAGCAGACGGGACAACAGGTGTCGATAGCGCCGACCGCCGGCTATGACCCGATGAACTACCAGGAGTTCGCGGTCACCAACGACGGGGTCATTTTCTTCTTCAGCCAGGGTCAACTGCTGCCCGAAGCAGCCGGTGCCATGCAGGTGCTGGTCCCGCGCTCCGCGATCGACCCGATGCTCGCCTAGAACCGGCCTGCGTTTGCCATCCGATCGACCGACAGGCCAATGGGTGGCATTCATACAACCGTATCCACTTCTCTAACAGCATTTCCAGTGCTGTCGGTCGCAAATAAATTTCTCAAGCGTTATTTTGCTGAAATCGTCCGCAGGCGACACGCGCAACACACAATGAAGCGCGATGACTGGACTGCCACCCCCTGACGCGACTCGAGACGTCCCTGTAACCAGGTGCGACGTCTGCATCGTGGGAGCCGGCCTCACCGGACTCAATGTCCTGTTCGTGGCCAGCCAATACCTGTCTCGCGATCAGAAGGTCGTCCTCATCGACCGCCGGGAGCGGGTTGGCGGCATGTGGGTCGACACCTACCCGTATGTGCGGCTCCACCAGCCGCATCCCGCGTTCACCGCCGGGAACATCAAGTGGACTCTCGACCGGGACCGCGCACACCTGGCAACGAAGGGCGAGGTCCTCAATCACCTTGAACACTGCCTCGACGTGATCAAACAGCGGGTGCACGTCGAACAGCGCTTCGGCTGGTCGATGGAGTCCCACGACGAAGACGACGGGATCGTGCGGATCACCTGTAGGTCTACCGACGGCCAGCTTCTAGTGGTTGAGACGACGCGGCTGATCAAGGCTTACGGCTTCCGCATCACGCCCAACGATCCGCTCGAGATTTCCAGCAAGCGAATCCAGTCGGTGTCCCCTGACTTCTGCGACATGGGTGGCGACGACATGCGAGCCAGTGATTCGCCAGTGTGGGTCATTGGTGGCGGCAAGACCGCGATGGATACTGCGCACGCGCTGATCACGCAATACCCCGGCCGTGAAGTGAACCTCGTGGCCGGCACCGGGACCTACTTCCTCAGCCGCGACCGATGCTTCCCCAGCGGGGTCCGGCGCTGGTGGGGCGGCACGCTCGTGAGCGATATCGGCGTGGAAACTGCCCGTCGTTTCGACGGGACCAACGAGACAGCCGTCCGGGACTGGATGCGCTCCACGTACGGCACGTGGTTGACCCCTGACACCGGCAACTTCCTGCTGGGCATGCTGTCCGAGTCGGAGAACGACACGATCTCCGCCGGCCTCAACGATGTGATCATGGACCACCTCGTGGACGTCGTCGACCGCACGGGCGCGACCGACATGGTTTTCCGTAGCGGGTCGACGAAGTCGGTCCAGCCTGGCAGCTGGATAGTCAACTGCACCGGATACATGCGCGACGACTATCCCTACGAGCCGTACATTTCCGGTAGTGGCTCAGTGCTCTCGATCCAGTCGCGTTCTGCCACATTCAATTTGATGTCGGTCATGGCCTACTTCATGACGCATCTGCTGTTCTTGGGCGAGCTGCTGGACCTCCCGCTCTATGAAGTCGATGCGCAGGATCTGCGGGCGAAGTCGAATGCGGTGTTTCCCTATGCGCTCTTGTCCCTCGCCGTCTACAACGTCAGCCTCGTCTCCGACGTGGTTCCGACCAAGGTGTTTCTCGAATGCGGAGTCGACTTCGATCGGTGGTACCCATTCCCGCGCCAACTAATGCGTGGGGTGAGGTTCCTGGTCTCGCATCGGCGCGAGCGTGAACACCAGCGCCATGCCCTCGACACCGTACGCGAACGGTTCGATGTGCGTTGCGGTCCGCTCGAAGAATTGGTCTCGGCGACGCGATGAGTGGCCATTTGAACTACGCGTATCTAGCCGGCAGCTTCGGCGCCACGCTCATCTGGCTCGCGTTCTGGGTCCACGCAGATGCCGACCGTCGGCGGCTGATCATGCGGGTGAGTGCAGTAGCCGCGCTGTGGGGACTCGCCCAGCCCGTGTTCGTTCCTGTCTATTGGAGTCCCCCAAGCCTTTTCAATCTGAACCACAGAATTGGCTTCGACATCGAAAGTGTGGTGTTCCAGTTCGCGACAGGAGGCGTCGCCGCAGCCGTCTATGCAGCGCTCGGCACGATGCGCCAACGAAACCTGGGCCGACAGCACTGCGTCCGCCGAATCCACCGGTTCGCGCTGTCGGTTGCACCCCTGGTGTTTGTTGCACTCGTCGCCACGACGGACGTGAACCCAATCTATATCGCCATCATCGCGCTTTTAGCCGGCGCTGCCGCGACGAGCCTGTACCAGCCAGATCTGGTCAGGAAGATGATCGGCAGCGGAATTGTCTTCCTGGGAATATATTTCACGTTCTTCCTGGCGTTCAATGCGGTATTTCCGGGCTACATCTTCAAGGTGTGGAACCTGCACGCTGTCTCGGGCGTGGTGCTCGCCGGCGTGCCGTTGGAGGAACTGTTGTTTGCGTTCGCGTACGGCCTGATGTTTTCCAGCCTCGCCGAACACTTCACCCGCGTATCACTCGACCGAGACCGCCTCAACGATGTTGAGGCGAGCGGCGCGGACCGCCGGTGGCACCGCGCCTACGAGACAACTGGCTAGTGAGCCAAGGCCAATGGCGACCATCCCAGGCTGAGCTTGGTAGGTCACCTCGAAGCCAAGCGCGTTCGTCAGCGCGATCGCGGTCAGGTATTGGCTTGCAGCGCCTATCATCAGCCCGAGTAAACCGCCGACGATGCCGATGGCGCCCGCTTCGGCGAGTATGGAATTAAGGGTGAAGCGGCGCGTTGCCCCCATCGCCCGTAGAACACCGATCTCACGACGCCTGTCCAGCACCGAGAGCATCAACGTATTCATTAGGCCGACCACCGACACCACCACGACGATCCACGCAATGGTCATCGTTATCGCGCTGTATGCGCTGAGACCTTTTCTCAGACCGGCCAAGGCTTCGCGGCCCGAGTAGACAAAGACATCTGCTGACACCACCTTCAGTATCGCCGCACGTACCGAGGCGGCGTCGAATCCAGGTTCGACCGTGATTTCCAGGTCGGTGGCACCCGGCCGGACAAACCACTGCTGCATGGTCTTCAGGTCGATCGCGATGGTCCCCGCGGCGCCCGAGAAGTACGGGACCGTATCGAGCACCCGTACATCGCGTTCACCGCTGGGCGTCTGCAAGAGGACGTTCTCACCGGCCGAGACACCGAGCTCCTCGCCGAGGTCGCGCGATACCGCGACACCTTCTGCGGCATCGAGCTTTTCGCGATCCGCGGTGGACAGTGCGTCGTAGATGGGTTGATGAGAACCGGGAGCGACCCCGAGCAACATCACTTTGATATCTCCTACCGTGCCAAATGCCTTCTGCTCGGCCACTACCCGACTGACACCTGGCACGGACAACACTCGGGATTCGGTGTCGGCGGGCAAGAGTGTCGCGGTGGGATAGTCGCTCGGACCTGTGGTGCTGACCCAGAAATCGGGGTCCCCGGTCGAGGAGACGGACGCCACAATAGAGTCGATGGCATTGCTGCTGATGCCAACTACTGATGCCGTGGTGGCCACCGCAGTCAACACCGTCATGGTGGCGACCCACATCCGTCGCGACGCGCGCTCGATTGCGGCGGCGCCGAGCGCACCTGCTGGACCCAACAGGCGTGCAACTGCCGCTGCGGCGGCGATGATGGGATCCGACAAGGCGAAGCAGATCGCGCTGCCACCGACGAACGCCAACGCCATTGAGGCAACGGCGATGCGGCCAAAGTCGCCGGTAACCAACAGGATCGTTACCGCGAACAGGATCACCCCGATGACGCCCGCTGCGATCCGAGCGGGCCTCGAGCCTGCCTCAGTCGAGGCAACACCGATCGGTGCTAGCGCCTCGACCGGAGCGACGCGGTGAATTTGCCTCGCCGCCAAGGCCGATGCGGCCACACTCGCCACGACGCACGCAACGATGGCCACAGGTACGACGTAGAGCGGTAGGACGTAGTCGACGTGTGCCTCCACCGACTCGACGATCGCCGGCGGCAGCCTGCCGATGGAAATGCGGCCGACGAATATGCCGAATACAGAACCGATCACTCCGCCGACGAAGCCCAGTACGGCCGCTTCCGCGAGCATGGCGGAGACAATGGTCCGTCGCCGGCCACCAAGCGCGCGCAACGTCGAAATGATCGGGCGCCGCTGAGCGATCGCGATGCTCATCGCGTTGTAACTCAGGTAGGCGGCAACGACAAACGAAATCGAAGCCGCCAACAGCATCATGGATTGAAGCAGCGCCAGAGAGCGGCCGGTCTGACCGGCGCGAAAAGCGGGTTCTGCCACCACCGCCCGGCCGGCGACGGCCGCCGTGACATCTTTTCGAACCTGTTCGATGTCCGCGCCCGGCTTCGTGACGACCATGATCGAGTCCAGCCGATGCTCACGGCCGGTAATTCGCTGTGCTAGCGCGAGGGGCGCGAAGATGAAGTGACCACCGTTGAGTCGTCGCGCCGATGGACCCGACGCGACCACCGCTACGGTGACCCTCGTTGAGGCCAAATCGAATTGGTCACCCGTGGCGACGCCGATGGCCGGACCCACCACTACCCCGTCGGGTATCGACTCCAGCGGGGAACCCGGTTCGATTTGAGCCTCAACAGCATTCGCCAGGTCGGACTGCAGCGCCATAACGCTGCGGTCGACACCGACGAAAATGAAGCGATCCGAGTGTGCGGTCATCTGCATCCGCAACACGGGCACCGCTGCGGAGACATCTTTGACACCGGCGACCGCGTTGAGCAGCGACTCGTCGAATCCGGAGTCAGTGACCCCGGAAACCTCCAGCGCCGCGGCACCGCCGATGCTGTTGGCGAGGCGCTCGGCGGAACCGGTCGCTGAGCCAGAGATGCCCAGTACTGCCACGAGCAAGGCAGCGGAAACGGCGACGACTCCCACAGAAGCGGCTGCGCGCCCCCAATGCGTTCGCAATTCGCGCAGGTTGATGAGATGCAGGCGGCTGAAAGTCGCGGGAATCATGGCGCTGTATTGAGCACGTCTGTCATCACCACGCCGTCGTGCAGGGTGATGATCCGATCCGCTGCGGAAGCGGCCTCGACGTTGTGCGTCACCATCACGACCGACGGATGTATTTCCCCGTCGTGAACCACATTTCGCAGCAAGTCCACGATCGCGTCGCCTGTCGCCGAATCGAGATTGCCGGTCGGTTCGTCCGCCAGGATCAGTCGGGGGTTCATAATCAACGCCCGCGCGACCGCCACCCGTTGCATCTGCCCACCGGACAATTCGGCCGGGCGATGATCGATGCGGTTGCCAAGTCCGACGGCCTCCAATAGACCCACTGCATCAGGCTTGGCCCGGCTCAACCTTTCGCCGTCGAGCAATTTCGGAATCGCCACGTTCTCCCACGCCGATAGAGTCGGCAAGAGGTTGAAGAATTGGAAAATGAAGCCGACCTGGTGCCGGCGAAAACTCGACTGCTCGTCGTCGGTCATATTGGCGATCTCGACGCCGTCGAAATGTATCGAACCCGAATCGGGAGAGTCCAACGCACCTAGCAGATGGAGCAAAGTGCTCTTGCCTGAGCCGGACGGCCCGACGACGGAGACGAATTGGCCGGCGTCGATGCACATGGAGACGGCGTCCAACGCTCGGACCGTCTGTCCGCCTGCACGGTATTCCCGCACGACCTCGGACATTTCTATGCGCGCTGACACCCCGTCTCCCCGCTCTTCCCCACGAACAGCAAAGTTCCGCTGAGTACTTAGTGTCGTACTGCCTGGTCTGCAAAGATGGGAAACCGCAAAGGTGATGCAATGGGTCGCCGCCGGAGTCGGACCGCGCTGTGTGACGGCCGATTCTGGTATGACTGAGCGAAATACACCGATGAGGAGCTCGTGAGCGCCCCGACGATCGACCCCGTCATCCCCGCCGAGCAGCCGCGGAAAACCGGCGTGGCCAGGTGGATCCGCCGATTGGCGGTCCCCATCATCGTCGGCTGGGTAGCGCTCATCGCGGTGCTGATGACGACCGTGCCGCCGCTCGAAGTCGTTGGCGAGATGCAGGCGGTCTCGATGTCTCCCAAAGACGCACCGTCGGTGGCGGCGATGATGCGCGTCGGCAAGGTCTTTCAGGAGTTCGACTCCGACAGCTCGGCCATGATCGTCCTGGAGGGCCAGGAGCCCCTCGGCGCGGACTCGCACCGCTTCTACGACGACATGATCGCCAAGCTGCGTGCCGACACCAAGCACGTCCAGCACATTCAGGACTTCTGGGGCGACCCGCTGACAAGTGCCGGAGCGCAGAGCGAAGACGGCAAAGCCACCTACGTGCAGGTCTATCTCGCCGGGAATATGGGCGAGGCGCTCGGCAACGAGTCAGTCACCGCGGTGCAGAAGGTCATCGCGGGATTGTCTCCGCCGCCGGGGGTCAAGGTCTTCGTGACCGGAGGGCCGGCACTGCAGGCAGACCAGGAAAACGCCGGCAACTCCAGCATCAGAATCATCGAACTCGTCACGGTCGCCGTCATCATCTTCATGCTGCTGTTCTTCTACCGGTCGATCGTCACAGTCCTGCTCGTCCTGACAATCCTGGTGTTGAGCCTCTCGGTGACCCGTGGTGTGGTGGCGTTCCTCGGCTACCACAACCTGATCGGGCTGTCGACGTTCGCGACTCAGCTCCTGGTGACCCTCGCGATCGCCGCAACGACCGACTATGCGATCTTCTTGATCGGGCGCTACCAAGAGGCCCGTACGATCGGCGAAGACCGCGAGTCGGCCTACTACACCATGTTCCACGGCACCGCCCACGTGGTGCTGGGCTCGGGCATGACGATCGCCGGCGCGACATTCTGTCTTTCTTTCACCCGATTGCCGTACTTCCAGACGCTGGGCATCCCGCTCGCGGTCGGAATGGTAGTCGCGGTGCTTGTGGCGCTGACTCTGGGGCCCGCGGTAATCACTGTCGCGAGTCGCTTCGGACTATTAGAGCCCAAGCGCGCCATGCGGATTCGCTTTTGGCGGCGCCTTGGTGCCGCCGTCGTCCGGTGGCCGGGCTGGATCCTGACCGTGACGGTCCTACTCGCCCTTGTTGGCCTACTTACCCTGCCGGGCTACCAGCCCAGCTACAACGACCGCAAATACCTACCCGCCGACCTGCCGGCGAACCAGGGATTCGCGGCGGCCGAACGACATTTCCCCGTCGCCAGGATGAACCCCGAAATGCTGCTCGTCGAAACGGACAAAGACCTTCGCAACTCGGCGGACTTTCTGGTGATCGATCGGATCGCCAAGGCGGTGACGAGGGTGCCCGGCATCGGCAGGGTGCAGTCGATCACCCGCCCCGAGGGTAAACCCTTGAAGTTCAGTACGATTCCGGCTCAGCTCAGCATGAGCGGCACTTTTCAGGAGATGAACCGCTCGTACTCGCAACAAACCATGGACAACATGCTGGTGCAGGCCAACGACATGCAGACGACCATCGACACGATGACGAAGATGAACTCGTTGATGGGAGAGATGAGCGCCGTCACCCATTCCATGGTGGGCAGGACGAGAGACATGACCATCGACATCGCCGAATTACGTGATCACATCGCCGATTTCGACGACTTCTTCCGCCCGCTCCGCAACTACTTGTATTGGGAGCCGCACTGCTACGACATCCCGGTCTGCTGGTCAATGCGATCGGTTTTCGACACGCTGGACGGCGTCGACACCACCACCGATGACGTCAAGGCGCTGCTTCCAGACTTGGAACGGCTCGACTCCCTGATGCCGCAGCTGATTGCGGTGATGCCGCAGCAGATCGAGACAATGAAGAAAATGCAGAAGATGATGCTGGAGATGCACTCCAGTCAGTCGAGCCAGCAGGATCAGCAGGCCGCGATGGACGAGAACCGGTCCGCCATGGGTGATGCATTCAACGACTCCCACAACGACGACAGCTTCTACTTGCCACCGGAGATCTTCGACAACAAAGACTTCAAGCGCGGCATGGACAACTTCATCTCTCCCGACGGCCACGCGGTGCGGTTCATCATCTCGCACGAAGAGGATCCGCTCAGCGCGGACGGCATTGAGCGCATCGACGCCATCAAGACCGCCGCATTTGAAGCCATCAAGGGCACGCCGTTGGAGGGATCACGGGTTTACCTCGGCGGCACCGCCTCCACCTTCAAGGACATGCAGGAAGGCAACAGTTACGACCTATTTATCGCCGGTGTCGCCGCGCTGACGCTGATCTTCATCATCATGCTCATCATTACGCGCAGTGTGGTCGCGGCAGGCGTCATCGTCGGCACCGTGGTGCTGTCGCTCGGCGCATCCTTCGGGCTCTCGGTGCTGTTCTGGCAGCACCTGGTCGGCTTGGACCTGCAATTCATGGTGATGGCAATGGCGGTCATCATCCTGTTGGCAGTCGGCGCGGACTACAACCTGCTGTTGGTGGCGCGGATGAAGGAAGAGATACCCGCCGGGATCAACACCGGGATCATCCGTGCCATGGGCGGCAGCGGATCCGTCGTGACCGCGGCCGGCCTGGTGTTCGCGTTCACCATGATGTCGATGTCAGTCAGCGCCATGGTTGTGGTCGCCCAAATGGGCACGACGATCGGGTTGGGTCTGTTGTTCGACACCCTGGTGATTCGGGCGTTCATGACGCCGTCTATTGCTGCGGCCCTGGGCCGTTGGTTCTGGTGGCCGCAGGTCGTGCGGGCCCGCCCCGCACCGGCAAAGTGGTAGCACGTTTCCGGTCACGCGGTGTTCATCGGCTGTTTGATTTTCGAATCGCCCTCGTCGTTCGCCTATGTAAGCATTGCGCGGTGAGGGGACGCCATGTCGCTGTTTTCATCAGTGCTGGAGCAAGCTTGGCGGCGCTGAGCGCAGCCGTTCCGTCCGCGTCCGCGCTGCCGTGCCCCGACGTCGAGGTGGTGTTCGCGCGCGGCACCACTGAGGACCCCGGTGTGGGGCCAACGGGACAGGCGTTCGTGGACTCCGTACGCGCAAAGCTCGGCGCAAAATCGATCGGGGTCTATCCGGTGGACTATCCCGCCACGATCGACTTCCCCACGGCGCTGGTCGGCATAAGGGACGCCAGCGCGCACATCGAAGCCACGGCGGCGAACTGTCCCAACACCAAGATGGTGCTCGGCGGATTCTCTCAAGGCGCAGCCGTGATGGGCTTTGTCACCGCGAATGTCATACCGGACGGAGCGCCTGACGGCGTACCGAATCCGATGCCGCCCGACGTCGCCAACCACGTCGCCGCAGTGGCCCTGTTCGGCAAACCAAACGCCCGGTTCATGGGAGCGATCAATCAGCCGCAGATCGTCGTCGGCCCGGCGTATGCGGCCAAGACGATGGACTTGTGTGTCCCCGACGACTTCGTTTGTTCGGGCGGAAGGGATTTCAACGCGCACATGCAGTACGCGGACACCGGGATGATCGACCAGGCGGCCACTTTCGCCGCGGGTCGGGTGTTGGCAGATTCGCGCGCAGCCGCACCACCGCTGGCACCGCAAGCGCCTGCCGCAGCCGCACCACCGCAGGCACCTGTTCCTGCCGCACCGCCTGCCCCCGCCGAACCACCGCCCGCCGCGCCACCGCCACAATCGTCGGCCCCGGCTCCGCCGCCGTTTGACGCACTTCACCCACTTCCCCCCGGGACGTTGTTGAGGTGTGACACTGTCTGCCATGTCATCGGCCCCGCGTGACAGGCGCCTGAGCAACGCCGTTTCACGACGCGACGTCCTGAGATATGCGCTGACCGCCCCGGCTCTCGCGAGCCTTGCAGCGGTTGGCTTTGCCGAGCCGAAGGCGTCGGCCGCGAACCCTCAGCTGATCGATTTTGCAGAGCGGCTGGTGCCGGCGGATCAGATCGCAGCGGCAGGTTTTGCAGGGGCGCTGGTTTATGTGTCCGAACTGCGGCCGGGGGCAACCTTCGATTTCAAGCCCGTCAGCCGTGAGTATGCGGATGCGCTGCGCGCGGCGGGTCTTCATGCCGTCAGCTGTTATCAGTACGGAAAACCCGGTTGGCCAACGCCTTCCGACTACACGCGTGGCTATGACGGCGGTGTGGCGGACGCTCAGACAGCACTGCGGTTGCATGGTGCGGCGGGCGGGCCGGCTTCGGCTCCGATCTTCTTCAGTGTCGACGAGGACATCGACGTCAACACGTGGAAAAACGTTGCGCTGCAATGGTTCCGGGGGATCAACTCGGTACTCGGAGTGGGCCGCACAGGCATCTACGGCCATAACCGAGCGTGCGGGTGGGCTTTGGCGGACGGCGTCATCGGGCGCTCGACCACCCCGGGATACGCGTGGGCCTGGCAGACCAAAGCGTGGTCGCATGGCGAGCGCGAGCCTGCGGCCGTGCTTTTTCAGTCTGTGGTCGTCGGCCCGTCAGAACCGGGCGTGGCGCTAGGAGGTGTCCACGTGGATGTGGACGAGGTGCTGGCGGCCGACTTCGGGCAGTGGGATCTCGCTCGCGGCTGATACGGGCAATCGCGAACGGGGGTTGCTGGCATACGCAGACCGCTAAGCTCGCGCGTGGGATCAGGCAAGTAGCCGTGCTTCGGAAGTAGCTCTGGCGAAAACGCGACGCCGACGTACAAGGGAATGCCCCATGATCATTGCCCTCGGTCTGTACCAAGGATTTACCGCCCTCGACGCAATCGGCCCCTACGAGGTACTCACCTATTTGCCTGGCGCACAGATGATCATCTGCGCCGAGCGCACGGGCATGATCGACGACCATAACGACCTCGTGCACATGCGCGTCGACGCGACGTTCGCCGATGTGCCACGTCCGGACGTGCTGCTTGTGCCCGGCGGTCCCGCCGCGGGCCAGTACGCCGCAGACGGGCACCCGATCGTCGACTGGATCCGCCAGGCCCACCCGCACACGACGTGGACAACCTCGGTATGCACAGGCGCGCTACTGCTCGGCGCCGCGGGGCTGCTCAACGGATTGCCGGCCACCACCCACTGGAGCGCCTACGACGCTCTTGCCTCCTACGGCGCCCAACCAACGGAACAACGCGTGGTCACCGCGGGACGGATCGTGACGGGTGCCGGAGTCTCCGCCGGCATAGACGTTGCCCTCACTCTTGCCGCGAAGATCGCCGGACCCGAAGTGGCCCAAAGCATTCAGCTCGCCATCGAATACGACCCTCAGCCGCCATTCGACGCGGGCTCACCGTCGAAGGCGCCGAAACGGATCTACGACATGGCGGTTGCGGCCCTTGGCGACTGATGGTGAAGGGCACGCAATTCAGTACGGAGCGCCGATGATCGGCCACCCGTATGGGCTTCTCTCGCCCGGCCTGCAATGTGTAGTGGGTGGTGGGCCGATCCCCCAGCCGGCCCCGCCGGGCGGCTGCGGTGGAGCCGTACCGCCGGCGCCACCACCTTCGTAGCAGCCCGCCATTCACACCAGACGCGCTACCGCGGTCTCACATTCCGTCAGCACGCGAACCCACACAATTGGCTACGGCGTTTGAGAAATTGAGTGTGGCTCTGTCGAGAGAATCCACTCCGAATTTAGGACGACCTGCAGGCGTCGGCACGTTGCCAATTATTTCTCGCCTATAGCAAGGTCCACTAGCTAACTCGCCGGTAGAACAACATTCAATCGCTCCGTCCTCTGTTGCCAAATCTGCAAGCAACCGCGCATTATCCGGTCATACTGCGGGAGACTCCGTGAAACGCGGATCACTGGCGAAGGAGAAATCGGTGAAATATGAATTGATAATCGCCATCGGTGCCGCGACAATCGCGGTCGGAGGTGTGGCCGCCTGTTCGAAGGGCGATGACGAATCCTCCAGCACGTCCTCGACCGCGGCGTCGTCGAGCAGCGCCGCCAGCTCGGCTAGCGCGACCACATCGGTATCGGCCTCAGGTGCGGCGGGATCTGCCACGGTCACGATCGACGGGCAGCCGCGGAACGTCGATGGTCAAGTGGTGTGCGCGACCACTGACGGCAAGTTCTCCATCGCGATCGGCGACGTGATCACGGGTGTCATCGTTGGCCTCGAGCCCGACGGTTCGGTCGTCCACAACATCGGGCTGGGCGACGTGAACGGTGCCGTTCTGAGTTTCACAGAGGGTGTGCCCGGCAACACGGCCAGCGCCACCAAAGACGGTAACCACTACAAGATCACCGGCACGGCAACCGGAGTCGACAATGCCAACCCGACGCAACAAGTCAGCAAGCCCTTCGAGATCGACGCTACCTGCCCCTGACGTCCACTCTTCGCTGCACCTGTCCGATCACAGCAATATTTACGTTCAGCTAAATTTCTGAACCGTTTCGGCCCCAGGCGCGCGTTGATCGTCTTAGCTTGATGCTGTTCGGGCAACCCGCCCGGCGAAACCGAAAGAAGGCAAGATGATCAAGCCACTATGCGCGGCAGCCGCGATATGTGCGCTCGGGGTGGTCTTTGCGCCCGCTGCGTACGCGATTACCACCGCGGAAGCGGACTACATACAAGATCTGAATTCCGCCGGCATCGGCGGCGACGAGGCGGGACTCATCGCCGACGGACATACCGTCTGCGCGGCCATAGCAGCTGGCCACGACCCCAACACGTTGTCCCAGACGTACTACGACAACGCCGTCAATCTGAGCCACGCTCAAGCCGACGCGGCCGTGAACCTTGCCGTCAAGGACTTGTGCCCCACAGGGTGAAAGGCGAACCGATATACGACTGACCCGTCACGCAGGTCATTTCAGGCGACCAGATTTAATCCGGCCGCCGTTCTATACGCGATGCGACGTATCCCGCATTGCTGATTCCGTATGGCATCGCAAATTGTGATCCATTGCCAACTCATCACAGTTGGACTCAATCGGCAAATGTGTGCTCGTAACTGCGTAAAAGCAGTACCAGAATTCTGCGTGGCACCCAACCGGCGTTGACGAATTTCATTTTTGTCGCCTCTCGGTGGGACATTCTCAGGTACGGTAAGACCGCTTCAACCCAGCGAAACAGCGTTAAGGAAAGATACACATGGCTCAACAATTGCCTCCCGCACAGCAACCAAGTAGTCACCTGGTTTTCGCGATCCTGACGACACTGTTTTGCTGCCTGCCCCTCGGCATCGTGTCGATCGTGAAAGCGTCTCAAGTTTCCGGACTGTGGGCTCAAGGCAATTACGCTGGCGCGCAGGCAGCCTCAGATAGCGCACGGAAGTGGGCGATGTGGAGCGCGATCTTGGGCATCGCCGCAATCGTCATCTACGGCGTTCTCATCGCCGCAGGCGTGATCGACATGAACATCGACACCAGCACGAGCTGACTTCACTGGCCCGTCGACCACACATGCTGGCCAGAACCCTGACCGCAGGAATGCTCAGTCAGGCAATCCGGCCGCGATGGCCTCGTCCTGCTTTCTACCGAGATCGAGGAGGAAGTCCGGCTGCACCGGGTCGTTCGCTTCGCTCTCCAACTCAAGGACGACGAAGACCTTGTCGTGGGTGAACATCAGCACGCCTTTGGCTTTCGAGCCGTCGGGCGACGGCCCCACCGCGATCTGACCACCGGTGCCCACATCGGCTGGTTCTGGTGTTGCCTTCACGCTCAATTCGGGAATCGCCTTGGCGCTCGCGTCGAGCGCCTGTGACGCCGCGGCGGCGTCGGGATAGACATAGATCGTGTCGTCGACCTTGCGGGAGTCATTCTGATTGGTGAAAACGCCTTCAATTCCAGCCGGATTGGGCACCGGTAGCGTCTGCGTCAGGCTGAAGGTGTCGCCCGGTACGACGATGTCGGCCGGCTTGATCAGCAGATTGCTGTAGTCCGACGGCTGGGCGGCAGCACTGCTCGAGGTCGGTTCCGCTGACGACGCGGCGGACGCCGACGACGACGATGACTTGGACGACGACGGGCTTGACGACTCGTCGCTACCGCAGCCGGTAACCGCCGCACCTAGCACCAAGGTGCCCGCCGCTAAGCCGGCAGCCGCCACCGAAACCTTCACGCGGAACTCCTTGATTAGCCGGGCAAGCCGTTCTTGACGGCAGTGTCCTGTTTGGTGGCGATTCCCATCGCAATTTCCGGCGGGACAGGATCGTTGGGGGCGCTGGCGAACTCGAGATCGACCATTGCTCTGCCCTGCGTGAACACGATTTCGGTCAGTGCCTTGGTGTTATCGGTCGACGTGCCGGCGACCATGAATCCGCCTGTGCCGATGTCGACCGGCTGCGGCGTGCCCGAGATCTTCTGCGCGATAGCGTCTTTCATGTGCGGGATGGTGTCGGTAGCTGCGCCGGGATTGTCGAAGACCGCAACTGTGTCGATGACGAACTGCGTGCCCTCCCGATTCTTGAATGTCTGCCCGGCGCCGGTCACCCCGCTGGGATTCGGTATCGGTGGCCCATCGGCGACGGTGTCGCTGCCGATGTCCTCTGGCTTGATGAGCAATGCGGTGTAGTCGCTTGGTTGCGCGCCAGACGGACTGGCCGCTGCGCTGGTGGAGGTGGGTGCGGCCGAGCTCGACGATGCCGCCGACGGTGATGACGTGTCGGACTTCTCGTCGTCGCCGCCGCCGCAACTCGCCACGGTAGCGCCGACCAACACTGCAGCGATCGCCAAGCCAGTCGTAGATGCCCGCATTATTTTCCCCCGTTTTTGCTTGGTGACAGCTATATATAACTGCTATATAACCCGGCGGCGGCACCCTGCGTGACGTTAACGTCAAAATCACTTTTGCGGCCTTGCCAGCTCGAACTCGCAAATTCCGAGCAGGCAGGCGACGCTGGGCGTCACAATCGCCTGCGTATGGGCAAATATGGAGGCCCGGCGGGCCGCGGTTGGCGCCCGTCGACCACGTGCGGTTCGGTCGGCTGTTCGGGCGACAAGCCACCTCGCGTCCGTCTTTTCCCACAGCCCCGGAACAGGCAGAGGTGAAATCGGCTCGAGCGCGTATTAGACGTCTACGGGGTCAGGCTGAACATGCTCGTCAAATCGCCTGCCCTGCCTGAGTTTCTGGAATCGCTGGCGGAACTCATCGCGTCGAATTGCCGCATCTGCGACGACTGTTTCGCGTCGGGTAGTTTGCAGCGTCGTAGCTTGATACCCGTTATTTCTTGGGAGTCCAACGGTTTTGGCTCGGACCCGCCCTGGCTAGCAGAGATCTTTTACAGCTGCACCCACGATGACATTGGCAGCGTCGACAGAGATCTGGGTGGAATTTGCGAGGGCCTCGGCGACTGCCCCGGCGGGCGTTCCCCCCTGAATAGCCTGGCAGATTATGTGGCCGTCATCGATCAGCGGCTGGTTACTGCCTTGCAACGTGACGCCGGCGGCTTGCAGGTCGGCAATGTACTGCGCGTCGTCGCTTGCATGAGCCGGTGGCGCGAAGGCCAGCAAGATGCCGATCCCCACCGCTGCAATTGCTGCTTTCGTCATATTGGATTCCCCCCTTTGGAACCGGTCCTGCTGGTGTCAGGTCAAACGAAACATCTAGCAAACCATGTTCGCGCGTCCTCGTCATGCGCATGAGGTTTTTCCGGCGATCAATCCTCGGCGGGGCATCTGACGCGGACACGACCCGGAATGTCGTTGGGCCGCCCATCCGCGGTGGAGCTGTCGCGACGCTCTCGCTCAACTCCTTCACGAAGGTTCCGGCGGACCTAGCGAATCTAATTCCCGCCGTTGTAGCTCGGACTCAGCCTGCTATGGCGTGCGGGGGCGCGGGCGGCCGATCAGCTGGCGGGCGAAAATGCACCGGGGGATTCCGCTAGCTACCGCTTCGTGTTGCCCGCTACCTCGACCGCTTTGCAGAACTGCACTTACGCTCCACAGCGAAACGCATGCCAAATGTCCGTGGAATGTGCTGCTGCACAGCGGTTTTGGATGACCGTCGGTTCGCTTACGGGCCATCATCCGGAGGCGCTGAGTGCTCAGGGGCTACGCGGGTAAGTGCGTAGCCCCCTTTGTCTGCGAACGATCAGCCGCCAGCGCCGATTACCAGGGAGTGGGGAATGTTGAAAAAGCTTGTGTGCCGCCCAGTTGCGACTGTTGGGGGTTGACGCCGACTGTGCCGGGGTTGCTCACGGTCAGTCCCGGGTTGACGGAGACAATGGACGGCTTGCCCGGGGGATCCGGTTGCGGGTTGAAGGCCTGGGCAGTGCCAGCCGCCAGTCCAAGGGCGGCCAGTGCGAGTGCGCCGGACACGACGACCTTGCCGGCTATCTTCTTCATGTTGTGGTTCATGTCTTCCTTTCGCTGAAGCGGACCAGGCGGTCCGTTGCGTAAAGGTTGCGGCTGACGCCTTGGCGGATTCTTGGCGGATTCTTTGACGCGCTCCGGTGATGGCGCGGCGTTCGTGTTCGTCGTCGCGATGATCGGCATCGCCTACATAGACCGCCGTCCTCCTCGACGAACCCGCAGCCGGCGTGGGAGATTTCTCAGCGTTTGTTGCGTCAAGCTGCGACCGTCTCCGAAAGAACTGCAAGTCAGCTCGCTGTGCTACGAGCAGCTTCACGCAATCGTCGCAACCAACTGCGGATTGTCCCGATTGTCCGGTCAGTTAGCGGCGGACGACCCGCAGATGTGAATCTGCCCGCGGTTTCTCGGTAATATCTGGCCGCATGAGCAACCACCAACTGACGCGTTGTGGGTTGCGTCATTCCTGGTCACGCGGCTTGCGACGCGCCGGCCTGGGCGCCGCCGCGGTGCTGGCCGCCGGCGTTCTGCTGATCGCGCCAAGCGTCCTCTCGCGCGGCGTGCCCTCAGCCAGCTCCGACGACTGCCCGGACGTCGAGGTGACGTTCGCCCGCGGCACCGACGAACCGGCCGGCCTCGGGCGCGTCGGCCAGGCCCTCGTTGACTCGCTGCGCCAGCAGACAGGCATGAACATCGGTGCGTATGCGGTGGACTACAAGGCAAGCCTTCTCCAGTTGCATACCGATGCCGGCTCCAAGGACGCCGTGTCGCACATCAAAGCCATGGCCGACAAATGCCCGAATACGCCGCTGGTCTTGGGCGGCTATTCGCAGGGCGCGTCGGTGATCGATATCGTCACCGGAGATTCGGTGGGGGGCCTCCTCAGGGGCACTACGCTGCCCGCCCAATACGCCAACAACGTCGCGGCAGTCGTCACCTTCGGCAATGTGGCCGACCGCAACGGTGCACCGATAACCACCCAGAGTCCGCTGTTCGGTTCCAGGGCGATGGATCTGTGCAACCCCAGCGACCCGATCTGTCACGCGGGCCCCGGCAACGAATGGAGCGGGCACACCGAGGGCTACGTGCCCATCTACACCGACCAGGCGGCGAGCTTCGTCGTCGCCGAGATCTTGGGGATCCAACCTCCCACGACGTCCGGGCCTTCTGCGACGCTCGCACCATCTACGACGGCCGAATCGCCCACAGCTTTCCACTGACGGGACCGATCGGCCGAGTGATAACGGGTCGCGGACGAGGGTATTCAGTCCGCGAAGTAAGGCGTCGACTAAACAAGATCGATCTTGAAGATAGGGTCTGACGTGGGGCTGTTGAGCTTCGGTTGATTCTTGACGGATCTACTGCGGTTGATCCTTGACACTCGTTGTTGTGTTTAGGGTCCGGTGCGGGTGCGTAGGGCCCGTTTGTTTCTTACCTCGCCGTTGCTGTTGCGGGCGGCGGTCTTGACCAATACGTCGCCGATGTAGAAGCGCAGCAGTGCACCGTCGACGTGGACGTCGCAGCGCGAACCGGCGTAGTGGCGGCCCAGGCTGACCTGCTGCCAGGACACGCTCACCACCCCATTGCTGGTGACCCGCCGACTCACCCAGTCCGAACCGGTGCGCTCAGCGCTGAGTCCCTGCTCGGCCGGCAGCGCGACCGCCGGATCCGCAGCGACGGTCTCAAAGGTGAACCGCGAGTTCGGAGTCGCCATCTGCAGAGCCTGGTGCGGGCGGGTGGTGTTGTAAAAGATCACCCACTCATCCAAGGCTTGCTGGGCCACCTTCAAGTTCGCGAAAGGCTCTCTGTCGCTGAGGAATTCCGCGCGCAGGCTGCGGTGAAACCGCTCAATCTTGCCGGTCGTGGTCGGACTGCGGGGCTGGGTCAACAGATGGTCGATGCCGTGTTCGCGGCAGATCGCCTCGAAGAGCACCTCGACCGGCGGATGATTGAACCGGCCGGTGAACACCTTGCCGTTATCGGTCAGGATCTGCACCGGCGCACCATAGGTACCCAGCGCTGCGCGCAACCCATCGCAGACCGCGCGAGTGCGCTCACGAGCCATCAACTTCGCGCACACGCACAGCCGGGAGTGGTCATCGATGCCGGTGAGGGCTTTGGCGCTGGTGCCATCGGCCAGCGCAAACCCGCCGACCACATCCATCTGCCACAACTCCATCGGCGCGCCGCGTTCCCAGCGTTTCCACTTGCGCGAGCGCCGATCACGCAGATGCGGATCGATCATCTGCGCACGCACCAACGCCCGATAGGCCGCCGACTCCGAGGGCACCGGCCTAACACCGCGCCTAGACAGTTCGAACACCAACCGCCGCGGCCCCCAATACGGCCGCGAACGCCGCAGCTCCAACAGCGCCGCCTCCACCTGGGCGGGCATTTGATGCGGACATGACCCCGGTCGATGCGACCGATCGATCAGCCCCTGCAGACCCTCGGCCTCATAGCGGGCCAACCAGGAGTGCAGCGTCTGGCGCGACACCCCTACCTTCGATGCGACCTGCGAAATCGACAATCCGTCACTGATCACCGCCAACACGGCCTGATACCGCTGCTCGGCCACGCTCAACTCCCTCATTCCGGGAGTGTCAAGGATCAACCGAAGCAACTGTCAAGCATCAGCCGAAACACCGTCAGGCATCAACCGAAGACGAAACGTCCAGCATCAACCGAGGTAATACAGGTCTGACGTGGGGCGGGCGGGGCTCGAACCCGCGACCAACGGATTATGAGTCCGCGGCTCTAACCAACTGAGCTACCGCCCCAGGCGTGATCGGCGCTGCACCATGTTGCCATACGCGATTGTCCCCGCCCAGCGAGCGACATTGTCGCTCGCTGGGCGGGCAAATAAGCACCTCCCGCTGCCACTGGCCCGTGACGGCGCGACTAGCTCGCGAAGACGGTCTGCCCCTGCTCGTCGATCAGATACCGCTCTGTGCCCTCCGCCACCCGCGGCGCATCCGCACCCAGCGACACCGCGATCTTGTTGCTCGCGTTACGCATCACGTCCAACGTCAGCTCGAACGCCTCAGCCTCGGTGAAGTGCTCCCGCACCGCGGCGGCCACCTCCGAACCGATCCTCGACGGCGTCCAAATCAGCGCGTCCACATACCGCAACGCCGCCTTGTGCCGACCCGACAACCGATCCGACCTCTCGTACCTCTCGATCTCGCCGTACAGGTCTTCCGATCCCCCGGCATCGAGCGCATTCCCTTCCCGCAACGACTTACACAGTCGGCAGTTGTGCTGCGCTGCCCCGCGTAGACGCACCACCTCCGTCGTCACCGCGTCCAGCTCTCGCAGCCGCGCCACCGCCGGCGCGAAACCATTGAGGAGCGCCTCCGCCGGATCCTTGTCGTGGTCCCACTCGATCGGCTTACCGCTGCCCGGTTTCCCCAGGCCCAACGCATCGAGACCCGCCCACACCCTCGGCACGAAGTCCGCGATGAAGATCGCGACGACGACGCGAAAAGCTCTGTCGCCCAACGTCGCAACAAATTGCTTCCGTTGATGGTTTCCAATACCCGTCACGTCGACCGCGAACTGTTCGGCGAACGCCGCCACCACCGCCTCGTCCCCGGAAGTTCCGTCGAGCAGGTCAACCTCAACCGGCAACGGCCGTAATGCCAACGCCCTTCCGCACGTCAGCCGGATCAGCGCGTCAAGCCGCACATCCCCCGACGACAACGCGACAAGGTCAGCAATTCGTCCGGGCATTCCTGAGTCGGCCATCCATGGATTATTGCGCCTGGCTGACCGACGACATGTGAAAGTCGGGGATCCGCAGTGACGGCATCGCCGCCCGCGTCGCCCAGTCGCCCCATTCGCGCGGCAGCGTCATCTCGCTGACGCCCGCCTCCGTCGCCCGCCGCAGCAGATCCAGCGGGCTTTCGTTGAACCGGAAGTTGTTGACCGCCGCGGTGACCTCGCCATCCTCGACCAGATACACCCCGTCCCGAGTCAGCCCCGTCAGCAGCAGCACCGCCGGATCAACCGTCCGGATGTACCACAGCGTCGTCAGCAGCAGACCCCGCTCGGTCCGCGCGATCATGTCCTCCAGCCCCGCCGAGCCGCCCGTCATCAACAGGTTGTCCGCCGGCACCGCCACCGGCGCATCGAACTCAGCGGCCGCCGCCCGCGGATACGCCAACGCGTTGATCACGCCGTCGCGGATCCAGTCCACCCGCCCGATGTCCATGCCGTTGTCGAACACCGACACCCGCTCCGACGACGTGGGCGCCGCGACGAACGGCGTGCACGCCAGCCCATCAGCCAACGGATCCGAGTACAGCGTCAACGGCAGATGCGTCAGCTTCTCCCCCACCCGCGTGCCGCCACCGGGAGCCGACAACGCGGTGCGCCCCTCCTGCGCCCCGCGGCCATCCATCATCCAGGCCAGATAGATCATCATGTCCGCCACCGTCGACGGCGGCATGATCGTCTCGTACCGACCCGCCGGCAGCTCGACGGTCCGCTGCGCCCAGCCCAGCCGCGTCGAGAGCTCGGAAAGCAGCGAATCGATCGGCACATCAACGAAATCCGGCGTGCTGACTCCCGCCCACGCGCTTGCGCCGTCGCTCTTGGCGTTGATCTCCACCGAGCCTGTCGGCTGCGTGTATCGCCGCCGCAATCCACCAGACGTCGCCAGAAACGTCGTCTCCACGATGTGCCTGGCGTAGCCGTACAGCCGATCCGCGCCGCGAAAGCCCTGCGCCAGAGGGCCCGCCAGTCCGGAAAACACCTCAGCCCCCGTCACGGCCACCGGCGCATCCCAGTCGGCAGGCGCATCGGTGGCCGGCAGCGGCGGCGCGCCGTCGCGCGCTTCGGGCGCGGACACCGCCGCTTCCTGCGACGCGGCCACCAGATCGACGACGACAGACGGATTCACATCGCTGGACCGCACCGAACCAACGCGCGCTGTAGACCCCTGTCGCACAATCGAAATCACCGTGGTGTGCCGACTCACCGACTCACCGTTGGTAGTCATCGAATTTCCCGCCCATCGCAGCGCCGCGTCGGAGCGATCGGTGACCAACACAATCGTCTCGTCGGCCCTGCCCAACCTGCCGGCCTCGGCCAGCGCGATATCAACAACCTGCTGTGCGCCTATCACCGATTACCGCCCCGCCTCGGTGCGCGTGTTGAGCACATTGACACCGCGGAACAGCGCCGACGGGCAGCCGTGGCTCACCGCGGCGACCTGGCCGGGCTGGGCCTTGCCGCAGTTGAAGGCGCCACCGAGCCGCCAGGTCGACGGCCCACCAACGGCTTCCAGCGAGCCCCAGAAGTCCGTCGTCGTGGCCTGGTACGCGACATCTCGCACCTGGCCGTCCAGCCGGCCGTCGCGAATCCGGAAGAACCGCTGCCCGGTGAACTGGAAGTTGTAGCGCTGCATGTCGATTGACCACGATTTGTCGCCAACCACATACAGACCGTCCTCGACGCGGGCGATTAGATCCTCGGTGCTGAGGTCATCGACTCCGGGCTGCAGCGAGACGTTGGCCATCCGCTGAATCGGCACATGATGCGCCGAGTCGGCATACGAGCAGCCGTTAGACCGGGCTACCCCCAGCCGCGGCGCGAACACCCGGTCCAGCTGATAGCCGACGAAGAGGCCGTCGCGCACTAGATCCCAGCTTTGCGCCCGGACGCCCTCGTCATCGAAACCCACAGTCGCCAAACCATATTCGACAGTCCGGTCCGCCGTCACGTTCATCATCGGCGAGCCGTAACGCATGGTTCCCAGCTTGTCCGGCGTCGCGAACGATGTGCCCGCGTAGGCGGCCTCATAGCCGATCGCACGGTCGTACTCGGTGGCGTGGCCGATCGATTCGTGAATCGTCAGCCACAGATTGGACGGGTCGATCACCAGGTCCGTCGGGCCGGCCTCCACCGAAGGCGCCTTGGCTTTTTCGGCGAGCAGCGACGGCAGTTGCGCCAGCTCGTCGGTCCAGTTCCATACGTCGTCGCCCGCGGCGTACTCCCAGCCCCGCGCGGTCGGCGGTGCCAGCGTGCGCATCGACTCGAAGGTTCCCGCCGCGGCGTCGACCGTCACGGCCTCCAAAGTCGGTTGGATTCGCACCCGCTGCTGGGTGATCGTCGATCCGAAAGTGTCGGCGTAAAACGTCTGCTCTTTCGCCGCGTGCAGGGCGGTCGAAACGTGGTCCACGCCGTCGGCGGCCAACAGCCGTCCTGAGTACTCCTGGAGAATCGCGATCTTGTCGGCCTGCGGCACCCCGAACGGGTCGACCCGGTAGTCGGAGACCCAGCTGACATCGGAGTAGACGGGCTCGGCGGCCAGCTCGATGCGTTCGGCATTCAGCGGCGCCAGCGTCGTGGCGACAGCCACGGCCCGGCGAGCAGTGTCGGCCGCTACACCCGTATCCAGCTCTGCGTGCGAAGCGAAGCCCCACGTGCCGTCGACGATCACCCGCACCGCGAGCCCGATCTCGCGGTTGACGACGGCGGTCTCCAGTTCGCCGTCGCGCAGCTGCACGATCTCCGTCGTGATGGCGTGGATGCGCAGATCGGCGTAGCTAGCCCCGGCGCCGACTGCGGCGGCCAACGCCGCGTCGGCCAGCTGATGGCGCGGCAGCTCAAGGAAATCGGCATCGACTCGGCGGTGCGCTGTCACGTCACCACCGTAACGGCGGGCCGGAAATCCGCAGCGCACGCCAGCAGGCATTTGTGCTGACAAAATTTGCTATTGACGCTATCGATAATTACGAGTAGGAATACCGACATCGGGTTCGTGAGGCAAGAAAACTCATGTGAGCTCGTACGACTTGGGAGGGGGAATGCCCGCCTAGCGAGCGGCAACGTAACGCTGCTTGCCACCTTCGGCGTGTTGTCGCTTGCTAGGTGGGCGCAATCTCCTCGACTAACTGGTTCCCAGCAGAGTCAATTCCAGCGCCAAAGCCGCTGCGCACACCACCACGACGATCGAAAGCGCCAGCCAGTCAATGCGTTTGGGCCGAGACGGCGCCGCCGAGATCTGGCCGGCACCGCCGCGGGCCGTGATCGCATCGCCCATTTCATCGGCCCGCCGAAGCGCCACCGTGATGGCCGCCGCAAGCAGGTCTATGAGCTCGATCGCCCACCTGCGCCGACGCGCCCTTCTGGTAGCGGGCACCTGTTTGGGGCGAAGCCTGCGGGCCGCATAGAGCACTCGGAACTCGTCGATCAGCATCGGGAATGCACGCAGCGCCAAAGCCAGAGTCACCGCCCAGTCGTCGACGGGTATCCGTAACAGCCGCAGCGGTCGTCCCAATGTCGCTACCGCCGGGGCGATTTCGGCGACGTTGGTGGTCCACGACACCATCGCGCCGAGCCCGAGCAAGACGATCGACAACACCGTGATGCGCAGGAAGTACAACAGTCCGCCCAGTCCAACTTCGACCGAGCCGATGTCGATGACGGGACTGCCTCCCGCGAACGTCGCTGTGACCCCCCCGAGGATCATCAGGAACCACAGCCAGCGCGGCACCGACGGCAGCACGCCGCGCGGTATCCGGGCCAGTCGTGCGGTGACCAACACCAGCGCAGCCACAAAGCCGATCGGGATCCAGCCCGGGTAGTAGGTCAGCAACACGCCGATACCCGCCACCACGATGAGTTTCGTTCCGGCCCACAACTCGTGAACCACACTGTTGCCAGGCACCGGCCGCAGCAGCACGACCGGCTTGCGCTGCCGTTGGGTCGCCGGCGCGGTCACGACATCCCTCCCGCGGTCGTCGGCGCCGGTTCAAGCATGCCGTCGTGCAGATTCAGGGTGCGCGGGCATACATCTTCGAGTCCCGAAAAGTCATGGGAGATCACGACGATGGTCAGTCCGGCGCGGCGGCGCAGGTCTTCCAGCAATCGCAGGAGGCCCCGCTGGCTCGACGCGTCCAGACCCGCAAGCGGCTCGTCGAGAATGAGCGCACGCGGCGAGCGCGCGAGCAGCCCGGCCAGCACCACGCGGCGCATCTGCCCTCCGCTGAGCTGATCGATGCGCCGCTTCGCCAGGCCGGGATCGAGGCCGACGGTCGCCAATGCCGCGACCACCCGGCCATGCTCGCGAGGCGAAAACCCTGCTGCCGAAGCGATTTCCCGGTCAACGTGACTTCGCATCAGCTGCAGCCGTGCGGCTTGAAACGAAATAGCCACTCCGCCAACTTGATCAGACACAGGCGTGCCGTCGAGCAAGCACTCACCGGCCGTCGGGACCGTGAGGCCCGCCATGATCCACGCCAGCGTCGACTTGCCCGATCCGTTCAGGCCGTGGATCAACACGCCGTCGCCCTCGTGCACGCTGAAGGTGATGTCGCGCAAAGCTGTTTTCGCCCAGGGCGTTCCGCTGCCATATTCGTGGCTGACACGGTCCAGTTCGAGCACCGGCTTCTCGGCGGTGTGCCCGGGTGCAACCGTGGCGGACGGCGCCGAAGCGGTCTCCACCATCTCGGTGTTGTCGGCGGCACCGCCATTGCCCGTCAGGTTGATGGTGTGATCGGCGGCGTCGGCCTCGGTGTTGTAGTGGGTGATGTGCACCAATGACATTTGGTGGTGCTGAGTCAGACCTGACAGCACCGACATCAGCGCGTCACGTCCGTCCTGATCGACCATGCTGGTGACCTCGTCGGCGATGAGCAGCGACGGCTCTCGCGCCAACGCCGCTGCCACCGCGAGCCGTTGCAACTCGCCGCCGGACAGTGCGCCGGTGTCACGTTCGGCCAACCCGTCCAGACCGACCTCGGTGAGCAGCTGGTGCACATCGGTCGTCGTACCTGGCGGCAGCCCCCATACGACGTCGTCGGCGACCCGCGTGCCAAGCACCTGGCTCTCAGGGTGCTGCATGATCACCGCCGTGCCACCGAGGCGGCCGAGCCCGACGGCACCGGGCCGTTCGATGGTGCCCGAGCTGGGTTCGCGGCCCGCCAACATCAACATCAGCGTGGTCTTGCCGGAGCCGTTGGCGCCGGTCACCGCGAGGTGCTCGCCGGGCTGGATGCGCAACGACACCGGGCCGAGCGCGTCGCGGTCGGCTTTCGGGTAGCGGAAGCGGACCTCGTCCAGCAGGGCAGGCACTGGCCCGATCGGCTCGGTGTCGGTCGACAATTCGAGCTTGTGCACGTCGGGGATGCCGAGCAGCCGCGACATGACACGTGACAACGCCCACCAGCCGATGAGACTGACCATGGTGATGGACACCACCGACATGCCGAAGAACAGATAAGGCCAGTAGTTCAGCGCGGTGGCGAAGTCGTGCTTGAGCCGGTCGGCGACGGGCTGCATATCCGGAATGCGGGCGATGATCGCGGCCACGCCCTTGACGTTGGCGCTCACCGATTCGAAGAGCAGATGGCGCAGCCGAACGAAAACGGCCAGGGCCGCAACCGTGACCAGTCCGAAAGCCGCACCGGCGGCCAGCGCGCTGACGAAGACCGTCGGGGTGCCGTGTCCGCGCCGCTTGACGATTCCGGTCAGCCCGCCGATGTAGGCACAGTTCACGACCGTCATGAATCCGCCCATGCCGGCGATCAAGAACGCGATGATGCCGCCTGCAACCGTCGCGGCGATCAACACGCGCAGGCGGTAGCGGTAAGCGAGCAGCCCCATCGGCACCGTGCCCAGCACCGACAGCCCCGCCGCGAACGGGACGACGACGGCGATGATCGCTGTTGCCGCGCAAAGGGCGGCCATCACCGAGGCTTGTGCAAGTTCGACCGGTTGCAGCCGACGGCTCGCGCCTACCGGATGTCGCCCGCCAAGCGGCTCCGGCCCGGTCACACTCATTTCTCGATTCTGCCAGCCGCCACCTGAGAGCCCACTTGTCCACGCTGTGACCGGCGACACGCCGCGTCGTTTGATACGCATAGTGAACCTATGTAATTATGGGGTCATGTCCCCGACACTCGGTGCAGATCTGCTTTCCGTGGTGGCCCGCATCAATCGAATGGCCACTCAACGGGTTCGGATGCCGCTTGGCTTTGCCCAAGCACGGCTGCTGTCCACGATCGAGGACCAGGGAGCGGCGCGAATCTCCGACCTCGCCGCCCTCGACCACTGCTCGCAACCCACCATGACGACTCAGGTTCGCCGTCTGGAAGACGCCGGCCTGGTGTCGCGCACCATCGACCCCGAGGATGCGCGGGCAGTGCTGATCCGCATCACCCCGAAGGGCGTCGACACTTTGAGGCAGGTCCGTGTCGACCGCGGCGCGGCCATCGACCCGTATCTGGAGCGGCTTGATGCTGCGGACCGGCAGACGCTGAGCGACGCCGTGCGCGTGCTGCGTCGCCTTCTTGAGGATGCGGCCGCCCCCGCCCCCACCAAATAATCGAAAAGGAGTAGCCGCACCGTATGTGGCGCCAACCCAAGGCCGTTTGGGCCGTTGCCTTTGCGTGCGTCGTCGCGTTCATGGGCATCGGCCTCGTCGACCCGATCCTGAAGCCGATCGCCGATAACCTCAACGCGTCGCCGTCCCAGGTGTCGCTGCTGTTCACCAGTTATATGGCGGTGATGGGCGTCGCCATGCTCATCACCGGCGTGGTGGCCAGCCGAATCGGCGCCAAGCGCACACTGCTGCTGGGCCTTGTGGTGATCATCGCGGGCGCCGGCCTCGCCGGCATGTCCGACACCGTGATGGGAATCGTTGGCTGGCGGGCACTGTGGGGCCTTGGCAACGCGCTGTTCATCGCGACCGCACTGGCCACCATCGTCAGCTCTGCACGCGGCTCGGTGGCCCAGGCGATCATCCTCTACGAGGCCGCACTGGGCCTGGGCATCGCCGTCGGGCCGTTGGTCGGCGGCGTGCTCGGCTCGATCTCATGGCGCGGCCCGTTCTTCGGCGTCTCGGCACTGATGGCATTCGCGCTCGTCGTCACCGCGATCCTGCTGCCGTCCACACCGCGCGCCGAGCGCGCGACGACGCTGGCCGACCCGTTCCGCGCGTTACGGCACCGCGGTCTGCTCGGCGTCGCAATCACCGCTCTGTTGTACAACTTTGGCTTCTTCACGCTGCTGGCGTTCACACCGTTTCCGCTCGACATGAGCGCGCATCAGATCGGCCTGATCTTCTTCGGCTGGGGTCTGGCGCTGGCGTTCACGTCGGTGGTCGTCGCGCCGCGGCTGCAGCACCGCTTCGGCACCGTGCCCACGCTATTGGTCAACCTGCTGGCGATGACGGCGACGCTGGCAGTGATGGCCGTCGGAACGGACCACAAAGCCGTGCTCGCGACATGTGTGGTCGTGGCGGGCCTCTTCATCGGCATCAACAACACATTGATCACCGAGACGGTGATGAAGGCGGCACCCGTCGAGCGAGGTGTTGCCTCGGCGGCCTACAGCTTCGTGCGGTTCGCGGGCGCGGCGCTGGCGCCGTGGCTGGCAGGCGTGCTCGGCGAGCACGTGAGCGTGCACCTGCCGTTCTGGGTCGGCGCGGCGGCCGTGCTGCTCGGCGCGGGCGTGCTTCTGGCCACCCGGGGGCATCTGGTCGGCATCGATGTCGAGGAGTCCGAGCTCGACGAGCTCACCGAGCAGGCGACCGCCGTCACCGTCGGGAGCGACAGCTAGCTGGTTACGGTGCCGATGAGACTGCCGACGGCATAAGTGGCCGCGATCGCGACAGCGCCAAATGCCAACTGCCGCAACGCTGCCCACCACATCGGCTTGATGGTGAACCGGGCGGAGGCACCACCGGCGATGAGCAGGCCAACTCCGCCGAAGAGCAGCCCGAACCACAGCGATTCCCAGCCGATCAGATACGGGATCAGCGGGATGATTGCGCCGATCGCGAACATCACGAACGACGAGCCTGCCGCCACCCATGGTGACGGCTTCTCCTCAGGATTCACGCCCAGTTCCTGTGCCACATGGACGTTGAGCGCCCGCTCTTCGTCTTCGTGAATTTCCTCGGAAGCCTTCTCCGCAGTTTCGGGAGACATGCCCATCTCCACGAGCATCCACACGAGTTCGGTCTTCTCCGCCTCGGGTTGCTTGCTCAACGCGCGGCGCTCCAAGCGCACCTCCGCATCGATCTGCTCGTTCGCGGTGGTGACCGACGTGTACTCGCCCAGCGCCATCGAGAACGCGCCGGCCAGCAGTCCCGCGACGCCGCTGAGCACAACAGTGTGGGCGTTCGCGCTGGCCGCGACACCCGCAATCAGCGCGGTGTTGCTGACCAGACCGTCCATCGCGCCGAACGTCGCGGCACGCAACCAGCCGCCGGATACATCGGAGTGCCGATGGCCCGGGATATGCGGCAAGCCGGTCGGCGATACCGGCGCCTCCTCTGACTCGGTCATACCGAGATTCAACGCTACGAGTTTCGGCTGGTCTAGCGAGGATTGGCTACGTTTGCCAGATCACAGTTTGCGCGGGCGCGCCGCGGGCTACCGTCGGGTATGACCACCACTGCGGAGCATCTACGCAACACGCTGGACGGCCGTTGGCGCGATGTGAAGAACAGGATGCGCCAAGAACTCTCCACCGAGGTCTTCCGCCCGCATTACACCCCGAACACCGTCATCGCCCGCACCAAAGTGGCCGAGCAGCTGAAGATCATGGCCGCGGCGGGCGCCGCCGAGGACGGGTTCAAGAAGGAGCACGGCGGCAACGGCGACGTCGGCGCCGCGATCGCGCAGATCGAGATGCTCGCGATGTCGGACCTGTCGCTGATGGTCAAGGCGGGTGTGCAGTGGGGACTGTTCGGCGGCGCGATCGAGAATCTCGGCACCGAGCGCCACCACGAGGCGTATGTGCGTCGGATCATCAGCTTGGATCTGCTCGGTTGCTTCGCGATGACCGAGACCGGCCACGGCAGTGACGTGCAGTCGATCGAAACGACCGCGACCTATGACCCGGCAACGCAGGAGTTCGTCATCGACTCCCCCACCCGAACCGCCCGCAAGGACTACATCGGCGGTGCCGCCGAAACTGCCACTGTGGCAGCGGTATTCGCCCAGCTGATAACGCCTGACGGGGTGGGCCACGGTGTGCACTGCTTCGTCGTGCCGATCCGCGACGAGGAGGGCAACGACCTGCCCGGCGTGACCACGTCGGACTGCCACTACAAGGGCGGGCTGCCCGGCGTGGACAACGGCCGGATTCAGTTCGACCACGTTCGCGTTCCCCGCGAAAACCTGCTCAACAAGTACGCCGACGTCGCCGAGGACGGTACGTATTCCTCGCCGATCGAAAACCCCAACCGGCGGTTCTTCACAATGCTCGGCACGCTCATTCGTGGCCGGGTCACCGTGGGCGGCAGCGCAGGCGCGGCAGGCCGGGTAGCGCTGGACATTGCGACGCGATATGCATTGGGGCGCAGGCAGTTCAAGGCACCCGATGACGACGGTGAGGTGCTGCTGATGGACTATCTGGTGCATCAGCGACGGTTGTTCCCGTTGATCGCGCGGTCGTATGCGCTGCAGTTCGCGCAGAACGAACTGGTGGCCAAGACCCACGACCTGCAGACGGCCGAAGACCCCGATCCCGAGGAGCAGCGGGAACTGGAGTCACGTGCCGCCGGGCTGAAGGCCGCCAACACGTGGCATGCCACCCGCGCGATCCAAGAAGCCCGCGAAGCATGCGGCGGCGCAGGCTATCTGGCCGAAAACCGGTTGATCGCATTGCGTGCCGACACCGACGTGTTCACCACGTTCGAGGGCGACAACCACGTGCTCACGCAGCTGGTGGCCAAAGAGCTGCTGACCGCCTACGCCGACGACATCAAGGGCATGAGCCCGGTGGAGTGGGTGCGGTTTGCGGCCAACTTCGCCGGCACGCGGGTGATGAAACGCACTGCGGCAGAGGCGATCATGCAGACGATCCTCGACACCCGGCAGGACAACGAGGAAGAGGGCAGCCTGTTCAACCGCGGTACTCAAGTCAAGATGTTCGAGGACCGCGAGGAGTACATGATTTCCACCGTGGCCCGCCGGCTGCAGGGCAAGTCGAAGGAGATGTCGGCGTTCGAGGCGTTCAACTCTGTGCAGGATCATGTGTTGCACGCCGCGCAGTCGCACATCGACCGCGTCATCCTGGAAGCGTTCGTGGCCGGTATCGATTCATGCGAGGACGACGAGGCGCGCAAGATCCTCGAGATGGTGTGCGACCTGTACGCGCTGTCGGTGATGGAGGACGACAAGGCGTGGTTCATCGAGCATCGATTCCTGTCGACCGAACGCGCCAAGGCCGTCACGCGTGGAATCAACGAGCGCTGCCGCACGCTGCGGCCGTATGCCGAGACGCTGGTCGACGGGTTCGGCATTCCCGAGCAGCTGCGCTACGCCGAAATGCTGCATCCGGAGAACATCCCCGACGAGTAAGCGCGACTAGCCGTTCGGGATCGGGTCGAGCGCCTTGAGCTTGCCGTCCTCGATCTTGAAGCGGACCGTGGCGATGCCCGTCGGGCAGCATGCGGGTTCTTGGCCTTGACGCCATTGGTACTGCACCGCCGCGGTGTCATTACCCATCGCCGTGATGGTGATGTAGGGCCGAGGGTTCGGGGTCGCTGTCCCGATCGGCGACTTGCGGTCGAAGAACAACACCTGCTGTGGGCTGTCCGACGCGTCGCCCGAGGTGACGACGACCCAGTGCAGACTGCAGTCGGCGGTGTGTCCGCTGACCACCTCCATCCACTGCGCGGCGGGCAGCTTGGCGATCTCTGCGGCGACGGTGTCTGCACTCGGACCGTCTGCCGGCGTGCAGGCAGCCGAACTGGTGGGCGGTGGACTGGGCGGACTCCATCCGCAGCCAGCCCCAATCAGGCCCAGGGTCAGCAGAACTGCGATCAACCGGAAAGGGCGCATGGCCCCGAGCTTACGGACGGCGCGAAAGCAGTCGGCCCGCCACCGGACGATGACGGGCCGACCGGGAAGGGCTGACTAGCCGGCCGCGAGTTGCTTCTTGCCGAACACGCGTTCCGTCAGCGCTGTGTCTCCGTGTATCCGTACAGATACGGTCTTGCCGTCGCGAAGGGTGAACACGTCGGCGTCCTCGCCCGATTCGCCGCCGGCGGACACCTCGGTGATCGCGACAACCGTGTCGCCCTCGGCGATGAGTTGGTTGAGCTTGACTGTCAGACCCTTCTCGGCCATTCGCCCGAAGTGCTCCATGACCTCGGTCTTGCCGTGGAACGTGCCGCTGATCGCGCTGTTGCCCGGTTGCACCCATTCGATGTCGTCGTCGAACAGGCCCATCACCGTGTCAAGGTCGCCGGAGGAGAATGCTTCGTAACCCCTCTTGATGACTTCTTTGTTGTCTTGCTCGGACATCTCGTTCCCCCTTGTGTGCGCATCCGATACTTGGGCCGCGGTAGGCGTGGCCAGTCGTGGGAGACGCGCAGCGCGGCTCCCTGATCAGTCAGACCGTTCGCCGCCTCGTCGATTATCGGCTTTGGGTCGCGGCGATAAACGCAATCAGCACAAATAGATTGGCGCTGTTGACTATGCAAACAGAAATGGTTGCGCAGTCAGAGACTTCAGATCAAGACCGTGATGCCGGTAGGGATTCCGACATCATCGAATGCGCGGTTGATCGCATCGAGCTGGGCCGCGGTGAAGCCCAACGTGTCGGCCGAGTCGAGGACGGCGGCCCGGCCATCGGCGAACGTGGCGCCCGGGCTCAGCCGGTACAGCGCGTGGTAGAAGACCCTCGCCCACGTCTGCTGCGAGATCGAAGATGTAGCCGCATCGGTCATCATCTCGTAGGCGGCGTGGCTGAAGATCGTGCTGTTGACATGTTCGCCGCCGTCGTCTCCGGTACCGGTGTAGCGGGTGGCGTACGTCTCGCGATACGGCCCGTACGACGTCGTGATCGTCGACGGATCGGCGAGGTTGCGTATCGGCCCGCCGGGGAAGTGCGAATCCTCGCCGATCAACCAGCGGCCGGTGCCGGACTTGCCTTCGACCAGACTGCCAAGGATGTCGGCGAGGGCCTCGTTGAGCGCCCCGGATTCCCCGTAGTCAAGGACGGAGCCGCCGTCGCCGACGGCATAGCTCACGACGGCGTGGGTGTACTCATGCCCGACGACGTCGAGCGCGGCCTCGAGGTCGCCGCCGTTGCCGAAGACCAATTGTTGCTTCGTCGGATCCCAGAACGCGTTGTTGAAGCCGCTGAAGTAGTCCCACCAGGCGGCGTGCGGGTTGTACTCGATGCTGACGTTGATCGCTGCACCGATGCCGTTGAAGGACGTCAGGCCAAGCACGTTCTTGTAGTAGTCGTAGACCGCGGCCGCGTTGGCTTGCGCAGAGACCGCCGACGCGTCCCAGCCGAACCAGCCCGGGTTGACGATGTTTCCGGGCAGAACCGGCGGACCCCATCCGAAGAATTGATACGAAGTCCAGTACGTCGCGAGGTTTCGGGTGGTGTCGCTGAGCGCGGATGTGTGGAAGAAGAACCACACGGTGGTGTCCTCGACGTTGATCTGTCGGGTCTGGCCCAGCACGTCGCGAGCGGTTGTGGTGGTCGACAGCGGTTGCACGTTGGGCGTGTCAACGATCACGCTGCCGGCCTCGGCGCCGTTGGCGTAGATGAAGTAGGTGGCACCAGGGTCAGGATCGGTCAGTCCGAGAGACTGCGAGATGGTGGTCGGTTCGACGATGACCCGCCATGCCAGCCTCGGCGCCGCGCTGGAGTCGAGCGCGTAGACCACGAGTTCAGGATCGAACGTCGATGCGGCGATGAACGCCGCGACGGCCGTGCGGTCGGTCTGCCCGGTCGTCGAGGCCAGATAGGCCGCCGCTGCCACCCCGACCGCCTCGGCCGAGTTGTCAAGGCGTGCATCGGGCGTCAAGTCGGTGCTGGCGACACGGTCGTCGTGGTTGTTGAAAACACCGGTAACGGCGCCCTTGGCGTCGGTCACTACGATCACGTCGCTGCCCAAAACCGTTATGCCGTCAATAGTTTCGTGTAGACGATAGATCGTCTCAGCGACGTCGCCAGGCGTCGTGCCGACGTGTTGGATCGTGATGTTGTCGGGATTGACGAAGCCCGCGGCAGCGCCAAGGAGAGGAGCCAGCCCGTTGAGTAGCTGGGCCGCCTCGGCCGTGGTGCGGATGGCCTTGTCGGTTATCGCGGCGGGCGAGACGGTGACGGTGACCGTCGCCGAGGTCGGCCCGTCTTGGCCGATGAGACCGAGCAGTCCGTGGATGTGCAGCGGGTTGCCGACGGTGTCGTCGACGGTGATGGTGAAGCTGTCGGTGCCACCGGTTGCCGCCCACGCGGAATCGGGTGTGTAGGTGAAGGATCCAGATTTGTCGACGACGAGCGTGCCGTGCTCGGGTGCGCGCGACACCGCGTAGGTGAGGTTCGTGTCGTCGTAGTCGGTGGCGTTGACGCTGCCGGTGTAGACGCCGTCGGGCCCCTGGCTTGACAGTGTGGGCTGTGCGAACGGTCGCTGGTTGTTCACCCTGTACGCGGCCTCGCGCACCGCCAGCCACAGCCCGGCAATCAGATCAGGAACCGGGGCGCCGCCGGGGATGCGCAGGCCGTTGGCCAGGTCGCCGCCCCACCCCATCCAGGTCAACACATCGGCGACCATGCTGCCGACGGTCACCGGCGCGGCGGTAGCTGGCTGTGCGGCAACGGTTTTCGCTACCGGCTGGGCGGTGGCCTGGGTAGTCGACGGAACTGTCACAGAAACGGTGGCCGGGGCCGCGGCGCTGACCGCGGCCGTTGCGGCGGAGCGGACGGACACGGTCTGCGCAGTGACGTCGGCAGCGGTCTCGGTGTGACTGGTCGGCGTTTTCGACTCGGAGTCCGATGAGATGGCCTCGTGCGAACCGCCTGACTTGGCCGTCGTCTCGACCTCGGGCGGCGTGTCTTTCGAGCCGGATCCTGTTGCAGTTCTTGCACTTTGGGTGTTCGCCTCGGCTGGCTGCTCCGACTTCTTTTCCGTCTCGGTGGCGGAAGTCGTGCTGTCCCCGGTGTTCTGTTGGGCTGACACCGTCGACGTGGGGGCCGTCGACGAGGACGACGTCGAAGAGGTCGTCGAACCGGACGTCCCAGTCGCCATGGTGGTGGCCCCGGTGTCGGCGGTCTCGGTTGTGGCCGAGCCGTCGGCGTTGGTCGACTGTGCGGAATCGGTCGTGTCTGTCGGTGACGCGGCGGCGACGCCCTGTCCGGCGGTGACGGCGGCGCCGAGGCCGACGGTCAGTGCGCCGACGCGAAGCCACTGTGCCCAATCCCCTGCGGGCTGGCGGCGATGCCGAGCGACCAACGTCGTCCCCCCTAGGTGCGCTGCACTGTGAGCGGCAAATTACCAGGAGTTGACCCAAGAATATTGTTGAACACGTCAATTTATATCGAACAATTTCGTAAAAGATTTCGAAACGGGCCTTTGAAATGTATGGAGATGCTTACTCCCCCGGCCGACTCGAACCCGCCAATCCGGCTGATTGACGACTTGTCCTGACCTCGCCCGACACCCCAGCGAGACAGAGTTCGCCGCGCAGGCTGCCGCGTTGTTTGCGGATTACCGGACCGCTCCCGCTGTACGAGATAGCGAAGCTGCCGCCGCCGGGTGAGCCGGTGGTTGTCAGCACCTAGCATCCGGTGTGGCGGGCCGTGGCCCCGAATCAGGTGGGGAACAATTCACTCCCCACCGTTACGTCAGTTCAGCGGGCCACCCGAACGAGTCCGGGCCCGGTAAGCCGTGGGGATCTTGGATGGCGGGCCGAGAAATAGGTGAGACGCCTGCAACTGCGATTGGGCTCCACGGATTCCAAGAATTCGCCAAGGCGTCTGCCGCATGGTTGCGACAACCACGAAACCTCAAGCGAGGACGGAAAACCATGAGCTACAACATGAAGACGATCGCCGCTGGGGCGATGCTCTCGGCCGGTGTCGCGGTGGCCGGGTTGGTCCTGGGCGCAGGTACCGCCTATGCAGATCCTGGCTTAATAGAGCCGGTTGGGCCGTACCAGTGGTGCCCGGGGGGACGACCCACAACCCTCGATTGGGACCAGAGCATCTGCCACACGTTCTGGATCGTGGCCCGCGGGCACGGCAACGTTGACGGTACTGCCGTTGTCAGTGACGGTGCGCCCCTTGACAACGTCTGGGAGGGGCCCAATCCGCCGCGGGTACCTGAAGGGCCGTGCTTCGCCATGTGGCTTCCGGCCCCTTGCCCCAACGGCTGACGGGATAGCACGAATAGTTAAGGTCAGACCAGAAAACCGGCCTGACCTGCAAATATTGTTGCTCCCCCGGCTGGACTCGAACCAGCAACCCTTCGGTTAACAGCCGAATGCTCTGCCAATTGAGCTACAGGGGATTGCTCTGCCGCGACCGTAATTGTGCCGCGGGCCGAGGCATGACTCTAGCGTACGTGCGGTTCACGTTGCCAATACGCCGCCGCCCGGCGCGGACCCCGGCGGGTGAGGCAGGATGGAACCCAATCGCACCGTCGTCTGGGAGGGGCCCTGTGATCCGGTATCTCGTCGTACTGGCTGTTGGTTACGTCTTGGGTTCGAAGGCGGGCAGGCGCCGATATGACCAGATCGCCGGAACGTACAAGGCGGTAACCGAAAGTCCGGCCGCCAAGGCCGTTATCGACGCGGGACGGCGCAAGATCGCCGACCGGGTGTCACCCGACCCGGCCCTTGTCACGCTGACGCCAATCGACTCCGACACCACAGTTCTGGCGCCGGAGTCGGCTGCGGAAAAGCGGGGCTAGCGGCTGCTAGCCGATGCCCTGATTGATCGTGGTGCCGGGGAACAGCGGCCCGGTGCTGATACCGGAATTAGGGCTGTTGCCGCCGTTGTAAATCGGCGTACCAACGTAGACAGGCTGGCCGTTGGAGTACGACAGGCACTTGCCGTCTTCCTTGTTGCCGAACCATGCCAGGCAGGCGGGCTGGGCGCTGATCTGAGGAGCGTCGACCGTGAGAGCTGCGTAAAGCGGGGCGGCGATAGCGGCAGCCGCGAACGCGCCCGCGATCAGCCGAGTTCGGTTGGATTTCCGGCTGGACACAAGCCTCCCTCTCCGTACGGACCCCGACAGCCCATACACCATAACCTGCTTAGAGTATTTACGCAGTAAGGTCGTCGCCGCTGGCCTGTTCGAGCAGGCTGCGGCGGTAGGCCTCCATCGCCACCAGGTCACCGAACAACGCGTGGTATTCGTCGCCCTGTTCCACCGGTGACATGCGCTGCAGTTTGGACTTCACCTCGGCGATCTGGCGGCCGACCCACACCTCCTGTAGCCGCGCCAGCACTCCGCCGATGTAGCGCGGCAGCCTTTCGTCGTCGACGTTGATGGCCTCCACGCCGAGTTCGTTGACCAGGCCCGCGGCCGCCGGCGATGCGGTCTGGTCGCGCACCGCTTCGATCCATTGGGCGCCCGAATGGCCCGCCGCCGTCCCACCGGCCGCTTCGATGGCCGCCCTGACCGCGGAGTAGCCCGGATGCGTGAAGCTCTCCACCGTCAGCGAGTCGAACACCGGCCCGGCGACGACCGGGTACTGCAGCGCCGACTTGAGCGCCTCCCGCTGCGGCCACAGCGTCGGATCGGCCGGGTCGGGCCGGGCTACCGTCGCCTTCTGCGCGTGCGGCCGCGTCGTATCCGTCGCCGCGGTCCGCCGTTTGCTTCGGTCGGGCATGCCCCGCTTCTGCGCCTCCTCGCGCACGCGGCTGATGACCTGGGCGACGTCCGCCCAGCCCACCCATCCGGCCAACCGGCGGGCGTACTCGTCGCGCAACATGCTGTCTTTGATTCCGGCCACCATGGGCACACACCGGCGCAGCGCCGACACTCTGCCTTCCGCGGCGTCCAGGTCGTGGTCGGCAAGCGCCGTGCGAATTGCAAACTCGAACAACGGTGTCCGCCGCGCCACCAGGTCTCGCAGTGCGCCGTCGCCGGATTTCAACCGCAGATCGCAGGGGTCCATCCCCTCGTCCGCCACGGCGACGAAGGACTGCCCGGCCAGGTTCTGTTCACCTTCGAACGCCTTGACCGCCGCGGCGCGTCCGGCCGCGTCGCCGTCGAACACGTAGATCAGCTCGCCGCGAAAGAAGTTGTCGTCCATCATGAGTCGCCGCAGCATCGACAGATGCTCGTCGCCGAACGCGGTGCCGCACGAGGCGACGGCGGTGGTCACGCCGGCCAGGTGCATGGCCATCACGTCGGTGTAGCCCTCGACCACCACCGCCTGATGCCCCTTGGCGATGTCGCGCTTGGCCAGATCGAGCCCGAACAGCACCGCCGACTTCTTGTACAGCACCGTCTCCGGGGTATTGATGTATTTCGCTTCCATCGTGTCGTCGTCGAAGATGCGTCGCGCCCCGAACCCGATCACCTCGCCGCCGGCCGCCCGGATCGGCCACAGCAGCCTGCGATGGAAGCGGTCCATCGGGCCCCGGCGCCCTTCGCGCGACAGCCCGGCCGCTTCGAGCTCCTTGAACTCAAATCCCTTGCGCAGCAAATGTTTTGTCAGTGAATCCCAGCCCGACGGCGCAAACCCGCAACCGAAGTGTGCGGCCACATCGGCGTCGAAGTTCCGGTCGAGCAGGTACTGCCGCGCAGGCGCAGCCTCCTCGGTTCGAAGGGCCTGCGCGTAGAACTCCTGCGCGGCGGCGTTGGCGGCCAGCAGCCGGCTGCGGCTGCCACGGTCGCGCTGCACGTTCGTCGCACTCGCACCGGTGTAGGTGACGGTGTAGCCGACGCGGTCGGCGAGCAGTTCGACGGCCTCGACGAAGCTGACGTGCTCGATTTTCTGCACGAACGCGTAGACGTCGCCGCCTTCGCCGCAGCCGAAGCAGTGGAAGTGGCCGTGGTTGGGCCGCACGTGAAACGACGGCGACTTCTCGTCGTGGAACGGGCACAACCCCTTCAGCGAATCGGCACCGGCGCGGCGCAACTGCACGTAATCGCCGACGACGTCCTCGATGTGGATGCGTTCACGAATGGCCGCGATATCGCGATCAGGGATGCGGCCGGCCACCGGCTCAGTCTAGGCGCGCGCCGCGCCGGCTAAGCGGGTTCCAGACGCTCGAGCCGGCCCTCGGTGAACGACGCGATCTGGTCGACAACGACCCGCAGACGGGCTCCGTCGTCGCCGGCTTCGTTGAACGACGGGACGAAGATCGGGTCGAGCGTCGCCGGCGCTCCGGCCAGCAGCCACTGTGCGACACGGTGGATGCGCTCACGCTGCTGAGCCTGAAGGTCCAGGTGCCGCGGGTCGGACATGATGAACTGCAGCGCCAGGATCTTCAGCACCGCGACCTCGGCCCGCACCAGTTGCGGCACCCGCAGTTCGGCTTGGTAGCGCACCAACGGACCGGGTCCTGCTTCCTCGCGGGTAGCGGCGATCGCGGCCGACGCGAAGCGACCCACCAATTCGCTGGTCAGCCTTTTCAGCGCGACGGAGGCGGCCAGCGTGGCGTCGTACTTGCCGACGGCCGCCACCACGGGCAGGTTGGACAGCCGTTCGGCGGCGGCCACCAGGTCGTCGGCGCCCAGGCCGGCGCCCATGCCGCTGGACTCCCCGAGCCGGCCGAGCACCGCGGCCGCATCGTCGTCGGCGAGCACCCTCATGTCGATGCGGCCAGAGACCACACCGTCCTCGACGTCGTGTACCGAGTAGGCGACGTCGTCGGCCCAGTCCATCACCTGAGCCTCGAGGCACGGCCGGTCCGCCGGCGCTCCGGAGCGCACCCATTCGGCTGCGGCGGCGTCGTCGAAGTAGAACCCGAATTTGCGCGTCCGCCCGCCGCGTCGCCATGGGTATTTCGTCACCGCGTCCAGTGCGGCTCGGGTGAGGTTCAGCCCTGCGCTGCGGTCATGGGGTCCAAGAACTTTCGGCTCGAGTCGGGTGAGGATGCGAAAGTTCTGCGCATTGCCCTCGAAGCCGCCATGCTCGGCCGCCACTTCGTCGAGGGCCCGTTCGCCGTTGTGGCCGTAGGGCGGGTGCCCGATGTCGTGGGCAAGGCCGGCAAGGTCGACGAGGTCGGGATCGCAGCCCAGCCCGATGGCCATGCCGCGGCCGATCTGCGCCACCTCCAGCGAGTGGGTCAGTCGCGTGCGGGGTGTCTCGCTTTGGCGGGGGCCGACCACCTGTGTCTTGTCGGCCAGCCTGCGCAACGCGGCACTGTGCAGCACGCGTGCCCGGTCACGGGCGAAGTCGGTGCGGTGTTCAGCGGCAGTGCCCGGCAGGGCGGCACCCTTGGGCGGTTCGACCACCAAACGCTGCCGGTCGAACTCGTCGTATGGATCACCAATCACAGCCACCGGTGCACAGTCTGCCAGTACTACATTGTGGGCCATGCGCATCGCTCGTTTGCTCGGCCTCGTGCTGGCGGTACTGACAGTCGGCGTCCTGCTGGCGCCGACCGCTGCTGCTAAACCGCCGTTCCGGTTACCGAGTTACGTCAACGACGACGCGCGCGTGCTCAGCAAGTCGGAGTTCAGCGACGTCGAGCAGGCGGTCGACAAGCTGTACAACAACCGGCACATCCGGTTGTGGGTCGTCTACGTCGACACCTTCTCCGGTAAGAGCGCCGTCACATGGGCCCAGGAGACGAAGAGTTTCAGCGATATCAGCGGCCAGGATGCGATTCTCGCCGTCGCCACCGAGGAACGCTCGTATGCGTTCCTGCCGCCCACCACCGCTTCGGGTGGCTTCGACGTCACGTCGCTGCGCACCAACGAGATCGAACCCAAACTGCACCAGAACGATTGGGCCGGTGCGGCCATTGCCGCAGCAGACGGTCTCAACGGGACGACGACGTCCGGTGGCTCGGGCTTCACCTGGTTCGGGTTCCTCGTCGCGTTCGGAGTGCTCGCGCTGGCCATCCTGTTGCTGTGGCTGTGGACTCGGCGCCGCCGCCGCAAGCGGCGCGAGGCAGAGTTCGCGGCTGCACGCCGCGCCGATCCGGCGGATCCGAACTCGTTGGCCGCGGTATCACTCGACGCCCTCGACGATCTGTCGAAGTCGATCGTCGTCGAGGTGGACAACGCGGTGCGGACCAGCGAGAACGAATTGGGTTTGGCCGTCGAAGAATTCGGCCCCGAGCAGACCGCGCCGTTCAGCAAGGCCGTCACGAATGCGAAAACCACGCTGGCGCAAGCGTTCAACGTGCGCCAGATTCTCGACGACGCGATACCGGAGTCACCGCAGCAGCGGCGCGACCTGCTGACCCGCGTCGTCGTCGCCGCAGCCAAGGCCGACCGTGAGCTCGATGCCCAAACGGAGGCGTTCAACCAGCTGCGAGATCTGGTGATCAACGCCCCATCCCGGTTGGACACGCTCACGCAGCAGATGGTCGAACTGACCGCCCGCGTCGGGCCGTCCGAACAAGCACTGGCGGCGCTGCACAGCCAGTTTTCCGATTCGGCGTTGGCGTCGGTGGCGGGCAACGTCGAAGCCGCCAAGCAGCGATTGGCATTTGCCGATCAGAACATCACCAATGCGCGCACGCTGGTCGCGCGACCGGCAGATCGCCAGAGTGGACTCATCGACAGTATTCGAGGAGCGGAATCGGCTCTGGGACAAGCTCGTACGCTGCTCGACGCGGTTGACAGCGCAGGGACGGACATCCACAGCGCGGCGGCCAGGCTGCCCGCGGCCATCGCAGACCTGCAGAATGGAATAAACCAGGCGGGCGGTCAGCTTGCGCAAGGTGCCGTAGGGCGCGCAGCCGAACTGAGTGCCGCGCGCGACGCTGCTGTCAAGGCGGTGTCGAACGCGCAGAGCGCCGGGACATCCGATCCCCTTGGCACATTCACGCAATTGACCCATGCCGATGCCGAACTCGACCGGCTGCTCGCCGAGGTTTCCGAGGAGCGTGAGGCCGCCGAACGGCTCAGTCGAACGTTCGACCAGGCGTTGTTCACCGCACAGTCACGGGTGCGGGCGGTATCCGACTACATCGACACGCGACGCGGCAGCGTCGGTCCCGAGGCGCGCACCCGGCTGGCAGAGGCTGTGCGCCAACTTCAAGCAGCCATCGACACCAAGTCGGCCGACCTCAACGAAGCCATCGCGCATGCGAACGGCGCCGCGACGCTGGCCAACCAGGCGCAATCGATGGCCAACGCCGATGTGACTGCGGCGCAACGGAGTTACACGTCGCGGTATGGCGGCGGCGGCGGTTCCAATATGGGTGCGGTGCTCGGCGGCATCATCATCGGCAACGTGCTGAGTGGTGCGCTGCGCGGGGGCTTCGGAGGCGGATTCGGAGGCGGCTGGGGCTCCGGCGGTTTCGGCGGCTCAGGCGGCGGCGGTGGCGGCGGTTGGGGCGGTGGCGGCGGCGGCCGGTTCTAGCTCGGAGGAGAAGCACCTCCTTTTGTGGAGCGTCAGCATATGTTGACGCCCCACAAAAGCATCAGCAGCCCTTCAGCCGCGCCGCCAGATAGTCGCTGACCCCGTCGATCGCGACGCGGTCCTGCGTCATGTCGTCGCGTTCGCGGATTGTGACCGCGTGGTCCTCAAGCGTGTCGAAGTCGACCGTCACACAGAACGGCGTGCCGATCTCGTCCTGGCGGCGATACCGCCTGCCGATCGCGCCGGCATCGTCGAATTCGACGTTCCAGCACTTGCGCAACTCGGCGGCCAGGTCCCGCGCCTTCGGTGACAAATCGGCATGCCGCGACAGCGGCAACACCGCGGCCTTCACGGGCGCCAAGCGCGGGTCCAGCCGCAGCACCGTGCGCTTGTCCACACCGCCCTTGGCGTTCGGCGCCTCGTCCTCGGCGTACGCGTCGATCAGAAACGCCATGAACGAACGGGTCAGCCCCGCCGCCGGCTCGATCACGTACGGCACGTAGCGGGTGTCGCTGGCCTGGTCGTAGTAGGACAGGTCGGCGCCGGAATGCTTTGAATGCGTGGACAAGTCGAAGTCGGTGCGGTTGGCGACGCCCTCGAGTTCGCCCCACGGATTGCCCTGGAAGCCGAACTTGTACTCGATGTCGACAGTACGGTCCGAGTAGTGCGACAGCTTGTCCTTCGGATGCTCGAACAGCCGCAGGTTGTCACGGTCGATACCAAGATCGACATACCACTGCAGCCGCTCGTCGATCCAATATTGGTGCCATTCCCGGGCGCTCGACGGCTCGACGAAAAACTCCATCTCCATCTGCTCGAACTCACGCGTGCGGAAGATGAAGTTACCGGGGGTGATCTCGTTGCGGAAACTCTTGCCAGTCTGGGCAATTCCGAACGGCGGCTTGCGGCGCGCCGTGGTCACCACGTTCGCGAAGTTGACGAAGATGCCCTGCGCCGTTTCTGGCCGCAGATAGTGCAGACCCTCCTCGGTCTCGATCGGCCCTAGATACGTCTTGAGCATCATGTTGAAGTCGCGCGGCTCGGTCCACTCACCCTTGGTGCCGCAGTCCGGGCAGACGATTTCGGACATCGGCACCGAGTCGGGATCGTCCAGACCCTTCTTCGCGGCGTAACCCTCTTGCAGATGGTCCTGCCGATGCCGCTTATGGCAATTCAGGCATTCGACCAGCGGGTCGTTGAACACCTCGACGTGACCAGAGGCGATCCACACCTCGCGCGGCAAGATGATTGCGCTGTCGAGGCCGACGACGTCGTCGCGGCTTGTGACGACCGACCGCCACCACTGCCGCTTGATGTTCTCCTTGAGCTCCACACCGAGCGGTCCGAAGTCCCACGCCGACCTCGTGCCGCCGTATATCTCGCCGGACTGGTACACGAGCCCACGGCGCTTGGCCAGGTTCGCAACGGTATCGATGATGGACGCCACGGGTGAACAGCCTAACGACACTCGACGCATCGTTGACATGCGCGGTCACGCATGTATTCTGGCGCCATAATGAAAACGGTTTCCACTTTGGTTGATTCGGAGCCACACGACCACAGCGGCGCGCCCCCGCCGGAGCTTCCGCCGCGCGACGTCCTCGACACCGCGGGTGACCTCTTGCGCGCCCTCGCCGCCCCCGTGCGCATCGCGATCGTCCTGCAGCTGCGCGAATCGGCACGCTGCGTGCACGAGATCGTCGACGCGTTGGCTGTGCCCCAACCACTGGTCAGCCAGCATCTGCGGATCCTCAAGTCCGCCGGCGTCGTCGCAGGCGAGCGCTCGGGCCGTGAAGTGATGTACCGGCTCGTCGACCACCACCTCGCCGACATCGTGCTGGCTGCCGTCACCCACGCGGCCGAGGGCGGCGAGTGAACGCTGCGGAGATAGCAGGTCGCCGGTCGAGCGGCTCCGGGGTGCGCGCCACCCGGCAACGCGCCGCGATCTCATCGCTGCTCGAAAACCTCGACGACTTCCGGTCTGCGCAAGAGCTGCATGACGAACTGCGCCGCCGCGGCGAGGGAATCGGCCTGACCACCGTGTACCGCACGCTGCAGTCGATGGCCACCAACGGTCTCGTCGACACTCTGCGCACCGACACCGGCGAGTCCGTCTACCGCCGATGCTCCGACGACCACCATCACCATCTGGTGTGCCGCGCCTGCGGCTCGACCGTCGAGATCCAGGGCGGCCACGTCGAAAAGTGGGCCGCCGAAGTCGCGCGCGAGCACGGCTTTTCCGACGTCAGCCACACCATCGAGATCTTCGGCGTTTGCGGCGACTGCACCAAGGCGTCAGGCAAGTAGGGCGCGGCGCACATCGGCGCCGGTGGCCAGCACCATCAGAATCAGCGTGCGCAGCGCATCGTCGGTAAGGCCGCCGGCGGGAAAGTTGTAGCGCAGCAACACATCTGCTGTCTTCTTGGCATTGCCCTTGGTGGCGATCTTCTCGACCAGCGACACCGTGCCGAGCAGTGTGTCAGAAGCCTGCTTCGCGACCTTCGCGCGAATCTTGCTGTCCAACGGCAGATCCCACACCAGTACTTGCGTGAGCGACACCATGTCCAGACCCTCGCCGATCGTCACGACGCGCAGCGACGCGAACGTCTCGTCGTGGTGCACGGTGACCGCGCCGTCCTCTTCGTGCTGCGTCGGCAGGATCTCGTCGAGGACGACAACGAGCCGCTCCGCGAGGAACATCCCCGGGTCGCTTCGCTCCTGCCCGCCGGACGTCACTACGCCCCGCCGAACCGCCGGTTGCGGTTGGCGTATTCCTCACACGCCTCCCACAAATCGCGGCGATCGTAATCGGGCCACAGCTTTTCCTGGAAGACAAACTCGGCGTACGCCGCCTGCCACAGCAGGAAGTTGCTCGCCCGCTGCTCCCCCGACGTCCGGATGAACAGGTCGACGTCGGGAATGTCGGTGCGGTGCAGATGCTTGGCGATGGTCTTCTCGGTGATCCGGTCCGGGTTCAGGGTTCCTTCGACGGCTTCGCGCGCGATGGCCTTGGCCGCTTCGGCGATCTCGGTGCGCCCGCCGTAGTTCACGCAGTAGTTGACGGTGATGACGTCGTTGTCGACGGTCATGTCTTCGGCGATCACGAATTCCTTGATGACGCTGCGCCACATGCGCGGACGGGAGCCAACCCATCGCATCCGCACACCCATCGCGTCGAGGTTGAGCCGTCGCCTGCGCACCACCTCACGGTTGAAGCCCATCAGGAACCGCACTTCTTCGGTGCTACGGCTCCAGTTCTCTGTGGAGAACGCGTAGACGGTGAGGTGCTTGATGCCCATTTCGATGGCGCCACACGTCACGTCGATCAGCACGGCTTCGCCCATCTTGTGACCGTCGGTGCGGTGCAGCCCGCGCTGCGTGGCCCACCGCCCATTGCCGTCCATCACGATCGCGACGTGCTTGGGCACCAGGTCGGCAGGAATCTGCGGCGCGACGGCCTTCGAGGTGTGCTGCGGCGGACGGCTGAACCTGCCGTTGGTGCGCGGCGGCAACTCGGGAAAGATGACCGGCCACGTCGACGTGTCGGGGAAGGTCGGATAGTCGTCAGGCGCCTGAGGCAATTGGGGGTATTCGGTCTTGCTCGCCCTTCTGATTGCCATGGGCCACATCCTGCCCGAACAGTGCCACCCGATGGTCGGCGACCGTGCGATCGACCTGATATGCGCGCTCGACCAGCGGCAATGTCCGCAGTTGACGTTCGAGATGCCACTGCAAATGGGCTGCGACCAGCCCGCTGGCCTGGGTGCGGTATGACTGCGGCGAGGCTTGCGCATGCTCCCAGTCGCCGTCGTTCAGCGCGGCCATCAGATCCAGCACGCCCTGCGGCGGGGTCGCCGAGCCGGACGGGCGGCAGTGCACACATACGCTGCCGCCCGCCGCGACGTGGAACGCCCGGTGTGGACCGGGTGTGGCGCAACGAGCACATTCGGTCAGCGCGGGCGCCCACCCCGCGATTCCCATGGCGCGCAACAGATAAGAGTCGAGCACGAGTTCGCGGGGCCGGCCGCCGTCGGCCACTGCCCGCAGCGCGGCGACGGTCAGCCGGTGCAGCGCGGGCACCGGGGCCCGCTCCTCCCCTGCCAAGCGCTCCGCCGTTTCCAGCACCGCGCATGCACAGGTGTAGCGCCCGTAGTCGTTGACGATGTCGGTGGCGAACGCGTCGATGGCTTGCACCTGGGTGACGATGTCGAGGTTGCGGCCGGGATGCAGCTGAACATCGATGTGCGCGAACGGTTCCAGCCGCGCCCCGAACTTGCTGCGGGTGCGCCGAACGCCCTTGGCCACCGCGCGCACCATCCCGTGGTCACGGGTGAGCAGGGTGACAATCCGGTCGGCCTCGCCGAGCTTGTGCTGGCGCAGCACCACCGCCCGGTCCCGGTAGAGCCGCATCGGTACAGTCTCTCACTGCGATCCGACAGTTGCCGGTACGCAGCGCCGATATTCTTTTATGTGATGGTCGACTCTTCCCGAAACCGCACACGATTTCCCACCCTGACCAACCAGCTTTATCAGCTCGCCAGCGGCACCGTAACGTCCGTCGAACTGGTACGGCGATCGCTCGATGCGATCAACGCCAGCCAGTCGAGCCTCAACGCGTTCCGGGTGGTGCTGACCGAACAGGCGCTGGCCGACGCGGCCGAGGCGGATCGCAAACGTGCCGCGGGGATTGACCTTCCGCTGCTTGGCATTCCGATCGCGGTCAAGGACGACGTCGACGTGGCGGGCGTACCGACCCGGTTCGGCGCCGACGGATCCATCCGGCCTGCCGAACACGACGCGGAGGTGGTGCGGCGGCTGCGGGCGGCCGGTGCGGTGATCGTCGGCAAGACCAACACCTGCGAGCTCGGCCAATGGCCGTTCACCAGCGGGCCCGCGTTCGGCCACACCCGCAATCCGTGGTCGCGCGAACACACACCAGGCGGCTCGTCTGGTGGCAGCGCGGCGGCGGTGGCGGCGGGTCTGGTGGCCGCGGCCATCGGCTCGGACGGCGCGGGCAGCGTCCGCATCCCCGCGGCGTGGACCCATCTGGTCGGCATCAAGCCGCAGCGCGGCCGCATCTCCACCTGGCCGCTGCCCGAGGCTTTCAACGGCATCACGGTGAACGGCGTCCTCGCCCGTACGGTCACCGACGCGGCGCTGGTGCTCGACGCGGCATCGGGAAACGTCGCCGGGGACCTACATCAGCCACCGGAAGTGCGGGTGTCGGATTACGTCGCCCAGGCGCCGGGACCGCTGAAGATCGCGCTGTCGACGAAGTTCCCGTACACGCTGTTCCGCGCCAAGCTGCACCCGGAGATCCGCGCGGCCATGGCGACCGTCGCGGGCCAACTCGAGGAACTGGGCCACACGATTGTGGCGGCCGATCCGAACTACAACCTGCGGATGTCGTGGAACTTCCTGTCGCGGTCCACCTCAGGACTGCTGGATTGGGCGGACCGTCTGGGCCATGGCGTAACGCTCGACAAGCGCACGAAAGCCAACATGCGGACGGGCCGGCTGCTTTCGGAGAATGTGTTGCGCAAGGCCCGCCGCCGCGAGGCCGCGTCGCAGCGCCGCATCGGATGGATCTTCAACCTCGTCGACGTCGTGTTGGCGCCGACGACCGCACAGCCGCCGCCCGAGGTACACACGTTCGACAAGCTCGGCGGGCTGGCCACCGACCGCACGATGATCAAGGCGTGCCCGGTGACCTGGCCGTGGAACCTGCTGGGCTGGCCGTCGGTCAACGTGCCCGCGGGGTTCACCTCCGACGGGCTGCCGATCGGTGTTCAGCTGATGGGCCCCGCCAACAGCGAACCGCTGCTGATCTCGCTGGCCGCCGAGCTGGAGGCGCTCAACGGATGGGTGATGAAGCAGCCGGAAATCTGGTGGAACACACCTGACGACGTGAAGGCCGTGCCTCCCGAACTGGTCGCCGAGGAGCCGGAAGCCGTCAGCAATATTGCAGCTCACGCACCGGTGCCCGACGAGGTCGCGTAATCTCCCCTGCGTGACAGTCCGCGATACCGCACGCCGCTGTGCACGCACGCTGCCCGTCGTGGCCGTCGTGGGTGGGGCGATCGCGGGTATGCCCGCAGCGAATGCCGACAACAGGCGGCTCAACGACGGGGTCGTCGCCAACGTTTACACCGTTCAGCATCAGGCCGGCTGTACCAACGACGTGAAGAAGAACCCGCAGCTGCAACTGGCGGCCGAGTGGCACGCGAACGATGTGCTCAACAACCGCGCGCTGGACGGCGATATCGGCTCCGACGGGTCGACGACGCAGGACCGTGCCAACGCCGCCGGGTACAAGGGCGTCGTCGCCGAGACCGTCGCGATCAATCCAGCGCTGGCGATCAGCGGCATCGAGATCATCAACCAGTGGTATTACCGGCCCGACTACATGGCGATCATGAGCAACTGCGCCAACTCACAGATGGGCGTGTGGTCGTTGAACAGCCTGGACCGCAGCGTCGTCGTCGCGGTGTACGGCCAGCCGGGATAACCCAACCCCTAATCCCCTAACGCGGCGGCCTCGAAAAGCCGCAGCCCGCGTAGCCGAACGCGGGATTGCGCCCCGTTATGCGTATCGCTTCGCCTTCATACGGTGCTTGTACACCGCATGAAAGGAGTTGGAGCGATGACGCACTGTCGGTATTGCAACCGATTCCGCCTGATCCGCGTCGCCGGTAGCGGCAGTTGGCGGTTGGACTGCGGGCACACCTATCTGCCGTTGCCCAGCGAGGCGCAGCGATGGTCGGCCTATAACCTCAAAAGCCAAGCCGCCCAAGCTGTTTAGGATCACGCTGCCAGTTCTTGGCGATCTTGACGCGCAGGTCGAGGTACACCTTGGTGCCGAGCAGCTTTTCGATCTGTGTGCGTGCGGCGGTGCCCACTTCGCGCAGCCTGGCGCCGCCCTTGCCGATGACGATGCCCTTCTGGCTGTCGCGTTCGACGTAGAGGATGGCGTGCACATCAATCAGATCGTCGCGGCCTTCGCGCGGGGTGACCTCATCGATGACGACGGCCAGCGAGTGCGGCAGCTCGTCGCGCACGCCCTCGAGCGCCGCCTCACGGATCAACTCGGCCATCAGCACTTCTTCGGGTTCGTCGGTGAGCTCGCCGTCGGGGTAAAACGCTGGACCCGGCGGCAGTTGGGCGGCCAGCACGTCGATCAGCTCGTCGAGGTTGTCGCCGCGGGTCGCCGACACCGGAACGATTTCGGTGTCGGGCCCGACGAGCTCGCTGACCGCCAACAGCTGCGCGGCGACGCGATCCTTCGGCAGCTTGTCGATCTTGGTGACGATGGCGATCAGCGTGGTGTTCGGCGCGATGGTGCGGATCTGCTCGAGGATCCACCGGTCGCCTGGGCCGATCTTCTCGTCGGCCGGGATGCACCAGCCAATGACGTCGACTTCGGAGTAGGTGTCCTTCACCAGATCGTTGAGCCGCTGCCCGAGCAGAGTGCGCGGCCGATGCAGGCCCGGGGTGTCGACGAGGATGATCTGAAAGTTCTCGCGGTGCACGATGCCGCGAATGGTGTGCCGGGTGGTCTGCGGGCGGTTCGACGTGATCGCCACCTTGGTGCCGACGAGCGCATTGGTCAGCGTCGACTTTCCGGTGTTGGGCCTGCCGACGAAACAGACGAAGCCTGAGCGGAATTCGGTCACTGCACTTTGCCCGCGCGGTCGGTCACGACGATCGCCGCGTCGGCAGAGAGCTCGCGCACGGCGGCCACACCCGCGTCGTCGGCCGATCCGCCGACGAGCACCGCAGCCTCCAGGCCGGTCGCGCCGCTGGACACCGCGGCGGCTACCGCCGCCTGCAACGCGGTCAACTGCAAGGCGTCGAGCGCCACGGGTGCGCCGGCGTAGGTGCGGCCGTCGAGGTCACGCACCGCCGCGCCGCTGGCCGCCTCCGCCCGTCCCATCGCGCCGCGCGCCAGCGTCACCAGCTTGGCGTCCTCGGCGTCGAGCTCACTCATTGGTCTTTCGCTCTTCGCGCAAGCGGCTCATCGTCGCTCTCCTCGGGCTTCTCGGTCGGGCTGACCAGGACCGTACCGATGCGCACCCGGCCGCGGTGGTCTGGGCCGCCTTCGGCGCGAAGCCGCAGCCCGTCCCATGTCACCTCGGCCCCGGGCAGCGGGACGCGGCCCAACTCCAGCGCCACCAAGCCGCCGACCGTGTCCACGTCGAGGTCTTCGTCGAACTCGATGTCGTACAGCTCGCCGAGATCTTCGATGGGCAGCCGCGCGGAGACGCGAAAATGCTTGTCTCCCAAATCTTCTACCGGAGCCACTTCGTCGGTGTCGTACTCGTCGGCGATCTCGCCGACGATCTCCTCCAGTACGTCCTCGATCGTCACCAGTCCGGCCGTCGCGCCGTATTCGTCGACAAGCAGCACCATGTGCACACGGTCGCGCTGCATTTCACGCAGCAACGCATCGAGTGGTTTGGAGTCCGGCACGAACACCGCGGGCCGCATCACCTCCGACACCTTGGTGTCGCGTCCGCCGTTTCGCGAGTAATACGTCTTTTGCACAAGGTCTTTCAGATAGACCACGCCGATGATGTCGTCGACGTTCTCGCCGATGACCGGGATGCGCGAATGGCCGCTGCGCACCGCCAACGACGTCGCCTGCCCGGCCGTCTTGTCGTCCTCGATCCACACCATCTCGGTGCGCGGCACCATGACCTCGCGGGCCGGGGTGTCGCCGAGTTCGAACACCGACTGAATCATCCGCCGTTCGTCATCGGCGACGACGCCGCGCTGCTGGGCCAAGTCGACGACCTCGCGCAGCTCGATCTCGGAGGCGAATGGACCGTTGCGGAAGCCGCGGCCTGGCGTCAGCGCGTTACCGATCAGCACCAGCAGCCGGCTGATCGGGGTGAGCACCACCGAAATAGCCTGCAGCGGAAGCGCGGCGATCAAGGAGATGCTGTAGGCGTTCTGCCTTCCGACGGTGCGCGGGCCGACGCCGATGGCAACGAAGCTGGTCACCGTCATGATGGCGGCGGCGGTGATGAGACCCCAGCTGACGCCGGTGTAGTCATCGAGGAAAGCGGCCAGCAGGACCGTCGCGCTCACCTCACACGCGATGCGCAGCAGCACAACGAGATTGATGTAGCGCGGACGCTCGGCCATGATCTTGTGCAGCCGCACCGCACCGGGCCGCTCGTCGCGTACGAGTTCCTCGACGCGGGCTATCGACACCGTGCTGATGGCGGCGTCGACAGCCGCGAACAGCCCGCCGAGCGCGATGAGCGCGATCGCGGCGATCAGTTGCCCCAAGCCGGTCACGGCTCGTCGAAGAATCGCGTCTTGTCCAGCAGCCGCCGGTCCTTCTCGGACTGGCGGTCCTGGTGATACGCCTCGACCTGGTCGGCGACCCACTCTTCGAGCAGTTGGCCTTGCAGGGCGAACATCTCTTTTTCCTCGTCCGGCTCAGCGTGGTCGTAGCCGAGCAGGTGCAGTACACCGTGCACGGTCAACAAGGCCAGCTCCTGGCCGAGCGTGTGGCCCGCCGCAGCGGCCTGACTGGCGGCGAATTCGGGGCACAACACGATGTCACCCAGCAGCGACGGACCCGGCTCGGGCGCATCCGGACGGCCGCCGGGCTCGAGCTCGTCCATCGGGAAGCTCATCACGTCGGTCGGGCCGGGCAGATCCATCCATCGCATGTGCAGGTCGGCCATCGCCGCGGTGTCGAGCAGCACCATCGACAGTTCTGCTGCGGGATTGACGTTCATCTTGCGGATAACGAAGCGCGCGACGCTGATCAGTTCCTCTTCGGAAACGTCGATGCCCGATTCATTGGACACCTCGATGCTCACACCGATCACCTTCGCGGACGGGTGCCCGACGCACGCCGCTGGGCCCGGTTCATCAGCGCGGGCTCCTCGGATTTGGCGTAGGCGTCGACGATGTCGGCGACCAGGCGGTGGCGCACGACGTCGGCGCTGGTGAGTTCGGCGAAGTGGATGTCGTCGATACCGTCGAGAATCCCCATCGCCGCGCGCAGACCCGATGCCGCGCCGCCGGGCAAGTCCACCTGCGTGATGTCGCCGGTGACAACGATTTTGGAATTGAAGCCCAGGCGCGTCAGAAACATCTTCATCTGCTCGCCGGTGGTGTTCTGCGCCTCGTCGAGAATGATGAACGCGTCCGATAGCGTGTTGTGGGTGAGCAGGAAATCCTCGGTGACATATAAGGAGTCCTCTGCTGCGACTCGAATGCACACCGCTTCCTCAGTGCCTTCCGGCTCGATGCGGTCAATGAACCGCATCGGGTGACCGCCGCCGGCCTCGCCGTACTTCGCCGCCTTGCGAGCGAGACGGAACGGCCGCATTCCTTCTGGGAGCCGGATATCTAGGACATGCGCGTCGTGTCGGTAATGGACTTCGCGACCTCGCGCCAACCCTGGCTTGCGGCCCTCCGCCTTACGGGCGCGTGTATAGACGATCCCTCCGAGTGACTGGACGAGGAACCTCACGTCGTCGCGCAAACGATCCGAGACCGTCGTGAACTGGACGCGGCACGTCCTTCCCTTCTGGCTGACCGGGCCGCCGTCGGAGTCGAAAAGACCCTGGAGAACCCTGAGACGGACCTCCGGCGTATTGAACAGGTAATCCCTGGGTACGAACTTGGTGTTCGACTTCGCGCCTGCAAGACCTAAATCACGCATGGCTCTTGTGATCGGGTTCGGAATGGTGGTGTCGCCGCCGCGCCCAGAGCTTCTGGAGAGGACGTAATCGACCTCGCTCTTGCGTCGTACTTTTATACCGGGAATCAAGCGGGCCAACTCTTCGGCCAGTTCCGGATCACTGGTTGCGAATGTCGGTGTCGCTCTGCATGAGAAACACCCGTCACCGAGAAGTAAACCGAGCGCGTACGGATCAATCGGCACCGGCCGCGATTTCAAACTCACAGGTGCACTAACCAGCGGCAATTCGTAGCGGTGGTAGTGCGCCGCGCGGAGGTTCCCGATCATCTCCTTCGTCTGGAGTACGCGGGCCGGCTTCCCGCGTCGTCGATCATCGCGGGTGTGAACCGACCACAGATGGTCACCAGATGCGAGCGTTGACGAACCGTCCTGGGTGTAGACCCGGTAGATCTCCTTGAAGCCTTGCGGGTATACCCCCAAGACTTCCGTAGGTTGTCCGTCGGAGCCGATGACAAAATCGCCAACCTGAAGGTCCCCGATCGCTTGGAAGCCGCTGGGCGTCAAGACCTCCGTGAACGACGGTTGTGCTCGACCCCGCATGTACGCCAGCGGCGCGACCTCAATGATCCCGGCATTCATCAGCTTTGGGATCGACTCGGGATCCATCATGTCGTGCAGCGCGTCGTACAGCGGCCGCAGATACGGGTCGATCTTCTCGCTGAGCGTGCCGGGCAGAAAGCCAAGCCGCTCACCGGCTTCCACGGCCGGGCGGGTCAGGATGATCCTGTTGACCTGCTTGGTCTGTAAAGCGTTGACGGCCTTGGCCATTGCCAGATACGTCTTGCCGGTGCCCGCGGGCCCGATACCGAAGACGATGGTGTGCGCGTCGATGGCGTCGACATAGCGCTTCTGGTTCAGCGTCTTTGGCCGGATCGTCTTACCGCGCCGCGACAGGATGTCGAGCGTCAACACCTCGGCGGGCGACTCGTTGCCGGTGCCGGTGAGCATCGCCACGCTGTGGCTTACCGCGTCGGGTGTCAGCGGTTGTCTACTGGCGACGATTGCGATCAGTTCGGAAACCACTCTCTCGGCCAAGGCGACGTCGGCCGGCTCGCCCGTGAGTGTGACCGCGTTGCCGCGCACGTGGATGTCGGCGGCGAGGAGGTTTTCGAGTGCACGCAGATTCTCGTCGGCGGAGCCGAGCAGGCCCACGACGAGGTCGGGCGGAACATTGATGCTGCTTCGAACTGGAGCGTCCGAGTCAGCGTTCGTCTCGCTGGGCGTCACGTGGGGTTTTCTGCCTGCTTTCTGGGCTCTTGCCTGGTTGGTTGCTCTGGAATACCCAGTTTACCGCCGGGTAGCGACCCATCCCAATGCTTAACCATGCCTGCCGGCTCACGACCACCGCGGCGTCAACACACCCAACGCGCCTAGGGCGACGGCCGCGGCGGTGGACGTTCGCAACACCGTCGGCCCCAGCCGCACCACGCTCGCCCCGGCATCGGTCAAAGCCGTGATCTCGTCGTCCGCGATACCCCCTTCGGGGCCGACCACCAGCATCAGCGAATCCACTTGCGCCAGCGGCACTTCGGTGATCGGCACTGTCGCGGACTCATGGAGGACAAGCACCGTTGCGGCGTCGTCGCGTACCCGTTTGGCCAACTCGGCCGTCGACACCACACCGGTGACCTCCGGGATGCGCGCGCGACGCGATTGGCGTGCGGCCGCCCGTGCCACCGCGCGCCAGCGCCGCAAACCCTTGTCCACCCGTGGGCCGTCCCAGCGGGCCACGCAACGCGACGCCTGCCAGGCGATGAATGCGTCTGCGCCGGCCTCGGTGGCCAGCTCGATGGCCAGCTCAGAGCGGTCGGATTTCGGCAATGCCTGCACGACGGTGACCGCCGGGACGGCTTCGGCGACGGTGAGCTTGTCGAGCACCCTGGCCGACAACCGGCCCTTGCCGACGTCCTCGATGACACAGTGCGCGAGCGTTCCGGCGCCGTCGCTCAGGTCGAGTTTCTCGCCGGGACGGATCCGCCGGACGTTGGCTGCGTGAAAGCCTTCGTCGCCGTCGACGACCGCGATCTCACCGACCGGGGGCACCGCGTCGACGTAAAAGACCGCTTCGGTCACGGGCGCTAGCGGCCGGTGAAGGTTTCGCGCAGCCGGCTGAAGAAGCCGCTGCCGGTCGCCGTGCTCTGGGTCGAGCGCACTTCGGCGACGTCCCGAATGCGGTTTTCCTTGAGCTTGCGCAGCAGCTCGATGTCCTCGTGGTCGAGCCTCGTCGGGATCTCGACGTCGATGTGGGCGTGCAGATCGCCGCGCACCCCCGACCGCAGATGGGGCATCCCGTGGCCGCGCAGCGTGGCGACCGCGCCTGGCTGCGTACCGGCCGGGATGGTGATTTCGGTTGGGCCGTCGATGATTCCGTCGACGGTGACCGTGGTGCCCAGTGCGGCGTCGACCATCGGCACCGAGACGGTGCAATGGAGGTCGTCGCCGTCACGGACGAAGATCTCGTGCGGCTTCTCGTGCACTTCGACGTACAGGTCGCCCGCGGGCCCGCCGCCAGGACCGACCTCGCCCTGCGCGGCCAGCCTCACCCGCATCCCGTCGCCGACGCCGGCGGGGATCTTGACGCTGATGTCGCGCCGTGCCCGCACCCGGCCGTCGCCGCCGCAGCGGTGACACGGATCCGGGATGACTTCGCCGATCCCGCCGCACACCGGGCACGGCCGCGACGTCATCACCTGGCCGAGCAGCGAGCGTTGGACGGTCTGGATCTCTCCGCGGCCGCCGCAGGTGTCGCATGTGACCGGCGTCGAATTGCCGTGGGTGCCCTTGCCGTGGCACAGGTCGCACAGCACCGCGGTGTCGACAGTCACCTGCTTGGTGACGCCGGTTGCACATTCCTCCAAGTCAAGCCGCATCCGCAGCAGTGAGTCCGAACCGGGCCGCACACGGCCGATCGGCCCGCGCGAGGCGGTGCCCCCGCCGAAGAACGCCTCGAACACGTCGCCAAGCCCGCCGAATCCACTGAAGCCGTTGCCTGCTGCGCCGGCCGACTCGAGCGGGTCACCACCGAGATCGACGATCCGCCGCTTCTCCGGATCGCTCAGCACCTCGTAGGCGGCGCTGATCTCCTTGAACTTGGCCTGCGCCTCTTCGTCGGGGTTGACGTCGGGGTGCAGTTCACGGGCGAGCTTGCGGTACGCGCGCTTGATCTCCGAATCACTCGCACCTCTGCTCACGCCGAGCAGCCCGTAGTAGTCGCGTGCCACGCTGACCTTGCCTGCCTGTTTCGTGCCGGGTTACCGGCTGCCTAAGACTTCACCTATATAGAGAGCAACCGCAGCGACATTAGCGATAGTTCCCGGATAGTCCATCCGGGTGGGTCCCAGCACACCCATGCCGCCGTACACCTTGCCCGAGCTGCCGTAGGCGGTGCTCACCACCGAGGTGCCGATCATCTCCTCGGCCTCGGTCTCGTGCCCGATGCGCACCGTGACCTTGCCGGCCTCCTGCTGCGCGGCCAGCAGCCGCAGCACCACAACCTGTTCCTCGAGCGCTTCGAGAACCGGCCGCAGTGAGCCGCCGAAGTCGGCGGTGTTGCGGGTCAGGTTGGCGGTGCCACCGAGCAGCAGGCGTTCCTCGCTGTGCTCGACGAGCGTCTCGACCAGTACCGTCGCCGATCGGCCGACCGCGTCGGACAGGCCGCCGTGGCCGTTGAGGTGTGAGGCGAGGTCGGACACCGCGACCGACGCGGCCGCCAGCGGCTTGCCTTCCATCGCCTGGCCGAGCAGGTCGCGAAGCTTGGCGACGTCGTGTTCGTCGAGCGCATCGCCGAGCTCGACGATGCGCTGATCCACCCGCCCCGTATCGGTGATTACGACAAGCAGCAACCGTGCCGGGGTCAAGGCCACCACCTCGAGGTGCCGCACCATCGACGTCGTCAACGTCGGGTACTGGACGATCGCGACCTGACGGGTCAGCTGAGCCAGCAGCCGCACAGCGCGGCGCAGCACATCGTCGAGATCGACGCCCGACTCCAGGAAGCCGAGGATCGCTCGGCGCTCAGATGACGACAGCGGCTTGATGTCGTCGAGCCGGTCGACGAACTCGCGGTAGCCCTTCTCGGTGGGCACGCGTCCCGAGCTGGTGTGCGGCTGAGTGATGTAGCCCTCGGCTTCCAGGACCGCCATGTCGTTGCGCACGGTCGCGCTCGAAACGCCGAGATTGTGTCGCTCGACCAGCGACTTACTGCCTATCGGTTCCTTGGTCGCCACGAAGTCGGCGACAATGGCGCGCAGTACCTCGAAGCGTCGATCGTCGGCACTACCCACTGTTCACCTACCCTTCCCACCTAGTCAGCGTCCATTTTACGGTCATTATCTGGGCCGATACCGCGCGAGCGGCAGTAGGTGTGGCGAACCGGCTGGTTGGGACTAGCCTTTGCATGGTGACCTGGACCTCCGAGAGATCAGCGCGATGATCTTCAAGGGTGTCCGCGAGGGCAGGCCGTACCCCGATCATGGGCTCTCGCAACGGCAATGGGCGCAGATTCCGCCGCGGCAGATCCGGCTCGACGAATTGGTCACGACGACGACGGTGCTGGCGTTGGATCGCTTGCTCTCCGAGGATTCGACGTTTTACGGCGACCTCTTCCCGCACGCCGTCAGATGGAAGGGAATCGTCTATCTAGAGGACGGTTTACACCGCGCCGTGCGCGCCGCGCTGCGGAACCGGACGGTTCTGCACGCGCGGGTGTTCGACATGGACATGCCGTCCGCGGCTGGCGCGTGGGCTCGGACGCAGCAGGCGTAGTGGCTCCTGCGAGCCTCATGCTCGTCGGGCCCCCAGCAAGAGGAATCCGGTGAATATCTGCCAGGCCAGGATGGAGTAGACGCTCCCACGCTCCAGCACTCCTGGGGGCAGGCCGCTTTTCGTCGTCTTGATCGTCAACAACGCAAGGCACACGAACCCGACGGCGGCTATCGCCACCGAAACGATGTGATATCCCCGGATTGCGACGGCCCGCCTGATTACCGACGAGCCGACGACGATCGCGGCGTTGCCTCCCACGATCGCGAGCACCGCCCCGACCACGTGCAACCACGCGTGTCCCGCGTTGACCAGTGCCGAGCCGCCATGGGCGACCGCGACAAGGATGTTGCCGACCGAAGTCGCCGCGGCCAGCCCGACGAATACGCGGCCGCCGCCAAGCGCGCGAGCAATGACGACTGCTCCAGCCAGGAACCCAAGGCCCTGGATCCAGAACGCCGTGTTCATCAACATCGCCTTGGGAGACCAGGCAGGCACGCCGAGGTCACTGATGTAGCCGTGCGTGTAGCTGTACGACGGCACCACCGCTGCGGCGGTTATCGCCTCAAGGGAGAGGAACAGCAGACCCGCGGAGATCCACAGCACGGCCGCAACCGCCAGCCCGCGCCGTTGAGTCGCTTGCACCGGAACCAGCTTCCGGACTTACGCGTTTCCGCGCGACGGTAGCTGTGCTCCCGCGTCCGCCGGATCGATCTCGACGGCATAGGACGTGATCGCCGTGATCTGCTCGCCGGTGAACTCGTAGATATCGCAACTGGCCACCGCCGTCACGCCGTCCGGACGCGTGTACCGCGCGAACGTGTCGACAGCGACCGCGTCCGAGCCGGCGGCGACCACACATCGGTCGTACGCGGTCGTGGTGCCTTCGAGACTTTCCAGGGTGTCGCGGCACGTCTGACGCACCGCGTCCGCGCCTTCGAGCACCATGTAGCCGACGATCGTCCAGCGCACATCCTTGGCGAGATATGGCAGTGCCTCGTCGAACCGATGCTCGGAGAACGCTCGGGCGACGGCGCCCGGATCGAATGCCATGCGCCGACGGTAGCGTGAGTTCATCGCCGAATGGAAAGGCTGGCCCATGGACCTGTCGGGTGTCGGCGTGTGGAGTTCTCAACTGCGATACGGCGACCCGGCCGAGTCTGCTGAGGCCGCGGCCGAGCTGGAGGAGCTCGGTTTCACCGCGCTGTGGATACCGGACGTCGGCGGACCGGTCTTGGATTCGGTGGCTCTTCTGCTGTCGTCGACCAAACAGACTGTCGTCGCAACGGGCATCCTCAATCTCTGGATGCACGAGCCGTCCGACGTCGCCGCCTCCTACGCGTCGTTGACCGCCGAACACGGCGAGCGCTTTCTTCTCGGGATCGGCGTGAGCCATGCACCGCTCATCGACTCGCAAGAGCCAGGCCGTTACCGCAAGCCGCTCGCCGCGACGGCGGCATTCCTCGACGGCCTTGACGCCGCCGACCACCCGGTGCCCGTCGAGAACCGGGTACTCGCTGCGCTCGGACCGAAGATGCTGCACCTGTCGGCGACACGCGCGCGCGGCGCCCATCCCTACCTCGTCACACCCGATGACACACGGCAGGCCAGAGAGGTGCTCGGCGATGGTCCACTCCTGCTCCCCGAGCAGGCCGTCCTTCTCACAGACAGCCGCGACGCAGCACGGGCCATCGGAACTGATTGGCTCCGTAGGTATCTCGCGTTGCCGAACTACGCCAACAATTTCCTGCGCTCTGGCTTCACCCAGGACGACCTGGATTCGGTCAGCGACAGACTGTTCGACGCGATCATCGCCTGGGGCGACGAGGACGCGATCGTGCAGCGGGTGAATGAGCACCGCCAGGCGGGCGCCGACCACGTCTGCGTTCAGGCCCTCACCGCCGACCCTCTGGAATTCCCTCGCGAGCAGTGGCGCAGGCTGGCCGCCGCGTTGACCTAACGTCAAGCGAGGCCGAAAACATCGCCACCGCAACGAAATCGGCTTGTAGCTGCTGCGCAGGGCTTACCGCAGCGTGGTGATTGCCAGCGGTTCATTGCTGCCCGTCACCCGGATGTCGACCGTGCGGATCTGTGAGGTCGGAATGCTCGTCGCCGCCGACAATCCCTTCGCCTCGTCCCCAGCCGGCTTCCACGAGCCCACCGCCGTCTGGACGCCGTCATGCGTCGTCACCACGATGTCGTAGCTCTTGACGTTGCGCGACCAGTCCTTGGTGTACTCGCAGGCCCAGTTCAGTTCGGTGCCCCACTTCTTCTCGCTGACCGCCAGCTGAGCGGTGAGGCCGCCGCGCGGGGTCGGCTGCATCTCCTGCATCGCAACGGTTTCCACCGGCGCGGTCGTCCGCGAGAACACCGTCGCGCCCACGACACCGCCGGCGATCAACAGCGCCGCTGCCGCGGCCACCGCGGCCGCGAGCCACGTTCGGCGGGAACGCCGCTTGCGCTCGGCCGCCGCGTGCGCGAGGGAGGCCACGTTGTCGGACCGATCGTGGGACACAGGGGCGCCCGCAAGGTTGGTCAACGCCACCGCCTCGTCGCGGCTGAGCGCGTTGAGGATGCCGGGCATACCGGCGAGCTCGGTCAGCTCCGTGGCACGGTCGGGGTTGGCCGCCAGATAGCCCTCGTAGGTACGACGCTCCTCGAGGCTCAGGGCGCCGAGCACATATGCGGCGTCCCACTCGGCAAGGTCGTCGTCGGGCTTGAAGTTCGTCACCGGACAACCCCCCTTTCCTGCAACGCAATTCGCAACGCGCGAAGCGCATAGTGAAGCCTGGATTTGACGGTGCCCTCCGGAATCTGTTCCTGCTGGGCGATGTCGGCGACCGTTTGGCCCAAATAGTAGGCGCGGACGATCGCGGTGCGGTGGTCCTCCGACAGCGACAGCAGCGCATCGGAGAGGATCCACTTGTCGAACGCCGGTCCGATGGCGTCGGGCGATGGCCGCTCGGGAAGGTACTCACTCTGCAGTTCGCGGGTGTAGCGCGCACTGCGACGATCGTCGATCACCAGGTTGCGGGCGACCGTGAACAACCACGCCCGCACCGAATCGGTGGGCTGCTCCAACACTTCGGGCTTGCGCCAGAGCCGAAGCAGCGACTCCTGCACGACGTCTTCGGAGAACGGCATGTCGCCGCGGGTAAGCCGCAATACGTACCGCAACAGCGACTGGCTGTGCGCGTCGTGAATTGCGCGCAGCAGGTCGGCCTGTTCTTCGGTCATGACTCCTCCACGCTGATCACAACGAGGCGAGGGCGCCGGTCGTTCAATCAGCCTGACGTCGAGTGTGGGGCTATGTCACGCGAAATTCGCGACAAGCGTGCACAAACCCCACACTCGACAGTCAATCGAGCAGTGTGCGCACCACCGCATCGGCCAGCAGCCGGCCACGGTCGGTCAACACCAATCGGTCGGCCACGCACGCCAGCAGACCGTCGTCGACCGCTGTCTCGGCGCGATGGCGTTCAGCCGCGCCCAGGAGCGCCACCGGCAGCCCTTCACGTAACCGCGTCCTCAGCATCACGTCTTCGGTGTGCCGCGTCGAATCGTCGAGCCGTTCGAAGTCGGCGACCGGCAACCGTCCGTCAGCCAACGACTGCGCATAGGCGTTGGGGTGCTTGACATTCCACCACCGCGTCGACCCTACAAAGCCATGCGCACCCGGCCCGGCGCCCCACCATTCGCCGCCGTTCCAATAACCCATGTTGTGGCGGCACTCGCCGCCAGGGCGGCTCCAATTCGACACCTCGTACCACTGCAGCCCCGCGGCCGACAGCCGGGCATCGAGCAACTCGTAACGTCGCGCCAGCACCTCGTCGTCGGTCATCACGATCTCGCCGCGCCGAACCCGGCGCGCCAACGCCGTGCCGTCCTCGACGATCAGCGCGTAGGCCGACACGTGGTCCACGCCGGCTTCGAGCGCCGCGTCGGCCGAGCGCAGCAGATCGTCGTCGCTCTCCCCCGGCGTGCCGTAGATCAGATCGAGGTTCACATGGTCGAAGCCCGCCGCGCGGGCTTCCCCCGCCGCGTCGAGCGCCCGGCCCGGCGAATGCACGCGATCCAGCACGGCCAGCACCTGCGGGGCCATCGACTGCATGCCGAGCGACACCCGGGTGAACCCCGCCTCGCGCAGTGTCTCGAACAGGCGCGCCGACGTCGACTCCGGGTTGGCCTCCGTGGTCACCTCGGCATCCGGCGCGAGAACGAAATGGGCACGAACCGCGTCGAGCACCGCCGCCAGACCCGCGCCGCCAAGCAGCGACGGTGTTCCCCCGCCGACAAACACGGTGTCCACTGCTGGCGGCGAACCCAGCCTGGCCGCCGCGAGCTGCAGTTCGACCTGCAAAGCCGACAGCCAGCCATCGGGGTTCGCGCCGCCGAGCTCAGCGGGTGTGTAGGTGTTGAAGTCGCAATATCCGCATCGCGTCGCGCAGAACGGCACGTGGATGTAGATGCCGAACGCCCGCCCTGGCGTGACGTCCAGGGCCGGCAGCTCGGCGTGAGCCGCTCGCACCGTCATACATCCAGTTTCCCAGACCGCAGTTTTGCTCAGCGTGAGCGCAAATCTCCCCCGGTTAGGGCTGTTGTGGGACTTCGTGGCACAATTGGCGATGTGATCGCCCGCAACTACCCCCAGCGTGTATCCCTGGTGGCGCGGCGGCACGTCGACTTCAAGCGCGTTTGTACCTGTTGTTGTCTGCCTTGATGGCATTGATCTAGGACCCAGCCCACCCCCGTACTTTCAGCTGGCCGCCGGATCTGCGCCGCCGGACAGCCCAAGACCGGTGATATTGCGCGGTTCGAACGCCGGCTCCGAGAAGGAGCCAGACCAGATGACCACTGCAAAGCCCGTGAAGCGCCCGCGTGGCGAGGGCCAGTGGAAGCTCGGCTATCGCGAGCCGCTCAACCCCAACGAGCAGTTCAAGAAGGACGACGATGCGCTCAATGTGCGGGCCCGCATCCTCGACATCTACTCCAAGCAGGGCTTCGACAGCATCGACAAGCAGGACCTGCGCGGCCGCATGCGCTGGATGGGTCTGTACACACAGCGCGAACAGGGTTACGACGGCACCTGGACCGGTGACGAGAACGCCGACATCCTCGAGGCCTCGTACTTCATGATGCGGGTGCGCTGCGACGGCGGCGCACTGACCACCGAGGCGTTGCGCACGCTCGGCGAGATCTCGACCGAGTTCGCACGCGACACCGCGGACATCAGCGACCGCGAGAACGTGCAGTACCACTGGATCCGCATCGAGGACGTGCCGCAGATTTGGGAGCGGCTGGCAGCGGTCGGTCTGCAGACCACAGAGGCCTGCGGCGACTGCCCCCGCGTCGTGCTGGGCTCCCCGCTCGCCGGCGAGTCGCTCGACGAGGTGCTCGACCCGACATCGGCGCTCGAGGAGATCGTGCGCCGCTTCGTCGGCAACCCGTCGTTTTCCAACCTGCCGCGTAAGTACAAGACCGCGATCTCGGGTTTGCAGGACGTCGCCCACGAGGTCAACGACATCGCTTTCATCGGCGTGAATCACCCCGAGCACGGGCCGGGCCTCGATCTGTGGGTCGGCGGCGGCCTGTCGACGAACCCGATGCTGGCCCAGCGAGTCGGCGCGTGGATCCCGCTCGACGAGGTGCCCGAAGTCTGGGAGGCCGTGACGTCGGTGTTCCGCGACTACGGCTACCGCCGCCTGCGCAGCAAGGCGCGGCTGAAGTTCCTGATCAAGGACTGGGGCATCGAGAAGTTCCGTCAGGTTGTCGAGGACGAGTACCTGGGCCGCAAGCTGATCGACGGGCCCGCGCCCGAACCCGTGAAGCATCCGATCGACCACGTCGGTATCCAGAAGCTCAAGAACGGGCGCAACGCCGTCGGTGTCGCGCCGATCGCGGGCCGGGTGTCCGGCACGATCCTGACGAAGGTCGCCGACCTCGCCGAGGCCGCCGGCTCGAATCGAGTCCGCTTCACGCCGTACCAGAAGCTGATCGTCCTCGATGTGCCCGACGACAAACTCGATGAGCTGGTCGCCGGGCTGGATGCGCTCGGACTGCCGTCACGGCCGTCGCACTGGCGCAAGAACCTGATGGCCTGCACCGGCATCGAGTACTGCAAGCTGTCGTTCGCCGAGACGCGCGGGCGCGCCCAGGTGCTGGTGCCCGAACTGGAGAAGCGGCTGGAGGACATCAACGCGCAGCTCGATGTGCCGATCACCGTCAACATCAACGGCTGCCCGAACTCGTGCGCGCGTATCCAGGTCGCCGACATCGGTTTCAAGGGCCAGATGGTCGACGACGGCGACGGCAATTCGGTCGAGGGTTTCCAGGTGCATTTAGGCGGCAGCTTGGGCCTGGACAGCGGTTTCGGCCGCAAGTTGCGCCAGCACAAGGTGCTGTCCACCGAGCTGGGCGACTACATCGACCGTGTTGTTCGCAATTTCGTGAAACAACGCGAGCTTGGCGAGCGTTTCGCTACGTGGGCACTAAGAGCAGACGAGGCGGACCTGAGGTGACTGAGTTGATGAGCGAGTCTGATCTACAAGCACTGGCCGAGCGCGGCGCGGCCGAGCTCGACGGCGCCAGCGCTGAAGACCTGCTGCGCTGGACCGACGAGAACTTCGGCGGCAACTACATCGTCGCGTCCAACATGCAGGACGCGGTGCTCGTCGACTTGGCGGCCAAGGTGCGCCCCGGTGTGGACGTGCTGTTCCTCGACACCGGCTACCACTTCGTCGAGACGATCGGTACCCGCGACGCCGTCGAGGCGGTCTATGAGGTCAACGTCGTCAACGTCACGCCGGAGAATTCCGTTGCCAAGCAGGATGAGCTGTACGGCAAGGATCTATTCGCCCGCGAGCCCAACGAGTGCTGCCGCATGCGCAAGGTCGAGCCGCTCTCCAAGGCGCTGCTGGGCTACTCCGCGTGGGTGACCGGCATTCGTCGCGTCGAGGCGCCGACGCGGGCCAACGCGCCGTTCGTCAGCTGGGACAAGGCTTTTGGATTGGTGAAAATCAATCCGCTGGCAGCGTGGACCGACGACGACATCCAGAGCTACATCGACACCAACGGCGTGCTGGTCAATCCCCTTGTCTTCGAGGGATATCCGTCGATCGGGTGCGCGCCGTGCACCGCAAAGCCGGTCGAGGGTGCCGATCCTCGCAGCGGCCGGTGGGCGGGCCTGTCGAAGACGGAATGCGGTTTGCACGCGTCGTGACACTCGTACTGGCGGCGCACGGTAGCGCCGACCCACGGTCGGCGGCGGTGACGCATGCGGTCGCCGGCCGGATCCGGAGGCTGCGGCCATGGCTCGACGTCCGTCCCGCATTTCTCGAACAGACCACACCGAATCTGCGCGATGTGTTGGCCGGCATCCCCGGCCGCGGCGTCGTGGTTCCGTTCCTTCTCGCCGACGCGTACCACGCCCGCACCGACATCCCCACGGTCATCGACGATTCGGGAGCCGCTGTGCAGCAGGCCGGCGTGCTCGGTGAGGATCCAGCGCTGTTGTCGGTGTTGACACGACGACTGTCCGAGATCGGGGTGTCTCCTGACGACGAGGGACTCGGCGTGCTTGTGGTCGCGGTCGGTTCCTCAAACGACGCCGCCAACGCGCGGACGTCGGCGGTGGCACGCGCGTTGAGTGCCGGCACCCGCTGGGTGGGTGCCGAAGTCGCGTTCGCGACCGGTCCGCATCCGGGCATCGCGGACGCGGCGACACAGCTGTCGGCGAAAGGCGCACGCCGGCTCGTCATAGCTCCGTGGTTTCTGGCCCACGGCCTTATCACCGACCGGGTGGCGACCTTTGCTGCCGCGCAAGGTATTTCGATGGCCGAACCGCTCGGCTCACACAACCTGGTCGCCGCGACGGTGCTGGACCGCTTCGATGCGGTGGCCGCCGAGGATCGCGTAGCCGCCTGAGCCGATGCTTGCAAAGCTGCAGGCACTGGTCATCGTCGCGATGATCGCGACGGGATGCGCCGATCATGCGTCCTCACAACCGCTTCCGCTGCGTCCCGTCGGGGATATTCGACTACCGGGCGACGATTCGCGGTTCGACTATGCGAGCCTCGATGTTCAACGCCGATTACTGTTCGTCGCGCATCTGGGGGCAAGTGAAGTCATCGAAGTCGATGTTGACGCCTCACGCGTGGTGCGGACCATTCCGAACCTGTCGCAAGTGCACGGGGTGTTGGCCGTCAGCGCTCTGAACCGTATCTACGCCACGGCTACCGGCACGAATCAGGTGGTCGCGATCGACGAAAGCACCGGTGCAGAAATCGCCCGTGCACCAACCGGCGCATATCCCGACGGACTGGCGTACGACCCACGCCGCAACGCGATTTGGACGACCAACGAAGCGGCAGGGACCGAAACCGTCGTCGATGCGACCACGCTGCGGCCGCGAGGCACGGTCGAACTCGGCGGTGAGGTTGGCAACGTTAGCTACGACTCGTCCACCGACCGGATGCTGGTCGCGGTCCAAGGCCGAAACGATGTGGCCGTCATCGATCCCGCAACGATGACCGTCGAGAGACGGGTGCCGCTACCGGGGTGTGCGCATCCACACGGGCTGACGGTCGATCCGTCAAACGCCGTGGCGTTCGTGGCTTGCGATCAGAACGCCCAGCTGGTCACGATCGACGAAAACACCTGGCGTGTCACCGGTTCCAGCGAAGTCGGTGACGATCCCGACGTTCTGGCATACGACGGAAACGCACGCCGGTTGTATGTGGCCGCCGAAAGTGGCGTCGTCACAGTGTTGGACCTTCGCGATCGGGCACTGGCGTCGGTCGGTTCGGGCCATCTGGCCGACGGCGCGCACGTGGTGGCCGTCGATCCGACCACACACCGGACCTACTATCCCGTACCGCGCGGATCCGACGGACATCCGGCGTTGCTCATTCGCGCGTGATGTCGCCTCTTAGGACACCGCATTGAGGGCTGCGGTGACGGTGGCTTCGATCAAAGCGTCATCGATCGGCCCGATCGCCGGTACCAGGGCGCGAAACAACAGCGGTCCGGTGAGGATGTCGGAGATGCGCGCCGGGTCGTCAACCGGAGCGATCTGCCCGCGGTCGGCAGCTCTGGCGAGCATCTCGGCGACCGAGTGGCGCCTCGGCGCGAGGAAACGGTCGTACAGAACGGCGCCGAGCGTGGGTTCGGCATAGGTGTCGCTGAGCAGACCAGCGAGCCCGGCACGCACGACGGCATCGGCGAAGAAGACGCGCTGAAGTGCTTGGACGTGTTCGATGTCTTGGCGCAGGTCGCCGGTGTCTGACGCAGGTGAGGTGCCGAACCGATGGATCAGCAGGTCGACGACGAGTTCCCCGCGGCTCTTGACCCGACGGTAGACAGCGGCTCGCGTCGTGCCTGCCATTTTGGCGACCCGGTCGATGGACACCGCCGCGTAGCCGTTGTCGATCAACACCTCCTCGGTCGCCGCCGCGATGGCGGCGTCGAGGGAGGTGTCGCGCGGGCGGCCGAGCTTGTCAGACATACGATGCACACTGTACCGTAAGTCGAATGGCGATCAAAGCGTTGCGCGCACGGGTCAGTGGCTTCGGAGGGCCCGAGGTTCTGGAAATCGACGAGTTCACGCCTGAGCGACCGAGTCGCAAGAAGGTGCGGATCCGGGTGACGCATGCCTCGGTCGGGTCCACCGACGCGATGGCGCGCTCGGGCGACTATCTCCTGCAGCCGCGGCCGGGTTTCACTCCCGGCTATGACTTCGTCGGTGTGCTGGAAACCGTTGACGCCGCAGCGGAGCGCAGAGGGCTGCGGGTAGGCATGCGCGTCACGGGGTGCCTGCCGCGGATGGGCAGCTACACAACCGAACTCGTCTTGCCGTCGAGTCGGCTTGTGCCGCTGCCGGATTCGCTCGACTCGGCTCAGGCAGCCGCGTTGCCACTTGATCTCGTGACAGCTGCGCTGGCGATCGAACTTGGCCGGCTGCCAACCGGCGGCACCATCTTCGTGCAGGGAGTATCGGGCTCGGTTGGAGCGCTGGTCAGTCAATACGGCCGCGCGAATGACGTGAAAGTCGTTGGGACAGCATCGGAGCGCACACGCGGCTACGCCGAATCGTTCGGCGCTCATGTGGTGGACTACCGCGACCCGAACTGGCCTGCGCAGGTGCGAGAACTGACGTCGGGCGGCGCCGACGCCGGTGTCGACCACACCGGCAGCCCGGTGGCACGCGCCGCGATGGCGCCACACGGCACCCTGGTACGGACGGCGTGGTCCGGGCGGCCCGGACACGGGCGGCGGGACGCAGCCATCGGCGGCCTGATCACCAACCTGCGCCGGTATGCCTCGCCGCGTGAACGAGTCTGTTCAGTGCCCTTGCTCGTCGCACTACAGCCGGCCAAGTATCGGCAGATGCTGACCGACCAACTGAACCGGATCACCGATGGAACGCTTCATGGCCCCGCCGTGACCGCCGTACCGTTCGCGGAAGTCGTTCGCGCACATACTGACTTCGGCACGCAGCCACCCGGACACAAGCTGGTACTCCAGATGCCCGATTCCGTTTAGCCGGCCGCCTCAGGCGTTGGTCAGCGCCTCGTCGTCGTCGGCGTTATCGGCCCTCGGGATCTCCGTGCCGCCCGGCAACGGGGGAACCCGGGTTGCGCGCACGTAAACCGTGTCGCCCTCCTTCAGCCCCAGCGCCTCGGCGTCGCCGCGGGTGATCTGCGCCGTGAAGGGCGTGTGGTCGGCAGCACTGGTGAGTTCGACGCGAACCTCGAAGCCCAGCACCACAATTCGATCGATGATTGCGCGCACTACGCCAGTGGCCTGGACAGAATCATCGGTGCCGGCGATCGCCATTTGCGGGTTGCGGCCGACACGGATGTCGTGCGGACGAACGAGCGAGCCGTTCAGCGACGACACCGCACCGAGGAACGACATCACAAACGCATTGGCGGGCGCGTCGTAGACCTCCGTCGGTGAGCCGACCTGCTCGATACGCCCCTTGTTGAGCACCGCGATGCGGTCGGCGACGTCGAGGGCCTCCGCCTGATCGTGGGTCACCAGCACGGTCGTGACGTGCACCTCGTCATGCAGCCTGCGCAACCACGCGCGCAGATCTTCGCGGACCTTGGCATCGAGCGCGCCGAACGGCTCGTCGAGCAGCAAGACCTGGGGATCCACCGCGAGCGCACGGGCCAACGCCATGCGCTGGCGTTGGCCGCCCGAGAGCTGGTTGGGATAGCGAGTCTGAAAACCGGCGAGGCCAACCACTTCCAGAAGGTTGTCGACCTTCTCCTTGACTTCGGCCTTCGGCCGCTTGCGAATCTTCAGTCCGAACGCGACGTTGTCGCGGACGGTCAGATGCTTGAACGCCGCATAGTGCTGGAAAACAAAGCCAATTCCGCGCCGCTGCGGCGGGATGTGCGTCACGTCGAGCCCGTTGATCGTGATCGTGCCGGTGTCGGGTAGGTCTAGTCCGGCGATGGCGCGCAGCAGAGTGGACTTGCCAGAACCGCTGGGACCCAATAGCGCGGTCAGCGAGCCAGAAGGCACCTCGAAGTCGACGTTGTCCAGTGCCGCGAAGTCGCCGTAGCGTTTGTTCGCGCCCCGCACGATGATTGCGTCGGTCATCTCCCCGTCTCCCTATGCCTGCTTGCTTGCCCGCGAGCGCCGCGCGTCGAGTACGACCTGAACGATCAGAACGATCACCGCAACCGTCATCAACAACGTGGACACGGCGTATGCGCCGTATTCCGCGCCGCGGCTGTACCGATCCGACACCAACAGTGTGAGGGTTTGCGACGACCCAGGCAGGTTCGACGACACCATGATCACCGCGCCGTACTCGCCGAGGGTCCGTGCGATCGTCAACACGATGCCGTACGTCAGGCCCCACCGGATCGACGGCAGCGTCACCCGCCAAAATGTCTGCCACCATCGCGAACCCAGCGTGGCGGCTGCCTCTTCCTGGTCGGTGCCGATCTCATGCAGCACCGGCTCCACTTCCCGGATGACGAACGGCACCGTGACGAAGATGCTGGCCAACACGATGCCGGGAAACCCGAAAATGATCTTGAAGCCGAGGTTGTTCTCGACGAATCCGAACAGCCCAGCCGAACCCCACAGCAGGATCAGCGCGACGCCGACTACGACCGGCGACACCGCGAACGGCAGATCCACCACGGCCTGCAGGGCACTCTTGCCGCGGAATCTGTTGCGCGCCAAGACCAACGCCGTCGGTACACCGAAAAGCACGTTCAACGGTACGACGATCGCCACGACCATGAGCGACAGTTGCAGCGCGGAGACCGCGGCGGGGGTGGTAATGGATTCGAAGAAGGCTCCGACACCGGGCGAGAACGTGCGCCACAGAATCAGCGCGACGGGGACGATGACCAGGATCGCGACGTAGGCCAGCGCGAGATACCGAAGCAGATGCCGTACGACGGGTGACAGAATCACGGCGCCAGCTCCTCACGCTTGGCCGCCCGTGATCCGATCGCACGCAGGATGAACAACACCACGAATGAGATCACAAGCAGCACAATGGAAATTGCTGCCGCGCCGGTGCGGTCGTCGTTTTCGATAAGGGTCCGAATCCACTGCGACGACACTTCGGTCTCGCCGGGAACCGCACCGCCGATCAGCACCACCGAGCCGAATTCACCGATCGCCCGTGAGAACGCAAGACCCGCCCCGGACAGCAGTGACGGCAACAACGCCGGCAAGACGACCCGGGTGAAGATCGTCCAATTGTTGGCGCCCAGGGAGGCCGCGGCCTCCTCCGTCTCGTGGTCGAGTTCCAGCAGGACCGGCTGCACCGAGCGGACGACGAAGGGCAGCGTGACGAACAACAGCGCGATGCCCACACCCCATTTGGTGTGCTGCAGATGAAGGTCAATCGGGCTGTTCGGCCCGTAGAGGGCCAGCATCACCAGGCTCGCCACGATGGTCGGCAGCGCGAACGGCAGGTCGATCACCGAGTCCACGAGGCGCTTGCCGGGGAAATCGTCGCGGGTCAGAACCCAGGCCACCAGCAACCCGAAGACCAGGTTCACCAGTGTCACCCCGGCCGAGATGGTCAGCGTCACCCGGAACGACTCAACCGCCGCGTTCGACGTGACGGCCAGCCAGAACGCGTGCCAACCGCCGCCGGCGGCCTGCCACACGATTGCGGCAAGCGGCAGCAGCACGATGACGGACAGCCATATCGATGCCGCGCCGACCCGCAGTGACGTCGTGCCGAACCGTCCCCTCAACGGGCCGGGCGCCCGACCGCCCTCACCGTCGCCGGTGAGTTCGGGCCGGGTCGCCTCGGGGTTAAGAGCAGCTGTCATCCAGTCGCCTGCTTGTAGATCTTCGTAATACTGCCGTTGTCCTTGTCGAACAACGCGGGATCAACCGCACTCCATCCGCCAAGGTCCGCGATTGTCCACAACTTCTGCGGCACCGGGAAGTCGACGGCGAAGTCCTGGGCGACCGACGGGTCAACCGGCCGGAATCCGGCCTGCGCCCAGATCTTCTGACCCTCCTTGGTGAACAGGTAGTTCTTCAGTGCGGTCGCCTTGTCCAGGTGGGCACTGGAGGTGACCACGGCCACAGGGTTTTCGATCTTGAACGTCTGCGGCGGGTTGAGGTGCTCGACGGGCTTGCCCTGCCGTTCGACGTTGATCGCCTCGTTCTCGTAGCTGATCAGCACGTCGCCGGTGCCCTGCAGGAACACGTCGGTGGCCTCCCGACCGGAACCGGGCCGCGTCTTGACGTGCTCGGTCACCAGCTTGGTGATGTAATCCAGCCCGGCCTGCTGGTCCTTACCGCCGTCGCTCTTGGCGGCGTAGGGCGCCAGCAGATTCCACTTGGCCGAGCCTGAGCTCAGCGGGCTCGGGGTGACCACCTCGATCCCAGGCTTCAGCAAGTCGTCCCAGTCTTTGATGTTCTTCGGGTTGCCCTTGCGGACGACGAGCGAAACGACCGAGCCGAACGGGATGCCCTTGGTGGCGTCGGCGTTCCAGTCCTTGGCCACCTTGTTGGCCTTGACCAGGCGGGTGACGTCCGGCTCGACCGAGAAGTTGACGATGTCGGCGGGCTTGCCGTCGACGACGGCGCGGGACTGGTCGCCGGACGCACCGTACGAGGTGGTCACCGCCACGCCCTTGCCTTCCGGTGTGGCAGCGAACGCCGGGATGATCTTGCTCCAGCCCGGCTCGGGCACCGCGTACGCGACGAGCGTGAGCGTGGTCTCGGCGGCCGGCTGCTGGCTGCCACCGGCGACGTCGCTGGAACCGCCGCCGCACGCGGCGAGCAGCGTCGCCGTGGCGGTCAGAGCGGCGCCATAACGCCAGGACTTTCGGATGTTGAGCATTGATGACCTTTCCTTGCGGGAACAACGGACAGTCCCGCCACAACGGCAAGGCGAAGGATCAGTATTTGGGCAGTGACACAGCCGCTACCGACACCAAACCGCGGACGGGCGTGGAGTCAGCGACAACAACAGACATCTGCGACAGCAGTGAATCCCACGGCAATGAGGGCCAGGATGTGGCCGCTCTTGTTGCCGGACGCTGTACGCATGGCGCGAAGAATAACAGAGTCAGTGAGCGTTGCCAGTTGGGGCTTAGCCGACTTAACGAGTTAACAGCCACATGACGATCACCAACACCACGAGGATGACGAGCACCAGCGTCACTCGCGATCGGGGCAATCCGCTCACTTCGCATCCTCGTCGTCGTGCCGTCCCCGGCGCAGCAGCCGAATTCCGTTGCCCAGAGCGCCGTCAAGCAACATGGCGATCCCGTACGCAAGGGCCAGTACCACGGGCATCACCACCGCGGTCTGTGCGACGAACGGCAGCCCGGAAAGCCACAGCTCGACGCCGTCCCACCAGTTGAGGAAGCCGCCCACATGGCCACACTATTCGATGCAAGGATGACGGAGTGCCGACCGACGCGAAGCAGACGACATGCATCGTTGCCGGCGGTGGGCCCGCGGGAATCATGCTGGGCCTGCTGCTCGCCCGTGGCGGGGTCGATGTGACGGTGATGGAAAAGCACGCCGACTTCCTGCGTGACTTTCGCGGCGACACCGTCCACGCGAGCACTCTGCGATTACTCGACGAGTTGGGGTTGGCAGACAAGTTCGAGCAGATGCCGCACCGGGAGATCGACACGATCAGCATGAAGGTGCAGGGCACGCAGGTGGACATGGACCTGCACCGAATCCCTGGTCCGCACAAGCACATTGCGCTCGTGCCACAGTGGGATTTTCTTGAGCTGTTGGCCGCCGCCGCCGAGGAGGAACCGACGTTCACGCTGCTGCGCAGCACGGAGGTCCTCGCACCGATCCGTCAGGGCGACAAGGTGATTGGGGTCAGCTACCGAGACGCCGACGGGCAAACCCTTCAGATGCATGCCGACTTGACGGTCGCGTGCGATGGTCGATCGTCCACCCTGCGCAAGGAAATGGGCCTGACACCGAGAAGTTTCGGTGCGCCGATGGACGTCTGGTGGTTCCGGTTGCCGCGCAACCCCGACGACCCTCACGGTCTGGCGGGTGTGCTGGGCGCCGGGCAGGTATGCATCACCATCGACAGGGGCGACTACTTCCAAATCGCGTACATCATTCCCAAGGGCCGCGACGCCGAACTGCGCTCTCAGGGCATCGAGGCGCTGCACCGCGGCGTGACGTCGCTGGTGCCCTGGCTCGCGGACCGCGTCACGGCCCTGGCGTCGTGGGACGACGTGAAACTGCTCGACGTCCAGCTGAACCGGCTGCCCCGCTGGTACACCGACGGCCTGTTACTGATCGGCGACGCCGCCCACGCGATGTCACCGGTCGGCGGTGTCGGAATCAACCTCGCGGTCGCCGACGCGGTGGCCGCCGCCACCGTACTGGCGGGCCCTCTGCGCGCCGGCACGCTCTCGACCAGGCATTTGGCCCGGCTGCAGGTCCGTCGATGGTTCCCTGCCGCCTTGATCCAGTTGGTGCAGCGGGTGGTCCACGCGCGCGTGATCGCGGTCGCGGTGTCGTCGAACAAGGCCACCAAACCGCCGCTGCTCGTGCGGATCGCCCCGAAGGTGCCGGCACTGCGAGCCCTGGTGGGTTATGGCGTGGCGATCGGCCCGCTGCCTGAACACATACCGAAGTTTGCCCGGCGATGAACGGCGCGCCGCACCACGAGTAGACGCCGGGCAGGTCGGCAGTCGATGATGTCGGCATGGTTTTGCAACAGAGCCAGCCTTCCGACGGGGCATCGACGATGCACTCAGGCGTGTCGAACGCCCCGTTGACAGTGACGGCACCCGTGCCGTACACGTCCGCCGGGTCGTTGCGTAACCCCTTCCCGCCGATCGCCGACTACGCGTTCCTATCCGACTGCGAGACCACGTGCCTGATCTCGTCGGCCGGCTCGGTGGAGTGGCTGTGCGTGCCGCGGCCCGACTCCGCCAGCGTGTTCGGCGCGATCTTGGACCGCAGTGCGGGCCATTTTCGACTGGCGCCCTACGGGGTGACGGTGCCGGCAGCGCGGCGCTATTTGCCCGGCAGCCTGATCCTGGAAACGACGTGGCAGACCCACACCGGCTGGCTGATCGTGCGTGATGCGCTGGTGATGGGCCCGTGGCACGACATCGAGACGAGGTCTCGCACGCATCGCCGGACACCGATGGACTGGGATGCCGAGCACATCCTGCTGCGCACCGTGCGCTGCGTCAGCGGCACCGTCGAGATGGTGATGAACTGCGAGCCGTCCTTCGACTACCACCGAAACAACGCCACTTGGGAGTACTCCGCCCAGGCCTACGGCGAAGCGATCGCGCGGGCGGCCAAGAACCCGGATTCGCATCCGACTCTGCGGCTGACCACCAACCTGCGCATCGGGTTGGAGGGCCGCGAGGCGCGGGCAAGGACACGAATGAAGGAGGGCGACAACGTCTTCGTCGCGCTGTCCTGGTCCAAGCATCCAGCGCCGCAGACCTACGACGAGGCCGCCGACAAGATGTGGCAGACCAGTGAAATGTGGCGGCAGTGGATCAACATCGGCGACTTCCCCGACCACCCGTGGCGGTCCTATCTGCAGCGCAGCGCGCTGACGTTGAAGGGCTTGACCTACTCGCCCACCGGCGCCCTGCTGGCGGCACCGACGACGTCGTTGCCGGAAACCCCTCAGGGCGAACGAAATTGGGACTATCGCTACGCGTGGGTGCGTGACTCGACGTTCGCGCTGTGGGGTCTGTACACGTTGGGCCTTGACCGAGAGGCCGACGATTTCTTCGCATTCATCGCCGATGTGTCGGGCGCGAACAACGGTGAGCGCCATCCACTTCAGGTGATGTATGCGGTCGGCGGTGAACGCAGCCTTGTCGAAGAAGAGCTGCACCATCTGTCCGGATATGACAACGCCCGGCCGGTGCGCATCGGCAACGGCGCGTACAACCAGATGCAGCACGACATCTGGGGCACGATGCTGGATTCGGTGTATTTGCACGCCAAGTCGCGTGAGCAGATATCCGACACGTTGTGGCCGGTGCTCAAGCAACAGGTCGAAGAGGCGATCAAACACTGGCGCGAACCCGACCGCGGCATCTGGGAGGTGCGCGGCGAGCCGCAGCACTTCACGTCCTCGAAGATCATGTGCTGGGTGGCGCTGGATCGCGGGTCGAAGCTGGCCGAGCTGCAGGGCGAAAAGAGTTATGCGCAGCAGTGGCGGGCCATTGCCGAGGAGATCAAGGCCGACGTGTTGACCCACGGCGTCGACTCCCGTGGCGTGCTGACCCAGCGCTATGGCGACGACGCGCTGGACGCGTCGCTGCTGTTGGCCATCCTGACCCGGTTCTTGCCCCCGGACGACCCGCGGGTCCGCGCAACGGTGCTGGCGATCGCCGATGAGCTGACCGAGGAAGGGTTGGTGCTGCGGTACCGCACCGAGGAGACCGACGACGGCCTGTCCGGTGAGGAAGGCACGTTCACGATTTGCTCGTTCTGGCTGGTATCGGCGCTGGTGGAGATCGGCGAGATCCACCGGGCCAAACATCTGTGTGAGCGGCTGCTGTCATTCGCGAGCCCGCTGCATCTGTACGCCGAGGAAATCGAGCCGCGCACGGGGCGGCATCTGGGCAACTTCCCGCAGGCGTTCACCCACCTGGCGTTGATCAATGCCGTCGTGCACGTGATCCGGGCCGAGGAGGAAGCCGACAGCTCCGGAGTGTTCCAGCCAGCTAACGCCCCGATGTAGGGACGATTCGTCGAGCGCTCAGCCTGGTACGCAATATCGGCCGAAAACCGTACGCAGCTGAGCGCTCGCGCTGAAACTGACGGTCCGGTTGCGCGCGGGTGACGAGTCGGTAGCCATTCAGGATCATCGTGCTCTGATGTCTTGCTCTGACATTTTCCGTCCCGCACCATCGCATGCATGAGTTATCGCGTGGGGGATGAGTCGTCGCGACGGGTGATCGATGTGGCCACCGGCATTCTGGTCGGATTGCGCGGCTGCTCGGACCGTGAGGCGTTCGACGAATTGGTCCGCGTCGTGCATCAGACCGGCATCGGCATCGGACGGCTGGCGGGAGGTTTGGTCGCATTAGCAAGCGGCTCGTCGTCGGCACAACATGCCGAGGCGTTCACCGCCTGGGGCGACCTGGTCCAGCGCGGGCGACTGGAACCGTTGGCAAGCCGCTAGACGACCGTCACCACTGCACCGGCAGTTCGGTCAACCCTCCGGCCAGCGAGTCGGGTCGCACCGTCAACTCGTCGGTGTCGACTGCTAGTCGCATCGTCGGGAATCGCGAGACGAGTTGCGTGAACACCGTCTGTAGCTCGATGCGAGCCAGCGGCGCGCCCAGACAGTAACGGGCACCATGTCCGAACGCGAGATGGTTTGCGCCCGAACGATTTACATCCACTCGATCCGGATCCGCGAATACGTCCGGGTCATGGTTACTTGCGCCGATTTCGAGCAATACCAGCTCTCCCGCCTTGACGGTGACTCCCCCGATCTCCAGGTCAGTGCGCACGTAGCGAGGCAACACGCCACCGCCTCGCCGGGATGCGCGCAGAGTCTCCTCTATCGCCTTCGGAACCAAGGCGGGCTCGTCGACAAGTGCCTGCCACTCTTCCGGGTTACCCATCAAAAGCACTGCAGTGAGGCCGATTTGGACCACCGTGGTCTCGTGTCCGGCGAACAGCAATGCCATCGACAGTTCGGCGGCCTCGTCGTCGGAAACCCCGTCGGTCGCGCACAACCGCGAAATCACATCGTCGGTCGGCGTGCGGCGTTTGACGGCGACAAGCTGACGGCCATACGCGTGCAGCTGTGCCAGCCCATCTTCTGACGCGGCGTGGTCGCGAGTGTTGGCCGCCGCGGTCGTCCACGCGCGGAACCGGTCACGATCCTCGTAGGGCACACCGAGCAGTTCGCAGATGACCAAGATCGGCAGCGGCACCGCCAGCATGGAATGCAGGTCGGCAGGCGAACCCTGCGCGGTCAGCTCGTCGAGCAAGCTGGTTGAAAGGGTCTCGATGTGCGTACGCAGATTCCGCATGTGCCGCGGCGTGAAGTGGGGTTGCAGCAGTGCCCGCATCCGCGTGTGGTCGGTGTGTTCGGTGGCGAAATTTCCCATGGGTCCGCCGAAGAGCGCCGACTCGCTCGATCGCGGGGCGGTCTCCGGCTCCGGGTGGGCGCGCCCGAGCCGCTCGTCGTCGAGTAGCCGCCGCACATCGGCGTGATGCGTGACCAACCACGCCGGATCGCCAACCTCGGTTCGCACGCGGTGAATGTGGCCCGTGGCCAGTAATTCCCGCAGCTGCGGTGTCACCTGCAGCGGGTCTACCTGCTCGAACGGTAGTTGCAACGGGGTCGTCATGGCGGTCTCCACTGGACGCGGCCGGTTGTATAAGTCACCTTTAACAAAGCTACTTGTATAATCCGATGTAAACAAGAGGAGGTCGGCATGGCAGCGGCGTCAGTCGAGCGGCCGCCGCGGGTCCGCCGCATGGCTAGGGCCGAGCGCCGCGAACAGATCCTCGATGCGGCCACCCGCGCCTTCGCTCGCTCCGGATTCGCCGCGACCAGCCTCGACGACATCGCCGCGGAAGCCGGCGTTTCGCACGTGATCCTCTACCGACACTTCGACTCCAAAGCCGAGCTCTACCGCGCGGTCCTGGACCGCGCCTGCGCGCAACTCGACGAGACCGTCGGCAGCGAGGGCTACGACGAAGGCACCATTCCCGTGCTGCTGCGTGCGGCCGCGGCGGATCCCGATGGTTTCCGGTTGCTGTTCCGCCACGCGGCGCGCGAACCGCAGTTCCGTGATGTGGTCGACACCTTGCGTTCAACCGCGACCGAAATCGCCCAACTCGAGCTGACCGAGAGGATGCCGGCCGGTCCCTGGCAAGACTGGGCGGCACGGCTGGTTCCGACCGTGACGCTGGAGTCGGTCATCGCTTGGCTCGACTCCGGCCAACCCGACCCCGACCGCGCCGCAGAACACATTTGGCACGCCATCCAAGGAGTTATCGATGCCGCGAATTCCTGACCTTGCTTGTGCCGCTTACTTTTTCGCGGCGTTGGCGACCATCTGGTCGGCTATTGTGGCGGCCTCGTCCTTGATGCCGTAGCCGCACGCCCACGCCTCGACGGTCACGTTCGACACCACCGACAACGCATGCTGGCACTCCCAGCCGTCGGCGTCCTCCTGCGTCGTTATCTGCGTGATCAGGGTGTCGTCCGCAGAGACCTTGTCGATCTGCCACAGGTATGTCGAATCGGCGTCGTCGACCGAAATCGAAAAGTTCCCGCATCGCTGCCATGACGACTTCGACTCGTCGAAGAACTTCTGCGCCTTGTCGGCAGACGGGTAGAGCACCGCGGTCTGCTCGACCCAGTGCTCGTTGTTTTCGCTGGGTTCGCGCGCCACCTGGTCGCGCATCGCGGTCCATCCGCTACCGGCATACACCGGCTGTTCGGCCCCGTAGATCGCGCCGAGGCAATCGGGGTCGGAAACCTGGCCGGAGTGGTCCGTCATCTGCTCCAACTCGCTGGTGACTTTCATCTGGGTGGAGCCGACGATCCCGTTCAGTTCGCCGATGGACAGCAACACATGATCGAGTTTGGCTTCGTTCAGCGGCGGCACGTCGACCGGTCCGGCGTTCTGCGCGCGCACCGCGGTCCCGGAAACAGTGCTCACACAACCGGAGAGCAGCACAGACGCCGCGATGGCCGCGCCAACGGCGCATGCCCGGGCAGCCGGGCCGATGAAGGTCACCGCGCTATTGTGACCGACTATCGCGGCCGTCGTCGGGTGGCCGTCAATTTTTGCCAGTATCGCGAGCTCGCAGCAAGACTCGATATGGCGACCACTGCTCACACGAGATTCGTCAGCGTGAGTTGCTGACGGTGGTGGTCGTAGTGCAAACCCGGGTAGCGGTAGACATCGGCCAGCGTCATGTATTCGCGAAAGTACGGGTCCCAGTGGACGGGGTAATGCATGCCGCGGCGAAACGCCGGAGGCGGCTCACGTCGTAGCGATCTTTCGAGGGAGTCGATTGTCCGGTTGAGCTTCGCGGCCATTCGCCTGCGGTCATAGACGGTGGCAGCCAGACACGACCCGTAGTAGTTGATCACGTCGAACGGACGCGTCGCCGAATCGAGAAGACGCGCGAAACCCAGACTGACTGAATCGGGTAGGCGCCCGAAAATCCGCACGAGGACGAGCAGTCGCTTGACGACCATGTAGCCGAACACCATGTGGAACAGCAATTGCTCGTTGGTCCATCGGGTTCCGAGCGTCGGCTTCGCCCAGTCGTTTTCCTCCGCGAGCGCGATCAGACGCTGAAAGTCCGCGCGCACACGCTCGAGATCAGCCATCAGTGACGCACGATCGGGCATGGGTTCTGACATGACTCCCCCGTCCGATGAGTCAGGGCGCGCCGATTTTCTGGACCATGAGGTTCGCGACCTTGATCGCATCCGCCGAACCGTTGCCGGCATCCGAAACTTCCACGTCCACAACGCAATCCGCGGCTACGCCGAGCGCGCGTTGAATCGTCGAGCCGGCGTCGCGCATGACCACCGCCGACACCACCCGGTTGCCGACGACGACGTCGGCGATCCTGCTCAACCCGTCTGCACCGTGCTGGGGTTGATGCACGACCAGCGTCTGGCCGTTGCATCGATGCCATTTGTCGGCCGAAGCCGCGAAGAATCTCTGGGCGTCGTCGGCGCTGGCGAACTGAACCACGCCGAAAAAGCCCGACGCAGAAGGGCCGCTCGCGTCGCCGCCCGCCCACGATTGGCTCGCCACAGATCGCACCGGGCTGGCCTGATACACAACCTTCTGCAGCCGGTAGGTGGGGCTCACACAGTCGGCGGGGGTGGCGTCGGACTCGCCGACGCCTTGCAGCAACATGTCGGGCCCACCCTTGACGAGTTGACCCATGAACCCGCCGGTTCCCAGCGTGGTGGCCAGCTCGTCGACGGTCGGCAAGACCTGGTCCAGGGAGCGCGACACGGAGGGCTTGGCGGCGTCGACGATGTGGACAGCGGGGGCGCCTTCAACCGCTGAGGCGCAGCCGGCAAGAACCACGCATGCGCTCATCGCCGCGATCGCCGATCGTGATGAGCGCATTCTGTGTTCCTACTTCTTGGCCTTGTCGGCGGCGGCGTCGGTGGACAGGGCGGCGACGAACGCCTCCTGCGGCACCTCCACCCGACCGATCGTCTTCATCCGCTTCTTGCCTTCCTTCTGCTTCTCGAGCAGCTTGCGCTTGCGCGTGATGTCGCCGCCGTAACACTTCGATAGCACGTCTTTGCGGATCGCGCGGATGTTTTCGCGGGCAATGATCTTCGAACCGATGGCAGCCTGCACCGGAACCTCGAACTGCTGGCGCGGGATCAGCTCCTTGAGTTTGGTCGTCATCTTGTTCCCGTAGGCGAAGGCCGAGTCCTTGTGCACGATCGCCGAAAACGCGTCGACGGCCTCGCCCTGCAACAGGATGTCGACCTTGACCAGTGAGGCTTCCTGCTCCCCCGCTTCCTCGTAATCGAGGCTGGCGTAGCCGCGGGTCCGCGACTTCAACGCGTCGAAGAAGTCAAAGATGATCTCTCCCAACGGCATTGTGTAACGCAGCTCCACCCGCTCGGGAGACAGGTAGTCCATGCCGCCGAGTTCGCCACGGCGGGACTGGCACAACTCCATGATCGTGCCGATGAATTCACTCGGGGCGATGACGGTGGTCTTGACGACGGGCTCGTACACCGTGCGGATCTTGCCGTCGGGCCAGTCCGATGGGTTGGTGACGACCTTCTCGCTGCCGTCCTCGAGGACCACTCGGTACACCACGTTGGGCGAAGTGGAAATGAGGTCAAGGTCGAATTCGCGCTCAAGCCGCTCACGGGTGATCTCCATGTGCAGCAGACCGAGAAAGCCGCAGCGGAAGCCGAAGCCCAGCGCCACCGACGTCTCCGGCTCGTACGTCAGCGCGGCATCGTTGAGCTGCAGTTTGTCAAGCGCATCGCGCAGGTCCGGGTAGTCGGAGCCGTCGACGGGATACAGCCCGGAGTACACCATCGGTTTGGGCTCGCGGTAGCCGGTCAGCGGCACCGAGGCGCCGTGGCGGGCGGTGGTCACGGTGTCGCCGACTTTCGACTGGCGCACATCCTTCACGCCGGTGATCAGGTAGCCGACCTCGCCGACGCCGAGACCGGCCGCGGGTTTCGGTTCCGGTGAGACGATGCCGACTTCGAGCAGTTCGTGGGTGGCGCCGGTGGACATCATCTTGATCCGCTCGCGCGGGACGATCTTGCCATCGACGACGCGCACGTAGGTGACCACGCCGCGATAGGTGTCGTAGACCGAGTCGAAGATCATCGCGCGGGCCGGGGCGTCGGCGTCGCCCGTCGGCGGCGGAACCTGGCGCACGACCTCGTCGAGTAGCTCCGGCACGCCGTCGCCGGTCTTGCCGGACACCCGCAGCACATCGGCAGGTTCGCAGCCGATGATGTGGGCGATCTCCGCGGCATAGCGGTCCGGATCGGCCGCGGGCAGGTCGATCTTGTTGAGCACCGGGATGATCGCGAGATCGCGGTCGAGTGCGAGGTACAGGTTGGCCAGCGTCTGCGCCTCGATGCCTTGGGCGGCATCGACGAGCAGCACCGCGCCCTCGCACGCCTCCAACGCCCGCGACACCTCATAGGTGAAGTCGACGTGGCCAGGGGTGTCGATCAGGTGCAGCACGTAGTCCTGATCGCCGACCTTCCATGGCAGCCGGACATTCTGGGCCTTGATGGTGATGCCGCGCTCGCGTTCGATATCCATCCGGTCCAGGTACTGGGCGCGCATATCCCGATCGGCGACCACGCCGGTCAGCTGCAGCATCCGGTCAGCCAGCGTCGACTTGCCGTGATCGATATGGGCGATGATGCAGAAGTTCCGAATCTGCGCCGGCGCGGTGAAGGTCTGGTCGGCCAAACTGCTGATGGGAATCTCCTGGTCGGACGGGCATTGTGCGCTACCAGCGTATCGAGGAGGAGCACTGTCGACACAATCGCGGCGACCGCCGGTCGCTTATGCTCGAAACATGGCGTCGCAGTGGAAGACGTTTCAGCGCTTTCTCAATGTCACCGAGCACCTGGTGTTCAACGAGGCGCCGAAGTTTGTCCGCCAACTGCAGAAGTCAGATGCGCTGCAGCGCGGTATCCAGGTGGGGATCCGAATCGGCCTCGATGCGCTCGCCGGCTCGGCCAACGGCGAAACCCCCGCGCTGACGGCCGGCCGCCCGATTACCAAGGACAGCGTCCCGACGGCGATGCGGGCCCGCAAGCTGGTGTACGCGCCCGATCTCGACGGCCGTGCAGACCCCGGCGAAATCGTGTGGACGTGGGTCGTTTACGAAGACGATCCGACGCGCGGCAAGGACCGGCCGGTGCTCGTCGTTGGCCGTGATCGCCGCACCCTGCTGGGCTTGATGCTGTCCAGCCAGGAGCACCACCGCGACGACCCGGACTGGGTGAGCATCGGCAGCGGCGGCTGGGATTACGAGGGCAGGCAGAGCTGGGTGCGGCTGGACCGGGTGCTCGACGTGCCGGAGGAGAGCATCCGGCGTGAGGGCGCGATCCTCGAGCGGGAGAGGTTCGAGCTGATCGCGGCGCGGCTGCGCGCCGAATACTCCTGGAGCTGACGGTTGTCCCCCGGGACCACCTAGCGAGCCCGCCTCCACATCGGGTACATGCTCGGCCCGCCGTCGGGCAATTTGATCTCGCCGGTCACCTCGAAGCCGAACCGCATGTAGTACGGCACCGTCTCCTCTTTGGTGGACTCCAGATAGGCCGGTGCGTGCTCGGCGTCGCAGCGGTCCAGCCGCGAGCGCATCAACGCCTGACCGAAACCGGCGCCGCGCACGGTCGGATCACTGCCGATGGCGAACAAGTACCAGTGCGGCTCCTCGGGATGCACCTTTTTCATGAGTTCGGCGACTTCCTGGGCGGCCCTGGCGCGACCCCGGAAGATCCAGAGGAACGCGGGCAGCAGCATCAGTGCGTCGCGTGGCGACTCCTTCGGTGGCCCCGGCGGGGGTCCCCAAAGCGTGGCGGCGCCGATGTCCGACCCGTTGGTGGCAACCTCCACTCCGCCGAGCGCCAAGTACTCACGCCGCGTCAAGATCGCCCACATGCGTGGCAGGCCCTTCGCGCGCAGGCGATCGTCGGGCAACATCCACTTCATGATCGGGTCTTCGTAGAAGGCCCGGCCCAGCGTGACCGAAAGTGCGCGCACGTCGGACTTCTGCGCGTCGCGCACAGTGATATCGGTCGGCACCTACCGGCCCTGAGTGATGTAGGCCTGCAGCTGCTGCTGCTCAGCCTCGAGTTCTTCCATCCGCGTCTTGACCACGTCACCGATGCTGACGATGCCGGCGAGCCGGTCATTCACCACCACAGGAACGTGCCGCACTCGGTTCTCGGTCATCAACGCGGTGAGGCTGTTGACCGAATCGTCGGGCGTGCAGGTCGCCACCACGGTGGTCATGATGTCGGAGACCGGGCGCCGGAGAATGTCGGCGCCCAGCTCGTGCAGCTTGCGCACGACGTCGCGCTCGGACACGATGCCGACCAACCCGTCCTGGGACATGACGACCATCGCGCCGATGTTGTGTACAGCGAGTTCGGTGAGCAGGCCGGAGACGGACGTCTCCGGGGTGATGGTCGCCACCGCCGCACCCTTGTTCCGCAAGACGTCCGCGATTCGCATCGAAGCCTCCACTCGTGACTTACTTCACAGGCTAGGGCCGACGCGCCGTGCGCGAAAGGTATTCCGACGTTGCAACAAAGTCACGTCCACGGCCGCAGCGCGACGGCCGTGGCGCGGCCAAGTCGCTCCCGCACCACGTCAGGATCGTCTTCCTCGCGCAGCAACACCTCCAGCGCGCCTGCGATCGCGCCGACGAAAGCGCCTACCAACGCTGCGGCCTCGACCGCGTCGAGCTCGTCGGGAAACGCGGCGTGCAGCCGGGCGGCGATCTCGGTCTGCGCATCGAGCTGACGCTGAAGACCCCTACCCCGAACGGACGGAACCGATTTCACGAACCGCAGCCGCAGCGCAGCCATCGGACCGACCAGATCATCGCCCGCGTCACCGAGTTCGCCCAAGGCACGCAACAGGATTTCCGTCGGCCGCTCGCCGGGCCGACGCTCGTCGATGGCCGTCAAGGCGGCTTGGACACGGGCGTCGGCATCCGGGAAAAGCACCTCCTCTTTGCTCGAGAAGTAAGAGAAGAAGGTGCGGGTACTGACGTCCGCGGCGGCCGCGATGTCCGCGATCGTGGTGCCGTCGTACCCGTGCTGCTCGAAGAGCTCCGCGGCGGCGTCGATCAGAGCCTGACGGGTGCGGAGACGTTTGCGCTCACGCAGTGACGACACGATTCGGAGCCTACCGCGAATCTGAGAATTTTCTGCAGCCATTGTAATTTTGCATTCGGTGTAGCTAGCGTGAGTCCTATGCGTACGGCATTGATCTCGGGCGCGGGCATCGCCGGCGCGACGGCGGCATATTGGCTGGCCAAGTCCGGTTTTCAGGTGACGGTTGTCGAGCAGGCCCAGGATCTGCGGTCGAGCGGCAGCCCGGTCGACGTTCGCGGTGCGGCCGTCGAGGTCGCCGAACTGATGGGCGTTATGGCGAAGATCCGCGACGCCGACACCTGCGTGCGGCAGATGGTCATCGTCAACTCCCGTGGACGCGTCGTGAGCCGCGTCGACATGCGCAGCGCGTGGGCCGCCCCGGGCGAGGTGGAACTGTCCCGCGGTGAGCTCGCGACGATCCTGCGCGGTGCGGTGCCGGACGACGTGGAATTCGAGTACGGCAACACAGTGACCGCACTCGAGCAAGACACCGATGGGGTGACCGCGCAGTTCAGCGCCGGTCCAGCACGTCGATTCGACGTCGTCATCGGTGCCGACGGAGCGCATTCAGGTGTACGCGCCCTGGCGTTCGGCCCCGAGACGGACTACCTCAAACACCTTGGCGTCTACATCGCGACGCTGCCGTTGGAAGGCGAGACGGGCACAAACCTCGTCATGTACAACACGCCTGGTCGAGCGGTGGCCATTCACCCTGCGGGTGGCAGGCCGGGCGCGGCGTTCATGTTCCGCGCACCACAGATCCCCCAGTTCGATCACCGAGACGTCGACCAGCACAAGCGCCTGCTGTGTGATGCCTATGCCGGTGCTGGGTGGCGAGTGCCCGAACTACTGGACCGGGTCAGGGCCGCCGATGACCTGTACTTCGATTCGGTGAGCCGGATCCAGGTGCCGACGTGGTCGCAGGGTCGGATCGGATTGGTCGGCGACGCCGCATCGTGTGTCTCCTTGTTCGGCGACGGCTCCAGCCTGGCGATGATCGGTGCGTATACGTTGGCGAATGCCCTGGCCGGCGACATACCGGCGGGCTTACGCGCCTACGAGGCACAGCACCGACCCCAGCGCGCGGCGAAGGAGAATTCGGTGACATACGCGACGAAGCTCTTGATCCCCGCCACGTCGGCAGGCATCGCGATCCGCAACGTCGCCATGCGCCTGATGCCGCTGGCCGTTGCTGCGCAACGGTTGAGCCTCCCGCGTGGAAAATCGCATTCGCGGTCGTCCCTGCTGGAATACAGTTTCGGCGAGACTCGTTAGGACAGGCCATGACAAGTTCCAACTCTGTGCCCGCAGTAACGCTGGGCAACGAATTAACCGTCAGCGCAATCGGGTTCGGCGCGATGGCGCTGACACCCGTTTACGGCGAGGTCGACGACGCCGAGTCGCTTGCCACCTTGCACCGTTGCGTGGACCTTGGCGTCACATTCATCGACACCGCCAACATCTACGGCGGCGGCAACAACGAGAAGCTCATCGCCAAACTGCTCGCCGACCGGCGCGACGAAGTCACTCTCGCAACGAAATTCGGCATCAGCGGCAATCCGGCTGACCGCGCAGCGGGCCGCATCGGTGTCCGCGGCGACGCCGCCTATGTTCGCCAGTGCATCGACGAAAGCCTGCAGCGACTGCAAACCGATGTCGTCGACCTGTACTACATGCACCGCCGCGACGTGAACGTGCCGATCGAAGAAACCGTCGGCGCCATGGCCGAATTGGTGGCCGCGGGCAAGGTGCGCCACCTCGGGTTGTCCGAAGTCACCGCCGACGAGCTGCAGGCCGCCGTATCGGTACATCCGATCGCGGCGGTGCAAAGCGAATGGTCGATCTGGAGCCGCGACGTCGAACGCCGAGTCGTGCCCGCGGCCGCCGACCTCGGCGTCGGCTTCGTGCCGTATTCGCCTCTGGGGCGGGGCTTTTTGACGGGCACGGTGCGCTCGGCCGCCGATCTGTCGTCACCGACGGACTTCCGCAAAACCATGCCGCGCTTCAGCGGGGACGCGTTGGACGCCAACCTCGCCGTCGTCGACGTGGTGAAGTCGGTGGCCGAGCAGCAGGGCGCGACGCCGGCACAGGTGGCGCTGGCATGGCTGCGATACAGGGCCGATGCGCTGGGGGTGGCGTCGGTGCCGATACCGGGCACGCGCCGGGCCTCCCGTGTCGAGGAAAACCTTGGCTCGCTGTCTGTCACGCTGACGCCCGAGCAGCTCGACGCCCTCGACGCGGCCGGCGCGGCGGTGTCCGGCCAGCGTTACGGAGACCTGACCTGGGTGTCGGCGGGCCGCGAATAGTCAGTCCTGCTGTGGCCGGGTGACGCGCAGGGCGATCGACGCGTCGTCGAACTGGGTTGCTTGTGCGCTGATCCGGGTGATCTCGCTCGGACGTTTGAGGAGTCCGCGCACCGCGATGATCGCCACCTGTTCGCCGACGCGGATGGCCTCCTCCACTCGGTCGCCCTGATCGGTGTGCAGCCGCGTGCGTTTCTGCGCGCCCTCATCGAAGTTCAGCAGCAGGCCCGCGGTCTGCTCGCGGTCACAGTCGATGAACTTTCCTTCGCTGATCGCTGCACCGATCAGGTCGACGACCCAGTCTTTCAGCCGTTCGTAATCAGTCCAGAACTGGTGGAATTCATCGCGCTGATCGTGGGCGATGCGCTGGATCTCGTTGAAGTCGATCGGCGACAGCGCCAGCTGCATCGTGTCGAACCGCAACAGCCGGTACAGCTTGACCGCCGGCGAGCCGGAACCAGCGCCGACCTCCGCGATGAACTTCAGCGGCGCCCGGTTGACCAGCAGCGTCTCGCCCAGCAGCTGTTCCTTGTTACGGAACCAGTAGTACAGCGACGACTGCTGCAGGCCCGCCGCGCGGGCGATATCGCTCATCGTCGTTTGCGCATAGCCCTTTTCGGAGAACAGCTTCGTCGCCGCGTTGACGATGTCGGCACGGGGTGACGTCGTCGACGCGTTGGAGGTGTTGTTGCGCGGTCGTCCGATGGCGTGGAGTTTAGCCAAGCGGCGCCTTCTCGCTGTGAGCGCGCTCGACGAGTTCGCGTGCGGCGGCGACCACGTCCTGCCACAGTTGCAGCCCCATCGACTTCGATGCGCGTGACGGGTATCCGGTGACGCCGTTGGTGGAGACATGCTGGACCGCGTAGCGAAAAACGGCGCCCTCGGTCCGATCCGGATCGTCGGCGTCGCGCATCCTGTCGGTATCGACGAGTTCGGGTCGCAGCACGAGCATGAGCGATGTTTCGGCCGCGTTGGCGTGCCAGTCCGCGGCGTCTTCGGTGGCCCGACGGGCGATATCGGGGGTCAGGTCCCACCACTGCATGACCCCGATGCGCAGTTCGGGAAACTCGCGCCGGAACCGGTCGCAGGCAATCCACAGCGGGGCCGCGTTGCCGACGTGACCGTTCACGAAGAGCAGCCTGCGGAAACCGGAGTCAACACAGGCTTCGGCGACCAGCCCGGCCGCGGCCGCTGTTTCCTCACCCGAGAACGCGACCGTGCCTGGGAGCCGCGTGCCGTGAAAGAAGCTGGCGCCGAAGGCAAGTGGCGGCAACACCACCGCCACCTCCCCCGCAGCGGCATCGGCGAGCGCGGTGGCGATGATGGTGTCGGTGCCCACCGGCAGATGGGGTCCGTGTTGTTCGGTCGCCCCGACGGGAATCAGTGCCACACAATCCGGGTCCGTGGCGAGCCGGTCGGCCAGTTGCGCCGACGTGAGCTCCTCCCACTTGTGGGTCATGGTCACCAGAACCTGAGGTAGCGTTCGGTCTCCCATGCCGACACGTGCGCGTTGTACCCGTCCCATTCGGCACGCTTCTCCGCGACGAACGACTCGAACATCGTATCCCCGAACACCTTCCGCACCAGCGGATCCGCTTCGAGCGCATCGATGGCCTCGCCGAGTGACCGTGGCAACCAACCAATTCCACGCTCGACGAGGTCGGGCTCGGTGAGCCGGTACAGGTTGTCCCGGTTCGGCTCGCCGGGGTCGAGCCCTTCACGGATGCCCTCAAGACCGGCGGCCAGCATCAGCGCGCCACCGAGGTACGGGTTGTTGGCGGCATCGGCGGCCCGGCACTCGACGCGGCCGCCGCCACGCGGGATGCGCAGCATGTTGGTGCGGTTGTTGTCGCCGTAGCACGCGAACACCGGGGCCCACGTCAGCCCGGACATGCTGCCCTGCTTGACCAGACGTTTATAGCTGTTGACCGTCGGGGCGATCACCGCGCAGATGGCGTCTGCGTGCCGCAGCACTCCGGCGATGAACTGATAGCCGAGCGTGGACAGGCCGCACTGCCGCGGATCATCGTCGGCGGCAAATAGATTGGCGCCCGAGGCGTCGGCCAGCGACATGTTGTAATGCGCGCCGCTGCCGGTGCGATCCGCGAACGGCTTCGGCATCCATGTTGCGAACAGGCCGTGCTTGCGGGCGATCTCGCCGACCATCATCCGGAAGAACACCAGACGGTCGGACATCGAAACCACGTTCGTGTAGGTGAAGTCGGTTTCGAACTGGCCGTTGCCGTCCTCGTGGTCGAACGAGTAGACGTCCCAGCCGAGTTCGTTCATCGCCGAGACGATCTCGTCGACCACCGGATAGTTGTGCAGCATCGTGCGCAGGTCGTAGCAGGGTCTGTCGAGGGTGTCGTCCGCGCTGGCGGGTGCCGGCTTGTCGGTATCTGTGAGCAGGAAGAACTCTGTCTCGATGCCGAGGTTGAACGTGTATCCCAGCGATGCGGCGTCGGTGGTCACGCGTTTGAGGATCTGCCGGCTGCACGCCTCGAACGGGGTGTCGCCGATCCACAGATCGCCTGGGAACCAGGCGACTTCGCGGTTGAACGGCATGATGATCGGGGCGCCGAGGTCCGGGTGCGGCGCGACCTCGTCGTCGTTCACGTCCTGCGGTACGCCGTCGAGCGCCGCGCCGGTGAACATCTCCGATCCCAGCGCCGCCTGCGTCAGATGACCGAGCGGCACCATCTTGCACTTCGGCTTGCCGTGCATGTCGACGAAGCTGATCGCGGCGTACTTGACGCCCTTTCCCGCCAGCTCGTCAGCGACCTCGCGTGCCATCGACGCGACGCCAGTCTGTCCGTTCAGGGTTGTCGTCATCTGATATGTCATCCTGCCGATGCGAGAGTGGTTGTGGTGCTGATGATTCCGAGCTCACGCCCGAGGTAGCGATAGAACTCCCACAGCGGCCGTTCGAGATGCGAGAGCCGGCCCGTGCTTGACACCCCTGACCGGACGGCACGCTGTACCGCGGCGCAGACGTCGAGATCCTCGCGGTGGATGTCGCAGATCAACTTGACCAGCTCGCTACGACGTTCCTCGAGGCCGGGCGCGGCCAGCGCGGCCGGCGACATGCAGATGTCGAGCTGCAGTTCGATCTTGCCCGCCCCGAGCGGAAGTGTCTTGAGCCAGTACATGTATGCGGGACCCATGGCGATCTGCAGCAGCGGGTACGCGATGAAGATCAGTGACCGGTCCTTGTGCTCCGCGGTCAGCGTGTCGGCACCCGGCGAGAGAAACGGCGGATCGGAGGGATAGCCGTCAACCTGCTTCGACCACATCGTGGTGAAGTACTCGCCGACTTCACCGGTGTAGCTCAGCGTCGCCGGGAATCGGTCCTCCAGCGACCCGCGGTGCGGCCCCATGTGGTGGTAGCACTCCATGAAGTTGTCCACCATGATCTTCCAGTCCCATTCGCACACACCCCAGTCGGTCTGCTCCACGGTCTGGTAGTTCTCCAGGTCGTAGGCGTCCACGATCGGGTCGAGTGCCGCGTACTGGCTGGCCAACGACTCCGCCTGTCCGTCGAAGTTGACCATCACGAAGCCTTTCCAGACTTCGTGACGGAACTTCTTGAGCGGATAGTCATTCCGCTCGAATCCCGGCGAGTGTTTCATCTCCGGCGCACCGGCGAGGTGCCCGTCGAGACCGAACGACCACAGGTGATACGGGCATTGCAGCACGTTGGCCTCGCCCGCTCCGCTACACACCTCCATCCACCGATGCGTGCAGTTGCGGGAGAGCACACGGATTTCGGAGTGCCGGTCGCGCGTCACGACCAACGGCGTACCGAGGATGTCGATGCTGTAGTAGCTGCCGGGCGTGGCCACTTGCTCGACTCGGCATAGCGGGATCCACCCGCGCTTGAAGATGCGGTCGACTTCGTGCGCGTAGAGGTCGTCGCTGCCGTAAGCCTCGGGCGGCAGGGTTATCGCTTTGTCGGGTGACTCGACCGCACAGGTTGCGGCGAGTCGTGAGTAGTCGAAAGACATGGCTTGACGCTATGGGCGCCCTGTTGCCGGCCTGTTTCTTGGCCGTAAATGACCTATTGATATTTCGGGGGTTGCGTTACCGCTGGACACGGCTTGTTTACATGCTGCTTTCGCGAATTTGGTCAATACACTATTGAAACGAGCGATCTGGCCATTTGACGCTGCCGAAACGGTAGGAATGACGTCATGATTGAGGTCACGTTGCTCGGTACCGGCAGTCCAATTCCCGACGCGAACAGGGCGGGACCGTCGACGCTTGTGCGGGCAGGCGGACAGACGTTCCTGATCGACTGCGGCCGTGGTGTGCAGCAGCGGATGACCGGCGTCGGTGTGGGCGCCACCGGTTTGACGGCACTACTGCTGACGCATCTGCACAGCGACCATATCGTCGACCTCGGCGACCTCATCATCACGCGATGGGTCACGAACTTCACGCCCGACCCCAGCCCGCTGCGGATTATTGGGCCGCCGGGCACCAAGGCCGTCGTCGACGGGTTCCTCAACGCGTTCGCACCCGACATCAGCTATCGCATCGCACACCACGCCGATCTCACCAGTCCTCCCCCAGTCGAGGTGGAGGAGCATGTCGAAGGGCTGGTGTGGAATCACGACGGTGTGCGAATCACCGTGGCGCCCACCGATCATCGTCCGGTGGAGCCGACGATCGCGTTTCGCATCAGCTACGAGGGCGCGTCGGTGGTGTTGGCGGGCGACACAGTGCCGTGCGCGACTTTGGACGAGTTGGCTTCCGGTGCCGGGGCGTTGGTCCACACGGTGATCCGCAAAGATCTGGTCGCCTCGATGCCGATGCAGCGGATCCGCGATATCTCCGACTACCACTCCTCAGTGGAAGAGGCCGCGGCCACCGCGGAGCGGGCCGGCGTCGGAATCCTCATCCTCACCCACTACGTGCCTGCGATCGTGCCGGGCCAGGAGGACGACTGGCGCGCGCTGGCGGCATCGGCCTTCGACCAGCAGATCGAGCTGGGCGACGACCTGCACCGCGTTGAGGTTCACCCCGGTGTTTGCGCGAAATCGGCGACCTGATCTGCCGCCGCCGCAATGCAATTGAGGTCGTCGTCGGATAGCGGCCGGCCGCGGGTGATCACCACGACGTGCTCAATTCCCAGCTCGCCGAGTCCACGGCAGCGGTCGGCGAGCGCCTCGGTGGGTTCATCCGGCTCCAGCGCGGTGGTGGCAGTGCGCTCGATTTCGTCGGCGGCCCTGCCGACGACGGCACAGTGACGGTTCAGCACCTCGAGCTGCCGCCGGATGGCACGGCCACCGTCGGGAATGTCGAAAAGGTTGCAGGCATCGGCATATTCGGCGACGAGGCGCAGCGTGCGCCGTTCGCCCGTTCCACCGATCAGTACCTGCGGCCGCGGGTTCGTGACGGGGCGCGGACTGCTGACCGGATGTTCGACGCGCACGTACTCGCCGTGAAACGGGCTGTCGTCGCCGCTCCACATCTGACGGGCCAGACGTAACAGCTCCGACATCCGCGCGAACCGCTCGACGGTTGACGGCAGGAACAGTCCCATCGCCCGCGCTTCGTCGGCGTTGTAGCCGGCACCGACGCCGAGCCATGCACGCCCGCCGGACAACACGTCGAGGGTCGTTACCGCCTTGACGAGCAAGGCCGGGGCGCGGAACGTGGCTGCGGTGACCATGGTGCCCAGCCGCAGGCGTGACGTCGCCGCCGCGAGGTAACCCAGCGTCGTATATGCCTCGAGCATGGGTTCGTCGATCCGGCTGGCGGGATCGGCCTGCAACAGATGGTCGGGCACCCACAGCGTGTCGACGACGGTGTTGTCGAGCATGCGCGCGAGCGACGCGAGCCGGTCCTCGATTCGACCGCGCCACGAGTAATTCGTCACGCTGACACTGAGTTTCATGTCGTCACCTCCCGCCTGTTGCGTCGATGCAGCGGCAGCATCGCCCCGGCGACGACCAGCCATACGAGTCCGCTGAACCTGGCGACCGGCAGCAGCGGCGATAGAGCGAGCCAGATCAACGCCAGCGTGGTCAATTCGGCCAGGCCCGCGATCACCAGACCGGTCCACGCGACAGCCTTGGGCAGCAGGCCGACGATGAGACTGGGCACGGCGATGCCGGCGATCAACAGGCCGAGCGTGACCACGTGCCAGGGTCCGCCCGTGAGGTAGACGAGGTAGTACAGGGCGCGGACCAACGCACCGTCGGAGGTGACTTCTGGGCGGGAAAGCGTCCACGCCACAAGGCCCGACAACCCCAGTGCGGCCGATGCCAGCAGTCCTCCGGCGAGGGCAATGGTCGCTCCTGGTGCGGTGATGCCGAGTTGCCGCAGGCGCGCGCTGGCCGTCGCGGCATAGATGCCAAGCGGAATCGACGACGCGAACGTCGCGACGCCGATGGCCTGTGCCGCGCCGTGGTGGCCGGAAACGTAATCCTGTATCGCGGTTGCCGAGCCGTATGGGAGCGGCATGACACCCGCGAGCGCGATCCCGATCGCGAGCCCGGCGAGCAGCAGCACCAACGAGATCACTGCCAGCATCGCCAGCGGCGGTCCGCCCTGGGGGCGTCGACGGCTCTGATCCACCAATGAATCGTTCATGTGGTGAACGATATGCCCCTCGGCGCTGAGTGGCAAGATGTTTCGACTATTTCAGACAGAAATCGTTCACTACTGTTACGATCATCGCATGTCAGCAGCCTCGAGAGACGGTGATGGCGTGGCGTTCTTGCTGTCCCAACTCGGCCACCATTCCGCGTCGGTGTTCGCCGATCTGATCGCGTCGATCGACCTGACGCCGCCGCACGCAGGCATCCTGCGCGCGATCGCGGCCGAGCCGGGGCGCAGCCAGCAGGCTCTCAGCGGGCAACTGGGGCTGCTACCCAGTCGAGTCGTCGCATACGTCGACGAACTCGAGGACCGGGGCTACGTCGAACGTCGCCGCAACCCCGACGACCGTCGGCTGCACGCGCTGTATCTGACCACGTCGGGCAAGAAGGTGATCAACAAGATCGGCGATCTCGGCCGCCAGCATGATCGGCTGCTCACTGCGGGCCTGGACACCGGGCAGCGCGAAACCCTGCGCGAACTGCTGGCTATTGTCGCCGAGCGCCAAGGGCTCACGCCGCACGTCCACCCGGGTTACCGCACCCTGGGCCGCACTACCTCGCGAGCAGTCGCAAAGTGACCCGACACGCCGAAGAAATGGAGCACTTTGCGTCTGGTCGCGCAGCTAGGCCAGCCGGGTGATTTCGACGACGACGTCCAGATCGGTCGACCCTTCGCCGGAGTAGATGCCCTTCAGCGGGCTGACGTCGGAATAGTCGCGACCGACGCCGACGCTGACGTACTGTTCGTTGATCTCGGCGTCGTTGGTTGGGTCGTAGTTCCACCAGCCTCCGGTCCACGCTTGCACCCACGCATGGCTCTGCCCGTCGATCGTGTCGCCGATCTTCGCCTTTCCCTTGGGGTGTAGATAGCCCGACACATACCGCGCCGGAATTCCCATGCTGCGCAACAGGATCAGCGTCAGGTGGGCGAAGTCTTGACAGACGCCCTTGCCTTCGCGGTGCGCATCGAGGCCCGACGAGTGCACACCCGTTGTGCCCGGCACGTATTCGAGTTCGCTGTGTACCCAATTGGCGGCGGCGGTGACGGCCTCCTGCGGATCGTGATACTTGGCGATGCGCTCCCCCACTCGACGGATCCGCTTGCTATGCGGGGTGTAGTGGCTCGGGGCGAGCACCTCGTCGAACCGGTCGATCACCGCCTCGGATCGCAGATCCTCCCAGGTCACCTTGTCCTTGGGCATTTCGCCCCTGTCGGTTTCGACCACCGACGATGAGGTCACCTCCAGCTCGGTGTGCGGAGCGTGCAGGTCGAAGGCGGTCACCGCGGTGCCCCAGTAGTCGACATAGCGGTACGACCTTGTGGCGGGCACGGTTTCGACGCGGTTGAGGATGACGTTCTGCCGGCTGTCCGAACGCGGGGTGAGCCGGGCCTCGTTGAACGACGCCGTCACCGGCGACTTGTACGCATATCCGGTCGAGTGCACCACCCGCAGCCGCCACATCAGACCTCACCTTCTTCGATGACGAGGGAGCCGTTGCGTCCAGCGTCGTGCCAGGCCACCCACGGCGCAGAGTGAAAGTACTGCAGCGCCAATGCCTCTCCGACGTCATGGCAGGTCTGCTGAAGTCCGGCCAGCCTTTTCTCGAGCGACTCCAGCAGCACACCGGGCCGCATGAACTCCAGCTCGCTGCGGGCCCGGCCCAGCAGCCGCTGCGCCTCCGCGGTGGCGCCGAGCCGGCTGTGCGGCCGGTTCATCAGCTCGTCGAGGCTGTGTTCGGCAAGACGCAGCGAATAGAAGATCGAACGCGGGAAAAGCCGGTCAAGAAGCATGAATTCGACCACTCGGCTGGCGTCGAGCACCCCCCGATATGTGCGCAGATAGGTGTCATGCGCGCCGGCGGACCGCAACAACGTCACCCACGCCGGCGACGATGCGCTGTCGCCGACGCGGGACAGCAGCAGCCGCACCGTCATGTCGACCCGCTCAATCGCGCGACCCAGCACCATGAACCGGTAACCGTCGTCGCGGCTCAGCGTCGAATCCGCCAACCCGGCGAACATCGCGGCGCGACCCTCGACGTAGGACAGGAACTCATGGGGCCCAAGCCGTTTGGCGGCACGCTCCCGCTCGGCTAACGCGTTATAGGTGGTGTTCAGACACTCCCAGATCTCTGTCGAGGTGACTTCCCGTGCGCCGCGGGCATTTTCGCGCGCAGCCGATATCGCATCGACGATCGAGAAGCCGCTGTCCAGGTCACGGCTGAACGCCACGATGTCGGTCAACGACCACACGTCCAGCTGCTGCTTCGGTGCTTCGATGCCCAGCACCTTCAGCAGCGTCCGCGACGCCTGATCGGGGTCGACGCTGGAATCCTCGAGCAACTGGTGCACGGTCACGTCGAGGATGCGGGCGGTGTCGTCGGCACGCTCGACGTACCGGCCGATCCAGTAGAGCGATTCCGCGTTGCGCGCCAACATCAGACCATCACCGCCTACTGCTGCTGTTGTTGTTGCTGGTTGCCGTTCAACGGCGGCAGCACCTGCGATTGCTGTTGTTGCTGTTGCTGCGAGGAACCGTCGGTCTCGGTCTTGGGCGCCTTGGTCGCTTTGGGCAGCGACCGCACCACCTCGGCGGCGCCGAGCTCACGGTCGGCCACCGAGGCGCGCGACGCCAGCACCCAGGTGTCCTTCGAACCGCCGCCCTGGCTCGAGTTGACCACCAGCGAGCCCTCGGGCAAGGCGACGCGGGTCAGCCCGCCCGGCAACACCCACACCTCGTCGCCGTCGTTGACCGCGAACGGACGCAGGTCGACGTGGCGCGGCGCGAGCTTGTCGTCGATCTGCGTCGGCACCGTGGACAGCTGCACGACGGGCTGGGCGATCCAGCCGCGTGGATCAGCGCGGATCTTCTTGCTGATCGTGGCCAGCTCCTTCTCGGAAGCGTCCGGACCGAACACGATGCCGTAGCCGCCGGAGCCCTCGACCGGCTTGATCACGAGCTCGTCGACCCGGTCGAGGACTTCTTCGCGTTCGTCGTCGAGCCAGCAGCGGTACGTGTCGACGTTGGCTAGCAGGGGCTTCTCGCCGAGGTAGTACTCGATGATGGTCGGCACGTAGGTGTAGACGAGCTTGTCGTCGCCGACGCCGTTGCCCACTGCGCTGGAGATGACGACGTTTCCGGCGCGCGCAGCGTTGAGAAGCCCGGCCACGCCGAGCACCGAGTCCGGCCGGAACTGCATCGGATCGAGGAAGGCGTCATCGATGCGGCGGTAGATCACGTCTACTTGGCGTTCACCCTCGGTGGTGCGCATGTAGACGGCGTTGTCGCGGCAAAACAGGTCGCGGCCCTCGACGAGTTCCACGCCCATCTGGCGCGCCAGCAGCGAATGCTCGAAGTACGCGGAGTTGTAGACACCCGGCGTCAGGACCACGACGGTCGGGTCGGCGACGTTGTTGGCCGCCGCGTTGCGCAGCGCCCGCAGCAGGTGCGAGGAGTAGTCGCCGACGGCGCGGACGCGGTGGGTGGCGAACAGGTTCGGAAACACCCGCGCCATCGTGCGGCGGTTCTCCATCACATAGGAGACACCGGAGGGTGAGCGCAGGTTGTCCTCGAGCACGCGGAAGTCGCCCTTGGCGTCGCGGACCAAGTCGATGCCTGCGACGTGGATGCGCACGCCGTTGGGCGGGACGATGCCCGCGGCCTCGCGGTGGAAGTGCTCGCACGACGTGACGAGCCGGCGCGGGATGACACCGTCGCGCAGGATCTCCTGCTCGCCGTAGATGTCGTCCAGATACATCTCCAGGGCCTTGACGCGCTGGGTGATGCCGCGTTCGAGACGCGTCCATTCGGCCGCGGAGATCACCCGCGGCACCAGGTCCAGCGGGAACGGGCGTTCCTGACCGGAGAGCGAGAACGTGATGCCTTGGTCGATGAAGGCTCGGCCGAGCGCGTCGGCGCGAGCAGCCAACTCGGACGCGTCAGAGGGTGCGAGCTCGGCGAAGATGCCCTTGTAAGGCCCCCGCACGTTGCCCTGGCCGTCGAACATCTCGTCGAAGGCCATCGCATAACTGCCCAGGCTGTTGTAGCCGTCGAAGATGCCCTCGTACCGCTTGCGCGTTTGCGAGTTGGTGCGCGACGTGCGTGCGGTGTCGGTCGGCAGGGTGCGAAGGCTCACGCCTGCAATGCTGCACCACCTGAGCCATTTCGGCAGGCCAGTGGCGCTCGCTTTGGGAGATTCGGGGGCGCGCTGGTAGCCTGAACAGTCGCTGCCCGCCGCCGGGCGCCACACAGACTTGCCAAACCCAGTCGAGATTTAGAAGGAATACACGCGTGGCCAACATCAAGTCGCAGGAGAAGCGCAATCGCACCAACGAGCGCCGCAGACTGCGCAACAAGTCGGTGAAGTCGTCGCTTCACACGGCGGTCCGCGGGTTCCGGGACGCCATCGAGGCCGGTGACAAGGACAAAGCCGCCGAGTTGCTGTCGTCGACCAGCCGCAAGCTGGACAAGGCCGCCAGCAAGGGCGTGATCCACAAGAATCAGGCGGCCAACCGCAAGTCGGGCCTGGCGGCCGCGTTCAACAAGCTCTGATCAGTCGGCCGCTAGTTCTGCCACTTTCCTGACCGTCGCCTCGAGCGCGTAGTCCGGGTCGGCTGCTGCGCCCTTCACGTCGGCGTTCAGCGCAGCCACCAGCCTCATCGCCTCGGCGACCGATCGGCGCGACCAGCGTCGCGCCTGCTTCTGAGCCTTTTGCACCCGCCATGGCGGCATACCGAGTTCGGCAGCGAGCCGGTACGGGTCACCTGACAGCGGCCCGACACGAGCGATGGAGTGAATGGCTTCGGCCAGCGCGTCGGCGAGCACCACCTGCGGCTCACCGCTCATCATCGCCCAGCGCAGCGCTTCGGCCGCACCGGCGACGTCGCCCATGACGGCCTTATCGGCGATGTCGAAGCCCTTCACCTCGGCCTTGCCGGAGTGGTAGCGGCGCACCGCAGCCGCCGTGACGTCTCCCCCGGTGTCGGCGACCAACTGTGAGCAAGCCGCCGCGAGTTCACGGATGTCTGAGCCGATCGCGTCGAGCACGGCGGTGACAGTGTCGTCGCTGGGCTTGATTTTCAGCGCACGGAATTCGCGCCGCACGAAATCGGCCCGTTCCGCGGCCTTGGTGATGCGCGCGCACGGATGCACTTGGGCGCCAAGCGTTTTCAATTGATCGGCCAGCGCTTTGGCCCGTCCGCCGCCCGAGTGGACGACGACCAGCATGGTCCCCGGCGGCAGGTCGGCCGCGGCGGCCGCGATCAGCGCGACGGCGTCCTTACCCGCTTCGGCCGCGGCCTCGAGCACCACCACGCGTTCGTCGGCGAAAAGCGACGGGCTGAGCAGTTCGGCCAGCTCGCTGGTGCTGACCTCGCCGGCACGCAGCCGGTCGACCGGCACGTCGTCGGTGCCCGCGAGCTTGCGCGCTTGCCGAAGTACGGCGGCGACCGCGCGTTCGACGAGAAATTCTTCGTCCCCCAGCACCAGATGCAGTCCGGCGACCTCTTGGCTCACACCCCGATCGTGTCATGCCCGCCCGACAGCCCGGCCACCGTCCACGCCAGTAGACACACCACGGCGCCCGCCGCCCCGAAGCGGACCCACCGCCATCGCCACGACACCACCGCTACCACGCCCCCGACGGCAACGAGCACCACTCCGACGAGGCCCGAGGGAACCGACACCGAGGCGCCCGGAATGCCTGCTGCCCACCTCGCTACCCGCAACAGCCACCACAACTCGGGACCGGTAAACCGGATCAGCAGCTGCGCGGCCGACGGCCAGATCGGGGCCAGTGCCGCCGCCGCGGTGCCCACCACGGTGATCGGCGGGATCGTGGCGGCGACGGCCAAGTTGGCCGCGGTCGAAACCACGCTGAAGGTGCCCGACATCCCCGCCACCAGTGGCGCGGTGACGAGTTGCGCGGCGACCGCCACACTGACCGCGTCCGCCAGCGGCTTGGGCCAGCCATGACCAACCAGACGCTGCGACCAGACCGGCGCGATGACGACGAGAGCCGCGGTCGCCGAAACGGACAGGGCGAATCCGACGTCCACGGCGAGTTCGGGCGCGGCGATCATCAGCACGATGACGCTGGCCGACAACACGGGCAGGGCCTGGCGGCGACGATGCGTCACCACCGCCACCAATGTGATGGCACCCATGACGGCTGCGCGCAACACGCTTGCCGACGGCTGCACGACGATGACGAACGCCAACAGCGCGAAACCCGCCAGCACGACAGCCACCCGCGGCCCGACCAGCGCGGAGGTCAACAGCACGGCCCCGCACACGATCGTGACGTTGGCGCCCGACACCGCGGTCAAATGCGTCAACCCCGACGCGCGGAACTCCCCGGTCGTCTGCGGCGTGACGGTTGAGGTGTCGCCGAGCACCAACGCGGGAAGCATCGCGGCCTGGTCGGCAGGCAGGGCGGCACGCGCGGCTTCTCCAAATCCACGCCGAATATGTTGCGCCACACGGTCGATCGGTGATGCCTCGCCCAGTTTCGGCTCGCCGGTCGCCGACAGCACCGCCACGCTGAGATCGCGTCGCGTTGGTCGGCCGATGCGTGCGCGAAAACTCGCCGGCCGGCCGGCGGTGAGGTCCCCGAAGTCGCCTGACCGCGTGAAAACCACGACGCGGCCCGACATTTCCTCTCCATCGACGCCAAGCAGCGAGCCGCGGAACATCGTCCGGCCGCCACCCAGTGCACGAGGGCTTTCGGACGGTGTGACCACGACGGCGGCGACCGTGCCGTAGCGCAACGTGATCGGATGGTCGCGCACCTCGCCAACACGGAGTCCCACCGCAACAGCGAAACCCGTGCCCACCACACCAACGGCGATGACGCCCGTTGCCAGCGCCCGGAAATCGACGACCGTGTCGCGGCGGCCACTACCGCACCACCCCACAACGGCCGTGGCAACGACCGCCGTGGCCAGGACTGCAATGGAACCAACTGCATGCCAAAGGATTCCGGCCGCAGTGACCGCCCAGCTGGTGAGGGCCGCCGGGACCAGTCGCAGGTCGAGCCGGGCGGTACCGACCTTCACCGACGTCACGCATGGACCAAGGCGCGCAGCTTCTCCAGCCGCGCGGGACCGATGCCGTCGACGTCTCCGAGCTGATCGACGCTGGTGAACCGGCCGTTGGCATCTCGCCAGGCGATGATGGCGGCCGCAGTCACCGGCCCGATCCCCGGCAGCGCGTCGAGTTGCTCCACCGTCGCGGTGTTCAGATCCACCAAACCACCTGGGGTCGGGGTTTTTCCAGCGGTAGCCGGTGTGGCGCCGGGACCAGCGGCACTGGTCTCCGAGCTGGTCGAACTGCCCATCGCCGTCGGCTGTCCCGGTGCCGACGCGATGCCGACGATGATCTGCTCGCCGTCGGCGACGCGTCGAGCCATGTTCAGACCGACCAGGTCGGCACCGTCCAGTGCGCCGCCCGCGGCGGTGAGCGCATCGGCGATCCGCGCGCCAGGTTCCAGCGTCACGAGCCCGGGTTTGTGCACCAGGCCGACGACGCTCACGACGACGGGCCCATCCGGCTTGGGTGGCGCGGGGCCAGATGTCGCCCCGGCCGACGAAACCATCTGAACCGGTGGCAGTTTCGCCGACGTGACCGGTGGTGGCTTGTCGCGCATCAACGTGAACACCGTCACCAGCACCGCGATGACGCCGACGACCGCCAGCGCAATGACACCGGTTCTGCCTGGATCGGCCCGGATCGCGGCGAGCCAGCCTGCCGTGCCGCCCGTCTTGGTGTCCGGCAGCCACCGTGACAACGACGTATCGGGCTGCTCGTCGCCGTCACCGTCGGCGGCCGACTCACTTTCGGCGCCGAGGCTGCGCTGCAACCGCTCGGTGGCCAGTTCGGTTCGCATGCGCCCAAAGTAGGTGCGAACGACGACTTCGCCGACACCTGTTCCGGGCAAATCGACGCGCCCTGTGGATCAAATGAGAACTGTGGATAACACCGTTGTCTACGATGATTGACTGTGGATCGTCGCATCCCGATGATCGCCGGCATCGTCTTCGCGGTGCTCTACGCCGCTGCGTTGCTTGCAGTTCCGGCGCTTCCCGGCATCGACAAGCCCGGCTACGACATCGTCTCGCATGTCAACGAGCATTCGAGCGCGATGCGAATGCAGGCACTGTTGGTCGCGTTCGGGTCCCTGGCATTGGTCGTGGTGCTGGGATACGCCCGTGACCGGCTGACGGGCCCGTCGGCGTATGTGTTCACCATCGGCTCGGCCATCGTGCTCGTCGAGGTAAACATCGCAATGTGGTTCAACGCCGGCCTGGCATTGCATCCGGATCAGCTGGGATCGGCGACTGCGCGCACCCTTACCGACATCGCTGCGATGTGGGGCCCGATCCTGACCCTCGCCGACATCATGGTTGCGGTACCAATCTTGTTGGCCGCCAACGATGCTCGCTTCCCACGCTGGCTCGGGATACTGGCCGCAGTGTTCGCAGTCGAGCAGCTGATCGAGACGGTCACGATCATCGGCCCTCCGGCCAGTTTCATCTCGCCCGGCGGCGCGATGAACTTCTACCTCGGCGGCCCGCTGTTCATCGTGTTCTTCTTGGCGCTCGGCGTTGCGCTGTCGTTGGATGAGCCGTCGGTCGAGGAGGCCTCGGCGCCGGAGGACGCCGCCACCGACGACTGAACCGGTCCGTCGCCGAGTGTGGGGTTATGACGCGGTTTTTGGCCGAGAGCGTGCTTCGATCCCACACTCGCCGCCTCTGCAGACTCATCGTCTGATTTCACCCCAGTGCGGGCGGGACAGGCCGTTGGCGCCGCGGCTTCGACCTTGGCCGTCTCGACCATGGGCGCCGTCGTCTTCGGCGTCGTCTTGGGCGCGGTCGTCTTCGGCGTCGACGGGAACGGATCAGCCAGCGACGCAGAGATGTTGGTCACCGCCGTGTTGACCGCCGAAACGACGGGTGCGCTCGCCGTGGCGATGACCTGGCCGGCCCGTGTGGCACCGGCCATCAGCGCCGCCGCGGGGTCGCCCGACCGCGCCAGTTCCTGCGCTGCAGCATCCGCGACCTGCACGACGCCCGCCAGCAGCAGTTCACCGGCCTGGAAGGCCACCGCCGTCGTCACATTGATCGCCTCGACAGAAATGACCTGCAGGATGTTTCGGGCGCCCGTCGGGGTCGTTGGCGGTCCCACCGGCTGATTGAGCGCGTCGAGAATATTGGCCCGTCCATTCTGGAGGACCTGCACGAACTCCCCCGGCGTGAATACCGCCGCGCCGACGTTGAATGCCTCGACAACTGCGACGTCGAGCGCGTGGAACGCCTTCGGCACGACCAGAAACACGTCGTTGTTGATCAGCGGTGTCACGGCGGCGTTCGCCGACCCGGTCACCGACGCCGCTGCGGTGCCGATCGCCTGGAGCAGATTGCCCGTCGCCGCCAACGAGCCCACGAAGGTCGCCGGTGTCTGCGCCGCCGCGATCGGCACCGTGATGGCGCCCTGAACGGCGAACGGGCAGATCAGGCTGCAGTACTGGAACTGGTTGCGGATGAAGGCCAACGGAATCGCCCCCAAATCCGGCGCAGCCGTCAACTGCACCTCGCGGGAGACGGTCGGCGGCCGGTGGGGTTCCGGCGGCGGCGCGAGTGGGGCCACAGCGACCGCGCTGATTCCCACTATCGCGACGCCGGCAACGACAGACGAACGGATACGCGCGCGCATGCAATACACACGGCCCACACGGCCGAAAAGTTCGAGTTTCAAGGAATCGATCTTCGAAGGATTCCAGCTGCAGTTATTGGTCTCCGGCGGCGAGCACGACGATCCGCAACCCGGCGACATCGTCGGTGACAAGATAAGTGATTGTGGGGCAGCCGATCTCGGCGCCATCGGCGTTGCGTCGTGACATCGTTGCGCGGTACAGCGCCGACGTCGAGTTGAGCACAGACACTTCCGAATGCATTACGTCAGTGTGGTGATAACCGTTGGCGCGCAGGCCGTCGGCAAGGCTCTGCATCACCGCGGCCGCTTCGTCGTCGGTCATCAACGTCGTCACACCGTCGTTGCTGGTGAGGATCAGCGGCACACCGTAGCGGCGCAACAGCTCGGACAAGTCCCGATCCCCCCTGGCACACGCCGCGAAGGTTTCGAAGTATTCGTCGAACCAGCGATTGACGGCATCGGCTTCCAGGGCCATGTGCTGATCATGCCCCAAACGTTGCCGACCCTAGGTGTTCTGACCCGAACGGCGTCCCGTCAGGGGCTCCTCGAGCGCGATGCCGCGGACGTCGTCGGGCACTGTGGGCGCCGTGAGCTGTGGCGTATCCCCGTTGGTGGAGGTGGTCCCCTCGTCCTCTCGTTGTTCAGGTGTCGAACGTTCCAGGAACCGCAACAGCTCGACAGGGAACGGCAGGATCAGCGTCGAGTTCTTCTCCGCCGCAACCTCGACGACAGTCTGCAGCAGCCGCAGCTGCAGCGCCGCAGGCTGCACAGACATCACCTCGGCGGCCTGGGCAAGCTTCTCCGACGCCTGCAATTCGCCGTCAGCCGTGATGACGCGGGCCCGCCGCTCGCGCTCGGCTTCGGCCTGCCGGGCGATCGACCGTTTCATCGAGTCGGGCAGCACGACGTCCTTGATCTCCACGCGGTCGATGTGGATGCCCCAACCCAGGGCCGGGCTGTCGATCAGCAGCTCGAGGCCCTGGTTGAGCCGCTCACGGTTGGACAGCAGGTCATCGAGATTGCTCTTGCCGATGATCGAGCGCAGCGACGTCTGCGCGACCTGCGCGATCGCGGACATGTAGTCCTGCACGTCGACCGCGGCTCGGACCGGGTCCTCCACCTTGAAGTAGATGACCGCGTCCACCCGCACCGTCACGTTGTCACGGGTGATGCCGTCCTGGCCGGGTACCGGCAACGTGATGATCTGCATGTTCACCTTTTGCAGGCGATCGGCGATCGGGATCAACGTCGTCAGTCCCGGCTGCCGCACGCGGCTTTGCACCCGCCCGAAGCGGAAGACAACGCCGCGTTCGAACTGCTTGATCACGCGGATGTTCTGCACTCCCAGCCAGATCACGCCGAGCGCGGCAGCTCCGGCCACAGCGAGTGAGTAGAGGATGCTCATGGTGTCCTCCTCGACGGACCAACCCACGACAGCCGTTCGGCCGCCATGGGCCTCATGATCCGATTGTGGTCCCCCATCCGCCGCTGCGCCAGCACACCCAGTCGATTTCGACGCGGGCGCCGACCGCCAGACCGGTGACGCCGACACAGGTGCGCGACGGCAGCCGATCGGGAAACCAGGCCGCGTAGGCGGCGTTGAACGCGTCGTAGTCGGCCCAGTCGATCAGGTACGCGCGAACCGAGACGACATCGGTCAGTCCGCCGCCGCACAGCTCGGTGACACGCAGCAGGTTCCGCAGCACCTGATCGGTCTGCGTCGCCACATCGTCGCCGACGACGACGCCGGCGATGTCGGTGGGCATCTGCCCCGTCACGTACAGCGTGGGCCCGGCCGCGGTCGCGTGGGCGAACGGCGCGACCGCCGGCGGCACACCGTCGTCGGGAGTGAACGAGAACGAGCGAATACCGTTGTCGCTCAATCCGATATCCCGGGCCAATGCGGGAAGCAGCGCTTGTCGATGCGGCCGTGCACACCCTGACGCTGGTCGACGACCTGCGTGACGGTGAAATCGGCCGCGACGGACATGAACGAGTACGCGTCGGCGCGGGAAAGGCCGAATTGGCTCTGCAGAATGGCGTGCGTGCGCAGGGCCGCGGTTCTCATCGCCTCATCCAGCGTGTCGCCGAAACCGTGCACCAGCAGCTCGGTAGCGGTCTCCAGGACCGGGACGGTGAACGGCAGATCACGACGAATCGTCAAGCGCAGCAACCCATTCAGAGACGACTCAAGCGCAGTGCCGCTGACTTCGCCGTCGCCCTGGGAGACGTGCGGGTCGCCGACCGACAGCAGCGCGCCGGGCACCTGGACGGGGTAATACATTCTCCCGCCGGCACCGATGCGCCAGTTGTCGACGTTGCCGCCGTGATCGCCGGGCGGCACCGACGAGACGCGCTCGGGTTTGGCCGGTGCGACGCCCATCGTGCCGAAGTGAGGCCGCAGCGGAACGACCACACCGGGCAACGCCGGTTCACGGGCGGCGAGGTCGGGGCTGACGATCGTGCCGGGTTGATCGGCAAGCGGGGTCGCCGTCCAGTCGTAGCCGAACAGCGCACGGCCGACGCTGGCTGCGGCGTCGAACTCGTAGATGGTCACGCGCTCGACGGGCATCTCGCCGTAGAGATAGCCCCAATGCGCGGCCAGGTTGGACCCGTATGGCAGCCGCGGTGTGGCCTCGAGGATGTCGACTTGCAGGACATCGCCGGGACGGGCGCCCTGCACCGCGATCGGCCCCGTCAGCAGGTGCGGGCCAGGGCCGCGGTCGTCGACCCGGTCGAAGATGTCGGTGATTCCGACGTCCATCAACAAATCGGGCGCATCGCCGGCGTGGTGGGTCAGCGTTTCGATCGCGACCAGATCCCCAGAGGAAACGGTGAGCGCCGGCTCGAGCCGAGGGTCGAAGTAGCCCCAGTGCACGGTCGACGGTGTGGCCGGCAAGCGATGCACGGTCGGCGAATCTGTGGCGGAGAGCACCATCGGACGATCATGCCAGCGATGGGAGTTGCCGTCGCGCCGAGATGAGGCGGCTGTCAACAGATTTAATCCTGCCAACAGACGCTCAAATGCTGCCAATGGAATTAAACGGGTGATCTTGACGGTTAGACAAGACAGCTGCAGCGAACCGAACCGCGACAGACATGCCACGGCTCTAAACCAGAAGAAGACGAAAAGAAGAAGGCACCGACAAATGAAGAAGTTCGGATTCGCAACCATACTTGCCGGCGGGTTGACCGCCGCGGTGGTTGGTCTGGCCGCCCCGGCCAGTGCCGCCCCCACCGGTCCTGGCAACGCCCAGGACACGATCAGCAAGCTGCAGGCTGACGGCTACAACGTCATCGTGAACCACATCGGCTCGACCCCGCTGGATCAAGCCACCGTGGTCGCGGTGCGGCCTGGTCAGACCTACAGCCGTACCGACTCGGGCACCCCGGGTGACAGCTTTGGAACCACTGTCACCGACAAGACGGTGTTCGTCGACGTCAAGTAAGACCCCCCGAAACGCGAAGGGGCGCCCTCACAAGGGGCGCCCCTTCGTCGTGTCCCACCCTTCGGACTTGGGCACTGAATCTGTCTGCCACGATGCCAAGCTATGGCAGTGGATCTGACCTACGACGACACACTTCGCGAACTTTCTGCCGACGCGGGCGTCCTGCGCTATCACGAGGCAGGCGAGGGCCCTGCGCTGCTCTTTCTGCACGGCTCCGGTCCCGGCGTCACCGGCTGGCGCAATTTCCGCGGCATTCTCGGCACGTTCGCCGCGCATTTCCGTTGCCTGATTCTGGAATTCCCCGGTTTCGGTGTCAGCGACGACTTCGGCGGCCACCCGATGGTGACCGCATTCGGTGCCGTTGGCACCTTTGTCGATGCGCTGGGCCTCGATTCCGTTGACATCATCGGTAATTCGATGGGCGGCGGTGTCGGCATCAACTACGCGATCCGACAGCCTGCCAAGGTTCGCCGCCTGGTCACCATCGGCGGCATTGGCACGAACATCTTTACGCCGGGCCCGAGCGAAGGCATCAGGCTCCTGCAGGAATTCACCGAGGAGCCGACTCGGCAACGGTTGATCGACTGGCTGCACTCGATGGTGTACGACCGGGCGATCGTCACCGACGAGCTGATCGAGGAGCGCTGGGCACTGGCCACCGACCCGGCCACGCTGGAGAGCGCCCGGCGCATGTACGGCAAGGCCGCGTTCGACCAGATGATGGCGGCTATGCGGGCATCGGATGCCCCGCTGCCGTGGGCGACGATGCACAAGGTGTCGGCGCCGACGCTTCTCACCTGGGGCCGCGACGACCGGGTCAGCCCGCTGGACATGGCGCTGATCCCGATGCGCACCATTCCCAACGCCGAACTGCACGTGTTCCCCAACTGCGGACATTGGGCCATGATCGAGGCGAAGCAGGCGTTCGAGGACACCGTGCTGGCGTTCCTGCTGCGCAAATAGCCTCAGCGCTGGGTGCTTCCGGCGTCGACGGGCAACGCGACGCTCGTGATGTAGCGGGCCTCGTCGGAGGCGAGAAACAAGCACGCGTTGGCGACGTCGACCGGTTCCACCCATGGGATCGCAAGCATGTTCATCGAACATGCCGCCTCGGCGAATTGCTCGCGAGTCACGTGCTTGAGGTCGGGCCGGAAGGCGCCGCGCACATGCTCGTTCTGAATCATCGGCGTATCGGCATTGGTCGGATGCACCGTGTTGACCCGGACATTATGCGGGGCAAGCTCTTTGGCCAAGCTGCGCATCAGGCCGACGACTCCGTGCTTTGCAGCGGTGTAATGAGCTACGCCGACCAGACCCTTCATGCCCGCGATCGAACTTGTCAGAATCATCGAGCCTCCGCCGCTACCGATCAGGTGCGGAGCCGATGCGCGACACGTCCGCCAAACTCCGGTCAGATTGACGTCAAGCATTGTCTGCCAAGCGCTCTCGCTGAGATCGGTGGCCATCGCACGCGACGTGATGCCGGCCGTAGCGCACACGATGTCGAGCCCGCCCAGGCGGTCGACACCGCGATCGGTCGCGACTTGCACCGCGTTGGTGTCTCTGACGTCGACGACCTCCGCGACGATCCGCCCGCCAGCATCGATCACCAGCCGCGCCGTCTCCTCGAGATCGGCGGGCGTGGCCGGTGGAACGACGACCGTATCGACGGGGCCGCAGATATCGAGCGCGATGATGTCCGCGCCCTCTTGCGCAAAGCGCACCGCCTGCGCGCGTCCGATGCCCCTTGCCGCCCCGGTGATCAGGGCGACCTTTCCCTTCAGTCGGTCGCTCATCACGCCCTCGCAAGCAGACCGGCGTCGACCACAAGTTGGGTGCCCGTGATGTAGCGCGCCTCGTCAGACGCCAAGAACACGACGGCGTTACTGACGTCGACGGGGTCCACCCACGGCACCGGCAGCAAGTTTCGTGCCGCCAGAACCTCCGCGACATCGTCGGCGGTCGGGCTCTCCAGATCGGGCCTCAACCGCCGGAACGTGGCTTCGTTGAGCGTCATCGCGGTCGCGACCGCACCGGGATGTACGGTGTTGACCCGGATACGCCTCGGGCCGAGTTCGTTGGCCAGCGTGCGGGCCAGGCCGACCACCGCATGCTTACTCGATGTGTAGTGCGCGGTCTCGGCCGTACCACGTAATCCGTTGGTGGAACTGATGATCACGATCGAACCGCCATCGTCTCCGAGATGGCCGACGGCCGCCTTGACGGTGTGCCACACTCCGGTGAGGTTGACGTCGAGCGTGTTTCGCCACGCGTCCTCGGTCAGCTCCCAAGCAGGCGCGCCCGCGGCGTGGATGCCGGCATTGGCCACGACGATGTCCAGCCGCCCGAATTCAGCGACGCCGGCGCTGACCGCCGCCTCCAGCGCATCCGGGTCACGTACATCCGCCAGGCCCGTCACGCAATGTCGTCCACGTTTCTCGACCTCGGCCGCGGTGACCCCCAGATCGGTTGCTGCGGCGGGGATGTCGAGCGCGATAACGTCCGCGCCCTCATCGGCGAACCGCTCACAATGGGTGCGGCCGGTGCCGCGTGCGGCTCCTGTGACAACGACGACCTTGTCCAACAACCCCGACATCACGACGCCTTGATCAGGTTGAAGCCCTTGTAGCCGGCGTCGGCGACCTCGGCGCACATGTCGTTGTAAGTCGCGAAACCACCGACGAACAACATGAATACCCGCGGCTTGCCCGGCACGTTTGCACCCATGTACCAGGAATTCGCTTTGGGGAAGAGCGTGGCGTCAGCGCGGCGGGCGCATTCGGCGATCCAGTTGTCCACCGCATCCGGCGTGGCCTCGATCGCGGCGTGACCGTGCTGGTCGAGGTATCCAATGCAGTCGGCGATCCAATTCACATGCGCTTCGGCGTGCAGCACCATATTGGCCAGCACCGCCGGGGCGCCGGGCCCGGACACCAGGAACAGGTTGGGGAACCCATCTACCCCCAGTCCCAGATAGGTCCGCGGGCCGTCAGCCCAATCGTCACGCAGCTTTTCACCGGCCCGGCCGACGATGTCGATTCTCGCCAGCGTCCCAGTCATCGCGTCGAAGCCCGTCGCGAGCACGATCGCGTCGACGTCGTAATGCGCGTCGGTGGTGTTGATCCCGGAGGCGTCGATCGACTCGATCGGTGTCCTGCGGACGCTGACGAGTTTCACGTGGGGCTCGTTGAATGTCTGGAAGTAGTTGGTGTCGGTGCAGATTCGTTTCGTGCCGATCGGATGATCGGTGGGGATCAACAGGTCGGCGACCTCCGGGTCATCGATGACGGCGCGGACCTTCTCCTCGAAGAACTTCCTGGCCTCATCGTTGGCCACCGGGTCGACCATCTGGTCGGAGAAGGTCTTCGAGAACAGCACACCGCCGAGCTCCCAACGCTTCTCGAATGCCTCGCGCCGCTCCTCGGGAGAGGCCTCCATCGTCAGCTTGGGGTGAGCGAGATGCGGTGAGCCGCCGCCGCTGCGCCACGAAAGTCGTCGGCGCTCGTCGTAGTTCGCCTTGATCTCGGCGACGTCGGCGGCGGTCAGCGGCTTGTTCCCGGCCGGCACACTGTAGTTCGGCGTGCGCTGGAAGACGTACAGCGCCTCGGCCTGTTGGGCGATCACGGGAATCGACTGGATGCCCGACGATCCCGTGCCAATGACGGCGACTCGCCTGCCGGCGAAGTCGACGCCTTCATGCGGCCAGTGCGCGGTGTGGTAGATATCGCCGGCAAACGTGTTCAGGCCCTCGAACTTCGGTGTCATGGCCGCCGAGAGCGGACCGGTGGCCATGATGCAGAAGCGGGCGGTGACGACTTCACCGCCATCCGTGCTCACCGTCCACCGCATCGCGCTCTCGTCGAGCACCGCAGACGTGACCCGTGTTCTGAAGGTGATGTCGCGCCGCAGGTCGAGCCTGTCGGTGACCCAGTTGAGGTAGCGGAGTATCTCCGCCTGTGTCGCGTACTTTTCGGTCCAGTTCCACTCCTGCTGCAGTTCGTCGGAGAACGAGTAGCAGTAGTCGACGCTCTCGACGTCGCAGCGGGCGCCGGGGTAGCGGTTGAAGTACCAGGTTCCGCCGACGTCGGGTGCCCCCTCGAACACCCGCACCGACAACCCTTGCGAGCGCAACTTATGCAACGCGTACAGGCCGGCGAAACCGGCGCCGACGACAACGGCATCAAGGGTCACGATCGTGACGGTAGCTGGCGTGGGCCCGCCGATGTTCGTCGCTTCCCGGTCACCGGACAGTCGCCGCCTGCAATAGGCGCCGAGCTCTCAGACTGACGTGCCATGCCCCTAGCTGAAGTAGATATCGACGGACAACGGCACCGGGTCGAGTGGCCGCGACAATCGAGTCTCGTCGATGTGTTGATCGACGCGGGCATCGACGTGCCCCACTCGTGCCGCGAAGGGCGCTGCGGGTCGTGCGTGTGCACCGTCGTATCCGGCGAGGTCGACATGGCGCCGAACGACGTCCTCGAACCCGAAGATCGTCAGGCCGGCCTCATCCTGGCATGCCAGGCCAGAGCCTCGTCCGACACGGTGCACGTCGAGTTTTGACGGCCGGCCCAGTTCCGCTGACCGGGATTGGCTGCGGCGCCAGGGCCACCTGAGGTACACCATGAATCACGCCCCCACAAGTAAGGACGAAGCATGACCGAGCGGGTAATCGACCGGGTGATGGAGATGGCCGGCCAACTGCGCGAGCAGGCCGCGGAGGCCGAGAAGATCGGCCGGTTGACCGATCAGACGACCAAGGCGATGAAGGCAGCGGGCAACATCAGGCTGCTGCAGCCCGCCAAGTACAACGGCTACGAGGTCCACCCACGCGAATTCGCCGAAACCGTGATGGCGACCGCTTCGCTTGACCCCGCGGCGGGGTGGATCAACGGTGTGGTGGGTGTGCACCCCTACCAGTTGGCATACGCGGATCCGCGCGTGGCTGAGGAAATCTGGGGCGCCGACGTCGACACCTGGGTCGCCTCGCCGTACGCACCCCAGGGTGTGGCCAAGCCCGTAGACGGCGGGTACATCTTCAACGGGCGGTGGCAGTTCAGCTCGGGTACCGACCAGTGCGAGTGGATCATCCTGGGCGCGATGCTCGGCGATGCCGACGGCAAGCCACTGATGCCCCCACAGATGCTGCACATGATCCTCCCGCGCAAGGATTACGAGATCGTCGAGGACTCGTGGAATGTGGTGGGCCTGCGCGGAACCGGGTCCAAGGACGTCATCGTCCGCGACGCGTTTGTGCCGAGCTACCGGACCATGGATGCCAACGAGGTGATGGATGGCACCGCCCAGCCCAAGGCCGGCATGACGTCGACGCTGTACCTGATGCCGTGGTCGACGATGTTCCCGCTCGGCATCACGTCTGCGGTGGTCGGTATCGCCGAAGGAGCCCTGGCCGCGCACCTGGATTACCAGCGAGACCGCGTCGGCGCCTACGGCGCAGTCAAGGACGACCCGTACGTGATGTACGCGATCGGTGAGGCCGCCGCCGACATCAACGCCGCGCGCCAGGAACTGCTGGCCAATGTCGACCGCATTTACGACATCGTCGACTCCGGCAAGGACGTCTCCTTCGAAGACCGTGCGGCCGGTCGCCGGACGCAGGTGCGCGCGGCGTGGCGCGCTGTCACGGCGGTCGACCAGATCTTCGCGCGCTCGGGCGGCAACGCCTTGCGGATGGACAAACCGCTGCAACGCTTCTGGCGCGATGCGCATGCGGGTCTCGCGCACGCGATACACATACCCGGCACCCCCTACCACGCGTCGGCGCTGAGCTCGTTCGGAGTCGACCCCGAGGGTCCGCTGCGGGCGCTGATCTGATGAGCGTCATCAAGAGCCTCGGCTACATCACCGTTGCGGCCAGCGACATCGACCGGTGGCGCCAATTCGCTTTCGGCGTCTTGGGATTCGCCGAGGGCAAGGGTTCCGACGCGTCGGCGCTGTACCTCCGGATGGACGAGCGCGCGGCCCGCATCATCGTTGTCCCCGGCGACGTCGACCGCGTGCTGACCGTGGGCTGGGAGGTGCGCGACCACGCTGCGCTGGAGGAAGTCAAGGCCACCCTGGACGCCGCCGGTGTTGCCGTCAAGGAACTGTCCGCCGCCGAGGCCGACGAGCGCCGGGTCGAGGAAGTGATCACGTTCGACGACCCGGCAGGGACGACCCTGGAGGTCTTCCACGGCGCGGTGCTCGACCACAGCCCGGTCATCACGCCGTTCGGGGCTCGGTTCGTCACCGGTGATCAGGGTCTCGGCCACGTGGTGATGCCTGCACACGATGCGAACGGACTGTTCGACTTCTATACCGGGGTCTTGGGTTTCCGCTCTCGCGGCGCCTTCCGGGTGCCCGCGCCGCCGGAGTTCGGTCCGATCCGGGTTCGCTTCCTTGGTATCAACGAGCGTCACCACAGCCTGGCCATCTGCCCCGCAATGAACCAGGACAAGCCCGGACTCGTCCACGTCATGGTCGAGGTCGACAGCCTGGACGCTGTCGGGCAGGCGCTGGACCGGGTCAACGCGGAGGGCTTTCAGCTGTCTTCGACGCTCGGCCGCCACACCAACGACAAGATGGTCTCGTTCTACGTCCGCGCGCCCGGCGACTGGGACATCGAGTTCGGCACCGACGGCATGCGGGTCGACGAAAGGTATTACACCGCAGAGGAAATCACCGCCGACAGCTACTGGGGTCACCAGTGGGTCGGCGAGCCGCCCGCGGCGATGCGGATCTAGCCGATGGATACCGACGTCTATCCCAAGCCGGCGGATGCGATCGAGAGTTGGGATTACGAAGCCGATGTCGTGATCGCGGGGTACGGCATCGCCGGTGCCGCGGCGGCAGTCGAGGCCGCGTCGGTCGGGGCCGACGTGCTCGTCCTGGAGCGCACCGGCGGCTGGGGTGGGGCGGCCGCGATGGCCGGCGGATTCATCTACATGGGTGGAGGTACGCCGCTGCAAAAGGCCTGCGGTTTCGACGATTCCGTCGACAACATGGCCGCGTTCCTCAACGTGGCGATGGGGCCGGGTGCCGATGCGAACCGCGTCGGCGACTACTGCGCCGGAAGCGTCGACCATTTCGAGTGGCTGGTGCGCTGCGGGGTGCCGTTCAAGCCGGATTTCTGGGGCGAACCGGGCTGGGAACCGCCTGGCGATCAAGGCCTCATGTTCACCGGCGGCGAGAACGCGTTTCCGTTCAACACGATCGCGAAACCCGCTCCGCGCGGCCATATTCCGCAGATGGCCAACAAGAAGGCTGGCGAGGCGAGTGCCGGCTACATGCTGATGAAGCCATTGGTCGACACCGCAACGTCGTTAGGCGTGCGGGCGGTTTACGACGTGCACGCGTCGTCGTTGGTGGTGCAGTCCGACGGACGCGTCGCCGGGCTCGTCGCCCGCCAGTACGGCAAGCCGCTGGCGATTCGCGCGCGACGGGGCGTTGTCCTTGCCTCGGGCAGCTTCGCCTACAACGACGCAATGCTGGCGCAGTACGCGCCGCGGCTTGTCGGGCGTCCCGCGGCTTCGATCGAACAGCATGACGGGCAGGCGATCCGGATGGCGCAGGCACTGGGCGCAGACCTGGCCCATATGGATGCCACCGAGGTGGCCTTCCTGGTCGACCCCCAGCAGACGGTCCGCGGCATCCTGGTCAACGGGCGCGGTCAGCGCTATGTCCCCGAGGACATGTACTCGGGCCGCATCGGGCAGCTGACGCTCTACCACCAAGACGACACGGCGTACCTCATCATCGATGGCGAAGCGCACGAAGAGGCCAATGCCGCGACTTCCGCGACGCCGTTCCTGAAGCGCCCGGCCTCGTGGATCTGCGAGACAGTGGCCGAACTCGAATCCGAGATCGGCCTGCCCTCCGGTGCGCTGCAAGCCACCGTCAGCACGTACAACGATTTCGCCGCGCGCGGTGAGGATCCGTTGCTGCACAAGAAACCTGAATGGTTGAAGCCGATCGGCACACCCGTCGGCGCGATCGATCTGCGCGGCAGTTGCGCCGGTTTCACGCTCGGCGGGCTGCAAACCACGCTGGACTCCGAGGTGCTGCACGTCAGCGGCTCACCGATCCCCGGCCTCTACGCCGCGGGTCGCTGCACCGCGGGCGTGGCGGCGTGGGGTTACGCCAGCGGCATCTCGCTTGGCGACGGCAGCTTCTACGGTCGCCGCGCCGGCCGCTCCGCTGCGAAGGCCTGACTCTCTTCGTCGTTTTTCTGGACCACGGCTGTTGTCGTGGTGTCTTCGCGACCACGCGCAGAAATCGACGCACTTACGTGACACCGGCCACACTCGTATGGTACAAACAGTCATATTACTAATAGTCATATGAGCGCGAGGAGGCGTCATGACCGCGGCCGTCGAATCCACCACTCCGAGTGCCGTCATCGATCGGGTGTCGCTGGTGCTGGACGCCTTCGACGGGCCAGGACGGCTGACGCTTGCTCAGGTCGTCCGTCGGACGGGCCTGCCCCGGTCGTCGGCACACCGGATGCTGGAGCGGTTGGTTCAGTTGCGATGGCTTCGCCGCAGCGGCCGCGACTACGAGCTCGGCATGCGGCTCGTTGAACTCGGATCGCTCGCGGTGCACCAGGACCGGCTGCATCGCGCGGCGATCCCCTTGCTGCACGATCTCCACCGCGCGACCGGGCTCGTCGTGCACCTGGCGGTCCTCGACGGCTCGGATGTCGTGTACCTGGAAAAGATCGGCGACCGGATGGCCGCCGCGATCCCCACCCGCGTTGGCGGACGGCAGCCTGCGCACTGCGCGGCCGTCGGCAAGGCGATGTTGGCGTACAACGAAGCCGGCGAGGTCGATCTGACCAGTCGCAAGACCAAGTACTCCATCAGCACGCCGGCGCAGCTGACCGCCGAACTGGCCAAGGTTCGCGCCCACGGAGTGTCGTTCGACCGTGAGGAGTCGCTGGCCGGATTCGGTTGTGTCGCAGCGCCGATCGGCGCGCCGGACGAAGCCGTCGCCGCGGTGTCGGTGTGCGGCCCGATGAACCGGATGATGTTCGACCAGCGCCTGGCCGCTCCGGTACGGATGACCGCGATGGGAATCTGGCGCAACGTCGAAGACCGTGTGGCGCCGACACTGCAGCAGGTTCGCCCGCTGCGACGCATCCCGGCATGAGGACCCGAAGACGAGCGCGAGTGAGGATCGCAGCGAGGAACGAGCGAGGACCGGTGGGCCCACGCCCGAAGGGCAGGGGACGAGCGTGAGTCGAGGCATGAATTTGGACCCGCAGATCGCGGAAATTCTCGACGCGCTCGACGCCGGATTTCCGCCCGTGCACACGATGACTGGCGCGGAGGCCCGGGCGGTGATTCGGTCTCGCTTCGTCGCACCCTCGGCGCCCGAAGCGGTTGGTGAGGTTCGTGACGCGTCCGTCCGCGGTCCTGCGGGCGACATCGCAGTGCGGATCTACCGCCCGGCGTCAATGTCGGGTCCAGTGCCCACTCTTGTGTATGCCCATGGCGGTGGGTTTGTGTTCTGCGATCTCGACAGCCACGACGGCCTATGTCGCAACTTTGCGAATCTGATTCCCGCCGTTGTCGTTTCGGTTGCTTATCGGCTGGCGCCGGAAGACAGGTGGCCAGCGGCCGCGGAGGACGTTTTCACGGTGACGCAGTGGGCAGCCCGCAACGCGGATGCGCTCGGCGGCGACGCCGGCCGCATTGTGGTCGGTGGTGACAGTGCGGGCGGCAACCTTGCGGCAGTGACCACGCTGATGGCCCGCGACCGCGGAGCACCGGCGCTCGCCGCACAGCTGTTGCTGTATCCGATGATCGCTCCGAACTTCGACACCGCATCCCACCGCGCATACGGCGCTGGCTTCTACAACCCGCGAACCGCGTTGCAGTGGTACTGGAATCAGTACGCCCCCTCCCCTGCTGATCGCGAACATCCCTATGCCACACCACTTCTCGGAGACTTGCGCGGATTGCCGCCGTCCGTCGTCGTCATCGCAGGCCACGATCCGCTACGGGACGAGGGAATTGCATTCGTGGAGGCATTGGAAAATGCCGGCGTGCGGACGACGCGGCTTGATTACGACGGAGGCATCCACGGATTCATGACGATGCCAACGCTGAACCTCGCCCGACATGCGCGCGCGCACGTGAGTCGGCATTTGTCCGCGCTTCTTGCAGGTGCTCGTGTCTGAGGGCTTGGTGTATGTCATCGACCGCGTCGTGACGCAGCCGGGGTGTGCCCGCAAGTTTGTCGACTACTACCTGGCAGAGTATGCGCCCGGTGCTCGCGAGCGCGGAATGACATTGCGCGACATTCTGGTCAGTCCGCCGATCTGGTTCACCGATCGGAGCAACACGGTGACCATCACATGGCAACTACCCAGTGCACAGGCGTGGTGGGAGATGACCTGGAAGAGCAGGCCCGACCCCACCGTCGGCCAATGGTGGGCGCACATCGACGAGCTCATCGCTGAGCGGTCCCGCAGTGTCGCGGCCGCCGTCAACGATGTCGATGGGCTCTGCGATGTATAGCGTTACGCGGCTGATTCACACATCGTCGAATGTCATACGGGACCGCTTACTGCCATCCCTGCGGGCGTTCGCCACCGATGCCGACTACGCAGTCGTCGCGCCCACGCTACCGGGAGTGCGCAATGGCGGCGACATCCTGATGCACCTCCGGTTCACGGAAGCCGGCCAGTGGCACTCTGTCGCAGACGATCTCGACGCCATCCTGTCGGCACCAGGGGTGACGCACATCGATGGGGCGGAGTACCTCGGAATTCCCGAAGCGGCCGATCAGTCCGCGCCGGGCACGGTGTACCGCACGCTGCTACTGCGGGTTGCGCCGGACAGCGACGAGGCTTCGATCGCCCGATTCGAGGACGACCTGCGGCTCCTACCACGTTATGTCCGGGCGATCACCGCCTGGCAGCTCAGCCGCGTCGAGTCGGCCATCGGGCAGTCTCCTTGGACCCACGTGTTCGAGCAGCAATTCACCGATGTCGACGGCCTGATGGGTCCCTACCTCATGCACCCGGTCCACTGGGCTTACGTGGATCGTTGGTTCGATCCCGAATGTCCGGAAGTCATCGTCCACGATCGCGTGTGCCACAGCTTTTGCGCGATTGGTGCCACGGCATGACCTGCAACTGCTCAGATCTGCACGCCATAATCGCCGTTCTCAACGCCTATGCCAAGTGCCTCGATACCCACGATTGGCCCGGCCTCGACGACGTTTTCCATCCGGACGCGACGGCGGAGTACGGACGGCGGCTCGAGAGTCGCCCGGCCATCGTCGACTCGATCCGTGGCTTCCTCGACCAATGCGGACCATCCCAGCACCTGCTGGGCAACTACGAGATCCACATCGAAGGGGATCGCGCAGTAGCGGTGACAAAGGCGCGGGTCATCCACGTCGGTGCTGGGCCACGCGCGGGTCTGACGCCATACGAGGCGATCGGTGTGTACCGCGACCGGCTAGTCCGCACCTCCGACGGTTGGCGAATCACTCACCGCACGTTCGACGTTCACATCTCCATCGGTGACATCGCCGTGTTGCACGCGCGATGACTAGACCCCGTCGGCGAGGATGTTCGGATTGGCCGTCGGGGGCGGTTCTAGTGGCGGCAGCAGCGAGACACCGTCGAGACTGTGCACCGGCAGCCGCTGCGACCACGGGTAGTGCAGGCTGAATGCGACCAGCCCGGTGCGTTCGGCGGCCGGTAGGTGGCACATCGCCAGTACGGTCTCCGCGAGATATTCGACGGGTTCCGTCGGGAAGGTGCCCGGAATCAGTTGAGCCGCACCAGGTGTGCGGATAGCGGTGGATGGACCGACACAGTTGACAGCGATGTTCGCATCGAACAACTCGGCCGCCACCCCCTGGGTGAATCTATGCAGAGCGGCTTTCATCGACGCGTATATCACGTCGCCGGAGGTCTTGTTGTATTCGCGGTAGGGCCGCACCGGCGCCACCCCGGTCACCGATCCGATGTTCACAATCCAGCCCGCCCCTTGCTTGCGCATGTGCGGCACCGCAGCTCGGGTGAGCACGAACGGCGTGCGCAGATAGTGCTCTACCGTGCGATCGAACGTATCGATCGACATCTCCTCGATCACCGAGTAGTCGGCGAAGCCCGCGTTGTTGACCAGGATGTCGAGGCGTCCGGTCCGGTCAAGCGCCTGATCGACCAATCGGTCACGCTGGTCGGGGTCCTCGAGATCGGCGGCGACGCCGAACGCCGTTCCGCCTGCCTCCTCGATCAGCTTGACCGTTTCTCCGATCGTGCCGGGTATCGCCAGCGTCGCCCCTCCCCGCAGCGATGGCGATGGATCGTGGGACCGCGCCGTCACCACGACCGTCGCCCCTTCGGCCGCCAGCCGCTGGGCGATCGCCCGGCCGATCCCCCGGCTGCTGCCGGTGACCAAAGCCGTTCTGCTGGCTAACTTTCCGGTCATCTGATGTCGAAATGCTCTTCGATGGGCGCCCGGTGCTGATGCCACAGATCGATCAGCCGATACGGGGTTGCTACCACCACCCGGCCCGAACCGGAGCGGTAATAGGTGTGCGCGTTGGGCGTGTGGCACCAGACGGTGCGCAACATCGCCTCGTCGATGCCGGCGACATAGTCCTCGTAGGCCTGCTGCGTCACCTCCATCGTGGTTGCGCCGCGCAACGCCATCAGTTGCAGGCACTCGACGACGTAGTGCGCCATCACCTCCATGGAGAAGTTGGCGCCCGCGCCGTGCCCGGGACTGTAATTCGGTGCCGAGTTGATGAACAGGTTCGGAAATCCGGGCACGGTGCCACCGCGGTACGCACGCGGACTGTCGCCCCACTCGTCGGACAGCTTGCGCCCGCCGCGACCGCGAATGTCGATGGTGGACAGGAAGTCCAGGTGATAGCCGGTGGCGTAGATGATCACGTCGAGGTCGATCTGCCTGCCGTCGGCGGTCACGATCCCCTTCGCGTTGACCTCGGCGGGCTCGTTCGCTTCCACGTCGACGTGGTCACGGGTCAGCGCCGCGTAGTAGCCGCCCGGGTCGCGGATGATCCGCTTGCCGTAGGGGGCGAAATCCGGGGTGACCTTCTCCGCCAATTCCGTTCCCTCACCGAATGTTCGGTCGATGTACTCCAGGCACATCTGCAGCAGCACATCATTGGCCGGTGAGATCGACAGGTGGCTCTTCGCCCATTCCGGGTCCTGCAAGATCACTGGATAGTTGTTGTCGGCCGTGGCCCAAAACGATTTCAACCGGTGCCAGTTCGCGTAATACGGCAGGTGGCGGCCGAGGTAGCGGCGGTGCTCGGGAACGTCGTCGGAAGACCGCTTACGCGGCGCCACCCAGTGCGGCTGGCGCTGAAACACCGTCAAGTGTTCCACTTCATCGACGCAGGCGTCGACGATCTGCACCGCCGTGCAGCCCGCACCAATGATCGCAACGCGCTTGCCTGACAGATCCAGCGAGGCGTCCCACAGCGCAGAGTGAATGCTGATGCCCGCGAACGACTCCCGGCCGACCACCTCCGGCCAGCGCGGGCGGTTGAGGTAACCGGCGGCGGTGATCACGGCACTCGCGAAGCTGACATCTCGGTTGCCATCGCGGTCAACCGAATGGATCTGCCACTGCTCGCGCTCCTCGTCCCACCACAGCGCCTCGACCTCGGTGCCGAACCGAGTGTGCTCACGCAGACCGTATTTGTCGGCCAGCGACACCAGATACGTCTGATATTCGCCGCCCTCCGGGTAGTAGCTCGACCAATCCGGGTTCACCTCGCGCGACAGCGAGTAATACGCAGCAGGTGTATCCACGCCGATGCCCGGATAGGTCGTGGTCAGCCACGTACCGCCGACTTCGTCGTTGCGGTCGAAGATCTCGTAGCCGACCCCCGCATCGGCGGCGGCGAGCGCGGCGATGATGCCGGCAAGCCCGGCACCGACGATGGCCACCGTCAAGGTTTCCGGAATCGGCACCGTTCGCGGGAGCGTCGGCTGCGAGAGCTGGAAGCCACCCTGCTCGAGCAACAGTGGAACGAACTCGTCGTCGACATCACAGCCCAATGCCAGCGGCAGCAGTCGCTGGAAAAGATGTGGGTCGACAGTTGCCGGCGCGCTCCCAGCGGCCAGCGCATCGATGACGGCCGCTACGAGCGCCTCCGCGGTGTCCGGGTCGGTTCTACCCGCACGCTCCGGCGGGTCGGGAACGTGCGATATCGCAGGTCCGAACCTGTCGATCACCGACGCATCGCCGGTGAGCTGAGTCAGCACCGCCACGAGGACGCCAGGGTCGGCCCGGCGCAAATGAGTCAGCAATTCGGCGTCAGTCGTCACGACTACCGAGTATCGAATCGGCAGGCGCCGACGTGGGCGCTGCTGTCTACTGAGCGGGACAGCTATCGCTGCCGGCTACATGCACACGCCTACGCTGCGGCCATGCAACGGGTGCATTACGACGCTGACCACCGAGCATTCGCCGAGTTGGCCGGCGATTTCGCGGCCAAGGAAGTCGCGCCCAACATCGCCGACTGGGAAACCGACGGGATCATTCCGCGCGAGGTGTTCGCCAAGGCCGGCGCGGTCGGGCTGTTGGGTTTCGCGGCCGCCGAACGCTTCGGCGGCGTCGGCGCGCGCGACTTCCGCTACAACCAGATCCTGATCGAAGCATTCATGGACGCCGATTGCGGCGGGGTGGGCCTGAGTTTCGCTGTCCACAACGACATTTGCCTGCCGTACCTGGCCGATCTGACCACACCCGAGCAGCAGGACCGTTGGCTGCCCGGCTTCGTGAGCGGGGATCTGATCGCGGCCATCGGCATGACCGAGCCCGGAGCCGGATCCGACGTCGCGGGCATTCGCACGTCGGCCGTCGATGCCGGAGACCACTTCGTGGTCAACGGCGCCAAGACCTTCATCACCAACGGACAGAATGCCGACCTTGTCATCACGGCGGTGCGCACCTCGCCCGAACGTCACCGCGGGCTGACGCTGGTGGTGCTCGAACGCGGCCTGCCAGGTTTCGAGCGCGGCCGCAACCTCGACAAGTTGGGACTGCACTGCCAGGACACCTCCGAGCTGGTGTTCACGGACGTGAAGGTGCCCAAGGAGAATGTGCTCGGTGAAGTGGGTCGCGGATTCGACTACATGATGAGAAATCTTCCGCAGGAACGCATGCAGATCGCCGTGGGCAGCCTTGGCCGCGCCCGCGCTGCGCTGCGTTGGACGGTCGACTACGTGCGTGAGCGGACCGCGTTCGGCAAGCCCATCGGGGCTCTCCAGAACACACGGTTCACTCTCGCCGATGTCGCCACCGAAGTCTCGGTCGCCGAGGCTTTCATCGACCGATGCGTGAACGAACTCAACACCGGGCGTCTTTCGCCGGCCGACGCAGCGAAGGCCAAGCTGTGGGCAACGGAGATGGAGTTCCGGTGCCTTGATTCATGTCAACAGATGTTCGGCGGCTACGGCTACATGCGGGAGTACCCGATCGCCCGGTCGGCGATAGACGCTCGCGTCACGCGGGTCTACGGCGGCACGTCGGAAATCATGCGCGAGATCATCGGCAGGGACTTGAATCTCGCACCGAACAAGTAAAGGACGACGCAATGCAGGTGCGCAGCCACTCACTGAGTGACATCCCGCGACGCTCCGCACGCAGATACCCCGACAAGGTCGCGATCATCGATGGCGATCTCACGTTGACGTTCGCCGAGTTCGACGAACTGGTGGATCGTGCGGCGGCAGCGTTGCATGACAATGGTTTTGCACCGGGCGATCGGATCGCGCTGCTCGCCCACAACTGCTGGCAGTACGCCGTGCTGGCGTTCGCCACTGCTCGGGCAGCGGTCGTGCTCGTGCCAATCAATTTCATGTTGACCGCCGAGGAGATCGCCTTCATCCTCGGGCACAGCCGCGTCCGCGGCTTCATCGTCGAACACGATCTGATCAACACTGCCGAGCAGGCGATGGCACATAGCGGCTCGGTGATCGCGAAGGTGGCATTGAACGCCGACGGGCAAAGGGCGCCTTGCGGCTGGTACGACTTCGCGCAGTGGGTGACCACGACGACACCCGCACCGGACCTCGAAATCGCCGACGATCAGATGCTGCGGGTGATGTACACCAGCGGCACCGAATCGCGGCCGAAGGGTGTGATGCACTCCAGTCGCAGCCTGGTGTCGAACTATGTCAGCACCATCGCGGCCGGATCGATGTCGGCCGACGACACCGAAATTCATTCGATGCCGCTGCACCACTGCGCGCAACTGGACAACTTTCTTGCCACCGACATCTACCTCGGCGCGACCAGCATCATCATCCCGCGGCCTGATCCGGAAGTGATCCTGCGCGGCATAGAGACGTATCGTGTCACCAACTACTTTGCGCCACCGACGATCTGGATTTCCTTACTGCGTTCACCGTTGTTCGACCAGATCGACCTGAGCACTTTGCGTAAGGGCTACTACGGCGCATCGGCGATGCCCACCGAGGTCCTCCAGGAGATTCGCGAGCGACTGCCCAACGTTCAGCTGTGGAACTTCTACGGCCAGACCGAGATGGCGCCGTTGGCGAGCGCGCTGGGTCCCGACGACCAGGCCGAGCACGCCGGCGCGGCGGGCCGGCCCGCGATCAACGTCGAGACCACGATCCTCGACGACACCGATACACCCGTCCCCCACGGGACTGTCGGCGAGATCGCGCACCGTGGCCCCCACCTGATGCTGGGTTACCTCGACGATCCCGTGCGCACCGCCGAGGCGTTCCGCGGCGGCTGGTTCCATTCCGGAGACCTCGGCTACTACGACAAGTTCGGCCTGCTGCACGTCGTCGACCGCAAGAAGGACATGATCAAGACAGGCGGCGAGAACGTCGCAAGCCGCGAGGTCGAAGAAGTCTTGTACCGGCACCCCGCCGTGCAGGAAGTGGCGGTGTTCGGCGTCCCGCATCCCGTGTGGGTCGAGGCCGTGGTGGCGGCCGTCGTCGCTCGCGAAGGCGCCAGCGCCACGGCTGACGAGCTGATCGAGCACTGCCGCAGGCACCTAGCCGGATACAAGACACCCAAGCATGTGTTCTTCGTCGACGCACTGCCGAAGAACCCCAGCGGCAAGTTGCTCAAGCGCGAGCTCCGGACGCGCTTCGGCTCCGAACAGAACGTGTTCCACTGACCGGACACAACTGCATCCGCTTCCACATCGCGGCGGTTGACTCGCTCTATGAGCGACGACATCACGCTGGCCGAAGTTCAGGAGTTCATTGCGGGCTTCTGGTACCACTATGACCAGGGCCATTTCAGCGAACTAGCGTCCCGAATCGGCGATGAGATGGAGTACCTGAGCCGCTCTGAATCCGGCGCATGTCCGTTCGAGAACCTGCTCGCGGCCGAACTGCACGGCGGCGCCGAGACGCTGGCATGGCTGACCCAGCACCGCAACGAGAATCCGTACCCGCTGCGCCACCACGCGACCAACATCTTCCGCACCGGAGTCGACGGGCCGGTCACCAACGTCCGCTTCTATCTGTTCGTCAATCAGGTCACCAATGCGGTGCCGTTCGCGGTGTCCAGCGGTGTTGTCGACGTCGGTGTGCGGCGCGCCGCCGACGGCCTGGTGTTCACCTCGATGAAGGTCGTCCTCGACGCCGACGATTCGGTGCCCTTCGCCGAGTACAGCAGTGCGGCAGCGGCGACGGGTGCGTAGGCACCGATGACTGCTCGCGACACGTTCGGCGGCGGCGTGGCCGTCATCACGGGCGCCGGCGCGGGCATCGGCGCGGGCCTGGCCCGCCACGCTGCCAGGCTCGGCATGACGGTGGTGCTCGCCGACATCGACGCCAAAGCGGTTGCGGCCCTTCGTGACGAACTCACCGCCGAAGGCGCTGTCGCCGTCGATGTCGTATGCGATGTCCGTGATCCCGAAGCGGTGCACGCGTTGGCCGAAGAGGCGTACCGCGATGTTGGGCCGGTTCGGCTACTGGTCAACAACGCAGGCGTCGAACAGTTCGGTTACCTGTGGGATATCCCGGTCGAGAACTGGAACCGGCTCGTCGATATCAACATCAGCGGCGTATTCCACGGTGTGCGTGCGTTTCTGCCGAGAATGCTGGCGACGCGGGAACCGGCGTGGGTGTGGAACCTGTCCTCGATCGGCGGCGTCGCCGTCGTACCCCTGCAGGCGCCGTACATCATGAGCAAGCACGCGGTTCTCGCGCTCACCGAATGCCTGCGACTGGAAGTGCAGCATACCGGACACGATGATCACGTCCAGGTGCAGGCCGTGCTGCCGGGCGCGGTGGTGTCGAACATCTTTGAGTCCGCCGGTGGCGTGAACGGCGGCGACGTCGCGGCCGCCGAATCGCAACGTTCCGCCATGCTGGACATCAAGGCCGAGGCGATGGACCCCGTCGCGGCGGCCGAAGCCGTATTCGATCAGGCCGCCCAAGGACGGTTCTACCTACTGACCCAGCCTGACTACGTCGGTTCGGCGATGGCCGAGCGTGCCGAAGTCCTTGTCTCCCAACGGCCGCCGATGTTGAGGGGCCGCCGCTTCGACCCCGCGCACAAATGAGGCTCGACCCCGACGCCGCAGCGCGAATCGCCTCGTTCGGTGAGATACCGCCGATGCGCGTGCGTGGCCTGGCAGCTGTGCGCGACGCGATCGAGTCCGCTCCGCAACCCGACAACATGCCGTCGATGGCGCACATCGAAGGCTGCGATATTCCCGGCCCGGCCGGCCAGATCCCCATCCGGATCTACCGCCCGTCAACCGAGTCCACGCAACCCGTGCTGGTGTACTTCCATGGCGGCGGACTGGTGATGGGCTCCAACCATTCGTTCGAGCCGCTGGCGAGAACGCTTGCCGCGGAGTCGCATTCCACCGTCGTGTCCGTCGACTACCGGCTGGCTCCTGAGGCCCCGCCGCCTGCTCAGTTCGACGATGCCTACACCGCGACGGCATGGGTGGCCGACCATGCCGAGCGCCTTGGAGTCGATGCGACACGGTTGGGCGTCGTCGGTGACAGTGCGGGCGGTTCGCTAGCCGCTGGTGTCGCGTTGGCAGCGCGCGATCACGAAGGTCCGGCCATCTTCTGCCAGGTGCTGCTCTACCCCGGCCTGGACCGCGACATGGCGGCGCCTTCCATCGTCGCGCTCAGGGACGCTCCGTTACTCCACCACGACGACATCGCCTACATGCACGACCTGGCGGACCGCGGCGAATGCGTACCGCACGACCACTACCGGGTGCCCGCCTACGCGACGGACCTGGGCGGACTGCCACCCGCGATCATCGTTACCGGGGAATGCGATCCGATCCGCGATTGGGGCGAGCGCTACGCCGCCAGGCTGCGCGACGCGGGCGTACAAACGACCGTCACGCGTTATCCAGGCATGTACCACGGGTTCCTGATGCGTTCCGATGCCACGGCGCGGGGCCGGCTGGCGATTGCCGAGGTTGGCGCGCTGCTGCGCGCGAAATTCGCCATCCCCTGCCGTTCTAGTTGGCGCGAGCAGACGCAAAACTGCCCATTTCCGAACTAAATTGGGCAGTTTTGCGTCTGCTCGCCAGGAAACGGGCGTCCCGATCACCGGACAGGTCCGGACTGTATCGGCCGTTTCGATCACAGAATCGAAGTAGCCGAGAAAGAGGAGACCCTGATGCTGACTGATGAGCGGCGCATGGAGCTGTCCGAGGTGTTGCGCCCCGCGTCACCACCGGTCGAGATCGATAGCGTCTACACCGACGACCAACGGGATCGCCTGCTCGACGTCGTCCGCATGCAGGGTCCGTGGAAGCTGATCATCGCCCAGCATTTCGCGTCCGCCGACGAGTTGATGGCGACGATGAGTGGCGCGTTCCCCGAAGGATTCACGCCATCGTTGGACCTGTTTCTGACTCCGACGTTTCGCGGCTATCTCGCCAACTACGGGACAGTGCTGTACCCGGAACTGCACGACTGCTTCTACAACGAGAAATTCCTGCAGATGGCGAAGCATTACTGGAACGCCCAGTACGCCAAGCCGGAGATGATGCTGTTCAACATCAACGGCCCGTGCGCCAATCGCGATCCCGGACACTTGGATTCGCCGAGCTTCCGGGGTGTGCGTCACGAGAACGCCCCGACCTGGCTGTGCAGCGTGATGGGTAAGTCCGGCCTGTTCACCGACTACTTGATCAAGATGGCTCAGGTGATCACCTGGTTCTCGTTGGACGAAGGTAGCGGTTTCACCTATTGGCCGGACGGTCCGCTCAAGGCACCGCAGCGCCTCCTCCCGCCGGTGTACAACCGCGGCGTCGTTGTGCAGAACGAGATGATGGTGCACCGCGGCGAAGCTAACGGCGCACTCGAACAACAGGTTCCGGCCGGACTCGCCTTCGACACGGTGTTCAGCGGCGACCCCGCCGACCGCGACCACTGGCTGCTCAAGACCGGTGAAGACGTCATCGCCCGGCACCACACCAACGACCTCCGCTTCTTGGTGCACTGGTCGGCCGAGGTCTTCATGGACCATGACGAACTTCGCAAGAACATGGACGGTTCGGACGATCTGACAGTCGATAAGGCGATCGACGTGCTCGTCGACGACGTCACGAAGAAGGGCATCAAGCTGGACGTCCCGAGCGAGCCGCTGCATGATCCCGAGTTCATCGGCGCCCTGAACGCCGCCTACGATCTCGGCGGGCCCTCGAGCTACCCGGAAGAGGCACCGCTCAGTGCCTTCCAGTTGACGTGACGCTCAGCGCACGATCACCGAGCTCGGTTCCCGCGGCGATCCCAGCATGTCGCGATGCGACGGTGGCCGCCGACCGTGCTCGTCGGTGATGCCGTACCGGTCAGCGAGTTCCGCGCCGATCACCGTGTGTCCGGACAGCCCCGAAACTTCGGGATCGTGGTAGAGCGCATTGATCAAATGTCCAGTGAATTCGGGGGTTTCGGCGTGCTTGGCGGTCTCCGCGAGCGCTTCGGGGTGTCCGGCGAACGCGCCGCGGAACCGTTCAGTGAGCAGAATCCCCATCCAGATCGACACGGTGGCCACGCCGGTGTCGCGGAAATCGACCGCCATGTCGGCAGCCAGCTTGTCGACGCCCGCCTTCTGCGCGCCGTACGCCGGGCCGTGCATGTAGCACACCGACCCGGGAGACGAGGTGAACACGATCAGACCGCGACCCTGACGCACCATCAGCGGTGCCGCATGCCACGACGCCACATAGGCCGACCGCAGCCCGACGTCGAGTACGTCAACCAGCTCGAGTGGCTTCTCCCAAAACGGCTTTGGATTCGTCAGGTCGTCGTGAATGGCCGCGGCATTGTTCACCAATAAATCGAGCCGGCCATTCTCCTGCTCGACGCGTGCGAATAGCGCGCCAACCGCGGCGTCATCACAGTGGTCGACTCGTACCGCGATTCCACCATCGCCAGGGTCATCCACCGTTCTACCGGTCAGATAGACCCGCCAGCCGTCGGCAACAAGCGCAGCTGCTATGCCGCGTCCTGCGCCGCGGCTCGCGCCTGTCACAACCGCCACGGGGTTCGTCACGATTACGAAGCTACGTCGTCACCCGTACGGATTCGTCAACCACCGGCAGATCGCCGTTGCGTACCGCGTCGAGAATCGAGCCGCTCAGCGCTGAACAGGCCAGGAACAGACCCCGACCCGAGTGCGCGGCCAGGTTCTCGGCGTCGCGGCGCTCGAGGCAGGCCGCGGAGGCGTCGGCGTTCCACTGCACAGTGGTCTGATTCCAGCTGCTCTTGCGCGCCAATATGCAAGCCCCGCACCTGCTGCACGTCACCGGCACCATGGGAGAGTCGGCGAGGCGATTATCGGGCCGGACGGCCATCACGTGGTTCCCGCGGCAGACTTCGCGGCGAGATTGGCCTCGACGACCTTCATCCACTCCTCGTTCGGGCTGGTGGTGTCGAGCTCGTATTCGAAGCGGTCTGTCATGTCGGGCTGCACATCGGCAACGTCGACGTAGAACTGCTGATACCAGCGGCGAAGCTGGTAGACCGGGCCGTCCTCCTCGCACAGCAGCGGATTGTCGATGCGCGCCTTGTTCTTCCAGATCTCGACGTCCTGCTCGAAGCCCATCTTGACGAAATCCCCGAGGCCGATCGCGGTCTGCAGCGCCGCATCACCGGGCAGCGCGTCCGACTTCTTGACGATGATACCGTATTGCAGCACAAAGGAATTCGCGTCGATCGGATAGTGACAATTGATCAGTATTGTCTTGTGATCGGCGTCCTCATAGTGGTAGGTCAGGTCGTCGATCATGAACGATGGACCGAAATACGATGCGACCGAGGTCGTTCCGAGCAACTTCGACTCGCCGGGATCACCGATGTCCGGGCGGCCCTCGCCGTTCATGTACTGCGTCGCGACATGACCTTCGAAGATGTTCTTGAAGTGCGTCGGCAGCGAACCGTGGATGTAGAAGAAATGCGCCATGTCGACCACGTTGTCGATGATCTCGCGGCAATTGGTGTTGACGACGGTGGTGTACCAATGCCAGTCCGTCCACTCGTCGCTCGTCGCGCCCTCGATCCGAGGGATGGCCTGCTCCGGCGGCGGGCCGTTTCGCTCGGGGTCGTTCCACACGAACAACATCCCGTCCTGCTCGAGGGTGGTCCACGTTGCGGTGCGGGCCAGCCTTGGTACCCGCTTGCTGTAGGGCACCTTCTTGCACCGGCCGTCCCCGCCCCAACGCCAGTCATGGAACGGGCACGCGATTTCGTCGCCCTTGACCTCGCCCTGACTGAGGTCGCCGCCCATGTGGCGGCAGTAGCCGTCGAGGACGTTGATCCTGCCGTCGCCGCCGCGGAACACCACGAGCTTCTGACCGAAGGCGTGCACGGCGTGTGGCTTGCCGTCACCGAAATCCCTGGTCAGCCCGAGGCAATGCCAGCCACGGGCGAATCTGGCCGGGGCCGCTTCGGCCTCGATCTGCCGAATCTCATCGATCTCTGACTGCAACGTCATGACCTTGTTGTACAACCGCGACGCCGGTTACGCGGCCGATCGTCCCGCTGGAAGGGAGAAACCCGTCGCACGCCCGAATCTGCGACTTACCGTCAGAACGTGACTACCGCGCAATCAGCCACCATTCCCGACGGCCTGCCCATCGGTGACACCACCGTGGACTTGCTCGTCGTCGGTTCTGGCACGGGCATGGCCGCTGCGTTGGCGGCCGCCGAGCGCGGTCTATCCGTGCTGATTGTGGAGAAGTCGGCATACGTCGGCGGTTCCACCGCCAGGTCGGGCGGGGCCCTGTGGCTGCCTGCCAGCCAGATCCTCGACGAGAACGGCGCGGGCGACACCAAGCCGGCCGCGAGCACCTATCTGAAGTCAGTGGTGGCCGAAACCGCACCCGCAGAACGGTCCGCGGAGTTCCTCAACCATCTTTCGGAAACCGTGGCGATGCTGCGCCGCACCACACCGTTGCGGTTCATGTGGGCCCGGGACTACTCCGACTACCATCCCGAGCACCCCGGCGGATCCGCTGCGGGGCGGACATGCGAGTGCAAGCCGTTCGACACTTCGGTGCTCGGCCGGTACCGGTCACGATTGCGTCCCGGCGTGATGAAGACGTCGATCCCGATGCCGACCACCGGTGCGGATTACCGCTGGATGAACCTGATGGCCCGGGTGCCCCGCAAGGGTCTGCCGCTGATCGCGAAACGGCTCGGTCAGGGCGTGGGCGGCTTGCTGCTCGGCAGGCACTACACCGCCGGCGGGCAGGCGCTGGCCGCCGGGATGTTCGCCGGCGTGTTGCGCGCTGGCGTTGGCGTCTGGACTGAAACGGAATTGGCGCGGTTGACAACCGACGGCGCCATGATCACCGGGGCTGTTGTCCAACACGGCGGGCTTGAGGTCACTGTCACCGCGCGGCGCGGAGTTGTCCTGGCGGCCGGCGGTTTCGACCACCGCATGGACATGAGGTGGAAGTTCCAGTCCGAATCCCTCGACGAACACGCCAGCCTGGGCGCCGAGACCAACACCGGCGACGCGATTCGAATCGGCCAAGATGCCGGTGCGGCAATCGATCTCATGGATCAGGCGTGGTGGTTTCCCGCCGTGGCGCCGCTGCCGGGGGGCGACCCGCTGGTCATGCTGGCCGAGCGTTCGCTGCCAGGTTCGCTGATCGTCGATCAGACCGGCAACCGGTTCACCAACGAGGCCGCCGACTACATGTCGTTTGGGCAGTGTGTGCTCGAAAGGGAACGGTCAGGCAAGCCCGTCGAATCCATGTGGATTGTCTTCGATCAGCAGTACCGCAACAGTTATGTCTTTGGCGCTGCGCTGTATCCGCGCATGCGATTGCCGCAGGCGTGGTACGACGCGGGCATCGCGCACCGCTCCGAGGATCTCGCCCATCTCGCCCGACAGATCGCGGTTCCGGAGTCGCACTTCCTTGGCACGGTGTCCCGATTCAATGAAATGTGCCGCGCCGGGGACGATTCCGATTTCGGCCGCGGTCGCAGCGCATACGACCGCTACTACGGCGATCCCACGATCACCCCCAACCCGAATCTGCGGGCGCTGGACAAGGGACCGTTCTACGCGGTGAAAATGACCCTCAGCGACCTCGGCACCTGTGGCGGTCTCCGGGCCGACGAGCGCGCCAGGGTGCTTCGGGAGGACGGCAGCGTCATCGACGGGCTGTACGCGATCGGCAATGCCGCGGCCAACGCTTTTGGCACCACGTATCCCGGTGCGGGCGCCACGATCGCGCAGGGTTTGGTGTACGGCTACATCGCAGCGCTCGACGCGGCGGGCAAATAGTCAGTCGTCGGCTTCGGCCTTCTTTTCGATCTCGTACCAGTATTCCGGTGCGGGCCAAGGGGTTTTGATTCGTCCACCCTCGCCGGCGCGCGGGAACGTTTCCTCGGCTTCATCGAGTTCCTTGATCATTTTCAAGGTCAGCTCGCGCTCGTTGGCGTAATACCTCTCGGCCCACTGCAGCGCGACGCGGGCGTATGCCCACGCCGGATCCACTCCCGCCCACTTTGCGTCCTTGGCCGCATTGCGGTGCATCTCGTCGACGTAGGCCAGGTGTTCCTGCAGAAGCTCTTTCAGCCTCGCCGGAGTCGTGAGATGCCCCATGGTCACTCGCAGCAAGGGGGTGTGCTTGAGCACCGGCGGGTCGAGCGGCGCCTCGTTCGCCCATCGCGTCACCGCATCCAGTCCCGCTTCGGTGATCTTGTACAGCCTGCGATTGCGGGTGCCTGCGCTGTTCTCGACGCGCGACGTCACCAAGCCGAGTTGCTCGAGCTTTTTGAGTTCGGAATAGATCTGGCTGTACGCGGGACTCCCGTAGAAGAACCGCATGCTCCAATCGATCCACTTTCGGATGTCATAGCCCGAAAGCTCGTACTCGTACGACAGCATGCCGAGCAGCGCCCAGCTGGTCGCCGCGAGATTCGGCTTGCCCGGCTGATCGCTTTCTTCCACGTTGTCAGACTAACAACACAGGTCACAGCCATGAGGTCACTCACCACTGGCCGGGACGCCGTATTGCGGGGCGCCAACGTGGCGGCGGAGGCTTATGCCGATGACGACTAGCGCTCCTCCAACACCGACGTCGATGCGCGACGTCCTTGGGCGGTTCTGCACAGGGATCGCGGTGATTACCGCCAGCGCCGGCGTGCGACAGTACGGCTTCACCTGTCAGTCCGTGACGTCGGTGTCTTTCGATCCGCCATACATCTCGTTCTGCCCCGCGCGGACATCGAAGACCTGGCCGATGATGCGAGGGTTAGGCGCGCTGTGTGTCAACGTTCTGGCCCACGATCAGCATCGCCTCTGCAGACAGTTCGCAGTCAGCGCCGCTGACAAGTTCAGCGGTGTGCGGTGGCGTCCGGCCGCCAACGGCGCTCCGGCGATCGCGGGCGCCCTCGCCACCATCGAAGCGAACCTCGAATTCGAGCACGGCGCGGGTGATCACACGATTGTGGTGGCGCATGTAACCGGGCTGCACGCGGCGGACGACCGGCGTCCCTTGCTGTTCTACCGCGGTGGCTACGGCGGATTTGCGTGATGCATTACGAAACGCTCGCCGAATCCGTGCGTCGGCTCATCGACGTCACCATTCGCACCGAAGTCGACGCAGCAGCCGTCGCTGCGGCTAAACACAACATCGACTCGGCCACAGCACAATTGAGCGCCTCGTTGCTACCGGGATCATTTGGTGTGCAGTCCGATCCCCACGGGCAATCCATCGCGTTAGGCAACGTGGTCATCGGCCGACGCAATCCTGTCGCGCCGCCGTTGGTCATTCACGATGGTGCCGACGGAGTGGTGCACACGGAGTTTGAACTCGGCGCCGCGTACGAGGGCCCACCAGGTCACGTTCACGGCGGCGTCTGTGCGTTGATACTGGACCACGTTCTCGGCGCTACGGCGCATCTGCCCGGCAAGCCCGCATACACCGGCACCCTCACACTGCGCTATCTGCGCGGCACACCCCTCGGGGAACCGCTACGCGCCCAGGCGCGCGTCGACCGGATTGACGGAAACAAAACATTCGCCGTCGGGCATATTGCTGACGCCGAAGGCATCACCGTTCAAGCTGAGGGCGTGTTCATCCATCCAAGAAACGCCGGGCCTTGACAACCTGGGACGACGAAACAGACGTCATCGTCGCCGGATCCGGTGGCGGTCTGGCCGGCGCGTACACCGCGGCCCGCGAAGGGCTGTCGGTCATGGTCGTGGAGGCCAGTGACCAGTTCGGCGGCACCACAGCCTATTCCGGCGGTGGGGGCATGTGGTTCCCCTGCAACCCCGTGCTGCGCCGTGCGGGGTGCGATGACACGCTCGACGCCGCGTTCGATTACTTTCATGCCGCTGTCGGCGACCGCACCCCGGTGGAGCTGCAGCGCACTTACGTGTACCGCGGCAGCGACCTGATCACCTACCTCGAAGAAGACGATCACTTCGAGTTCGACGTGCTGCCCTGGCCCGACTACTACGGCCGTCTGCCGAATGCCCGGCTCGACGGTATGCGGCACACCGTGATGAAACCCCTCCCCGCCAAACACCTCGGCGAGCTGGCCGACCGGATACGTGGTCCGTTGGACAGGGAACGGCTTGGCGCGCTGGCACCCAAGTACCTGATCGGCGGGCGGGCGCTCGTCGGTCGGTTCCTGTCGGCAATCGCCTCCTATCCACACGCATCGCTTCACCTGAACAGCCCGCTGGTCGAATTGGTCACCGAAGACGGTCGCTTGGTCGGTGCGGTCGTCGAGCAGGACGGCCGTCGACGCGCGATCCGCGCCCGCGTCGGCGTGCTGCTCGCCGCGGGCGGTTTCGAGAACAATCCCGCGCTGCGCCAACGGTTCGGCGTCCCCGGCGATGCGCGCGACACGATGGGCGCGCCGGGCAATGTCGGGCAGGCTCTTGAGGCGGGCATCGCCGTCGGCGCTGCCGTCGACCTGATGGACCAGGCGTGGTGGTCGCCCGGGTTCACCCATCCCGACGGGCGCTCGGCATTCGCGCTGTGGTTCACCGGCGGGATATTTGTCAACCAGGACGGCAAGCGTTTCGTCAACGAATCCGGCCCCTACGACCGCATCGGCAAGACCATCATCGATCAGATCGCCTGCGGTGCAATGACATTGCCGTTCTGGATGATCTACGACGACCGCGAAGGCCTTGTTCCGCCGGTGAAGGCGACGAACGTCACGATGGTCGAGCCCGAACGCTACGTTGAGGCCGGCCTCTGGCATACCGCGGACACGCTGCCCGAACTGGCGGCGAGAATCGGCGTGGACGCCGACAACCTGGTGTGGACAGTCAAGCGCTACAACGAGTTCGTCGCCGCCGGCATCGACGACGACTTCGGGCGTGGTGGCGAGGCCTACGACCGCGCGTTCTCGGGTGGCCTGTCACCGATGGCACCGATCGACAAGGCTCCATTCCACGCCGCCGCTTTCGGCCTCTCCGACCTGGGCACCAAGGGCGGACTCGTCACCGACGCCCACGCCCGCGTGCTCGACGCCGACGGCAAGCCCATCGATGGGCTCTACGCCGCAGGCAACACGATGGCCGCCGTCAGCGGAACCGTCTATCCCGGCGGTGGCAATCCGATCGGGGCGTCAATGTTGTTCAGCCATCTCGCCGCACTGGACATGGTCACACGTAACTAGGAGGCTCGCGCTATGACATCTCTTCAGCGGTACACCGACCGTCGCGTTCTGATCACCGGCGGTGGATCCGGCATCGGGCAGGCGACCGTGCTGCGGATACTCGACGAAGGTGGGCGGGTCGTCGCGGCCGACATCAGCGAATCCGGGCTGAAGGACACGGTGGCCAAGGCCGAATTGCACGGCGATCGGCTGAGCACCGTGGTGATCGATGTCGCCAGTGAAGAGTCGGTGAAGGAGGGCGTGGCCGAGGCGGTCCGGCAGCTCGGCGGTCTGGACGCCCTCGTCAACGCCGCCGGGATCCTGCGCTCGGCGCACTTCGTCGACACCACGCTCGCCGACTTCGAGCAGGTGCTTCGGATCAACCTCGTCGGCACCTTCCTGATGATCCGCGAGGCCATCCCCGCCTTGCGCGACGGCACCGATCCCGCGGTGGTCAACTTCAGCTCTACCTCGGCGGCGTTCGCACACCCGTACATGTCGGCATACGCCGCGTCCAAGGCTGGCGTCCAAGCGATGACGCATGCGCTCGCGCTGGAGTTCGTCAAGGAAAAGATTCGGTTCAACTCAGTCCAGCCCGGATCCATTTCGTCCGGAATGACCGACGGTACAGGCGAATCCAAACAGAGCATCGGTCCCGGACTGCCCGCCGATGCGGACTTCTCCCTGCTCGGCAAGATCATGTCGCTGCTGCCCGTCGAGGGCGGGGGGATGTTCGCCAAGCCGGACGCGGTCGCCGCCGTCGTGGCGATGCTGGCCTCGTCGGATGCGTATTTCGTCACCGGAACAGAGGTCCGCGTCGACGGCGGAACACACATGTAAATTGCTGCAGATGAGCAGACCGTTACGCGTCATCCAGTGGACCACCGGCAACATCGGACGGCGGTCGCTGCACGCGATCATCGGGCGCGACGACATGGAGCTCGTCGGCGTCTACGCGCATGGTGCGGACAAGGTCGGTGTCGACGCTGCGGAGCTGGCGGGCTGGCCCGAGCCCACGGGCGTGACGGCCACCAACGACATCGACGCGCTCGTCGCCCTGAAGCCCGACGCCTGCTGCTACAACCCGCTGTGGCCGAACATCGACGAGCTGACCCGGCTGCTCGAGAACGGCGTCAACGTGTGTTCGAGCGCGGCGTGGATCACCGGCGGAAAGCAGACACCGGAAGACCTCGAGCGCATCCGAAAGGCTTGCGAGAAGGGGAATTCGACGATCTTCGGCAGCGGCGCACATCCAGGGATGACGAACATGGTCGGCATGGTGTTGTCCGGTGCATGCGAGCGGGTGGACGAAATCCGGATCACCGAATCGGTTGACTGCTCGACGTACGAGTCCGCCGGAACGCAGACCGCGATGGGCTTCTCGCAAGACCCGGAAACGCCCGGCCTTGCCGAGAGTGTGCGCCGGGAAAGTGAGGTCTTCGCCGAATCCGCGGCGATGATGGCCGACGCGATCGGTGCCAAGCTCGACAGGATGACGTTCGACGTCACGTTCACGCCCGCCACAGGCGACACCGACCTGGGTTTCATGCAGATCCCGGAGGGGACGGTGGCCAGCGTCTACGGCTACCACCGCGGCTGGGTCGGCGACCGCAACGTCGTCAGCGTCGGCTTCAACTGGACCATGGGCGATCACGTGACACCACCCAAACCGCTCGAGCACGGCCACGTCATCCAGGTGTTCGGCTTGCCCAATATGCGCACCGTGCTGCACTGCCTGCCGCCCAAGGACTGGACCGAGCCCGGATTCATGGGCCTTGGCATGATCTACACGGCGATGCCGGTCACCAACGCGGTGCCGGCCGTCGTCGCCGCCGCACCCGGCATCGTGACGCTCAAGGATCTGCCGCCGATCACCGGTCGCGCTGCCGTGTAATCGAGCTGTCGGCGAACGTACGGTTGTTGTAGACAAACGCCGAGTAGACCCGTCAACCACCGTACATTCGGCGCGGGCTCAAAAGCGTTGAGCCAGTTTCGCTTTGCCCGGTCCGTCAAGGTCTTGCAGTGCGGCAGCGCGGCCGGCCATCGCCATCAGCAGGGCTTCGCCGCTCCCCCGCACCTCGGCCCCTTGGCCATGAGACCAATCCGTGTCGGTGGCGACCAACCGCACCCCTCGAGCCCGCCACGCGCCGAGGATGCGCGGCGCCGTCGTCGCGAAATTCAGCGCAACACGCAGCCGCTCAGGGTCTATGGCGCGCGGAATCCCCAGCGGCCTGCGGATGTCCTGCTGGTGAATCATCCCGTCGGTCAGCGCAATACGGCCGCCGAACCCCGACGTCAAGCCTTGCGGTTCAGCGTATTTGCGCATCAGCTCGGTGAGCGCCTCGGGCGACTCGCCCGCATACTCCGCGACCCCGACGGCGTTGGCACCGCCGCGAGTCACAAGGCCTTTGGCCATCCGACGCATGAGCTGAGCGCGTGTCAGCGGGTCGTATCCGATGACGTGGGCGACGACGTCGCGCACCCGCCACCGTTCGCATAGCGTTGAGCTCTCCCACTGTTGCGGCGTCAAACCTTCCAGCAGCGAGGCGAATTCCTCGCGCTCGGCACGCGCCAACCGCATCGTGTCCGGCGTCATTGCTCGAAGAGGCCGGCGTAGCGACCCAGATAGAGCGGCCAGCCGGCGTCGCCGTCGACTCCCGCGGCCACGGACTCCCAGCCCTCACCGTGGCGTTCGATGTGCCGGTGTTCGAGCTCGACGCGAGTGCGGTCTGCGGACTCGGCCGTGAAGCGGACTTCGACTTCACTGGACCGGCTGGGGTCGGTTTCCAGCTGCCAGGTCGGCCCGATGTCCCAGGTGAAGACGACGCGGTTCGGTGGCTCGTAGGCGACGATCCTCGCCCACTTACACAGGCTGCCGTCGACGCCGCGGTCGTAGATGTGTCCGCCGACTCGCGCCTCGAACACCGTCTCGGCGATTGGGACGCTCAGCAGATTGTGTTCGCGGGGCTTGAAATCGCCGAACTGCTCGGTGAACACGCGGAACGCGCGGTCCACAGGGGCATTTACGACGACGTCGTGACGGACGGTTACCGGTCGGGTGTGTGTCATGTTTCGTCTCCTTCCAGACGCTCGACGGTCTGCTTGAAGCCGGCCAGAGCCTGCATCCAGAACCGATCGAGATCGGCACGCAGCGCTTCGAGCCCGGTGGGGTCCAGCTGATAGACCCGTCGCGTCCCGGCGGCGTGGTCCCGCACCAGCCCGGCACGCTTGAGGACTTTGAGGTGTTGCGACACCGCAGGCCTGCTGACGGGCAGGTCGCGTGCCAGCTCACCGACCGCCAGCGGCCCATGCGCAAGCCGCTCCACAATCGACCGCCGGGTGCGGTCAGCCAGTGCCACCCAGACGTCGGCTTCTTGGTAAGTGGTCACGAACCGTAAGCTACTACTTACCGAGTGCGAGATCAACGGGCAATGCTCGGACCACGGGATTGTTATTGAGCAGCGAGGTGTACGACGACGCCGACCGCTCCGCCGCCGACGTGTATCGACAGCACCGGCCCCATATCGGTGACGACGAGCGACTCGATCTGAGGCAGCCGTGTCGTCAATGCCGCGCCGATCTCGTCGGCGGCATCGTGGTTGTCGACATGGTGTACCGCGATCGCGGCCCGGCGCTCGCCGATGACGTCGGCGACCCGATCGACCATCGCGGCGTGCGCTTTGGTGATCGTGCGGATCCGCTGATCGAGGACCAGTCGCCCGTCGACGTCGAGACAGAGCAGCGGCTTGAGCGACAGCGCCGTGCCCAGCCACGACGCCGCGGTGCCGATCCGGCCGCTTCGCCTCAGGTTGTCCAGCCGGTGTACCACGACGAAGACATAACCGCGGTCGACGGCGGCCCTGGCGGCGGCTTCGACCGTATCGAGGTCAGAACCCGACGCCGCCGACCGCGCCGCCTCCAGTGCGACGAATCCGACGCCCATCGCCGCCGACCGCGAGTTGACCACCCGCACTGCCGGACCGAACTCGCGCGCCGCTTGAACCGCCGAACTATACGAACTCGACAGCGCGGCCGAAATATGCACGGCGACAACGCCGTCGCCGTCGCTATCCCGCAGCGCCTGGCGGTACGTCTCGGCAAGCTCCGCGGGCGTCGCCCCCGCGGTGGTGGCCCGTGGCAGTTCGTGGATGTCATAGGGCACATCGTCGACGCCGTCACGCAGGTCGATGCCGTCGACAAGCACATGCAGGGGCACCTGCCGGATGTCGAACTCCTTCAGCTCATCGGGCGCCAAGCGCGACGACGAGTCGGTGACCACTACGACTGCCATGGCTAGCCGCTTGAGTCTTCTTGCTGGACACCCGCTTCGGCGAGGGCTTTCAGCGTGAGGTCGGCCACCGCCTGGTGGGCTTCGAAGTTCCAGTGGATGCCGTCGGGATTCCCGCGGCCGCTAAGGATGTGCTCGGCGACCGCGGCCTTCTGATCGACCAGCGGGATGTCATGCTGCGCGGCCCATTCGGTGATGGCCCGCGCCGTGCCTTCGCGGCCGTGGTGCGCCTTGCCGTAGGTTTCGGCGATATGCACGGCGGGCAGCGACGCCACGATCGGGATGCCCGGGCGGTTGAAATCGATTGCGCCGCGGGTCATCTCGAGGTATTCCGCCGATAGGTGGGGCGGCAGCGCGGCGCGCGCGACCGGCGACAACCGTGGCTGAACCCAGCCGTACCCGTCGCGCACCCACCGCCGAAGCCACGGCGGCCGGACGTACCGGATCAGCTCGCGCACGGCGGTCGGTAGCGGCGAAGGAAGCGAGTCCATGCCGCCGGTCGCGAAGATCACCGCCCCGGCCCGAGGCAGCGCCGCCCATGCTCGCGGGTCCTGGGTCGCCGCCCACCACACGTCGCGGCAGGTCCAGCCGATCCGCCCGATCAGCTCGAGATCCCAATCAAGTTGGCTCGCAACGATGTTGGGCCAGATGCGCGGATCGTCGGACGGCAGCCCGCCCGTCGGTCCGTAATAGGACAGCGAGTCGCAGAAGACGAGCAGGGTCTTTTTAGAGGACATCGTTGGCAACCTGTGCTGAAGCGTTCCACACGTCGAGCCGCCACCGGATGCCCTCCAGCCCGGCATTCGGTTCGCTGTGGCCCGATAGCTGCACCCAGCTCGCGTTGCCCATCCCGCCCAGCACCGGCCAGTTGTCGACCGGCAGACCCAGCAGCGCCGCGGTGAGCGCCGCGATCAGTCCGCCGTGCGCGACGAGGACCACAGGCCTATCGGGATCGTCGACTCCCCACTCGGTCTGCTCGGCGACCAGGTCGGCCATCAGCGGCATGCTGCGCGCGGCGACGTCGACACGGCTTTCGCCGCCGTGCGGTGCCCATCGCGCATTCTCGCGCCAGGCCAGCCGGGCGCCGGGAGCGGCGGCGTCGACCTCGAGGTGCGTCATGCCCTGCCAGTCGCCCAGATGTGTTTCACGCAGCCGGGTGTCGACGAGCACCGGCATGCCGGACCGCTCGCCTAACGCCACTGCGGTGTCGAGCGCGCGCCGCAGATCTGACGACACGATGATCAGCGGTTGACGCTTGGCCAGCACTTCGGCGGCGGCGACGGCTTGGTCGCGGCCGAGGTCGGACAGCTCGGTGTCGAGCTGGCCCTGCATTCGGCTGCCTGCGTTGTATTCGGTCTGCCCGTGCCGCAGCATCACCAGGCGGCGGACCCTCATGCCTGGCCGTCCAGGTCGACAGGGACGACGGGGCAGTCGCGCCACAGCCGGTCTAGGGCGTAGAAGTTGCGCTCGTCCTGGTGCTGGATGTGGACCACGATGTCGACGTAGTCAAGAAGCGTCCATCGGCCCTCGCGGGCACCCTCACGGCGTGCGGGTTTGTAGCCGGCGACGCGCATCTTCTCCTCGACCTCGTCGACGATGGCGTTGACCTGACGTTCGTTGGAGGCCGACGCGATCACGAAACAGTCGGTGATGACGAGTTGGCCTGATACGTCGATGACGACGACATCCTCGGCGAGCTTGGAGGCTGCTGCCCGCGCAGCGACCGTGGCCATGTCGATGGCTTCCTCGGAGGCGCTCACCGGCTACCGTCCTTGGCCACCACCGGCTGCGCGGCATACATGTGGCGTTTGGCCACATACTGGACCACGCCGTCGGGCACCAGATACCAGATCGGTCGGCCCTTTTCGGCGCGCTTGCGGCAGTCGGTCGACGAGATCGCCAGCGCAGGCACCTCGACCAGCGTCAGCGCGTCGTCGGGCAGCTTCCGCAGCGCGGCGGTGAGGTGTGTGCTGTCCAGGTCGTAGCCGGGCCTGCTGACGCCGACGAACTTGGCGAGCGAGAACATCTCCTCCCAGCCCTGCCAGGTCAAGATCGACGCGAGCGCGTCCGCGCCGGTGATGAAGTACAGATCGGTGTCTGGGTTGAGGGCCTGCAAGTCGCGCAACGTGTCCTTGGTGTACGTGGGCCCGGCGCGGTCGATGTCGACGCGGCTGACCGAGAAGCGGGGATTGGAGGCGGTCGCGATCACCGTCATCAAGTAACGGTCTTCAGCCGCCGTGACGTAGCGGTGGTGCTTTTGCCACGGCTGGCCCGTCGGCACGAACACCACCTCGTCGAGCTCGAACAGGTCCGCAACCTCGCTGGCGGCGACCAGGTGGCCATTGTGGATGGGGTCGAACGTCCCACCCATCACCCCTAGCCGTCGTCGAGAAGTCACAAACAGCCAGCTTACGGGAGTGCTGTCCGGGCCTCTCTTCGCGCGCCGAACGTGGGTTACCGTCACGCTTCACCCTGCGAAGGCGTGACGGTAACCCACGTTCGCCGAAACTAGACGGGCAGCAGCTGGTCGATCACCCCGGCCAGCTGCTTGGCCGACCGGCATTCATGCATGGTGATGACCTCTTGGTAGCGCGGCACCGCCGAGTCGCCGCTGCCCCACAGATGCTTGGGCTCGGGGTTGAGCCAGTGCGCATGGCGGCTGGCGTTCACCATGTGGGCAAGCAGGTCGGATTCGGGATTGCGGTAGTTGTTGCGCCCGTCGCCGAGCACCAGCAGCGAACTGCGCGGCGACAGCACGTTCGGCCACTTCTCCATGAACGACACAAACGCGTTGCCGTAGTCCGAGTGCCCGTCGCGCGTGTAGACACCGGCCTCGCGGGTGATGCGCTGCACGGCCACCGCCAGGTCGGAGTCGGGCCCGAACAACTCGGTGACCTCGTCGGTGGTGTCGATGAACGCGAACACGCGAACGCGGGAGAACTGCTGACGCAGCGCGTGCACGAGCATCAGGGTGAAGTGACTGAAGCCCGCCACCGAGCCGGACACGTCGCACAGCACGACGAGCTCGGGGCGCGCCGGATGCGGCTTCTTGAGCACCACGTCGATCGGCACGCCGCCGGTGGACATCGACTTGCGCAGCGTCTTGCGCATGTCGATCTCGCCGGCACGCGACCGGCGCCGCCGCGCGGCCAGACGCGTCGCCAGCATGCGAGCCAGCGGCGCCACCACCCGCCGCATCTGGCGCAGCTGCTCCCCGGAGGCGCGCAGGAATTCGACGTTCTCCGCCAGTTGCGGCACACCGTACATCTGCACGTGCTCACGGCCCAGCTGCTCGGCGGTGCGGCGCTTGGTCTCGGCCTCCACCATCTTGCGTAGTTGCGATATACGTTGAGCCGCAAGGGCTTTGGCGATCTGTTCCTGCGTCGGCGTGGGTTCGTCGCCGTACGGCGCGAGCAGGCCCGCAAGCAGCCGGCCCTCCAGATCGTCGAGGCTCATCGCCTTGAGCGCCTGATACGACGAGTACGACGGCCCGCGGCTGGACTGATAGCGCCCGTATGCCTCGACGATCTGCGCGATCATCGCCGCCAGCCGCTCGTCCAGGTTTGCGAGATCGGCGTTGCTGGAGAGCATGTCGACCAGCTGCGCGCGCAGCGCCTCGATGTCTTCGGGCGGCAACCCCTCCGGCTGGTCGTCGGTGTCGTCGTCGTCGAGCAGCACTGTCTTGGCGCCCAGCGCTGCCGGGAAAAACAGGTCGAACATCGCGTCGTAGGTGTCGCGGTGATCGGGGCGGCGCAACACAGCGCACGCGATGCCCTCGCGAAGCACCTCACGGTCGGCCAGCCCCAACGTCGCCATCACCCGCCCGGCGTCGACGGTTTCCGACGGGCCGACCGAAATACCCTGCCCGCGCAGGGCTTCCACGAATTCCACGAGATGTCCGGGAATTCCGTGCGGCGCCAGCGGCTGCGGTGGTCGGACGCGGCGGGCCATCAGTTCAGCCTCAGCTCCCCGGCCGCGCGCACCTGGTCGGACTGGTGCTTGAGGACAACGCCGAGCGTGGCCGCGATCATGGCGTCGTCGATGGTGTCCATGCCGAGAGCCAAAATGGTGCGCCCCCAGTCGATCGTCTCGGCGACCGACGGCAGCTTCTTCAGTTGCATGCCGCGTAGCACCCCGATGACTCGCACCAGCTCCTCGGCCAGATGCTCGGGCAGCTCAGGCACCCGCGACAGCAGGATGCGGCGCTCCAGGTCGGGATCGGGAAAGTCGATGTGCAGGAACAGGCATCGACGCTTGAGCGCTTCGGACAGCTCGCGGGTGGCGTTCGAGGTCAGCAGCACGAAAGGCTGGCGTTCGGCGGTGATGGTGCCGAGTTCGGGCACCGTCACCGCGAAGTCGGACAGCACCTCGAGCAGTAGGCCCTCGATTTCGATGTCGGCCTTGTCGGTTTCGTCGATCAGCAGCACCGTCGGCTCGGTGCGGCGGATCGCCGTCAGCAGCGGACGGGTCAGCAGAAACTCTTCACTGAACACATCGGTCTTGGTCTGCTCCCAGTCGCCGTGCCCGGCCTGGATGCGCAGGATCTGCTTGGCGTGGTTCCACTCGTACAGCGCGCGGGCCTCGTCGACGCCCTCGTAGCACTGCAGCCGCACCAGGCCAGAGCCGGTGGCCTGGGCCACCGCACGCGCCAGCTCGGTCTTGCCGACGCCTGCGGGCCCTTCGACCAACAACGGTTTGCCCAGCCGGTCGGCGAGGAAAACGGCTGTGGCCGTTGCGGTATCGGGCAGATAGCCGGTTTCGGCGAGCCGCCGGGCGACATCGTCGATGTCGGCGAACAGCGGCGCCGAGCGTGCGGGGACGCTCACTGGGTCATTCTCTTCGCGTAAGCGCTCATCGGCGTCTTCTCCTGTTATGCCGGGCGGGTGTGGCCGTCTCCCCACACAATCCACTTGGTTGACGTCAATTCGGGCAGCCCCATCGGGCCGCGGGCGTGCAGCTTCTGGGTGGATATGCCGATCTCCGCACCGAAACCGAACTGCTCACCGTCGGTGAACGCGGTGGATGCGTTGACCATAACCGCGGCCGCGTCGACCCGCTCGGTGAAGCGTTGAGCAGCGGCCAGATTCGTCGCGACGATGGCCTCGGTGTGCCCGGTGCCGTATTCGTTGACATGCTCGATCGCGGCGTCGAGGCCGTCGACCACCGCAACAGCGATGTCCATCGACAAGAACTCGACACGCAGATCGTCTTCGGATGGGTTGTCGTGCACGGTGACGCCGGCGTCTTGCAGCGCCTTGGTCAGCCGAGGCACCGCCGTGTCGGCGATCGACTTGTCGATCAGCAGCGACTCCGCCGCGTTGCAGACGCTGGGCCGCCGCGTCTTGGCGTTCAACAGAATCGCCTCCGCGACGTCCAGATCGGCCGACTCGTGAACGTACACATGGCAATTGCCGACGCCCGTCTCGATGGTCGGCACCTGGGCATCGCGCACGACCGCGTCGATCAGGCCGGCTCCCCCGCGCGGGATCACAACGTCGACAAGGCCGCGGGCCTGGATCAAGTGTGTAACGCTGGCGCGGTCCTCGCTGGGCAGCGACTGCGCCGCGTCGACGTTGCGGTTCTCCATCGCAAGGGCGTCGCGAAGTGCCTTCACCAGAGCGGCATTGGACCGAGCCGCCGACGAACTCCCGCGCAACAACACCGCGTTGCCCGATTTGAGCGTTAACCCGAACGCGTCGACCGTCACGTTGGGCCGCCCCTCGTACACGATGCCGACGACGCCGAGCGGCACCCGCTGCTGGCGCAGCTGCAGGCCGTTGGGCAGCGTGCGGCCCCGCAGCACCTCGCCGATCGGGTCCGGCAGGCCCGCGACCTGGCGCAGGCCGGCGGCGATGCCGTCGATGCGTTGCGGGTTGAGTGCGAGACGGTCCAGCATCGCATCAGGCGTGCCCGCCGATTTGGCCGCGGCAAGGTCTTCGGCGTTGGCTGCGAGGATCGCGCCTGCGTCGCGCAGCAGATTGTCGGCCGCGGCGTGCAGCGCCGAGTTCTTCGTGGCGGTGCTCAGGGTGGCCAGTTCACGAGCGGCGATGCGGGCACGCCGCGCGGCGTCGTGGACCTGCTGGCGCAAGTCAGGCAGCGACGGTGCTTGCACACTCATCAGCCCAGCGTATCGGACCTGTCTGTGGCAGTTTCGACGCCTGTCAGTTAGTCCGCTGGGATAGCGTTGACAGTTATGGTGCGGGTCTGCGTAGTGGGCAGTGTCAACGCCGATCTGACTTTCACCGTGGATGCCCTGCCCCGTCCCGGCCAAACCGTTCTCGCGTCGTCGCTGTCGTCGTCGCCGGGCGGCAAGGGCGGCAATCAAGCGGTCGCCGCGGCCAGGGCCGGCGCGTCGGTGCAACTCGTGGCGGCGCTGGGCGCGGACTCGGCTGCCGATCAGCTGCGGGCGCATCTGCGGGACAACGAGGTCGGCTTGGACGGGGTGGTCAGCCTGCCGGTTGCCAGCGGCTCGGCGGTGATCACAGTCGACTCCGCCGCCGAGAACACCATCGTCGTGGCGCCAGGCGCCAACGCACATCTGAGCGTGGCTTCTGCCGACGTCCGCGCCGTGATCGCGGACAGCGACGTGGTGCTGCTGCAGCTGGAGATCCCGATCGCCACCGCCATCGCCGCGGCGAGGGTCGCACGCGCCGCCGGTTCGGTCGTGATCATCAACGCCTCGCCGACAGGCGCCGAACCCCACGAACTGCTCGCGCTGTCCGAGCTCGCCGACGTGGTCGTGGTCAACGAGGCCGAAGCGCGCGAATGGCATTGGCCGGTCCCGCATCTGGTGATCACCCGCGGTGCCCGCGGCGCCAGCTACCTCGGCGATGACGAGCGGTTCGACGTGCCCGCACCACCGGTCGAAGCCGTCGACACGACCGGTGCGGGCGACGTGTTCGCCGGAGTGCTGGCGGCAGGATGGCTGAACGGCCACGAGGATGCGTTGCGGCGCGCCTGCGCGGCCGGCGCCTTGTCGACGCTTGTTCCCGGCGCGGGTGATTGCGCGCCGTACGCGGAGGCCATCGACGACGCGGTATCGAACAGAAAGGCGGGAGAAAGGCAGATATGACGACAACAACGCCACGTCCACCGGAGGGCGACTGGCTGGGCACGCCGTATCTGCGATTCACCCGGGAGGGGCCGTTCGGCGTGTGCACGCTCGACCGGCCCGAGGCCCGCAACGCGATGACCCCGGCGATGTACTTCGGCATCCGCTACGCCGTGCGCCACGTCGATTCCGATCCCGACCTCGCGGGTCTGCTGATCACCGGTGCTGGAGACGTGTTCGCCCCCGGCGGCGACATGGGCGGCGGCGACGGCTCGGACAACTGGCTGACGTTCGGCTCCGCTCTCGGCATGGACGTGACGCCGTTCGAGACGCTGCGGCAGTCGGTCAAGCCGGTGGTATCGGCGGTCAACGGGCTGTGCCAGGGCGGCGGGCTGCAGATCGCGCTGTGCAGCGACATGACCGTGGTCAGCGACCGGGCGACGTTCCGGGTGCCGGAGCTGTTGCGCGGTATCGCCGACACGTACTACAGCCAGATGCTGGCGCGCCTCATCGGTCCGGTCCGAACACGGGACTTGATGTTCACGGGCCGGACGTTGACGGCGGCCGAGGCAGTGGAGTGGGGCATGGTCGCCAGGGTGGTTCCGCACGACTCGTTGCTCGATGCTGCGCGTGAGGTGCTCGGACAGTGTTGTCGCTCGGCGCCGGCGGCACGCAGCCTGGTCAAGTCCAGCCTCGACAACTACATGGGGCTGTTCGACCGCATCGGCATGCAGGCCAGCTACGCGTCACCCGAAGCGCTCGAGGGATTCCGCGCGTTCAAAGAGCGGCGGTCCCCCGACTGGGTGCACCCGGATTTACGCATCGAAGGACGGCTGTAATAGTTCAGCGTCAGCTGTACTATCCGTCTCGTGCAGACGGTGACCCACAGCGATGCCTTGGCGCGGTTCGGCTGCGCGTTGTCCGACGCGACCCGAACGGAAATCCTGCTGACATTGCGCGACGGGCCGGGCTACCCGTCTGACCTGGCCGAGAAAATCGGGGTATCGCGGCAGATCGTGTCCAACCACCTGGCGTGTCTGCGTGGCTGCGGCCTCGTGGTCGCGCTGCCCGAGGGCCGGCGCAGCCGCTACGAGCTGTCCGACAAGCGCATCGCCCACGCGCTGGACGACCTCGTCGGTCTGGTGCTCGCGGTCGACCCCGCGTGCTGCTGATGTCCGCAGTCGGGACGCGTCGCGCGGCGCTTGAACGCCGAATCCGGCTCTTGGTCGGCGCGACGATCACCTACAACGTGATCGAGGCGGCCGTCGCGTTGGCCGAGGGCACACGCGTCTCGTCGTCGGCGCTGATCGGCTTCGGACTCGATTCGGTGGTCGAGATCTCGTCGGCGGCCGCAGTCGCCTGGCAGTTCTCCGCGCGTGATCCCGAGACACGGGAGAAGGCCGCTCTTCGGTTCATCGCGTTTTCGTTCTTCGCACTCGCCGCGTATGTGGTCGTCGATTCGGTGCTGTCGCTGCTCGGCCTCGGCGAGGCCCGGCCGTCGCCGATTGGCATCGCGCTCGCGGCGGCGAGCCTCGTCATCATGCCGGTGCTGTCGCTGGCACAGCGCCGCGCCGGTCGCGAGCTGGGTTCGCGATCGGCGGTCGCCGATTCCAAGCAGACGCTTCTGTGCACATATCTTTCGGCGATCTTGTTGGCCGGTCTCGTCTTGAACAGCCTCCTGGGCTGGTCGTGGGCGGACCCGGTCGCCGCTTTGGGCATCGCCGCAATCGCTGTGCGTGAGGGCATCGAAGCCTGGCGCGGGGATCCCTGCTGCTGAAGCGTCTCAGGTCGTCGGCTCGCTGAGTTTCACCAGCGTCTTGCCGATGTTGGCCCCCGTGAACAACCCGTTGAGCGCATCCACGCACGACTCGATTCCGTCGAAAATGGTCTGACGATGCACGAGCTTTCCCTCGGCCTCCCATTGGCGGAGGTGGACGAAGGCTTCGTCGAAACGCCCCCACTCGTCGAGCGCATTGAATCCTTGCATCACAGCGGTTTTCGACAACAGGTTGACGTAGTTCGCCGGACCTGGATGCTCGCCGGTCAAGTAACTCGAGATGACGCCGCACAGCACGACGCGCGCCTTGGGGGCCAGCCGTCCCAACACCGCATCGAGGATAGGGCCGCCGACGTTGTCGAAGTACACGTTGACGCCCTTCGGGCAGTGCTGCTTGAGCGCCGCGGGTAGGGCGTCGTTCTTGTAGTCGATACATGCGTCGAACCCGAAGTCCTCGACAACCGCCTTGCACTTCTGCGGGCCGCCCGCGATGCCCACCACCCTGGCCCCGGCGATCTTCGCGATCTGACCGGCCACCGAACCGGTGGCACCGGCCGCGGCCGATACCACCACGGTGTCCCCCGCCTGCGGCCTGCCGATGTCGGTCATGCCGAAATACGCCGTTGCGCCTGTCGGGCCGTACACCGACATGATCGCCAGCTGATCGGTCTCACCCGGAATAGGCGTGCTGAAGATGTCGTCGCGAATGAGCACGTATTCCTGGAAGCCGGTAAGAGTGGTGACCACGTCGCCGACGGCGAAGGCGTCGCAGCGTGATGCGACCACCTCACCGATCCCGGCGGCGCGGATGACCTCGCCCAGCTGTACCGGCGGCAGATAACCCGGTTGGTCGTTGAGCCACGTCCGGGCAGCGGCGTCGATGCCGACATAGGTCGTGCGCAGCAGCGCCTCGCCCTCGCCCGGCTCTGGCGCCGGCCCGGCGACCAGTTCTGTGTCTCCCGGCTGAACCAGTCCCTTCGGGCGGCGACGCAGCAGGATCTGGCGGTTCGTGAGATCGGGCACCAGGAGAAACTACGCCGAGTTGTTTCAGTCCTCTGGGATTTCGCGTTCGATCTCGTCCAGCCAGGTGCGCGCCGACATGTCCGACGGCGCTCGCCAATCACCCCGGGGTGAGAGCGACCCGCCGTGGGAGACCTTCGGTCCGTTCGGCAGCGCCGAACGCTTGAATTGGGAAAACGAGTAGTAGCGCTGCGCGAACACCTGCAACCAGTGCCGAATCTCCTTCAGCGAGTAGGTGGGCCGCTTGTCCTCGGGTATACCGAACGGCCAGTCGCCGCGCTCCGGATCGCTCCACGCATGCCAGGCCAGGAAAGCCACCTTCGACGGGCGGAATCCGTAGCGCAGCACCTGAAAGAGCGAAAAGTCCTGCAGCACATACGGTCCCACCTTGGACTCGCTGCTTTGGATCTCCTCGTCCTCGCCCGCCGGAACCAGTTCGGGACTGATCTCGGTATCGAGGACCGACTGCAGCACCTCGTTGACGGCATCGTCGAACTGATGCGATGAGATCACCCAGCGGATCAGGTGTTGGATCAACGTCTTCGGCACGCCGCCGTTGACGTTGTAGTGCGACATCTGGTCGCCCACACCGTAAGTGGACCAACCCAACGCCAGCTCAGAGAGGTCGCCCGTGCCGAGCACGATGCCGCCGCGCTGGTTGGCGAGCCGGAAAAGGTAGTCGGTGCGCAGACCGGCCTGCACATTCTCGAACGTGACGTCGTAGACCTTTTCACCGCGCGCGAACGGATGGTCCATCTCCTTGAGCATCAGCTCGGCGCTGGCCTTGATGTCGATGGTCTCGAACGTCACGCCGAGCGCTTCCGCCAGCCGGATCGCGTTTCTCTTGGTGCGCTCGCCCGTCGCAAACCCCGGCAGCGTGAACGCAAGAATGTCGCTGCGCGGCCGGTCTTCCCGGTCCATCGCACGGGCCGCGACGATCAACGCGTGCGTGGAATCCAGACCACCGGACAGGCCGAGGACGACCTTCGGGTAGTTCAGCGCGCGCAGCCGCTGCTCGAGACCCGACACCTGGATGTTGTAGGCCTCGTAGCAATCCTGTTCCAGGCGTTCGGGATCCGACGGCACGAACGGGAAGCGCTCGACCTCGCGACGCAGCCCGATGTCGCCGGACGGCGGGTCGAGCCGAAACTCGATGCGGCGGAACGACTCCGCGGTGATGCGATGGTGGATGCGGTTGTCGTCGAACGTGCCCATCCGTAACCGCTCAGAGCGCAGCAGTTCCAGGTCCACATCGGCGACCGAGCGCCGTTCACCCTTCGGGAATCGCTCGGAGGAGGCAAGGCATACGCCGTTCTCCCACACCATCGTCTGGCCATCCCAAGCCAGGTCCGTGGTCGATTCGCCCTCCCCCGCCGCGGCGTAGACGTACGCCGCCAGGCAGCGCGACGACGCGGACCGGGCCAGCAGGCAACGATCCTCGGCACGCCCGATGGTGATGGGGCTGCCCGACAGGTTGGCGAGCACCGTCGCGCCGGCCAGCGCCGCCTGCGCGCTCGGCGGGATCGGCACGAACATGTCCTCACAGATCTCGACGTGCAGCACAAAGCCGGGCATGTCGGTGGCGGTGAACAACAGGTCGGACCCGAACGGGACGTCGGCTTCGCCCATCCGGATGGCGCCGTGCACATCGTCGCCGGCCGCCACCTGGCGGCTTTCGTAGAACTCTCGGTAGGTCGGCAGATACGACTTCGGAACCACGCCGAGCACACGGCCGCGGTGGATGACCACCGCGGTGTTGTAGATCCGATGCTGATAACGCAGCGGCGCGCCGACCACAAGCACCGGCATCAACTCCGCCGACGCGACCACGACGTCGAGCAGCGCGTCCTCGACCGCGTCCAGCAATGCGTCTTGCAGCAGGATGTCCTCGATCGAATATCCCGACAGCGTCAGCTCCGGGAAGACCGCGAGCGCGACGCTGTCGTCGTGGCAGGCGCGGGCCAGCCGAAGCACCGATTCGGCGTTGGCGACCGGGTCCGCGAGCGTCGTGTGGTGTGTGCACGCGGCCACCCGCACGAAACCCTGGCGGTACGCCGAGTAGAAATCCATGCTTCATTGTTGCCCGAAAACGGATCGGGGTATGCAACTCCCCATGAGTGACGTAGCGGTGCTGGTCATAGACATGCTGAACACGTACGAGCACGAGGATGCAGATGTGCTCGCCCGCAGCGTCGCCGACATCATCGACCCGCTGGCACAGCTCGTGTCGCGAGCCCGCGACCGCGATGACGTCGACTTGATCTATGTCAACGACAACTATGGAAGCTTCGACGCCGACTTCAGCGACATCGCGGAGGCGGCGCTGCACGGCGAGCGGCCGGACCTCGTCACACCGATCGCCCCTGACGAGAACTGCCAGCGGCTGCTCAAAGTGCGCCATAGCGCGTTCTATGCCAGCTCGCTCGACTATCTGCTCGGCCGGCTCGAAACTCGCAAACTGATCCTCACCGGTCAAGTCACCGAGCAGTGCATCCTCTACAGCGCGCTGGACGCTTATGTGCGGCATTTCTCGGTCGTCGTGCCTCCGGATGCCGTCGCGCACATCGACCCCGAACTCAGCGACGCCGCGCTGACGATGATGGCCAAGAACATGCATGCCGAAATCGTCCCCGCTGAGAAGTGCCTGAACTGAGCTCCCCGCTGCCTCGTGTTGGCTTGCAGTTCGCCCGCGCGCACCATGGGCGATCCGGCGATTTTGATTGCGTCGCGCATCGTGAACCGGAGACCCAACCCAGGAGGAAACCGTGAATAAGCTTGCCGTTCAACGCCCGTCGCGCCCATTGCTGCCGGAGCTGTCCGAACTCTTCAATGGCTTTTCTGGCTTTCCCACGTTCGCCGGCTTGCGCCCGCTCTTCGACGGCAGCCTGCTGCGGGTCGAAGACGAGTACAAGGACGGGCTCTACGAAGTCCGTGCCGAGGTTCCCGGTGTGGACCCGGCCGAGAGCATCGAGGTGACCGTGCTCGACGGCCAGCTCACGATCAAGGCCGAGCGCGCCCAGACGAGTGAGTCGAATGGGCACTCGGAGTTCTCGTACGGCTCGTTCACCCGGACCGTGCCGCTGCCCGCGGGCGCCGACGAGGACGACATCAGCGCCATCTACGACCGGGGCATCCTCACGGTGTCGGTGCCGCTCGCCGAGGACCATCCGACCGAGAAGCGGGTCGAAATCGTCGAAACCATCCTCGCGGACGAGGACGAGGACTACGACGAGGACTACGACGATGACGACGAGGACGACGAGGACGATGAGTCCGATGAGCACGCTGAAGGTGAGGATCAGCCTCAGCTCGAGTCCGGGGCGTGATCGCCTAGCCTGGATGCGTGGAAGCACCTGAACTCGTCGCCTTGTTACAGGGGTGCCGCGTCGCGGTGCTGACCGGAGCGGGCATGTCCACGGATTCGGGTATCCCCGACTACCGCGGACCGGACTCGCCGCCGAGCAATCCGATGACGATCCGCCAATTCACCTCCGATGCGGCGTTTCGCCAGCGGTACTGGGCGCGCAACCACGTCGGCTGGCGCCACATGGATGACACACTGCCCAACGCCGGCCACCGCGCGCTGGCCGCACTCGAGCACGCCGGCGTCGTCTCCGGGGTCATCACCCAGAACGTCGACCTGCTGCACACAAAGGCGGGTAGTCGCACGGTGGTCAACCTGCACGGCACGTATGCCCAGGTGATCTGCCTGGACTGCGGGCACACCATGGCGCGGGCCGCACTCGCCGAATTGCTCGAGGCCGCCAATCCCGGCTTCGTCGAACGCGCAGAGGCCGTCGGTGGGATCGCGGTTGCCCCCGACGCCGACGCCGTCGTCGGCGACACCACATCGTTTCGGATCGTCGACTGTCTCGAATGCGGGGGCATGCTGAAGCCCGATATCGTCTACTTCGGCGAGAGCGTGCCGAAAGACCGTGTGGAGCAAGCCTATTCGCTGGTCGACGAGGCCGACGCACTCTTGGTCGCTGGCTCGTCTCTGACCGTTTACTCCGGATACCGCTTCGTACGGCACGCCGCAGCGCACGGACTGCCGATCGCGATCATCAACCGCGGCCGCAGCCGCGGCGACGACCTCTCGACGGTGAAGATCGACAACGGCTGCTCGGAGATGCTGGCACTGTTGGCCGACGAGCTACCTGCCATGGCAAGTTCGGCCTAGATGACCGACGACGACACCTCTTGGCTTCAGGCGCTGTTGGAAAGCAGGCGGCCTGATCCTGGGCCGGTCGCGGGGCGGTGGGCGCTGGGCGTCGGCGACATGGTGGCCGACCATCCGCTGACACCGGCCAAGCTGCGCGGGTTGGCCCGCAAGCTGAACCATTTCGGCGGAGTGGCGATCAGCGAGGACGGCGTCGAGTTCGACGGTGACGACGCCAATTGGTCGGATATCACCGAGATCCGCACCCGCAGCCTCGTCGAGTACCTGTTCTCCGGCGGCGTCGACAAGCAGGTCGATAAGCTGCCGCTGCCGTGGTTCCCGTTCCGCCGCAAGGTGATAGAGGCGATTTCGCACGCGGCACTGACGCTGCTTCTAGCCGCCGCCAAGCAACAGCTCGACGGCGCGCTCGAGATTCGAATTCCCGCCGAGGTGCACTACCACGGCATGCTGCGCACCCGTGAACTGACACCGAGCTTGATCGCCGCGGTGGTGCTCGCCGATCCGGCGGTGCGCCGGTGTTTCGAGGCGACCGCGCAGGTGCACGGCGTCGAGCTGCAGGCTGCCGACGACGAGGTGATGGAGGACGCCGAGCACCGCGCCGAACAGATCAAGAGCATGCTGGCCAAGCTCAAACCGTGACTTGTGCACAGTTTGTTGCGCTCAGCGTGACAAACCGTGCACAAATCGCTCAGACGGCGACCAGGTCGTCGGCATGCACGGCGGGACGCCGCATCTCCGCGGGCAGATCCGTCGTCGAGCGGCCAAGCATGGTCGCCAGTTCAGCCGCGTCGTAGGCCACCACGCCACGCGCCACCATCGTCGCGTCCTGAGATCGAAGCTCGACGACGTCGCCACCGTAGAAGCGGCCGGACAACGCGGTGATACCCGCCGGCAGCAGCGAACGTCGTTGCCGCACAACGGCTCGCACGGCGCCGTCGTCGAGCGTCAATGCCCCCGACACCTCGGCCGCGTAGCGCACCCAGAACCTGCGCGCCGACATCCGCTCGGGCCGCGGCGCGAACACCGTGCCGACCGACGCGTCGTCCAATGCGGTGGCCGCATCCGACGCCGCCGCGAGCAGAACCGGCACGCCCGCATCGGCGGCCAGTAGCGCCGACGACAGCTTTGACGCCATCCCGCCGGTGCCGAGGTGGCTGCCCTGGCCGGCCACTACGCCGTCAAGGTCGGCGGGCCCAGTGACCTCATCGATGAAGCGCGCGTTGCCTTTTCGCGGGTCGGAGTCGTAGAGACCGTCGATGTCGGACAACAGCACCAGCGCGTCGGCGCCAACGAGATGGGCGACCAGCGCGGAGAGCCGGTCGTTGTCGCCGAACCGGATCTCGTTTGTGGCCACCGTGTCGTTCTCGTTGACGATCGCGACCGCGTGCAGCGCCCGCAGCCGGTCCAGCGTGCGCTGGGCGTTCGTGTGCGACACGCGCATCGAGATGTCGTGCGCCGTCAACAGCACCTGGCCCACGGCGCGGTGGTATCGAGCGAACGCCGTGCTCCACGAATTCACCAGCGCGACTTGCCCGACGCTGGCCGCCGCCTGTTTGGTGGCAAGGTCGACGGGTCGCTTCGTCAGGCCGAGTGGTTCGATCCCGGCGGCGATCGAACCCGATGACACGATCACCACGTCGGAACCGGCCTTCATCCGGCCTTCGATGGCGTCGGCCAAGACGGCCAGCCGGCTGGCGTCGAACACCCCGGACGGTGTGGTCAGCGCGGTGGTGCCGATCTTGACGACGACGCTGCGCGCGGTGCGGACAGCCTCGCGATACGGGCTGGTCATGAGTCGCCGCCGGGTCGGCGCCGTTCGCGACGGGCGGCCTTGCGCTCGTCGGCGCGGACCCGGTCGCTCTGCTCCAACCTGGCATCGGTGCCGCGACCGGTCGGCGTCACGTCCACGCCCGCGGGAGTCTGCGGCTCCCAGTCGAAGGTCACATCCCCGATCGTGACCGCGCAGCCTGGCTTCGCGCCCAGCCGCAGCAACTCGTCCTCCACGCCGAGACGGGCCAGCCGGTCACCGAGGTAGCCGACGGCCTCGTCGTTGTCGAAATTCGTTTGGCTGATCCAGCGTTCGGGTCGCGTCCCGTGCACCACGAAACCGCCCTGGCCGTCCGACTCGACCTTGAATCCGCTCTCGTCCACCGGAATCGGCCGGATGACGGGTCGGCGCGGTACGACCGGCGGCTGGGCCTCACGGTAAGTCGACACCATGTCCCACAGCGCAAACGTCAACGGCCGCAAGCCTTCATGGGTGACGGTGGAAACCTCGTGCACCGGCCAGCCGAACCGGCGGGAGATCTCGTCGCGGACGAATTCGGCCAGCTCGCGAGCATCCGGCACGTCGATCTTGTTGAGCACCACCGCACGAGGCCGCTCCGCCAGGTCGCCCAGCGTCGAATCGCCCTGCAGCGTCGGGGTGTACGCGGCGAGCTCGGCCTCCAGCGCCTCGATATCGGAGATCGGGTCGCGGCCGGGCTCCAGTGTCGCGCAGTCCACGACATGCACCAGCACCGCACAGCGTTCGATGTGCCGCAGGAAATCCAGGCCAAGGCCGCGGCCTTGCGAGGCGCCGGGGATCAGGCCCGGCACATCGGCGACGGTGAACGTGTGGTCCCCAGCCGACACCACACCCAAGTTGGGCGCCAGTGTGGTGAACGGGTAGTCGGCGATCTTCGGCTTGGCCGCCGATATGGCCGATACCAACGACGACTTGCCCGCCGACGGGAACCCGACCAGGCCGACGTCGGCGACCGTCTTGAGTTCCAGCGTCAGATCCCGGACCTGACCCTTTTCGCCGAGCAGCGCGAAACCGGGCGCCTTGCGGGCCCGCGATGCGAGCGCCGCGTTGCCGAGCCCGCCGCGGCCACCGGCAGCCGCTTCGAATCGGGTGCCCGCACCGACCAGGTCGGCGAGCAGGCGGCCGTTCTCGTCGAGCACCACCGTGCCGTCGGGAACCCTGACCTCCAGATCTGCGCCCGCGGCGCCGTCGCGGTTGCCGCCCATGCCCTGCTTTCCGGAGGGCGCGTCGACATGCGGATGGAAGTGGAAATCGAGCAGAGTATGTACCTGCGGGTCGACGACCAGCACGATGCTGCCGCCGCGGCCGCCGTTACCGCCGTCGGGACCGCCGAGCGGCTTGAATTTCTCGCGATGGACCGAGGCGCAGCCGTTGCCGCCGTTGCCTGCCCGCGCGTGAATGACGACGCGGTCTACGAAGCGCGGCATTGCGATGAACCTCCGAATGTAACGTCATGGCGGGGAAAAGGCTTGCGATCCCGCCGTGTCGTTACAGTCGCGAAGCCTATGCCTGGGGAGCGGACGGTCGAACGACGCTGACCGTCTTGCGACCGCGTGTCACACCGAACTGCACGGCGCCGGGAGACTTCGCGAACAGCGTGTCGTCGCCGCCACGGCCGACGTTGACGCCGGGGTGGAAGTGGGTGCCGCGCTGACGGACCAGGATCTCGCCGGCCTTGACGATCTGGCCGCCGAATCGCTTGACGCCCAGCCGCTGGGCGGCGGAGTCGCGACCGTTGCGTGAGCTGGAAGCGCCCTTCTTGTGTGCCATGTGTACGCCTCCTACTTGATGCCGGTGACCTTGAGGACCGTCAGCTGCTGACGGTGACCCTGCCGCTTGTGATAGCCGGTCTTGTTCTTGAACTTGTGGATGCGGATCTTGGGGCCCTTGGTGTGCTCGAGCACCTCGCCGGTCACCGCGACCTTCTCGAGGGCCTTGGCATCGGAGGTGACCTTCGCGCCGTCGACGACCAGGGCGACCGGCAGCGAGACCTTGGCGCCAGGCTCGGAGTCCAGCTTCTCGACCTTGAGCACGTCTCCGACGGCGACCTTGTACTGCTTGCCGCCGGTCTTGACGATTGCGTACGTCGCCATCGTTCCTCTTCTCTGGGCGCGCGCTACCCGATGGTGCGCGTGCGGGTCTGGGTGCGGAGCCACATCGGGCCCGCTGTCGTCGGCGTCAGCCGAAAGACAACTGGTCCAGGGTACGTGAGGGCCGCCTACAGGGTCAAATCACCGCAGGTCACGGCTTGTGCACGGTGCGTTTCGCGTCGTACCACCGCTCACCTGCCGGCTCACCGGCCAGATTCCAGCTCCACGACACCGTCGGCGTGATGCGGCTGTATAGGCCGGGGCCCATCATGCCGACCCGTTCGACGGGCGGCTCGGCATGGCCATACACCCGCAATGCCCTGGCGATAAACGGCTCCATGGACACCAGGTCGTCCACCACCAGCGACACCTTGGTCCGGCCCGCGCCGATGTTGCGCAACTTGCGGGTGTGCGCGACGTCGGGGCCGACGCCGCCGATCCAGATGTACGGGCCGTCGAGCTCGAATGCGACGGGAACTACGTCGGGATGGCCGTCGGCGTTGACGGTCGCCAACCGGGCTACGGGCTGCGACCTCAGGTAGGCGATCTCCTCGTCGCTGAACGCCATCAGCCCTCGTGGGCGGGCGGCCCGGCGGGACGCGCGGCGGCGCGGCGGCGATGCCGGCCCGCCGGTGCAGTCACCGCCGCTGGCGGCTCCTCGCGGTCAGATTCCTCGTCCTCGTCGGAGTCTTCCTCGTCATCGGACTCGTCTTCGTCCTCGTCCTCGTCATCGGACTCGTCTTCGTCGTAGTCCTCATCGTCGGAGTCGTCGGAATCGTCGTCGGAGTCGCCGTTGATGACCTCGATGTCGTCGTCGATGTCGTCGTCGTCTTCATCATCGGCGTCCAGGTCGATCTCGTCCTCGTCGGATTCGTCCTCGTCCGACTCGTCCTCGTCGGATTCGTCGAAGTCGTCGTCCTCGAGTTCTTCGTCCTCTGCGTCGACGACTGCCTCGCGGATGGTGTCCGGCTCAAGTTCGGCGACCTCTTCGGCGGCCTTCTTCTCGTCGTCCTCACCCTCGGTGTCCTCGGCTTCGTGCTTACCGTTGGCCGCGGCCATCGCCTTGAACATCGGATGCTCGCCGGCGGGATGTGCGGGCAGCTTGGCCACGGGGACTTCCTCCGCCTTGCCGCCTTTCTTACCGCGTTTGCCTCGGCGGCCCCCGGATTCGGACTTGCGGCCGGTCGCGGCCATGGAGTCGACGGGATCGCCGTGCAGCACGATCCCACGCCCACCGCAGTGCGTGCACTGCGTCGAGAAGGCCTCAATCAGCCCGGTGCCCAAGCGCTTTCGGGTGAGCTGCACCAAGCCCAGCGACGTGACTTCCGAGACCTGATGCCTGGTGCGGTCACGGGCCAGTGCTTCAGTCAGCCTGCGCAGCACCAGATCCCGGTTGTTTTCCAGCACCATGTCGATGAAGTCGATGACGACGATGCCGCCGATATCGCGCAGCCGCAGCTGACGGACGATCTCCTCGGCAGCCTCGAGGTTGTTGCGGGTGACGGTCTGCTCCAGGTTGCCGCCCGAGCCGGTGAACTTTCCGGTGTTCACGTCGATGACAGTCATCGCCTCGGTGCGATCGATGACCAGCGTGCCGCCCGACGGCAACCAGACCTTGCGGTCCATCGCCTTGGTCAGCTGCTCGTCGATGCGGTGCACGGCGAAGACGTCCGGGCCGTCGGACGAGGCCGGTTCGTATTTCGTCATGCGCGGAACAAGCTCGGGCGCAACCGAATTCACATAGTCGTTGATCGTGTTCCAGGCTTCGTCGCCCGAGACGATCAGCCCGGTGAAGTCCTCGTTGAACAGGTCGCGGATGACCTTGACCAGCACATCGGGCTCTTCGTACAGCGCGACCGCCGCACCGGCCTTCTTTTCGGTGATCTCGCCGGCCTTGGCCTCGATCTCCGACCATCGCTTCTGCAGGCGTTCGACGTCGGAACGGATGTCTTCTTCCTTCACGCCTTCCGACGCGGTGCGGATGATCACGCCAGCTTCCGGCGGCACGACCTCGCGCAGAATCTCCTTGAGCCGCTGCCGCTCGGTGTCTGGCAGCTTGCGGCTGATGCCCGTCGACGACGCGCCCGGCACGTAGACCAGATAGCGACCGGCGAGCGAAACCTGGGTGGTCAAGCGCGCGCCCTTGTGGCCGACCGGGTCCTTGCTGACCTGGACGACGACGTAGTCGCCGGGCTTGAGCGCCTGTTCGATCTTGCGCTGAGCGCCGCCGAGGCCGGCGGCCTCCCAGTTCACCTCGCCGGCGTAGAGCACGCCGTTGCGGCCGCGGCCGATGTCGACGAACGCCGCCTCCATTGACGGCAGCACGTTCTGCACGATGCCCAGGTAGATGTTGCCGACCAGCGACGTCTGAGCCGCCGATGTCACGAAATGCTCAACGACGACGCCGTCTTCCATCACCGCGATCTGGGTGTAGCGGGCGCCTTCGTGCGGCGGCTCGCTGCGGACCTTGTCGCGCACCACCATCGTCCGTTCGACGGCTTCGCGCCTGGCCAGGAACTCGGCCTCGGAGAGGATCGGTGGGCGTCGGCGGCCTGCGTCGCGGCCGTCGCGGCGGCGCTGCCGTTTGGCCTCCAGCCGGGTCGACCCGGAAATGCCCTGGATCTCGCCGTCGCCGCCCTGGGCGGACTTGTCGGCCTTCGCCGACTGACGCGGTTCGCGCTCGTGCACGACGGTGTTGGGCGGATCGTCCGGAGCGGTCCCGTTCTCGTTGTCGTCACCGGAGCCGGACTTGCGGCGGCGGCGACGCCGGCGACGGCGGGTGCCGCCCTCGGTGCCGGTGCTGTCCTCGTCGCCGGTGTCCTCGTCGGATTCGTCGGACTCGTCGGAATCCTCGCCATCGTCGGATGAGTCGTCGCCGTTCTGCTCGCCGCGACCACGACCGCGTCCGCGGCGGCCACGCCGACGGCGGCGACCGGCGGGACGCTCGGACTGCTCATCGTCGACGTCGGGACCGCCGTCGTCGCTGTCGTCGTCCTCGTCCTCGTCGTCGGGCTCGTACTCGAATGTGACCGGCTGCGGCGCGACGAACAGCGGCAGGTAATCCGCCTGCTCGGTCTGCGTGGCAGTTTCGAGAATCAGCCGCGACTCGGGCTCGTCGCCGTCGACACCTGCGTCCGGCTCAGCCGCGGCGTCGGAATCGTCGGGACCGCTCGCCGCGGAATCAACCGTCAGCTGGTCCGGTTCGGAATCCTGCTGCGCCTGCGGCGAGTCCTCCGCGTGCTGAGTCTCTTCGGATAGGTCTTCGGTAGGGGCATCTTCGGCCACGTATTCTCCTCAAGCCCCCGGGCGCGTCTTGTCTGACGCGGCCACGCGAGGGCTTCCGCTGTGGACTCGGGCCACTTGACCCGAGCTTGTTTTGGTCTCGCCCCGAGGGGTCCCAGTTCGGAACCGTCTCGGTGCCGGTCTGAATGATGGCTGGACGGTCGGCGCCGCACCGCGGGTGGCGATGGTCGCGCTCGTCTAAGTCTTCATTCGGGTGTCCGGCCCTGGTTTCTGGCCGGCTACCCGTCCCTAGTATCCCACATCACGCATCCACGACCGACCAAGCCGCGTGACCAGGTTATTCGCCAGGAAACCAGAGTTCGATTTCCCGGGCCGCCGACTCGGGCGAATCCGAGCCGTGGACAAGGTTGTCTTGAGTGACAAGTGCCAGGTCCCCGCGGATAGTGCCGGGCGACGCCTTCTCTACGGGATCGGTGGCGCCGGCGATCTGCCGAAACGCAGCAACCGCCCGCGGACCCTCCACGATGGCCGCGACGACGGGTCCTGAGGTGATGAATTCCAGCAGCGACGGGAAGAACGGTTTGCCCTCGTGTTCGGCGTAGTGCCTGCGGGCGAGGTCGTCGCTGACGTCCTTGAGCTCGAGGGCCGCAATGCTCAGCCCCTTGCGTTCGATCCGGCCGAGGATCTCTCCGACCAGGCGCCGCTGCACGCCGTCGGGCTTGATCAATACGAGGGTCCGCTCAGTCACGGCCGACAGCCTAACCGGACGCGACCCATCCACCATCGCGCCGGCGCCGAATACCCCTCGACCGGCGAACGCCGGCGAACACCTCAGAAAGGCATACCGATGGCAACACAACAGACCCGGACGCGCATGTCGCCCGTGCAGATCGCGGCGCTCGTCGTTGGCGTGGCGTTCCTGGTTCCCGGCGTCCTGGGCTTCGTTCCCGGCGTCACCACGCACTACGACATGCTCGACTTCGCCGGCCACGAATCGGGAGCGAAACTGCTCGGCATCTTCGGCATCTCGGTCCTGCACAACATCGTGCACCTGGCGTTCGGCATCGCCGGCCTGGTGTTCGCGCGGACCTTCAGCGGCGCCCGCGGATACCTCATCGTGTCCGGGGTGATCTACCTACTCCTGTCGATCTACGGGTTGATCATCAACCACGACAGCGCGGCCAACTTCGTTCCGATCGACTCCGCCGACAACTGGCTGCACCTTGTGCTGGCAGTCGGCATGCTCGTGTTGGGCTTCGTGCTGGGCCGACGCCCTGCCAACGCCTAGTCGGGAGGCTGCTGTCCCGGCAGGAGTCCGCGCTTCTGCCGGCGCAGCACCTCGTTACGCAGATAGAGAATCAGCAGCCACACCCCGGCGAAGATGACGCCGATGAAGCCCACCGCGCCGTGCACCGCCCAGCCCGCGATGAGCACCACCTGGATTCCGAGGTTGACCCAGATGGCCCACGGCCGACCTTGCACGCCGGCCAGCACCACAAGCAGGACCGCCATCCCGATCAGATATGTGCCCGTCAATGGCGTCAGCCCATCGTGTGAGACCACGACCACTGGGATAGCGAGAAGCACGACGATCGCTTCGAGGATCAGTGTGCCGGCCATGACACCGCGGAAGCTGCGCCAGGGGTCCGGAGCCTGCTCGGTCATTGCGGATCCTTCCCGAACAGCGTGCGCGCCGCCCCGGCAGTGACGACCGACCCTGTGATCACGATTCCGCCGCCCGCAAGGGCGTCTTCTGCCCCGTACTCCTCGACCAGCCCGGTGGCCGTTTCGATCGCATCGGGCAGTGTCGCGGCGGTGATCACCCGTTCGGGTCCGAACCGCTCCTCGGCCCGCAACGCCAATGCCTCCACTTCGAGAGCACGCGGCGAACCGTTGTGCGTCACGATGACCTGATCGAACACCGGCTCGAGCGCGGCGAGGATGCCGTCGACGTCCTTGTCGGCCATCACCGCGACGATCCCGACAAGGAACCGGAAGTCGAACTCCTCGGACAAGGTTTGGGCCAGCGCGGCCGCCCCAGCCGGGTTGTGCGCCGCGTCGATGAACACCGTTGGGGCGCTGCGCATCCGCTCCAGGCGGCCGGGGCTTGTGACGGAGGCGAAGCCCGCACGTACCGTGTCGATGTCGAGTTGTCGCTGCGACCCCGCACCGAAGAACGCCTCGACGGCGGCAAGTGCGAGCACCGCGTTGTGCGCCTGATGCTCACCATGGAGCGGCAGGAAAATCTCCGGGTACACGCCGCCGAGCCCTTGCAGTTCCAGAAGCTGGCCGCCGACGGCAATCTGCCTGCCACGCACCGCGAATTCGGAATCCTCGCGGGCGACGGCCGCATCCGCGCGAACCGATTGTGCCAGAAGCACTTCCATCGCCTCGGGCACCTGGCGGCCGATGACGGCGACGGTGTCGGTCGGCACCAGGTCGTCGTCCTGCTTGGTGATGATGCCGGCCTTCTCGCCCGCGATCTCGGTGATCGTGTCACCCAGATAGTCGGTGTGGTCCACCCCGATCGGGGTGATGACTGCGACGGGCGCGTTGACGACGTTGGTGGCATCCCACCGTCCGCCCAACCCGACTTCGACGACGGCCACATCGACAGGAGCGTCGGCGAACGCCGCGAACGCCATACCCGTGACCACCTCGAACTTGCTCATGGCGGGGCCGCCTGCGGCTTGTGACTGTTGGTCGACCAGCTGTACGAACGGCTCGATCTCGCGGTACGTCTCCACGTACTGCGCCGGGCTGATCGGCTTGCCGTCGATCGAGATGCGTTCGACCGCCGACTGCAGGTGCGGACTGGTGGTTCGGCCGGTGCGGCGACTGAACGCGGTCAGCAGCGCGTCGACCATCCTGGCGACCGACGTCTTGCCGTTGGTTCCGGCGATATGAATCGATGGGTAGCCGCGTTGCGGTGAGCCGAGCATCTCGAGCAGCGCCGAGATTCGAGAGGTGCTCGGCTCGAGTTTTGTTTCCGGCCAACGCTGGTCGAGCAGGTGCTCGACCTGGAGCAGCGAGGCGATTTCGTCCGGCGTCGGGACGAGTTCGGTCATGTGAGGCTGGCCAGCCTCGCCGTGATCCGGTCGACCTCTTCACGGGCCAACTGCTGGCGGGCGCGGATCTTGTCGACGACGTCAGCGGGCGCCTTGGCCAGGAACGCGTCATTGCCGAGTTTGCCTGCGGTGCCTGCCAACTCCTTCTCCGCGGCGGCGAGATCCTTTTCGAGGCGGCGCCTCTCGGCGGCGACGTCGACGGTGCCCGACGTGTCGAGTTCGACGACGACTGTGCCACGCGACAATCGGACCTCCACGGCGGCGGACGCGGTGAAGCCGTCGTCGGCGGCGGTCAGCCAGGCCAGCGATTTCACCGCGGGAACCTGCGCGGCCAGATCGGCGTTCTCGATGTCGGACAGTCGTGCCGGCACCTTCTGCCGATCGCCCAGTCCCTGGTCGCTGCGGAACCGGCGGACCTCGGTGATGAGCTTCTGCATGTCGGCAACACGTTGCGCCGCAACCGGTTCCACGCTGAGGCGGGACGGATGCGGCCAGTCGGCGATGACGATGGACTCGCCGCCGGTCAGCGCCTTCCACAGCACTTCGGTGACGAACGGCATCACCGGATGCAGCAGCTTGAGCAGGGTGTCCAGCACGGCGGCCAACACCGCGGTCGTGTGGGCGATGCCGTCGGACAACTGAACCTTCGCCAGCTCGACGTACCAGTCGCAGAACTCGTCCCACGCGAAGTGGTAGAGCGCCTCGCATGCCCGGCTGAATTCGTAGACGTCGAACGCCGAATCCACTTCGGCGCGAACTTCTTCGAGTCGTCCCAGGATCCAGCGGTCGGCGTCGGTGAGCTCAGCGACGTCTGGCAGCGGAGCGGGGCTGGCGCCGTTCATGAGCGCGAACCGGGTCGCGTTGAACAGCTTGGTGGCGAAATTGCGTGACGCGCGGGCATGGTCCTCGCCGATCGACAGGTCGCCGCCGGGGCTGGCGCCACGCGCGAGGGTGAACCGCAGCGCGTCGGCCCCGAACTGCTCGACCCAGTCAAGCGGGTCGATGCCGTTCCCGCGCGACTTGCTCATCTTGCGGCCGAACTCGTCGCGAATCAGCCCGTGCAGGAACACATTCTCGAACGGCACCTGCGGCCCACGCTTGCCGCCGAGGGTGATCGCGGGATCGTCGCCGACGAAGGTGCCGAACATCATCATCCGCGCCACCCAGAAGAACAGGATGTCGTAACCGGTCACCAACACCGTGGTCGGATAGAACTTCGCCAGATCATCGGTGTGGTCTGGCCAGCCGAGCGTGGAGAACGGCCAGAGCGCCGACGAGAACCAGGTGTCGAGCACGTCTGGGTCTTGCTCCCAGCCCTCCGGCGGGCTCTCGTCAGGCCCGACGCAGACCGTCTCCCCGTTGGGGCCGTGCCAGATCGGGATGCGATGACCCCACCACAGCTGACGCGAGATACACCAGTCGTGCATGTTGTCGACCCAGCTGAACCAGCGCGGCTCCAGGCTCGGCGGGTGAATCACGGTGTCTTTGTTGCGAACTGCGTCACCTGCGGCCTTAGCCAAAGACTCGACCTTCACCCACCACTGCAAGGACAGCCGCGGCTCGATCACCTCACCGCTGCGCTCGGAATGCCCCACGCTGTGCAGGTACGGCCGCTTCTCGGCCACGACGCGGCCTTGCTCGGCCAGCGCCTCGCGGACCTTCACCCGGGCATCGAAACGGTCGAGACCGTCGAATTCGGTGCCGGTGTCGATGATTCGCGCCTTGGTGTCCAGGATGGACGGCATCGGCAGCTGGTGACGCAGCCCGATCTCGAAGTCGTTCGGATCATGGGCGGGCGTGACTTTGACTGCACCCGTGCCGAATTCGGGATCGACATGATCATCGGCGACGATGATCAGCTGCCGGTCGAGGAAGGGATGCGGCAATGTCTTGCCGACCAGGTGCCGGTAACGCTCGTCGCCGGGATGTACCGCGATCGCCGTGTCACCGAGCATGGTCTCCACTCGGGTGGTGGCGACCACGATGTGCGGTTCGTCGTCGCGCAGCGAGCCGTACCGGAACGACACCAGCTCGCCTTCGACTTCTTCGTACTTGACCTCCAGGTCGGAGACCGCGGTTTGCAGCACCGGTGACCAGTTCACCAGCCGCTCGGCGCGGTAGATCAACCCGGCGTCGAACAGCCGCTTGAAGATGGTGCGGACCGCGCGCGACAGCCCGTCGTCGAGCGTGAACCGGTCGCGGCTCCAGTCCACCCCGTCGCCAAGGCGGCGCATCTGGGCGCTGATGGTGCCACCGGAGTCGTGCTTCCAATCCCACACCTTCTGGATGAACAGCTCCCGGCCGAAGTCCTCCTTGGTCTTGCCATCGACAGCGAGCTGCTTTTCCACCACGGTCTGGGTGGCGATGCCCGCGTGGTCCATGCCTGGAAGCCAGAGCACCTCGTAGCCCTGCATACGCTTGCGACGGGTCAGCGCGTCCATCAGGGTGTGGTCCAGCGCATGGCCCATGTGCAGGCTGCCCGTCACGTTCGGCGGCGGAATGACGATCGAGTAGGCGGGCTTGGGGCTCGACGGGTCGGCCTTGAAGTAGCCGGCCTTGACCCAGCCGTCGTAAAGCTCGCTTTCTACCGCGCCCGGATCCCACGACTTGGGCAGGGCAGTCGCCGGCGGGTCGCCGGAATCAGGTCGAGCGCTGGCGGTCACCGCGCCATTCTATGGAGTGCGGCCGGCCCGCTCGTCAGGGCTACTGGTCGAGCCGGTCGACCTCAAGGGTCACGCCGGCGCCAGGGAATCGGGCCATCAGCGCTTCGCCCATCGCCGCGGCCGGCGTCAACACGCCGCGCAGATCCGAAAGCCGCTCACGGTCCAGCGCCAACGCCAGGCCGCTCTCGCCGAGCAGCACCGACGTCGCCTTGTAACCGGGGTCACCTTTCTGCGACATGGTGGCCCGGTAGCGCGCACCGGTGGTTGTGGTGGTGTACGTCTCGACGGTGTAGTGGCCTTGTTCGCGGGCCCGTTCGCTGGGGCCGGTGCCCGGTTTCGGGGCGATGCGCTCGACGAGTCTGGACGGCAGCCGGTCGAAAAAGCGGGTGCCCAGCGCCATCGTCGCCGCATTGCCGCCGGTGGCCATCGCCGCGGCCGCGGGCGCCGCGAACGAGCGGCCCATGCTCATCTGCTCCGCGTACTCGAATCTGCGTCCGTATGCATAGTCGAGTAGGGCGTTGGAACGCCGGACAATTCGGGTGTTCGCCGCGGCCATCACGAACGCCCCCGCCCAGTAGCCGTCGAGTTCGGGAGCGATCTCGCGGCCACGACGCCATCGAATATCCGGCTGTGCGCCGAGTTCAGGCTCCGCGCCGCGGTCGGGTGTCAGCGTGTACGGGTCGTTCATCAGCCGCCGCGCCTCGGGGTCGGTTGACGCCGTACGCATGAGCTCCAACATCGAGGCGACGGTGCCGCCGGATACCCCGCCCGCGAATGAGCGCACCACGAGGTTGGTGTCGCCGAGCTGGCCCGCCCCGTCTTGTTCGGCGCGTCGATAGAGCGCGAATACCGTGAGATCCGAAGGGATGGAATCGAATCCGCACGAATGCACGATGCGGGCGCCCGTGTCCACGGCCTGCTTGTGATACAGGTCGATGCTTTCGCGGATGAAGATCGACTCACCGGTCAGATCGGCGTAATCCGTTCCGGCCGCTGCGCAGGCGGCGACCAACGGAAGTCCGTACCGCAGATAAGGCCCGACCGTCGTCACCACCACACGTGTGCGGGCGGCCATCGCGTTGAGACTGGACGGATCCGACGCGTCGGCACTGATCAGCGGCCACGACTGCGCCGCCTCCCCCAACGTCTCCCTGACCGCCAGCAGTTTGTCCTGCGACCGGCCTGCCAGTGCGATTCGGGCGTCTCCGCCCGCTCGTGCCAGGTAGTCGGCGGTCAGTTTCCCGACGAAGCCGGTGGCGCCGTACAGGACGATGTCGAATTCACGCTCCGCTGCGCTCATGAGGCCGACGCTACCCGAGCATCTCCGGCAGCTCGACGTCCTCATCCAGCACGTGACGGGCCAGGAATGCCGTGACCACCTGGTACCAGAGCTTGGCGTGCTGCGGGGAAAGCACCCAGTGGTTTTCCGACGGGAAGTAGAGGAATCGGTGCGGGCTCGTGCCGTCGTCGGCGGCGGGCAAGCCCGACTCCGTGAGCAACTCGTACCACAGCCGCAGCGCCTCGCCGATCGGCACGCGATAGTCCTTGTCGCCGTGGATGACCAGCATCGGGGTGCGAATCTGGTTGACGAAGAGGTGTGGCGAGTTCCGCTCGGCCATCTCCGGCGTCATCTCGCGGGCCCACCAATACGCGCCGTCGGTGGTCGATCCGAACTGGTCGAGCGCCCAGAGGCTGGCGTGGGTGACGACCGCGTCGAACCGATCCGTGTGTCCGGCGATCCAGTTCGCCATGTAGCCGCCGAACGAGCCACCCATCGCGGCGGTGCGCGTTTCGTCGACCCTGGGATGTGCACATGCTGCGTCGGTTGCGGCCATGAGGTCGGTGTACGGCGCGAAACCCCATGCGCCCCAACCACGCTGGATGAAGTCTTGCCCGTATCCGGTGGACAGCGCGGGATCGGGCAGCAGCACGGCGTAGCCCCGTGCGACGAGCAACCATGGATTCCACCGCCAGTGCCAGGAGTTCCAGCTGGCCAGTGGGCCGCCGTGCACCCACAGCAACAGCGGCGCAGGCTCGTCGTCAAGCGGTAGCGCAAGCCACGACCGAACGAGCTGCCCGTCGTCGGTGGTCGCGGCGACTTCGGTGAGTGTGCCGGGTAGGTCGGGCAGCTCCACACAGGGCAATTCCGTGACCGTGCCGTCCGGGTCGATCCGCACCGGATGTTGCGGCGTCGCATAGGAATTGCGCAAGGCGAAGATTACGCCGCCAGGAGCGGTGTGCACGTCGGTGTAGGTGTAGTCGTCGTCGGTGAGCCGGGTGACCGCGCCGGTCGACGGGTCGACCGAGAAGATCGGGCCGCGCCCGTTGTCGTCGGCCGTGACAATCAGCGAGGCGCCGTCGTCCGACCAGGTCACCGAGGACGGCCAGCGGTCCCAGTCGGCGGTCAACTCCACAAACGGCTCGCCGAAACGCATGTGACACAGCGTGATTCGCGGCGCTTTCTCGGGCGTGGAGATCGTCTCCCTGGTGAACGCCACCGCTGTGCCGTCGGGCGAAATCGTCGGATGCTCCAGGTCGGCGTCCGGGTCGTCGGCGAACGTGGTGCGCTCCGCGGTGTCGATGTCGATGCGAACGAGCGTGCCACGGATCGCCGCACCCGGCGCCGGGTCGTGCCACGATGTCACGATGACGGAGCCGTCGGCGCTGACGTCGAAGTCGGCCTCGCGCAACGCATCACCGGGCCGTGGCGTCAGGTCGCGGCGTCCGTCGACGTCGAGCAGATGCGGGTGGTCCGGCCCGAGGTCGTGATCCCAGTACCGGACCGGATAGGTGTTGTGCAGCACCGCGGATACCTTGTTGTCCTTGCGCAGGGTTCGGAGTCGTTTGTCCTCGTCGACGCCGGACGCCGAATGCAGCAGCTTCGCGGCGACGACGGTGACGGCCGCCTCGCGAGCGGGGCGAACCCCGTCGACGCCACCCGGCAATGCCAGCTCCTCGACGGCTTCCCCACCGGCGGCGGGCAGCCGCCACAAGGATGCGGGCGGCTTGTCGTCATCGTCGTTCGGCCGTGCGGCAACGAACAGCAGATCACCCTCGGCGGCGAAGGCCGGTGACGACTCGCCCTTTGCGCCGCGCGTGAGCCGGCGGGCCGGTTGTCGGCCGGCCGGGTCGAGTTCCCATATCGCACTGATGAACTCGCTGCGCTTGTCGTTCAGTTCGGCGATCGTCGTGACCACTCGTGACCCGTCCGGTGACACCGCCAACCCGGACACCCGCGGCAGGGCTAGGAACTCATCGAGGTCGTCGAACGGTGTGGCCATGCCTTCGAGACTAGTGAGTTTGACTTTCAAACTTACTCCTGTCATGCTGGCGCCATGACCACAGTTGCGCTTGCCGATCTACCTGGACGGGCGTGTCCGATCGCCGCGTCGCTGGAGCTGGTCGGTGAACGATGGTCGTTGCTGATCGTTCGAGAGCTGGCGTTGGGCAACCGGCGTTTCTCCGGCATCGTCGCCAAGACCGGAGCACCGCGTGACCGCATCGCGGCGCGGCTCAAGGCGCTGGAAGAGGCTGGCGTGATTCGCCGAACCGCCTACCAGAGCACGCCGCCTCGCTTCGAATACCACCTCACAGAATCGGGTCGAGACCTGATTCCCGTGCTGGACGCGTTGACGGCGTGGGGACTGGACCATGCCGTCGAGGCTGACGATCCCAATCGACCGCCATTCCGCCGGGCACCCTGGCGATCAATTGAAAGGACACCATGACCGCAGAACTGGCCGACACCGATATCCGTGCCGACTGGGGACCGCAGCGCTCACGCACCGTCACGTGGCACGAGCCTGACCCGACGACCGCCAAGGGACTCACCATGGCGGGCATCGACTATCTGCGTGCCATGGCCGAGGGCGAGCTTCCGCAGCCGCCGATCGCCGGGCTGTTGCAGTTCGATCTTGTCGAGGTCGAGCATGGTCGAGCCGTATTCACTTGCGTGCCAGACGAGTCCGCGTACAACCCGATCGGCGCCGTTCACGGCGGGCTGATCTGCACGCTGTTGGATTCGGTCACGGGATGTGCCGTGCACACCACGCTTCCCCAGGGCAAGGGATACACGTCGGTCGAGATCAAGGTGAACTACCTCAAGGCTGTACGCCTCAGCAGCGGCCTGCTCACCGCGACCGGCACGGTGGTCAAGGCCGGCTCGCGAGTCGGTTTCGCAGAAGGCGTCGTAACCGATGGAAGCGGGGCGGTCGTCGCCACCGCAACCAGCACGCTCCTGATCTTCGACGTATAACTCGCCGGGGTCGCGCTATTTTCGACGGATGGCGCAGCAGATCCTCGTGATCGGTGCGGGCATCGCTGGCCTTGCCACGGCCGTGGCGCTGCAGCGGCGGGGTATCGACGTCAGCGTCATCGAGGAGCGCACCAGCACATCGTCGGGCGCCGGCATCAGCATCTGGCCCAACGCACTGGCCGCACTCGACGAGCTGGGGCTCGGCGACGCGGTGCGTGACGCCGGAGGGCGTGTCAGCGCAGGTGCGCTGCGGTGGCGCGACGGCACGTGGTTGCGGCGCCCGTCGCCACAGCGGATGGAGAAGGCGCTCGGCGAGCCGCTGGTCGTGATCCGGCGCTCGAGGTTGACGACGATCCTGGCCGACGCGCTCGCCGAGGGCACCCTCCACAACGGCCTGTCCGCGCGAGAACTCGTCACGACCGGTGACGGCGTGCGGGTCACGCTGTCCGATGCCACGACGCGCGAGGCGGCCGCGGTCGTCGGAGCCGACGGCACCCGTTCGGTGGTGGCTCGCCATCTCAACGGCACATTGACCGACCGATACGTCGGGTACACGGCGTGGCGCGGCGTGGCCGACTGCGCCATCGATCCCGACGTCGCAGGCGAAGTGATGGGCCCGGGCATCGAGTTCGGCCACGTCCCGCTCGGCCCTGACCACACGTACTGGTTCGCGACCGAACGGGTGCCCGAAGGCCGAACCGAACCGCAAGGCGAGCTGAACTATCTAAAAGCCAAGTTCGCTTCGTGGGCCGACCCCATCCCGACAGTTCTCGCCGCGACCGACCCCGCCGACGTCCTGCGCAACGACCTCTACGACCGCGAACAGGCCCGGCAGTGGTCGCGCGGACCGGTGGTGGTGGTCGGCGACGCCGCCCATCCGATGCGCCCGCATCTGGGACAGGGCGGATGTCAGGGACTGGAGGACGCGGCGATTCTCGCCACGTTCGTCGATCGGGCCGACGATCCGGCGACGGCTTTTTCGCGGTTCGCGACGTTTCGCAGGCCCCGGGTGCGGTCTCTGGTGCGGGAGTCGGCAATGATCGGCCGGATCGTGAACTTGCGTCCCGCGTTCCTCAGCGGGCTGGCGAGCCGCGCGACGGCCCTCGGTCCCGAGGCGGTGCTGACACGACATCTGGCGGCGGTGGCGTCGCGCTCTGCCTTTGTGATGCCGACCGAGCGCGACATGGCGCCGGCGTAAATCAGCGGGGTGCCGCCAGGGTGCCCAGCGGGTTGAGCAGTGCGGTGCACATCTGACGCGGGTTGATGAAGCCGAAGAAGCCGGAGGTGGGCATCGCAGCGCATCCCGTGGTGGTGGCCGGCGCGGACGGCGCGGAGGGCATCGTGGCGTTGCCCCAGACCGCGGGAGCGCCACCCTGGGCGCCGCACTTCGGCCACGCGCCCAGACCCTGCGTGCGCAGGACGTTCTCGGCGACGCGGATCTGCTCGTCACGCGAGGCGGTTGCCGGGCTGCCGACACCGCCGTTGGCGGCCCAGGTCGCCTGCTTGAACTGCAGGCCGCCGTAGGCGCCGTTCCCGGTGTTGATGGCCCAGTTGCCGCCCGACTCGCACTGTGCGATCGCATCCCAGTTCACGGAATCGGCGTGTGCGGTGCCGGTCGAAAGTGCCATCGGCACCACGGCGAGCGCTCCGGAGATTGCGGCGGCCATCAGGCCCTTGGTGATTGCCTTACGAATGTTCATCACTGCGGTCCTTCCCCGACCGTTTGAAACAAGGCCCCGCAGTGGAAGGACTGTGTGTTCTCCCGACGCGGTTATCCGGTGTTTCGGGTGATGGACATCACGTGTTACGGAAGCGTCAAAAGTTTTAATCGTTACTTATCTGGTGTAAGAGGCCTCTGAGAAAGATGAGGCGGTGCCGGGTTTATGACCCGGCACCGCCTCTGTAAGCGTCGTGCAGTACTAGCCGCGCCTGCCGCACACCGGCCACGCGCCGATACCCTGCGACCGGAGCACGTTCTCCGCGACCCGGATCTGCTCCTCACGGCTGGCCTGGCTCGGCGAGCCAGAGCCGCCGTTGGCGTGCCAGGTGCCCATCGTGAACTGCAGGCCGCCGTAGTAGCCGTTACCTGTAGCAATTGACCAGTTGCCACCCGACTCGCAGGCGGCGACGGCGTCCCAGTTGACGCCGCTTTCCGCATTCGCGGTGCCAGTCGCCAGCGCCATCGGTGCCACAGCGAGCGCACCGGCAATGGTGGCCAGACCAAACGTCTTGCGGATGTTCTTCACTTCGTTCCTTTCGCCAAGCGCGCGCCATCAACACCCGCGCGGAGACGCGGGCGTAGCTGCCTGTACACAGGCGGAGTTGGGCCGCACCGTCTCGGTCAGGTGCGGCAGGGGGAGGCCAGAAAGTGCCTCACCGGGCATCAGGCCCAGCGGCCGCTGAAGGCGAACCCGCCTTCCGCAGCCCCACTCACACGCAGGTTCGTGGGTTTGAAATTATTTGCTCCGTTTGAAGCTGATGTGGACCGTACAAAGCTCTTCGCGATTAGTCATGTCGGTGAAGTTCGTGTCGCGGACAGATCACGGAATGATCACGAGCGAACCTGAGAAAAGTCTGAGCAGGTCAGCGGGCGGTTTGACGCGAAAAGCTAAAAGCCGTGCTCGGCGTGTCGCGGTGAGCCATATCACCACGATTTTGTGAGCTGTGACACGTGATTTCAGCGTCGAAACGGGTAGTTGGCGATGGATTCGACTGCCGGAGAACTCAAAACGGCTGCAAAGTGGCGGTGTACGTCAGAATCTAGGGCTTGCGTTCGCTGGTCGACGTAATGCTCGGGACGCTAGCGTCGGAAAGTGAAAAAGGTTGGTCCGGAGGGCTTTTCATCCGATATACGGTCACTGGTCAGCTGCCTGTGCGATTCGTGGCCAGCCAGTGGCACATTGACATGTTCTTCCTGAATTCTGCTGGTATCCAACATCTTTCACCGGCAGCTAGTTGCCGAACAACACTCTTCTCAGACGGAGTCGCTTCAACGCGGGCGCTGGCCAGCCATTGGCAGAATTCACCACAAGCCGCTCGGTCGGCGATTGATGGCTTGCGAAAGCTGTCGTCTCGCACCGGAGGTGCTCGAATAGGTGCACACTAACGGTGCAGCCAATTCGAAAACCCGTATCCCAGAGCCAGTTTCAAACGGTCAGGCTCAGCCGTCGGGCGTCAAGGCCGTACGCGCATGATGATGCTTGACCGTCATAATCGGTCTCTATTCGGGAAGCAATTAAGCGTCCAGAATTCCACGCATCCGAATATCAGATAACGAACGAATTACGCAGCAAATTTGCTAAGCAATTTGGGGTGGGCTCGTGGTGGCCAAATCGGCCGCGGTGTTGACGTTCGTCAGGGATCGCTGTGGCGGCATCACGATGCGCTGAGTGTCGACGGTTTCCACTAGAGCGCGCATGCTGCGCTCCCCCGCGGCGATCAGCTCATCGACCCGGTCCGCCAGAGAGGTCCGGTAGATACCGGCCAGATAGTGGTCGCGGCCATCCCACGGCAGCACCACGTCAGCGCCGAGCCGCAAGGCCGGGCCTGCGAGTTCGTCGATCAGCGCGACGTCAAGGAACGGCATGTCGACCGCGCAGACGAACGCGTGCTGCAGGCCGGCATCGGCGGCCGCCCGCAAGCCTCGCCCCGTCGCCAGCAGCGGTCCGACGCCGCGAACCTCGTCGCGCAGCACTTGGGCCTCAACGGTGGGCATCGGTTGTCCCGGCGCCGCGATCACGAAAACGGGCGAACACCGCGGGCTTAAGACGGACACCGTGCGCTCCAGGAGCGTGGTGCCTTCGTAGGAAAGATTGGCCTTGTCGCGGCCCATTCGGCGGGATGCCCCGCCGGCCAGGATGACTGCTGCAAGCGGCACGGGGGGCGTCACGTCAGTGAGGTTAGTCGACGGTCCAGGTGTCCTTGCCGCGGAGCAGCGACTGCAGTGCGGCCGTGTCGTGCGGCTTGGCCTCGGTGGCCGACCGCACCTGTTGGCGCGCAGCGTCGTCGTACGTCGGCTTGCTGACACGTCGGAAGATGCCCATCACCATGTGATCGAGGTTCTGTTCCGACAGCCGGGACAACGCAAACGCGTACGCCGGATCCTGCAGCGTGGCGTCGTGGACGACGATCTCACTGGCCGACACATCGGCGGTCTTGGCGACCTCGAGTCCGTAGCCCGACTTGACCACGCAGTACTCGCCGTCGGCGCCGAATGTGATCGGCTCGCCATGGGTGAGGTTGATCAGCCGTTCCTCGGCGCCCTCCTTGCGCAGCGCGTCGAAGGAGCCGTCGTTGAAGATCGGGCAGTCCTGCATGATCTCCACCAGCGCAGCACCGCGGTGCTCAGCAGCCCCGCGCAGCACCTCGGAGAGCCCCTTACGGTCGGAATCGAGTGCGCGGCCGACGAACGTCGCCTCGGCCCCCAGCGCCAGAGACACCGGATTGAACGGGTAATCCAGCGAGCCCATCGGCGTGGACTTGGTGATCTTGCCGACCTCCGACGTCGGCGAATACTGCCCCTTGGTCAGGCCGTAGATCCGGTTGTTGAACAGCAGGATCGTGAGGTTGATATTGCGGCGCAGCGCGTGGATCAGATGGTTGCCGCCGATCGACAGCGCGTCGCCGTCACCGGTGACAACCCAGACCGACAGGTCCTGACGCGCGAGCGCCAGCCCGGTCGCGATGGTCGGCGCGCGGCCGTGGATCGAGTGGAATCCGTACGTCTCCAGGTAATAAGGGAAGCGGCTCGAGCATCCGATGCCGGACACGAATGCGATGTTTTCGCGGCGCAGCCCGAGTTCAGGCAGGAAGTTGCGGATCGTGTTGAGGATGACGTAGTCACCGCAGCCGGGGCACCACCGGACCTCTTGGTCGCTGGTGAAGTCCTTGGCCTTCTGCGGCTCATCGGTGGTGGGGACCCCGCTCAGCTTCGACAGCGGTGTCAAACCGAGATCCGTACCGATTACGTCTGTCATGCGCTAACTCCCACACCATCTTCTACGGTCGCCGCCGCCAACCGCGCGAACTTGGCCTTGTCAATTTCCTTGTCGCCCAACGTCCCGTCCAGCGCGGCATCGATGATGCCCTCGACCTCTTCGGCCAGGAACGCCATGCCTTCCACCTTGGTCACCGACTGAACGTCGACCAGGAACTTGCCGCGCAGCACCAGCGCGAGCTGGCCGAGGTTCATCTCCGGCAGCACGACCTTGGGGTAGCGACGCAGCACCTCGCCCAGGTTGGCCGGGAACGGGTTGAGGTTGCGCAGTTGCGCATGCGCGACCTTGATGCCCTTGCGCCGCGCGCGCCTGCATGCCTCGCCGATCGGGCCGTAGCTGCTGCCCCAGCCGAGCATCAGCAGTTCCGCGTCGCCGGTCGGGTCGTCGACCGCGAGATCGGGCACCTTGATGCCGTCGATCTTGGCTTGGCGCAGCCGCACCATCAGGTCGTGGTTCTTCGGCTCATAGGAGATGTTGCCCGAGCCGTTGGCTGCCTCGAGACCGCCGATGCGGTGCTCGAGACCCGGCGTGCCCGGAACGGCGAACTGGCGAGCCAGTGTCTCGGGGTCGCGCGCATACGGCTGGAACGGCTCGCCGGACTTCGCGAAGGCGTGATCGATCGGCGCGAAGGTGGTCACGTCCGGAATGCGCCAGGGCTCAGAGCCATTCGCGATCGCGCCGTCGGACAGGATCATCACCGGGGTGTGGTAGGTGACCGCGATGCGGGCGGCCTCGACGGCGACCTCGAAGCAGTCCGACGGCGAACGCGGCGCGATGATCGCGACGGGCGACTCGCCGTTGCGTCCGAACATCGCCTGCAACAGGTCGGCCTGCTCGGTCTTGGTGGGCAAACCGGTTGACGGTCCGCCGCGTTGCACGTCGACGACGATCAGCGGAAGCTCGGTCATCACGGCGAGCCCGATCGCCTCGGATTTCAGCGAGATGCCGGGGCCCGATGTGGTGGTGACGCCCAGCGCACCGCCGTAGGACGCGCCGATCGCTGCGCCGATACCGGCGATCTCATCCTCGGCCTGGAACGTCAGCACGTTGAAGTTCTTGTGCTTGGACAGCTCGTGAAGAATGTCCGAAGCCGGCGTGATCGGATAGCTACCCAGCACCAGCTGGATGTTTGCGAGCTGACCCGCGGTGATGAGGCCGTACGCCAACGCAGTATTGCCCGAAATCTGGCGGTATTCACCGGACTTCAGCTTGGCGGGCGCGACCTCGTAGGTGGTGCCAAACGCTTCTGTGGTCTCGCCGTAATTCCAGCCGGCCTTCAATGCCAGCACGTTGGCCTCGGCGACGTCGGGCTTGCGGGCGAACTTCTCGCGGATGAACGCCTCGCTGTGCTCCAACTCGCGGCCGTACATCCACGACAGCAGCCCAAGCGCGAACATGTTCTTCGCGCGCTGGCCGTCCTTCTTCGATGCGCCGATGGATTCGACGGCGCCCAGCGTCAACGTGGTCATCGGGACGGCCTGCACGACGTAGTCCGAGAGCTCTTCGTTCTCGAGCGGATTTGTCTCGTAGCCGACCTTCGCGAGGTTGCGCTTGGTGAACTCATCGGAGTTGGCGATCACCAGGCCGCCGCGGGGCAGGTCCGCGATGTTGGCCTTGAGCGCCGCCGGGTTCATCGCGACGAGCACGTCGGGTCGGTCGCCCGCGGTCAGGATGTCGTAGTCGGCAATCTGGATCTGGAACGACGAGACGCCGGGCAGTGTGCCCTGTGGCGCACGGATCTCGGCCGGGTAATTCGGCTGAGTGGCAAGGTCATTGCCGAACAGGGCCGCCTCGGACGTGAACCGGTCACCGGTGAGCTGCATGCCGTCGCCGGAGTCGCCCGCAAAGCGGATGACGACTTTTTCCAGCTTCTGCCGAGGGCCTGAAGTGCCGGGACTGATCGCGTTGTCGATGGCCCCCACTGCGCCTGCCTTCCGCCAAGTTTTCGGCGAAGTCCTCCGAGTCGCAGTCAGTGTGACGCGCCGCCGGCGGACGTCCGCCAAAGTTTGATGTCACTGCCAGTACCGATTATTGCACTTCTCTTAGGCAGCGATTTACCCGACGCGCGGGGAACGTGGGGGTGACCTGGGAGCGAACCCACAGCTCACTCGACGTGCCGCTGGGCGGCGTGAGACAAAATTGTGTTTTCCGTCACTTGTACGAGAATGCCATTCTCTAAGAATTGGTTACTGATCGGTAGCCACCTGCTCGCACTAGCTCGGCAGGTTGTACGGCGTGATGACCTGGATCGGCACCGGCCGTACCGGCTCTGCCGGCAACGCCCCGCGCTCCTGCAGGATCAGCCGCATCGCCAGGCGCGCGTCGGCGCGCAGGTCGTTGTGCAGGACGGCTGAGACGCGGCCTTCTCGCAACAGTTGCCGGTTGTCGGCGTCGAGGTCGTGGGCGATAAAGACGCGGCACGGCCGCCCGAGCCGTTCGAAGGCCGCCACGGTGGCGGTGTTACCGCCGCCGACGGAGTAGACCGCTTCTATGCCGGGGTGTTGCTCGAGCGCATCGAGCACCAGCCGCTCATTGGTCGCATCGATGCCGTCGCTGTCGCTGACTTCGACGATCGCCCGCCCCGACCCGCGCAGTGCTGAGCGGAAACCGACCTCCCGCTCACCTTCACCGCGGAACACCGTGCGAGACAGCGTGATGAGGACGTCCGACGGCGCAGGCCCCAGCCACTGATTCATCAGATAGGCCGCCGTCACGCCGGCGCCGTGGTTGTCGATGCCGACGTAGGCGGAGCGCGAGCTCGTGGGCACGTCGGTCGCATAGGTCACGACCGGCACGCCGGAGTCGACGAGCCGGTCGATGGCCTCGGCTACCTCCGGCTCGTCCTGGGCCTTGAGGATCACGCCGTGGCTGCCCCGGATCTTGGCGAGCGCGTCGACCATCTGCGACGCCTGCCCGGTCTCCCACAGGTGAAAACGCGCTCGCAGCATCGCCGGCGCGAACACGGGCAGTTCGGCCTCGACCGCTGCGCGGAACGCGTCGGAAAACCGCTGCGGCGTCTGCATGACGACGTCGATCAGATAGCGCCTGCCGACTAAGCGCAGCTGCGCGCGCTGCTTGTCCAGATCGGCGATCGCCTGCATCACCTCGGCCCTGGTGTTCTCACGCACGCCGGGCCGTTCGTTGAGGACGCGGTCGACGGTGGCCTCGCTCAGGCCGGATTGCTGAGCGATCTCGCGGACCTTGTAGCGGTGCGGCACCAACGGCTCCAGTTCTGTCGGTGAGGGGTTTCTGACGGGTTCTTGATGCTGAGGGCAAGGGTGTCACACACCGGCGGGGCGGTACGACGTGCGCCCAAGAAGCGCCTTGTAGGGGGGCTTCGTTGTCAGGTAAAGACCTTATTTCTAGGTGTGTGTTTGCTGCATACGATCCGGGCTATGGCGCAAAGACGGCCCAGCAAACCGCATTCACAGCGGTGTCCTTGGTAAACGAGCGCCGCGCATCGCTGCAGCAGTTGCGACGGCGAAATTCGAGTAGGCGACTACTCGCGCCAATCCGGCGGCGCACACGAAACCTTTGACATGTCCAGCAAAAGACGGGTAGGCGTGCGGCCTACGCGAGAATCAAGGGGTTACATATGTCCAGTCGAAGCAAACGAGGTCCCAGCGGCCGTCAGGCAAAGGGGCAAGCGTTGGCCGTGGCCATCGGCGGCGCAGGTATTGTCCTGGCTGCCCCTGCGGCGGCGTTGTTGGTCGCTCCCGCCGGCGTAGCGCACGCCGCACCGGCGGCCCCGTCCGCCGAGGTATGCGGCCTCACCAGCCTCTTCGGCTGCAATTCGCCAGGAGGGCCCACTCTTCTCAAAGCGCCCCTCGCGCCCACCCTTTCTGATCCGTTGGCCTTGAATCCCTTCCTCGACCTCGCAGGCCAGATCCCGGGTTTGAATATCTTCATCGGCAACGGCGCCGACGGCACCGCGGCTCATCCCGACGGCTTCAACGGCGGAATCTTCGCGGGTAGCGGTGGTGACGGCTACAGCCCGACCACTGCCGGCGCCAACGGAGGCAAGGGCGGCAACGCGGGATTCTTCTACGGCAACGGCGGCAACGGCGGCAACGGCGCCGACGGCACCGCCCTCGTCGCAGGCGGCAACGGCGGCGGTGGCGGCAACGGCTCGCTGTTCATCGGAAACGGTGGTGCCGGCGGGAATGGCGGCCAAGGTGGAGCCGGCATCGACGGCGTCAACCCGGCGACGTTGAGCACGGCTGCCCCCGGCCTCAACGGCGTCGACGGCGTGTCAGCGGCAACTAGCGGCCACCCCGGCGTCGGCCTGCAGAACGGCGGCACGGGTGGCGTCGGCGGCAACGGACAGAACCTCGGCCTCGGCGGAAACGGCGGCGCCGGCGGCGGTGACGGCGGCAACGGCGGCAAGGGCGGCACCGGCGCTGTAGGCAATGCCGCGCACCTCTCCGGCGGCGGCGGCAACGGCGGCAGTGCTGTTGCCAACGGCGGCAACGGCGGCGACGGCGGCAACGGCGGCAACGATCCGACGGGCGCGCCTGACAGCGTCGGTGCAAAGGGAGGCAACGGCGGCAACGGCGCGGTCGGAGTCAGCGGTACAGGCGGCACTGCCGGCGGCAGCGGCGGCAGCGGCGGCAGCGGCGGCGCCTTCGGTACTGGCGGCAGCGGCGGCTCAGGCGGCACCGGCGGCCAGGGCGGCGACGCTGCGAACGGCGGCAGCGGCGGCGCAGGCGGCACCGGCGGCGCCACCCTGAAGAATCCCGGCGGCACAGGCGGCAACGGCGGCACCGGCGCCGCGGGCGGCACGGGCGGTAGCGGCGGCAACGGTGGCAACGGCGGCGCAGCCGGCACCGGTGGCGCCGGTAGCGGGACGGCAGGCGCGGCCGGCGCCGGCGGCAGCGGCGGCTCGGGTGGAACCGGCGGATCCGGCGGCGCAGCCGGCGCGGGCGGCTTCGGTGAAACCACCGGGGCATCTGGCAGCGTCGGCACCGGTGGCGTCGGAGGCCATGGCGGCGCCGGAGGCAATGGCGGCACCGACGGCAACGGCACGACCGGCGGGGCCGGCGGCAGCGGCAGCGGCGGGACCGGAAACTCGGGCCAGTCCGGTGGTTCCGGCGGTGGCGGCGGCGCCGGAGGCACCGGCGGCGGCGTGTAAACCGCTACGCGGGTTCAACCTCGGGGGCGTCGGTACACACCGGCGCCCCCGAGCGGCTGCCATGGGACTGTCTACGTGACGGTTATTTGATGGCTTTTTGGCGTTGAATGCGGTCGCTGTCACAGCAAGACTAACCGGCATGACCGCGGCCACCCGCAGGGTGTGGATCACCGACGACGACTGCAGGCTCGACGAGTTCGTCGCGCAGATCCTGCGTGACACCGATCCCGCCGACTATCCACTCGCCACCCAGATTCGATGCAACGTGCCGGTTTACGATGCGCGCTCGGCCGGCGATCGGCAGGCACTGCAATCGGAACTGATTCGGGCGCTGGCCGACGGGCCCGGCGTGGTCATGTTCAAGGCGGCCTTCGCCCCCGACGTGATCGACGCGGCCAACGACGGGTTCTTCGCGATCATCGACGCTCAGCACGCCGCGGGCTCAGCCTCCGGCGACCACTTCGGCAAGCCCGGCGCCAATGACCGAATCTGGAATGCCGCGCAGAAGCTGGCGCTATACGCGCCGCGGGTGTTCGCCGAGTACTACGCCAACGACGTCCTTGCCGTCGTGTGCCAGGCCTGGCTGGGTCCGCGCTACCAGGTCACCTCGCAGGTGAACGTCGTCAATCCCGGTGGCGCCCAGCAGGTTCCACACCGCGACTATCACCTCGGTTTTGTGCCGGACGAGCACCTCGCCGCATACCCCGCCCATGTGCATCGCGCCTCGCCGCAGTTGACGCTGCAGGGTGCGGTGGCCCACTGCGACATGCCGGTCGAAAGCGGGCCGACGATGCTGCTGCCTCATTCGCAGCGCTTCGACGCCGGCTACATCGCGTTCAATCGTCCGGAGTTCATCGAGTTCTTCGCCGAGCATCAGGTCCAGCTGCCACTGGCCAAGGGCGACGCGATGTTCTTCAACCCAGCGCTGTATCACGGTGCGGGATCGAATGTTTCGACCGGCATCCGCAGGATCGCGAACCTGCTGCAGGTCTCGTCGCCGTTCGGCCGTGCGATGGAGGCGCTGGACCGCACCGCGATGGTCCGCGCGGTCTATCCGCACCTGCGCGCGATGAAATCGGCGGGCCGGCCGCCGCAGGATCTGCTCAACGTCGTGGTGGCAACCGCCGAGGGCTACGCCTTTCCCACCAACCTCGACAGCGATCAGCCGATCGGCAGCCTGGCTCCGCCAAGCCAGGTCGACACGGTGCTCGCGGCGTTGGCAGATGACATCACGCCAGACGAACTCGACGCCGTGTTGCGCGAGCAGAACGATCGGAGAATCCCATGACCACCCTCGGCGTAATCGGGTTGGGTCGCATCGGCGCGTTCCACGTCGACACGCTGTCGGGGCTCGACGGCGTTGACGGTTTGATCGTCACCGACGAGCACCAGGAGCTTGTTGCGGCGGTGGCGGCCAAACATGGTGCGAAGCTGGCTGATTCGGTGGATGCGCTGCTCGCATCCGGCATCGACGGTGTGGTTGTGTCGGCGGCCACGCCTGCGCACGCCGAGTTGACGCTGGCCGCCGTGGCACGCGGACTGCCCACGTTCTGCGAGAAGCCGATCGCGTCGACCGCCGCCGAAAGTGCCAAGGTGGCCGAGGTGATCGCCCGTTCCGGGGTGCCGGTGCAGGTTGGATATCAGCGTCGGTTCGACGCGGCGTTCGCCGCCGCCAAACGCGCGGTGGACGACGGTTCCCTCGGGCCACTGCACACCGTCCGCAGCACCACCATGGATCCCGCTCCCCCGCCGATGGAGTACATCGCCGGCTCCGGCGGCATCTTCCGCGACTGCGCCGTCCACGATTTCGACGTCATCCGGTGGATCACCGGCCAGCGGGCCGTCGAGGTGTATGCCACCGGAAGTGTGCAGGGCGACCCGCAGTTCGCCGAATTCGGCGACGTCGACACGGCCGCCATCGTGGTCAAGTTCGACCAGGGCACCATAGGGCTGGTGTCCGCGGCCCGATACAACGGCCACGGCTACGACTGCCGCCTGGAGGTACACGGCTTCCACGACACGGTCGTCGCGGGATGGGACCAGGGTGTGCCGGTGCGAAACACAGACCCCCACACCGAGTTTCCCGACGGCCCGGCCCACCACTTCTTCATGGACCGCTTTACCGACGCGTTCCGCGCCGAGCTGGCCGCGTTCATCGACGTCGTCAACGGCGCAGCCGCGCCGGCGGTCACAGTCGACGACGCCGTTGAGGTCGCATGGTTGGCCGAGGCGGCGGCGGAGTCGTTGAAGCGCGGCACCCCGGTACGCATCGAGGATGTGAGGTCATAGTGAAAATCGCAGGTGCACCAATCTCGTGGGGTGTGTGCGAAGTACCCGGCTGGGGATATCAGCTCGAGCCGAGTCAGGTGCTCGCCGAGATGCGAGACGTCGGCCTGTCCGCCACCGAACTTGGGCCCGAGGGCTTTCTGCCGTCCGATCCACACGAACTCACCACGCTGTTGAACTCCTATGGCCTGAGCTGCGTCGGCACGTTCGCCCCTGTCTTGCTGCACGACGCCAACCACGACCCGATATCTGACATCGCCGGCCCGCTGAACGCGCTACAGGCATGCGGGGCAACAGTTCTCGTGCTTGCAGCAGCGACTGGCACCGACGGTTACGACACGCGACCGATACTCGACGACGCGCAATGGGCCACACTGCTGACCAACCTCGACCGGCTTGCCGACGCCGCCGCGGACCGCGGCGTGCTAGCCGTGTTGCACCCACATGTCGGGACCATGGTGGAAACCCGCAGCGACGTGGCGCGGGTGTTGAAAGGCTCGACGATCCAGTTGTGTCTGGACACCGGGCATCTGTTGATCGGCGGGACGGACCCGTTGCAGCTGGCTCGAGGGGTGCCGGCACGCATCGCACACGTCCACCTCAAGGACGTCGATGCCAAGCTGGCGACCCGGGTCCAGTCCGGCGAGTTGACTTACACCGAGGCGGTGCGGCGCGGCATGTACACCCCGCTCGGGGCGGGCGACGTGGACATCGCCGGTATCGTGACCGCGTTGCGCAGCAATGGATTTGACGGATGGTTCGTCATGGAACAAGACACCATCCTTGACGGCCGGCCCGCCGACGAGGGTCCGGTGCGTGACGTCCGGGCGAGTGTGGCTTTCATGACCGACGTCTGCAGCCGCATCCCGGCATGAGCCTGCGGATCGGGGTGCTCGGGGCGTCCCGCATCGCCGAGCTGGCCATCGTCGGCCCCGCTCATGAACTGGGGCACCGGCTGGTGGCCGTGGCCGCGCGGGATCCGGGTCGCGCGGAGGCGTTCGCCGAAAAGCACGGTGTGGAGCGGGTTTTGGCAACGTATCACGATGTCGTCAACGATCCGGACGTCGATGTGGTGTACAACCCGTTGGCGAATGCGCTGCACGCACCGTGGAACCTCGCGGCGATTGCGGCAGGCAAGCCGGTGCTGACCGAGAAGCCGTTCGCCCGCAACCGCGTGGAAGCCCAACAGGTCGCCGAGTCGGCCGACAGAGCCGGGGTTACCGTGATGGAGGGGTTTCACTACCTGTTCCATCCCGTCGCGCGCCGCGCGTTCGAACTGGCGTCCGACGGCACGCTGGGAGACCTTGTCCACGTCGAGGTCCGGATGGCGATGCCGCCGCCGGAATCCGGCGACCCTCGGTGGTCACTGGAACTGGCCGGTGGCGCCTTGATGGATCTGGGCTGCTACGGCCTGCACGTCATGCGGCGCCTCGGCCACCCGTCGATCATCCGCACACACGCCGAGCAGGCCGCCCCGGGGGTGGATGCCTGGTGTGACATCGAACTCGCGTTTCCCGGTGGCGCGACGGGCCTGTGCGCAAACTCCATGGTCGCCGACGACTACTCGTTCACATTCCGGATAGTCGGCACCAAGGGAGACGTATTGGTGCACAACTTCATCAAGCCCCACGACGACGACCGGATCACCATAAACACGGCCGCGGGCACCACCGTTGAGCGGCTAGGCGTCCGGCCGTCTTACACCTATCAGCTCGAGGCGTTCGCCGCGCACGTGCAACACGGCACCCCGCTGCCGCTGGGTACGCGGGACGCCGTCGAGAACATGGCATACGTGGACGCCGCCTACCGCGCGGCGGGTATGACGCCGCGCTAAAACTACTTCTTGGCGGACAGTCCCCCCATCGTGATTTTCACAAGGGTGTCGGCGGCGGCCCCGTCCAGATGTGGATGACCGAGTAGGCGGCGGTACATCAGCGGGCCAATCAGCAGGTCGATGGCGTCGTCGGGATCGATGTCCGCACGGAATTCGCGCGTGGCGACCCCGCGGGCCCATACCCTTTTGATCACGTCGCGGTGCGCGAGCACCAGATGTTTGTGCACTTCTGTACGCACCACCGGATCGAATTGGCCTTCGCCGATCAGTTCGGCGAAAACCCGGCCCTTGGCCCCCGAGTAGAAAGTGGTGAGGCCGTGCAGCGCGGTTCGTAAATCCGTTGTCACCGAATCGGTGTGGGGATCGGGCCGGTCGGCGATCGTCTCCGACAGGAACGCCTCGGCGGCGACCGCATACTTGTTGGGCCACCACTTGTAGATCGTGGCCTTGCTGACGCCGCTGCGGCCGGCGATCTGCTCGGTCGTCATCGCTCGCAGCCCGACCTCGTGCAGCAGTTCGGACGTCGCCCGCAACACCGCGCGGTGCGACTGCTCGCTGCGAGGGCGCCCCCGCTTACCCCCGCCGGCGTCGGGCTCCCCACTGACATCCGCCATCGCACTCCCGCCCCCTCAGCCCGCGCTCGGCGGGCCGACCTCCGGGGAGTTTACGGGACCGTCAATGCCATTTCTGTGTGTGCGCTATGTTGCGCCGCTTTTTCACGCGACGTTGCTGGCACCGGCATGTTCGCGGGCTGGATAACAAAGCGGATCCAGGAAAATCGAGTAGTGCACTACGCGCGTGTCTTGTCTTTCCTGCTGCAAAGATCGCAGTTACAGACAACGACACAGGGGGCAGCGTGATGATTAGGGTGCTGGCCCGGCTCCTGTCATGGGTCGCCGGCAAGGTGGATCAATTCGTCGGCTGGTCGAAGTTGCCGACCGTGCTGGCGGTACCGGTGTTGATCGGACTTCGCGCCCAGCTGCGGGCGAAGAATCTCCACGACACCCGCAACCCCAACTCCCAGGAGTCCGGCGCCGACGACCCCGATGCCGCGAGCCACGTCGGCGCCCGGACGATCACCGGGGCCTACAACAACCTCGACGATCCCCTCGTTGGGGCAGTCGGATGCCGATTCGGCCGCAATGTCCCGCTGACTCACGTGTACCGCGAGGAGCCCGAGCAGTTACTGGACCCCAACCCGCGCCTGATCAGCCGTCGCCTCCTTACCCGCGAAGAGTTCCAGCCCGCCACCACGTTGAATATGCTCGCCGCGGCGTGGATCCAGTTCGAGGTGCACGACTGGTTGAGTCACGGCTCGCTCGACGCTCAGCCGTTCGATATTCCCCTTGAATCCGACGATCCGTGGCCGACGCCGCCGATGACCATCAAGCGGACAGAGCCCGATCCCCAACCGGACGGCTGGGGGCCGACGACATTCGTAACCCGGGACAGCCATTGGTGGGATGGATCGCAGATCTACGGTACAACAAAGGATTTCGCGGAGGCCGTTCGCACGTGGCAATGCGGTCATCTACACATCGACTCACAAGGGCTGGCTCCTTTGGAAAGTGACCAGTTCCTGGATCCGAACGGGCCTGCGGGCAACTTCTGGCTGGGTCTGGCGATCCTGCACTCGCTGTTCATGCGCGAACACAACGCGATATGCGACCACCTCGCGGCGAAATATCCCGAGATGAACGATCAAGAGCTCTACGACAAGGCGCGACTTGTCAACGCGGCATTGATGGCCAAGATTCACACGGTCGACTGGACGCCTGCGATCATCGCGCACCCGACCACAGTCTTCGCCCTGCGCGCCAACTGGTTTGGCGTTCTCGGCGAGAGATTCAGCAAGCGGTTCGGACGGCTCAGCGACAGCGAAATTCTGCACGGCATACCGGGATCACCGACCAACGATCACGGTGTGCCCTATTCACTGACCGAGGAGTTCGTCGCGGTCTACCGGATGCATCCGCTGATGCCCGACGACTACGTCTTCCGCTCCGTGGCCGACGACTCGGAACTTGCGAGCCACGAATTGCCCGATCTGACGGTGAACCACGTCCGTCAGCGGCTCACGGAGCTGTCGATGGCCGACATCTTCTATTCGTTCGGCCGGTCGAATCCCGGTGCCATCACGCTGCACAACTTCCCGCGACACATGCAGGAGTTCCGCAAGTTCGATGACTCCCTCGTCGACCTTGCGGCCATCGACGTCCTTCGGGTCCGCGAGCGCGGAGTCCCGCGGTACAACGAATTCCGGCGAATGTTCCGCCTAAAACCCGCTTCCACGTTCGAAGAGCTCACCGACAACCCCGTGTGGGCGGAAGAACTGCGGCGGATCTACGGCGACGTCGAGCGCGTCGACTTGATGATCGGTATGTACGCAGAGCCCAAGCCGCCGGGATTTGGGTTCAGCGACACCGCTTTTCGTGTCTTCGTGTTGATGGCGTCGCGGCGCCTGGAAAGCGATCGCTTCTTCACCACCGACTTTCGCCCCGAGATCTACACCCAGGCCGGCATGGATTGGGTCAAGAACAACACGATGCGAGACGTGCTCCTGCGCCACTTTCCGTCGCTGGAGCCCGCCCTGCGCGGCGTCAAGAACCCGTTTGCGCCGTGGGTGCCGGTCTGGAACGAAGGGAACTCACGATGACCGACGTAGCGCAATCCCTCGACTCGAGGTTCGTCCCGTATTGGGACAACTTGGAGCAGCCCCGGCCCGACGAAGATCAGCTCGTCAAGCAGATCGCCGACAAGCTCGCAGGCAACAACCGGTGGGCGTTCAAGAAATATCGTCACGGCATCCGCGATGCGCACGCCAAGAGCCACGGCATCCTGCGCGGCGAACTGACCATCTACCCGGACCTGCCGGAGCCGTATCGCCAGGGACTCTTCGCGACACCGGGGCCGTATCCGGTCATCGCCAGGCTATCCAGCACCTCCGGCGCCCTCCGCAGCGACGAGACGCGCGGCATCCGCGGTCTCGGGATCAAAGTGCTTGGGGTGAAGGGCGAACGGTCGCTGGCCGACGACACCGCGACGACACAGGACTTCATCCTCGTCACCCACCGCGAGTTCCCGTTCCCCGACGCACACGCCTACCTCAAGCGCGGCATGCCGTTCGCCGTTCTGCTGGCGCGCCTGCCGGACTCCGTCCTCAAGCTCTTCGGGGAAGTGCTGGGCAAGATCCGGCCGATCCTCGAATTCTTCGGCGGATCCCTGCCGGCGACATTGGACCTGTTCAGCCATCCCAACACCCACATTCTGGGTTTGACGTTCTTCTCGTCGGCGCCGCTGCGGCACGGCAACTACGTCGCCAAACTGCTTCTGGCGCCGTTGTCGGACAACGTCAAGGCATTCGTTGGCCAACCCGTGCCGGCCGACGCAGGACCGGAAGCCTTCCGTGACATGGTGCTCGATTTCTTCACCAAGAACAGCGCCGAGTACGAACTGCGGGTGCAGCTGTGCACCAATCCCGTGACGATGCCCATCGAGGATGCGACCGTGGCGTGGCCCGAGGAGGAATCCCCCCACATCGGCGTCGCCAAGATCACGTTCGGTGAACAGAACCCCTGCACCGATACCCGTCGAGCCTTCGGTGATGACGTGTTGTCGTACAACTCGTGGCGCGGGCTGGCGGCTCACCGCCCCCTCGGATCGATCAATCGGCTAAAAAAGCTGGTCTACGAGGCGTCGAGCGACTTCCGGCACCGCGTGAACAACGTCGCGCGGGTGGAACCCACCGATATCTCGGAGCTACCCGACTAGCAGCAAATTCGCTGGACGCCGTGCGTGCCATTCGCAAAGCACTGTCCGCCCCGGCAACCTAAACTCTGCTCCATGGCGGCGCGCTGGCAATTGCTTGATCGCCCGGCGGAGTTCGACGCGATTCGGTCCACAGTGACCGGCACTGGAGGCGGCGTCGTTTTGGTCGGGGCCGCCGGCGTCGGCAAAACCACCCTTGCTCGCGCGGTTACCGCGTCACTGGGTTCGGACGTGCAGTGGGTCGGCTGCACCGAGTCATCGCGCAGCATCCCGCTCGGCGTGTTCGCTCACCGGATACCGCCGTCCGGATCGCGTGACCCGGTCGCCCTTCTGGCCGCCGCGCGCGCGTCGATCCTCGAACGCCCCGGGACCGTGATCGGGGTCGATGATGCGCATCTTCTCGACCAGCTCTCGTCGACGCTGATACATCAGATAGCGATCGAGCGAGCGGGCCACATCGTGGCGACCGTGCGCAGTGGAGAACCGGTACCCGACGCCGTCACCGCATTGTGGAAAGACAACCACCTCCGGCGTTTTGAGCTGATGCCGTTCTCCAAAGAGCAGAGCATCTCGCTGGTCGAGGCCGTTCTCGGCGGGACGCTGGAAGGCCTTTCGGCCGACGTCATGTGGGACGCGTCCGGCGGTAATCCGCTGTTCCTGCGCCATATGGTCGAGGGCGCAGTCGATGCCGGCTCCCTCACCGAGGTCGACGGAGTCTGGCAACTGCGCGGACGAGCGGTCGTCCCGTCCGGTCTCGCTGCGCTGCTTGAGGATCGCCTCGATCACGCCGGCGACGACGTGGTGAACGCACTGAAGTTCCTCGCGCTGTGCGAGCCGCTCGACATCGACGCGCTGTCCGAACTGGCAGGCGAAGATGCCGTCGATGCCGCCGAAGTCGGCGGGCTGATCCGCATTGCGCAGGACGGCCCGTCACTCAATGCCCGGTTCAGTCACCCGCTGTACGGCGACGTCGTGCGGCGTCGTGTGGGGACCGCGTCCGCGCGCCGACTCCGCGGACACATCGTCAAAGTGCTGCGCCACCAAGAACTGGACACCGCCGCCAACCGTCTTCGACTGGCTCAGCTGTCCATCGACAGCGATCAACCGGTAGACACAGACCTTCTGATCGCGGCGACCAAGGATGCGATCTTCCTGTCCAACGTTCCGCTAGGCGAACATCTCGCCAGGGCCGCGTTTGAGCGCGATGGCGGACTGCAAGCCGCCGAACTGTTGTCGCGCGCACTGCTGTGGCAGGGCCATCCGGTGGAAGCCGAAAAAGTCCTCGCGCAGTTTTCGCCCGACGACCTTGACGAGCTGCAGGTCGTGTTGTGGGGCATTCCGCGCCTGTCCATCCTGTTCTGGTCCATGGGCGAAGTCGAACGGGCCCACCAAGTGCTGGACCTGCTACGCGAACGCGTCCAACACCCCAGCCTCAAGCTCGTCGTCGAGGCAACCGGATCCGCAATGGCGGTGCACGAGAACAAGATCGACGAAGGCATTGCGGCGGCCCAAGCTGTGCTGTCCGACCCGCATGCTCCGAAACAGGCGGTTGACTTTGCGGCATTCGCCGCGGGACTGGCGATGCCGGTCGCCGGCCGTGGAGGTGACTTCGAACCGATCTCGGCACGGTGCCGCTCTGAGCAGAAGGCGACCGACGGCATGATCCGCGTCATGGTTCGCTACTGCGACGTTCTCGCGCTGACCTACGCCGGCGAACTGGATGTCGCCGACCAGCGCGCCGCCGATTACGAGCAGTTCTCGTCGGAAGGCCAATTCCTGGGATGGGCGATCGCCAAGATCACGTCCGGCCTGGTCGCCACGCATCGCGGCCGCTTTCTCGAGGCCATCTCCGCCATCGAGCAGGCCCTCGCCGCGTTGGCGGCCGAAGCGTCGCTGCCGTGGCGGCTGCCGGCACGGCTGTTGCTGGCCCGCGCGTACGCGGCGATGGGCAACATCGAGCAGGCCGAGCGTGTGCTGGCCGATGCCAAAGAACACAGCGGACCGTTCGTCGCGCTTCACGAACCTCACCGGCTGATCGCCAAGGCATGCCTGGCCGCGGCCAAGACTGGCGAGCGTTCGGGAATCGAATTAGCCCGTGAGGCAGCAGATTTGGCGCACCGATCGGGTCAGTACGCGGTAGAGGCAGAGGCGTTGCACCACGCCGCCAGATTCGGTGACCGCACCGTTGCGGGTCGCTTGGCGGCGCTCGGCGACCGCGTGAGCGGCCCCGTTATCGCGCTGCAAGCCCGTCACGCTGCGGCCGTCGCGGACCGTGACGCCCAGGCTCTTGACGTGATCAGCGCCGAGTTCGAAGCCGCCGGATTGATGTTGTCGGCGGCGGATTCGGCGGCGCAGGCCGTCCCGCTACACGACCGCGCCGGTGAACGATCCAAGAGTTCGGCGTCTTCAGCGCGCGCACTGCGGCTAGCGGCCCAATGCGGTGGCGCGGCCACGCCCGCCATCCGGTCGGCGGCCCGACCCCTGCCGGTGTCCTCGCGGGAGCGCGAGGTCGCTGGGCTGGTCGCGGCGGGACTGTCTAACCGCGAGATTGCCGACCAGCTGACCGTGTCCGTTCGCACGGTTGAGGGCCACATCTACCGCGCCTGCATCAAGCTCGACGCCGCGGATCGCGACGAACTCGCGAGGATCGTGCGCCCGGACACCGGCACGGCGTAGGCCCGGTCGATTACTCCGCTGCGGCGGTGCCGACGCCGGGGACGCGCCGACGCGGGGGATGCGCCTTGCTCAGCGGGCGTCTCCGATTGCTCGCGGGCGCGGCACGCCGTTCGTGCCACCGAAGCCGCAGCATCAACAGATTGCGATGTGCCCGCCACCCCACCGACAGCGGGTCACGCCACAGGTGCGTGCGAGCTTTCGATTCAGGTTCTATGTGCACGATTCCCATTGTGCCGTCTCGGCGCGACGCGGGCTGCGATGGCACGCTGCCAACCGATGTCGCTACGGTGAATTGACGCCGAACTGTGACCTGGTGTTATGTGCCTTTACCGCGCAATTCGTGAGACAGCGCCTCGAGCTCGTCGCCACCCGCCATCTCCTGCGTGAGGTGCTCAAGCGTGATGTCGTCGTACGTGCAATCGAGCTTCTGACGACCGCGGTTGAGCAGGACGAAGTGGTCGCCCACCATGTGCGCATGGTGCGGGTTGTGCGTGATGAACACCACACCGAAACCGGCTTCCTTGGCCGCGGTGATGTACTTCAGCACCACGCCCGACTGCTTGACGCCGAGGGCGGCCGTCGGCTCGTCGAGAATCAGCACCCGCGCACCGAAGAACACCGCCCGAGCGATCGCTACGCACTGCCGCTGGCCGCCCGACAACGAGCCGATCGGCACGTCGACGTCGGGCAGGTCGATTCCCATCTTCGACAGCTCGGTCAGTGTGGTGGCGCGCATCGCGTTGGAGTCCAGCGACCACGGGAAACCCTTCTTCCGGATTTCCTGCCCCAGGAAGAAGTTGCGCCACACCGGCATTAGCGGCACCACTGCGAGGTTCTGATAGACCGTCGCGATGCCCTTACCGAGCGAATCTTTTGGAGAGCCGAACCTGGTCGACTCGCCGTCGACGAGCAACTCACCGTCAGTCTGTGGGTGGTAGCCGGCGATGATCTTGATCAGCGTCGACTTGCCTGCACCGTTGTCGCCCAGGATCCCTGTGACCTGACCGGCATGCACGCGTAGCGAGATGTCTTTGAGCGCAGTGATATTGCCGTATGTCTTGGAGACATTCTTCAATTCGACCAACGGCACCTTGCCACCGGACGGGGCTTCATCCACAGGACGATCGACTGTTGCAGTCATCGGTCACCTCTTCGCGGCGTAGTTGCGGAATGCGTTGTTGGCGATCACCGCGAACAGCAGCATCACGCCCATGAAGAACTTGAACCAGTCGGGATTCCAGCCTGCGTACACGATGCCCTGTTGCACCATGCCGAAGATGAACGCACCGATTGCCGCGCCGATCGCCGTGCCATAACCACCGGTCAACAGGCAGCCGCCGATCACTGCGGCGATGATGTAGATGAATTCGTTGCCGACGCCCTGACCGGACTGCACGGTATTGAACGAGAACAGCAGATGCATCCCGGCGAACCAGGCGCAGAAGCCGACGAACATGAACAGGCCGATCTTCACCATCGTCACCGGAACGCCAACGGCCCGTGCGCTTTCCTGGTCTCCGCCGACGGCGAATATCCAGTTGCCGATGCGAGTCTTGAACAAGACATAGGTGGCGACGGCAGTGAACAGCAGCCACCAGAACACGGTGATGCGCACGTCGACGCCGAAGATCGACCACGTCGACGAGAACACCTTCTGCGCGGAATCCCAGCCCTGCATGTCGTTCACGCTCGGCGTCGCGACCTGACCCGAAATGAGTTTGGTCACTGCGAGATTGATGCCCGTGAGCATCAGCAGCGTGCCCAACGTGATCAAAAAGCTTGGGATCTTGGTCTTCATCACCAAGTACCCGTTGAAGAATCCGATGGCCAAGGCGACTATCAGTGCCAGCGCCGCTCCTGCCCACAGGTTCAAATGCAGGTTGTAGGCCAGCATCGAGGCCGCAAGCGAACTCGTGGTCACGGCAACGCCCGACGACAGGTCGAACTCGCCACCGATCATCAGCAGCGCGACCGCGCACGCCATGATCCCGATCGTCGAGCTGGCGTACAGCACGGTCGCCAGCGCCTCCGGCGCGCGGAACGGTGGGGCGACGATGAGGAAGAAGACGAATATCGCGACCGCACCGATCGCCGCGCCCATCTCGGGGCGAATGAGCAAGCGTTGCGCACGGTTTCGTTCCTTGATTCGTTCGTCGCGAACGATCTTGTGACTGGCGACGTCGACGTCGGGTGTGGTTGTCATGCTTCGCTCTTTCCTGCGCGGCGGCTCATCGGGTCCCGGACTTGGCCAACTCGGAAACGGCATCGATGTTCGTCTGATCGATGAACGACGGGCCGGTCAGGGTGGCTTGTCCGCCACCGACCAGGTTCTTGTTGTTCAGATACAGCCACAGTGAGTCGATGGCCAGATACCCCTGCAGGAAGGGCTGCTGGTCGACCGCCCACTGCACCTTGCCGCCCTTGATCGCGTCGACGAGCGCGGCATTGGTGTCGAACGTGACGACCTTCGCCGAACTACCGGCATTGCCGACGGACTGCACTGCGGCCAACGCGATCGGCGCGCCCAGCGCGACAACGTGGTCGACGGACGGATCCTGCTGAAGCTTGGCGGTGATGGTCGATTCCACCGATGGCATGTCCTTGCTGTTGACGTTCAGGATCTCGGACTGCCCTTTGAAGCCCTGCTTCACACCGGCGCAGCGTGATTCGAGCGCCACCTGGCCCTGCTCCTGGATGACGCAGATGACCTTCTTGGCGCCGTCCGCGTTGAGACGTTCGCCCGCGGAGATCCCGGCGAGCTTCTCGTCTTGCCCGAAGTACTCCTGCACGCCCATCGCCTTCCAGTTGTCGAAGCCCGAGTTGAACGCGACGACGGGAATGCCCGCGTTCAGCGCGGCCTTGACGGCGGGTGCCATCGCGTCCGGTTTGGCCAGCGTCAGGGCGATGCCGTTGACCTTGCTGTCGATGGCGCTTTGCACCAGGTTCGCCTGGTTCGGCGCCTCAGGATCGTTGGAGTAACGCAGCTCGATGTTGTCCTTGTCGGCCGCAGCCTGGGCACCCTTGCGGATCAGATCCCAGAATGAGTCGCCGGGCACCTCGTGGGTGATCATCGCGACCGTCGCGCGCGGCGTGTTCGCGGTGCCGGCCCCCATGCCGTTGCCCGTCTCGCGGGGCTTGCCCCCGGTGCTTGAACAGGACGCGATCCCAACCACGAGCACGCTCGCCCCGGCGATTGCCGCGAGCCGGCTGAACCTCATTGTTTCTCCTCGCTCTAGAGTGCGGCGCGACACGCCCCTCAAAAGTCGATGTAATACGGCTCACACCCGAAAGTCAATACTTTGTTCGGACATTAGGACTGCATATCAAATGTTAGGGTGCCGTCCATGCTGGTCAGGGCGAGAGAGGTGACAAAGCCATGAGCGAGCTGGAGCTAGCGGTCTGCTCAGAGATGGTCTTCACCGACCTGCCGATCGTCGACCGGATCAGGCGCATCGACGACATGGGCTTCGCGGTCGAGATCTGGAGCTGGCACGACAAGGACCTGCAGGCGCTGGCAGGCACGGGCGCGCGGTTCTCGTCGATGACCGGATACCTGCACGGTGACCTGATCGATCCGCAGACCGCCGACGAGGTAGTGCGCACTGCCGAGCTGTCGATCAAAGCGGCTGAAACACTTGGCATCCCGCGGCTCAATCTGCACACCGCCGAGCTGGTGGACGGGAAGGCGGCCCGCCCGCGGTACCGGGCGACCGGCGAGATGTGGGCGACGGCGATCCGCACGCTGGAGCGCATCGGCGAGCTCGGCGCGGCGGCCGCTGTGACGTTCTGCGTGGAGAACCTCAACACAATCGTCGACCATCCCGGCGTTCCGCTGGCTCGCGCGAAGGACACGCTTGCTTTGGTCGAGGCCGTCGACCATCCGAATGTGAAGATGATGCTCGACCTGTACCACGCGCAGATCGGCGAAGGGAATCTCATCGAGTTGGTGCGCCGCTGCGGCGCGGCGATCGGCGAAATTCAGGTCGCCGACGTGCCAGGCCGCTGCGAACCGGGCACCGGCGAAATCAACTATCCGGCGATCGCGAAGGCGTTGCGGGACATGGGCTTTGCGGGCACCGTGGGGATGGAGGCCTGGGCGTCGGACGACAGTGTCGCCGCACTGGAAGCGTTCCGAAGCGCGTTCGGCTAGTTGTGCGAGCAGACGCAAAAGGCGCCATTTTCCGGCGTGTCGGGGGAGCTTTCCGTCTGTTCGCGGAAGATGGTTAGCGATCAACCAGCGTGGTGTCGAAGTAGTAGCGCGACGCGCGGTAGCAGTGCATGCCGAATTCCACCGCGCTGCCCGAGTCGTCGAACGCGGTGCGCGACATGGTCAGCAGTGGCGCGTTGGGTTTCTCGTCCAGAAGTTTCGCCTCGGATCGGGTGGCGCCCCGCGCGCCAATCCGCTGGCGCGCCAGCCGAATGTGCACACCACGCGCACGCAGCGCCTGGTACAGCCCGTTGCTCTCGAGCTCGTCGGCATCCGGCGCGATCTCGACCGGCAGGTGATTGGTCATCACGGCCAGCGGCTCGCCGTTGGCGCACCGAAGCCGGTGAATGGACACGACGTCACGGTCGCTGGACAGACTGAGCTCGCGGGCGACCTCTTCGTCGGGAGGGCCGACGCGGTAGTCGAGAAGTTTCGTGGTCGGCTCCTGGCCGGCGCGGGCCAGGTCGTCGAAAAGGCTCGTCAGCTCGACGCGGCGGTGCACGGGATTCTGCACCACCTGCGTGCCCACTCCGCGCTTGCGCACGAGCAGGCCCTTGTCGACGAGTTCCTGGATGGCGCGGCGAGTGGTCGGCCGCGACAAGGTCAGCCGCTTTGCCAGGGCCAACTCGTTTTCGAAACGGTCACCGGGCGCCAGCTCGCCGTCGCGGATCGCCGCCTCAATCGCTTGCGCGAGCTGATAGTAGAGAGGCACAGGGCTGGACCTGTCGAGCTCCACCGTCAGGGGCACGTCGTCTCCGATCTCGGGTTGGACCAGATAACAGTAGCTGCATCCTAACATCGCATGATCGAAAGATAGAATGTCAGGACAAACTATTGACAGGGCCGAGTGACGCGGGGCACAGTCGATATCGAGCAATCACCTACCTTCGGAAGGCCGACTTTGAGTAGCACGCAGGCTTTTGACGTCCTCGCCATCGGGCGCTGCGGCGTCGACATCTATCCCCTGCAAATCGGCGTGGGCCTGGAGGACGTCCAAACCTTCGGCAAGTTCCTGGGTGGCAGCGCCGCCAACGTCACGGTGGCCGCCGCCCGCCTTGGCAACCGCGCCGCGCTGATCTCCGGCGTCGGCGACGACCCGTTCGGCAGGTTCGTGCGCGGCGAGCTCGCGAGGCTGGGTGTCGACAACCGCTACGTGGCGACCCACGACGCATATCCGACGCCGGTCACGTTCTGCGAGATCTTCCCTCCGGACAACTTCCCGCTCTACTTCTACCGCCGCCCCAGCGCCCCCGATCTGCAAGTGCGTCCCGACGAGATCGATGCCGACGCGGTGCGCTCGGCGCGACTGTACTGGTCGACTGTGACAGGCTTGTCCGAAGAGCCAAGCCGCAGCGCACATTTCGCCGCATGGGAGGCACGCCAGCGCAAACCGTTCACCGTGCTCGACCTGGACTACCGGCCGATGTTCTGGGAGTCGCCCGCCGCGGCCACCGAACAAGTACAGAAAGCGCTGCCCCACGTGACGGTCGCCGTCGGCAACCGCGAAGAGTGCGAGATCGCCGTCGGTGAATCCAACCCGCGCAAGGCGGCCGAAGCACTGTTGGATTTCGGCGTCGAACTGGCCATCGTCAAGCAGGGCCCCCGCGGTGTGCTTGGCAAGTCCCGGCAGTCGTCGGTCATGGTGGCGCCCAACGAGGTCGACGTGGTCAACGGCCTCGGTGCCGGAGATGCGTTCGGCGGCAGCCTATGTCACGGCCTACTGCACGGCTGGCCGCTGGAGAAGACACTGCGGTATGCGAATGCGGCGGGTGCCATCGTCGCGTCGCGGCTGGAATGCTCGACAGCCATGCCCACCGCGGCCGAGGTGAGCGAGCTGGCCGAGCAGACCGCCGTGGAGGCCGTCAATGTCTGAAGCCCTATGTAAGGACTACGCCGCGATCACCGAGCTGCGGGCCACCGACCCCGGCGCCATCGCGCGCGCCTGGCAGGATCGCACCACCCGACCGACGGTGCGCGGCAACGGCAGGCTGATGATCGTCGCAGCCGATCACCCCGCCCGCGGCGCCCTCGCCGTTGGCTCTCGGCCTACCGCGATGAACAGCCGCACCGACCTGCTCGACCGACTGTGCGCGGCGCTGGCCGATCCCGGTGTGGACGGCGTTCTGGCGACCGCCGACATCCTCGATGACCTGCTGCTGCTCGGAGCGCTGGACGACAAGGTGGTGTTCTCGTCCATGAACCGCGGCGGCCTGGCCGGCGCACGGTTCGAGCTCGACGACCGGATGACGGCGGCGACCGCGGAGGCCACCGCCGCCGCCAAGATGAATGGCGGAAAGATGTTGTGCCGCATCGATCTTGACGATCCTGGCAGCGTCGCCACGCTCGAAGTCTGTGCACGCGCGATCGACGAACTCGCCTCGTATGGGCTGATCGCCATGGTCGAGCCCTTCATGTCGACCCGCGTCGACGGCAAGGTGCGCAACGACCTGTCCCCCGACGCGGTGATCAAGTCCATCCACATCGGTCAGGGGCTGGGTTCGACGTCTGCCTACACCTGGATGAAGCTGCCGGTGGTCGACGAGATGGACAGGGTCATGGAGTCCACGACGCTGCCGACCCTGCTGCTCGGCGGCGATCCCGCCGATCCCGACGAGGCGTTCGCCAGCTGGGAGAAAGCACTCGGCCTACCGTCGGTGCGGGGCCTCATCGTCGGCCGCACGTTGCTGTACCCCGCCGACGACGACGTCAGCTCCGCGGTTGCGACCGCCGTCTCGATGGTGAGGTGAGAGCATGCACAGCAAGTACTACATCCCGGCGCGCAGCGCCACTCCCCCGTACACCGTCGACGTCACTCCAGAATCGGCCGGCTGGACCGAGGCCGGCCTCAAGGTGGTGGAGCTGGTGTCGATGCAGGAACTCACCCTCGACAGCGCTGACACCGAGGTGATGATCCTGCCGCTGGCCGGTCAGGGAACAGTCGAGGCCGACAACGAGGCGTTCGAACTCTCGCCGCGCGCATCGGTTTTCGACGGCCCAGCCGACATGGTCTACGTCGGCACCGGCCAGACCTACACGCTGTGCGGTGAGGGACGCTTCGCGATCTGCGGGGCCAGGGCCAAGCGTCAGCTGCCGAACCGTCGAGTGGCCGCGGCCGACGTACCGGTCGAACTGCGCGGCACCGGTAACTGCAGTCGCCAGGTGCACAACTTCGGCACCGCGGGCGTCTTCGAGGCCGACTCGCTGATCGCCTGCGAGGTCATCACACCTGGCGGCAACTGGTCGAGCTATCCCGCACACAAGCACGACGAGAACACTTCGGTCGAGTCGGCGCTGGAGGAGATCTACTACTTCGAAATCGACTCGGGCCCAGGCGATTCCCGCGGGTTTGGTTATCACCGCGTCTACGGCACACCCGACCGCCCGATCGAGGTTCTCGAAGAGGTCCGCAGCGGCGACGTCGTCCTCGTTCCGCACGGCTACCACGGCCCGTCCGTCGCGGCGCCCGGCTACCACATGTACTACCTGAACGTGATGGCCGGCCCTGGCGAGGAGCGGGCCTGGAAGATCGTCGACGATCCCGAACATGCCTGGCTTCGCGGCACTTGGGAACACCAGGATGTCGATCCCCGGCTGCCCCTGCGTTCACGAGGAGTGTGACGTGGTCTCCAAAGCATCTGCATTCAAGACTCCCGACCGGGAGCCGACCGTGCGACTTACGGTCGGCCAGGCCACGATTCGCTTCCTGGCCAACCAGTACGTCGAACGCGACGGTGAACGGAGCAAGTTCTTCGCCGGCTGCTTCGGCATCTTCGGCCACGGCAACGTGGCCGGCATCGGCCAGGCATTGCTGCAAGCAGAGGTCGACGAGAACGAGCCCAACCTGCGATATGTGTTGGGCCGCAACGAACAAGCCATGGTGCACACCGCCGCGGCGTATGCGCGGCAGAAGGACCGGCTGCAGGCATGGGCCGTGACGGCCAGCATCGGCCCGGGTTCGACGAACATGCTCACCGGCGCCGCATTGGCCACCATCAACCGGTTGCCCGTCCTGTTGTTGGCGTCGGACACCTTCGCCACCCGCGCAAGCGCACCGGTCTTGCAGCAGCTCGAACTGCCGCACGACGGCGAGGTCACCGTCAACGACGCGTTCAAGCCGCTGTCGCGGTTCTTCGACCGGGTGTGGCGGCCCGAGCAGTTGCCCGCTGCGTTGCTGGGCGCGATGCGCGTGCTGACCGACCCGGTGGAGACGGGTGCCGCCACGATCTCGTTGCCCCAGGATGTTCAGGCCGAGGCCTACGACTGGCCGGAATCGCTGTTCGCCGAACGCACGTGGCATATCGCCCGTCCGCTTCCCGAGCGGTCGGTGATCGCGCGCGCCGCCGAGGTGATCCGCTCCGCACGCAAGCCGCTGATCGTTGCCGGCGGCGGCGTCATCTACTCGGGCGCGACCGACACATTGGCAGCGTTCGCCGAACGCACGGGCATTCCGGTCGGAGAGAGCCAGGCCGGTAAGGGCTCCTTGCCGTACGACCATCCGCAGTCGGTCGGCGCGATCGGCTCGACCGGCACCACCGCCGCCAACGCGCTGGCAGCCGACGCCGACGTCGTCATCGGAATCGGCACCCGCTACGGCGATTTCACGACCGCGTCACGCACCGCGTTCAACAATCCCGACGTCAAGTTCGTCAACATCAACGTCGCGTCGTTCGACTCCGTCAAGCAGGGCGCGCTGTCCGTCGTCGCCGACGCTCGAGAAGCCATCGAGGCGCTCGGCGCGGCGTTGGGCGACTACCGCGTCGACGACGAATATCGCTCACGCACAGCAGAACTCGCACGGGAGTGGGACGACACCGTGAGTGCCGCGTACCGCGTCGACGACGACGGCAGCGCGCTGAACCAGAGCCAGGTGATCGGCTTGGCCAACACGCTGTCGGATCCCCGCGACGTCGTCGTATGCGCCGCCGGGTCCATGCCGGGTGACCTGCACAAGCTGTGGCGTACCCGCGACCGCAAGGGCTACCACGTCGAATACGGCTACTCGTGTATGGGATATGAGGTCGCCGGCGGCATCGGCGTTCGGATGGCCGCGCCGGACCGCGACGTGTTCGTGATGGTCGGCGACGGCTCCTATCTGATGATGGCCACCGAACTCGTCACCGCAGTCCAGGAAGGCGTGAAAGTGATCGTGGTTCTCGTGCAGAACCACGGCTTCGCATCGATCGGCTCGCTATCGGAATCGTTGGGCTCACAGCGGTTTGGCACGAGCTACCGCTACCGCGACGAGTCCGGCCGGCTGGCCGGCCCCAAGCTGCCCGTCGACCTCGCCGCCAATGCCGCAAGCCTCGGCGCTGAGGTGATCAAGGTGACCACCGCCGCCGAGTTCACCGACGCGGTCAAGGTGGCCAAGGCCAACGAGCACACCACGGTCATCCACGTCGAGACCGACCCGTTGATCTACGCGCCGGACAGCCAATCGTGGTGGGACGTGCCGGTCAGCGAGACCTCGACGCTCGAGTCGACGCGTGCGGCGTACGAGACATACGCCGAGTGGAAGAAGATCCAGCGCCCGCTCGTGCGCCCTACCGACAGCTAGAAAGGACTATTCATCGATGAGCACCATCCTGGTTGGGTCTGCTCCTGATTCCTGGGGCGTGTGGTTCCCCGACGACCCGAACCAGACTCCCTACAGCCGGTTTCTGGACGAGGTCGCCGAGTCTGGATATCAGTGGATCGAGCTCGGCCCGTACGGCTACCTGCCCACCGACCCGCAGAAGCTGTCCGACGAGCTGGCCGCACGCAACCTCAAGCTGTCGGCGGGCACGGTGTTCGAACATCTGCACCAAGACAATTCGTGGGATGCAGTCTGGAAGCAGATCGAAGACGTCGCCAAGCTCACCGCCGCGGTCGGCGGCAAGCACGTCGTCGTGATCCCGGAGATGTGGCGCGACCCTGCCACCGGCGAGGTGCTCGAAGATCGCAACCTGACTGCCGAGCAGTGGAAGAAGAAGACCCACGGCATGAACGAACTCGGCAAGGCGATGTTCGAAGGCTACGGCGTGCGGGCGCAATACCATCCGCATGCCGACAGCCACGTCGACACCGAGGACAACGTCTACCGCTTCCTCGACGGCACGGATTCAGAATTCGTCAATCTGTGCCTGGACACCGGCCACATCTCCTACTGCGGCGGCGACAACCTCGCGATCATCAACCGTGCCCCGGAGCGCATCGGGTATCTGCATCTCAAGCAGGTCGACCCCGAGGTACGGGCCAAGGTCGAGGCCGAAGACCTCCCATTCGGCGAGGCCGTCAAGCTGGGCGCGATGACCGAACCGCCACGCGGAATCCCGGAGATGCCACCGCTGCTGGCGGCCGTCGAGAAGCTCGGCATCGACGTGTTCGCGATCGTTGAGCAGGACATGTACCCGTGTGACCCCGACCAGCCATTGCCGATCGCCCAACGCACGCGGCGGTATCTCGGGTCGTGCGGTGTTCCGGCCGTGAAGTTCTAGGAGTCGAAAAGCTATGTCAGATTTGCGTATTGCCGTGCTCGGCGTCGGCACGATGGGCGCCGACCACGTCGCACGCATCGCCTCGCGCATCTCGGGGGCCCGTGTCGCCGTCGTGAACGACTACGTGACCGAGAAGGCTCAGGAGGTTGCCGCCTCCGTGCCGGGTGCACGGGTGGCGGCCGATCCGATCGATGCGATTACCGACGACGACGTCGATGCGGTGCTGCTCGCCACTCCGGGCCCGACGCATGAGAAGCAGCTGTTGGCCTGTTTGGAACAGGGCAGGCCTGTGCTGTGCGAGAAGCCGTTGACCACCGATTCGGCGTCCTCCCTTGAGGTGGTGCGGCGCGAGGCGGCGCTTGGCACGCCGCTGATCCAGGTCGGCTTCATGCGCCGTTTCGATCCTGAGTATCAGCAGCTGAAGTTGCTGATCGACGGCGGCGAACTCGGCCAGCCGCTGATGATGCACTGCGCACACCGCAATCCTTCGGTGCCACCGAGTTTCGACTCCGCGATGGTCGTCAGGGATTCGCTGGTGCACGAGGTCGACGTGACACGCTTCCTGCTGGGTGAGGAGATCGCCTCGGTACAGATCATCAAGCCGATGGTCAATCGGCGTGCACCGCGAGGGCTGCAGGATCCGCAGATCGCCATCTTCCAGACGGTCAGCGGCCGGCACGTCGACGTCGAGGTGTTCGTCACCACGGGCGTCGCCTATGAGGTGCGCACCGAGGTCGTCGGTGAACTGGGAAGCGCCACAATCGGTCTCGATGTCGGCCTGGTCCGCAAGTCGGCTCCCGGAAGTTGGGGCGGCCGGATCGCGCCGGGGTTCCGGGAACGATTCGGCACCGCGTACGACATCGAGGTGCAGCGGTGGGTCGACGCCGTGAGATCCGGCGTCAATGTCGACGGACCGACAGCATGGGACGGCTACGCCGCCGCGGCCGTGTGTGAAGCGGGTGTTCGGTCGCTGGAGACCGGCGAGCGCGTCGATGTCGAACTGGCGGAAAGGGTGGGCGCCTGATGAAAATCGCGTTGGATCCCACGCCGTTTCACCACGACTACGAGCTGCTCGACTTTCCGCGCGTCGTCGCGGATTTGGGCTTCGAGTATCTGCAGCTGACCCCGCACCGCGACTTCATTCCGTTCTTCAACCATCCGCGCGCCGACGACGAGCTGGTGGCCAAGTTCCGCAAGGCGTGTGCCGACGTGGGCGTCGGGATCGCGTCGGTGCTGCCGGTGCTGCGCTGGTCGGGGCCCGACGAGGATGCGCGAGAAGCGGCGGTGCGCAACTGGAAACGCGTCGTCCAGATCACCGTCGACCTCGGCGTCAACGTCATCAACACCGAATTCTCCGGGCGCCCCGAGCGCGCAGAGGAATCCGAGCGGGCGTTCTTCCGCTCCATGGAGGAACTGGTGCCGATCTTCGAACGCGAAGGCATCGACGTCCGCATCGACCCACACCCCGACGATTTCGTCGAGGATGGGCTGGAGGCGTTGCGCATCATTCGCGGTGTCAACTCCCCCAACATCGGGATGGTCTACGTTGCCTGCCACAGCTATCACATGGGTGGCAACATGACCGAAATCATGCGCGCCGCATGCGAAAAGCTGCGGCTCGTCCACGTCGCGGACACGATGGATCACCGCCGCAGCCACGGTCTGCGCTACATCACCAATCCGCCGGGCAGCCCGGCGCGGGTGCATCAGCACCTCAAGATCGGTGACGGGGACCTGAACTGGGACGAGTTCTTCGGCGGCCTTGCCGAGATCGGCTTCTACGACCGCCCCGACACCGTGATGGTGTCGTCGGTGTTCGCCGAGGACGAGAACGCCCACGACGTGTCGCGCTACCAACTGAAAACCATGATCGAATACGTGTCGAAGTACAGAAAGTGATTATGAGCAAGACCATTCCGCATTGGACCAACAACAAGCCCTACCAGGGCACCGGCAGCCGCACACAGCCGGTGACGAATCCGGCCACCGGTCAGATCACCGGCGAGGTGGCGCTGAGTAGCGAACAAGACGCCCGCGCAATCATCGATGCCGCCGCGGCGGCGTTCCCGGCATGGCGAGACACCTCGCTGACCAAGCGCACCGCGATCCTGTTCAACTTCCGCGAGCTGTTGAATGCGCGCAAGGGTGAACTGGCGAAGATCATCACCAGCGAGCACGGCAAGGTCGTCTCTGATGCGCTGGGCGAGGTGAGCCGCGGCCAGGAGGTCGTCGAATTCGCCTGCGGTATACCGCATCTACTCAAGGGCGGCTTCACCGAGAACGCCTCGACAAAGGTCGACGTGTACTCCATCCGCCAGCCGCTCGGGCCCGTCGGCATCATCAGCCCGTTCAACTTCCCGGCCATGGTGCCGATGTGGTTCTTCCCCATCGCGATCGCGACGGGCAACACCGTCGTGCTCAAACCGTCGGAAAAGGATCCATCGGCGTCGCTGTGGATGGCCGAGCTGTGGGCCGAAGCCGGTCTGCCCCCAGGCGTGTTCAACGTGCTGCAGGGCGACAAGACCGCGGTCGACGAGCTGCTCACTAACCCCAAGATCAAATCGGTGTCGTTCGTGGGGTCCACGCCGATCGCCCAGTACGTCTACCAGACCGGCACGTCGCACAGTAAGCGTGTGCAGGCCCTCGGCGGCGCGAAGAACCACGCGGTGATACTGCCCGACGCCGATCTAGATCTGGCCGCCGACGCGATGGTCAACGCCGGCTTCGGCTCGGCCGGTGAACGCTGCATGGCAATTTCCGCCTGCGTGGCCGTCGGCCCGATCGCCGACGATCTGGTGGCCAAGATCGCCGAGCGCGCCCGCGGCATCAAGACCGGCGACGGCACCGGTGACGCCGACATGGGCCCACTGGTCACCAAGGCCCACCGCGACAAGGTCGCGTCCTACATCGACGCCGGCGAGACGGACGGCGCCAAGATCGTCGTCGACGGGCGGGGCGTTAAAGCCGACGGTGGGCAGGACGGCTTCTGGCTTGGGCCGACGCTGATCGACCACGTCACGCCGGAGATGAGCGTCTACACCGACGAGATTTTCGGGCCCGTGCTGTCGGTGGTGCGCGTCGAGTCCTACGACGAGGCGCTCGACCTGATCAATTCGAACCCGTACGGCAACGGCACGGCGATCTTCACCAACGACGGCGGCGCCGCCCGGCGTTTCCAGAACGAGGTCGAGGTCGGCATGGTCGGCATCAACGTGCCGATCCCTGTGCCGATGGCCTACTACAGCTTCGGCGGCTGGAAGAACTCGCTGTTCGGCGATGCCCACGCACACGGCACCGAAGGCGTGCAGTTCTACACCCGCGGCAAGGCCATCACGAGCCGCTGGCTCGACCCCAGCCACGGCGGCATCGAACTGGGCTTCCCCCAAAACAAGTAAGCACCACCTCCGCGATAGAAACAGAGCATGAGCATTTCGCGGCTGGAAGCGGGCATGGTCGGTGGCGGCCCCGGTGCGATGATCGGCGCCGCCCACCGCCACGCGATGTGGCTGGACAACCAATACGTGCTCGCCGCAGGCGTTTTCGCGCGTGACCGTCGAGCGTCGGCCGAGTTCGCGGCAAGCCTCGGCGTCGAGCGCGTCTACGACGACTATCGGCAGATGGCCCAGCAGGAAGCCGGACGCCTCGACGTCGTCGCGGTGGTCACGCCGAACGACACCCACTTCGAGATCGCGAAAGCCTTCCTCGAAAACGGCATCGCGGTGGTGTGCGAGAAGCCGCTGACGAACGACTCGCAGACCGCGGCCGAACTCGTTGCAGTCGCCGAGAAGTCAGGCGCCATACTCGCTGTGCCCCATATCTATTCGGCCTACGCGATGGTCCGCCACGCCGCACGCATGGTCCGCAACGGCGACCTGGGCCGGATCCGGTTCGTCGCGGTCGAATTTCCCTCCGGTTGGGCGTCGGCCCCGCTCGAACAATGGCGCATGGACCCGAATATCGGCGGCGCCGCAAGCGCGGTCGGCGACGTCGGCATTCACGCGTTTCACCTGTTGCGCTACATCACGGGTTTGGAGGCCACCCGCATCTCGGCGGAACTGAGCACGCTGGTGCCGGGACGACGCGTGTTCGACAACGCGACCATCCGCCTCACGCTGTCCAACGGCGCCCCGGCGACCCTGTGGGCGACCATGGCGGCCACCGGCCACGAGCACGGTCTGACGATCCGGGTGTTCGGCGACGACGCCAGCCTGCACTGGCGCCAGGAGGATCCCCACCACCTGACGGTGCGTGATCCCGACGGTGGCGCGACGATTCTCGCCCAGGGCATGACAAGTCTGTCCGACGACGCCAAGCGGCTCACCCGGGTCGGGCTCGGCCATCCCGAGGGATTCATCGAGGCGTTCGCGAACTTCTACCTCGACCTCGCCGAGATCCTGCGCGGCCAAAAGGCGCGCGATCTGTCCATCCCCACCGGCGTCGACGGCCTCATCGGTGTGCGGTTCGTCGAGGCCGCCATCGCCTCGAATGCCGACGACGCGGCCTGGGTCGCGCTCCCGTAGTCACGGCCGCCGAGTGCGGGGGTTGCGGTTTACCAGTGCAGGCAATGTTGCCGGCACGCCCCCCACACTCGGCGACCCGCCAGAGAAGCTCGTCAGAGGATGTAGAGCATCTCCTGGTACGTGGGTAGAGGCCAGAGGTCGTCGGCGACAAGGCTTTCCAGCGTGTCCGCGGCCGCTCGCACCGCTGCCATGGCCGGAAGTAACTCATCACGGGCGTGTTCGGCCTCGGCGTGGGCGCTCGACGCCGAATGGTCTTCGAGCGCCTTCTTCAGATCCGCCAGCGCACTGGTCAACTCCGCGATCGGGGCCGACACCTCCTCGAGCAGCGCGGTGCTCGGCTCCACACCCGCCGCTTTGAGCGTGGCGATGTTGGCGGCCACTTCGGTCTGGTAGCGCATCGCCGCGGGCAGGATCACCGTCGAACCCAGCTCCACGGTCAGCTTCGCCTCGACGTTGATCGTGAGGGCATACTGCTCGAGGCCGACTTCGTAGCGGCTGTGCATCTCCTTGTCGTTGAAGACCTTGTATTTCTCGAAGAGCGCCAACGACTCCGGCTTGATCAGCTCGGGCAGCGCGTCCAGCGTCGTCTTCAGGTTCGGCAGCCCGCGTGCGGCCGCCTCGACCTGCCACTCCTCCGAGTATCCGTCGCCGTTGAACACCACCGCACCGTGCTCGGTGATGATGTCGGTGAGCAGCTGTTGCACCGCCTCGTCGAAGTCCTCCCCGTCGGCGACGGCCTTCTCGAGGATGGTGGCGATGTAGTCGAACGACTCCGCCATGATCGTGTTGAGCATGACCATCGGGACCGCCACCGTCTGCCCCGAACCCGGCGCGCGGAACTCGAACCGGTTGCCGGTGAAGGCGAACGGACTGGTGCGGTTGCGGTCGCCCGGATCGGTCGGCAGGTGGGGCAGCGTATCGACACCAATGATCATGGTGCCCTTGCCCTTCGACGACGTCGCGGCGCCCTTGGCGATCTGTTCGAACACGTCGGCCAGCTGGTCGCCGAGGAATATCGAGATGATCGCCGGCGGAGCCTCGTTGGCGCCGAGCCGGTGGTCGTTGGTCGCCGACGCCACCGAAACGCGAAGAAGCCCGCCGTATTTGTGCACGGCGCGGATCACCGCGGCGCAGAACACCAGGAATTGCGCGTTCTCGTGCGGGGTGTCGCCGGGGACCAGCAGGCTGCCCAGTTCGGCGTTGCCCATCGAGAAGTTCACGTGCTTGCCCGACCCGTTGACACCGGCGAATGGCTTCTCGTGGAACAGGCACTCCATGCCGTGCTTCTTGGCCAGCGTCTTGAACGTCGTCATCAGAAGCTGCTGATGGTCCGAGGCGATGTTGGCCCGCTCGAACATCGGCGCCACCTCGAACTGTGCGGGCGCGACCTCGTTGTGCCTTGTCTTGGCCGGAATGCCGAGCTTGAACAGCTCGCGCTCGGTGTCCATCATGAAACCCAGCACCCGTTCGGGCACCGCGCCGAAGTAATGGTCGTCGAATTCCTGGCCCTTCGGCGGCTTGGCGCCGAACAGCGTGCGCCCGGCGTTCAGCAGATCGGGCCGCGCCAAGAAGAAGTGCCGGTCGACCAGGAAGTACTCCTGCTCGGGTCCGCAGAACGACACCACCTTCTCGTGGTTGGTGTGGCCGAACAGCTTCAGAATGCGTTCGGCGTGTTCACCCATGGCCTGCTGGCTGCGCAGCAGCGGGGTCTTGTGGTCCAGCGCTTCACCCGTCATCGACACGAAAACCGTTGGGATGCACAGGGTATTGCCGTTCGGATTCTCCAGGATGTACGCGGGGCTCGTGACGTCCCAGCCGGTGTAGCCACGGGCTTCGAACGTGTTGCGCAGGCCGCCGCTGGGGAAGCTGGATGCGTCGGGCTCACCCTGGATCAGTGTCTTTCCAGCGAATTCGGCCAGGGTGGCGCCGTCGGAAACGGGCTCGAGGAAGCTGTCGTGCTTCTCGGCAGTCAGGCCGGTCAGCGGGTAGAAGACGTGGGCGTAGTGCGTCGCCCCCTTCTCGAGCGCCCAGTCCTTCATCGCCGCGGCGACTGAGTCGGCGATCGACGGGTCGAGTTTGGCGCCCTTGTCGATGGTCGCCACGACGGACTTGTACACCGATTTCGGCAGCCGCCCCCGCATCTCGGCCTTGGTGAAGACGTTCGAACCGAAGATTTCACCGGGTTCCTCTCCGGCTACGAAGCTGATCGCCGGTGGCACATAGCCCTCGACATTGTTGATCGCCTGCAGCCGGACCGCATTTCCGCTCAATTGAGTTCCTATCAGTGCGCGCGCCCGCAACCTTTGCGGACCTTGACCGGCCAACCGTAGGGACACTCGATGGCAAACTTGTTACGCGGTCGTCAACGCCAGAATGCGTTTGCTGTGGGGATAGGTCGTGCAGATCATCGGACCGCCGACCTAGGCTGAATACATGCGGCTCGGTACCAGGCGCGACGTCACCCGCGACATCGACGTCGCCTATGACGAACATCCAATAGTTGCCACCGGCCCCGAACATGAAGCGGCCGGCATGAAAGCCGTGATGGTGTCGCTGCAGCGGGCGTTGCAGTCCATGGGGGCCGTACGCACCGCGGCCGCCCTGGCCCGGCTCAACCAGCGCAAAGGCTTCGACTGCCCGGGTTGCGCGTGGCCGGAGGAACCCGGCGGCCGCAAGTTCGCGGAGTTCTGCGAGAACGGCGCCAAGGCCGTCGCCGAGGAGGCCACCAAGCGCGTCGTCACCGGTGAGTTCTTCGCGCGCCACTCGATCGCCGACCTCGAGGGCCGGCCGGAGTATTGGCTGTCCCAGCAGGGCCGGCTCACCGAACCGGTGGTGCTACGCCCGGGCGACGACCACTACCGGCCGATCAGTTGGGACGACGCGTACCGGTTGATCGCCGACCACCTCCGTGCACTGGATAGTCCCAACGAGGCGGTGTTCTACACGTCGGGCCGCACCAGCAACGAAGCGGCGTTTCTGTACCAGTTGTTGGTGCGCAGCTTCGGCACCAACAACCTGCCGGACTGTTCCAACATGTGCCACGAGTCCTCGGGCACCGCGCTGATCGAGGCGATCGGCATCGGCAAGGGCTCGGTGACCGTCGAGGACGTCACCAAGGCCGACCTGATCGTGATCGCCGGCCAGAACCCCGGCACCAACCATCCGCGGATGCTGTCGGTGCTGGAGAAGGCGAAGGCCAACGGCGCCAAGGTCATCGCGGTCAACCCGCTGCCCGAAGCAGGGCTGATCCGCTTCAAGGACCCGCAGAAGGTGCACGGCGTCATCGGCGACGGCATCCCGATCGCCGACGAGTTCGTGCAGATTCGGCTCGGCGGTGACATGGCGTTGTTCGCCGGGCTGGGCCGGCTGCTACTGGAGGCCGATGATGCGGCTCCGGGCACGGTGGTCGATCGCGACTTCATCGCCGACCATTGCGCGAACTTCGCCGAATACGAAGCCCGCACCCGCGCCGTCGACATCGACACCGTGCTGGAGGCCACCGGCATCGATCGGGCGCAGCTCGAGCTCGTGGCGAAGATGATGGCCGCCTCCGAGCGCACGGTCGTGTGCTGGGCGATGGGGCTGACGCAACATCGTCATGCGGTGCCGATGATTTCCGAGATCGCCAACGTGCTGCTGATGCGCGGCATGATCGGCAAGCCCGGCGCGGGACTGTGTCCGGTACGCGGTCACTCCAACGTGCAAGGCGACCGCACGATGGGCATCTGGGAGAAGATGCCCGAAAAGTTCTTGGCCGCATTGGATTCCCGGTTCGGCATCGTCAGCCCGCGCGACCACGGCGTCGACACCGTCGACGCGATCAGAGCGATGCGTGACGGGCGGGCGAAGGTGTTCATGGGCATGGGCGGCAACTTCGCGATGGCCACACCGGACACCGCCGTCACCGAGGCTGCGCTGCGCAGTTGCGCGCTCACGGTTCAGGTGTCCACCAAGCTCAACCGCAGCCATGTGGTGCACGGCGCGACGGCGCTGATCCTGCCGTCGCTGGGTCGTACCGACCGCGACGTTCAGAGCGGTGTGAAACAGCAGGTGTCGGTTGAGGATTCGATGTCGATGGTGCACCTGTCCAGGGGCAGCCTGCGGCCGCCGAGCGACCAGGTGCGCAGCGAGGTCGCGATCGTCTGCCAGCTGGCGCGTACCCTGCTCGGGCCGGATCACCCGGTGCCGTGGGAACAGTTCAACAACGACTACGACACCATCCGCGACGCGATCGCGGCAGTGGTGCCGGGTTGCGAGGACTACAACCGCAAGGTGCGCGCACCCGACGGTTTCCAGCTGCCCCACGGCCCACGCGATTCCCGTGAATTCCCCACCAGCACAGGCAAAGCCAATTTCTCGGTCAACGAGCTGGAGTGGGTGCCGGTGCCGCAGGGGCGGCTGGTGCTGCAGACGCTGCGCAGCCACGATCAGTACAACACCACGATCTACGGGCTCGACGACCGCTACCGGGGTGTCAAGGGTGGCCGCAGGGTGGTGTTCGTCAACCCGGCGGACATCGAGCGGTTCGGGCTGAAGGACGGCGACCGCGTCGACCTGGTTTCGGAGTTCACCGGCGCCGACGGCAATGTCCAGGAGCGCCACGCCAAGGACTTCATGGTGGTCGCGTACTCGACTCCGGTCGGCAATGCGGCAGCCTACTATCCGGAGACCAATTCCCTTGTGCCGCTGGACCACACTGCGGCGAGATCCAACACACCGGTGTCGAAGGCGATCGTCGTCAGGCTGGAGCCGACGTGGGGCGGGTAACAGCACGCCGCCGGGTGCAGCATGTGACCGCCGACGACGCGGTCGCACGGCCGGAGACGCTCGTCGTCGAGGAGCCGTTGGAAATCCGGGTCAATGGCAGCCCCATAACCGTCACCATGCGTACCCCTGGGTCGGATATCGAACTGGCGCAAGGCTTTTTGCTGACCGAAGGAGTGATCAGCCGCCGCGACGACGTGCTTACTGTGCGCTATTGCAAGGGCACAGGCCCTGACAACGTCAACACCTACAACGTGCTCGACGTGACACTGGCGCCCGACGTCCAGCTGCCCGACGTGGATGTCACCCGCAACTTCTACACCACCTCGTCATGCGGGGTCTGCGGCAAGGCGTCACTGGAGGCGGTGCGGCTGATCAGCCGCCACTGCCCCGGCGACGACCCGTCGACGGTGGCCGCAGAGACCCTGTCGGCGATGCCGGGGAAGCTGCGTGACGCGCAGAAGGTGTTCGCCAGCACCGGCGGCTTGCACGGCGCAGCGCTGTTCGGCGTCGACGGCGACACGCTGGCCGTCCGCGAAGACATCGGCCGTCACAACGCCGTCGACAAGGTCATCGGCTGGGCTTTGGAAGCCGGCCGCATCCCGCTCGCCTCGACCGTGCTGCTTGTCAGCGGGCGCGCGTCGTTCGAACTCACGCAGAAGGCAGTAATGGCGGGCATCCCGGTGCTGGCCGCCGTATCGGCGCCGTCGTCCCTTGCCGTCGATCTGGCCAGCCAGTCCGGCCTCACACTGGTGGCGTTTCTGCGGGGCGAGTCGATGAACGTCTACACCCGCCCTGACCGCATCAAGCGGTCGTAGTGAGGCGCCCCGGACGTACACCGCCGTTTCGCACGGACACCGGCGCCATCCTGCCTGGGAGCATCGCCGAGATCGGCTATCGCCGGCTCGGTGGCGTCGACCAGTGGGTCATGGTGCGGGGCAAGAACATTGACAACCCCGTGCTCATCCATCTCCACGGCGGTCCAGGCTTTTCCGAGACAGGTCTGCTACGCCATTTCAACGCCGATCTCGAGGAGAGTTTCACGGTCGTCTACTGGGACCAGCGGGGGGCGGGCAAGTCATTCTCACGCGACATTCCGAAGAACTCGATGACGGTCGAGCAGTTCCTTGCCGATCTGGACGAACTCGTCGACGCAGTATGCGAACGCACCGGAAAACAGAAGGTCACGATCTTCGGGCATTCGTGGGGGTCCGTACTCGGCGTGCTCTACGCCACCCGGTTTCCCGGCATGGTGGCCGCGTACGTCGGCAACGGCCAGATCGGCAACTGGGCCGAGGCGGAATCGGCGTCATACGCGTTTGCGCTCGCCGAGGCGTCGCGTCGGGACAACCAAAAGGCCTTGAAGGAACTCCGAGCGATCGGGCCGCCCCCGTACCCCGCGTCCGCCGTGTTCAAGGAACGCACGTGGCTGCAACGATTCGAAGGCCAACTGAAGCCTCGAGCCTTGTGGAGGTTCGGCAGGATCGCGCTCGGTGGGACAGAATCATCGGTCTTCGATCTGCCGAATCAGCTACGCGGCTTCCGGTTTTCGATGGATGCGATGTGGCCCGAGGTCTCTGCGCTCGACCTGTCGACGGCTGCACCGGTGTTGCAGATGCCCGTCTTCTTCTTCATCGGGCGCCGAGATCACTGGGTGCCGCCCGAGACCACCGTTGCTTACTTCGATGCCCTGACGGCGCCGTCGAAACGGCTCGTCTGGTTCGAGGAGTCCGGGCATGAAGCCTTCATGGACGAACCGGCGAAGTTCAACCGGACGATGCTCGATATGGTCCGCCCGGCCGTCATTTGAGCGCGCAGGCTCTCTGCCTGCAATCTCCATCCAATCTCCACACAACCTCCAAGCTCGCGCCGTGGCGGTGGCTGAGCATCGACGTCATGCCAGAAATTCTGATTGCGTCGCTGTCGCCGGTCGGCCACATCGGACCACTGCTCAACGTCGCGCAAGGCTTGGTGAGCCGCGGGGACCGCGTCACCGTGCTGAGTTCGGCCGAGCACGCCGCGAGGATCCGTGCCGTCGGGGCGACCCCCCACGCGATACCCGCCGAGGCCGACTTCGACCTCACCCGCCTCGACATCGACCTGCCCGGCCGCGCCGACACGTCGGGCATCAAGCGGGTGAACTTCGACATCGTGAGGCTGTTCGTGCAGCCGATGCCGCATCAGGCTCGGGTGCTGTCGGAATTGATGGCGCAAACCAAGTTCGACGCGATCATCGTGGACGCGGGCTTCTTCGGGATCTTGCCGTTCCTGCTCGGCGATCCGACCGCTCGCCCGCCGGTGCTGGCCTACACCACCACGCCGCTGATGATCAGCAGCCGCGACACCGCCCCGAGCGGCATGGGCCTGCCGCCGTCGTCGACTCCGCTCGGGCGGCTGCGCAACCGCACACTGAACCTGTTGTCGCAGAAGGTGTTGCTGCGGCAATCACAGAACGCGGCCAACTATCTTCTTGACCGGATGAACAGCCGCCCGCTGCCGATGTTCATCCTGGACTCCGGCCTGCTAGCCGACCGCTACATCGCACCGACCGTGCCCGAGTTCGACTATCCACGCAGCGATCTGCCAGCCCATGTGCGTTATGTCGGCGCGGTGCACCCGGCACCGTCGCGAGGTTTCCGCCCGCCGCAGTGGTGGCCGGAGCTCGACGGTGGTCGGCCGGTCGTGCACGTCACCCAGGGCACGATCGACAACGCCGATCTGGGCAGGCTGCTCGAGCCGACCATCGAGGCGCTCGGCGGCGAGGACGTCGTTGTGGTCGCCACGACGGGCGGCCGCGACGTGTCGCATCTGCGGATGCCGCTGCCGATGAATACCTATGTCGCCGAGTACATCCCGCATGAGGTGCTGCTGCCGAAGGTCGACGTCATGGTTACCAACGGCGGCTACGGGGCGGTGCAGCGGGCGCTGTCGACCGGCGTTCCGCTAGTGGTGGCGGGTAACACCGAAGACAAACCGGAGGTGGCCGCGCGGGTCGCCTGGACCGGCGCAGGCGTCAACCTGAGGACGGCCACACCGACGCCGGGGGCCGTGCGCGCGGCGGTGCGCGAGGTGCTGAGTAATGGCGCCTATCTGCGCCGCGCCCGCGAACTCGAGGCGGCCTTCGCCCGTCGAGACGGCGTCGCCGAGATCGCGGCGTTGGTCGATGAAGTGGTCAGCGAACGCCGCGGCGTTGTGCGGCGATGACCAAACCAAACACCGCACTGATTCGTTTACCCAGTAGGAGGTGGACAACGTGGCCGAGAAAAATGAGACGTGCGGCGTCTACACGCTGTCGTGGCGGTCTCGTGGCGAATCCCGACTGGCGTGTCACTGGACCTACTGCCTGTCATCGGATGAGATGCGGGCTGCCATGACCCGGACCGATGACGAGGGCGCACCGATCGTCATCAGGTCGATGGGTTGGCTGTCGGTTGACGACATGCTCATCGCCAGCTGATGTCGCACACGTATGGATGACCCGACAAAGTCGCGTAGTCGGCTACTCGTGTGTGCGGGCGGCCTTCGGAGAACGCTTGAGCCATGATCACCGAGCTGCAGTTCGTCGCGATAACGGCCTTTTTGATCTGGGGCCTGGTCAGCTCGGTGTGCGGGCTGTTCCAGCAGCCACAGGAGCCACAGCAGCACCGGCAGGACAGTCACGATGCGGAAGCGGAAGTCGATACCGCAGGTGATATCACCGCCCAGAGGCGGCTGGAGGCGAGCTGAGAACTAAGCGCTCTTGTCGCGGCGCTCGCTGCGCTGCGGCTTGCGAGGCACGATCGTCGGAAGCACGTTGTCCTCGACGGTCTCCTTGGTGACGACGACCTTGGCGACGTCGTCGCGGCTGGGGATGTCGTACATCACCGGCAGCAGCACTTCCTCCATGATGGCGCGCAGCCCGCGGGCGCCGGTGCCACGGTGGATGGCCTGATCGGCGATGGACTCCAGCGCGTCGGTGGTGAATTCCAGTTCGACGCCGTCCATCTCGAACAGCCGTGTGTACTGCTTGACCAAAGCGTTCTTCGGCTTGGACAGGATCTGCACCAGCGAGTCCTTGTCCAGGTTCGTCACCGACGCCACGACTGGCAGCCGGCCGATGAACTCGGGGATCAGCCCGAACTTGATCAGGTCTTCTGGCATGACCTCGGCGAAGTGGTCCTGGGTGTCGATCTCGGCCTTGGAGTGCACCTCGGCGCCGAAGCCCAGCCCGCGCTTGCCGACTCGGTCCGAAACGATCTTCTCCAGACCGGCGAACGCACCCGCGACGATGAACAGCACGTTGGTGGTGTCGATCTGGATGAATTCCTGATGCGGATGCTTGCGGCCGCCCTGCGGAGGCACCGACGCCTGCGTCCCCTCGAGGATCTTCAACAAAGCTTGCTGGACGCCCTCACCGGAGACGTCGCGAGTGATCGACGGGTTCTCGCTCTTGCGGGCGATCTTGTCGACCTCGTCGATGTAGATGATGCCGGTCTCGGCGCGCTTCACGTCGTAGTCGGCGGCTTGGATCAGCTTGAGCAGAATGTTCTCGACGTCCTCGCCGACGTAGCCGGCCTCCGTCAGCGCCGTTGCGTCGGCGATCGCGAATGGGACGTTGAGCATCTTGGCCAACGTCTGCGCGAGATAGGTCTTGCCGCAGCCGGTGGGACCCAGCATCAAGATGTTCGACTTCGACAGCTCGACCGGCTCGGCGCGCGAATCGCGCATCTTCTCGCCGGCTTGGATGCGCTTGTAGTGGTTGTAGACGGCCACGGCCAAAGTCCGCTTGGCGGTGTCCTGACCGATGACGTAGCCCTCGAGGAATTCGCGAATTTCGGCGGGCTTGGGCAGCTCGTCGAGTTTGACGTCGTCGGCGTCGGCCAGTTCTTCTTCGATGATCTCGTTGCACAGATCTATGCACTCATCGCAGATATAAACGCCGGGCCCGGCAATGAGCTTTTTCACCTGCTTTTGACTCTTGCCGCAGAACGAGCACTTCAGCAGGTCACCGCCGTCTCCAATGCGCGCCATTGTGGTGGAGTCCTACTTCCTGTTCGCAGTCGGTGTGAAACGTGTCGTGCGGGTCGCTCGGGCCCTCTTTGGGTCGTTGGTCCCGACGCTACCCGTATGTTCCGGCGCGGTGCGACCGATAAAGGCGAATCGCGTCGGTGGTATTTATATGTGTTCGCAGAACATATCGCCTGACTCGCCCTGTGACCCCCCGGAACCCGCCACTGTGTCCCTGGCGTGTCGCCGCCGTTATCGGACCGAGAGGCCGCCCCCGTTTGTGGCCGTAGAGTTTGCGACGTGGTGTTCGCTGCGCCCCACGATACCGTGCTGATCTCCGACGGCGGGCTGGCGACCGAATTAGAGGCCCGTGGTCACGACCTGTCCGACCATCTGTGGTCGGCCCGGCTGCTGGTGGATGCGCCGCAGGAGATTGTGGCCGTACACAGCGCGTTCTTCCGGGCAGGCGCATCCTTCGCCACGACCGCGAGCTATCAGGCCTCGTTCGACGGTTTCGCTTCACGCGGAATCGACCGCCCGCGGGCCGCGCGTCTTCTGCGCCGCAGCGTCGAGCTGGCGCAGCTCGCCCGCGACGAGGTCGGCGGTCGACGGTGGGTGGCGGCGTCGGTCGGGCCGTACGGCGCGGCGCTGGCTGACGGGTCGGAGTACCGCGGTCGTTACGGCCTATCGGTTGCACAGCTCGCCGAGTGGCATCGACCGCGGCTGGAGATCCTGGCCGACGCGGGAGCCGATGTGCTGGCTCTGGAAACGGTTCCCGATGTCGACGAGGCGGAGGCGCTCGTCGGCTTGGTGCACGAGCTTGGGGTTTCGGCGTGGCTGTCCTACACGATTGCCGGGACGACGACGCGGGCCGGCCAGCCGTTGAGCGACGCGTTCGCCGTCGCGGCCGGGGTGCCGGAAATCGTTGCGGTGGGCGTGAATTGCTGCGCTCCGGACGATGTGCTGGCGGCGATACGCATCGCACGTGATGTCACGGACAAGCCGGTGATCGTCTATCCCAACAGCGGCGAGGGATGGGACGCACAGCGCCGCCAGTGGGTGGGGGCGTCACACTTCTCGGCCCTGCTCGCGCCTCAGTGGGTCGCCGAGGGTGCACGCATCGTCGGTGGATGCTGCCGCGTGCGGCCGAGCGACATCGCCGATATCGCACGCGCAGTCGGGTGACACCCTTTCCGCGGCCGTCACCATATGTTGACGACCGCCGGGCGACTATGCCGTCTGGGCAGACAGCTTGCGATACTCCAGCACCGTGTCGATGATCCCGTAGTCCTTGGCCTCTGCGGCCGTCAGGATCTTGTCGCGGTCAGTGTCCTTGCGGATCACCGCGGCGTCCTTGCCGGTGTGGTGGGCCAGCGTCGTCTCCATCAGGGTCCGCATCCGCTCGACCTCTTTGGCCTGGATCTCGAGGTCGGAGAACTGGCCCTGGATCACACCGGACAGCGCAGGCTGATGGATCAGCACGCGCGCGTTGGGCAGCGCGAGGCGCTTACCCGGGGAGCCCGCAGCGAGCAGCACCGCGGCGGCCGACGCGGCCTGGCCGAGGCACACCGTCTGGATGTCGGCGCGCACGTACTGCATGGTGTCGTAGATCGCCATCAACGAGGTGAACGAGCCACCCGGTGAATTGATGTACATGGTGATGTCGCGGTCGGGATCCAGCGACTCCAGCACCAGCAGCTGGGCCATGATGTCGTTGGCCGACGCGTCGTCGACCTGCACGCCGAGGAAGATGATGCGTTCCTCGAACAGCTTGTTGTACGGGTTGGATTCCTTGACGCCGAAGCTCGAGTGCTCGATGAACGACGGCAGGATGTAACGCGCCTGCGGCTGCAGCCGGGGATCGGTGTAATCGGTCATGATGGCGAAACTCCGTTGATGTGGGCGCTGGTGATGATGTGGTCGACGAACCCGTAGTCCAGAGCCTCCGGCGCGGTGAACCACCGGTCGCGGTCGGAGTCGGTCTCGATGCGTTCCAGCGTCTGGCCGGTGAACTCGGCGTTGAGCCGGAACATTTCCTTCTTGATGACCGTGAATTGCTCGGCCTGAATCGCGATGTCCGCCGCCGAGCCGGTCACGCCGCCGAGCGGCTGGTGCATCAGGATCCGGGCGTGCGGCAGGGCGTAGCGCTTGCCCTTGGTTCCGGCGGCCAACAGGAACTGCCCCATCGACGCGGCCATGCCCATCGCATAGGTGGCGATATCGCATGGCGCGAGAACCATCGTGTCGTAGATGGCCATGCCCGCGCTGATCGATCCGCCAGGCGAGTTGATGTAGAGGTTGATGTCCTTGGTGGGATCCTCGGCGGCCAGCAGCAGAATCTGCGCGCACAGCCGGTTGGCGATGTCGTCGTCCACCTGAGACCCGAGGAAGATGATGCGCTCGGACAGCAACCGCTCATAAACCGAGTCGACAAGGTTGAGGCCCTGCGAGGCGCCACGCATGTCAGTCACGACTGGATACCTGCTTTCTTCGTAAGTCTCGGGACGCAGTGTCCGTCTTCAAATGACACTAACCAACCCGCGGCGGCGCACACTCCCTAGACGGCGCCCGTTCGCTCTCAGCGTCACTCGGTGTCGTCGGACGCCTCGTCAGGAGCATCGGCGCCCTGGTTGTCCGAGGGGCCGAAGAACTCCGTGGTGTCGATCACGTTGCCGTCGGTATCGGTGACGGTGGCGCCGTGCACCACGGCCGCGACCGTGAGGCCACGCCGCACGTCGGCGAACATCGCTGGCAGCTGGTTGTTCTGCTGCAGGAACTGCAGCAGCTGCTGCGGTTCCATTCCGTACTGCCGCGCCATCAACACCAGCCGCTCGGTGAGGTCGGTCTGCCCCACCTGGATGTCGAGTTTGTCGGCGATCGCGTCCATCAGCAGCTGCGTCTTGACGGCCTTCTCCGCGTTGGAGCGGTTGTCGGCGTCGAATTCCTCGCGGCTGCTGCCTTGCTCCTTGAGCGCCTCTTCGAACCGCTTTTCGTCGTGTTCGAGGCTGTGGATCGCGTTGTGCAGGGTGTCGTCGACCTGGGCCTGCACGATCTTCTCCGGCATCGGCACGTCGACCTGCTCGAGCAGCACTTCCAGTGCCTTGTCACGGATCTGCTCGGCCTGCTGGATGCGCTTGACACGCTTCACCTGCTCGGTGAGGTTGGCCTTGAGCTCGTCGATGGTGTCGAATTCGCTTGCCAATTGGGCAAACTCGTCGTCGGGCTCGGGCAGCTCGCGTTCTTTCACCGACTTGACGGTGACGGTCACCTGCGCCTCCTTGCCGGCGTGGTCACCGGCGGCCAGCGTGGTGGTGAAGACGCGGCTCTCCCCCTCTTTGAGGCCAACGATCGCGTCGTCGAGACCCTCGATCAGCTGACCGGAGCCGACCTCATGCGAAAGCCCTTCGGTCTTGGCCTCGGGCACGTCCTCGCCGTCGACGGTGGCCGACAGGTCGATCGACACGAAGTCACCGGTCTGCGCCGCACGGTCGACGCCGGTGAGCGTGCCGAAGCGGGCGCGGAGGTTTTGAAGCTCGGTGTCGACCTCGTCGTCGCTGACCTCGATCGGGTCGACGGTGATCTTCAAGCCCTCCAGATCGGGAAGCTCAATCTCGGGCCGGACGTCGACCTCCGCGGTGAACGTCAGATCCTGGCCGTACTCCTTGTTGGTGATCTCGATCTCGGGCTGTCCGAGCGGCTTGACGTCCGACGTCGTCACCGCCTCGCTGTAGCGGCCGGGCACCGCGTCGCCGATCACCTGATCGAACATCGCCTGCTTGTCGACGCGGGCTTCGAGAAGCTTCACGGGCACCTTGCCGGGCCGAAAGCCTGGCATGCGGATCTGCTTGGCCATCTGCTTGAAGGCCGTGTCGATGTCGGGTTGCAGCTCGGTGAAGGGCACCTCCACGTTGATGCGAACCCGGGTCGGGCTCAACTGCTCGACGGTGCTCTTCACGCTCGTGCTCCTTAGTGTCTGTCGTAGGGATGCGTTCTGAGTCGGGGTGACAGGATTTGAACCTGCGGCCTTCCGCTCCCAAAGCGGATGCGCTACCAAGCTGCGCTACACCCCGGTCTGCCGCTCTTCGCGCACGCGCTCATCGCCGCATTGACCACCGGCGATACTACGGCCTGATCACACAATGCTTTAAATTGGATTTGCTTCAGGGGGCGCCGGTACAGTCTCCTGTGCTCCACATGCGGGCGTAGCTCAATGGTAGAGCCCTAGTCTTCCAAACTAGCTACGCGGGTTCGATTCCCGTCGCCCGCTCTGAACAGGCGCTTCTGCGCGCATCAATTCTTGTCGAACCGCGGTGCGACCCAGGACACGAGGCCCAAGATCGCAAGGACGCCCAACAGGACCCAGAAGTTGACCGGTGCTCCCAGCGCGACAGTGCCCAACAGGCCCATCACCACGACGCCCATCCCGAGCTCGATCTTCAGCCACCGGGATTCGCGTCGCCGCAGAAGCGGTGCCCAGAGATTGCGCGGCATACTGCGGGCCAACCACACGAACATGGCGAGCAAGACGATGCAACCGATACCGGCGACGACGCGCGTCCCCGAAGTCGTTGTCGCACCGTGATTTTTCTCCTCGATCCTCAATGAAATCCAGAGTGCGAGCCAGGCCGCGATAGTCGACAAGCCCAGCCACATACGCACCGTGGCGGTGATGTTCTTGCGGGCCTCATCGCCAAGGTGGGGATCCATCTGTGCGGCTCGCCGAAACCCGGCGATCGCGCCGGCCAGGTTCCTGCTGTTCGCCCGGTTCACCGCGATGTTGGCCAGCGCCTGGGCATGTCCGGGTTCCAGCCGCAGCGCCTCCTCGTGTTCGGCCGTCGACTCCGCCCGTCGGCCCAGCATGCCGAGGATCGCGCCCCTCAGGTCGTGGGCATTGGCATTGGCCGGCGCCAGGCGCACAGCCTCGGTGGCCACTGGAAGTGCCTCCGCGGCAAGGCCCGCATTCGCTAGGAGCCGGGCGTACTCGGAGTGCATCGTGTGATCGAGCGGGGCAATCTCGACTGCCCGTCGCGCCCATGACAACGCCTCCCGCCGGCGCCCCAGCGCATCGAGGACCGACGCGAAGACCCGCATCGGATACGCCGCTTCGGGTGTCAGGGCAAGCGCGTCTCGGGCGCTGCGCTCTGCGGCGTCATTGTCGCCGGCCAGGTGCTGGGCACGAGCCAACTCAGTCAACAGCCCCGCATTGTGCGGGTCAGTTGTCAGCGCCGAGCGCAGTACTTCCTCAGCGCGACGGTAGTTCCGAGTGTGCATATAGCTGCGGGCCACTTCGACCGCGCGTGCGCTGTCCATCCCCGGGTCTGAGGTCATCGAAACTCCCCCTCGCCGGGTGTCTTACCAGACGCGCACCCAATCGATCAGCATGTCCGCGGGATAGGTCCCTCCGCGCGGATCGCCGCCGCCGGAACCCGCGACGGCCAGATCCAAGACCGGGGACAGCTGATAGCCCGGGTCGTTGAACTGCCAACTCGGCAGTGAGTGCGCGGGAACGCTGAAGTACGGCTGCGCGCCGTCGGTGTAGTCCTTCCAGAAGCGCATACCGGCGTCGTCCCATTGGACCCGCCAGGTATGCCATCCGCTGTCCACCGAGATCGTCTGGCTCGAGTGCTCTCCGCCGTTCAGCTTCGCGTGGACGGCGGTTCCCGGAGCCCAGTTGCCGTTGCCGTACCACTCCATGATGTCGACTTCGCCGCCGTTGACCGGGTTGTCGTTGGACAGGTACCAGGCGGGCCAACAGCCGGGAGTCAGACAGTTCAGCTTGATCCGGGCTTCCCACGTGTGGCCGATGCCGCCCCACCACTTGCTGAAGATCTTGCCGCTGTAATAGGTGTCGCCGTCTTTCGCGGCGTGGAAGACGAGGTTCGAGTTGCCGTCGAGGTACACGTTTCGCCGGTCGTCGCGGTACTGCCCGACGTTTTCGGGTAGCTCCCAGAACGTCGGGTCCTGCATCGGCTCGCGAGCCTTCGCCACCAACCACTTCGACGCATCGGGGGCCGAGCCGGCCGGGCCGTTGAAGTCGTCCTGGAAGACGTAGTTCACAGACGAACCACCGGGCGGCGGTGCAGATGGCGCCGACCCCCGACCGTCAAGCACGTCCGCTTGGGCTCCGGGGGCACGGACCGCCGCTGCCAGCAGACCCATCCCCGTCATCAACATCACATTGCGCCGATTCACGTCAGCCATACCTCGGATGTAACCATGCGGCCGGCGGTGCCGTCACCGCGACCGAACCGCAGCCAGACTGAGTCCGTCCTGCAGTCGTGCACCAGCGCAAGCAAACGTACGGTTAGCCGACAGGCCGTACCAGGGATAGTCCGGTATAAAGCTTCCAGCTAGCTAACGCGGCTTCCGTCGACAGGAGTATCGGTTGAGGCACCACCCGGGCGTCACGATCCATGGATTGTGCGCCGACGGGTTCGACAGGGTGCGCGACGCGTTCCTGTCCAACTTCACCGACCGCGACGAGATCGGGGCCGCGGTCGCGGTGTGGGTCGAAGGCGATCTCGTCGTCAACATGTGGGGCGGCACAGCCGACGCCGCCAAGCGCCGACCCTGGCGTGAAGACACGCTGGCCAGCATCTTCTCCGGCACGAAAGGTCTGACGAGCACCTGCGTGCATCTGCTCGCCGACCGTGGAGAGCTCGACCTGCAGGCACCGGTTGCCCGCTACTGGCCGGAGTTCGGGCAGGCAGGCAAGCAAGACATCACGGTCGCGATGGTGATGGCGCATCGCTCCGGTGTGATCGGGCCCCGCACCCGCCTGCACTGGGCCGACGCCTCCGACTGGGACGGGGTGTGCCGGCACATCGCGGCCGCCGAGCCGTGGTGGGCCCCCGGCACCGCGCAGGGCTATCACATGGTGACGTTCGGTTTCATCCTCGGCGAGGTGGTCCGCCGCGTCACCGGCCGCACCCTCGGGCAGTATCTGCGGACCGAGATCGCTGAGCCGCTCGGTATCGACGTCCACATCGGCTTGCCGCGCTCAGAGCACCGTCGGTGCGCCGAGATGGTGAACAAACCCCACATCCGCGACGTGCTAGCCGCGGGCGAGGCTCCCGGTTACCCAGATTCGCTCGACGAACATCCGATGGCCGGTTTGTCGGTGGCGATGGGCTTCGTGCCCGACGACGAGCTCGGGTCCAACGCGCTCGAGGTGTGGCGTGAGAGCGAATTCCCTTCCACCAACGCGCATGTGACCGCGCTCGGTATGGCGACGTTCTACAACGCACTCGCACAGGAGAAGCTGCTGTCGCGCGATCACATGGAACTGGTGCGCGTCTCGCAAGGAGGTTTCGACACCGACGTCGTGCTCGGTCCGCGGGTCGCCGATCACGGCTGGGGCCTGGGCTACATGCTGAACCAGCGTGGGGTCGCCGGGCCGAACCCACGCACGTTCGGTCACGGCGGCTCGGGTGGATCGTTCGCGTTCGTCGACCTCGAGCACCGCATCGGCTACGCGTACGTGATGAATTATTTCGACGCGACCAAGTGCAATGCCGACCCGCGCAGTGTCGTGCTGTCCGACGAGGTCTACTCCGCTCTCGGCGTAACTCCGCGCTGACTTCTTGACGTTTTCCTGTCGGTAGGCTGGACGCCATGAACGGCGCCTTGCTCGTCCTAATCATCCTGGTCATCGCCGCTATCGGGTTGGCCGTCTACAGCTCATCGCGAGTCTCGGGCAAGCGCAACGCCGCCTCGTTGGCCGACGCCAAGGCCGACGCACGCCGCATCATCGAGCGGCTCGGCGGGCAGGTGCTGAATCTGAACGGCACCGACGACGCTTCCAAACAGGCGCTGGCCGACGCGTCCGAGCGGTACAACGCCGCTTCGTCACAGATCGAGCAGGCCACCACGGCGCGCCAGGCCGCGCTGGCCAAGGAAAGCGCCGTGGAAGGGCTGTACTACGTGCGGGCTGCGCGCCTCGCGATGGGCATGGATCCGGGACCTGAACTCGAGACGCTCGCCGGGCAGCGCACCGCGGGCACCGTGACCGAGGACCGGCGCATCAACTTCGAGGGCCGCGAAATCGAGGCGTCGCCGGCACCTTCGCCGCGCACACCGAACTACTACCCCGGTGGGCAGGTCGCGGGTCGGCCTGTCCCGGCCGGCTGGTACTCCGAGCCGTGGTGGAAAACCGCCCTGGTGGCCGGCGCGTGGGGCGTGGGTTCGGTGCTGCTATTCGATGCACTGTTCAGTGGTATGCACGGAGTTGATTACGGCGCACAGGGTTTCGAGAGCGGATACGGCGACGGATACTCGGACGGCTTCAATGCCGGGCAGGACTCTGGCGGCTGGGGTGACAGCGGCGGAGCCGACGCGAGCGGCTTCGACGGTTACAGCGGCGACGGCGGCGGCTGGGATGGCGGCGGCTGGGGCGGCGGAGACTTCGGGGGCGGAGACTTCGGCGGCGGCGACTTCTAGCGTCGATGGCCGCATACGTCATCTCCGAAGTCGAGGTGCTCGACGAGGCGAGCTTCGAGCAATACCGCAGTCGCGCAGCGGCTTCCATCGAACAGCATGGCGGGCGCTACCTCGTTCGGGCCGCGCTTCCCGAAGCGGCAGAAGGAGATTGGCCGCATCAGCGCCGGCTTGTGATCGTTGAATTCCCCGACAGAGACACGCTGCAGCGGTGGTACTCCTCCGACGAATACGGCGAAGCACTCGCCTTCCGCGACCGGGCATTGAGCCGGCGCCTGCTGTTCGTCGACGGGATATGAAGACTCAGCTCTGGCAGGTCGGGCACCAGAACACGTTGCGGCCCTCCAGCTCCGCCGTGCGGATCGTGGTGCCGCAGACCCGGCACGGCTCGCCGGCGCGGCGGTAGACATAGGTGCGCGGCCGTCCTGGGGCGTACGACGGCAGACCGTGGTCGTGCTCCGGCCGAACGACGACGATCTTGCCGCGGCGGAAGCCGATCTTCATCAGCTCGACGAGATCGGTCCACATCGCGTCGAATTCGGACTCGTCGATGTGAGTGCCGGGCCGGTAGGGGTCGATGCGGTGGCGGTACAGCAGCTCGTTGCGATACACGTTGCCGACGCCCGCGATCACCGTCTGATCCATCAGCAGCGCCCCAATAGGCCTGCGGGACTTGTGAATTCGCGCCCACGCCAAGGTGCCGTCGGCGTCGCGGCGCAACGGGTCAGGACCGAGCTTGGCCACCACGTCGGCGATCTCGGGCTCCTCGATCACCTCGCACACCGTCGGGCCGCGCAGGTCGGTGCCGAATTCAGTCCCGATCATCCGCATCCGCACCTGACCGACGGGCAGCGGCATCGGGATCGGCACTTCGGTGAAGGTGCCGTAGAGGCCAAGGTGGATGTGCACCACCCGGCCGCCTTCGTAGTGGTGAAACAGGTGCTTGCCCCACGCGCTGGCCTTTTTCAACACCCGGCCGTTGACGGCCGCGGCGCCCTCGACGAACCTGCCCTGCGGACTGGAAACCATCACAGGGGAACGGCCGAACCGGCGCTGATGCAGCCGGGCCAGCCGGTGCAGCGTATGGCCTTCGGGCATTCCTACGCAGGAGCGCCGGGCACCGGCGGCGCGACGTGGGTCTTCTCGTACTCGGCGAGTATGTCGATACGGCGTTGGTGCCGTTCGGCTTTCGACCACTGGGCGCTGAGGAACGCGTCAATGATCTCCAGTGCTTGCTCGACGGTGTGCATGCGGCCGCCGATGCCAATCAGCTGCGCGTTGTTGTGCTCGCGGGCGAGCTTGGCGGTCTCGACACTCCACGCCAGCGCACAGCGGGCGCCTGGCACCTTGTTCGCCGCGATCTGCTCACCGTTGCCGGAGCCCCCGAGCACGATGCCGAGGCTGTCCGGATCGGCCACGGTCTTCTCGGCCGCGGCGATACAGAACGCGGGGTAGTCGTCGTCGGCGTCGTAGGTGTAGGCGCCACAGTCGATGGGCTCGTGCCCCGTGTTGCGAAGATGTTCGATGATGACCTGCTTGAGTTCGAAGCCCGCGTGGTCAGAGCCCAGATAGACGCGCATGGCGGTCATTGTGGCAGACGCAGCTAGCCGATCGTGATGGCGTCGAGCCGCTCCTTGATGAACGCCGACGACGTCACCGGCTCGAGCCCGGACACCCGCCCCGCCGGCGGCGCCAATGGCTCGACGACGGCGTCGTGGTTGGCCTCGAAGAAATAGATCAGCGAGACAAGGTCCTCTTCGGGGGCGTGCGGCTGCGGCGGCAACACGCGGTGCCGGCCCGACGGCCAGCGCCGCCCGCTCCAGTACTCCAACAGGTCACCGATGTTGATCGTCAGCGCATCCGGATCGTACGGCGCATCGGTCCAGCCGTCGTCGTCCGAATACACCTGCAGTCCGCCGGCGCCGGGTTCGCGGTCGAGGATCGTCACCGTGCCGAAGTCGGTGTGCGGGCCGATGCGGAACTGGCCGGGCTCGGGTTCCCCGACGACGCTCACGGGCGGGTAGTGGTTGATGTTCATCGTCCACGTCGGCCGGCTCGCCAGGGACGCCCACGGATTGCCGGGCAAGCCCAGCGCATACGCGAACAACGCCAGCAGGTCGTCGGCCAACTTCCTCATGGCGGCCGTGTACTCGTAGACCAGCCGCTCCAAAGACGGCACTTCGGCCGGCCACACGTTGGGCGCGAACCAGATCCGGTCCACGTCCGGGTCGCCCGTCGCTGTTTCGGCGCCCAGGCTGAAGCTCTCCTTCAGATCCGGCGGGGTTTCCGTCCCTTCGGCGTAGGCATTGGCCTCAACGCCTGGCGCAAGCCAGCCATGGCCGGCCACCGGGACCGAGTATCGCTGCTTGACATCGGCGGGCAGGCTGAAGAACTGCCGCGCTGCGGCCCGCACGTCGCGGGCCAGTGCCGGATCGACGCCGTGCCCGGTGACCAGGATGAAGCCCGCGCGCTGTAGGCCCTGGTCGACGGCTGCGGCCACGGCGTCCGCTTGCGCACCGCCCTCATGCCAGTGCGAGATGTCAACGGTGGCAATCACTTAACCAACTCTCCCATTGCTCTTCGCACAAGTGCTCATCGCCCGATGTCTTCGTTCCACAAGTCTGGGTTCGCGGCGATGAACTCGGCCATCATTGTGACGCATCGCTCGTCGTCCAGAAGCGTGATCAACACGCCGTGTTCGGCGAGCCATTCATGCCCGCCGATAAACGTTCGGCTCTCCCCGATCACGACGGCCCCGATGTTGAACTGGCGCACCAGCCCGCTGCAATACCAGCACGGCGACAGCGTGGTCACCATCACCGTCTTCCGGTAATCGCGTTGGCGTCCTGCCGCGCGGAACGCGTCGGTCTCGGCGTGCACGGACGGGTCGTCGTCCTGGACTCGTCGGTTGTGGCCACTGCCAAGCAGCACGCCGTCGGACGAGAACAGCGCCGCGCCGATCGGAATTCCGCCTTCTGCCAAGCCTTTTCGGGCCTCCTGGTAGGCGACCTCGAGCATCGCGGCGGCGTCCATCGGTTAGACCGCAGCCCGTTCGGCGGCGATCTTCGACCGGCACAGCACCAGATACGCGGCCCCGGACAACAGGAATCCGACGAAGAACGTGATGTCGCCGAGCTGTGGATACGCCTTGGCCACCCACCCGACGTACTTCTCCTGGTTCGAGAACAGCGCCACCGACACCACCAGCCCGATGACAAACGACAGCACGCCGTTCCAGTTCGAGTAGGAGCGGTCGTAGAGGAAGCCGGCAACGGTTTGGCCGCGACGCAGGTACTGGTCGGCGAACATCACGCCGAGCCAGGGCCCGATCCAGTACGCGATGATCAGCAAGAACGCCTCGTAGCTTTGCGCGGCGTCGGGCAGGGCCCACCATGCGACGAGGAACCCCGCGATTCCGAAGAACACGGTTGCCAGCGCGCGGGCGATGTGGTGAGGCAGCTTGATGCCGAGTGTCACGAAAGCCATTGCGCCGGAATACACATTGAGGGAGTTGGCCGCGATGGCGCCGATCGCGATGGCCAACAGCGTCGCCTTGGCCAGCGGAGAGGCGAGCTGACTGGTGAACGCCTGGGTCGGGTTGCCCAGCGCATCACCGCCGATGGTGACCGATGCCGCGCCGACGACCTCGAGGAACACGCACGACAGGAACAGCCCGGCGGCGGCGAAGAAGCCGGTGCGGGCGGCTGACACTGTGGCAGGCAGGTAGCGGGCGTAGTCCGCGGCGTACGGCGTCCAGCCGGCGGCATACCCGAATGCGGTTCCGACGGTGAGCAGGAACCCGCCCATGCCACCGACGCCGCCTTCCACTGCGCCCGCGCCGACGTGCGCCTTCGAAAGGATCACGATCGACGCGATCGCGAAGATCACCGCAAGCACCGGGAACGTCCAGCGCTCGAATGCCTGCACCAGGTTGTGACCGAAGAATGCCAGGGCGGTTTGCAGCAGCACGATGATGACCAGACCAAGCAGCGGGCCGATGCCGAACAACGTGGCCAGTGCGTAGGCCCCGCTGACACTGTTAGTGGCGAACCAGCCGACGCCCGCGGTCACCGCCATCAACACGGCGGGCACCGCATTTCCCTTGAAGCCGAACGGCAGTCGGCCCATCACCATCTGCGGTACACCGTGCAGCGGACCGCGCGCCGACAGGAAGTAATGCGGGATGGCGCCGAGGGCGGTGCCGATCACGATGCCGATCACCGCCTGCCAGAAGCTCATGCCGAACACGGCGACGGCCAGCACGCCGACGAAGACCGTCGCAAACTCCAGATTGGGTGAGGTCCACGTCCAGAACAGCTGGCTGGGCTTGCCGTGGCGGTCGGCTTCGGCGATGTACTCGTTGCCGCCCGGTTCCACAGCGACGATGTGGTCGCGGTAGGTGCCGTCGGTCTGCACGGAAGGTTCGGCGACTGTCATGGTCATACCGTCGTATCCACAGCCGTCGCACGCAACCGGAGTGAACGTCGCGGAAACAATCCGAGCACCGGCCCAGTTGGACACGGCGTGAAGATACTGGTGCTGAGCTCGAGCCCACGCGAAGACGGCAACTCGCACGTCCTTGCCCGGTCGGCCATCGACGGGGCCCGCTCGGCCGGTCACGACGTCGAGCACGCCTTCCTGGACGAGTACGTCGAACGCATGCTCGGCAACTGCCGCCGGTGCCGTCGGGCCGACGATGCCAGCTGTTCACTCGATGACCGCTACGAAGAACTGCTGATCGACCACATGCTGCCCGCGGACGGCATCATCTTCGCGATGCCGCTGTACTTCTACGGCATGCCCGCCCGGCTCAAGACCGTGTTCGACCGGTTGTTCTGCTACACGGCCAACAGCTCGCCGCTGCGGGACCAGGTGGTCAGCGAGATCATGGACAAGCGAGTCGGCGTGCTCATCTCCTGTGAGGAGAGCTACGTCGGCGCGACACAAGGGGTCATCGCGCAGTTCCAAGAGCTCACCCGCTACCTGCGTCAGGACCTCGTCGGCGTCGTCGTCGGTAACGCCAACAGCCGAGGCGAAATCACTCGCGATCCAAGCGACCCGCTGTCCTGCGCGCGCGATCTCGGCGCTCGGCTATTCGACATCCGGGTCACCGACTACCGGCTGGACACCGTGCGGTCGAACCGGGTGTGGGCCTGACTCAGTCGAACTGCGGCGGCTCGGTGCGGCTGCGCTTGAGCTCCCAGAAGTGCGGGTAGGAAGCGAACGTCACAGAGGCATCCCACAGCTTGCCGGCTTCCTCGCCGCGGGGGATCTTCGAGAGCACCGGGCCGAAGAATGCGACGCCGTTGACGTGGATCGTCGGCGTGCCGACGTCGTCACCGACCGCGTCCATGCCCTCGTGGTGGCTCTTGCGCAGCGCCTCGTCGTACTTGTCCGTGTCGGCCGCCTCGGCCAGCTCGGCGGGCAGCCCGACCTCGTCGAGCGACTCGCGGATGACGACGTCGAAGTCCTTGTTCTCCTGGTTGTGGATTCGGGTGCCCATCGCGGTGTACAGCGGAGCCAGGATCTCCGAGCCCTTGGCCCGCTCGGCGGCGATCGCCACCCGCACCGGCTTCCACGCCTGCTTGAGGCCTTCGCGGTACTCCTCGGGTATGTCCTTGTTCTCGTTGAGCACCGCGAGGCTCATGACGTGGAAGTTCACCTCGATATCGCGGACCTTCTCGACCTCCAGGATCCAGCGCGACGTGATCCAGCACCACGGGCACAACGGGTCGAACCAGAAATCGGCGACGGACTTCTCGGGCATTGACGCATCCTCTCGAGGTCGAACGACAGAACTTCGTTCAGCACAACCATGCTGTCGGTGGAGCTGTTCCCGCTACGACGCCTTTCGCACAGCTGCAACACAGGACACGCATAAGTGCGCAACCGTTATGCAACCGTGTTATCAATGTGACCGCTGTGAACCACTGTTGCTCCCGTGACTAAATCGAAACGATATCTCGCCATGACCCTGGTCGGGGCCGCGACGGCAGTAACGCTCGCGGCGCCGGCATCCGCCGACCCCCTCACCGACACCTCGTTCCTCAATGCGCTGACCAATGCCGGAATCGGCTACAACGATCCGGCGAGCACCGAGCAACTCGGACAATCGCTTTGCCCGATGCTGGTCGAACCGGGCAAGTCCCTCGCGTCGGTCTACTCGACCGTCTCGAACAACGGGATCAACCCCGGCATGGCGGCGTTCTTCACCGGCATCGCCATCTCGATGTACTGCCCACAGATGATGTCCTCGATCGGCAGCGGCACGTTCCTGAACTTCCTGCGACCGCTCGGCCAGTAGCACCGCCAGGCCGCTTTGCGCGCCAGCCGATAGGTTGGACGCGTGGTTCTTCCCAATCTCACGCGCGAGCAGGCCGTCGAACGCGCTGCCCTCGTCACCGTCGCCAACTACCGGATCGTCCTCGACCTCACGGACGGGACAGGTAAGCCGAGCGAAAACACGTTCCGCTCGGTGACCATCGTCAACTTCGACGCGCTGGCCGGCGCCGACACCTACATCGACCTCGCCGCCGACACTGTGCGCAGCGCGATATTGAACGGCCGCGACATCGACGTATCCGGTTATGACGAGTCCACCGGCCTCGCGCTGACGGGCCTGGCCGACCGCAACGTGCTCGTCGTCGAGGCGGACTGCTACTACTCCAACACCGGCGAGGGACTGCATCGGTTCGTCGATCCCGTCGACGGTGAGGTCTATCTCTACTCGCAGTTCGAGACCGCCGACGCCAAGCGGATGTTCGCCTGCTTCGACCAGCCCGACCTCAAGGCCGCCTTCGAAGTCACGGTCACCGCGCCGGCGCATTGGGAAGTGGTGTCCAACGGCGCCACGGTCACGGTCGAGGACGACGGCAGCCAAGACGGAAAAGCCAAGCGGCACATCTTTACCCGCACGCCGAGGATGAGCACCTATCTGGTGGCGCTGATCGCCGGCCCGTATGCGCGGTGGGACGACACGTACACCGACGAACACGGCGACATTCCGCTGGGCCTGTTCTGCCGCAAATCGCTCGCCGAGTTCATGGACGACGAGCGGCTGTTCACCCAGGCCAAGCAAGGATTTGGCTTCTACCACAACAACTTTGGCGTCCCCTACGCGTTCGGCAAGTACGACCAGCTGTTCGTCCCCGAGTTCAACGCCGGCGCGATGGAGAACGCCGGGGCGGTGACGTTCCTGGAGGACTACGTCTTTCGCAGCAAGGTCACCCGCGCCTCGTATGAGCGACGCGCCGAGACGGTGCTGCACGAGATGGCGCACATGTGGTTCGGGGATCTCGTCACGATGCAGTGGTGGGACGACCTGTGGCTCAACGAGTCGTTCGCGACGTTCGCGTCGGTGCTGTGCCAGGCCGAGGCCACCGAGTTCACCGAGGCGTGGACGACATTCGCGAACGTGGAGAAGTCGTGGGCTTACCGGCAGGACCAGTTGCCGTCGACGCACCCGGTAGCCGCTGACATTCCTGACCTCGCCGCCGTCGAGGTCAACTTCGACGGCATCACCTACGCCAAGGGCGCCAGCGTCCTCAAGCAGCTGGTTGCCTACGTCGGCTTGGAGGAGTTCCTATCGGGTCTGCGGGATTACTTCCGCGACCACGCTTTTGGCAACGCCACATTCGGCGATCTGCTGGGCGCGCTGGAGAAGGCCTCCGGCCGCGACCTGTCGGGCTGGGGGCAGCAGTGGCTCAAGACGACGGGGCTCAACACGCTGCGGCCGTCGTTCGATCTGGACGCCGACGGGCGGTTCACCCGGTTCGCGATCGAGCAGAGCGGGGCCGCGCCCGGCGCCGGGGAGACACGGGTGCACCGGCTCGCCGTCGGCGTGTACGACGACGACGGCAGCGGCAAGTTGGTGCGGACCCATCGGGAAGAGCTCGACGTCGAGGGTTCGGTAACGGATGTTCCTGCCCTGCAGGGAGTTTCGCGGGGCAAGCTGATCCTGGTCAACGACGACGACCTGACGTACTGCTCGCTGCGGCTCGACCCGGACTCACTGCAGACGGTGCTGACGCGGATTGCCGACATCGCCGAGCCACTGCCGCGCACGCTGGCCTGGTCGGCGGCATGGGAGATGACCCGCGAGGCGGAGCTGAAGGCACGCGATTTCGTGTCGCTGGTCATGGCCGGCGTGCACGCCGAAACCGAAGTCGGTGTGGCACAACGGCTGCTGTTGCAGGCGCAGACCGCACTCAATGCGTACGCCGACCAGGACTGGGCGTGCGCGCAGGGCTGGCCGAGTTTCGGCGACCGGCTACTGGAGTTGGCGCGCGCCGCCGACGCCGGTTCGGACCATCAGCTGGCATTCGTCAACGCGCTGTGTGCGTCGGCGTTGTCACTGCGCCACGTCGCGGTGCTGGCGTCGCTGCTGGACACCGATCCCGCCGAAGCCGGCCTGCTTGGCCTGGTCGTCGATACCGACCTGCGGTGGCGGATCGTCACGGCGCTGGCGGCTTCGGGCGACGTGGACAGTGACGGGCTGGAGACGCCGTTCATCGACGCGGAGGCGCAGCGGGACCCGACCGCCGCAGGCAAGCGGCATGCCGCGCAGGCGTCAGCGGCACGGCCGCAGCCCGCAGTGAAGGCGGCGGCGTGGGAGCAGGTGATCGAGGACGACACGCTGGCGAACATCACCGCACGATCGATCATCGGCGGCTTTGTGCAGCTCGGCCAGTCCGAACTCCTGAAGCCGTTCACGCCCAAGTACTTTGACGCGATTTCCGGCGTGTGGGAGCGACGCTCGAGCGAAGTCGCGCAGACAGTCGTGATCGGGCTGTACCCGTCATGGGACGTCAGCCAGGCGGGTCTGGACGCCGCCGATCAGTTCCTCGCCGATCCAGAGGTGCCGCCAGCTCTGCGCAGGCTGGTGATCGAGGGCCGCGCGGGTGTCGAGCGGGCGTTGCGGGCCCGCGCGTTCGACGTGAGCTAGCCGCGACACGCCGACCTCTTTCGGCATTCTGCGCGCGCTCGGGCTGCATGCTCTTGGGGTGGCGGTCAATCAAAGTCGCAGGGCACGTGCTGCGCGCAAGCGGAAGCGCCGCATGGACCTCGCCGACAACGATCTCACCGCTGCACAATGGGCGACGCTCAAGGAGTCCTGGAACGGCTGTGCCTATTGCGGCGCGACCAACCGTCCGTTGCAAAAGGATTGCGTGATGGCGATCTCCCGGGGCGGGCGATACACCATCGACAACGTCGTGCCTGCCTGCGCGTCCTGTAACACGAGCAAGTGCAATGAAGAGGTCACAACCTGGCTGCGCCGCAAACGGCTTGACGAGCGCGCGTTCCTGGAGCGCTACGTGCAGATCCGCGCGGCGTTAGTTCAGATATCAGCGGGGTGAGACGCCGGCGCTCAGCACGCGGACGGCGCTGATCAGCCCGTCCATCAGGTTGCCGTCCTTGAACGACGCGGCCGCCGCAGAGACGCCCAACGGTGCCGCCTCCTCGATGCCACGGCCCTTGACCTCGGCGCCGTAGACCACCTCGATCGCGCGCTGATTCGGCGAGACCGCCAGCAGTACGGCGTTGTCGGGCGTCGGCACGGTGGCCAGGATCTCGCGCGCCGTGGCGGCGGTGTCCTCGCCGAGTTCGCCGAGGTAGACCGCGAAGCGGGCCTTGGCCGCGCGCGAGCCGTACTTCAGCGCGTCGTCGAGGACGACCAGGTCCTTGACGGGGAAGGGATAGGTGACCGACACCTCCCCCGGCTGGGTGACTCCGGAGACCCGTCCGCTGGAAGTTACGACGAAACCGACTGGGAGATCGGCCCGTTCGATGGTCGCGATTTCACCACTTGCCACTGGCGCCGCCTCCAATCGTCACCGGGTGCGAGCCATGGCCGCCATGGCCGTGGTCGGCGGGTTCGTCGGACGCCCACAAGATGGGTTCATGCGTCCAGGGCTCGGACAGTTCGTAGGTCGCCGGGTGCGGGCCCTTGCGGTGCTTGCCGACGCCCCAGATCAGCGCGACCAACACCAGCGTGATAGCCAGCGGAACGCCCCCGAGGAGCGAATGAGTCAATGCGGTGCTCACGTCGCAAACCGTATAACAGGCGGGGACTAGGCCGCGCCCTCACCCAGGTATCGCACCCACGCCGGGTCGAGTTCCTTCACGCTCGACAGCAGCCGCCAGTGCTGTCCCTTCGGCGGCACCGGCACCGAGTGCAGTGTCCAGCCGAGCTCGGCGAGCAGCCGGTCGGCCTTGCGGTGGTTGCAGGTCGAGCAGGCCGCGACGCAGTTCTCCCAGGAGTGGGCGCCGCCGCGGCTGCGCGGAACCACGTGGTCGACGGTGTCGGCCTTGGACCCGCAGTACGCGCAGCGGAACCGGTCACGGTGCATCAACGCCGCCCTGGTCATCGGGATGCGGGCTCGATACGGCACGCGCACGTAGGCATGCAGCCGGATCACCGACGGCACCGTGATCGACCGGGTCGCTGAGTGGATGACCGGGCCGTTCGGGTCGTCGTGCACGACGGTCGCCTTGCCGCACATCAGCATGATGACCGCCCGCCGCATGGGCAGAGCGGTCAACGGTTCGTAGGTGGAGTTCAGCAGCAGCACGCGCCGCCTGCCCCAGATGGAGCCGTCGTTGGTACTAGGCGGATGCGTATCGACGCTGTGCAGGACGCGCGACTGCGCATGGGGTACCGCGGGCCCGGATAAGCCCGCCGCGGCTCCGTGGCTTCGGTGGCCGCGACCCTTTTTGCGCTGCGCCATACGTCCTCCGACCGACAGTCCACCATGGATTGGGATCGAACGCACGACAATTCTGCCCGTGTTCGCTGGTCAGTCCAGTGAACAGCATGTGACATCACCGGTTGGGCGCCGGTTACCTGCGATAGGGACAATGGAGCGCGTGACTGTTCCGCAGCGCTCGTTCTACGACGAAGTCGGTGGCCACGACACCTTCCACGCCATTGTGTCGCGGTTTTATCAACTGGTCCGCGAGGACGAGATCCTGCTTCCGCTCTACCCGCCAGACGAGCTCGACGCCGCCGAAGAACGATTGCGGATGTTCCTCGAGCAATATTGGGGAGGGCCGCGGACGTATTCCGATCGGCGCGGACATCCGCGCCTGCGGATGCGCCACGCCCCATTCCGGATCGGCTACATCGAGCGCGACGCGTGGCTGCGATGCATGCACACCGCCGTCGGCGAGATCGACTCGGAGAGGCTCGACGACGAGCACCGCAAAGAGCTGCTCGCCTATCTGGAAATGGCCGCCCATTCGATGGTGAACTCGCCCTTCTGATGAGCAAATCGCTTCCGTGGTGGTCGAACGCGGTGTTCTACCAGGCGTATCCGCGTTCGTTTTGTGACAGCGACGGCGACGGCGTCGGCGACCTCGATGGTGTGACCGCCAAGCTGGACTACCTCGAGTGGCTCGGCGTCGACGCGATCTGGCTCAACCCCGTGACGGTCTCCCCGATGGCCGATCATGGCTACGACGTGTCCGATCCGCGCGACATCGACCCGCTGTTCGGCGGGATGGCGGCGTTCGAGCGCCTGATCGAGGCCGCACACCGCCACGGCATCAAGATCACCATGGATCTGGTGCCCAACCACACCAGCTCGCAGCATGCGTGGTTTCAGGCGGCACTGGCCTCGAGCCCAGGCAGCGACCAGCGCGAACGCTACATCTTCCGCGACGGGACGGGCCCCGGCGGCATCCATCCACCCAACAATTGGGTGTCGATTTTCGGCGGGCCGGCCTGGACCAGGATCACCGAGCCCGACGGCAACCCCGGCCAGTGGTATCTGCACCTGTTCGACTCCGAACAACCCGACCTGAACTGGGACAATCGCGAGGTCTACGACGACCTGGAGAAGACGCTGCGATTCTGGCTGGAGCGCGGCGTCGACGGGTTCCGCATCGACGTCGCGCACGGCATGGCCAAACCGCCGGGACTTCCCGATATGGAGGTCATCAAGGCCGAAGTCCTTCTCGCCGACATGGACGACGATCCGCGGTTCAACCACGACGGCGTGCACGACATCCACCGCCACATCCGCACGGTGCTCAACGACTACCCGCACGCGGTCGCCATCGGCGAGGTCTGGGTATACGACAACGAGCAGTTCGCCCGCTATTTGCGGCCCGACGAACTGCACCTGGGCTTCAACTTCAGGTTGCTCCGCGCCGAGTTCGACGCAGCCGACATTCGCGGAGCAATCGAGAACTCGTTGGCAGCGGCCGCGATCGAAGGCGCCACACCGACCTGGACGCTGGCCAACCACGATGTCGAGCGTGAGGCCACCCGCTACGGCGGCGGCCGCACCGGCCTGGCGCGAGCTTGGGCGATGGCCCTGGTGATGCTTGCGCTGCCGGGGGCGGTGTTCATCTACAACGGCGAGGAACTTGGGCTGCCGAACGTCGAGCTGCCCGACGAGGCGTTGCGCGACCCGGTGTGGGAGCGGTCAGGGCACACCAGGCGGGGCCGCGACGGCTGCCGTGTGCCGATGCCGTGGGCGGGCGACACGCCTCCGTTCGGGTTCTCGGCCAATACCGATACTTGGCTGCCGATCCCGCCGGAGTGGTCGAAGCTGACGGTGGACATGCAGCGCGACGATCCCGACTCGACATTGACGTTCTTCCGACGTGCGATCGAATTGCGCAGGGACCGAACAGAATTCGACGCCACTGCCATCGAATGGCTGGACTCCCTCGCGGACACTCTGGTGTTCCGGCTCGACAGCGGATTGGTATGCGCGCTGAACGCGGGCCGTCGCGGGATGGCGTTGCCCGCCGGCGAGGTGCTGTTGGCCAGTGGTCCGCTGGTCGACGGCAAGCTACCGCCGAACACCGCGGCGTGGCTGGTCTAGTTCTTCCGCCGAGCTGGGCCCACGCGAAGCTGGGGAACGCAAAGTGCTCCAATCCCTCGGCGTGTCGGGGACTTTTGCGTCTGCTCGCGGGAAGAAGTTACCTCAAGACCAAGGCGGGGTCGCCGCGACGGCGATACACCGACCCGAATCGGGCGTCGATGCGCAGCCATGACGGATGCACACGAACCCGCACGATCTCGTCGGCGGCCACAGTGCCGGGGTCAAGCTGCTCGGACGCCTCAGATTGCGGTAGGAAACCCATTGCGGTCAAAGCAAATACGCAGCGCATCGGGATACCGACACTGACGTCGCCGGAGTGGACCGCCACCACCTCCTGGTCGAGCAGCGACGCAGGCGGTCCATGCGCGCTCGAATGTTCCTTGGCCAGCGCGACACCGCTCTGCGCCAGATCGAGCACCACGCGTGCAGGCACGTCGTCGAGATGGACGAAACCCGACTCGGGAGGAAGCACACCCCGCCACGCCGAATCCATCGGAAACCCTGGCTCCACATAGCCGCCGCGGCTCATCGCGTTCAACCCCGACGCAAGTGTGTCGGCGCCGGCACTCAGGTCCGCCGGCCTGATCCGCCCGCCCACCACCCGGCTGGCCAGAACGTCGAAACCCGTTGCCACCCAAGCGACGACGAGGCCGCCCGATCGTTCCCGCAGCCGGATGACCGCGGCATCGTCGAGCCGCAACGCCCGATCGACGAAGGTCGCGAGGTCTTCGCGGTGAGTGGCGTCATCGAGCCAGATACCGCGTTCGGGGCTGCTCATCGCAACCAGCGTTGCAAGTACCCTCGTTGTTCGGGAGAAAGCCGTTGCAGCCGTTGCTCTTTGATGTGTACGGCGGCCAACTGCGTTTCAGCTATTACCGACGGTTTCGAATCAGGTGCCGCGGTCAGCGACCGCACCTCGTAGCCGATGGTGAAGTCCACGGCGCGCACTCGCTTCGACCACATGGTGACCTGCAGCGGTGAGTCGACCAAACGCAGCTGACCCTTGTAGAGGATGTTCACCTCGTGGATCAGCAGGCCGATGGTTTTGATGTCGGCCTCGAACGGCTCACGCAGAAAAGGGATTCGGGCCTCTTCGAGGATGGTGACCATGGTCGCGTGATTGATGTGCTGGTACATGTCGATGTCCGACCAGCGCACATGCACCGGCGCAACAAACCCTGTCACCCAGAGGACCCCGTTCCACTCGTTCTTGTCATGCTTCGAATCTGGCGCGCCGCGACCGACAACGTCGCCAGGTCATGCTCGCCACTGTCATAAATCTCCGTCAACGTGCGCCGGGCACGCGAGACGCGGGAGCTGTTGGTCATCTCCCACTCAGCGATCTTCTCCTCGCCACTTTCGGTCGGCTCTCCGACGGCCAGCACATCGAAGCACAATGCCCGCAGCGATCCATAGATGTCGTCGCGAATCGCCAAGCGGGCCAGCGAATGCCAGCGATCGTCGCGCTCAAGCCGCGATACCGCCGTGAGCAGGCCGTCCGTACCCAAATGGTCCATCAGCGCGAAGTACGCGTCGGCGACCTCGGCCGGGTCGCGGTCCTTGATGTCGGCGATGTCGATGACGTCGAGGAGACTGTACTGATAAAGGCCCGTCGCCACCAGGTACGCCAGATCCTCCGGGATTCCGTGCGAACAGAATTCGCCCGCTTCCTTGGCGACGATCGCCTTGTCGGCGCCGCGCAGCCACTCCGACATGCGCGGCGTCAGCGTCGCGACTTTCTGTGCGAAACGGTTGATTTCGGCGCCGACGGCCAACGGTTGAGGGCGGTAGTTGAGCAGCCAGCGGCCGGCGCGGTCGATGAGCCGCCGCAGATCCAGCGTCATCCTGTCGGTCACCGCCACCGATACCCCGCTCTCGCCGGACGCCCGGATCTGCCGCCACACCTCGCCGACGCGGAAGATCGCATTGGTGGCGACATAGCTGCGCACGGCGTCGGCCGGTCCGACGCCGACGTCCTCGGAGATCCGATAGGCGTAGCTGATGCCGGCGGTGTCGACGAGATCGTTCACGAGCATGGTCGCGACGATCTCGCGCCGCAGCTGATGCGAACGGATGTCGCTGCCGAACTGGTCGCGCAGTTTGGTCGGGAAGTACGACGGCAGCCTGGAGGCGAACACCTCCTGGTCGGGCAGCTCGCTGCCCAGCACATCGTCCTTGAGGGCGAGCTTGACGTGGGCCATCAGCGTCGCGAGTTCGGGCGATGTCAAGCCGATACCGGCTTCGGTGCGCCGCCGGATCTCCTTCTCCGACGGCAACGCCTCCAGCTCTCGGTTCAGCCCGCGCTCCTTGACGAAGTCCTTGATCATGCGCGCGTGCACGGGCAGCAGGCTGGCCGCGTTGGCGCGGCTGGTCCCCATCAGATCGTTCTGGTCCACGTTGTCTTCGAGCACCAGCTGCCCGACCTCGTCGGTCATCGACAAGAGCAGATCGGTGCGTTCCTGCGGGCTGACCTTGCCGGAGGTGACCAACGAGTCAATCAAGATCTTGATGTTGACTTCGTGATCCGAGCAGTCGACGCCGGCCGAGTTGTCCAGCGCGTCGGTGTTGATTCGGCCGCCCGCCAGGTCGAACTCGATGCGGCCCAGCGACGTCACACCGAGGTTGCCGCCTTCTCCGACGACCTTGGCGCGCAGCTGGTTTCCGTTCACGCGCACCGGATCGTTGGCGCGGTCACCGACGTCGGCGTCCGACTCCGTCTCGGCCTTGATGTAGGTGCCGATGCCGCCGTTGAAAAGCAGGTCCGCAGGCGCCTTGAGTATCGCCTTGATCAGAGCCGGCGGCGTCATCTCCTCGGCGGCGTCATCGATGCGAAGAGCGGCCCTGGCCTGCCTGCTGATCGGGATGGCCTTCTGCTGGCGGCTGTACACGCCGCCACCCTCGCTGATCAACGAGTGGTCGTAATCCTCCCAGCTGGACCTGGGCAGCTCGAAGAGCCGTTTACGTTCGTCCCACGACCTCGCGGCGTCGGGATCGGGGTCGATGAAGATGTGCCGATGGTCGAACGCGGCCAGCAGCCGAATGTGCTTGGACAGCAGCATGCCGTTGCCGAACACGTCGCCGCTCATGTCGCCGATGCCGACGACCGTGAAGTCCTCGGATTGAGTGTCGACGCCCATCTCGCGGAAGTGTCGTTTGACGGATTCCCACGCCCCTTTGGCGGTGATACCCATCGCCTTGTGGTCATAGCCGACGGAGCCACCGGAGGCGAACGCGTCGCCCAGCCAGAAGCCGTATGACTTTGCGACGTCGTTGGCGATATCGGAGAACGTCGCGGTGCCCTTGTCGGCGGCCACGACGAGGTAGGCGTCGTCGCCGTCGCGGCGCACCACCTCAGGAGGGCTGACAACCTTGCCCGTGGCCTTGTCGACGTTGTCGGTCACGTCGAGCAGGCCGGCGATGAACAACTTGTAGCAGGCGACACCCTCACTGCGGGTCGCGTCGCGGTCGGCCGCGGCATCACCGGTGGCCACGGGCGGCTGCTTGACGACGAAGCCACCCTTGGCGCCGACGGGAACGATCACGGCGTTCTTGACCGCCTGGGCCTTGACCAGTCCGAGGATCTCGGTGCGGAAGTCTTCCCGCCGGTCCGACCAGCGTAGGCCGCCGCGCGCGACGTATCCGAACCGCAGATGCACACCCTCCACGCGGGGTGAGTACACGAAGATCTCGAATTTCGGCCGGGGCAGCGGCAATTCATCGATCAGGCCGGGATTGAGCTTGAACGACACCACGTTCTGCAGCCTGGCCGAATCCGGCCCGGTGACAAAGTAGTTGGTGCGCAGGGTGGCCTGGATCATCGACGCGAATGCGCGCAGCACGCGGTCGGTGTCGAGGCTGACCAGCGCGTCGATGTCGGCCGCCACGGCCGCGGCGGCGGCCTGCGCGTCGCGATGATTCGGCGAGTCCGACGGCGCGAACAGCGCTTCGAAGAGCTCGATCAACGACCGTGCGGTGCCGGCGTTTTCGATGATCACCGACTCGATGTGGGCCTGGCTGTACGGAAAACCCGCCTGTCGCAAGTACTTTGCGTAACTGCGCAGAATGACTACCTGCTGCCACGTCAGAGCCGCACGCAGGACAAGCTCGTTGAAGCGGTCTATCTCGACGCGGCCGTGCCATATCGCGGTCACCGCATCGGCGAACCGGTCAGCCATGGCATCGCGTTCCGGACCTTTGGGCGCCTGCGGGATGGTCTGATGCGGCGAGATCTTGAGCTGATAGATCCACACCGGCAACCCGTCGGGCCGCGTGACGGTGAAGGGTCGTTCCTCGAGCACCACCACGCCCATGGACTGCAGCATTGGCAGCAGTTCGCTCAATGACGCCGAACGGCCACCGAGATACCAGGTGAGCTGCGCGATGCGCTCCTCGTCACTGTCGGCGAGGACGAGCTTGACCGAATTGTCTTGCAGCTCTTCGATGATCGCGATGTCGTTGATGGCAGCAAGTGGCGAGACGGCCTGCTTGTAAACCTCGGGGAACGCGACAGCGTAGTGTTCGGCCTTGGTCTGGCTGATCGAGCCGTCCTTGACCGCGCCAAGCAACCGGTCGCCCCAGGTCCGCGCGGCCTCGGTCAGCAGGTTCTGGATGCGCGTTTCGTTGTCCAGCGAGACGTCGATGCTCTGCGGGCGAGACCCTTCGGGTAGACGAACAGTGAAATGAACGACCGCCCAGGGCGATTCGCTGACTCTGGCGGCATAGTCGATGCTGACGCCACCCAGCTCGCGCACCAGGATGTCTTGCATCGCCAGCCGCACCGCGGTGGTGTAGCGGTCGCGTGGCAGGTACACCAGGCAGGACACGAAATGGGCGAGTTGATCGGCGCGCAGGAACAGCAGTGTGCGTCGACGCGACCCGAGGTCGACGACGGCCATCGCCATGTCGAGCAGCTCCTTCGCGGAAAGGGCGAAGAGCTCCGATCGAGGGATGGTTTGAATGATGTCGAGCAGCAGCTGTCCGGGATGGCTAGGATCCCGGTGCGCCATGGCGAGCGCGTCGTTGACTCGCCGCGAAATAAGCGGAATTTCAAGCACATTGGCGTTCATCGCGGCAACGGTGAACAGGCCGACGAAACGATGCTCGATCGCCGTGTTCCCTGCGCGTTCGCGGACCACGACGATGTACGGATAGGCACCGTAGCGCATATAGCTCGGCATGGTGGCCTGGGCCAGCACGAGTGGGTCGTCGCTGCTCGTGAGTGGCGGCAGCACGTCCTCGCGCAGCCGCAGCACGCCAAGGCGGCTCGACGGGTCCACCGATGAGTGACCGTCGCGAACCGGACAGCGTTGGTAGCCCAGCAGCACAAAGTGCCCGTCGGCCAGCCAGCGCAGCAGCGCGGCGACGTCCTTGCGATCGTGCCCGGGGAACCGGCCTTCGTGATCGCTGTCGAGTTCGGCGGCCACGCTGCGCAGCGCCGCGCCCATCGCCATCGAGTCGAGGGCCACCTGCCGCGCGTCGGCGAGCACGCTGGGCAGCAGACGCTCTGCCTCTTCCAGCGACTTGCCCTCCACCGAGCCGGCGAGCTGGACGTGGATCCACGACTCGTCGATGCCGTCACGGAACGCCGCAGCCGACGCCGGCTCGATCTCGAGCAGCTCCCCCGCCGGTCCGCGACGGACCCGGAATACCGGGTTCATGATCGCGGTGTAGGCGACGCCGAGCCTGTGCAACAGCACGGTGACGGAGTCCATCAGCATCGACGCGTAGTCGGTGACGATCTGCAGCGACGGGCCGAATCCACCTGGGTCGTTTTCGCCGTAGATGGCGACGCGGGTATCGCCCATTCGCCGGCGCCCGCCCAATCGGTAGTGGGCCTGGATCAACGACGGTGACAGCAATCCCGCGGCCGTGCGGTCGACGGGACCAGTAACGGCTGCATCGGCTCCTGGCGCGTCGGCATGCGGTCCGCGGTACGTCGCAAGGTAGGCACGCGCGAGCCGGGCAAGGGTGTCCTGACTCAACGTCGGCGAGTGGGCCTGTCCGTCAACACCTGTGCCAGTACGCGGATTGACCGACATGCGACACTCCTGACTCACACCTGTGGACCGGCACTGGCCCACAATTTGGACACTAGTCGCGTGTCAGTCGGCGGTGGGTCACCCTATGCGGACGGGCCGCATCGATACCAAGTCGTTCCACTTTGTTCTCTTCGTAGGCAGCGAAGTTGCCCTCGAACCAGAACCATTTGGCTTCGTTGTCGTCGTCGCCCTCCCACGCCAGGATGTGCGTGCAGGTGCGGTCGAGGAACCAGCGGTCGTGGGAAATCACGACCGCGCAGCCGGGGAAGTTCTCCAACGCGTTCTCCAACGAGCTCAGTGTCTCCACGTCGAGATCGTTCGTCGGCTCGTCGAGCAGGATCAGGTTGCCGCCCTCCTTGAGGGTGAGCGCCATGTTGAGCCGGTTGCGTTCACCGCCGGACAGCACGCCGGCCGGTTTCTGCTGATCAGGCCCCTTGAACCCGAACGCGGAGACGTAGGCCCGCGACGGGATCTCGTTCTGGCCGACCTCGATGTAGTCCAGCTTGTCGGACACGACCTCCCAGACCGTCTTCTTGGGGTCGATGCGCGCCCTGGACTGGTCGACGTAGCTCAGCTTGACGGTCTCCCCGACTTTGACGGTGCCGCTGTCGGGCTGCTCGAGGCCGACGATCGTCTTGAACAGCGTCGTCTTGCCGACGCCGTTGGGCCCGATGACGCCGACGATGCCGTTGCGGGGCAGCGTGAACGACAGGTCCTTGATCAACGGCCTGCCGTCGAAGCCCTTGTCGAGGTGATCGACCTCAACGACCACGCTGCCCAGCCGCGGCCCGGTCGGGATCTGAATCTCCTCGAAGTCGAGCTTGCGGGTCTTCTCGGCTTCGGCAGCCATCTCTTCGTAGCGCTGCAGACGCGCCTTGCTCTTGGCCTGCCGCGCTTTGGCGCCGGACCGAACCCATTCCAGCTCGTCCTTCAGCCGCTTCTGCAGCTTGGCGTCCTTACGGCCCTGAACCGCGATGCGCTCGGCCTTCTTTTCCAGGTAGGTGGAGTAGTTGCCCTCATAGGGGAACGCGCGGCCGCGGTCGAGTTCGAGAATCCATTCGGCGACGTTGTCGAGGAAGTACCGGTCGTGGGTGACGGCCAGGATGGCGCCCTTGTATTCAGCGAGGTGCTGTTCTAGCCACAACACGCTCTCGGCATCGAGGTGGTTGGTCGGCTCGTCGAGCAGAAGGAGATCGGGCTTGGACAGCAGCAGCTTGCAGAGCGCGACGCGGCGGCGCTCGCCACCCGACAGGTGGGTGACGGGCTCGTCGGGCGGCGGGCAGCGCAGTGCGTCCATCGCCTGCTCGAGCTGAGAATCGATGTCCCATGCGTCGGCGGCGTCCAGTTCCTCCTGCAGATGGCCCATCTCCTCCATCAGCTCGTCGGTGTAGTCGGTGGCCATCAGCTCGGCGACCTCGTTGTAGCGGTTGAGTTTGGCCTTAATGGCCACGCCGTCCTCGACGTTCTCGCGCACCGTCTTTGTTTCGTCGAGCTCGGGCTCCTGCTGCAGGATGCCTACCGACGCGCCCGGCTGCAGCAGCGCGTCGCCGTTGTTGGGAACGTCCAGTCCGGCCATGATCCGCAAGACGCTCGACTTACCGGCCCCGTTCGGGCCGACGACGCCGATCTTCGCGCCTGGAAGGAAGTTCAGACTGACGTCGTCAAGGATCACCTTGTCGCCGTGCGCCTTGCGGACCTTCCGCATCGAATAGATGAATTCGGCCATGCCGTGTGGTTGCCTTTCCGCGAAGCAATGTGAGTCTTTGGTAATGCTCGCGGACCATCGTAGGCGTGGCCGAATCTAGCTACGCCGACAGAGGCAGCGCCTTCGCATCGGGTGCAGACTCGTCATCGCCGCTGGCCGTGGATTCATCGGCAGTTTCAGGGGCTGACGAGTCGGCCTCGTCGACATTGCTGCTGGTGTGGCTCGTCTTTTCGATGATGCGCACGATGCAGCGTGCAAGATCCGGTCCCACCGAGGTGGCCCGCATTTCCACCGATGAGCGTCGGACGCCGTCGCGGTCCTCGTACTCGCTGGTGTACACGTGGCCAACAACGATCACGGGCGAACCCTTCCCCAACGCAGCGCCGACGCCGGTGACGAGGCGACTCCAGCAGTTGACCGTGACGAACAGCGAGTTACCGGGCTCCCACGTGCCATCGGCTGTGCGCCGCCGCGAATTGCTCGCGACGCGGAACTTGATGACCTCCTGGTCGCCGACCTGGCGGCGGACGGGGTCGTTGACGATGGTGCCGACGACTGTGATCGGTGTCTCGAACATTTCTGATTCCTTCTGTCATTGATTCATCTGAGTCCGACGAAACGCCGGTACCAGCCATTGACGTCGGGGTCGCTGACAGATCGACGACCGCACAGGGCGGACTGGCCTGGGCTGTGGATGAATTGCGGACTGTGGATGGCCCGCTGGCCGCGGAAGGGGACTTTCGACACTCGGGTTGGCGAGGGCGCCGTACCGGTCTTAGTACAGAGGTGACCACGCCGAGGTTCGCAGAAGCCGGCTCTCCCATTGGTCGCGGTATTTGAGCGCCTCGAACATGTACGTGCCCGGCCCTCGGTGCTCGGGTGGAATCTCGGCGGTGAGCAGATGGACGAGGGTGGCGTAGTCGTTGGCAGATGAAATCCTCTGCCACAGCATGGCTTCTCGCCTCTTGTAGCTGCCGTGCGCGACCTGAAAGCACGCCTGGATGTCCAGTATCTGCGATGTCTTTGACAGCGGTCGGTAGTAGATCTCATCCCATGCGCGGATGTAATCGTCTAGCGGCGCGGAGGGCCACCCGGTGTCCTCCATGAAGAGGCTCAACGGATGCGTAGCCCCGTCGGTCGGCACCCTGGCCAGGTCCACCTCCTGCAGTGGCGACCAGTCGACCGGAAGCAAGATCTTGCCCGTCACCTCGTGACGCAGGTTGTCCAATTCGCTCATCCACGGCTGCAGATCGCCCGCTTGTGCTCGACGTCCCAGCCGCTCCCACGCGGCGCCGTCGGCGATCGCGGTGATGGTGACGACGTTGTAGGACAGTCCGGAGCCGTGAGCGTGGTTGGTGTACCAGAGAAGACGCGCCTCATCGCCCTCGGCCAGTGTGGGCATCCAGCCCTCGCGGTAGGCGGCCTCGAACTCGTCCTCGCGCGCACCTACCACCTTGTGCGTCTCGTGAAGGAACAGCACGGCAGCTCCTCTCGCTGGCTTAGGCCCCGTCGGCAATCAGAGCGGCGAGCCGACGTCGGTTCACCTTGCCGGTGTCGTTGTACGGAATGTGGTCGACGATCCTCAGGCGCTCCGGCAGCTTGAAGTAGGCGATCAGCTCGCGGCAGTGCGAGCGCAGTTCGTCGAGCGTCAGCGACGTCCGCGCCACCACCGCTGCACCCACCCGCTGACCCATCTCTTCGTCGGCGATACCGGCGACCGCCACGTCGCTCACGGCTGGATGCGTCCGAATGGCCTCCTCGACCTCGATCGGACCGAACTTTTCTCCTGCGCGGTTAATGGTGTCCTTCAGTCGGCCGCTCGGATAGATGTAGCCGTCGGCGTCCCGGTGCGCGAGATCCCCGGTGTGTAGCCAGCCGTCGACGACGTTCTGGCTCGTGTTCACCCACAACTCCCCGACAGTTCCCGGCTCGACATCGATACCGGTGTCGGGGTCGACCACTCGGACCTCGACGCCCGGCAGCGGTCGGCCGACAGAACCCACGCGGTTGGGATCTCGGTGATCGTCTGGCAGCAGAGTCGTGTACGCGCCCAAAGTCTCGGTCTGCCCAAATACATTGGCGAATCCCACATGTGGCAGCGCGTCCATCGCCCTGCGCACCAACGCGGCAGGCGCGGCCGCGGCCCCGTAGGCGATGACGGCCAGCGACGAGAGGTCGGCGTTCTCGAAGTCGGGATGATCGAGGATCCGCTGCAGCATCGTCGGTACCATGAAAGTGGAAGCCACCCGGTGTTCTTGCACCAGGCGCAACCACTCTCCGGCGTCGAACCGGTCCTGCACCACGTAGGTGTTGCCCGAGTACAGGTTGCCGAGCACGCCGACGGCGCCGCCGACGTGGAAGAAGGGGACGCTCATCATGCTCACCGTGGGCGCGGCGTCTGCCCGAAATGGTGTGGCGACTCCCTTTATTCGCGCTGTCAGCTGCCGGTTGGTGATGCCAATCGCCTTCGGCAGACCGGTTGTGCCACTGGTGAACAGGACGAGGCCGTCGCGGTCATCGACATCGTCGGCCGTCGAAGGCGTGGCAGCCACACCGTCGAGCAACAGGTCACTGGCCGTAAGCGCCTGAGCCACACCGGCTTCCACCAAACGTGCCGCATATGCCTGCCCTGCGACACCCACATCGGCGCAGTCGGCGTTGGCGACGAGACCGCGAATCTCAACAGATGTCAGGGCGGGGTTCATCAGTGCCGCCGCGGCACCGATCCGCGCGGCGCCCAACATCGTCGCGATCGACAGCTCGCTGCCGACGTCCACGACGGCGACGCGCCGACCCGTCAGCCCATGGGCGGACAGCCGGGCTGCGCAGCGATCGACGGCCGCTGCCAGTTCGCGGTAGGTGATCGTTCGCCCACCGATGATGAGCGCGGCGCGGGCAGGATCGCCGGCCGCGGGCGCGTCGAGGATTGTGCTGATGTTCATCTGCCGCGCTCAGTAAAGGGGTGACCAGGCGGAGGTTCGCAGCAGCCGGCTGGTCCACTGATCGCGCAGCTCGAGCGCGTCGTGCATCCACGTCCCTGGGCCGCGGTGCTCAGGAGGAATCTCGGTCTGAATGAGCTTCAGAAGCGCCTGTGGGTCGTGGATGCGCTGCATCAGCGCCACCTCGCGGCGCAGCTGGCTGCCAAGGGCAGGCTGGAAGGCGGCCTCAATGGTGAGCAGCGGGTTAGGCCGGTCCAGGCTCTTGGAGTACACCTCCCCGCATCGCTCGATGTACTCACCAAACTTGTCCTCGTAGGGCCACATGGTGTCTTCCATGTAAAGGGTCAGCTCATGCTCCCGGCCATCCGCGGGAACCTGGTCGAACTCCACGTCCTTCAGTGGCGACCATGCAAGTGGGACAAGCAATTTGGCTTCGACGTCGTGGCGGAGCTCATCGAGGTCGCGCATCCACTTCCGCAGATCTCCACTCTGTATCCGCAGCGCCAGGCGCTCCCACGCGCTGCCGTCCCGAACCGCAGTCACCGTCACGACCGTGTAAGCGGGCCCGGTCCCATGCGCCTGGTTCGCGTACCACAGCAACCGGGCATCGTCGCCGCTGCCGAGCAAAGGCATCCAAGCGTTACGAAAAGCGGCTTCGAAGCTGTCTTCGGCGCGACCGCGCACCTTGTGTACCTCATGCATGAAAAGCACGCCGAGACCTCCAAGCGCGGGCGCTGCATCTGGACAGCGACACCGAGAGTCTGGTTTCCTCACAAGGGTAACGGCCCTCGCATGCAGGGAGTTCGATGATGGCAAGGCTCGATGTGCCCGACGGCCCCGGCGGCGAAGCCGCGATGATCTGGACGTTACGACCTCAGCTCTGCGCCATGGTCGAGCGGATGATCCGCGGCGCCTATCAGGACAGCATCCTGCCTGCGAACGAGCGTGAACTCGCCAGGATGCGAATCGCCCAGATCAACGATTGCACCGCGTGCTCGGACTTTCGCGCGCCGTCAGTGCTGGACGCGGGCATCGCACCAGAGCTCTACGAGAACGTAGCTGCGTACGCCACCTACCCCGGTTACACGCCGCGCCAGCGCCTTGCGATTGAGTACGCCGATCGCTTCGCCATTGACCACGCCTCCATCGACGACGCATTCTTCGAACGACTACACGAGCTGTTCAGCGACGAGGAGATCCTCGACCTGACACTGTGCGTCGCTGTCTTTCTCGGCCTCGGTCGGACGTTGACCGTGCTCGGCGTCGATCAATCCTGTGCGATCGACGTCTGACCGGTGGACATCGCCTCGGTCGACGAACTTCTCACCACCACACGGTCGGTGCGCAAACGCCTCGACCTGACGCGGCCGGTCGAACGTCACGTCATTCTGGAATGCGTGCGGCTCGCGATGCAGGCACCCACCGCGAGCAATGCCCAAGACTGGCGCTGGCTGGTGGTCACCGACGCCGACAAGCGCACCGCGATCGCCGAGATCTACCGCAGCATCGGTGCCGAATATCTTGCGCACGCCGCCTCAACGGAATCCGACTCCCAGACCCGACGCGTGTATGAAAGCGCCCTCGGGCTCACCGAGACCCTGGCGAAGGTTCCGGTTCACGTAATCCCTTGTCTGACAAGCCGTATCGACGGCAGCAACCAGGTGGCCGCCGCGTCGGCGTGGGCCTCGATCATCCCTGCCGGCTGGAGTTTCCTGCTGGCGCTTCGATCACGCGGTCTGGGGTCCGTGTGGACGACCATGCATCTGGCCAAAGAACGCGAGGTCGGGGAACTCCTGGGAATCCCCGCCGGCGTGACCCAGGCGGCGCTGTTCCCGGTGGCCTACACAATCGGCAATGACTTCCGGCCGGCCTCGCGGCCACCACCGGAGACCGTCACGTTTTGGAACTCCTGGGAAGGAGAGCACTGATGCAGTCCTACACCGTGCGATTCCACATCGACGCACCTCCGAGAAGGGTGTGGCGCGTGCTGCATCCCCCGGTGCCCCCGAACTCGCCAAGACCGCGCGTCCTCAAGTGGCCTACGGGCAGCATGGAGATCCTCCACGAAGGCGACGAGGCCGGTGAGGGTCTCGTGCGCACCTGCATCTTCGAGGTACCCAAGTATCTGTTGTCGGGGGGCAAGGGGCGGTCGTTTGAAACGGTGACCGAAGGCAAGCTCAACAAGCTGTCGCGGTACATTGCGGTCGGTGCGCCGCTGTGGTCACGCGCCGAGGGCTATCACGAACTCGAGGAACAGTCCGACGGCACAACGGTGCTCACGTTCCACGAGACGTATCACGCCTATAACCCCGTGCTGCGATTCCTTCTGGAACGTCCCGTGCACGCGAAAATCTCTCGCGACAATCTTGAGACTTACGAGCACGCGCTGGGCTTCGCCGGCACCGTCACGCGATTGACTTAGTGTGCCGGCGGTTCGCCGCCGCTAACGCGACTGCCCATCCCGACGCGCCAATTCTGTCAGCATCGCGTTGTACGCGGCCAGGTCCGCATCGTCGTCGCGATCAGCAGCGCGGTCGAGTCGCTTGGCGGTGCGTTCGTCGCTGCGGCGCCACTGGATCAGCAGCGCGATCATCACCACAACGAGCGGCACTTCGCCTGCCGCCCAGGCGATTCCACCTCCGAGACGCTGATCACCCAACAGATCGGTATGCCAGCTGAGCTGCAGCGAGCGGTAAAACGACTCGCCCAGAACGGTTTTCATACTCATCATCACCACACCGAAAAACGCGTGCAGCGGCAATGACGCGAACACCATCGCAAGCTTGCCCAATTGCGGTATCTGCCGAGGCGTCGGGTCGATGCCGATCACCACCCAGTAGAACAGGTAGCCCGACAGCAGGAAGTGGACGTTCATCAGCACATGCGCGGCGTGATTGTCGACTGCGGCGTCGAAGAGGCCGCCGAAATACAGCCCGTAAAAGCCCGCGACGAACAGCACCGTCGCCACGATCGGGTGGGTCAGGAACTGCGACACCCGCGAGTGCAGCGCCGCCAGCAGCCACTCCCGCGGCCCCGGTGGATCGCCGCGACCTGCCGTCGGAAGCGCCCGCAGAGCCAGCGTCACCGGCGCACCGAGCACCAACAAAATCGGCACCAGCATCGACAGCAGCATGTGCGCCACCATGTGCATCGAAAACATCGCCGGCATGTAGCGCCCGAGGCCCGACGACGTCGCGAACAGCAGCGCCGCGCATCCGCACAGCCACCCCAGCGTCCGGCCCACCGGCCAGGCGTCGCCGCGGCGACGCAACCGGCGCACACCGGCCAGGTACAGCACCGCCAGAACGATCGCGGCCGTTCCGAAGATCAGGTCGAAACGCCAATCGAACAGCACGCGTGCCAGCGTCGGCGGCCCGGCGAAGTCATACCCGATCGCCACCTCGACAGGACTCGGCTCCCGCAGCAGCGGCGGCGGAGGCGTCCTACCCAAGCCGACCGCGATGCCGAACGTCAGCCCGAACACCGCAGCCTCGACCAGCGCCAGGCGGATCAGGGGACCGCGCGCCGACGGATCGGCTCGCAAGGCCACGAGGCTGCTTCTGCGCTGCCGCCAGCCGAGCAACCCCAGCACACACAAAGCCACAAACTTGCCGATCACCAGCCAGCCGTAGTCGGTGCGTACCAAATCGGGCACAGGCACCCGCACCAATGCATTGACCACCCCGCTCGCGGCCATCGCGACGAAGCACCACAACGCCAGAGCCGAGAACCGCCGGGCCGCCAGGTCCGCATGTTCACCGGCGCGCATCGCGTGCACCAGCAGCGCCAACAGGCCGCCCGCCCACAAGGCGCCCGCAGCCAGGTGGATCAGCAGGCTGTTGGTCGCCATGTCATGTGCGCCGCCGGCAGACGAATGGCCCGTCAGGCCCAGCGGCGCCAACGTCAGCAGCGCCCCGGCAAGCAGCACCGGCGTCCACGCCCACCGCAACACCGGCAGGCTGGCCACCGTCACCGCCGCGGCGAGGAACGCGGTCCACCGCCACGCTCCGGCGATGTCGACAATGCTGGCCGCCGACCAGATACCGGCGGGATTGAGATGTTCGCGCAGCGGCTGGCCGGAAACGTCTGACACCGTCAGCGGCACGAGCAGCGCCGCGCACACCGTCCAGACCGCCGACGCGGCCGTTCCCAGCCGCAGCGCACGGTATCCGGCGGCGTCGAGCACGCCGTTCGGCTGTGGCGGCACCAGAAACGCCGCGAACAGAAACGACCCGGCGGCCAGCACCGCGGCGATCTCCCCCGCCGCCCGCACGAACGGCAAGCCGTAAGTGGTCACGGGTCCCGGGTCGGGCAGGCCCGTCGCGGTCAGCGCGTCAGCCAGCGACAGCGCGCCGATGCCCGCGGCGGTTGCCCCGGCCAGCACCGCGACTCCGACGAGCACGGGCCACACCGCGCTGGTGCGCACAGTCGATGCCGCCGTGGTCATAGGCACCAGCGTATGGCGTGAACCCTCGCTGGCCTGCGGGCCGTCCTCGCTACGCGGACTCGCTGCGTAGGCCGCGGCGCTCCATCTCACGGGCTGCGAACTGCTCACGAGAGATCTGCTCGACCTCGTCCATGTCTTGCAGAACGGCCCGCAGTTCGTTGCGGAATTGGGCCCGGCGCTCGCCCAGATCGGCGGCGGGTTCCAACAGATGCTGGTCGGCGGCGACCTGACGCGCGGTGGCGAACAACAACGCAGAGACTGCGTCGTTACTACGCACCCGGTCCTGTGCCGCGTACTGGCGGCCCAAGCCAAGCGCTTTGTTCGTCAATTCCTTCTCGCCGATCTCGGCGGACGCGTCGCACAAGACCTCGGCCACGATCTCGTACGCCTCGAAGAACGGGCGCAGCATGGCCCCGACGACAAGCGGTCGCTTGGCTCGCAGCAGCATCTTGATCTGGTCGCCGCCGGCTGCGACTTGGTTTTCCCAATTCTCATGCCAGGACATCTCTTCTGCGATGTGCTCGCGAAAGGCTGCCGAGTCAGCGAAGTAGAAGTCGAACTTCAGTAGATCGCGCAGTCGCGCCACCTGAGCCCAAAACACTTGCACGCCATCACCGTCTGCCCGGTGCGCGTGAGCGAGCGCCAACTCTATGATTGACGTCTCCAAGAACGCGTCGATCAACGTGTTGCGGTAGAACGATGCCTCGTGTTCGTCCGACGGCGCGATGTACCAAACCGGCTCGCGGCCGCCGTCGACCCTCGTGATCGGGTGTCCGTTCGACAACGCGTCGACCGCGGCGCGGACACCGTCCGGTGTGCGAAGTCGCAACGCGCTGTTGGTCATCGGAGTCTGTTTGCGCTCCAGATAGTCGAGCGAATCCTGCAAGGTGTGGTGCAGCTGGTCCAGGGTCAGGGCCCTGCCGCGGGCGGCGAGCAGCAGCGCCGACACCAGCGCGGTCGCATTTACAGGGGTGGCCCGCAATATGCGCCACGCCACTTCGAAAGCCATCTTCTGCATCGCCAGACGTTTGGCGTCCTTGTCTGTGGCCATCTGGCCGTGCGGCTCGCCGAGGTATTCGCGCATCGAAACGGCCTCGGGGAAGCGGACGTAGATCTTGCCGTAATTGCGCTCGCCCTGAGCCTTGATGAAGTGGTAAAGCCACCCCAGCCCTTCGGGTGTCTTCTCGCCGCCGCGCGCGTAGGCCGCATACTCGGCCGTCTCATGCAGTTGATCGAAACTGATCGACACCGGCTGCAGCAGGATGTCGTCGCTGCGGCCGTCGAGATATGCGTCAGCGACGTAAGCGAGCAGGCCGAGTTTCGGAGGCAACATCTTTCCGGTCCGCGAGCGTGTCCCCTCGATCGACCAGCTCAGGTTGAATCGCTTCTCGACGATGTATCCGACGAACTGCCGCAGAACATACTTGTACAGCGGATCGTCGAGCTTGCGTCGAAGGAAGATTACGCCGGAGTGGCGCATCAGCGGCCCCATGAACCCGAACGACAAGTTGATGCCAGCGAACGTATGTACCGGCGGTAACCTGTTCTCTTGCATGGCGACTGGCACTATTACGCCGTCGAGGTAAGACCGATGGGAGAACAGCAGCACGGCCGGATGAGTCTCCAGCGCGCGCCGCATAGCTTCGACCTGATCGCGGTCGTAGTCGATGTTGGGATCGAAGCCGCGACTGAAGATGGCACGGCCCAATGCCGGAATCAGATCGACGGAGAACCGACTCCAGCCGGTGGAGAGCTCATCGAGCATCTCCCCCGCTTTATCGACGTCCGCATCCGGGATCTGTTCCAGCCCTTCACGAAAGCGCGCCGAAGCCAGCAGCTCGGGCTTGATCAACCGGGGTGACTTGTACTCCGGTCCGAGCAGGCGCAGCTCGACGCGTTCGATCGCGAGGATGGCCCGACGCAGGACGAACCGCGCGAACTCGCGCGGGTTCTCCGCTGTGGTGTTGTCGCTCCACTGCTGGCGCAGCTCAGACACTTTCGCGGGTTCGCCAGCCACCACTCGTGCGCGTGACGGGTCCTTGTGAAGAATGCGACGCTGCAGGATTTCGGGTGGCCGGTAGGTGTCACGGCCGGACAGGAACGCCACGACCTTGGATCGGGTGGGCAGTCCACCTGGTATCCAGAACACACGCACCGGCACGACGGACCGGTCTTCGTCGGCGTCAAGAAGTTCCACCAGCTGGGCCAGCACTGCTCCGGGGGGATCATCGTCGACGGGTAACCGAAGCACTTCCACATTTGAGTCTGGGTGTTCCCGCCGCTGGCGTTCCAGCCAGTCGTTGAGCAGCTCCTGTTCGGCGGGCGACGACACCGACGCGAGCACCAGCGCGTCGTCAGTGGCGGTGAAGGGCGCGTAACTGTCGGCGGGGACTTTCACGGCCGGCCTTTCGCGGCGGCCTTTTTCGTCGCCTTCTTGGCTGCTTTCTTCGCCGGTGCGTCCGCCGCTTTCTTGGCTGTCTTCTTCACCGCTTTCTTGGCGGCCTTCTTCGCAGGGGCTTTCTTGGCCGGGGCCTTCTTCCGGTCGTAGAGCTCGGCGGTGGGCACCGCGTCGTGCGGCCAGGCCTTGAGGGTGTCGAGATACAGCTGGCGGACTTCGGCGATGCGCTCGGGAAGGTTGTCATGGGTCCAGTCGTCGACCGGAATCGGCGGATACACAACGACGTCGACGGTGCCGGGGTTGAAGGTGCTCGAGTCGCGCGCGGCGATGACCTCAGCGTTGCGAATGATTATGGGCACGATCGGGATTCCGGCCGACATCGCGATGCGGAAGGGTCCCTTCTTGAACTGGCCCACTTCGGTGGTGTCGAGGCGCGTGCCTTCCGGCGCGATGAGAATGGACAAGCCTTTCTTGGCGAGTTCCTCCACCTTCCTGAGCCCTTCGACCGCCTTCTGCGGGTCGTCGCGGTCGATGAAGGCCGCATCCATGATCTTTCCCATGGTGCCGACGATGGGGTCGTTCTCGAGCTCCTTCTTGCCGACCGAGGTGAAGTTGTCCTTGACCAACGTGCCCGCGATCATCGGGTCAGCCTGGTTACGGTGGTTGAAGATGAACACCGCAGGCCGCTGAGCGGTCAAGTTCTCCCTGCCGAGCACGTTGAGGTTGATCCCCGTGAGGGTCAACAAAGTGCGGCCGAACGTCGACGTGAAGAAGTTGACGCCGGTGCGCTTGTTGCGGGTAAGCAGCCCAAGGCCGAGGGCCCCTGCCGCGATCGGCCCCAGCGACGCGATACCCGCAACCGTCCGCAATTGCGAAACCGGGTTGGCGCCACTACGGCTGGTGAACCGCAACACCGGCCAACCGCGTTTGGCCGCGACAGCGGCGAGCTTGCCCGCCGGGTTGGTCGGCCGAGGATTGCCGACGAGGTACATCAACGCGACGTCTTCGTCGCCGTCGGCATAGAAGTAGCTCTTGGACAGGTCGACGCTGTTCTTCGCGGCGAACGCCTGTACCGCCCTTGCCTTGCCTGGCCCCCACAGGATTGGCCTGAGCACTTCCCCTGTGATGCAACCGTTTTCGTCGGTCTCGAACTTGTTGCTCAGCACGTTGTCGATGCCGAGGTATCGCGCCACCGGTTCCACCTGCACCGTCAGCGCCGACGAGCTGAGCACGACGGTGTGCCCGCGGGCCTGGTGGGCACGCACGAGATCGCGCATTTCCGGATAGATGCGGCCGACGATCTTCTGCTCGAACAGGCGCTCGGCAAGCTCGTCGATGTCGGCGAGCGAACTGCCGCGCAGCATTCGGGCGCCCTTGCCGATGAGGTCCTCGAACTCCGAGCGGCCCAACTGATGGTTGAGCCCGGCCTGCACCATCCCGATGAATTCGCCGACGGACATCTGGCGTCGGCGTAACCGGTCTTGGGTCATGACGACGCCGGTGAAGCCGGCGACGAGAGTGCCGTCGAGATCGAAAAACGCGCCCACCTCGGGCCCGGACGGGCTGGCCTCGATCTCGGCGACCGATCCGGGCAGCCGCAATGTACGGGGATTGGACTGACCGTTAGCCGAAGTCATTGTGCCGCACTTCCGTTGGAGGAGACCGGGTTGAGTTCGGCGGTGTCGGTCGCGAACGACGCCGGCGCCGCCCGACCCTCACCGCCAAGGGCAAGCACTTCGTCGAACCCGGCCAGCAGGCAGCGCGCCCACAGCTCCGGGTCGGTGATCGACGCGCGGTCGTAACGCGTCGTGATCGTGCAATATCCGGCACGGGATATCAGCACGACCATCATCGCCACGCCGGGCAGCGGGCCAATCCCATACTGGCGCAGGATCTTTGCGCCCGCGATGAATGTGTCACCCGCATAGACGGGCACGTTGCTGGCCTGCACGTCGGAGTTGACGATCGAGCCGGCCATCGACTCAAGGACGGTGTCAGGCAGCAGGCTGAGCACCGGTGCAATAGCGCCCATCATGTCGATCGCGCGCTCGTCGCGCTTGCGGGTCATCTGGGAGCGGATGTTCTTGATCCGCACCTGCGGGTCGGTGAGGCTGATCGGGGCAGCCAGGTTGACCCCTGCGAAGCGGTTACCGCCGGCCGGGTCCGCCTCGGAGCGCAGGTTGACCGGCACCGCCATCGGCAGCGCGTCGATCGGAACACCCTTGGCTTCGTGATACATACGCAGGGCCCCGCATAACCCGGCGAGATAGGCGTCATTGATGGAGCCGCCCGCGGCCTTGGAAGCCCTGTGCAGGTCGCCGAACTCGATGTCGATCGCCTCGGTACGTGACGACAGGCTGCGGCGACGAAGCACCGGCGACGGCGGAGCGACAGGACCGACGACGCGGGCACCCGACATCGCGTACTCGACCACGTCGCCCATCCGCGATATCGGATCGCGGATCACTTCGCCCACCACGTGTGCGGCGCCAGAAAGCACACCTCCCAGCCGGCCCGCGATGGTGCTGGGCAGCCGGTTAATCCCTTGGCGCATCAGGTCGTTGGGTGAGAGGTCCTGCGGGATGGGCAGCGGCGGAGGGGCCTGCGCCGGTGGGTCGCGCTCGAGGTCGTAGATGTTGGCGAACATCTCGACGGCTCCGACGCCGTCGGTCACCGCGTGGCTGAGATGCATCATCACGGCCGCACAGCCGCCCTCGAGTCCTTCGACAAGGGTCGCCGTCCACAGTGGCCGTGAGATGTCGAGCGGTGACTGCGTGGCCACCTCGGCAAGGTCGAAGAGCTGGCGCAGCGTCCCGGGGTCGGGAACGCGGAGCCGACGGACATGGAAGTCCAGGTTGAAGTCTGGGTCGATCACCCAGCGCGGCGCCACGGTTGGCAGTGTCGGTGTTACGACTTTCTGACGGAGCCGCAGCACCTTGCGTGAGGCGTTCTCGAACCTGGCCCGGAAGCGATCCCAGTCCGGCGTCGCGTCGAGGATCTCCAGGGTCATGATGCCGGAACGGGTCCGCGGGTTGGCTTCGCCGCGATGCAAGATCTGGTCGAACGCGCTGAGTTCCTCCGGAAGTCCTGCCGCGTCGAGGTCCGGCACGTCACTCATGCTCGTCGCTCTCCTCCCCGGTCGAAGTGTGCTGCCACCACGCTAGTCCGCCGCCCGTTGGTACGGAGTGCCTTTATATAGCTGTTGCGGGCGCAGGGTTCCCTGTCGCAGCGAGATAAACTCGCGAGGTTGCCCCCGTAGCTCAGCTGGATAGAGCAAGAGCCTTCTAATCTCTAGGTCGCACGTTCGAGTCGTGCCGGGGGCGCTGATTAACTACTTTGCGTCGCCGCTTGTCACAGGGAGTTTTACGGCTCGATCGCGGCTTCGATCGGGCCCCATTCACCTCCTCCTGAACCACTGACTCTGGGAAACTCATTCGTGGTACAGATCCCACGAGGAGAACCGATGACCCGATTTCGGCTGAGCAGTTTCGTCGGTTTGGGCGCCGCGTCGCTGACGATCGCGCTGTCGCTTTCCCCGACGGCCACCGCCGACGCTGCGTCCTGGAACGGCGAGTACGCGATCACGTTCATCGTCGGCCCAAAGGCCGGGACGAGCATCGCGGCCGGCCAGCCTGAGGTTCAATACACCGACACCTACGGGTTCAGCTCGAGCTGCTCCGACAGCAACTGCACGGCAACGATCACCAGCGGCCCTCCGCCGAGAAATCCGACGGTTCCGCAGCCGATTCAATTCACCTGGGATGGGTCGTCCTGGACACAGGTCAGCGATTTCCAGTGGGACTGCATGATGGACGACGGCACGATCCAATGGAGTCCCGCGCGAGCCGATGTGCGCTACACGCCACAACCCGACGGGTCACTTTCCGGCACCATGCACACCGACATTTTGAGCGGCCCGTGCCAGGGCACGCTCGAGATGAACATGACGGCCGAACGCGCGTAACTCAGCGGCGCTCCAAGAAATTGTTGAATACGTAAATACCGGCGGATATGCTGTCCGGGACTCCCCTGGCACTGGGTGGCACGATAGGTTGCTATCTGTGGCTTGGGGGAGGACGCCGGAGATGAGCAAGACCGGTAAGAACCGGATAAAGAAGACGACGATGCGCGTCGCGGCGGTCGGGGTCGCGACGAGCATTGCCGGAGTTGCTGCGATGCAGCCGGCGTTGCTGTCGGCGCCCCTTGTGGATCTTGCCGCGCTGATCGTCGTCGGCAGCTCCACGCACCCGGACGGCAGTGGCAACGAGAACTTCTACCAGGGCAAGTTCGATGCGGCGCCGTACAACACCACGGGCACCGACATCACACACGTCAACTTCTTCACCGGGCCATGGGGTATCAACCAGGCGCTGCAGGACAACGCCGGCGAGCAGAACGCGATCCTGTCCTCGGGCTGGGGTGCCGCCAATGCCAGTTTGCTGCTGATGCAACTGCAGGCGCAGCACGATCCGGCCCTCCCGCAGACGGTCTTCATCCTTGACAACAACGTCGCCCGGCCCAACGGCGGCTTCGGCACCCGTTATCCGTGGTTTGCGTTGATCGGCGTCAACCCGTTCCCCACGCCTACCGACACCGACGCTGCGGCCCTCGTCGACGTCGGATACGCGTACGACTACAACTCGAACGCTCCCGCGGACGTATGGAACGTCGTAGCAGACGTGAATTCGTTGGTCGCGTACTTGTACCGGCATCTGAACCAGGACCAACTCGACCTACCGGTCAACGTTGACGGCTCGCCGAAGTACACCTGCGGGTCGGCCAACACGTGCGGCATCACCGACAACGGTCAAGTCCTCGAATGTCCTGACGCTCAATGCGGTGCAGTGCCCGCCGGCGACCGCGTGGCCGCGTACGTCACCAAGCGCGGCAACACCACCTATGTGACGTACACGAGCAACGGCCTGCCGCTGACCAACCTGATCCGCGACGTCGTGCCCGTGTTCGGCAATTTCATCGCTGATCTCACCGAACCGCTGCTGACCGTGCTCGTCAACTCGGCCTATCCCGGTGGCAATCCGATCCCCGCGGACCCCAGCAAGTACGAGCCTGCACGGCTTTTCCCGCCGCCGGCCGAGATCGTCGCGACGGCAACCAAGATTCCCGGGGCGATCCAACAGGGGCTGGAGGCGGTCACCGGTGGCGGGTCCGCCGCGACGACGACGTCCACGACAACCCTCACGGCCGACGCCGTGGCAACGAACAAAGATGTGCAAGCGTCGACAGAAAAGGATGCCGCCCTCCCTGAGAAGGACAAACCGAAGCCGTTGACCAATGTCGTGCGCGATAGCGAGAAGGCCGTCCCGCAGCAGCTCGGCGAGCAAAAGACATCGGGCGTCGACTCCGAATCCGTTGAGACAACGAGCACTTCGACATCGCCGACGCCGAAACCGACGACGGAAAGCGCGCCATCCACCGAGTCTTCGACCGGCACCGGCGAACAGACGGGTAGCGAGAACACCGGCGCGGCTGCGTAACCGTCCTCACCCGACGCCGTGGCACAGTCTGTGTATGCCCGTCCGGAGTGATCGTGACTACTGGAACCACAACACCGCACCGACCGGCGAGATCGCGGTCGTCGGTGTTGCAGCCAATAAGACTGTGCGCGACTGGTTTTGGGACGTGCTGCGCCTTCCCGCTGCACGCGCCGGATCCTGGCTGCATTCCGAGACCGGCAACATCGGCGTCGCGGTCGCCGATCCATGCGAGGGCCTCGACGACATCCGGCGCACCGCGGAAGAACTGCTGCCCGGGGCCTCGGTGCGGCGAGGCCTGTACTACAGGTATCTGTTGCGGTGGGCCAGAGCCTGACTCACCGGGGAAGTTTCGACACGATCTTGTCGGCGATGTCGGCGGCCTGGGTGACCGCGGCCTCCTGCTGTGGCGTGCACGCCTGAATGTCCAGAATCACGTTGGCGGCAAGTTCGAGCGCTCGTTGACATGACCTGATCTGGTCGCCGTTGGTCCGGGTATACGGCATCGCGAGCTGGTTGTCGGTCTTCGTCAGATCGCCACTGCGCCACTTCGGCAGCTTCTGGCCGTTGAGTTCGATGTTCACGTTGTGGTTCGTGCACTTGGACCATCGGTCCGTCGACTCGGTGAAGAATTGCCGCGCCCCATCGGCCGTGCGGTAAGACACGATCGACTGCACGACAAGGGAATCCCATTCGTCGTTGTCCGGCGCCCGAAGCATCTGCTGGCGAACCGATTTCCAGTGACTGGACTCGTAGATCGGAGCTTCGTTGACCTGCCAGACACCCAGGCAATTCAGGTTTGGCAGAAGATTGCGGTGATCACCCATCGCAGTGGCGGGCGGATGCGCCGTCATCCCGCTGGTCCCCATGACGGCGTTGATCTCGTCGGCGCTAAGGAGCGATCCGGTGAGGGCGTTGTCCGGCACCAACCTCAGTGGTTCCGAAGCCCCCGACGCAGCGCCACCCCCGCAACCGGTGACCACGAGGCTGAGCGCAACCGCCCCAATGTGTAGACGTTTCACCAGATTAGGCGTGCGTCCCTGCGGCCGCGCAGGCCACTTGAACGTTGGTGGCGTCGTTGTTCATGTCGTTCGCGGTGGTGTTCAAGCTGTCGCCGGGTATGCGCAGACCCATCTTGAGGAGCAGCTTCGTCGCGCCGACCGACCAGGACCGCATGGGATCTGCGATCCCCGGGTCCAAACCGGGTGTATTCGCTGTGCTCATCGCGAGCGCGGCGGATTCGCGCAGCGCGGTCCGGCCGACGGAGTTGCTACTGGCGACGGCGGGGTCTGAATAGTCGGAGCCTTCGAATGAGTCGGCGAAATCGCCGTAGTAGGCGGACGATCCGTCGAGGATCTGGGCGAACTGAGCGCATGCCGCCAGCGCCGCAGGATCGGCGTTGTCCGCCGTCGGCCCGGGAGCCACCTGAACCGGGCCCGGTGACGCCCCGTCGACCGTGACGTCGTCAGCGGAGGCCGTCGGAATGACCGTCGCCCCAAGGCTGAACGCGACGAAAGATGCGGCCAGCGCTCGCTCGTATACGTGAGATGAACTCAACGTTTCCTCCAAGGTAGTCGGTCTCGCAGGGTTAGCTGGTTTTGCTCCACCCGCCGGCATGCATTGCCGCCAGCCAAACCCACGTCGACGAGCCCCGTCCAGTCTCGAGGGCAGTAACTCGAACTACCGTCGATTGGCCAGGTGTCTGAAAGGTGAACACCGGCCCAACGCATGATTTCCAATCGCGGTCCATTGCCTGTCTTCGGGCTGTGGTTTTGATTGAGACTGCTTAAGCCCCACATGAGACCGCAGCGCAGAGACGCTTACTCGATGGAAACCATGCGCTAATTGTTTCCGGTCCGTTCACCGTTTGGCAACTCCACCATTAGAGGCTCCCTCGCGACAGATCCGTTGGATCCCCTTGGATTCCGACCCACGAGAGGCGTCTTAACACCCATGTTGAATCGTTTTGCCGCACTGGCTGCTTGCCTGCTGGTCCCGGTCGGGACTGCGCCCCTCGCGTTGGCCGACCCCCCTCCACCGCCGGACCCGGCGGTAGTTCCCGTCACCAACCCGCTACCGCCGGAGGGTGCCGTGCCCTCGGCTCCTCCCGGTGTCCTTGATACCCCGGACGGGTGGCACCTCGAGGTCGTCGGTAGCAATGAGACGCAGTTGCCGGTGGCGCCGCTGACCACCGCCATCTCGTCGCGCGAATACCTGGTGGCGGGCACCTTCACCGGAAAGATCTCCGGTGGCGGCAAGACCAAACTGACCGGCGGTTCGTTCGAGGCCGGTGAACAGATCGGTTGCGGCATCATCTCCGACGAAGTCGAGATCAACCCCGGCGCCAGCTTCACGCCCGGCATTAACATTCCGTTCACCAACGCCAACGCCGGCCTGGGCGTCTTCCTGCAGGGCAAGGTCTACCTGAAGCCCGGCACGGTGACGACGGTCGCCATCGACAAGAAGAAGTTCAAGGGCACCTCGACGCGCATCACGATCACCGGCGTCCGCATCAAGACCGACCAGTGCGCCGGCCAGTCGTTCATCCGCTCGTACGCAACCCTGACGAGCTCGACCGACAACACCGACGACGTCATCACCTACCTCGGCGTCACCAAGGCCGTCTGACCCCTGCGAACTCGAACGGAAGAGAAAACATGTTGAATCGCTTTGCCACAGTGGCTGCTTGCATGCTGATCCCGCTCGGGACCGCACCCCTCGCGCTGGCTGACCCGCCGGCCGACGACGCCGGGCCTCCGCCGGACAACGGCGTCGTGGCGTCGGCGGATCCCGGGATCGTGACGACTCCAGATGGTTGGGTGTTGACCGTCGTGGCCAAGGACGAGACGCAGCTGCCGGTGGCACCGCTGACGACCGCGGTCTCGTCGCGCGAATACCTCGTGGGTGGCACGTTCACCGGAACGGTGACGGGCAAGGGCAAGACCAGTCTGAAGGGCGGGACGCTGGAGGCCGGCTATCAGATCGGTTGTGGCATCGAACTCGGCCAGGTCAGGCTCATCGGCCAGGCGGGCATCAGCACCTCAGGCTCGTCGCTGACCGGCGGCATCGTGCCAACCGGCATTTCGTTCCCGATCTCCGGAACGATTGAGATCCACGCCAAGCCCGGCACGGTGTCCACCGTCACCGTCGACAAGAAGGATTACAAGACCGCGCCTGTGCGTGTCACCCTCAAGGACACCCACATCAAGGTCGACGGCTGCGTCGGTCAGTCGTTCCTGCGGTCCTACGCGACGCTGACAAGCGCGACCGACGACACCGATGACGTGGTGGCGTACTACGGCGTGACCAAGGCTGTCTGAGCCAAGCGTCGAACACTAAGGGAGAGAAGACCATTCGCCATGATTGATCGAGATCGCATGGTCATCGCAAAGAATGCGGTCGCGAACGTTGCGGCAGTAGGTTTGGTCACTTTCGGAGCGGCGGTCGCCTTCGCGGCGACCGCCGCTGCCGACCCTCCACCGCCGGAGCCCTTGCCGGTGCCCGGCGAGCCCGCGCCTCCGCCTCCCCCCGGTCCAATGGTCCCAGTCGTCGGCGCGCCTCTTGGGCCCAATGGGCTCAACGTGCTGGCGCAGAACGGACTACCGCCCGCCGATGTCCCTGGCGCACTCGGCGCACCGCCGGTCGTCGGTCTTGACCAGGCGACCGTTCTCGGCCAGAATCCGTTGCCCGCGATACCGGGCGCCAATCCGGGAACCCCGCCGAATCTCAATCCGTTCAACAACGGGTACGGGCTGGGCCAAAACCTGAAACCCTCGGCACCCGGCGAGGGCGAGCAGTTCGACGTCGCTCCCGGTGACGAGCATGCAGATGTGAGCCGTCGTGAGTGGTTCGGCCGGTACATCGACATGTACCGCGCGGGCATGCTCAAGGGCGGCTTGCTTGGCCAGATGCCCCAGGAACAGCTCGGTGAGCCGCTTCCCGGCACCGCGCCGCTGCCCGGCACGAACGTTCCGTCCGGGCTGGGTCAGTTCCTGCCCGACCCGGCGGACGCGCCGCCGCCACCTGCGCCGGGCGCGCCACCGCTCGTGCCGCCTCCACCCGCGGGCTGATTTCGCAAATAGCCCTGTGCACCAAGGGGTTTAGTCCGCGATGACGGATTGATGCTCGGCCGCCCGACGGTGGTGTCCGTTTTCCGCCAGCATCCCAGGCGGTCGCCTTCCTACCGTCGGTGCCATGCAAACCGACGTCATCGCGGATACACGCTCCGAAACCCTGAAAACCCCCGTTGTTTGGTTCATGGCGGTCGCGGCCGCCCTGGGCACTTCCAGCATTTATCCGCTGCAGCCAGCGATCGCCGACGTCGCTGATTCTCTGAATACATCGATTACAGCGGTTGGCGTTGCCCTCGCCTGCGGGCCACTCGGGTACCTCCTCGGACTCGCGTTGCTCGTGCCTCTCGTGGACAGGTTTGCGCCAAGGCATGTGCTGTCAACGCAGTTCGGCGCGCTGGCCGTGGTGTTGGCCGTCAGCGCGAGCGTCGGCGCACCGTGGCTTCTCGGCCTCACCACAGGTCTGATCGGCGCTGGATCTTCGGTCGGTGCGCAATTGAGTTCGATAGCAGGGCGGTTCGCGAACCCTCGGCGGCGCGCCACGATCCTGGGGATCGTAACCGCAGGAATCTCGGCAGGAATACTCGCGGGACGAATCATTGGTGGGTGGCTTGACGGCGAGATTAGCTGGCGTGGAACCCTTTTGACCCTTGCGATCGTGTGCGGCGCAGTCGCGTTGTATGCGTTCTTCGCGCTCCCTGTCGCGGCCGGCAGTGTCACGGCGGGATACTTCGCATCGCTTCGCGCGCTTCCGGGCCTGTATCTCCGTTTTCCTGCGCTTCGGCTTGCTGCTGCGCGCGGATCCCTTTGGTTCTTCACGTTTTGCGCCGTGTGGGCCGGCCTTGCGGTCGCGCTGTCGCAGCCGCCGTTTTCGTATTCGTCGGAACACATTGGCCTGTTCGCCTTCGCCGGCCTGCTGGGTATCGTCGCGACCCGGATCGCCGGCGTGTGGACGGATAGGGTCGGCGCACGCAAAGTGATCCTGGTCGGCCTGGCGTTGGCCCTCATCGCCGCAGCGACACTCGGTGCTTGCTTATCCAACACCCCTGTCACCCTTATCTGCCTTGGGGTGTTCGACGCTGGACTATTCGCGGCCCAAGTAGCGAACCAGAGCACCGTGCTGGCGATCGACCCATCCGCGCCAGCCCGGTTCAACAGTGCGTACATGTTCGTCTACTTCATCGGTGGCAGTCTTGGGGCCGCATTCGGCGCGGCCGCAGTCGGATGGTTCGGCTGGCACATCACCACCGCCGTGAGCGCGGGTGCGGTTGCGCTGGCCATGGTCATCACGCTCACCGCTCGCCGCACCATCCGATCGCCAAAGCGCGTACGGACCTGACACGGATTCGAGGTGACGGGTGTCGAAATACGGTCGGCCTATTCGTCATCTCCTTCAACCGGCAAGAAACGGGTGGAGGACAACAACTACGAACCCGCCGCACACGCCTGAGCGTTCGGCACCCTTAAGCTGAGGCCGTGTCCGATCCAGTACTGGTCCAGGTCGACGAGCGCGTCGCCGTCATCACCGTCAACGACCCTGAACGCCGCAACGCGGTCACCGCGGAGATCTCGGCGGCGCTGCGCGCGGCCATCGATACGGTCGAAGCCGATCCGGACGTGCACGCGGTCATCGTGACCGGTGCCGGGAAGGCGTTCTGCGCCGGCGCCAACCTGACCGCGCTCGGCGCCGCAACGGAAGACGGATTGCGCGGCATCTACGACGGTTTCCTCGCGGTCGCCAACTGCGCGCTGCCGACGATCGCGGCGGTCAACGGGGCTGCCGTCGGCGCGGGGTTGAACCTGGCGCTGGCCGCCGATGTGCGAATCGCCGGTCCCGCAGCGCTTTTCGATCCGCGCTTCCAGAAGCTCGGCATCCATCCTGGCGGTGGCGCGACATGGATGCTGCAGCGTGCGGTCGGTCCGCAAGTGGCTCGCGCCTCAATGCTTTTCGGCATGCGCTTCGACGCCGAGGCCGCGGTGCGCTACGGACTTGCGCTCACGGTCGCCGACGATCCGGTAGCCGCCGCACGTGAACTGGCAGCCGGCCCCGCCGCCGCACCACGCGAAGTCGTCATCGCCACCAAGGCATCCATGCGCGCAACCGCCAACCCCGGCGTCGTCGACACCGAGCAGCATCGGATCGCCGTCGACACCGAGATTGGGCCGCAGGCCGACTCGATCACATCGCCCGAATTCGCCAGGAGGCTGGCAGCCGCACAGCGAAAGTGACCCGCAGCGAGCCGATTGCGGCATACGCTGCAGTGGGCCGGGCCGAGAAGGGGGCATGAAATGAAGAAGCTGGCAGCAGTGCTATCTGCGGCTGTGGGAATTGCGGTAGTGCCGGTGGTCATAGCACCGGCTGCGAATGCCGACGTGTGCGCTGCCGGGGGCGGACGCCATTTCTCCGTGGGTGGCTGCACCGACATCGCCGGTGACGCGGCAGCCGTGGCCGTCGCGTCGTCGCACGTACCGTACTATCCGGGCGAAATTCCCTGCTACACCGAAGAAGGCGTGCCGTACTTCACGCCTGACGGCGATCCCTGCTGATCAGAGGTCCAGCAGCGCCAATTCCGGCGACTCGATGAGGTCGCGCAGTTCATTCAGGAACGCCGCCACCTGAGCGCCGTCAACGATGCGATGGTCGAACGCACACGTCAGTGACATGGTCGGCCGTGAGATCACTTCGCCGTCGATGACGACCGGCCGCGGTTTGAGTGAGCCCATCCCGAGAATGGCCGCCTCCGGGTAGTTGATCACCGGCACACCGTCGTCCAACCCGAGTGCACCGAAGTTCGACACTGTGAAGGTCGAGCCTTGCAGGTCGGACGGCTTGAGCGTGCCTGCCCGGGCGTCGCGAATGAGCCGGGACACGACGTCGGCCAGTTCCCGCGTGGTCTTGTCTTGCGCATCGCTGACGACGGGCACCAGAAGACCACGCGGTGCGGCCACACCGAAGCCCAGATGCACCGCCGAATGCAGGTGAATCTGAGGCCCTTCGGTGGTATCGACCCACGTCGAGTTCAGGTTCGGGTGATGCCGCAACGCGATCGTCAGCAGCCGCAGTGTCAGCACGAACGGCGTGACGGGTGCGTCTTCGCCCGCGATGTCGCGCATCCGATCGCGCAGCCGCAACAGGCCCGCGCAGTCGACCTGCACGCCTGCATGTGCGTCCGGAATCTCCCTGCGCGACACGGTCATTCGATGCGCCATCTCGGCCTGCACACCGCGCACCGTCACCATGTCGGGACTGGGCGCCGACCTGCCCGCGGCGGCCAACACGTCCTCGCGTGTGATGATTCCATCCGGGCCCGAACCCGTCACATGCGCCAGGTCAACGTTCAACTCGGCGGCCAGCTTTCGCACCAGCGGCTTCGCCCGTGGGCGTGCGCCGACGGATCCCCGCCTGCTGCTGTCCATCTCGTCGTCCGTGCCGTAGCCGACGAGCACCGGCTTACGCTTGGGGCTGCCGTTCTGCGACGGTACAGTCTGCGCCTCAGAGGTGGCGATGCGAATCAGGACGGCGCCGACGTCCAGCGTCTCCCCTTCGGCGCCACCGAGTTCGACGACGCGACCGGCATATGGACTCGGAATCTCGACCTCGGCCTTGTTCGTTTCGACCGTGCACAACGTCTGGTTCAATTCGACCTCGTCGCCGACCGCGACGCTCCAATTGGTGATGGTCGCATCCTCGAGCCCCTCCCCTAGGTCGGGTACCAGAAAGTCTCGTACGCCGGGCTCGCTCATGGCTGTTCCATCGCCCGCTCGACGCAATCCAGCAGTCGATCCGGCCCTGGCAGCCACAACTTCTCCAGCCGCGCTGGCGGATACGGCGTGTCAAAACCGGTGGCGCGCAACACGGGTGCCTCCAGGTCGTAGAACAGCTCCTCCTGAATCCTCGCGGCCAACTCGGCGCCGAACCCCAATGTGCGCGGGCCCTCATGCATCACCACGGCACGCCCAGTTCTGCGCACTGACTCCGCGACGGTCTCGAAGTCGAGCGGGTTCAACGATCGCAGGTCGACGACTTCGAGACTCCAACGGTCGGCGGCCAACTCCGCAGCGCTGAGAGCAGTCGCGACGAGAGGGCCGTACGTCAGCACCGTGACGTCCTCGCCGGGTCGTCTGATCGCTGCCCGCCCGATCGGCAGCGCCGGTGCGTTGGTGTCGACGGGTTCCTTCGCCCAATACCGGCGCTTGGGTTCAAGGTAGATGACCGGATCGCGACTGGTGATTGCCTGCCGCAGCAGCCAATACGCGTCCGACGGGGTTGACGGCGCCACCACTTTGAGCCCGGCGGTGTGAAGCCAGTAGCTTTCCGTGGACTCCGAATGATGCTCCACCGCACCGATGCCGCCGAACGACGGAATGCGAATCGTGACCGGCATGTCCACGTCGCCGCGGGTGCGCATGCGGTACTTCGCCAAGTGACTGACGATCTGATCGAACGCAGGGGCAGAGAACCCGTCGAACTGGATTTCTGGTACGGGTACAAACCCGCGAATTGCGAAGCCGATCGCAATCCCGACGATCGCCGACTCGGCCAGCGGTGTGTCGAAACAGCGTTGGTCACCGAAGGTTTCGGCCAGGCCCTCGGTCACCCGGAACACGCCGCCGAGCTTGGCGACGTCTTCACCGAAGACGAGCACCCGCTCATCTGCCGCCATCGCGTCGTGCAGCGCGCGGTTGATCGCCTGCACCATGGTCAGGGTCGGTGCCGTCGGTACGGCCGTCAGCATCGGTCCGCGTGGCTCCGGCGTATCGTCGCCGTGCATCGGGGGTCGTTCGATGATCTGCGTCATGTCAGGCCTCCTTCGCCAATTCGGCCAGCAGCTTCCGACGCTGATCCGCCAACGCTGGGGTGATGTCGTGGTATACGGTGTCGAACATCTCGGTGATGTCGAAGTCGTCAGCCTCGACCACCGACTGGCGTAGCTCGCCGCGCAGACGCTTCGACCTGGCCGCGACCCGCTCCTCCAACCGTTCCGTCCACACCCCGACGGACTGTAAATAGTTGCGATATCGCGCAATTGGATCGCGCGCTGTCCAGAGGTCGACCTCCTCTTGCGAGCGATATCGGGTCGGGTCGTCGGACGTGGTGTGCGGGCCGACCCGGTAGGTGATCGCTTCGATCAGCGTCGGGCCACCGCCCCCACGTGCCCGCTCGGCGGCCTCGGTCATCACCGCGTAGCAGGCCAGCACGTCGTTGCCGTCGACCCGGATGCCCGGCATCCCATAGCCGATGGCCCGGTGCGCGATCGACGGTCCTGCCATCTGATGGCTGACGGGCACCGAGATCGCCCATTGGTTGTTCTGGATGAAGAACACGCACGGCGCCTTGTACACCGAGGCGAGGTTGAACGCCTCGTGGGCGTCGCCCTCGCTCGTGGCGCCGTCTCCGAGGAACGCCACGGTCACCGAATCCTCGCCAAGCCGTTGCGCGGCCATCGCGGCCCCGACCGCGTGCAAGCCGTGCGTGCCGATGGGAATGGCGATGGGGGCGACGCACTTCTTCGTGAATTCCAGCCCGCCGTGCCACTTGCCCCGCCAAACGGCGCCCATTTGGCCCGGCGTGATGCCGCGCAGGAGGAAAGCGCCGATCTCGCGATATTGCGGGAACAACCAGTCGGTCTTACGCAGGCACGCCGCCGCCCCGATCTGGGCCGCCTCCTGGCCCCGGCACGACGCGAAGAGCGCCAGTTCACCCTGCCGCTGCAGGTTGACGAACTCGACGTCGAGGTCGCGCGTAACGACCATCATCTCGTAGAGCCAGCTCAGCGTTTCGGGTGGAAGATCCCGGCTGTAGCGGTTCTCAGACGTCGGGGCCCCGTCGGGGGCGACAAGTTGGACCGGCTCAACGTCGACGGCCAGGGGCACGTCAGTCGCCGCAGATACATCAGCCATACCGCCTCCTTTTCGGTGACGGCATGTTCCGCCGTCAGACCGCGAGGTGCTCAGCGCGGAGGCGGTCAGAGCAAAACCCCTGGTGAGAGGCTGTCAGCTAGCCACCGGGGTGGGGCGCTAGGCCGACGATGCGCTCTGCTCGCCGCAGCACTGGGGCAATTCCATTATGCGCTCGTATCGAGGTACGCCCGGCTCATCGCGGGGCGCGGCGGCGACGTGTCGGTGTCAGTACTGCCGATATCGGCGCTGCACGTGTGCTTGACGGATCCGGATCTGCTCGCGGCGTTCGTCGGGTGAGACGAGGCGCGTGGAAGCGGGCAGTTGTTGTCGGATGCCGGCGAGCGGCAGCTTGCTCACGTTCACCTTCGGGAGTTCGTCCGGCGGCACGGGATACGTCCACCGCACGGTCAGGAACCCTCGCCGCAGTCCGGTGGTGTCCAGCCAGTTCGGCACGCCCGGGTCGGTGTGGGCAACGACGTAGCGGGTGATTCCGTCGGCGTCGGTCTCGGCCTGAAACCCGTTCAGGCTGGTCACATGATTGGCGTAGTCCAATGACTCGCCCCAGAGGTTGCCCAGATGAAATCCCGTATAGGAGGGTTTGACTGGGACGTCGACTTCGATCAGGAGGGCCTCGTCGGGAGCGAGGTCGAACATTCCGCCGGAGTAGACGTTGGTGCATTGCCCACCGCCGGTCGCGAGGTTCGCCCGCGCGGGCTCGTTGAGTCCGTTGGTCGGCATGAACGTCTGCCCATCGCCGTTCCTGTCGCCGTGGGCCTCGAGAATCAAGTCGTAGAACTCATTCCAGAACTTCATCTGGTTTTCGACGATTTCGCCGACTCGGCGGATCTTCGTGGCCGCGGCTGGTGGGTCGATAGGCCGTGGATGGCCGCCTTCCCGACCTACCTGGACGATGTGCAGATCCGGCGATATCTCGTTTTCCCAGTCGTGGAAGAGCATCCGGACGATGAGATAGCGCGCGGTCTTGGCGCCGTCGGCGCCGGCAACGAAGTTGCCGGTGTGCTCGGGGGGCCTCTGCGGGGCGACGAGGATCTCGAACCGACCGTCGTCGCCGATGATCAGATCGGTGCTGTCCAACGACCCGGTGATGGCACGTTCGCTCGGGCTGAGTTCCGCCAGGCTGCCCGAGTCGCCGGCGTATGCGGTGTGCGCCTCGAAGATCATGTACTGCGGCGGCTTCGATCCGGCCAGCCGGCCTCGCACCCGATAAGTCTTTGCGCCGTCGATCGAGGCCGACAGGTACAAGGCGTCGGCGTTGTCGATGGTCGCCTTGTCGACGGGTTGGATGGCGCGCCGGAAGTACGGGAAGTCGGAATCTTCACAGAAGGCGCGTTCGATCGCGCTGAACGCAAAGCCGAGCAGATAGCGATAGCCTTCCGCGAGTCCGCGCTCGGTCTCCGGCGGTGCGTGCAGATCTGGTGAGTCGATCGCATTGCGGGCCCTGTTCAGCCCGTCGATCAAGTCAGTCCACGCCGCGCGGAGCGCGGGCGCGGTGGGGTCAGTGGACACGTGCGTGCTCTCCTTCGACATCCCATCCGAAGCGCTCGAAAAGCGCGGCGAGGTGGGTATGGATCTCATCGGGGTCAAGGCCGAATTCTTCGAGGCTGTAGCGATGGGTCGACTCATGCGCTCCGCCGCGGGCACTATGGATCGCTTCGGCGGCCGCCGGCCCGAGTTCGAGCCCGAGCTCGTCGTAGACGCGGCGCATGGTGGCCTCGGGCTGGCTCACCAGGTCCCGATAATCGACGACACACGAACGCGTCTCCGGATGTCTGGCCAAGACTTCGAGGGGGTGTTCATACGCGTCGAACGACTGGTCGGCCAGCACGCGCAGGGAGTTGTTGATCAAGTGGTCGTCGCGGCCGCGCAACCTCCACGCGGTCTGCAGCATCTTCAGCAGGCTCGGGATCGTCTCGTACGGATTGCGCACTGGAACAACGAATCTGGCGTCCGGAAACGCCTCGATGAGGGCTTCGACGCGGCCGCAGAACGTCGGGTTCTTACTCAAATGGATTCCGCCGCCGTTCAAGGCCAGCTGGCGGCGCACGCATTCCTTGTAGAAGGTCATCACGCGCCGGCGCTTGTGTGCGCGCCAGTGGTCGACGTGGTAGAAGTCCAACTCCCCCATGTAGGGGAACATGACGATCCAGAAACCGGATGCCAATGACCATGTGAGCAGGAAGTCGTCCTCCTCTGGCGCGAAGAATCCTGTTCTGTGCATATCGTTCGTCTCGGCGAAGGCGCGCTCTTCAATCGCGTCGAGTTTCCGCCGCAAGCGCTTACCGAACATGTCGTCGATTCGAAACAGCAATCGCAGGAGGCGTTTTTCCAACAGCGACGGGAAGAACATCTCGTACATCAGGACGTAGCTGAACTGTGGGTCTTTGGCCATCAGTCGATGAAGATACGTCGTGCCGCTTCTGGCATGTCCGACAGAGAAGACCGGCTCACGCACCTGCGTGCGTCGCAACGACGGGAAAAGAACCGGATCCAGGGCGAAACAGATTGCGTGGACGGCGACGATGACCGGCACGGCGATCAGGAAGGTGCCGAACATCTTTCGACGTTGCGCTGGATTTGGTTCCTGACGCAACAACCTGAGCATCGTGCGGTAGTTGGCCCAGTCGAAGTAGAAGCCGACCATGAAGGGAGGTTAATCGTAGAAATTTGACAATGTCAAGCAAATGATAAGGTCCGGACATGAAGGTGTATGCCGTGGTGGACCCGCAGCTGCTGGCTGCGGTCGGCGCCTACGCGCGACGCGTCGAGCAACTGGGGTTCGACGGCCTGCACGTCGCTGAGACGATTCACGATTCACTCGCGGTCGCCCTCTTGGCCGTTGAGCACACCACGCGGGTGACCGTTCGCACCGCGGTGACGCTGGCGTTCGTCCGCAGCCCGACCCTGGTGGCGTACGCGGCCTGGGACCTGTCGACGCTGTCCGGCGGACGGTTCGAGTTAGGGCTAGGCACTCAGATCAAACAGAACATCCAGGATCGCTACGGCATGCCGTGGAGCGAACCCCGCTCGCGTTTAAGGGATTACGTCGGTGCATTGGACGCACTGTTCAGCGCATTCCGCACGGGCGGTCCCGTGCACTACGAGGGCGAGCACTATCGGTTGACCCGCATGCAGCCATACTTCAATCCTGGACCCAGCGATGCCGTGACGCCCCCCATCTGGTTGGGCGCGGTGAACGCCGGCATGTGCGAACTCGCCGGCGAAGTGGCCCACGGCGTCGTCACCCACTCGACGAACTCCGACCCCGCATATCTACGCGACGTCGTCCGTCCAGCGCTGCGCCGAGGCGCCGCCAAAGCCGGGCGCACCGTCGACCCGCTGATCATGGCGTCGACGGCCATCGCCACCGGAGGCAGCGACGCCGCGGTTGCCCGCGAACGGGAACGACAACGCCGCATGCTTGCCTTCTTGTACTCAACCCCGGCGTACGCAACGGCGCTGCAGCGGCGACGCTGGACCGAACTGCCCGAGCAGCTTCGGGCTCTGGTCCGCACGGAGGCTCTGGGACGAACTGCCGTCTGTCCTCAGCGATGCGGTGCTCGATGAGCTTCTCATCTGCGGTCGCTATGACGAGCTACCCGCGCTCCTCACAACGAGATTCGCAGATGTGGCGGACGGGGTTGTACTGCCTCCGCTCGGTGATACGCGTGACGACGAACTGCTGGCGGCATGCGTCGCCGAACTGAAGCAGGAGACCTAGGCGTCGTCTATCGCGGTCGCGGTCGTATCGGCGAGGAACCGCGTCAACAGTCGGTTGAAATCCTCTAGCTCCGCGGCCGACCAGCGCGAAAGCGCGCGCTCCAGGTGACGCCGTCGCACGCCTTGCAGCGACCCAGCAACCCGCTTGCCGTCCGCGGTCGCGGCCACCAGTGAGATGCGGCCATCCGCAGGATCCAGCTCTCGCGTTACGAGTCCGGCGTCCACAAGCCCACTCACCTGCCGCGTGGCCATTCCCATATCCATGTGGGCGATTCGGGACAAGGCGCCCATCGGGAGCGGACCCTCATCGATCAGGGTGCGCAACAGGACGTACGACGGTTGCGACAGGTCAACATCGGCGGCCGCGGCCTGTCGCGCGAACATCGACCGGCTTCCGCTCAGCCGCATCACGCGGGCGAGCGTGTGGTTGATGGAATCCAGCGACTCTTGCCGACCCGACATTGGCACATCATGCACGCTACGGCGCGAGCGCGACGATCCGTTCGGCACGCCGAAGCACGGGAGCGTCGACCATCAAGCCGTCGTGTTGGAACACGCCCCGCTCGTCGGCGACCCTGGCCAGCACTGCGCGCGCCCATTCCACTTGGTCGGGTGTCGGCGTGTACCCGTCGCGGATGACCGCAACCTGCGACGGGTGGATCGCCACCTTGGCGTCAAAGCCCACCGCGACCGCGTCGTCGACCTCGGCGCGCAGCCCGTCGAGGTTCTTGATGTCCAGATACACCGAATCGAGCGCCATCCGTCCGTACGCCTTGGCCGCCAGCAGGGTCTGCGACCGCACGTGCTTAGCCACCTCGCGATAGGTGCCGTCCGGGTATCTGTTGGCTGTCCCGCCCAGCACCGCGAACAAGTCCTCGGCACCCCACATCAGAGCCGTGGCGTTGTCCATCCTCACCAAATCGTTGACCGCGATTGCGCCAAGCGGCGTCTCGATGAGCACCACGACGTCCAGGGGCGTCAGGTCACGAATCTGTTGTGGATCTTCGGTTTTCGCCAACATCACCGTGGTATAGGACGTGCGCGACAGCGCTTCCAGGTCGAGTTGATGGTCGGCGGTCGCGCTCGGGTTGACACGGACCACCGTGCGGTCAGGATCAAGCGGCGTCTCGACCAATGCGGCGCGGGCCGCTTCGCGGTCCTTGGCCGCCACACCGTCTTCGAGGTCGAGGATCACGACATCGGCAGCCGCGGCGGCCTTTTCGAAGCGCTCCGGCCGGTCCGCCGGGCAGAACAACCACGCGGGGCCCGTCTGCTCGAGCGCCATTACTTCTCCCCGGCGGGACGCTTGCGCACCATGGTCTTTCGGACGGCGGTGGCCACCACATCACCGTGCTGATTCCGTGCCGTGTGCGCAAGGGTGACGACACCTTCGCCGGGTCGGCTCTTGGATTCGCGCTTCTCCGTCACCAGCGTCTCTGCATACAACGTATCGCCATGGAAAAGCGGTTTGGGAAAGGCGATTTCGGAAAAGCCGAGGTTCGCCACGATAGTGCCCTGAGTCAGTTGCGCGACCGACAACCCCACCATCGTCGACAGGGTGAACATCGAATTGACCAGCCGCGCATGAAACGGCGGCAACGCGTCGGCGAACGCCGCGTCCAGATGCAGCGCCTGGGTGTTCATCGTCAACGTCGTGAACAAGACGTTGTCGGCCTCGGTGATCGTGCGGCCGGGGCGGTGCAGATACGTGGTGCCAGGTTCGAATTCCTCGTACCACAGACCACGCTGTTCGACGACGGGACCGTCGGTCATAGGCCGGCCTGCCTGGCGATGAGCATCAACTGCACCTCCGTTGTCCCCTCCCCGATTTCGAGGATCTTGCTGTCGCGGTAGTGCCGCGCCACGGCGAACTCGTTCATGAAACCGTAGCCGCCGAAGATCTGCGTGGCGTCGCGGGCATTGTCCATCGCCGCCTCGCTGGCCACCAGTTTGGCGATCGCGGCCTGCTTCTTGAACGGCTTGCCCGACAACATCAACGCCGCCGCGTCGTAGTAGGCCGTGCGCGCGGTGTGCGCACGGGCCTCCATACGCGCGATCTTGAACGCGATGGCTTGATTCGCGCCGATCTTCTGGCCGAACGCTTCGCGTTCCTTGGCGTACTTGATGCTCTCGTCCACGCAGCCCTGCGCGGCGCCGACCGACAGAGCGGCGATCGCGATGCGGCCCTCGTCGAGGATGCGCAGGAAGTTGGCGTAGCCGCGGCCGCGCTCGCCGAGCAGATTCTCGGCCGGTACCCGCACATCGTCGAAGCTCAGCGGGTGAGTGTCCGAGGCGTTCCAGCCGACCTTGTTATACGCGGGTTCCGCGGTGAACCCCGGAGTGGGAACGGGCACCAGGATTGACGAGATCTCCTTGCCGCCGTCTTCGCGTTCGCCGGTAACCGCAGTGACCGTCACGAGTTTGGTGATGTCGGTGCCGGAGTTGGTGATGAATTGCTTGCTGCCGTTGATGACCCACGTTGATCCATCCATCTTGGCAGTCGTCTTGGTCGCTCCCGCGTCGGTACCGCCACCGGGTTCGGTCAGGCCGAACGCGCCGAGGGCCTTGCCGCTGGCCAACAGCGGCAGCCATTCCTGCTTCTGCGCGTCGTTTCCGAAGCGGTACACCGGCATCGCGCCCAGTGAGACACCGGCTTCCAACGTGATCGCCACGCTCTGGTCGACCTTGCCGAGTTCCTCGAGCGCAAGGCACAACGCGAAGTAGTCGCCGCCCATGCCGCCGTATTCCTCCGGAAACGGCAGCCCGAACAGGCCCATGTCGGCCATGCCGGACACCACCTCGTACGGGAACGAATGCTCTTCGTCATGTTTGGCAGACACGGGCGCCACCACGCTCTGGGCGAAGTCGCGCACCGTCTTGGCGAGCTGCTCGTAGTGGTCGGGCAGCATGCCGGTGGCAAGAAAGTCAGTCATGTGCTTCTTCTTTCACTTCTGCTGGATTGCCGGCTCCGCCGGCGGCGATTCTGGCCAACGGCTGGCCCACCTTGACCTGGTCGCCGGTGGCGACGAGTAGTTCGACCACGCCGTGTATCGGCGCGGCGAGCGCGTGTTCCATCTTCATGGCCTCGACGGTGACCACGACGGTGCCCGCTTCGACCCGCTCGCCGTCCGCAACGCCAACGGCCACAACCGAACCGGGCATCGGGCTGGTGAGCTCGGCGTCGCCGCTGTGCTCGTCGTCTGGCCGGACCGGAGGTTCTCTCAGCTCATCGATAACCGCGGTGTGCCCTGCGCCGGACAGCCAGATCTGGCCGTCGGCGGCAGCGACGAGGTATTCGGTGCGCACTCCGTCAAGCGTGAGCGCCAGCCGGTCACCGTCGAGTGACGCTGCGAGGGAATGTGTTTCGCCATCTTCGACGACTGCGGTCGCCGCTGTCGGTGAGCCCGTGAGGTAGACATGATCGGTTCGCTCACCCGCATGCAGGCGGAACGTCGTCGGTGCCCGCTCCCCCATCCGCCATCCCGTCGGCACCTCCCACAAGTCACCGACTCGCGCGGGCCACGCGCGCAGCCATTTGTATGCCGCGGCGGCGATCAGCTCGTCGTCACCGGGCAGCGCAGGAGAGTAGTCAGGCGTGCGGCGGTCCAGCAGTCCGGTGTCCAGGCGGCCGGCGACCACGTCCGGATCGGTCAGCAGGAAGCGGAGGAACTCGATGTTGGTGGTGACACCGAGGACGGCGGTATCGGCCAACGCTCGATCCAGCGCGCGAAGCGCGCCCTCGCGATCACCGGCGTGGGCGATGACCTTGGCGAGCATGGGGTCGTAGTCGCTACCGACCACGGTGCCGCGGGCCAACCCGGAATCCACCCGGACTCCCTGACCGCGAGGTTCGGTCAGATCGAGCACGTCACCGCCTGTGGGCAAGAACCCGTTCGCCGGATCCTCGGCGTAGATGCGGGCTTCGATGGCGTGCCCACTCATGGTGATGTCGTCCTGGGCGATCGGCAGCTTCTCGCCTGCCGCGATGTGCACCTGCTGCTCCACCAGGTCGATGCCCGTGACCATCTCGGTCACGGGGTGCTCGACCTGAAGGCGGGTGTTCATTTCCATGAAAAAGAACTCGTCGGGCCGGTCCGCGGACACGATGAATTCGACTGTGCCTGCGCCGGTGTAGTCGACGCTGCGGGCGGTGTCGCAGGCAGCCGCACCGATGCGCGCTCGGGTGGCCTCGTCGAGCAGCGGTGAGGGCGCCTCCTCTATGACCTTCTGGTGGCGCCGCTGGAGGCTGCATTCACGCTCGCCGAGGTGTACGACGTTGCCGTACCCGTCGGCGAGTACCTGCACCTCGATATGCCTGGGGTTCAACACGAATCGCTCGATGAACAGCGTGTCGTCACCGAACGCAGCTGCGGCCTCGCGGCGCGCGCTGGCCAGCGCGCCGGCCAGTTCCGACGGCTGATGCACGACCCGCATGCCCTTGCCGCCCCCACCGGCCGATGGCTTCACCAGGACGGGGTATCCGACGTCGTCGGCGCCGGCGATCAGGTCGGCGTCGGTGAGGCCGGGCCGGGATACGCCAGGAACGACCGGCACGCCGAACGCCGACACCGCCGCCTTCGCGGCAATCTTGTCGCCCATGGTCTGGATCGCCGCGACCGGCGGCCCGATGAACACGATGCCAGCGTCCAAAAGCGCGGCGGCGAATTCGGCGTTCTCGGAAAGGAACCCGTATCCGGGATGAACGGCCTGGGCGCCGGTGCGCCGCGCGGCCGCGACGACGGCTTCGATGTTGAGGTAGCTCTGCCGCGCGGGGGCGGGCCCGATGCCGACGGCGACGTCGGCCTCCACGACGTGGCGCGCACCGGCGTCGGCGTCACTGAACACCGCGACCGAACGGATGCCCATCGCCCGCAGTGTGCGGATCACCCGCACGGCGATCTCGCCGCGGTTGGCAACAAGGACAGTGTCAAGCCTCATGCATCACATCCGGAATACGCCGTAGGAAACGGACTCCAGCGGCGACTGTCCGACGATCGAAAGTGCCAGCCCGAGAACTGTTCTGGTGTCGGCAGGATCGATCACGCCGTCGTCCCACAGCCGCGCCGTCGAGTAGTACGGGTTGCCCTGGTCCTCGTACTGCTGACGGATCGGTGCCTTGAACTTCTCTTCCTCTTCGGCGGTCATCTCGCCGCGCACGGTCGCAAGCACAGAGGCCGCCTGCTCGCCGCCCATCACCGAAATGCGGGCGTTCGGCCACATCCACAGGAAGCGTGGGGAATACGCGCGCCCGCACATCGAATAATTGCCTGCGCCATACGAGCCCCCGATGACCACTGTCAGCTTTGGTACCCGCGCGCAGGCAACCGCGGTCACCATCTTGGCGCCGTGTTTGGCGATGCCGCCCGCCTCGTAGTCGCGGCCCACCATGAAGCCGGAGATGTTCTGCAGGAACAACAGCGGTGTCATCCGTTTGTCGCACAGCTCGATGAAATGCGCACCCTTCAATGCCGATTCGGAGAACAACACGCCGTTGTTCGCCACGATGCCGACGGGATGGCCGTGTATGCGGGCGAACCCGGTCACCAGCGTGCTGCCGTAATCGGCTTTGAACTCCGCGAATTCGCCACCGTCGACGATTCGGGTGATGACCTCGTGCACGTCGTAGGGCACCCGGGAATCGACAGGGACCACGTCATACAGCTCGGTCTGGTCAGCAATGGCGTCGACCGTCGGCGTTACTTCCCACGGCAACTCTGTGCGCGGACCGAGGGTTGCGACGATGCGGCGCACGATCCGCAACGCGTCGCGGTCGTCGTGCGCCAAATGGTCTGTGACACCGGAGGTCTTGGAGTGCAAGTCTCCGCCGCCGAGCTCTTCGGCGGTCACCACCTCGCCGGTCGCGGCTTTCACCAGGGGCGGGCCGCCGAGGAAGATAGTGCCTTGGTTGCGGACGATCACGGCCTCGTCGCTCATCGCGGGCACGTATGCACCGCCGGCCGTGCACGACCCGAGCACCGCGGCGATCTGCGGGATGCCTTCAGCGGACAGGTTGGCCTGGTTGTAGAAGATGCGACCGAAGTGTTCGCGGTCCGGGAAAACCTCGTCCTGGCGCGGCAGGAACGCCCCGCCGGAGTCGACGAGATAGATGCACGGCAGCCGGTTCTGCCCGGCGATCTCCTGCGCGCGCAAATGCTTCTTGACGGTGATCGGGTAGTAGGTGCCGCCCTTCACCGTCGCGTCGTTGGCCACGATCATGCATTCGCGGCCGGATACTCGCCCGATGCCCGCGATCATTCCCGCGCCGGGGCATTCGTCGTCGTACATGCCGTCGGCGGCCAGCGGGGCGAGTTCGAGGAAGGGGCTGCCTGGGTCGAGCAGACCGTCGACGCGGTCGCGCGGTAGCAGCTTGCCGCGGCTGACGTGGCGTTCACGGGCGCGCTCCGGGCCGCCGAGGGCGGCGGTGGCCAGCTTCGCGCGCAGCTGATCGACAAGCGCGAGATGCTCGTCGCGGTGTGATGCGCGCGGTGCCATCGGAAAACCCGTTCGTTTGAGTTAATGACGACTAACTCGTGGTATGTTAGTCACGATTAACCGAAATGTCTACCAGCGGGTGGGAGGAGCCGATGGTCGCGTCGACGCCCGCCACCACGCGCCGCAGCAGGGCGAAGTCGGATCGGCGTAGTCAACTGATCGCCGCTGCCGAGCGGCTGGTGGCTGAGCGTGGGTACCTGGCGGTGCGGCTTGAGGACATCGGTGCGGCGGTGGGCGTCTCCGGGCCCGCTATCTATCGGCATTTCCCCAACAAGGAAGCGCTGCTGGTCGAATTGTTGGTGGGGATCAGCACGCGGCTATTGGCCGGTGCCACTGATGTCGTTGCGCGTGCTGAAGATCCGGCCACCGCACTTGACGGCTTGATCGATTTTCATCTGGACTTCGCGCTCGGCGAATCCGATTTGATCCGGATCCAAGACCGCGATCTCGGCCACCTGCCGCCGACCGCCAAGCGTCAAGTCCGTAAGGCACAAAGGCAATACGTCGAAATCTGGGTCGATGTGCTCACCCAGCTTGACGACACACTCAGCGAAGCGGATGCGCGGCTGATGGCGCACGCTACGTTCGGGCTGTTGAACTCGACCCCGCACAGCGTGAAGCCCGGTGCCGCGAAGACGGCCGAGGCCGGTTCGCGAGCCGTCTTACGAGCAATGACGGTCGCTGCCCTGACCTCGGCCGAATGCGCTGGCCGCTAGGCGTTAATACCAGACTCGTCTGCCGCCGACGGGCCGGCCCACGGACCCGAGGATCCAGAAGATGGCGCCGATCACGAGCAGTACGACCCCGATGTAGGTGAGGATCGAAATCCCGAACACCAACCCTAGGATGAGCAGGATCGCTCCAAGGACAATCATTTCCACTCCATTTCTTCCGAGTTATTGCCTGCCAGTTGATTACTGACTCGGCTGGGGAACATTGCAGTTCGTCACCTTGGGGTTGACACCCGCGTAGTTGAGCGGTCCTGCAACGACCGTCAGCGCGATGCTGCCTGCTGTGGCGCAATTGCTTTCGCCATTCTTGAAGTAGTCGCGCTGATAAGCAGCCACCACACCGATCAGCAACCAGACGAGCACAATGACGCCGAGAATTCCGCCACCTCGCATGCTGCGCCTCCATCCGTGTATGCGCCGCTCACCGGCGCAGATGCGGTTTACCCGCCGGACAATTTCGCTAAACGTACTGCGACGCGCAACCAGATCAGCGTGACGTTGCGGGTGCGAAGGCCTCAAGTAGCCAGTCGCACATGGCTTTGACCAGCACAGCGCGGTTTTCCCGCTTCACGATCTCGTGGCCGTCGTCGTCGAACACCAACAGCTCGGCGCTGCGGCCCAGCGCACGCAATGCGTCGTACATTTGCTGAGACTCGCTGGGCGGGACGTTGGTGTCGTGCAAGCCATGAACCAGCAGCAGCGGCGCGGTCAGCGCGTGCGCGCGCAGCAGCGGCGACAGCCGGTCGAGCAGTTCACGGTCTGCGACCGGGTGTCCGTATTTCGGGTGCGCGGCTGCCGCGATCCACGGCTCGGTGTTGCGGTACCACGTATTCAGGTCGCTCATGCCGCAGATGCTGATTCCCGCGACGAACAGTTGCGGGTGAAAACTCATCGCCGCCTGGGTCAGGTAACCGCCGTATGACCACCCACAGCACGCGATGCGGTCCGCGGCTACGACATCGCGATCAACGAGGAACCCGACGGCGTCGGCGACATCGTCGATCGCCGCGAAGCGCTGTTCTCTGTCGTCGGCGTGCATGAAGGAGCGGCCGAATCCACCCGAGCCCCGCACATTCGGGAGGAACACCGCGATCCCGGCTTCGAGCAACGGCGGGAAGAATTCGTTGTATCCCGGACGGCCCTGGCCTTCCGGACCGCCGTGCAGGAACAGCATGGCGCCAATCGATTCGACGCCCGGCGGCGGGCGGAACAGCCACCCGGTGAACTCCAGCCCATCGCGGGCGCTCACCGTCTCCAGCGTGGGATCCGCTGCGACGGGCCCGCTGCTGGGTTCGCGGTCGACCGGCTCCCATTCGCGGGTGCGCGGGTCGACCAGTTCGACCGTCGGCGGAATCGACGGGCCTTCCACCGTCATCGCCAGCATCGATCCGCCCGCGCTGATGCTCAACTCGCTGGCCACCATGCCCGGCAACGGGATCGGCTCGTGCAGTGTGTTGTCGGGTAATTCGAGGATCTGTAATTCACTGGCGCCGTTGATGTTCCACAACATCGCGACCGTCGACCCGTCGTCGCTGACGGTGAACTCGTCGAGTTCGTATCCCGGACGCTCGGCGACAATGAAGTAGGAAACTCCGTCGGGCGTGGAAGTCACCTCGAGAAGACGCGCGTGGTCGGCACCGTTCTCGCTACGGATCAGTGCGCGCACATACCCTTCGGCGCTGTTGAGCCCGTAGGTCTTGGCCGGGTGGTACAGCTCGGTGAGTTCACCTTCCAGGCCCGCCCGCAACCGACGCGGACTGTGATCGTCGAGAATGATCCCTGCATCCGTGGTGGAGCCGGGATCGTATGGCAGCAGCGCGATTTCGGTCAGGCCGCGGAGCATGATCAGATCGCGGTAACCGCGCGGCCCGACACGCACCAATGATGCGCCGGCCCAGGCGTCGACGAGCCTGCCGCTCGAGCGTCGGTCGAGCACGACCGTGGTGCCGTCGGTGGGGTCGATCAGACACGAGCTGCCCACGCCGTCCTCACCGGTGAGAATCGCGGCGACCTGAGTGCCGTCCCAGGCGATCAGTTCGGCGGTACCTTCAAGCGCGCCTACGGGCCACCGGTCGATCCGCCTGGCGTCACGGTCGTCGGGATCAGTTGTCACTACCCAGATCTGAAGGCGCGTGCCGCCCTCGGGCGCTACCTCACATGCCAGCCAGTGCCCGTCAGCGGAATGGAGAACACGGGTGACGGCACCTTCGACGGGCAGCTCTACGTCACGTGAGGAACTCGCCCGCCAGCCACGCAGGAATCGCTGCACCGCCCGCGGGTAGCCGCCGTCGTCGACGATGTGGGCGAACGCGGTCGCATCCGGCGACATCGAGGCGCCGTAGATCCGGCGGACGTGTTCTCCCATCGTGTCGATTCTGCCTCGTCAACCACCAGCCAGCGGCGCGCGACTCACATTGAGCCAGGTCGGTGGAGGTAACGGCCGACTGAGCGGGTGCACAGGTACCCTGCAGCCATGAGGTGGGTATGACCGAGTCACCACGCCGCGACGGGACCGAGCCGACCCAACGGCTGCCTAACAGCTACCCCGGATACACGGACCCGGCCTATGCGAGCCAGGCGCCCTACGGCCCCACGTACCAGGCATCCAATCCCACCGAGCAGCTCCCGGCGTACTCGCCCTACGGCTACGACCCCTATGCAACCGGGCAGTTCGGCCCGGGCGAGCCGCCCCAACAGCCTCAGGGGCCGAAGGCTCCGCGATGGTTGTGGCTGGTGGCCGCGATCGCGGTATTGCTGGTGCTCGGCCTGGTCATTGCGCTGGTGATCATCAACAGCTCGCGGCAGGACACCGTCGTCGCGCCGCTTCCTTCGCTGCCGGAGCCCAGCCTCACGACGCGCACCCCGACCACGACCTCGCGCACGCCGACGGTCCCGGTTCTGCCAGTGCCGACGCAACCGACGCAGCCGACGCGGCCGTCACCGACCACGTCGGCACCGTCTGGCGCGACGCAAACCGTTGTTTATTCGGTCACGGGCGACGGCCGCGCCATCAACATCACCTATGTCGACACCGGCGGCGTGCTGCAGACGGAGTTCAACGTGGTGCTGCCGTGGAGCAAGGAAGTGCAGCTGGCCAGCCCGGCCGAAAGTTCGGCCAGCGTCAGCATCATCAACGTCGGCCGCGAGGTGTCCTGCACCATCAGCGTCAACGGTTCGCAGGTTCAGCAGCGCACCGGCACCGGACTCACCATTTGCACGGGCGCCGGTTAGACGGCCACCGCCCTGCGCGGCACTTGCACGAACAGCATCGCGCTGAGACCCGCAGCGAGTACCAGAAGCAGACCGGCGATACCGGCGCGGTCGGCGCCGAACACGGCGACGAAAGTGGAGAACAAGAACGGAGCCAGCGGCGCGACGGCCCGGCCGGTCATCGTGTAGAGGCCGAACGCCACACCCTCCTTGCCGTGAGCTGTTATCCGCAACAGAAGGGTGCGCGCCGATGATTGCGTCGGCCCGATGAAAAGGCACAGCAGCAGCCCGCAGACCCAGAATGCCGCGGCACCGGACACCGCCATCAGGGTCAGGCCAACGGCGATCATCGCGGCGAGCGAAGTGACGATGACGGTCTTTGAACCGACGCGGTCGTCGAGCAACCCGCCGAGCACCGCTCCCACCGCGGCCACGATGTTGGCCGCGATCCCGAACAGCAGCACATCCGCCGCGGAAATGCCGTACACATTGACGCCGAGCACCGCGCCGAAGGTGAACACACCGGCGAGCCCGTCGCGAAACACCGCGCTTGCAAGCAGGTAGTAGACGACGTTTCGGTCGCGCCGCCACTCGGCGACGAGGTCCGTCCACAACTTGCGGTAGGCGCCGAGCACGCCGGTCGGCGGCGGCACCGGCTGCTCGACGTCGACCGGCGGCGGCGGAACGAGAAGCACCGGCAGCGCAAAGGCGGCCATCCAGACCGCGGTGAGCAGCATGGCCGCGCGAACGTTCTGCCCGTCGGCGGTAGAGACGCCGAAAAACCCGCCCGTGGGGCCGTCGGCCATGAATCCCACATAGACGATCAACAGCAGCGACATACTGCCGACATAGCCTGCGCCCCAACCGATTCCAGACACCCGGCCAGCCGTCTCGGGAGTGGTCAGCTGCCGCAGCATCGCGTTGTACGGCACACTGGCAAGGTCGTTGCACGCCGCCGTCAACCCAAGCAGCAGAAGGCCTGCCCATAGGTAGCTGGAGTCGTCGCGGATCAGGCTCATTGCCGATGTCAGCAGCACGACGATCGCGGTGAGGAACGCCAGCGTGCGTCGCCGTCGATGCGGCCTGTCGACCCACACGCCGGTCACGGGGGCGAGCACGGCAACCACCGCCCCGGAGAAGAACAAGGCCCAACCGAGCAGGCTCGCCGGGCTGGTGCCCCCGGGCAGGTCGTCGCCGACGGTACGGGTCAGGTAGACGGAGAAAACGAAGGTTACGACGATCGCGCCGACACCGGTGGAGCCGCAGTCCCACAGCGCCCACGCCAGCACCCGCAACCGCCCCGCTGTTTGCGCGGGCGGCCGGCCTGAATCGGGTGGGCCGCTCATGGTCCGCCCACGATATAGTCCCGCCCATGCCAGTACCCGCTCCCAGCGCGGATGCCCGCGCTGTCGTCACGGGCGCGTCGCAGAACATCGGCGAGGCGCTGGCCATCGAGCTTGCCGCTCGCGGGCACAACCTGATCGTCACGGCGCGCCGCGAGGATGTGCTGCGAGCCCTGGCTGACCGGATCACCGAGCAATACGGGGTGATCGTCGAGGTTCGACCGGTGGATCTGGCCGATCCGGCCGAACGCACGAAGCTGTGCGACGAGCTGGCGGCACGCGAGATTTCGATCCTGTGCGCGAACGCCGGGACGGCCACGTTCGGGCCAGTGGCGGCCCTGGATCCCGCCGGGGAGAAGGCGCAGGTTCAGCTGAATGTCCTTGGCGTGCATGACCTTGTGCTCGCCGTGCTGCCGGGGATGGTTGCGCGTAATGCGGGTGGCATCCTGATTTCCGGTTCGGCAGCGGGCAATTCGCCGATACCGAACAACGCGACGTATGCGGCGACGAAGGCGTTCGTCAACACGTTCAGCGAGTCGCTGCGCGGGGAGCTCAAGCGTGCCGGCGTACACGTCACGCTGCTGGCGCCCGGCCCGGTGCGGGAAACGCTGCCCGATGAGCACGAGCAGTCGCTGGTGGAGAAGCTGATCCCGGATTTCCTGTGGATATCGACGGAGTACACCGCGAAGTTGTCGCTGGATGCGTTGGAGCGCAACAAGATGCGCGTCGTGCCGGGTGTGACGTCCAAGGCGATGTCGGTGGCCAGCGGGTACACCCCACGCGCCATCGTCACGCCGATCGTCGGCGCGGTCTACAAGAAACTCGGCGGCGGCTAGCGCCGGCGTTGCGCCTCGCCGGTTTCTGCACCATGTGACGACTTTGGACCGTAGGCACGAGATTGCACTCAGGGTCGTTACTCCTTAGCTCAAGGCCAATCCACAGCCCTGAGTGCAATCTCGCGGCTAGCGCCGGCGGCGGCCTGTGCCGAAGATGCTGCGGGTGATCTCGCGGCCGAGGACTGTGCCCGCGGAGCGCAAAGCGCTCTTGAAAGCCGAGCTCTCCACCACCTTTTCGACCATGCTGGGCTCGGCCGTATCACGCGATCTCACCTCGCCCTCGGCGGGCGGCAGCCCGACCGGAGCCTCAGCGGCCGGCGGGGGCGCGGCCTCGGGGGGCGCCAACCGCGCGTTCAGCCGCTCATAGGCGGAGTCACGGTCGACGGTCTGACCGTACTCTGCCTGCAGTGGACTGGCTTTCGCCGCCGCGGCGATTGCGTCCGGTCCAATGGTGTCCATCAATGAGCGGGGCGCACGCATCCGCGTCCATGCCACCGGCGTCGGCGCACCCTTCTCCGAGAGCACGGTGACGATCGCCTCGCCGATGCCCAGCGACGTCAACGCCGACTCCAGGTCGTACACATCGGTTTTCGGGTAGGTGCGCACTGTCTTCGCGAGCGCCTTCTGGTCGTCTGGGGTGAACGCGCGCAGCGCATGCTGAATTCGCGCACCGAGCTGGCTGAGCACGTCGTTGGGGACATCGGTCGGCAGCTGCGTGCAGAAGAACACGCCAACACCCTTGGAGCGGATCAGCTTGACGGTCTGCTCGACCTGCTCGAGGAACGCCTTGGACGCGTCGGTGAACAGCAGGTGCGCCTCGTCGAAGAAGAAGACCAGCTTGGGCTTGTCGACGTCGCCGACCTCGGGCAGCGTGGTGAACAGATCCGCCAGCACCCACATGAGGAACGTCGAGAACATCACCGGCCGGGCGGCCTGATTGCCCAGCTCGAGAAGGCTGATGATGCCGCGGCCCTGAGCATCCGTACGCAGCAGAGCCGTGGGCTCGAGCTCAGGCTCGCCGAAGAATGTGTCGGCGCCCTCGGCCTCGAGATTGACCAGGGCACGCAGGATGACGCCCGCCGTCGTCGGCGACACCGCGCCAAGGGCCTTCAGCTCGGGCTTGCCATCGTCGCTGGTGAGGTACTGAATGACTGCGCGCAGGTCCTTGAGGTCCAGCAGCGACAAACCCTTCTGGTCGGCCCAGTGGAAGATCAGGCCGAGCGTGGACTCCTGGGTAGCGTTGAGCCCCAACACCTTTGACAGGAGAATCGGCCCGAAGCTGGAGATCGTCGCACGCACCGGAACCCCGATGCCCGACGTTCCCAGCGACAGAAACTCGACCGGGAAGGCGGTCGGCGTCCACGAGTCACCGGTGTCCTTGGCCCGCTGCTCGCTCTTGTCGTTGGCCACGCCGGGCTGCGACAACCCCGACAGGTCGCCCTTGACGTCGGCCATCACCACCGGCACACCGGCCGCCGACAGCTGTTCGGCCAACACCTGGAGTGACTTCGTCTTGCCGGTGCCGGTCGCGCCCGCGACCAGGCCGTGGCGGTTGACCATGGCCAGCGGAATCCGCACCTGCGCGGTGGGGTCACACGTCCCGTCGACGACGACGGCGCCGAGGTCCAATGCCTGTCCTTCGACGGCGTAACCTGCGGCGATCTGCTGTGCGGGGGTGGCTGCCGACTCGGTCGTCATGGTTCGCAACACTACTGGCGTGTCGGGTGCCGTTGGCGGGTAGTTGTCGGGTGTGGGAATACTGTGAGCGCTGTGCGTGACGAACTGGTGTGGATCGACTGTGAGATGACCGGCCTGGATCTCAAGACCGACCGGCTCATCGAGATTGCGGTGCTAGTCACCGACGCCGAGCTCAACATCCTTGGCGACGGCATCGACGTGGTCATCCACGCCGACGATGACGCGCTGACGTCGATGATCCCGGTCGTCACGGAGATGCACACCCGATCGGGCCTGATCGAGGAGGTGCGCGCGTCGACAATCGACGTCGCCGCCGCCGAGGAGCTGGTGCTCGACTACATCCGCACCCACGTCAAGCAGGCCAAGACCGCTCCCCTGGCAGGCAACTCGATCGCCACCGACCGCGGGTTCATCGCCCGCGACATGCCCAAGCTCGACGACTACCTGCACTACCGGATGATCGACGTGAGCTCCATCAAGGAGCTCTGCCGGCGCTGGTACCCGCGCATCTACTTCGGCCAGCCGGAGAAGGGGCTCGCTCATCGCGCGCTGGCGGACATCCACGAGTCGATTCGCGAGCTCAAGTACTACCGGCGAACCGCGTTCGTCCCCCCGCCAGGGCCGGCGACCAGCGATATCGCGGCGATCGCCGCCGAACTGGGAACGAACGACGGTGACTCCGACGTTATCGATTCGGCCGCGGAACGCCCGAGCGGCTAATATCGACGGGCCGCTTGTCCTCACCGACTCGCGGAGATGGTGGCTGTAGTTCAGTTGGTAGAGCACCAGGTTGTGATCCTGGATGTCGCGGGTTCGAGTCCCGTCAGCCACCCCAAAGATCCCCGGCCGTCGGCCGGGCTCTACTTAATGCACCGTCTGGGCGGGCGGAAGCGTCGGCCTGAACTGACCAGGCCTCGCCGGCGGGAGCGTCGGCTTCGTCGAATCTCCCTCGTCGGAACCGATGAACGAACCATCCGACGCGTAGTAGTCGCACGTCTGGGCGCCGGAGCCGGCCAACGGCTTGTAGCAGCAGCTGTACAAAATCTCGCCGCCTAGCTCGCTCGAGGTCCACGTGCCGCCCAGACCGTGACATTGAGCCTCGACCTGCGAGGGCAGTTCTGCGTGAGCGGCCGGCGCGGCGATGGCCATCAGGCCGGTGATCGCACCTGCCGCGATGAACGCGGCGGGCACCAGCCGTCGCGAATGGGTTGTGTTCATAGTCGTCCCTTTCGTGTGGGTAGTAGCTGCGCCTCGGCGAGGCGCCAAGTGAATGAGGGGCGGCGATGTGCAGAGGTGACACATTTCTCGGGCGAAGTTCGCACCACCGCCGCGCGAAAAGTTCGTGAAAAACCGTCACCCCATTCGCGCGTGATGACTCCAACAATCGACGGCGGCCCGCCCGGGGCCGTCATGAAACCAAGGAGTCACACCATGAAGCACTTCCGTATCGCGTCACTGATCGGCGGCGGCGCAATCGCCTCCGCTGCGCTCGTCACCCTGACGGCGCCGGCCGCCCAGGCCGTCACGCCGCTTGCGGCCGACCAGAGTTTCTGCCAGTTGATCGGAGGCACATTCACCACCGAGGTATTCGGGGGGCAGAGCCATTCGACCTGCACGTTCAACGTGGCTACGGCCACCCATCATCTTCGCTACGAAAACGGCCTATTCACCGGTTCGGACTAGTGGCGAACGTGGCTGGCCGATCTCCCTCGGATCGGCCAGCCGAGCCCCTCTTCGGATTACGATCACGTCTTATCCCCGACCGCATTAGCTGGGGAGCGCTTTCATGACTGCACTGCCGGACTGGGACGTCGCCAGTGACGCCGAACTTGCGTGCGCCGCTGCGGCCGGCGATCGGGACGCATTTGCAGAGATCTATGACCGCTACGCCGACCGGTTACATGACTTCTGCATCGGCATGCTCCGTAACCGCGACACCGCGGCCGATTGTGTGCAGGACACGTTCTGCATAGCCGCTACGCGACTGCCTCAGCTGAAAGACGGCGAAAAGCTCCGTCCGTGGCTGTACTCCATAACTCGCAACGAAGCCCTGCGCTATATCCGCGCGGCTGGGCGCGAAAGGATCTCCGACGAGATGCCCGAAACGGTGTCGAACGAACCGGGGCCGGATGTCCTGGCAGCGCGCAGTGAGCTGGCCGATCTGGTTGCGGCTGCTGCCGGCGGGCTTTCCGATCGCGACCGCTCAGTGCTCGAGATGACGTACCGCCACGGCCTCGACGGGCCGGAACTGGCTCAGGCACTTGGCGTCAGCCACTCCAGCGCCAAGAAGATGGCACAACGCCTTCGGGAAACGGTCGAGAAATCGCTGGGTGCGCTCCTCGTATCGCGGCGCGCCATCGACCACAACGGATGCGCGGACTTGAGGACGATTCTCGACGGCTGGGACGGGAAATTCACCGTGCTGATGCGCAAGCGAATTGCGCGTCACATCGAATCATGTGCCGATTGCGATCAAGAGCGCCGCCGCCTGCTCAATCCGGTCGCATTGCTCGGCGCCGTCCCCGTGTTCATCCCCGCCCCCAAGTGGCTACGCGAGCACACCTTGAACAACATCGAGCTTCCGGGGAATTCAGCGCCGAGCGCCCAGGCTGGAGGCAAAGATGCAACGGAATCCGGTTCCACCAACCCGGCTGCGGACAAGCTCAGGCGATGGCGTCGAATCGCAATGACCGCGGGCGTTGTGGCCGCGATCATGGCAGCCGGGACCGGCTTGACGATTGCCTGGATGGTCGAGCGGTCGCCGAAGATCACCCCTGCAAACCTCACCAACACCGTGGCACCACCCACGTCCGCGCGAAATCAGATGAGCCCCAACGTAGTCGGTCCATCGCCAACCAATGCGCCGACACCTATCGAGACGCCGACGACGACGGCTCCCACCGCGCGGACGACCGAGCCGTCGCCCCCGCCGAGCACCGGCGCGACGACCACGACGGCGGGTACCACGTCCCAGCAGTTGCCGGTCCCAACAACCAATCCGCCCACGAGCGCTCCGACGAAGACCACGTACACACCACCGGCCTCGGAGAACCCGACCACTACGCAGCCCCCATCGAGCGTGCTGAAGCCGACGAATCCGGTATTCCGGCCGACGGCGACTGTGATCAAGCCGGCCCCTGTGACCACCACCCCGCCGATACTGCAGTAAGCCAGACTCAGTCCGAAGCGGCGGCCACCAGCCGAGCCGGAACCTTGTCCCCGAACAGACGTGCCGCATTGCCGTACGACACCTTTGCGCGGGTGGCCTCGTCCATCGGATACGACGCGATGAAGTCCGCACCGTCCTTGTTGTCGTCCATCGGGTAGTCCACCGAGAACATGACGCGGTCTGCGCCCATCACCTCGAGGGTGCACGCGAAGGCAGGCGGTGAGAAATTGCCGCTCGTCGTCACGTAGAAGTTGTTGCGCAGATACTCCGACGGCAGCCGCCGCAGCTTTCCGCCGCCGTCGCCGCCGAGCCCGTAGTACCTGTCGGTGCGAAACGCCGAGAACGGCAACATCTCTCCGAGATGTCCGAGGATCATCTGCAGGCGCGGATGGCGGTCGAACAGACCGGAGTAGATCAGCCGCAGCGCATGCGTGCCCGCCTCGACCGCGAACCCCCACGAGGCGAGGTGCAGGCCGTCGTCGACGTACGGCGCAAACCACGCGTCCATCACCGCCGGGTGCGGCGTCGTCGGATGAAGATAGATCGGCACACCCAGCGTCTCCGCGCGCTCAAAGAGATCCTCGTACGCTGGATCGTCCAGATATCGGTCGTGGGTGCGGCCGTTGACAAGCGCGCCCGCGAAGCCGAGATCCGTGACGGCGCGCTGCAATTCCGCCGCGGCGGCGTCCGGGTCCTGAGTGGCCAGCGTCGCGAAAGCACCGAAGCGGTCAGGGTTTTCGCGTACCGTCTCGGCGAGGTCGTCGTTGGCGCGGCGCGCATAATCGACCGCACGCGCCACGTCGTCGTCCTCCTGCACGCCCGGGTCGAACAGCGACAGGATCTGGAAGTCGATGCCTGCAGAGTCCATCTGCTCGAGTCGCAGCGGGCCGCGGTCATACAGTCGGTCGTAAGCGGTCGTGTTGTTGGACCGCAGCCACGTCGCAACGACGTTGTCCGCGCTGACCGGGTCCCACGCGTAATGCTCCTCGAGCGCAATTAACGGCACGGCCAGGAGATTACGCGCTCAGACGTTGGCGTTACCGGCTTTCCACTGCTCCCACGGAATGTTCCAGTCGCCAAGACCGTCGGTGCCAGGCAGCGTCGATCCGACGGTGTTGATCACCTCGACGACATCGCCGCGTTTGGTGTTGTCGTAGAACCAGATCGCATTGCTCGGGCTCACATTGAGACAGCCGTGACTGGTGTTCGTGTTCCCCTGGCTGCCGACCGACCACGGCGCGGAGTGCACGAAGATTCCGCTGTAGCTGATCTGCGTCGCCCAGTCGACGTCGGTGCGATATCCGTTGGGAGAGTTGACCGGAACGCCGTATGTCGACGAGTCCATGATGATGTGGGTGTACCGATTGCCTACGAGGTACACGCCGTTGTTGGTCGGCGTGCTGTTCTTGCCCATCGAGGTGGGCATCGTCTTGACGACCTCGCCGTTGCGCCGGACGGTGACGATCTTGGTGTCGTCGTCGGCCGTCGCGATGACCTCGTCGCCGATGGTGAAGTGTGAGGTGATGTTCTCCTGACCGAACAGCCCGTCGCCGAGGTCGACGCCGTAGGTGTTGACCTGAACGTCGACCGTGGTGCCCGGCTTCCAGTAATGCTCTGGGCGCCAGCGCACTTCGCGGTTGTTCAGCCAGTAGAAGGCGCCCTCAACCGGCGGGTTGGTGGTGATCTTGATGGCCTTCTGAGCCGCCAGCCGGTTCGGGATGTTCTCGTCGAACTGGACTGCGACGGGCTGGCCGACGCCGACGACCTCGCCCTCGTTGGGCAGCACGTAGGCCATCGTGAGGTTTTCCGGCGAATGCGTCTGGAAGGTCATCTGCTGGCTGGTGACGCCACCGAGGCCCAGCGACTGCGCGTTCAACGTGTAGCGCTTGTTGTAGCCAAGCGGCTCGGCCGTCGTCCAGGTCAGGCCGTCGGGGCTCAGCTTGCCGGCAACGGGCTCCCCGTTCTCGTTGGTCATGGTGATCGGGCCCAGCACGCCGTCCTCGGCGCTGACCGTCACTGGCGACTCGACGCTCACACCGACGGCGCCATCCTTGACCGACGCAGTGAGCTTCGGCACAAGCAGGTCGCCGTAAGGAGTGCCCTTATCGGTGATGACTTGAGGCTTCGGTGGAGCAGCGGGGCTGCTGCAGGCGCCCAGCCCGAGCACGACGGCAGGCAATAGCGAAATCGCCAGCCATGCACGCATTCGGCGCGGACGGGCCACTGTTCGGACCTGCCACATTCTTTGCTCCACCTCGCAACCAGTACTCACTCGTAGACCATTCTTGGCAATAGTCTAAGGGCAAACTTAACTAGGGGCGCGACTGCGGCGTCGCTCCCAGGAGGTGCGAGCGGTCGAATTTCACCCTTGCCGCAAGGCCTGTTATTGTCGCACACGCAGCGCCGTTAGCTCAGTTGGTAGAGCAGCTGACTCTTAATCAGCGGGTCCGGGGTTCGAAACCCTGACGGCGCACTCAGCGTGATAAATCGCTACGAGACCCGGCCCGCCGGGGCCCGCGTGTCCGGGAAGCGGCGGTGCAGTCCATCGATCAGCCGATGCGCTTCATATAGCTCGCGCCGCAGGCCGCCAGCCCTTCGCCGCACGGCAGCGCCAGCACGGCCCTGTACCGCGTGCGTCCGGCTCTCGACGGATTCCAACTTGTGCGAGATGTCCTCGACCTGTTGGTGCAGCGCCTGCAGCAGCTCTCTGGCCTGTGCGGTGTCGGCGTCATCGGTCACGCGGTCATCTTCACATCCACAGCGATGATGCGCGCGACCAGGGTCGACCGTCGCCAGTGATCGGCTATCTTGATCCTGTTGCCTTCGCACTGACCCCGCCGTACCTGCATGAATCGGCGCCCACCGCCTCGGAGATGTGCTACCACTCACATAACCCGACTTATGTCACGAATCCACCATGAGCTTGCATGAGTAACGGATTTTGCAGGTAGACGGGGCCGGACGGCAGATATCCTGCGCAAAGGCAATAGCCGGTGCTACACTGCGGATTAGCTAGAACGCACTACAGGCCTGTGAGCCGGTGGTCGAAGGTACGAAACGAGGTCTTAGCTGATGTCGCAGGGTGGCGCAGCGTTTCCGACTGAGGCGTCGGACATGCATGCGGCCGATGACGTAACTGCGCAACGGCCGGTGCTCGTACTCAGCTGCAGCCGGCTTGGCCGCGTCGCCAATCCTCCCAGCTTCTCCTTCGCCGACTGGTTCCGCCCCGGACGTCGCGGCTGACTCAATCCGTCAGCGCTGACGGATTCGCCGAACGACGATCACGACAACCACGACTCCGACCCCGGTCAGTGAAATCGCCACGGCCGGCTTCTTGACGAATCGCAGGACCCCCGCCTTGATGTCGTCAGCGATCCTGCGTGGGTTCGCCCGCTCGGCGAGGGTATCGACCGTGGACGCCAACTGGTCGCGAGCCTGATCGATCTCCTGCTTGATGACATCGGGATCCCGGTCCGCCACTGTGCCCTCCAAGTCGCCGTCCTGCCGCACTACCCTAGATCAGCCCGCGCGCATTGACGCGCACCGGTCGAAGAAGGGACACCACCGCATGCCGCAGACCTCGCGCCTTCAAGTGGGCGATAAAGCCCCCGCGTTCAGCCTGCCCGACGCCGACGGCAATACGGTCAAGCTGTCGGATTACAAGGGCCGCCGGGTCATCGTGTACTTCTACCCTGCCGCCGCGACGCCGGGATGCACCAAGCAAGCCTGCGACTTCCGCGACAGCCTCAGCGAACTGAACGGTGCCGGGCTCGACGTCATCGGCATCTCTCCCGACAAACCCGTCAAGCTTGCGAAGTTCCGTGACGACCAGAAGCTGACCTTCCCGTTGCTCTCGGATCCGGATCGCAAGGTGCTCACCGAATGGGGTGCCTACGGCGAGAAAACCATGTACGGCAAGACCGTTCAGGGCGTCATCCGTTCGACGTTCGTCGTCGACGAGAAGGGCAAGATCGCCGAGGCGCAGTACAACGTCCGCGCCACCGGCCACGTCGCCAAGCTACGGCGCGACCTGTCCGTCTGAGCCCAGGTACGCCAGCAGCAGCGCCTCAGCCGTCGCGGCGCGCTCGAGAACCCCGAGGTGCAGGCTCTCGTTGATGCTGTGGGCCTGTGTCGCAGGGTCTTCCACGCCAGTGACCAAGATTTTCGCCGACGGAAACGCCGCGGCGAACTCGGCGATGAATGGGATCGAGCCGCCGACCCCGGTGTCGACCGGTTCCGTGCTCCAGGCCTGCCGGAACGCAGCACGCGCAGCCTCGTACACGGGGCCGCTGGCATCGATCGCGTAGGGCTGGCCGATATCACCGGGCGTGACGGCGACCTGTGCACCCCACGGCGCGTGCTTTTCGAGGTGGCGGGTCAGCGCGGCGAGGTGTTCACGCGCGTCGCCCCCGGGCGCCACCCGCATACTGACTTTGGCGCGCGCCCGCGGGATCAAGGTGTTCGACGACTTGTCGATCGGTGTGGTGTCGATGCCGATGATCGTGATCGCCGGCTTCGCCCAAAGTCGTTGCGGCACTGAGCCTGAACCGATTTCGCGTACACCGTCGAGTAGGCCGGCCTCCTCGCGGACGCGTTGCGGCGAGTAGTCGACGTCTGCGGCGGTTCCTTCGTATAGTCCTTCGACTGCGACGTTGCCGTCGTCGTCGTGCAGGCTGGCCAGCAGTCGCACCAGCACCGAGAGCGCGTCGGGCACCACGCCGCCCCACAGTCCTGAATGCAGGCCATGATCCAGCGTGGCGACCTCCACGACGCAATCGGCAAGCCCGCGCAGCGACACCGTCAGCGCCGGAACATCGACGCTCCAGTTGTCCGAGTCGGCGATGACGATCACGTCGGAGGCCAGCGCGTCGCGGTGTGCGGTCAGCAGCGCCGGCAGTGACGGCGAACCGGATTCCTCCTCACCCTCGACGAAGACCGTCACCCCGACGGGCGGGTTACCGTCGTGGGCGCGGAACGCGGCCAAATGTGTTGCGATGCCGGCCTTGTCGTCAGCGGAGCCGCGACCGTAGAGCCGGCCGTCGCGTTCGGTCGGGACGAACGGCGGCGAGTGCCACTGCGTGTGATCGCCTTCCGGCTGTACATCGTGGTGGGCGTACAGCAGCACCGTCGGCGCCCCTGGCGGGGCCGGGTGCCGGGCGATGACGGCCGGTGCGCCGCCCTCGCTGACGATCTGCACATCGCCGAACCCCGCGTCCGCCAACAGTTTTGCGACCGCATCGGCGCTGCGGTGGACTTCTGCTCGGCGCGCCGGGTCGGCCCACACCGACTCGATGCGCACCAGGTCTTCGAGGTCGCGCCGCACCGACGGCAACACCTCGCGGACGCGCTGAACGAGATCACTCATGCAGCCGAGGCTAGCGGGTCACCGTATTAGCGCGAGCGCGCAGCCTGGTACACAAATTCGGCCTAAAACCGTACCTAACTGAGCGCTCGACGCATTTCCGTGATCCAGGCCGCCCCGGCTCGCCCGTACTAACGCTCCTCGAGGATGGCGACCGCCGCGGCGGTATCGGCCTCGTGCGTCAACGACAGATGGATCGTCACGTCCTTGAGATGCTCGGCGATCGCGCCGGTGAGGCGCACCTTCGGCCGTCCCCACATGTCGGTGATGACCTCGATGTCGCGGTGGATGCCCTCGGGCAGCACCGGCCTCTTGGAAAATCGCGAACCCGACCACGCCTTGATGACGGCCTCCTTGGCCGCCCACCGGGCGGCCAGATGCCGTGCCGCCGACGAGCTCTTGTCGGCGGCGTCACGGCGCTCACCGGGCGTGAACGTCTCGGCGAAGACGGTGCCGGGCTGGTCGACCTGCTCGGCGAAATCGGGAATGGAGACCAGGTCGATCCCCACCCCGACTACCGCCATGCCGCAGACGCTATCTCACCGCACATAGACGTCGTCATCGCCCAGCCGCGACGACGGATCGAGCAGCATCTCGGCTTCCTGCCGCTTCTCCGGCGCCTCACCGCTGAACCGGCGGTCGGCCGGCTTCTCGTACAGCGGACGCCCGCCGGCGATCGCCGACGCCAGCCTGCGCTGACCGGCCAGCACGCGAGCACCCGCGCGCTTGCGGTAATCCTCGCGCGTCTCCGGGTCGAGTGCCGCCAGGAACGCCTGCGGATGCACCAGCGCGACAAGGCCCGACACGTGACCGAAGCCGAGGCTGGTCACCAGACCGGCCTTCAGCGGGAACTTCTCGCCCAACCGCAGCGAGTCACGCAGCCATACGAAGTGCGCAGCACCCGAGAGCTCGTCGTCGACACAGTCCAGGCTGCGGTTCGGCGGGATGACGCCGTCGCGCAGGATCTGGCACATCCCCATCATCTGGAACGCCGCAGCGCCGCCCTTGGCGTGACCAGTCAGGCTCTTCTGCGAAACCACGAACAGCGGTGCGCCAGGCGAGCGGCCCAGCGAGTCGGCCAGCCGCTCGTGCAGCTCGGTCTCGTTCGGGTCGTTGGCCAGCGTGGAGGTGTCGTGCTTGGACACCACCGCGATGTCGTCGGGGCCGACGCCGAGCTTGGCGAGCGAGCGCGCCAGCTGCGACTCCCGACCGCCGCGGCCCGCGCCCAACGCGCCCAGGCCAGGAGCCGGGATCGACGTGTGCACACCATCGCCGAACGACGAGGCATAGCCCACGACGGCCAGCACCGGCAGACCCATGTTCACCGCGAGGTCACCGCGGGCCAGCAGGATGGTGCCGCCGCCCTGTGATTCGACGAACCCGAGCCGGCGCCGGTCGTTGGCGCGGGAGAATTTCGAGTCGCTGATGCCCTTGGCGCGCATCATCTCGGTGTCGGCGGTGGCCGCCATGTCACCGAACCCGATGATTGCCTCCAGCGTCAGGTCGTCGTAGCCGCCAGTCACCACGAACTCGGCCTTGCCGAGCTTGATCTTGTCGACACCTTCCTCGACGGACACCGCGGCCGTCGCACATGCGGCGACCGGGTGGATCATCGAGCCGTAGCTGCCGATGTAGCTCTGAACCACATGTCCGGCAAAGACATTCGGCAGGACTTCCTGCAGGATGTCGTTCGGCTTGTTCCGGCCGAGCAGGTTGCCGTGGTACATGGTCTGCATCGACGTGAGCCCACCCATACCGGTGCCCTGGGTGCTGGCCACCAGGCTCGGGTGCACCCAGCGCATCAACTCGGCCGGGGAGAAGCCGGCCGACAGGAACGCGTCGACGGTTGCACATAGGTTCCACAGCGCCACCCGGTCGATCGACGAAGCCATGTCCGGCGTGATGCCGAACACCATCGGGTCGAAGCCGGTCGGGATCTGGGCGCCGACGGTCCGCGACAGCTTCACCTTGCGCGGCACCCGGATCTCGGTGCCTGCCATGCGGGTGACCTGCCAGTCAGCGCTGTCGGGCACCGGCGAGATGACGGTGTGCTCCGGATCGAATTGCACGAACGCGCGCGCGTCGGCCTCAGACGAGACCACGAACGTGAAGTCCTTGTCCAAGAACACCGACACCAGCAGCGGCGAGGCGTGATCGGGATCGATCGCTCCGTCGTCGACCCACTCGCGGATGCCGACTTTCGCCACGACGGCGTCGTGGTAACGCTCGACCAGTTCGCCCTCGTCGACCAGTTCGCCGGTCTCGTTGTCGTACCAACCCGGCGTCGGGTCGTCCTCCCACTTGACCAGGCCCGTGGTCCAGGCCAGCTCGAGCACACCGGCCGCCGACAGCTCGTTTTCGACTTCCATCTCGAAGCGGGTCCGCGACGAGCCGTACGGCCCGATCTCGGCACCGCCGACGATGACGACGAGATCGGCGGGGTCGACGTCGAGGTCATCCCATGCCGGCGGCGGCGCAGCCTTGTAGCCGCGTGGCGGCGACGGCAGTGCGCGAATCGTGCCCTGCTCGTCGACGTCGTCGGGGGCGGTCTCGGCGACCATCTCCTCGCGGGCCTTGGCGGCCAGCTCCGACAGATCGAGATCCACCTCGGCCAGGCCGCCGGTCAAATCGACCTTCAGCGGCTCGCGTGCGGCGGCGACCTTGGACTCGATGCTGCACAGAGCCAGCAGCATGGTCGCCATCTCGTCTGTGGTGTAGGTCGTCACGCCGGCTTCCTCGACCGCGCCGACGATCGCGTCGTTGTGGCCCATCAGACCGGTGCCCTTGGTCCAGCCAATGAGGGCGTGCGCCAACGACACTCGCTGTGCCCACGACGACTCGGCCTTCCACCGCGACACCACGGCGTCGAGCGCGGACTTCGACTCGCCGTAGGCGCCGTCACCGCCGAACATGCCGCGGTTCGGTGAGCCCGGCAACACGACGTGCAGCCGAGCGGCGATGTCGCGCTCTGCACCGATGTGTGACAGGCCGCCGATCAACCGCTGCACGGCCCACAGCAGCACCTTCATCTCCATCTCGGCGCGCGACCCGGCGTCGGACAGATCACCGGCCACACGCGGCGCCGCGAACGGGAACAGCAACGTGGGTGTCTGCGCATCTTTGATGTGAATCGATTGCGGCCCAAGGCTTTCGGTCTGCTCGGTGCCGACCCATTCCACCAGCGCGTCGATGTCGGAGTACGACGCCATGTTGGCGGGGACCACCCACAGCTTCGCGCCGAACCGCGCGTTGTCGCGGTAGAGCGTGCGATAGAAGCCGAGACGGTCGTCGTCCAGTTTGGACGTCGTGGCGATGACGGTCGCACCGCCATCCAGCAGTTGACCCACCACCGACGCGGCGATCGACCCCTTGGACGCACCCGTGACCACCGCGACCTCGTCGCTGTAGCAACCCTTGCCGGGGTTCTCCGCACCCGCGGCCGCGCGGCCATACAGCGACGCGTGGATGTTGCGGCCTGCGGCCAGGGCCTTGCCCTGCCACCACGTGGCTTGGGTGCCGACGATGTGGCCTGCGCCCTCGAACCGCTGCGAGAGCCGCGGCCAATCGGCGTCGATCTCGCTCTCGTCGAGCAGCCACAGCTTGGCCAGGTCCTCGCGTGCGCTGGCCCAGCGGTCGTCGAAAAGCACCGCCTTGCGGCCGTCGAAGACAGGGGCGACCAAACGCGGCCAGTCCGAACCGAGTTCGGCGGTGACGAGGTCGATGAGTTCGGCGTCCGTCGCCTCCGGCGTGCTGACCGGGGTGTCCAGGCCGAGCTGGCCCAGGATCAAGCGGGCCGCCGACGCCAGTACGCCGTTGCGACCCGTGACCTGCTCTGCGAATTCGCCAAGCGCGGCCGAATCGACCACGCCGCCACCGCCACCGGCGGCCGACGGCAATGAGACCGAAACTCCTTGGCGCGCACCCACAGCGGTGACGGCGGCGTCGATGACCTTGTCGACGGTCGCCGCGTCGGCGAGCGCTCCGTCGTGCAGGCCGCCGAGAACGCCACCGCGAACGCTGGACCCCTCGCGGGTGCCCAAGGCCACCTCGACCGTCACGTGCTTGACCCAGCCGTCGCCGAGCTCCCAGGTCTTCTTGACCCGCTCTGCGATGTAGGCCGGGCGCTTGCCTGACGGGCCGAGCACCGTGCGCAACTGGTCGTTGATCGCATCGGAAAGCACTGGGCCGTAAGGCTTGTATGTGCGGGCCAGCTTGGTGACCTGTCCCTTCAGGCCGGCCAGATCGGCCTCGGCTGCGCCGTCGATGGCGCCGAGGTTCAGCTCGGAACCAAGGTCCACCAACAGCTGGTTGCGCCGCGACGATGCGCCGTCGGTGATGGACTCGATGGAGTCCAGCGGCTCGATCTGGTCGATGCGCATCTTCGCCGACAGCGCGATCAGCGCCATGGTGGCATCTGCCGCGCCGTAACCGATGTCGTCGGGTCGCGGGCCACCACTGGGAGCGGCAGGCGCAGGCGCCGGGGCAGCCGGTGCGGCGGCCTCGACGGGCGCGGCTTCGACGGCCGGCGCCGGGGTCTCGCCCTCGTCGTCTTCCGGCTCCGGATCGGTGTCGGTGGCGAACAGCACCGCGGCGTCGCGCTCTGAGTTCAGCACTTCCGTTGTGTTGTGCGAATACTCGGGCAACTTCAGCGTGTTGGTGGCCAGGCCCGCGACGGTCGGCGCAGACTTCACACCGATCTCGACGAACCGCTCGACACCCAGGCCGCCGGCTGCCTCCTCGATGAACAGGAGGTCCTGCGTCTCGATCCACCGCACCGGGCTGGCGAACTGCCACGCGAGAAGCTCGATGACGACCTTGCGGCACAGCTCGCTCGGCTTCTCGGTGATCCAGGTGTCGTAGTCGGCGAGGATCTCGTCGAGCGGCTCGGCGGGCACCAGATCGCGGATCTCCTGGATGAAGTCGCGGTCCAGGCTGAACAGCCTCGGCACCAGGTTCGGGATGTACCGGCCGACGATCAGGTCGGGATCCTTGTCGCGCGGCATGACTCGCTCCAGCGAGCGCCGGAAGTCGGCGACGCCGACTCGCAGCACCGAGGAGTGGAACGGCACGTCGATACCCGGCACCAGGATGAACGACCGCTTGCCGCCGGTGATCTCGCGGCGCTTTTCGATCTCCTCCTCGAGCACCTCGAGGCCGCGGACCGTGCCCGCGATCGCGTACTGCGAACCACGAAGGTTGAAGTTCACGATCTGTAAGAACTCGCCGGTATTCGCCGCGATCTCGTCGATGAAGGCAGGCACGTCGTCGTCATCGAGATCGATCTGCGACGGCCGGATCGCGGCCAGCCGGTAGTTGGAGCGGCCAAGGTGGTCGCGCGGAACGATGTCGTGCATCTTGCTGCCGCGGTGGAACACCACCTCCAGCAGCGCCTCCAGTTCGTAGACACCGCTCACGCACGCGAGTGCGGTGTATTCACCGACGGAGTGGCCGCAGGCGATCGCGCCCTCGACGAACGCCCCCTGCTCGCGCATCTCGGCGACCTGTGCGGCCGCGACGGTCGCCATCGCGACCTGGGTGAACTGCGTCAGGAACAGCACGCCGTCCGGGTGGTGGTAGTGCACACCGCTGGCGATCAGGCTGGTCGGGTTGTCGCGGACCACATGCAGCACCGAGAAGCCGAGGGTTTCGCGGGTGAACTTGTCGGCGCTGTCCCACACCTTGCGGGCGGCCTTGGACCGGGCGCGCACCTCCATGCCCATGCCCTTGTGCTGGATGCCCTGGCCCGGGAACGCGTAGACGGTCTTCGGCGCGGCCAGCTGTGCGGTCGCCGACATCACGAGTTCGTTGTTGACGCGCGCGGCGACCTCGACGATCTCCGCGCCGCGGTCGATGCCGACGCGGTCGACGCGGAAGTCGATCTCGTCGCCGGGCAGCACCATGCCAAGGAAGCGCGACGTCCAGCCGACGACGCGGGCCGGCGGTGCCGGCTTTCCGTCCGTCGCGGCGACGACATGCTGTGCGGCTGCCGACAGCCACATGCCGTGCACGATCGGCGATTTCAGCCCTGCCAGCAGCGCGGCGGCGCGATCGGTGTGGATCGGGTTGTGGTCACCGGAAACGACGGCGAACGCGCTCATGTCGGTCGGTGCCGTGACGGTGACGTCGCGGCGACGGCGGCGCGGCGTGTCGGTCGCGTTGTCGGTGATCGCCCCACCCGCACGCGGCGGATCGGTCAGTTCGGCCGCGCCGGTGCGGCCGCGGATCGCGAACCGCTCCTCCAGCCTGGCCAGTACGGTGCCCTTGGCGTCGGCGATGGTCACCGCAACCGGGATGACGCGGCCGTACTCTGTGTCGCTGGCCGCGGAAACCGTTGCGGTGACGGTCAATTCGGCCGTCGTCTTCGGCATCGGGGCCAGCAGGTGTGCGGCGTGATCGAGGTGGACCAGGCTCAGCAGGCCCTCGACGACGGGGAAGCCGTCCTCGGTCACGGCCGAGCCGATGGTCGCGAACACAGCGGGCCAGCAGTGACCGACCAGCGCGTCGGGAACCATCTTGAGACCCGGCGCCAGCGGCGCGCCGAACGTCGCGGTGACGCCGGTGTGGTCGGCGACCTGTTCGGGATCCCAGTCGACGGTGACTGTCGCGGTGCCGTCGTGAACCTGCGGCAGCGCGTCGGGTCCGTCGGCCCCCGCGGCAATGGCCAGTACCGAACGCATTGCGGTGGAGGCGTCTTCGACGGTGACGACCGGCATACCGCCGTCGACCGTGCAGGACGGCAGCGTGAAGCGAATGTTGATCCAGATGTCGGAGAGCGGGACGCTCAGGGTGACCGCATCGCCTGCGAGCTCCAGCCGTGAACCCGTGGACGGGTGTGTGGCATTGCGGTTTTCGTTGACCTGCCACTCGTCGGGCGCACCGATCCGGTGCACCGGGTTGATGGACGTGCGTCCGGCCCACAGCACGTCGGGCGAGTCGAGCACCACGGCGAGCGGACCCGTGACATCGATACGGGCCTGACGGCGTGAGACGACGGGCAGGGGCTGGCCGTCGGAGGCGAGCGCCTCGTCGATGGCGGCCTGCTCGAAGCGGTCCAGCAGGTCGCCGACGGGCTCGTCGACGCGGGTGATGCCGGCCACCGCCTGCGTGCCCGGGATGATGCACACCTCATCGGCTGAGTAGCGGGCGTCGTGCGCCTGCCACAGGGAGTCGCTGCGCCACCAGCGGCGGACATCCTTGTCGATGACGGGCACGAAGTTCACCGGCTTGCCGAGCGTCTTGCAAAGCGTGATGAAGAACGGCACGTCGGCGGGATGCAGCTTGACGGTCTCGGCGTCGGGGTAACGCGCCAGCAGAGCGGCGATGGCCTGCTCCGGATTGTCCAGCAACGCAGCATCATTGAACAGGGTCTGGATCGGACCGGAATCCTGCGGGTGCAGGCGGGCCTCGGCACGGTTGAGCATCTCTGCGAACCGCTCGCGCCAGGTGTCGGCCAGCCATGGGCTGTCGGGCAGTTTGGTGTCGGCGGTGCTGTCGCCGTCGCCGATGGCCAGCTCGACGTAGCGCTGCAGCCACTGCAGGTAGGTCATGTCACCCACGTCGCCGAAGTACGGCTTGCAGGTGTTGCCCATCGCGGCGATGATCTCGTCGCGGCGGGCTGCGACGGCATCGGCGTCGCCGGCCACCTCGTCGAGGAGCTGGCCGCAGCGCGAAGCCGCGTTGTCGATCTCGTGGATGTCGGCGCCGAGCTGGCTGCGGCTGGATGCCATGCCGCCCTTGGCTTTTCCGGCGCTGATCCAGTGATCGGTGCCGGTAGTCTCGACGAGCATCTGCTTGACGGCGGGCGAGGTGGTGGCTTCCTTGGTGGCCATCGCTGCGGTGCCGACGAGGATGCCGTCGACCGGCATTTCCGGGAAACCGTATTCGGTGGCCCAGCGGCCCGACAGGTATTCGGCCGCCCGCTCCGGGGTGCCGATGCCGCCGCCGACGCAGACGGTGATGTTGGGCAGCTTGCGCAGCTCTGCGTAGGTCCCCAGCAGCAGATCGTCGAGGTCCTCCCACGAGTGGTGGCCACCGGCGCGGCCGCCCTCGATGTGCACGATGACGTCCTTGCCGGGCACCTCGGCGGCAATTTTGATGACGGACTTGATCTGGTCGATGGTGCCTGGCTTGAACACCACGTGTTTGATGCCGACGCTGCCCAGTTCGTCGATCAGCTCGACGGCCTCCTCCAGGTCGGGGATGCCCGCGCTGACGACGACACCGTCGATCGGTGCCCCGGACTGACGTGCCCTCTGCACCAAGCGTTTTCCGCCGACCTGAAGCTTCCACAGATACGGGTCGAGGAACAACGTGTTGAACTGCACGGCGCGGCCGGGCTCCAGCAACTGGGTCAGCTCGGCGATGCGGTTCTCGAAGATCTCCTCGGTGACCTGACCGCCGCCGGCGAGCTCGGCCCAGTGGCCGGCGTTGGCGGCCGCAGCGACGATCTTCGCGTCGACGGTCGTCGGCGTCATCCCGGCGAGCAGGATCGGCGAACGTCCGGTCAGCCGGGTGAACTTGGTGGACAGCTTGACCGAGCCGTCGGGCAGCTTGACCGTGGTCGGCTTGTAGCTCGACCACGCTGGCGCCACGTCGGGCTCGGCGCCGACGGTGAACAGGTTGCGCTGACCGGCGCGCGTCGCGGCCGGAACGATCCCGACACCCAGCCCGCGAATCACCGGAGCGGTCAGGCGGGTGACGGTGTCGCTCGGTCCGAGGTCGACGATCCACCTCGCGCCGGAGTCGTGCAGCCGCTCGATCTCGGCCACCCAGTCGATCGGGCGCACGAAGATCGATTCGGTCATCTCATGGGCCATCTCGGCGTCGATGCCACACTTGGCTGCCCAGCGGTCGACCATCTCGACACCGTCGGCCAGCCGTGGGGTGTGGAAGCCGACCTCGACCTGCACGCCGTGGAACACCGGCGAGAACACCGCGCCACCGCGGAGCTTGTTCTTGCGCTCGGCCTCTTCCTTCTCGGTGATCTTGCTGCAATACAGCTCGAAGCGGCCCAGTTGTTCCGGGGTGCCGGTGATGACGACCGAGCGCCGGCCGTTGCGGATCGACAGCACCGGTGGCAGCACGGTGCGCACATCTTTGGAGAACTCCTCGAGGAGTTCGGCGATGCGGTCAGGGTCGACGTTCGTCACCGAGACCATCGGCGACTTGTCGCCGCGCCCAACCATGCCGCGGCGGCGCGAAACCAGCGACCCGGCCGCGCCGATCAGTTGCAGCAGGGCCAGCAGCTCGGCGTCCTTGGTGCCCTTGGCGCGCAGCGACTCGCAGGCCATGACGCCCTGTGAGTGCCCGGCCATCGCCACCGGCGGCGTGCCGTACAGATCGAGACCCTGACGCGTCAGCGCACGGATGGCGGCCATCTGCGCGAGCAGGATGCCCGGACCGGAGATGGCGGCGGTGATCAGTTGTTTGGTGGCGGGCAGCGGCTCTTCAGCCGCCAGCGCGCGGACCCACTGCAGCGGCTCGAAACCGATCGGCCGAACCACCACCAACTCACGGGCGACCGGCTCGAGCAGCAGCTCGGCCTCGCCAACGACCTCGCTGAGTTCGGATTCGATGCCCGCCGAGCTGACAAGTTCTTCGAGGTTCTCCAGCCACGCGCCGCCCTGGCCGCCGAACGCGACCGCGTAGGGCTCACCGGCGTTCAGACGATCGACGAGGGCGTGGGTGCCCGCCAACGCAGCAGGGTCCTCACCGGTCTCGTTCTTTCGGTCGGCGGACACTCGGTGCTGTTCGTTGATCGTCACGTCTTGTTTTCTCCCTCGGCGCGTATCGCTCGTCGTCTGTCGCAGTCGTCTCTGAAGCTTTGTGGCCTGCGCTTCCCTGCTACAGGCCATAGATTCGGCGTCGAATCCCGCTGGTTCCGGCATAGGCGATCTCGCAGACCGCCCAGCGGACACTCCAGCCGTACTAAGAGTGTCATAAGAGACGAGGCCATTTTCGCGCCTCAAATGGTTACTGGCGAGTTCTACGCATGGGTAACCACTTATTGCATAACGCGGGCTTCCATAGGCGCAGAACGCATCCGGGACAAACGTCCTGCATGCAGGTGGTTACGGTCGAGTAGGCATAACTGCGCTGATCAAGGCAGTATTGTTATGCAATCGTTATGTAAAAATTTCGCCTTGTCTCACCAGGCACATCGCAGCGTTGCGAGTCGACACTATGGCCAGATTTGTCTTGTCATCGCCGCCGGCGACCGCGGAGAGTTTGCTGCATCTACTTACTGATCGGTAAGGTTTAGTCCCACTGCCCAAATTGAGGCTTGAGGACGTGGTTGATATCCACTCCGACGCCCCCGACGGACCGCTTATCGATCTCGACCTGATGCAGATGCGCGGCAGGATGGGGCACCTTGCCCGGCGATCCCCAGTTGTGCTGCCAGAAGTAGGTGCCCAGGCCGTCCTGAAGTGCCCACTCGATGGTCTTGGAGTTGGCGTAGACGCCCACGCGCTGATGGCCCAGCACGGCTTCCCAGCCGCGCAAGTAGGGAGCGACCTGGGCCTTGTACTGGTCCAAGGTCGGGTCGTCGTCGATGGACGCGTAGATCGGCGCGCCGTACGAGCCGCCGGCCGCGACATGTAACTGCCAGCCACGCTTCGCGTGTGCAACGCCCGCGCTCTGACCTCCGAGCCAGTCGGCACTGTCCTGCTTGCCGTACTGATAGCAGGACACGATTTTCAGCCCGTTCTGGTACAGGTCACGCGCCTCGGGCAGCTGGATCGGCTTCCCGAGCATCCAGGCACCGCCCGGCCTGCGATCAGAGACGTACCTGATGGCGCCCATCGCGCCGGCGGCGCGCAGGTCGGCGGCATTGATGACACCGGCCGCATAGTCCAGGAGTACGCCCAGCGGCGCCGCCGATGCGCGTGCAGGTGCCAATGCCTGCAGCCCTGCGCCCAGGCCGAGCACGGCGGGCGCCGCGGCCGCGAATTTGAGCACGTCGCGGCGGGATACGGCCATGTGCCACAGGGTACGACAATTGCATCACTTTTCACGGCAACGCCACTGGTCACATCTGTATCAAGATTCCCAATCGGCTCGCAACACGACGCCGATCCCCACGGACGCACTAATAGCCGGGCAACGCACCCGCACGACGACGGCCACGATGGCTGTCGCACGTGCCGCCGCATTGTTGGTGGTGTTGCCTGCTAACAACCGCAATGTGCGGAACCCGTGGTCTGACGGCGAAAAGATCACGAAATCCGCGATGAAGGTGCGACATCACCGTGGAATTCCTACGATGAGCCATGCCCTCGGGGACGGTCAGTTCGCAGCCTGACACGAAAGTGGCTGCCGCCGTTGAGGATCCCCAGATCGAGCTGATCGGGGTGCGCAAAGTGTTCGGCGACGTGGTTGCCGTCGAGGGCGCGGACCTCACCGTGGGCGATGGCGAATTGTTCGCCATCCTCGGTCCGTCCGGCTCGGGCAAGACGACGGTGTTGCGGATGATCGCCGGATTCGAGCAACCCTCGGCCGGGGTGATCAAGCTGGGCGGCACCGACGTCACGGCGCTGCCCGCCCGCCGCCGCGACGTCAACACCGTCTTCCAGGAGTACGCGCTTTTCCCGCACATGACGGTCGCGCAGAACGTCGAATACGGGCTGAAGGTGCGCGGCGTCCCGAAGGCTGAACGCCGGCGCCGCACAGTCGACGCACTCGACATGGTGCAGCTGGCCGACCACGCTCCCCGCCGCCCCGCACAACTGTCCGGAGGACAACGTCAACGCGTCGCGCTGGCCCGCGCACTCGTCGGCCGGCCGCGGGTCTTGCTGCTCGACGAACCGCTCGGCGCACTGGATCTCAAGCTGCGCGAACAGATGCAGATCGAATTGAAGGCGATCCAGCGGGAAGTCGGCATCACGTTCATCATCGTCACCCACGACCAAGACGAGGCGCTGACGTTGTGCGACCGGCTGGCGGTGTTCAACGACGGCCGCATCGAACAGGTCGGCAATGCCCGCGACGTCTATGAAAGCCCGGCTAACCGCTTTGTCGCCGATTTCGTCGGGACTTCCAATGTGCTCGACGGCGCAGCGGCGGAGGCGCTCATCGGCAGACCCGGCATGTTCACCGTCCGGCCCGAACGCATTGGCGTGTTCCGGCCCGGCACCGACGCCGTCCCGGGTGTGCGCACCGTCGAGGCGACGGTGTCCGAGGTCATCTATGCCGGGCCAACCACTCGGATCGCCGCTACCACGCATGCCGGCGTCACGCTCGTCGCCACCGTGCTGACCGCGAGCACGTGGCTGCCACCGGATTTGCATCACGACACCCCAATCACCTTGGCGTGGCCCGAAAAAGCCGTCCACCAACTGTCAACCGAGGAGTAGCCATGAGATCAACCGCTGTCCGGATCGGCCTTGCGCTCACGGCGTGTGCCGCCTTGCTCGTCGCGTGTTCGGGTTCGAAACCCTCTGGCGGCAACGGTGAAACACCACCGAAGCTGGAGCCGCTGTCGGCGGTCGGCAACGGCGAGGGTCAGCTGAACATCATCGCGTGGGCCGGTTACGCCGAGGACGGGTCCAACGACAAGAGCGTGGACTGGGTGACGCCGTTCGAGCAGCAGACCGGATGCCAGGTCAACGTGAAGGTCGGCAACACGTCTGACGAGATGGTGCAGTTGATGCGCACCGGTCAGTACGACGGTGTCTCCGCATCCGGTGATGCCACGCTGCGGCTGATTTACGCCGGTGACGTCGCCCCGGTGAACACGTCGCTGGTGCCCAACTACGCCACGATTTCAGGGTTCCTCAAAGACAAGTCGTGGAATTCGGTGGACGGCCAGATGTACGGGATTCCACACGGCTGGGGTGCCAACCTGCTGATGTACAACATCGACGTGGTGCGCGACGCGCCCAACTCCTGGGCGGCGGTATTCGACGATGCAGGCAAGTACAAAGGCAAGGTCACCGCATACGACTCGCCTATCTACATCGCCGACGCCGCGCTGTATCTGTCGAAGGCCAAACCCGACCTCGGCATCAAGGACCCCTACTCGCTGACATCCGAACAACTCGACGCCGCAGTCGAATTGCTCAAGAAGCAGCGCGAAAACATCAGCGAGTACTGGTCGGACTACACCAAGGAAGTGCAGGCGTTCGAGTCGGGCACATCGGTGATCGGCACCACCTGGCAGGTCATCGCGAACACCATCGGCACCGACAACAAGGTTCAGGTCAACACGGTGCTGCCGAAGGAAGGTGCCACCGGGTGGTCGGACACGTGGATGGTCTCGTCGAAGGCCGCACACCCGAACTGCATGTACAAGTGGATGAACTGGATCTCGTCGCCTGAGGTCAACGCACAGGTAGCCGAGTACTTCGGCGAGGCGCCGGCACAGACCAAGGCCTGCGAACACACCTCGCAGAAGGATTTCTGCGACATCTACCACGCCACCGACGAGAAGTTCGCCGCCGAGATCCACTACTGGACGACACCGCAGAAGCAGTGCGTCGACGGCAGCGGCGACAACTGCACGGCCTACAACGAGTGGGTCGACAAATGGCAGCAGATCAAGGGGTGAGTCAACGCGGCGCCCCTCCCAGAGCTTCAGCTTCTCTGGGGCGCCGCATCAGCCTGACGCTGCTGCTACTCCCGCCGATGGCGTGGCTTGTGGTGGCATATTTGGGTTCGCTTGCGGTGCTGCTGGTTTCGGCCTTCTGGACGACCAACGCCTTTACCGGCGCGGTGGTGCACACGTTCACCGGCGACAACATCGCCCGCGTTGCGACCGAGACGGTGTTCCGGACAGCCACCGTCCACACCATCGTGGTCGCACTGGTGGTCACGGTCTTGTGCGCGGTGCTTGCCGTGCCGCTGGCCTTCTTCATGGCCAAGGTCGCCTCGCCCCGCGCGCGCCTGATGTTGGTGGTGGCAGTCACGACCCCGCTATGGGCCAGCTATCTGGTCAAGGCCTACGCGTGGCGGATGCTGCTGTCCCCGGAGGGGCCGGTGGCATGGTCGACGGGGTACAGCCCGGGCTACGGCTTGACCGCGACAGTCCTCACGTTGACGTATCTGTGGTTGCCCTACATGGTGATACCGGTTTTCGCGGCGTTCGAACGGGTTCCCGATTCGCTGATCGACGTGAGCTCTGACCTCGGAGCCTCGGATTGGGCCACACTGCGACTTGTGGTGGCACCGTTGGTGTTTCCCGGTATCGCGGCGGGTTCGATATTCACCTTTTCCCTGTCGCTGGGTGACTACATCGCGGTCACCATCGTCGGCGGCAAGACCCAGATGCTCGGCAACATCATCTACGGTCAGCTCGTCACCGCCAACAACCAGCCTCTGGCGGCCGCACTGTCGATCATTCCGCTCGTCGCGATCATCGGATACCTGCTGGCGATGCGCCGCACCGGTGCACTGGAGAACGTCTGATGCTCTCGGCCGGCGCAGGGCGGGCGGCTCGGGTGTGGACCGCGCTGGTGTTGATATTCCTTTACGCCCCAATGCTTCTCGTAGTAGTCAACGCATTCAACTCGTCGCGCTCGTTCGCCTTTCCGCCGACCGACTTCACCCTTCGATGGTGGGCAGACGCATGGAACAGCGAGGGCATGTGGCGATCGCTGGCCAACTCGGTGATCGTCGGGCTCGGCGCCACCGTCATCGCGCTGGCGCTCGGCACGATGGCCGCCTTCGCCGTGCAACGGTATGACTTCTTCGGCCGTCACACCGTGAGTTTCCTTGTGGTTCTACCGATCACGCTGCCCGGCATCGTCACCGGCATCGCACTGAACGCCACCTTCACGTCCGCGCTCGGTGTCACGCTGGGCTTGGCCACCGTGATCGTCGGCCACGCGACGTTCTGCATCGTCATCGTCTTCAACAACACCCAGGCCCGGCTGCGCCGGCTGGGCACGGCCCTCGAGGACGCGTCGGCCGACCTCGGTGCCTCACCGTGGCAGACATTCAAGTACGTGACGTTCCCGATGATGCGTGGCGCTCTGGTCGCCGGGGCCATCCTGGCGTTCGCGCTGTCGTTCGACGAAATCGTCGTCACCACGTTCACCGCGGGCCCGACCGTGCAGACGCTGCCGATCTGGATCTTCGGAAACCTGTTCCGCCCCAACCAGGCCCCGGTCATCAACGTGGTCGCCGCGGCCCTCACGCTGGTCGCAATCATCCCTGTGTGGCTCGCCCAGCGCTTCGGCGGCGACCCGGCCACCACCCGGGTATAGCCGGCTACGCCGGGTCGTGCGGCTCGGGCTCGTCGGGCGTCTTGGGCTCCCATTGGCCGCTGAGCATGAGGCTTGCGGTGTAGTCCGACACCGAGATCACCATGCGCTGACGCAGCGCCTCGTCGAGCCGGTCGGTGACGACCTTGTTGCCGATATCGCGGTAGTCCTGCACGACTTGGGTCAGCTCGGCGACCTTGTCGCGCTTCGGGATGAAGCCTTCACCGAACCGAGACCTCACGCCCTCTTCCAGTGCACGCACGGCCTCTTCAGCCACCGCGTCGATGGTCTGCCGCGTCGATTCGAAGATCCGAAGAATCGCACGGACGTATTCCAGTTGATCTTTACCCCGCGCCACGATCTCACCCATCGTCCGATCGGTGAGCACCACCACCCCATCGGCGAGTTCGGCCAGGCCGTGTTCAAGCAGACGCCGGGCCTCCTCACAATGAGGATCGATGTCGACGGCCGGCCTTGTCTGCGAGCCCGATTGCGTCGGCTCAACCTCCCTTTCCGCCGGCTCGGACGGCAGACCAAGGACCGCCCGCTGAATCCCCAGAATGTCGGCCAGATCCGCGCCCTGGCGCATGCTCTCGAAGAACTCGGCAATGTGGGCCGAATTGAAGCCCTTGCGCAGTAGCTGATTGATGGTCTTGAGCTGCGAGAGGTGATAGTCGTCGTAGTAGGCAGAGCGGCCAACCCGCCGCGGCGGATCCAGCAGGCCCCGTTCCCGATAGGCGCGGATATTGCGGGCACTGACGCCCGAAACCCGCGCGAGATCATCCAGCCGGTACTCAGCCAATGCGCCGCACTCCACCCGTGGCGGCGGTGCCCTTCCGGCGCGCACCGCAACATTCCATGCGACCACTGTAGCGGCCGATGAACGTTTCCGAGCGAAGTCGAGATGGCCCTGTGGACAGTTTGCTAGCTATCGCACATAAGCCCGGTTATCTGCGGATATGAGTGTTCGACGATGACGTCGGTTGACATTGCCACGCGGTCTCAGCCAACTCGGCTCGCCGTCGACGGCTTCGGTCCGTGAGTGATTTCACCGGTTATCAAGTGGCATCGCAGACACACCGTGCGCGATGATGAAGCCGAAAGACATTAAGACAAACCGTGGTTAACGGCTTGAATTCGCGTTGAAAGGTTCGGTGTGCGTCCCTGGATCGTCTGGGCCACCGGACTGCTCGCATACATCGTCGCTGTCCTCGACCGCACCACATTGGGTGTTTCCGGTCTCGAGGCCGCACATAGGTTCAACGCCAGCCCCAGCGTGTTGTCGACGTTCGTCGTCTTGCAGGTGATCGTCTACGCCGGTGCGCAGGTTCCCGCCGGGCTGCTGCTCGACCGATTCGGCTCCAAGGTTCTGATCACAACGGGGGCCGCGCTGATGGCGTCGGGCCAGTTGGCGCTTGCGTTCACCGAGTCCTTGCCCACGGCGATCGCCGCGCGAGCGGTGCTCGGACTGGGTGACGCGGTCACGTTCATCTCCGTGCTGCGGCTCGTGCCGCACTGGTTCAAGCCGCGGCAGGTGCCGCTGGTCACCCAGCTGACGGGTATCTGCGGACAGCTGGGTCAGGTGTTGTCGGCCGTGCCGTTCCTCGCCCTCCTCGCCGGTGCCGGCTGGTCCACCGCCTACGCGTCGGTGGCGGCGGTCGGCGTGCTGTCGATGGTCCTGACGCTGGCGGTGGTCAAGGACACCCCGAACGGGTCGACCGTCGCCACGTCGACGACGTCGGTCCGCGACACCCTGGCCAGTGTGAAAACAGTGTGGTTGCGTCCGGGCACACGGCTGGGCTTCTTCACCCACATGGGCACGCAGTTCTCCGTCACGGTATTCGCGTTGATGTGGGGCGTCCCCTATCTCACCGTTGGACAAGGCCTGTCCACCGGCGTCGCAGGCGCTCTGCTGACAATCTCTGTCGTCGCGGCGATTTCGTCCGGCATCGTCATCGGCGTCCTGACCGGACGTCACCCGCACCGGCGGTCACGGATGGTGCTGGCGATCATCGGCAGTAACGCCCTCGTGTGGACGGTCGTGCTGGCTCTGCCCGGACGAGCGCCACTATGGCTACTGGTCGTGCTCGTCGTGGTGATCTCCGTCGGGGGTCCGGGGTCGATGGTGGGTTTCGACTTCGCACGCACGTTCAACCCGAGCGCAACGCTCGGCACGGCTCAGGGCATGGTCAACATGGGCGGCTTCGTGGCCTCGCTGCTCGTCATGCAGGCGATGGGCCTCATCCTCGATGCCGCAGGCGATTTCTCGTCCGGCTCGTTCCGCCTAGCGTGGACTGTGCAATACGCGGTCTGGGCCCTTGCGGTTGTCGGAATCCTGATCACGCGCACCAAAGCTCGCCGCCTGATGCGCCTAGAGCAGGAGCGAATGTTGTTGGAAGGCTTTGAAACTGCGCCGACGACGCGCTAGCGGTTTCGGGCCGACACGCGGCGATTGGCCTTCTTGATCGCCGAGACAAGTTCGCCCTTGCTCATCGTCGAACGGCCCGAGATGTCCAGCTTGCGTGCGACGTCCAGAAGGTGCTTCTTCGAAGCGTTGGCGTCGACGCCTTCAGCAGACTTGCCCGTCGGGTTGGGGCCGCCGCTACGCGCCCGAGAATCGGATGGCCCCTTCTTGGACTTGGGCTCCCAATGATCCCCGACCTTTTCGAAGCTGTGCTTGAGCGCGTCGTAGGCGACCCGGTGCGCACGTTCACCTTCGCCATACTGCTCGGCCGCAGAATCGTGTGCCTTGGCGAAGGTGCGCTGCGCCTTGGCGGGCGACTTCTGCAAGGTGCTCGGCAGCTCACTTTTCTTGGCGCTGCCGCTCTTGGTCGTCTTCGGCATCCTCGGCTCCTCGTCGAACTGCAGAACGTAGCCACCGCCGAGGCGGGATCGCCGGGCTCGCCGACGTAGAACGAACCGGAGCCGCTTCTTGACCCGCGTCGTGCCACCTCGAACGGTTGCTCATCGCGTACCCGGCTGGCAGGCGGCTAAACCCGCTAAGTGTCCAGGCTCCTCGCGATCGCTTCCGCCGCGTGTCGATGCCCGACCAACTCGAACCCCACCACTGACACCAACGGCGCAAGCGTGACGACCAGCAGGCAGTTGGCCATCGACACCCCCGCCTCGGCCAGCCACACCGCCACCGCCAACACGACCCCGGTGAGGACGATGAGTAGCAAGTGGAATGTGTCGACGGTGCGGACCAGGATCATGTACAGCAGGTAGATGGAGACGATGTAAGCCCCGACCGGAATGGCCACCGACAGAACCGTTTCGGTCGAGTTCAGCTTGGAATGATGCTCGAGGTAGTAGGCGGCGGCGTGCAGCCCGGCGCCGGTAGCCACAATCGCGCCAAGGGTGACGATGGGCAGATAGCCGAACCAGAATGACCGTTCCCGGTGGGCGTGCAGCAATTCGCCCTGTGGCATCACAAAATACGTCCACCACATTCCGAACGTCAGCCCGATGCCGGCTACCGCGACGAAGGCGGCATCGAACGTCCACCCTTGTGCACTCACCGCTGCCGACAGCGTCGCGACCGTGCCCACGACGCCCTCGCCGAGAGCGATGATCGTAAGCAGGCCATAGCGTTCGGAGATGTGATGGGCGTGCCACGGCGTGCCGCCCTTGCGCCACTCCGCCAGCACCGGGCCCAAGATCTCCACCCCGATCAGCAGCACAAAGACCACGAAAGTCTGCCCGACCGACGTGTGCAGGAACATGCTGGCGATCCAGCCGACCTGCGCAACGGTGACAGCGGTGGCGTACGTCAAGCAGGCCGAGCGGTGAGCCGGATCCTGTTTGGCCGCGCGTAACCACTGCGCTACCAACGCGATTCGCATCACGACATACCCTGCGACCATGACCCTGTTGTCGACGTGGCCGCCGTGCTCGACCGACGCGTACATCTGCGGGAAGCCGAGCGCCATCACGATGACGCCGACCATCTGCAGCATGGTCATCAAGCGGTACATCCAGTCGTCCGTATCGTAGGCCGACGCGAACCAGCTGAAGTTGATCCATGCCCAGCAGACGGCGAACGTCGCGAATGAGAACGCAAGCAATCCGGGGCCGACGTGGTTCTCGGCCAGCATGTGCGAGAACTCCGATGCCGCGATGCCGAAGGCGACAACGAACGTCAGGTCGAAGAGCAGCTCCAACGGCGTCGCCACCCGATGCTCTTCATGCGGGTCGCGCCCCGACATCCGGCGGACCCGGTGCGCCGCCGTAGTGGGCCGTGGCGGCTGTTCTTCGACTTCGCTCACTTCACCCGTCCTCTTCGCTCGTTGACCGGTTACATTTCACACCCATGACGGGCGCGAAGAAGTTGGTGGTCGGCGCGAGCGGCTTTGTGGGCTCGCATGTCACGCGGCAGCTTGTGAACCGCGGCGACGACGTACGGGTGTTGATCCGCAGGACGAGTTCGACCAAGGCGCTCGAGGACCTCGACATCGAGTATCACTACGGCGACATCTTCGACGACGACGCGTTGCGGGCCGCGATGGCCGGGTGCGACGACGTGTTCTACTGCGTCGTCGACACTCGGGCGTGGCTTCGTGACCCCGCTCCCCTGTTCCGCACCAACGTCGAGGGCTTGCGGCACGTGCTGGAGGCGGCTGTCGAGGCCGACCTGCGGCGTTTCGTCTTCACCAGCACCATCGGCACCATCGGAATCCCCGCTGATGCACGGCAGGCCACCGAGGAGGACCGGTGCAATTTTCTCGACGAGGGCGGCGGTTACATCCGATCGCGGGTGGAGGCCGAAGACCTGGTGTTGCGCTACGCCCGTGAGCGCGGACTTCCTGCCGTGGCCTTGTGCGTGTCGAACACGTACGGACCCCGCGACTGGCAGCCGACGCCGCACGGCGGCCTGCTCGCCGCCGCGGCCGCCGGCAAGGTGCCCGTCTATGTCAAGGGCGCGGCCTCTGAGGTCGTCGGAATCGAAGACGCCGCAGCGGCATTGATTCTCGCCGCGGAGAAGGGGCGAAACGGCGAGCGCTACATCATTTCCGAGCGGTACATGAGCGTCCGGGAACTGTTCGCGACGGCCGCCGAAGCCGGAGGAGCGAAGCCGCCGCGGTTCGGCATACCGCTGTGGGCGGTGTATGTGGCCGGCTACGTGGGCGATGCAGTCGGCCGGGTGCTCAACCGCGACACGCCAGTCACCAGTACGAGCGCGCGCCTGTCACACATCTTGCCGCGGATGGATCACAGCAAGGCTGAACGAGAGCTGGGGTGGCAGCCCACGCCGATCCACGAGTCGATCAGGCGTGCTGCGCAGTTCTATCGGGAGAACGGCATACGCGGCATGTAGGGCGTCGGCGCACGAAAAACAGGTAGTGCTCTACGCGTGTCCATCGAATCGCGCCGACCCACGATCGATGTGTGTCCGAACAACTATCGCTCAACGTACTCGGCGGATTCGCGGTACACCGCGACGATCAGCACGTCGCGCTGCCACCGGCCTGCCAGCGTCTGGTGGCACTCCTCGCGCTGAAGCGCCGTCCGGTGCATCGCCTGTGGGTCTGCGCGATGCTGTGGCCGCACGCCCAAACCCGTCGGGCCATTGCGAGTTTGCGGTCCGCGATGTGGCGGCTACGTCCGGCAGGCGTCGATGAGCTGCTGGTGATCGATCCGCAGTACATCGCGCTGGCACCACATGTTTCGGTGGACTGGCACGACGCGGTGGACCTCATCGAGCGCCTGCTCGACGAAGACAAGCCCGCCGGCGCCGACCCGCAACTCGTTGCCGACTTGCTTCCACTGCTTCGGGCCGGGGATCTTCTCGAGGGGTGGTCCGAGCGGTGGGTCATCACCGAGCGTGACCGTTACCGCAACATGCGGATCGCCGCGCGTGACGCGCTGGGTCTTTGTCCGGAGAAACAGGTAGGCCACCACGCAAACGGCGCTATCCGCTCGCTTCACACTCGGCACGCCGTCCGCAGCAGAAACAACGACCCGCAAGAACCATGAACGCGCTACTGCTCCTCTGCATGTCCGTCGGCACACCGCTAGCCGCGCTGGGCCTCTACGACCTGCAGGCGCGACTGGAGCAGTGGGACCACGACCGCCACGCGGAGGACTGACCGGGCCTACCGTGTTGGTGTGGCTGAACTCCCCGATGACGTAGTTGCGTTTCTGTCCGAAGGCACCCGCACCGGCATGCTGGGTTACCTGGCATCCGACGGACGTCCGCTCGTCGCGCCGGTCTGGTTCGTAGTGGACGACGGTGAACTGGTTTTCAACACCGGCAAGAACTCGGCGAAGGGTCGAGCCCTGACCCGCGACCCGCGGGTGGTGATGTGTGTCGACGATCCGCGGCCGCCGTACTCGTTCGTGCAAGTTCAGGGAGTCGCGTCGATCAGCGAGGAGCCGCAGGAAGTGCTCGATGTCGCGACCAGGACCGGCGGGCGCTACATGGGTGCCGATCGTGCGGAAGAATTCGGCAAACGCAACGGCGTGCCCGGTGAACTCGTCGTCCGCATCCGGCCGTCGAAAGTGCACTACACCTTCGACGTTGCGGACTGACAAGCGGAGCAGACGATAGTGTTCGGCCCATGACCAAGCCGTCTCGTCAGGACACGGTTGGCGTGGTGCTGGCGGCGGGCATCGGCGCACGCGTCGGCGCGGACGGCAACAAGGCGTACCTACCGCTTGCCGGCCGCAGCATGGTGTCGTGGTCGCTGGAATCGCTGACGCAGGTCCCGGATGTCACGCGGACGGTGCTGGTATTCCGGTGCGGCGAACGCGAGCTCGCCGAGCGCACGGTGACAGCGGAGCTTCCCGGCGCGGCCGTGGAATTCGTTGAGGGCGGCGACAGCCGGCACGCCTCCGAGTTCAACATGCTGCGTTACCTTGCCGCCGACATCGAAGCGGGCTCAATAGATGTCGTGTTGATCCACGACGCCGCCCGCCCGATGGCAGGACCGGACATGTTCGTCAGTGCGCTGACCGTGGCGCGCGAGTTCGGTGGCGCCGTCCCCGCGCTACCGCTTGCCGACGTGGTGCGCCTGACACCGAATGGCCTGCAATCTGCCGGCAGCGCAGCGGGATTGGTTCGCGTCCAGACCCCACAGGCGTTCCAGGCGCTGCCGCTGCTGCAGGCTTATCGCGCCGCAGAGCGCGAACGCTTCGAAGGCACGGACACGTCGTCGTGCGTAGAGAAATACACGGATCTCGACGTGCGCACCTTCGGCGGCCAGGAGCGCAACCTCAAGGTGACCTACGCACACGACATCGCGGTCGCCGAACGTCTGCTCACCGACGCGAGGCGATGATCGCCTCGACAAACGCGGTGTCCCTTGGCAATTCGACGACGAACGCGTCGGGATCCCCATCGACCACCGTGATCGCGACGCGCGCAGCCAGCGCCTCTTCGAGCTCGTCGAAGTCGTCGGAGGCACGTCCCGCCAACAACTGCGACAACATCTCGGTCGTGAAACCGCGCGGGTACTGGACTGTCTGCAATGTGGAACGATCGAGCGTGGCCGTCACCGACCCGTTGGCATCAACGGCTTTGACGCTGTCGGTGAGCGGCAGCGCCGGCATCACGATCGGACTGCCGGCGCGCAGCGCCGCGACGACCCGTGTCTGCACAGCCGAAGTTGCCAACGGCCGCCGAATATCGTGAACCAGCACGAATCGCGCCGATGTGTGGTCCAAACCAGCGGCAATGCAGTGTGCCCGCGCGCCGGGGCCGCCAACGGCTGTCACGCTGACGGATGAAAGTCCTTGGTCTGCAAGGTTTTCCCGACAGGCGTCGGCCAGCGGTTCAGCAGCCACCACCACCACACTTGCCTCGCCACCAAGGGCTGTCCTGACGACGCGGGCGAGCGGCGTCTCACCGGCCAGGGGTGCGAAGGCGGCCGACTTGTTGTCCGCCACGGTTTCTGGCACCGGCACGATCGCCGCCAACTCCGTCATCGGCGGAACCGCTCGAGGTAGGCGCGCCAATCCCAGGTGGACAGGAACTCTTCTGTGGCCGCATATCCCTTGGCGTACAGGGCTTCGACCTCATCGTCGGATATGTTGAAATCGAGGAATCCGACGTCGGTCGAGTCTACCCGGATTGTGCGGGCGCTGACCCACGGTTGGTTGAGGTACGCCTGATCGCGGCCCACCAGCACGGTGGTGATCACGCTTTCGAGCAGGTGCGGTGGACCGATCACTCGCATCGGCGATAGCGCGGGAATCACCTTGTCGTTGCCTTCGGGAAGATTCGGTAGCACAGTGACGCCGAAGCTCGGCCAGCGCGGCTCGCGACTGTCGGCACGGTCCAGCGAATCGATCGGAAAGTTGGACAGCAGCCCTCCGTCGACCAGGGTTGACGTCAATCCGGTTGTGCTGGTGAGCATTACGGGACGAAAGAAGAACGGAATCGACATAGATGCACGCACGGCGTCGGCGACCGACTGCTCGTCGGGGTCGAGCCCGTAGACCCTTCGGTAATCCCAGGGCAGCCGGATCAGCTGGCCGGTAGTCACATCGGCGACCGTGACGGCGAGCTTATAGCGGCGCTCTTCGGGAAGGTCGTCGTCGTCTATCGCCAGATCGCCAAACGTTTCGACGCCCAAGTTCTTCAGCTCGCTTGCCATCCAGTTGTGTGCGTAATCGCCCTTGTAGATGCCGGAGCCGCGCGCCACCGCAAGCGACGGCCCAAGCACTGGGACGCGTTCGATCACGCCAGGGTCGGTGAACTTTCGGTAGTCCAATTGCAGCGCAAGCTCTTTGACTTCCTCAGCAGTGAGCTGGCTGCCCTGGGAGGCCGCTGCGACGATCGCGCCGACGATTGAGCCCGCAGATGTTCCGGAGACGCGTTGGGCGGTATAGCCGGCATCCATCAACGCGACGACCGCTCCCACCAGACCGACGCCCTTGACGCCGCCTCCCGACAGCACCAGGTCGGCAGGTTTCGACGACGCCGGTGTCACGGCGCCGAGGCTACACGGGGTCGAACGACGAAATCAGCCAGGTCCCGTTGATCTTTTTCAGCCCGACCTTGACGCTGCTCGCCGCGAACGCCCCGTCGGGGTTCTCCTTGCTCGTCGTGTTCTGGTTGATGAACACCAGAACCATCGCCGAGTCCGGGTGCAGTTCGGATACCACGGCCTGCACGACCGACGCCGTCGTCTTGACGGACTTCTGCTTGGCCGCCGGCGTCACGATCTGCTCGGTGAACTGTGTGTAATACGAGAGGAATTCACCGGTCAGATGAGACTTCGCGTTCGCGAAGTCCTTATCGAGACTCTCGGGTGAGTACGACAGCAGCGACACCGTGCCGGTCTTCGCGGCTTCGAGCGCCACCCCGGCGGCGGCGTCGTTGGTCTGCTGATCGGGGCGGTACTGGTAGAAGTACAGCCACGCGGCCACGCCGGCCGACGCGACCAAGGCCGCCGCCAGCAAGATGACACCGAGCTTCGACTTCGCCCCGCGCAGTGTCCGTCGAACGCCACTGTCCTTCGGCTCGGACTGCGCTTGCGTCTCCGCTGACTCTTCGCCCGCTTCCGCGGCGTCGGGTGTCTCGGCGGCCTCGTCTGCGTCGTCGGCTTCGTTGTTCTTGACGTCTTCGACCACGTCTGCGTTCTCTTTTGTCGTCACGGCACGAACTCGACTTTCGCCATTTTGATCTGCCCGCCGTCACGCTGCAGATTCACCAAGAGGCGCCATGTGCGGGGCTCCTGCTTGGCGCCGGCGTTGTTTGTGACTCGCGAGGCGGCCGATACCAGGGCTGTCGCGGTGTCGTTCGTCATGGTTTGGACGCCGACCGCGTTGACGGTGACCTCGGTGATGACCTTCGATTCTTGCGCCACCTTGACGAAATCCTCGGCCTGGTTCTTGAAGTCGTCCCTGAATTGGCCGGTCGAATTGTCGATGATGCGCTGCACATCGTCCTTCGCCTTGTTGAAGTCCAGCGACATCAGCGTCACCACACTTTGCCGGGCGGCCGCGGCGTACTCGGCGCGTTGCTGTTGTTCGGCGGCCTGGTGGCGATGGTTCAACACCATGAGCACGCTCAGCGTGATCAGGGCGCACGTGCACACGACGGCTACGCCGGCAGCGAGGACCTTCAGAATCCGGCCAAGCCGCCAGCGCCGCGCGCGGGGCGGCTTTTCCTCCGCGGGCTCATCGACGCCGTCGTCTTCGCTAATTACGTCGGCTTCGACTGCATCGACCGCGTCGATCGGTTCGGCCTCAGCGTCCGCGGCTTCGGACTCGACCTCGGTCGTCGACGCCTTCGCCTCCTCGGCCTTGGTCTCGACCTCGGCCTGCCTTCGCAGTCGGATCGCGCGGGCTCGGGCACGTGCGGCGGCGGCCATCGCCTCCGCTTCGGCTGCCTCTGCCTCCGCCTCTTCGGCAAGGGTCAGAGCGTCGGCCGCGTCCGCCGCCCGCTCAGATTCCTGCGGCGGCTCGTCGACGCGGTCAGCGTCGATCACCGACTCGCGGCGCCTGAAAGACGGCACAGCGACCTCCTCGTCTGCTACGCGCACTACTCAATGAGAATGCGATTATCCTTTTTTGAGTATCGCCGCGACGATACCCGCCTCCGCAGGTCCCGGCAAAAGCCTGATTTCCTGCGGAAATGCTATTTACACGCTGTGCACACGCTCAGCCGTGATTGTTCTGAAGTTGGTCCTTCATCACTTTGCCGGTGGCGTTCAACGGCAACTCGTCGAGGAACTCTACATACCGGGGCACCTTGAATCCGGCCATTCGCTGGCGGCTCCACGAAATGAGGTCCTCACTCGTGATGCCGTCGTTACCCTTCACCACGACGAACGCCTTGCCCACCTGACCCAACCGCGCGTCGGGAACACCGATTACCGCGGCCTGCGCGACGACGGGGTGCTCCAGCAAGAAGCCCTCGATCTCTGCGGGATAGGCATTGAAGCCTCCAACGATGAACATGTCCTTTTTGCGGCCGACTATGCGCAGCCGGCCCGAGGCGGTGAAACTGCCAAGGTCCCCCGTGTGCAGCCAGCCGTCGGCATCGATCGCTTCTGCCGTGGCGACCGGGTCGTCGAGGTAGCCCTGCATGACGCCATAGCCACGGACGAGCACTTCTCCGTCTTCGGCGATGCGCACCTCGACGTCCTCGCACGGCAGTCCGGCGGTGGTGGCGACGTCTTCGAACGAATCGCCGGGGCGAGAGAGCGTCACGTTGCCGGCCTCGGTGAGCCCGTAGCCGGTCATCAGCGACTGGAATGGAAGTTCATCGTGTATCCGGCGAACCAGCTCCACCGGGATGTCGGCCGCGCCCGTCACGGCCGCCCGCAATGTCGCGAGCTTGTCTTTGTCCGCAACGGCGAGAAGCGAGTGATACAGCGTCGGCGGTCCGGGCAGCATCGTGATGCGTTCGCGCTCAATTAGTTCCACGACCCGGTTGATGTCGAACGCTGCGACCGGGAGCATCGTTGCGCCTCGGAGGAAGGAGGCAATCAGCCCCGCCTTCAAGCCGAAGGTGTGGAAGTACGGGTTGATCATCAGGTACCGGTCGCCCTCGCGCAGGTCCGCGAGGGTCGCCCATTCCTCGTACATCCGCAGCGTCTGAAGGTGATTCATCCTGGCGCCCTTGGGCCTGCCCGTCGTGCCAGACGTGAAGATGATGTCAGAGATGTCGTTGCCGCTGACCTCACGGCTAAACGGCTTACCGCTGCAGAGAAAGTCCGACTTCAGGTCGATCACCGGCACGCCGGCCGGTACCGAGTAGTCAAGGCCGAGGAAGTCCTTCTGAACCAGCACCGCCTTGGCGCCGCTGCGGCCGATGATGTCGGCCGCTTCGTCGGGCTTGAACCGGGTGTTAACGGGTACGAGCACGCCGCCTGCGGTCAGCAAGCCGAAGGCCGCGATGATCCACTCGGCGGAGTTGGGCGCCCAGACCGCGACCCGCTCCCCCTTGTCGATGCCGAGATCCGCGAACGCGCCTGCGGCACAGCGGATCCGGTGCGCCAACTCGGTGAAGGTCAAGCGCAGCGGGCCATCGACGACGGCTTCCGCGTCATCGAAGCGGTCCGCTGCGCTCAAGACCATCTCGGGGATGGTCTGCCAGGGTTGGCTGGCTGTCACACCGTGACGAGCCGAGATAGGTTGCCGCCCATGATCTTCGCCTGGTCGTCGAGGGACAGATGCTCGAGCGCGGTCACATAGTGGGTTGGTTCCGCCAGGCCCTCAGGGTGCGGCCAGTCGGAGCCGTAGAGCACCTGGTCCACGCCGACCAGGTTGATCAGGTCGTCGATGCCCTCCTCGTAGAACGGACTGACGTGGATGCGGTTCTTGATCTCCTCGATCGGGTTACCGGGGAAGGCCTCGGGCGCCTTCTTGTACACCTCGGCCATGGAATCCAGCAGCGGGAACATCCACTTCGACCCGGCTTCGACGATCGCGACCTTGAGCGTCGGGAACCGGAACAGCGCACCGTGAATCACCCACGAGGCCACCGCATCCTGGATCGGGCGCCACTCGTTGAGGATGGACATCGCATTGGTCTGGAACGGCAGCATCTCCTGGGCGGCGCCATCCCACTCGGACGTGTAACGGGAGTAGCCGCTGTCGCTGGAATGCATGCCGATCAGCACGTCGTACTCGACGCACTTCTGCCAGAACGGGTCGAACTCGGGCAACGCGAACGACCGCGGTCCGCGGAAACCGGGGACCGGTGCCGGACGGACCAGGATGACGCGCGCACCGCGCTTGACCGCCCACTCCAGCTCCTCGATGGCCTTCTCCACGATGGGCAGAGTGATCACGGGGGTGGTGAAGATGCGGTTCTGATAGTTGAAGCCCCACACCTCGTCGAGCCACTGGTTTAGCGAATGGATGAGGACGTGGATGGCGACCGGATCGTCACGCAGCCGCTCTTCGATCAGGCTCGCCAGCGTCGGGAACATCAGCGTGCGGTCGAGGCCCAGTTCATTCATGAGTTCCAGGCGCGGACCGGGCTCGAAGAACGCCGGGATGGATCTCATCGGCTCGCCGAAGAGCTCGCGCTTGCTCTTGCCGTCGGGATTGCCGAACTTGAAGTACTCCTCCCAAGCACCCGGCTTGGCGACAACCGAGAAGGTGGGGTTCGGGATGTAGTTGCTGATCTGACCGCGTATCGCGATCTTGGTGCGCCCATTGACCTCGACGTACTGAACGACGTCCTTGTACTCCTTGGGGAGGTACTTGGTCAGCGCCTCCGGCGGCTCGTAGAGGTGATTGTCCGCATCGAACAGCGGAAACGGGATATCGACTCGGTGCGAAAGTTGCCCCATGAAACACTCCTTATCCTCTTGCGAGAATCATATTCTCGCTAGCTGCTCAACGCAATATTCTGCCTGACCAGGAACTTCTGCACCTTGCCGCTCGCGGTGCGCGGAAAGTCGTCGACCTCGTGGAGTTCTTCCGGCCATTTCTGGGCGGCCATGCCCGCGCGCTTGAAATGCTCGCGCACCTCGTCGATGGTCGGCATCGCATGACCCGGCTTGAGACGTAGCACCGCTGCGGCATGCTCTCCCAGCCGGGCGTCCGGTGCGGACACCACGACGGCCTCGGCCACAGCCGGCATCGCGAGCAGGACCTCCTCCACCTCCAGCGCGCTGATGTTCTCGCCGCCGCGGATGATGACGTCGGCCTTGCGGTCGGTGATGGTGAGGTAGCCGTCCTCGTCGAGCACACCCACATCGCCGGTGCGATACCAGCCGTCGTCGTCGAAGGCCTTGGCCGTCAACTCCGGATCCGTGTAGCCCAGGCACAGATCGGGGCCGCGGCTGAAGATCTCGCCATCGGGCCCGAGGCGGATCTCCACGCCTGGCCGCGGATTGCCGTCGGTGTAGAGCCGCTTGGCCTCCGGCGCGGTCGGCGAAGAACCGGTGATGGACGGGTGCTCGCTGCTGCCGTAGGAGCGGAAGACGAACATGCCTAAGTCGGCCAACCGCCGCGTGACGGATGCGGGGACGGTCGATCCGCCAAGGCCGACGGTCGTGAAGTGCTTCACGTGCTCTGGGGTGCAGTCGGGATGATCCAACACGCTGGTGACGAAGTAGGGCGGACCCCCGCCGATCGAAAGACCGTCGCGCTCAATGAGCTTGAGCACCAAGCTCGGATCCCATACGTCGCACAGATCGATGGGTGCGCCCTCGAGTACCGGAATGAGGAATGCGCCCAGCATGCCGATGAAGTGACCGACCGGGGTGCCGGTGAGCTGGCGGCCACGGTCGGCCGGGTAGTTCTCCAGCAGTTGGCGTGTCTCGAACCCGAGCGTCTGATGGCTGTGGACGACGCCTTTGGGGTTGCTCGTGGTGCCGGACGTGAACGCGATCAACGCCGGACTCGAAGGGTCCGCCGGGATGGTTCCCGCCATCGGCTCGTCGTCGAGGAGGTCGTCGAAGTCCTTACCCACCAGTGCGACGATCGGGACGTCGGCGCACAGGTCGGGCTGGAACTTCATCCGACCGAACTCTTCGGCGGTGATGAAGACGCGCGGCTTCGCCGTGCCGAGGATGTGGGCCAGTTCCTTGCGGCCGTAGAAGTGAACGATCGGCACGATCACCGCTCCGAGAAAGGCCGATGCCCAGAAGACGACCGCGGCTTCCATCCAGTTTGGCAGCTGGATGGCGATCACATCGCCGGACCCGACGCCGCGCGCCCGCAAGCCCGCCGCGAGCCTGCGGGCGCGGAGCTCGACGTCACCGAAAGTGCCCGTGAACGGCCGCACTGCCGAGTGCACACAAAAGCCGGCGTCGGGCCGTCCCTGCAGGCCCCGCGCGACGAGATCGCCGAGGGTTTCCTGCGTCCACCACCCCTCGTCCTCATAGCGTTTCTTCAGCTCAGCAGGGATATTTCGCATGGAATCCGCGGCACCTCCGGTTCGAACGCGATGCTATTCTCCGTAACTGAGAATGCCAATACCGCAGACGGAGAACGCTTGATGGTGGACCTTGAGTTCGACGAGGGTTTGGCGATCGTCACCATCGATCGGCCACACGCCCGCAACGCCATCTCGCTTGAGACGATGGGCCAGCTGGAGAAGGCGCTCGACGGCGCGGAAGGCGCGAGCGCACTCGTCGTCAAAGGTGCGGGCGATCGCGCCTTTGTCTCAGGCGGCGACCTGAAGGAACTGGCTGCCCTGCGCACCGAGCATGAAGCCGCGGCGATGGCCTTCCAGATGCGCTCCATCTGCGATCGGATCGCGAGCTTTCCGACACCCACCATCGCGGTGCTCAACGGTCATGCCCTCGGCGGCGGCGCCGAATTCGCGGTGGCGGCCGACATTCGACTGGCCGCAGACGACATCAAGATCGGCTTCAACCAGGTGGCGCTGGAGATCATGCCCGCATGGGGCGGCGCCGAGCGGCTGGTCGCACTGGTCGGTTACAGCAAGGCACTCTTGCTGGCGGGCACCGGCACGGTGCTCGACGCCGCCGAAGCCGAGCGAATCGGCTTGGTGGACAAAGTGTTTCCGCGGGACTCGTTCGACGAGGGCTGGCGCACCGTCACCCGCCTGCTGGCCAAGCGCCCGGCGGGAGAGATCAAACGTGTGATGCGCGGGGTGCCGACGACGGAAGCCGTCGCTGCCTTCGCACGACTGTGGGTGTCGGACGAGCACTGGGCCGCCGCCGACAAGGTGATGAAGCGCAGCAAGTGAGCTGACCGCCGCCGAAATGCATTCCAGCAGAACGGTCTAGCCGTTGCTGCCGGCGCTGCCGTTCGCGCTGCCAGCAGTGCCGGTTGCAGTACCGCCCGCCCCGCCAGCACCGCCTGGGGTACCGCCGTCACCGCCGTCACCGCCGAACGCCTGCCCGCGCACAGGGTTCAAGGCGTCGCCGCCCTTACCGCCGTTGCCTCCGGCGCCACCGTTGGACCCACCGTTGCCGCCAGCGCCGCCGTCGCCGCCATTGGCAACGGGATTGGTGATGCCACTGGCACCGGTAAAGCCGCCCGCGCCGGCCTTGCCGCCGCTGCCGCCGGTGCCACCGTCGCCACTCCCGAAGTTGCCACCGTTACCGCCACTGCCCCCGGTGCCGCCGGTTGCGTTCCCGTCCGCGAACACGCCGGTCGCGAAATCTCCTGTGGCGCTGTTGGCGTCGCCGCCGTCGCCGCCCTTGCCGACCCCGGCGAGTCCGCCATTACCGCCGTTGCCGCCGACCGCGTCGCCGGCAAAACTACCGACACTGTGGCTGCCGTCGCCACCGTTACCGCCGATGCCGCCGATGCCGCCGTCGCCGCCGCTGCCGCCATAGGCCGTGGAGCCGACCGAGGTCGTCACTGCGGTGACGCCACCGTTGCCCCCATTGCCGCCGTTGTTGCCGGTGTTGCCCATCACGCCATTACCACCGTCGCCGCCGTCCCCGGCCCTGGCGTCACCATTGGTGGTGGCGGCACTGCCGCCGTTACCGCCATTGCCGCCGCCGGCGACACCGGGGCCGCCGAAGGTGCCCCAGAAGCTGTTCCCGCCGTTGCCGCCGTTGCCGCCGGTCGCAGGGACTGACAGCGAGTTGTCCACGCGCTCGCCGTTGACGAGGACGATGTTGCCGGCGTCGCCGCCGTTGCCTCCATCGCCGCCCCTGCCGATATACGTGCTGCCGCCGTTACCACCATTACCCGCGACGCCGATCAGCGGGTCGGCGTCGCCGCCGTTGCCGCCCTTGCCGCCGTGACCGTAGAGGAAGGCGGATCCGCCGTTGCCGCCGTCTTGGCCGATCCCGCCGTCGACGCCGTCGCCGCCGTTCCCGATGAGCAGGCCACCGAGTCCGCCGTTTTGGCCCGGCGTCCGGCCGCTCGCGCCGTTGCCGATGAGGATGCCGCCGTTCGCACCGGGCCTGATGGCGTCGCCGATGAGCCAGCCACCCGGCCCGACCGCGTTGAGCGGGTTGGCCAGGATCTCGCCAGGCAACGACACCAAGCGGATGACCAGCACATCAAGGCTGGTCAACGCCGCGGCCCCGCCCGTGCGAACGGCCGCCGGGGCGAACGAGCGGTCGGCACCCCTCGCGCCGGCCAATGAGCAGAGGATGTCCGTGGAGGCGCACGAGGCTGCGATTCGATCGGTCGGCAATGGGCTCGATTGATCCGCCAACACCACCGTGGCGCTGACGAGTCGTGGCGGCGTCGGCGTGCCGTGCTGCCCAATCGCCAACGCGACGCCTGTCGCGGCCAGCGCTCCGATGGTCACGGTCGACGCAAGAACCCGCTTTTGGCCTTGGGACTGCTTGCCATGCTTGTCCATGATCAACCCTTCCCTGAACCCGCGATTCGCTGACAGGTCACTGAGTACTTGCGAGGAACTATTTGAGAACGTAAGGCTCCTAGGACCCCATGGCTGGGGTAGTGCGATACCCCAGTGCACCCGACGGCCTACGCCACCACGGGAGTTCGCCACCGGATTTGGTATTGGGGTAGCGAATTACCCCAGTCATTCGACGGCGTCAGCGGCACGCTTGGACCGTGGCCAGTGACGCGCAACGGGACCGCCCCCTCGAGCAGTTGCCACTGCCGTATGCGACCGCGTTGCGGTTACGCAATGCGGGGATCGCCGACGAGGTCATCGCCGACTGCGTTGGCGTAGAACTCGACGCGCTCCCGACGTTCATGCAGGTGGCATACGCGAAGCTGCGCACGGCGTCCCGCGAAACCTCGAGCTGACCGCGTTCGCTGCACGGCACACCGGTACTTGGCGCCGGTGTTTGCCCGATGACCGAGTGGCGCACCGCCGGGCGGTTAGAATTTGCCAGTGATCCGCCAGTGGCCCCTGGTTGGGCGATCGGAGGAACTCGCGATCATCGCCGAGGCCACTCGCGCACCCGGTGATCGCGCCCGCGGCATCGTGCTGTCCGGCAATGCCGGCGTCGGCAAGACCCGAGTAGCCCGCGAAGCCGTCCACGCCTGCGGGCCGCGCACCGCGCGGCGGCAATGGATCGTCGGTACCGCATCCGGACGCACCATCCCACTGGGCGCGTTCGCCTCCGTCGCGAGCGATTTCGGCCCCGACCCGCTCCGTCGCGTACGCGAAGTCATCGACGGACTCGTCGGCGACAAAGTAGCCGGCGAGGTGATCCTCGGCGTCGACGACGCCCACCTGCTCGACGAGCTGTCCGCGTTCACCGTGCACCAACTCGTCACCCGCCGACTGGCCACCGTCATCTTGACCATTCGCTCCGGAGAAACGCCCCCAGACGCCGTCACCGCGATATGGAAGGACCAACACCTCCAACGCCTCGAACTGCAACCACTCGCCCTGGCAGAAGTCACCCGACTCGTCGAACACGTCCTCGACGGACCTGTCCACTCCGCTAGCGCACACCGCCTGTGGCAGTACACCCAAGGCAATGCGCTGTACTTACGCCACCTCCTCGAGAATGAGGTGAAAGCGCAACGGATCAAACAACACTCGGGCGTATGGCTGTGGGATGGACAACCGAAACTCTCACCAACCCTGAAAGAATTACTCCAAGCCCGGATGGCCGATGTGCCCGCGACCGTCTGCGACGTGCTCGCCGCGCTGGCCGTCGCCGAGCCACTGGAGTCCGAAGTCCTGGAATCCATCGCCGACGCCGACGCGCTGGCCGAGGCCGAGACACTCGGCCTCGTCACCATCGACTCCGACGTGGAGCCCGCGACGGTGCGGCTGACGCACCCGCTGGTTGGCGAGGTTGTCCGCACCGACTCGATGCGGTTGCGGCGACTGCGTGGGCGCCTCGCCACCACACTCGCCGAGCGGGGCTCAACCGATCCCCGAGACGTGGTCCGCCATGCCGTGCTCGCCATCGGGTCCGATCACAGTCCGGCTCCGGAGCACCTGCTCGCGGCCGCGGGCTCGGCGATGCAGCTCGGGGATCTGAGGCTTGCCGAACGGCTCGCGGAGCGCGCGGTGGGCGCCGGGGGCGGACCGGAATGCAAACTCCTGCATGCGATGGCAATGACGTGGCAGGAACAGGGCGCCGCTGCGGAGTCCATCTTGGCCGAGCTAGCCAACGAAACATCCGGACCGGTGCGCGCACAGATCGCCATCCTTCGCGCGATCAACTTCGCCGTCGTGCTTGGTCACGTGACAAGCGCCGAAGGCGAACTCGAGCTGCTGCCCGACGACGATCCCGCCGTGATGCCCCTGAAACAAGCGTTGAAAGCACTAATTGCTTTGGTGCGCGGCAACCCCCAGGCCGCGGTCGCGGCGGCCTCGACCGCCGATGCCGAATCCCCCGGTCACGACCTGGCGCACATGCTGACCATTTGGGTGCGGGTGGCCGGATTCGCCGACCTCGGGCGCATCGACGAAATCGGACCCCTGGCGGACGTAGGCTACGCGGTCGCCAATGAATCTCCAGAAGCAGCGCATTTGCGGCAACCGCTGGCGCTGCTGCAGGCATATGGTTACCGGTTCGCGGGTGCATTGACCGACTCTGACGCCGTGGTCGCCCGGATCCGTCGCGACACCATCGACGTCCCATTCGAGGAGTCGTGGCACAGTCTGCTCGTCGGCATGTCTGCCATGAGTCGCGGCGCTCTGGACCACGCGCAGCGTTCGTTGCGAGAAGCCATTGCCTATTTGGGAACCGGCGACAGCGGCCGCATAGTGAAGTCCTTCGCTCGATCGTGGCTTGCGACAGTGACCGCGATGGCCGGACGAGCCACCGACGCACGCCGTGAATTCGATGCCATCGAATGGTGGGCCGAAGATCCCGACGCCAGCATGACGGACGGTGAACGGTCGATGACGCAGGCTTGGGTATGCGCAGCTGAAGGCGCTGTCTCCCAGGCAATCTCGATCACCAGCAGTGCAGCATCCAGGGAATTCGAGCGTGGCCGACCCGCGTGGGAGGTGGTGCTTCTGCAGGCGGCGACGCAATTCGGTGACCCCACCACCGCCACCAGGCTGGCCGAGCTCAGCGCCCTGGTGCAAGGCCCCCGCGCATCCGCCGCTGCCGCCCATGCCGCCGCCCTAGCGGCGACGGACGGTGACGCACTGCTCGACGCATCCCGCCAGTACGAAGCGTTCGGCGACCGCATCGCCGCCGCCGATGCCGCAGCCCACGCCGTGGTCGCCTACCAACGAACCGAACTACGAGGCGCCGCGATGAACGCCTCCGCCATCGCCCGACGGCTGGCCGCAGAATGCCAAGGAGCCCAAACCCCCGCAATGCGGGCAGCGATGACAGTTCAACCGTTCACCGACCGTCAACGCGAAATCATCTCCCTTGCCGCATGCGGACTCTCGAACAAGGACATCGCCCACCAACTCACCATGTCGGTCCGCTCCGTCGAGGGACACCTGTTCCGCGCATCGCAACGGGTCGGAGCCAACAACCGCGAACAGCTCATCGCAATGTTGAATGGAGCGCCGGCGACGGACACGTGACGTGGGCTAGCGGTCGGGGCTAGGTGCCCATTTCGCGAATGGGATCGGTACCGTCCCAATTCGCAGCGGTGTCGCGGATGAACTTCGCGCTGGCCGCTTGCGCTTCGGTGAGCTCTGAGATCTCGACGATCGTCGCTGGACTGTTCGGCGGCTCGACATACGCGAATCGCACGCCGAAACCCTCGCCGCCGGACCACACGACCGGCCAGTCGGCCTCCTCGACGGCTTTCATAGTCGTGTCGAAATCCTCTGCCCAATAAGCCAACTGGTGATAGCCCGGGCCATTGGCCGCGAGGAACTCGGTAAAGATGCTGGGCGTGTCGTCATGCTGGCAGATCAGCTCGATCTGCATCTCGCCGCTGTTGGACAACGCCAGCGACAACGTGGTCTCGCAAGGTTCGCCGCGATAGCGGGCGCTCATCGGCAGGCCGCGGATGACGAGCCACGGGCCGACGCCCAGCTCGACCCAGCTCGCCAGCGCCTTGTCGAGATCGGTGACGACATAGCCGATCTGACGAATGGGGCCGGGAAGGACGCTCATGCTTCTCCCGTCGGGTGGACTACGACGCGCGGCGGGCCTTGCGACTTACGCGCCTGGTCGATCGCAGCGGGCACGTCGTCGAGGCCGATCACCTTGCCGATGCTGGGCAGTGGGTCGAGCCTGCCCTCGACGACCGCGTCGAGCGTCCCGTACCAGTCGACCGGATGCGGGCCGCCGCCGAATTGGATCGTGACGCCCTTGTGAGTGGCTGCCGTGACCGACACCGAGTCGCTGCCGTGCCAGCCGCCCGCCGCGAACAGCCGTGCCATGAACTCGCACGACTCGATGATGCTCGCAAGCAGGCCGGGTGCGCCCACGCATTCGAAGATCACCTGCGGCTTCTGAATTCCGTTGTCTCTGGCCACTTCCCGCCACACCTCGTAGGGTGAGCGCTCGGCTGGATTCACCAGGACGTCTGCGCCGAACTTCTTGGCGAACTCGAGGCGTTCGGCGCTGTAGTCCGACACGATGATCGGGCCGACGCCGCGTGCAGCGAGTGCCGCTACCGCGGACAAGCCGATCGCGCCCGCGCCGATGACGAGTGGCAATTCGCCAGGTCCGATGGCAGAACTGCGAACGTAGAACTCCCCCACCGCGAATGCGTCGACGACAGCGACGGCGTCGTTGGGGACGCCGTCGGGCACCGTGCGCGCAAGCACTTCCGACACGAGCATGAGTTCGCCGAACGCCCCCGGCGCATCGGGATCGTGTCCGATGACATGCGGTTCGGCGCCGTGCCGGATCAGCAGGGGCAGGCTGGTGACGCGGGATCCTATCGGGAAGTCATCAGAGCAGTCTGGGCCGTGACCGACCACCTCGCCGATGAACTCGTGGCCCATGATGGTGTCTCGATCGGAGTCCCACACGAAGCGCGGCGCGGAATTCGGATGATCCATGTAGTGCACGTCCGATGCGCATATCGCGGCAGACAGTGGGCGTAGGAGCAGCTGGCCGGATCCGGGTACGGGATCCGCGGTTTCGCGAACGTGCAGCGCGCCGTCTCGCAGAACTACTGCGCGCATCTCAGGTGGTCGTCTTGGACGCGAAATCCAGTGAGGCAGCGCTCATCATCTCCACCAGCGATCGGCGGTCGATGGTCCAGATCGCTGACGCGGCCGCTCGGTTGTTGTCGCCGACGACGTGTACAGGTCCGTTGCCGATGTTCTCGATGATCTCGCGCGCCACGTCCTCTGACAGCATGTGCATCGCCGGGTCGTACTCGATGCCCATACGCTGAAATGCGGGTGTGTAGGTCATGCCGAGCGGGGTGCAGCAGACGTCCACCCCGTGTGCGCGCAGCTCCGACCACAACCCTTCGGCGAAGTTGTGCTGAAACGCCTTGACCGCCGAATAGACCGCCAACGTCGCCGAACCCGCGAGGCAGGCCAGCGATGCGACCAGCACGATGCCGCCTCGGCCGCGCTCCCGCATCGCGCTACCGAAATGGTGCACCAGGCTGACTGGCCCGATGCAGTCGAGCTTGATCTGCTTGAGCGAGTACTCCACTTCGGTATCCAGGAAATTCGTCACCCGGTCCGACGCGCCGGCGTTGTAGATCAGCAGCCCGACGTCGATGTCGTCCGTGGCCGCGGCCAGGTTGGCACCCGCATTCTGATCGGTGAGGTCTTGGACGACGACGCGCGTCTGCACCCCGTGCGCTTCCCGCGCCCGGCTTGCGACCTCGTCGAGCAGCGCGCCGTTGCGTGCGACAAGCACCAGATCTAGTCCACGCGAGGCCAATTGGTCGGCCAGGGAGGCGCCGATGCCCTCGGATGCGCCGGCAATGACGGCCCACTGGCCGTACTTCTGCACGAAGTCGTCGGTCACGATTGAGAACCCGCTGCCGCGCCTGCGTGCACCCGCGCGATGCTCGTCGTGCGACGGGCAATGCGCCAGCCATCGGACGTCCGGACCAGCTCGTCGTCGTAATGCCCCAGGGCCTCAACCCAACTGGCCGCATCATCCGGGATCGCCTGGAGTACGGCATGGACGTACGAACGTGCCGTCGCGCGCTCACCATCGACGGCAATGGCGAAGTTGGCCAGTCGGTGATAGGTCGGGCCCATCGCGTTGTGAAGCTGCTCCATCAAACCGGTGATCGCATCAGCGCCCGAGTACCGGCCGACTTCGCCGTAGTCGACGTCGACGTCCTCGGTCCAGCAGGTGCGCAGCAGTGCCCAGTCTTTGAAATCGATTCCGGTGGCGTAGCGGACCAGCACCTCGGCGATCTGCTCTTTGTCGGCGTCCACACGGCGAGGCTATTCGATAAGTTAGACTCGGGTCAACTATGAAATCTATGGGAAAGCCTTGCAGGTGAGTGAGCTAGCACGCCGCTCGGGTGCTGACCAAGGTCAGCGTCGGGCGTCGTTCCAGCAGGCCCGTTCGCACGTGACCAAACAGGCCCTGGTGCAAGCAGCGATGGCGTTGTGGCGCACGAACGGATATGCAGGCACGACAGTCGCCGACATCTGTCGAGCCGCGGGTGTCTCGAAGGCGTTGTTCTACTTCTACTTCCCTCGAAAAGAAGACGTGTTGTTCGAGGTTGGCGTCTTGTCCACCGACGCCGCGCATCGCAAGGCCGTTGAGCTCTTGGAAAAGCCCTATGACATCGCGGATGTCATCACCGCGGTGCTGACGAGCCTGGAAACCACGATGCGCGCCAACCCGCCCGAACTCCTCATCGAGGCGATCCTCGAGGGCTATCGGCAGGCTTTGGCCGGCCATGATCACCTGGAGAGGACCTCGGTGATCTTTGCGGAAGTGTTCAGCCGTGCACAGCGTGACGGGAAGCTACCCGCCCACGTCGACGTGGCTCACCTGGCGAACGTCGCGCAATCATTGATCAGCGAGGGCGCCAGGCACTGGGCGGCGGGCGCGTATGGAGAGCGCTCCTTCGCCGAGGTCGTCGGGCGCGACATCACCGCCCTCGTCGCGGGCTACAGCGCAGCCAGCGCAGCGTCGTAGTCGGGTTCCTGGGCGATCTCGGGCACCAGCTCCGTGTACGCGACGTTTCCGTCCGCACCGATCACCACGATGGCCCGGGCAAGCAGTCCGGCCATCGGGCCGTCGACGATCGTGACGCCGTAGTCCTCGCCGAAGCCGTCGCGGAACGCCGATGCCGTCTTGACGTTTTCGATTCCCTCCGCGCCGCAGAATCGGTTCTGCGCGAATGGCAGATCCTTCGAGATGCACAGAACAGCCACCCCGTCCGCGGCCGCGCGCTCGTTGAACGTCCGAACACTCGTCGCACAAACAGGTGTATCGATCGACGGGAAGATGTTGAGCAACACGGGAGTGCCGCTGAACTGCGAACTGCTCAACTCACCGAGGTCCGTGCCGGTCAGGGTGAAACCGGGAGCCGGCGACCCGACGGCAGGCAATTCGCCGACTGTGTTGATTTGATTTCCCCGCAAGGTGATCTGCGCCATGCGCTCAGTCTGTCAGGACGGCACAGAGGCCGCACAACGGGATCGGCTCCCGTCCTATCACTGCACCGAACCTGACACGTGAGTGCGATGTTCGACGGCGGCCTTGATCTTCGCCAGCGTCGTCTTCATTCCATCGAGCATCTCGTCGTCGAAGCTGTCCTCCCCACCGAGGATGTGCGCGACGATCGTCTTCGAAAACCAGGACGTGCCGTCCTGCGGAACCAAGCGGCGTTCGATGAGTTTCGATCCGGTTTCGGTCGCGGTGATTTCGAACAACCAAACGCTGTCGTTCGTCAGCGTGCGAAATGCGATCGCCCGGCCCGGTTCATAGCGGTCGACCTTCGAGGCCGTCGGCCAGAACTTGTGCCCCTGCCGGTTCATGTTGATCGTGTAGGCGCCTTCACGCAGCGTTCCCAACACCCGCATCCAACGGCACTGGGGACTCCATTCGGGCATCCGCTTCAGGTCGGAGATCACGCTCCAGACGCTGTCGGGCGAGGCGTCGATGTCGACACTCGCGTCGAGATTCTTCTTGGTCATGACTCTCCCTCCAGCGGGTAGCGACGACCATACTCACCGACCGACTGGTCGGTCAATAGACGATCGCGAGGGTGCAGCTCTGCCCAGTCCGTTCTCTCTAGACGAGAACGCCATTTCCGGTTATGGTCAGCGGCATGGCAAAAGCGCTCGCGCCTGAGATCTCGACGTGGCCAGACGAGAATCCACAGTTAAAAGGAAGCACCTGCGGCAGCTGCGGGGCGACGACGTTCCCTGTGCAGCAGCGCTGCCCGAAATGCAGTGGTGCGGACATGTCGGAGGTATTGCTCCCCCGCCGCGGAACGCTCGTCGCGTGGACGACTCAGGGCTTTCCGCCGGGGCCGCCGTACAAAGGCCCGACGGGTAAGGATTTCGTTCCGTTCGGCGTCGGCTTGGTCCAACTCGACGATCTGATCCGCGTCGAGGGCCGGCTGACCGAGAACGATCCGGCCAAGCTGAAGTTCGGCCAGGAAGTCGAGCTGACCATGGTGCCGTTCACCACCGACGACGAGGGCGACGACATCATCACCTTCGCCTTCCAGCCGATCTAGAGAGGATCCCGCAAATGACGAACGACGTGGCCATCATCGGCGTGGGACTTCATCCATTCGGCCGGTTCGACAAGACCGCCATGGAGATGGGCGCCGACGCGATCCAGGCTGCGCTGGCCGACGCGGGCGTGCAGTGGAAGGACATCCAGTTCGGCTTCGGCGGCAGCTATGAGGTGTCCAACCCCGACGCGGTGACGCGGCTGGTCGGCTTGACCGGCATCCCTTTCGCCAACGTCTTCAACGCATGCGCGACCTCGGCCACCGCCATCCAGCAGACCGCCGACACCATCCGGTTGGGAAAGTACGACATCGGTATCGCCATCGGGCTGGATAAGCATCCGCGCGGCGCGTTCACCGACGATCCCGCCAAGCTGGCGCTGCCGCAGTGGTATGCCGAGAACGGCCAATTCGTGACCACGAAATTCTTTGGGATGAAGGCCAACCACTACATCCACAAACACGGCATCTCGCAGGCGACGCTGGCCAAGGTCGCTGCCAAGAACTTCCGCAACGGCGAGTTGAACCCGAATGCGTTCCGGCGCAAGCCGATTTCCGAGGAAGAAATCCTCAACTCGGCAGTGCTGAACTACCCGCTGACCCAGTACATGTTCTGCGCGCCCGACGAAGGCGCGGCCGCGGTGATCATGTGCCGCGGCGACATCGCGCACAAATTCACCGATAAGCCAGTCTTTGTGCGAGCCACCGAGATCCGTACGCGGACGTTCGGCGCCTATGAAGTGCATGCGACGTCGGCGCCACTGGACGAGGACTCCTCCCCGACCGTGTACGCGGCCAAGGCTGCCTATGAGGTCGCGGGAATCGGTCCTGAGGACGTCGATCTGGCGCAGTTGCAGGACACCGACGCCGGCGCCGAGGTCATCCACATGGCCGAGACCGGACTATGCGCCGACGGGGAGCAGGAGAAGCTGCTGGCCGACGGCGCAACCGAGATTCACGGTTCGCTGCCGATCAACACCGACGGCGGGCTGATCGCCAACGGCGAGCCGATCGGAGCATCGGGCTTGCGCCAGGTGCACGAACTGGTGCGCCAACTGCGCGGCGAGGCAGGCGACCGGCAGGTGCCCGGCGATCCCCGGGTGGGGCTGGCACAGGTGTATGGCGCACCGGGCACCGCGTCGGCGACAATATTGTCGCTGTAGAGCTGGATTGCCGATTCGGCCCCCAATGCGAAAACATATTTCTAAAATCCGGAAATGATGTTTCCGCGACGTCTGATGAGATCGCATGCCTTGCTGACGCTCGCGGCGGCAATGACCATATGGGGCCTGGTGTCCCCAGCAGCCAACGCCGACGACGACGTGCCGCCTCCCCCGCTCCATAACGTCCACTACACGGTGTGGTCCGAGGCACCGTTCAACGTCGTCGTCTACTACCGCGACGTCGACCCGCCGAACTGGGCGGACTACAGCCACAATCCCTATCAGTTCAGCCCGAAGATCGAAGCTGACGTCGGCCCGAACCAGCAGTGGAACTTGGACGTGCCGCTGGCCAACCCGGATGAGTGGGCGATGGTGGTGGCCAGCGCGCCGGAGACACAGAAGACGCCCAACATTCACTGTGCACTCGCGGTGGACGGCGTGGTCGTCGCCACCAACCAGGGGCCTAAGGGCGCGCTCTGCTCGCTTCGGAACTGGTAACCGCCGCGGATTCCAACTCGGCATCTGTGAGTGGTTCGCCCTCGAATCGGCGCAGCCACCGCTCGCAGTACTTATATGTCTCTGCGTGACCGGTGGAGATGCCGAGCGCTTGTTCCATCACCAGACCCTGCGACACGCTCGTCGCGAAGACGGTCCACACGACCGGCGGCACGTCGGCGATCTCCACGCCGTAGCGTTGCAGGGCGGCCGCAATCGCCTTGTTCTGCTCTTCGCGGAAACGTTCGGCGTAGTAGACGATTTCGGCCCGCAGGGCCTTTCGATGATTGGCCAGACCCACGAACTCCATGGTCAATCGGGTGGCTTCCGGCTTCGTGCTGAACCTCCACAGCGCCCACAGCGGCTGCGGCGAGGCCAACGCCGTCGCAAGCACACCGAGGCCTTCCTCGGCCCTGCGGCGAAACACGGCCAAGAACAGATCTTCCATGGTGCGGAAGTAGTAGTGCACAAGCTGCGGCTTGAGTCCGGCCCTTTCGGCGACTCGCCGGGAGGTGACTGCGGCATACCCCTCTTCGAGAAGCAGTTGCTCGGCCGCATCGAGCAGCACACCCCGGTTCTTCGCGTCCGGCGCTCCGATTCGACGAGCCGATCCCATGTCACCTCCCTGTCCGCACGCTCGACGCAGATGTTAGACGGCGGCCGGTCATGTCACCTTGACCATGACTCTACCGTCATGCTAAGCAGGTGCTCAGCACATTTTGGGATTCGGAAGGAAGCACCGCAAATGACCACCGATTACGACTCTGTCGACTACTTCACGGATCCGTCATTGGTGCCCGACCCTCATCCGTACTACGACCACGTCCGTGCCAAGGATCCCGTGTGCTGCCCGATCAACAACGGCGTGCTTGCCGTCACGGGCTGGGAAGCGGCCAACGCCGTCTACAAAGACAGCGAGAACTACTCATCCTGCGTCGCGGTGATGGGCCCGTTCACGCCGATGCCGTTCACGCCCGAGGGCGATGACATCTGTGCCCAGCTCGAGGAACACCGCACCGAAATCCCGATGTTCGAGCACATGGTCACGATGGATCCGCCGCAGCACACGGATGCACGGTCCATTCTTTCCCGGCTGCTGACTCCCAAGCGGCTGAAGGAGAACGAGGACTTCATGTGGCGGCTGGCCGATCGCCATATCGATGAGTTCATCGCCGACGGCAAGTGCGAGTTCCTTGCGGCGTACGCAAAGCCGTTCTCATTGTTGGTCGTTGCCGATCTGCTGGGTGTGCCCGAAGAGGACCACGAAGATTTCCGGGAGGCGTTCGGCGCTGAGCGACCGGGCTCACGCATCGGCGCCCTCGACCATGAAACCATCGCCACCAACCCGTTGGCGTGGGCGGATGAGAAGTTCGCTCAGTACATCGAGGAGCGACGCGAGTCCCCCCGCGACGATGTGTTGACCTCGATCGCCACCGCGAAATACCCGGACGGCTCCACCCCAGAAGTGCTCGACGTGGTGCGGACCGCGACGTTCCTGTTCGCCGCGGGCCAGGAGACGACCGCGAAATTGCTCGGTGCTTCGCTGCGGGTGCTCGGTGACCGGCCGGACATCCAGCAGCAGTTGCGCGACGACCGCAGCCTCATTCCAGTGTTCATCGAGGAAAGCCTGCGCATGGACAGTCCGGTCAAGAGCGTGTTCCGGATGGCCCGCAAGACAACAACTCTCGGCGACACCCCCGTTCCCGCAGGCACAACGGTGATGGTGAGTCCGGGCGCCGCGAACCGCGATCCACGCCGATTCGACAATCCGCACGAGTTTGAGCTGGACCGCAAGAACGTCCGCGAGCACATCGCCTTCAGCCGCGGTATCCACTCCTGCCCGGGCGCCCCGCTAGCGCGTGTCGAGGGACGCGTCTCGATCGAGCGCATCTTGGACCGGATGGCCGACATCAGAATCAGCGAGGAAAAGCACGGCCCGATCGACGACCGCCGCTACACGTACGAGCCGACGTTCATCCTGCGAGGGCTGACCGAACTGAACATCGAATTCACGCCCGCCGGGTAACGGGTTTGAAGCAAACGTTTCGACTGATTGCCGCGGCCTAGAGGTCGCCGCGCTCCCAGTGGCTACTGCCGTCCTTGGACACACAGGTGAGGAAGAGGCCGTCCGGCGCCTGCGCGACCTCACCGTCCAATGCGGGGCAGAAGTCACCCTCGTTCTTGACGCCGTGCATCTCGGGAGAACGGAACCAGCGTGGTTCGTAGCGCCTCGGCGAGCCGCAGAACACCAAGCGCCCCCACGACGTCACACCGAACGAGTAGTACGTGGGGTTGTCGCAATTGGAACCCAGTACGACGCCGGGCATGATGCCGGGCGTGCATGACGGATAGTTGCAGTCGGTCGGATCGTCGGCGGCCGCCGGCGGTGCGGCGATGACCGCGGCGGAAGTCGTCAAGGCAGCAAGTACTGCGAAGGCCGATCGCACCGTCGTATTTTCACACATGCGGGAACGAAATTCTCGCTTTTGGAGAGGATTGCTACCGGCCACGATAGGCTTACGAGCTATGCGTGGAGTTCGGGTAGCTGGCGCGGTGTCGGCGGCGGTAGTCACCGTGTTCGGAAGTGTAAGCCTGGCACCGCCGGCGTCAGCCTCGAATTACGGGGTCGAGCTCAACGGCACCTATCGAATGATTTCGAACGGCGACTGGGCGAAGACCAACGAGGTCTTCATAAACGAACAGACGCAGGTTCAAACCTGGACCTTCAACTCGAGTTGCGAGAGTCCGATTCGGTGCACGGGCACAGTGACGAGCGACCAGGGTTGGACCGCCCCGATGACCAACACTGGCGACTATTGGGTCGCCGAACGCGTCGTCGAAAACTGGGAGCCGTGTCCCGCGTCGTACTCCTACCCGGGCGCGGAGATCTTCACCGGCGCCGGGGGCACCTCAGCCTCCGCTATCCAGAGGTTCTGGTTCTGGGGTTGGGACCCCGTCAACAGCCAGCGCGACACCAAGATCCGCGACCTCCTCGCAGGCCGCACCAGGACACAGGCTGACAGCGGCGCGTGCGGCATCAACAAGCCACTTGTCATCGAGGTGCCGATACGGCTGGAGCAGCTGTCTTAACCGTCTCCCCAGCGGGTCAGGTCGGCAGAAGGTCCTTCCACGACTTGGGCGAAGCTCCGGCAACCGCATTCGTCAGTCGCTGCTTCTGACCGTCGGGGGCGATGTATTCCCCTGTTTGCGCGTCATACTGCGCGAACGCGACGGACGGGCCGCCAGATCCGTTGCCTCCAAAGGCACTTGGAGCCGCGGGCACGGCGCCGTCACCAGGTGGCACCTCGACGGGCCCTGGAGGCGGCCCCTGCGGTGCAGGGGGAACATCCGCCGCTGCGGGCGCGGGCGGAATCGGCGTCCCGTTGATGGAATTCCCCGGTGGCGGCGGCGGCAATGGCGGCGCCGCCGGTGCGGGCGTAATCGGAGCCATTAGTGGATCCGGCGGTGTACCGCGAGGTACCGCTCCCGGTGGCAACGGGGTGCCCTCGGTGGGCGCGTAAATTCGGTCGTTGAAGTCGACGCGGTCGTCAGGCGGGATCCCTTGCGCGATCAGATTCGGATCAATCGGATACGGCCCGAGATAGTGCTGGCGGATCGCGAGTGGCTGATATCCCTTAGGGTCGTTGCACAGTTCGACTGTGGGCGCGCGCTTCCCAGGGTGTCCCATGCATGGGAGGTTGCGGGCGCCGCGAACGCCGATCGGTGCATCCTGGGGCAGCTTGCAGTACAACCCATCTGGTGTGTCGATGGTGGTGGTGTCGGCCGGTGATCGCCATTGCGACGGCGGCAGGAACCCGACGGTGCACGGCGGCGGATCGCTGATGGTGAACGCGAAGTCGCTCAAGGGCAGACCATACGGGTTGTTCTTCATGATCCCGAAAGACTGCTGTAACGCGACGGTTCCCGGTAGGAGGACCAAGAGTTGTTCCAGCGATGGGTTATAGGTGACGAAGATCTGACCCAGCGTGGTGAGGTTCGACAGCAACACCGGCAAAGTCGGCTTGATCTGATTCAGAAGTGTGGAAACCTCGTTCGCGAAACCGGGCCCCCGCTGCAGGATCGTGCGCACGTCCGCGTCGTGTCGCGCGACCTCGTCGGAAATCCCGGCCACACTTCGCGCCCACGTTCGGATCGCATCAGTGGTCTTGGCCTGCGAATCCAGAAGTGGCCCACTGTCATCGATCAGGCCCCGCGATTGGTCGGACACCTCGTTCAGGTATTGGCTGATGCTGGCCGACGAGTCGACGAGCGATTGGAAATCGTCGCCTGTGCCGTTGAAAGCTTTGAACGATTCGTCGAGCAGATCGGACAGCCTTTCCTTCGGAATGCTCTTCACCAGTGAGCTGACCTGGTCCAGCATGGGCCCGACTTGCTGCGGAATCGTAGTGTTCTCGACACCGATCACCGAGCCGTCCCGCAGATAGGGGCCGGAGTCGGTGCGTGGGCGAAGATCCACATACTGTTCACCCACGGCCGAAACGCTGCGTACATCGGCTTCCAAATTCGCAGGTATTTTCGGCGACGTGTCGAGGCTCATCGTTGCCTCGGCCCCGTTCTCGGTCAGCGCCACTCCGGTCACTCTGCCAATTTGCACGCCTCGGTAGGTGACGTTGCTGAAGCGGTACAGACCACCGGAGGCAGGCAACTCGAGCTTCACGGTCAGACGGCCAACACCGAGCAGCGTCGGCACCTGCATGTAGACGAAAAGCATGACCGCCACACCAAGCACCGACGCGATGGTGAAGATGATCAATTGGTTGCGGACAAAGCGGGTAAGCATCAGCCACCACCTCCCGGTGCGGGTGCGGCCGGAGCCGGCGGCGCCTCAGCACCATAGGGGCCCGCGAAGACCTGCGACGACGTGCTGACTGGCGCAGCACCGGGCAACGTGGGCTGTGGCGCTACAGGGAGCAGCGGCACCGTCACGGGGGGCATCGGCCCGCCAGGTGGTGCCGACGGCGGAGGCACCGCCTCGGCGGGCATCGGCGTGACACCGACGGATAGCGGGTTGTACGAGTAATTGAGGTACCAGGGGTCGCCCGGCGCCGGGATGAGTTTGGCGTCTTCGTCGCCCCATCGGGTGCCGAGGAATACCGACCGCTTCAGTCGCGGGTACGTGATGTCGAACACGGCGTACAGGTTGATGTAGTCGCCCTTGGTGATCCGGTCAGCGAAGGCCGGGCCGTAGGGGAAGGCAAGGGCAAAGTTGAGCGCCTTGGTTATCTCGGGTCCGATGTCGGCCAACGCCTTGAGGGCCGGCTCCAGGTCGCTGAGGTTCTTGACCAGATCCTGGCCTGCGTCATTGACCAGCCCCGCGGTGGTATCGCTGAACTGACCGAGCTTCTCGAGCGCGGTCGTAAAACGAGGCCGCTCCTTGTTCAGCACGTCCAATGCGGGCGGGATGTCCTTGAGCGCGCGGTCGATCACGTCACGTTGGCCGGCGAACTTGCCGGCGACTCGATTGAGTTGCTGGATGGATGCGACGATGTTGTCCCGCTGTTGATCAAGCACTCCGACGGTGTTGTCGAGCCGGGTCAGCAGCTCACGCAGCTGGGGTCCCCGCCCGTTCAACGCGATGCTGAAGTTGTGGATGACGTCGCCGAGTTGACCGAGCCCACCGGCGTTGACGACCGCCGAGAGGGACGACAAAGTCTGCTCGGTCGTCGGGAAGGTCGACGACTGGTTCAACCCGAGCGTTGCCCCGGGTTGCAGTCGGCCACTTGGCTGTTGGCCGATCGGCGGATCGAGCGCCAAGTGCATGGATCCCAGCAAGCTGGTCTGCCCAACCGTGGCCACGGCGTTGGCAGGCACGGCCACGTCGGGCTTGACCGAGATCTCCACGTCCGCGTGCCAGTCCTGGACGGTCATCTTCCCGACGCTCCCGACGACGACGTCGTTGATCATCACCGGCGAATTCGACTCCAGCGTTGCAACATTCGGTACCTGGACGTGGTAGGTGACCGCATCGGGGCCCCGCCCCACCGCCCCCGGGAGCGGCAGTGAATTCAACCCCTGGAAGGAGCAGCCCGTCAGCGTCAGAGCAACGCACGACGCGAAGACGGTCAAACTCTTCACACGACTCCGGCGGATCATCATGGCGCCCCCGCTTCCGCAGGCAGTGGTGGACCGGATGGTGGCGGTGGAGTGCCCGGCGGCGGCGTCGGCGGAAGCAGCATGCTGTCCAACGTGGGCGCGGTTCCGGTAACTATGTTGGGCGGCCCCGGAATCGGCGCGCCGGGATACAACGCCGGTGACGAGATGGCGGGCACTTCGTCATGTCCGTACATGCCCTGCCCCGGAGGCTGCGGGGCTCCCCAGCCAAGTGGTGGCGGAACATCGCCCATGCCGGTGTAGGCCGACACCGTCGGCGGCGGCTCGGGCGCGTCGCCGGGCCCTGCTCCACCGGGCGCAAGCTTCGGGTCGGTGTAGAGGAGCTTCCCCGGGCTGGGTACAGGCCGCAGGTACGGGTTGATCGGCAACGGCAGGCCGTTGAAGTTCAGCAGCCGCAACGCGGGACCCAGGTATTGCTCGCACAGTTTCGCGGTCTCAGGTGCGGTGGTGTTTTCGATACCTCCGATTAGACCGCAGACGAACCAAACCGGGTTCGCGAAGTTCGCCAGTGAGAACGCACCGGTCACGCCGCCGGACGCGGGATAGTAGATGTTCTCGTAGTTGGCGATCGCGGTAGGCGCAACGTGAAGAATGTTCTCAAACGCCATGTGTTGATCAACCAGGGTCTGGGTAACGGCACCCAGGCTTCTGATCTGCTCGGCGGTCTGATTCCGGCTGCCGGCGACGAACCGCTGCACGTCCGCGATCGCTGCAGGCAGTTCGCTCAGTGCGGCGTCCAGATCTGACCTGTTGTCATTCACGACGCTGCTCAAGCTGGCCAATCGATTCTGGAAGAGCACTATTTGTTCGTTGCTGTCACGCAGCGCCGTGACGAACGTCTGCAGGTTCTTGATGATGTCGACGATGTTGCCGCTGCCTTCGGCGAAAATTCGTGCCGCACCGGACAATTGCGCAATCGTCTCCCGCAGCTTTGCGCCGTTACCGTCCAAGGCGTTCGCGGCACTGTCGATGAACCGGGAGACGGATGTGCCCGATACGTCACTCTTCGGCCCCAGATCCGTTGCCAGGCGCATCAATTGGGCCTTGACCTCGTCCCATTCGATGGGGACAGCGGTGCGGTCGCTGGGAATTACGCCGCCGTCTCGCATGGTCGGTCCGGAGCCCTTCCGGTAGGCCGGCGTGAGCTGGACGTAGCGGGCCGCAACGAGGTTCTGGGCAACGATCACGGCCTTGGCGTCGGCCGGAATCGGCACATCCCTATCGACTTTGAGGATCATCTTCGTCTGCGTGCCCTCGGGCGTGATCGAATCGATCGTGCCAACCTTCACGCCCGAGACGCGCACCTCGTCCCCCGGATAGGTCGATGTGGCGGTTGGGAAGTACGCGGTGATCGTGTGGGGGCCGAAGAACACCTGGCGCACCAAGAACAGTGCGCCTGCGACGAGGGCGACGGCCAGGGCGATGGCCGCGACGGTGACGAGTCTTCTTCTGTTCATCGCGGCGGAAGGTCTCCTGGTTGCGGAATTCCGTTGACTGGGAACGGCAACTCAGCCCGTGGTCCGGCGTTGTCCGGTGGCTGGCCGGCATCGACTCCTCGCCTGAACCCGAAGGCGTAGTCGAGGAACGGCTGCAGAAGCTGTGCAGGTTGGATGTTGGGCACGAGCGCGTTGTAGTACGCACCGTTCGCCACGATCTCGCTTTGGGTGAGTTCGTATTTGGCCAGACCAGGCAGCGCCTTGGCGATATTGTCGCGGTTCTTTTCAAGCATCTCGGTGACGCGGTTCAGTCGCTCGAGCGCGGGCGCCAGTTGTTTCTCGTTGTCCTTCACCAGACCCGACAGTTGACGCGACACGGCGAAGGTGTTCGCGAGCAGGCCGACGATCGCCTGCCGACGCTCGTTGAGCACCGCGAGGAGATCACTGGAATTGAGGATCAGGCTGTTGATCTGCTGGCTGCGTTCGGACAAGATCCCGGTGACGTCGCCCGCGGTCTTGAGCAGCTCTGCCAGGCTTTGATTGCGGTTGTTCAGCGACTGCGACAGCCGGGACAGACCATCGAACGTCGGGCCCAGCTGCGGTGCGATCTGGTCGAGCGTCGCCGACAGTGTGTCGAGAGACTGGTTCAGGCTCTCGGTGTCGGTGGCAGCGGTATTTGCGGTGAGGTCGCTGACTGCGTCGGTCAGCGAATACGGCGACGTGGTTCGCGTCGTCGGAATCACGTGGTGCGGGTCGAGGGTGCCACTGCCCGCCGAGTCCAACGCCAACACGCGCTCGCCGAGCAATGTTCCCGTGCGAATGTGGGCCGTCGTGTCCGACCCGAGGGCGTACTTGCCTTGGATGGTGAAGCCGACCAGCGCGTCGCCGTTGTCGAGTTCGACACTCGACACCGATCCGACCTTGATGCCCGATACCGTCACGTCGTTGCCGACGACCAAGCCGCCCGCCTCGGAGAACAACGCCTGGTATCTGATCGCCGTCGCCCACTGCAGCAGCCGCTCGGGCTGTAACCCGATCGCGATGACGAGGATGATCAGGACAACGCCGATGAAGCCTGCCCTGATGAGTTTGGTTCCGCGGTATCTCAGCATCAGCTCTCCTCCGCGCACCTTCCCGTTTCTTGTTTGATCCAGGGAAATTGGACGGTCCGGCCCTGAAGGTCGCTGGCGCGGAAGGAGATTCCGCAGATGTAGTAGGGGAAGAAGCTGCCGTAAGAGCCCACACGCGCGAGCTTGCGATAAATCTCGGGCAAGCGCCCGATGCTGTCGTTGAGGCGATCCTTGTCGTTGTCGATGTTGGTGGCGAGACTGTTCAGTCTGTCGACCGTGCCCGCGAGCGGTGACCGCGCCTGGCTGAGGAGATCGGCGATCGAGGCGGTCCCGCGGTCCAACTGCTCGATGGCGGTACCGATCGAGTCCCGGTCATTGGACAGGCCCTTGAGGAGTTGCTCGAGTCTGTTGATCGCGCTCGAGAAGTCATCGCCATCCTTCGACAGGGTGTCCAGCACGGTCCGCAGGTCGTCGATCAACTGCTCGATCACCTGGTTGTTGTCGGCGAGCGAGTTCGAGAACGACGACGTATTCGATAACAGCGATTCCAGAGTCCCGCCCTGGCCTTGGAACACCTGGACGAGCGATGCCGTCAACGCGTTCACATCTTTCGGATTCAGGCCCTGGATAACAGGTTTCAGGCCACCAAGCAGCAGGTCGAGGTCCAGAGCGGGAGCTGTTCGATCCTCGGGTAGCTGCGAACCAACAGGAAGTATCTTCGTCGAACCCGGGCCGTCGACGAGCTCGAGATATCGGTCGCCGACAAGGTTGAGATAGCGGATCGCAGCCTTGGTGCCGGTCGTCAACCGGATGTTGCGGTCGGCATCGAACTTCACAAGCACCTTGCGGTCGCCTCGCAATGACACTTCCTGCACAGTGCCCACCCGGAGACCGGCGACCCGCACGGTGTCTCCCGGTTTCAGCCGTGACGCGTCGGCGAATATTGCCGAATAGCCGTTCGTCGGGCCTGTTCTGACCTGTGCAAATATGACGAACAGGAAGACGGTCAGCATCACCATCACGACCGCGAATGTCGCGAACTTGATCAGCGTCCCTGTTGCGCGCGTTTTCATCCCGGTTGCCCGATCTGTCCTGTGTTGCGGGGCGGCCCGGGGATCGGCCCGAACAGCCACTGCTTGAGGGCATCGGAGTTGAGCAGGAGGCCCTGGTTTCCGTACTTCACCGGGTTGGTGCCGCTGTCGGTGATAAGAAGCGGCGGACGGAACTCCGGCGGCAGTTCGGGCAGCCCCAGTTCCTTGCAGTACGGGCCGCCCTTCGCGGCGACCTTCGGCAGATCCTGCGGATAGCGATAGCGTTCCACACCCATGGTGATGGCTGCCGACACCAGCACACTCGAGAACTGTGGCACCGACCTCGCGAAAGGAACGAGTCCCCCGAGGCCGCATCCCAGTGCTTCGTGATACCTGCTCAATAGGTCGGTGGTTGGCACGAACAGGTGCAGCGTGTCCGTCAACGCTTGGCGGTTGGCACCGATCACGTCGTTACCGATGTCGGCGAGACCGATCGAGCTGACGAGGAAGGCATCAAGGTTCTGCTCCTCGTCGACGATGCTGCGACTGATCGTGGTCGAGCTGTCCACGGCCTTGATCAGGTCGGGCGCCGCATCGGCGTAGGCGGTGAACACCGGCACAGAGGTTTCGATGTCGTGGCTCAGATTCGGCAGGCTCGGTTCGATCTTGGCGAGGAAGGCGTTGAAGTCCGACAGAGTCTTGCCGAGCTTCTCGCCGCGGCCATTGAACGCCTTGGCTATTGCACCGAGGGTCTGGTTCAGCTTGACGGGGTCGATCTTGTCCAGGACAGCGACGAGTTGCTGGAAGACGGTGTTGATTTCGACCACCACATGCTGACTCTGAATCACCTGTCCCGCATGCAATCTCTGCGGAGATGGGTTCGGCGGCGCTTCGAGCTGCACCGACTTCGCACCGAACACGGTCGTGGAAGCGATGTCGACCGCGACGTTGGACGGTATGAGATGCAATTGGTTCGGATCCATCGCCAGGTGGATCGCAGCGGTGCCGTCCGGCCGGGTCTCGATCGAACTCACCTTGCCCACCTCGACGCCGCGCATCTTCACCTTGGCGTCGGGATTCATCACCAAGCCGGCCCGGTCCGAAATCACCGTGACCGCAGTGGTTGGGGTAAAGCTGCCCCGGAAGAGCGAGACAGCAAGTACGACTATCGCGGCGATCGCCACAACGGTTCCCAGGCCGGCCAGCGGCCGCACGTAGCCACTCGTCCCGAAATGCCGGCCCGGACGCCCGCCGACAGGCGTTGCGCCGCTAGTGGTCTCCGAGCGGTGCGCCGGACCGGGCCCAAGGTTTCGCGTCAACTTTTACTCACCTACCCGGACAGGTTGAAGTTGCCGTTGGAACCGTAAATGGACAGTGACACCAGCAGCGTCACCGACACGACGACGACCAGCGAAGTACGCACGGCGTTGCCCACCGCGACGCCGACGCCGGAGGGGCCGCCGGAGGCGAAGTAGCCAAAGTACGTGTGAATCAACAGGATCGTGATCGCCATCAAGACCGCCTGCAGGAACGACCACAACAAGTCGATTGGGTTCAGGAAGGTGTTGAAGTAGTGGTCGTAAAGTCCACCCGACTGCCCGAACAGGACGACGGTGGTGAACTGCGAGGCCACAAAGCTCAAGATGACGGCGATCGAATACAGCGGGGTAATTGCGATCATGCCCGCGACAATCCGTGTGCTCACCAGGTACTCGACGGGACGGATCGCCATCGATTCCAATGCGTCGATCTCTTCGTTGATCCGCATCGCGCCCAACTGCGCGGTCACGCCCGCGCCGAATGTGGCGGCCAGACCGATGCCGGCGACCACCGGCGCGGAGATACGCACGTTGATGAAGGCGGCCAAAAACCCCGTCAACGCCTCGATGCCGATGTTGCCCAGCGACGAATAGCCCTGCACCGCCAGCGTGCCGCCGGCCGCAAGCGTCAGGAACCCCACGATCACGACAGTGCCGCCGATCATCGCCAATGTGCCTGCGCCCATGGAGATCTCGGCGATGAGCCGGATGATCTCCTTGCGGAAATGCATGGCGGCGTGCGGCACACCCGCGAGTGCCTTCACGTAAAACAGCATGTGGTCGCCGATACGGCCCATGAGGTCCACCGGCCGGCGCGCCCCCCGCGTGATACGCGGGTAGGTCGACTTCAGAATCGTCATCGTGCCCATCGCGCTATCCCGTCGTCATCCGGATGCCGATGGCCGTGACGACCACGTTGATCACGAATAGCGCCATGAATGCGTACACCACGGTCTCGTTCACGGCATTGCCCACCGCCTTGGCTCCGCCCCCGGTGATGGTCAGCCCGCGATAGCAGGCCACCAGCCCGGCGATCAACCCGAACAGAGCAGCCTTCACACAGGAGATGATCACCTCGGGCACACCGGTCAACAGCGTGATGCCCGCGGCGAATGCACCCGGATTGACGTCCTGGATGAACACCGAAAACATGTAGCCGCCAAGGATCCCGATGATCACCACCAGGCTGTTGAGCAACAACGCCACCAACCCCGAGGCCAGCATCCGCGGCGTCACCAACCGCTGCACCGGATCAATGCCCAGCACTTCCATCGCGTCGATCTCTTCACGAATGGTGCGTGAGCCCAAATCCGCACAGATAGCTGTCGAGCCGGCACCGGCGACGATCAGCACAGTCACAATTGGACCGACCTGGGTTACCGCGCCGAACGCGGCGCCAGCACCAGACAGGTCCGCAGCGCCTAGTTCGCGCAGCAGAATGTTGAGGGTGAAGCTAATCAGGACGGTGAATGGGATTGCCACCAACAACGTCGGGGCCAACGCGACTCGAGCGATAAACCAGCACTGCTCCAGGAACTCCCGCCACTGAAACGGCCGGCGGAAGGTGTACTTCACAGCATCGGCGGACATCGCGAACAATCCGCCGACCGCCTGCATCGGCCCGGAGAAATTGCGAATGCTTGGCAGCCCGGCAGACCACCGTTCCGGCCCACTACCCCGCGCCATTGACCGATCCTTCCAGGATGGTGACGGCCGAAACCGCCGTCGGGCCACCGATATTGTGCGCCAACCCAATTCGCGCGCCGTCCACCTGGTTGACAGCCTCACCGCGAAGCTGTGCGAACAGTTCAACGCACTGCGCAACGCCCGTTGCACCGGGCGGATGCCCCTTGGCCTTCAGCCCCCCACTTGGGTTCACGGGCAGCCCTCCGCCGATAGTCGTGACGTCCGCTTCGACGAGTTTGTAGCCCCCGAACCGCTCGGCGAATCCGAGATCTTCATAGCTGATCAGTTCGATGCCCGTGAAGAAATCGTGAACTTCGGCCACATCCACGTCGGATGGCGTCATGCCGGCCATGCTGAACGCTTGCTTAGCAGCCCGCACTGTCGCGGTCAGCGTTGTCATGTCCGGCTTGTGTTGGTGCATCACGGAATCCAACCCGATGCCGACACCGCGAATCCATACCGGCCGGTCGGTGAAACGATCAACTACATCTTCGGCGGCGAGCACCAATGCGGCGGCGCCGTCGCTTTGTGGCGCACAGTCGTATAGGCGGAACGGGGTCACCACCATTGGTGCGTTCAGCGCCTGCTCCATCGTGATCTCGAAGCGCAATCGCGCCTTGGGATTATTGGCGCCGTGGCGGTGGTTCTTCACAGCCACCATGGCCAGGTGTTCCTCGGTGGCGGTCGACTCGTGCAGATAACGGCGGACGTGGAGGGCGAACCCGGCCGGTGAAACGACACCGAGGGGGTAGTCCCAGGCCATGTCTCGCGCCATCGCCTCCCACTCCCACAGCATGTCCGCCGAGGTGGTGTCACGCAGCTTGTCGGCGCCCATTACGAGAGCGACATCGAAAGCGCCCGACGCGACGCCGAACAACGCGTTACGCACAGCGTCATTACCTGTCGCGCAAGAGTTTTCAACACGGGTGACGGGGAGATCAGGCAACCCGAGGGTGTCGGCGAGGATGCCCGACGGGAACCCGTCGGTCGTGCCCATAGCGCCGAACCACGCCGCCTGAAGGTCGGTCTTCACCAAGCCCTTGTCGACGGTGGCCGCGCACTCCGCGAATGCCATCGGGAGGAGGTCCTTGATACCGAGGGCGAAGTGCTCGCCGAAGGGCGTCATACCGGCGCCGACGATGGCCACCCTCCTCATGGGGTGCCCCCGACGCAAGGAGAAGCACCAGGGCGGCCGGACACGCCGGGGATCGTACCGTATGGCTTACCGTAACTCGTGTTATTCACGCCGCCCGGACCTCCGGCTCGAAGGCGTACCCGTAATCAGGCACCCCCGATCGGACCGCCACACGACGCAGTGCAAGCCGCCCGCGGTCGCCGATGTCGACCGCGCCGGGAGATGCACCGGTCACCTTGACGAGGGCACGGATACCGACCCCGTCCAGCTCGACGATCACCAGCGAGTAGGGCGTTCGCAGTCCAGGTACGGGCATGTGAACAGTCGTCTCCGTGTACACCGTCCCGGTACGCGGCAGCGGCACCAGCTCATAGTCGGTGGCCAGGGCCCCATCGGCGCCTACCCGGTACCGGGGCGGGAAATCCAGTTCGTCGGACTCGGCGAACCGCCCCGCCTCCCACCGAACCTTCGCCTCGAACGCCCGCTCGTAGGCGGCAAGTGAGATGGGTATCTCGACGTCGGCGGTGTAACGGCTCTCCGGGATCGGCCGTGCCGCGGGCTCTCGACGATGTATCTGCGCGGAACCACCAGAGACGGTAATTCCTGACAGGATCGCCTGTTCGACGGCGACCAGCGGGCCCGCAGTTCCTGCATCGGCCATTCCGGCAAGCGCGAACAAGCTGGCGCTCGCGCCGGTCGTCGGCAGCGCAGGCGGATTGCCGACGCACAACTCGGCCGCGCGGTCGTGTTCCACACCGGCCACTGCGGCGGGCGTGTCCAGCCATGCCGCCTCCAACGAGGCGACTAACCCGCGCTCATGCAGCAACCGCGGGTCTCCGTAGTCGTGCACATCGCCCGTCGCGTTGCGAGTCCGAACGGGAAGGCTGCGTGCGACACGGGCCGCAGTCCGCACTTGCAAACCGCGCTCAGAGGTCAGGATCGCCGCCGCGCCTGCCGGATCAAGATCGGCGCCGATGATCAGCGTGCGCGGCCGCGCGGAACTGACCGCGTCGAGCGTGGCGGGTGCGCCACCGAGACGTTCGTCTACCTCGAGTTCGGGGTCGAGGCCCAGGCCCGCGAGGAGAACCGCCGCGTTACTGCTTTCCAGCAGCGGCATATCGCGGCTGACCAACACGACTCGCTCGACCGCACCACTGGCAAACAGCGCGGCGCGGCCGGCTTCCACAGCCAGGGTGATCGCGTCCTCGTCATCACCGGCCACCCGGTGCTGGGGCGCGCCCCAACACGGCAGGTAGGTGCCGATCGACGCGACGTAGGGCATTGAGATCTCTCCAGAACCTAGGTGACGGCGCCGGCCGTCTTGAGCTCGATGATGCGGTCCCAATCCAATCCGAGTTCCAGCAAGATTTCGTCAGTTTGCTCCGCAAAACCGGGCGCTGGTCCCGATTGGGGTGCGCTGACATCGAACTGCACCGGATTCGCGACCAATTCGAGCTCGCCCGCCTGAACGATGTATTCATTCGCACGGATTTGGGCGTCGTCGGCGGCCTGCAAGGTGTCCTGTACGGGCGCCCACGGGCCCGCCAGCGACGAGAACCTCTCGCTCCACTCTGGAAGCGTTCGCTTGGCCATCGCTTCGCGCAGGATGTCAACGGCGGCCGCGGTGTTCTCCGCGATCGACTCGACCGTCGCGAACCGAGGATCGTCGATGTACTCCTCGAGCTCCATGTGCCGACACACGTCTGCCCAGAACTTGGTGGGCTGCATCATCACGAACGAGATGTATCGGTCGTCGGCCGTCGGGTAGACGCCCACCAGCGGGTTGATGGGCGAACCATGCACGCCGGGCGGCGGTTGCACCATCAACTGTTTGAGGTGATTGGTCAGCGCCACCGTGTGGCCCATCGACCACAAACCGCTGCCCAACAACGAAACATCCACGACCGACGGCTCGCCCGTGCGCTCGCGCTTGAGCAGGGCAGCCGCGATCCCGCCCGCCAGGTTGGTGCCGGAGATGGTGTCGCCGTAGGCCGGTCCCGGTGGGCCGATCATTCCTTCGATTCCCGGAGGAGTGATCGTGGCCGCCGTGCCCGCGCGACACCAGAAGGCGGTCATGTCATAGCCGCCCTTCACCGACTCTTCACCGCGGGGGCCGAGCGCGCTGCCCCTGGCATAGATGATGTTCGGGTTCACGGCGCGGATGTCGTCGACGTCGATGCCGAACTTCTGACGGTGTCCGGGCAGGAAGCTGGTTAAGAACACATCGGCGTTTTTCGCCAGCGCTAGCAGTATCTCGCGCCCTTCGGGCACCGACATGTCCAGCCCGATGCTTCGCTTGCCGCGGTTGGCGTGCTCGATGTTCGGGTTGGGGTCGCCCTCGACGCGCAGCGGGCCGGTCTGCCGAAGCCCGCGCTGCGGGTCACCGGTAACGGCGTGCTCGACCTTGATGATGTCGGCGCCCCACTCGCCGAGCACGGCACCGGCCGACGGGACGAACCCGTACATCGCGACCTCGAGGACGCGGATGCCCTCGAGAGGCCTCACGAGACGACCTCGGCGAACGTCTTGGACTCCAGGAATTCCTCGAGTCCCGCGCTGCCCATCTCCCTGCCGATGCCGGACTGCTTGAATCCGCCGAACGGGCTGTCTGGGCTGAAGTAGTTGCCGCCGTTGATGGAAAAGGTGCCGGTCCGGATGCGACGGGCCACGGCCAGCGCCCGCTCCTGACCGCCGAACACGGCACCGGAAAGCCCGTAGATGGAGTTGTTGGCGATGCGCACCGCGTCGTCGTCGTCCTCGTAGGCAATGACGACCAGTACCGGGCCGAACACTTCTTCTTGCGCGATCTCGCTGTCGGGGTCGACGTTCGTCAGCAGCGTCGGGGTATAGAAGAAGCCCGGATCGACCTTCTCGCCGCCAGTAGCCAGCGTGGCGCCTGCCTCGACGGCACGCTTGACCATCCCGTCGACCTTGTCGCGCTGCTTCTCACTGATCAGCGGACCCATGTAGGTATTGGGATCAGAGGGATCGCCGTAGCGGACCAAAGCGAAGTTGTTCTTGATCAGCTCGACGATCTCGTCGTGGTGCTTGCGCGGCACCAACAGCCGTGACGTCAGTGCACAGCCCTGACCGGCATGGGAAACCATGCTGAACGCGGAGAACATGGCCGCGGTGTTGAAGTCGGCGTCGTCGAGCACGATCGCCGCGGACTTTCCGCCCAGTTCGAGGAAGACGCGCTTGAGTGTGTCGCTGGCGGCCGCCATGATGCGGCGGCCCGTCGGCGTGGAACCGGTGAAGGTGACCATGTCCACGTCCGGGCTTGTGGTCAGAACGGCGCCAACTTCTGGGTCGGCTCCGCTCAACACGTTCACCACGCCCGCCGGGATATCGGTGTGGTTGGCGATCAGCTCGCCCAGCGCGAGCGTGATCAGCGGGGTGTCCGGCGCGGATTTGAGAATCACCGTGCAGCCTGCGGCGAGCGCCGGTGCGAGCTTGGCCAGCGCAAGCTGGTTGGGATAGTTGTAGGCGATGATCGCGGCCACCACGCCTGCGGCTTCTTTCTCTACCCACCGGTGGTGCTGCATGCCGCGGCTTTCTATGTTGCCGAGGTCTTCGGTCATCGGATAGGTCTTCAGCAGGTCGGCGTAATAACGCACGATCTCGACGGGTTGGTCCAGCTGCGGGCCGGCGATGAGAGCCGGCGTGGCTCCGACTTCGGCGATCGTCAGCTCGGCCAGCTCGTCGCGGTGGTCGACCAGCGCCTGGTGGAATTGCTCGAGGCAGCGGATGCGCAGCTCGGTGTTCGTCGACCAGTCCGTCGTGTCGAACGCGCGCCGCGCCGCGGCGACGGCGGCCTCTGCGTCACTGATCGTGGCGTCGGGAGCACGGCCGAGGACGTCGCCTGTGGCGGGATTAATGGAAGGAAACGTCCGTTCGGTCTCGAGCAGTCGCCCGTCAATCAGGAGGCGCCGGTCGGCGGTGGCTGAGCCGGCTCCCTCACTCGAGATGGTGGCCGTTTCCGTCATCATCCTCCTCAGCATCCAGCGCAGTGTGATGGAAACTTCATTCTCATCCCCGGCGAATCATACATTCGCGACGGGAGAACTCAAGCAAATGGTCTGAACTACGCCTGCCTGCTATTAACGATGCGACAAACCACCGCCAAACGTCTCACCAGTGCGAACGCGACTCCTAAGCTGTCTTGCGGGATCGCAGGCTCCGAGAGTACGGTTCTCATAATCGGAAGGACGATTCTTGATAGTTGAGGCCCGCGCGTGAAGACGGCGGTCGTGACTGGAGGCGGCTCTGGCATCGGCCTAGCCGTCGCACGACGACTCCGCGCCGATGGCTTACACGTCGCAACCATCGATATCAACCCATCAGATGCCGACTTCGCCTACACCGGCGACGTCACGAACCGCGCGCAGATCGACGAAGCGCTCACCGCGATCCGGGGTCAGCTCGGACCCGTGACTGTCCTTGTCAACGCAGCCGGGCTGGAGCGCTTCAGGCGCTTCACCGATATCACGTTCGACGACTGGCAGCGGGTCATCGACGTGAACCTCAACGGCGTCTTCCACTGCACCCAGGCGGTGCTGCCGGACATGATCGAGGCCGGGTGGGGCCGCATCGTGAACATCTCGTCGTCGAGCACTCATTCAGGACAGCCCTACATGTCGCCCTATGTCGCGGCCAAGTCGGCCGTCAACGGGCTGACGAAGTCCCTCGCGCTCGAATACGGCCCCTATGGCATCACCGTCAACGCCGTCCCACCCGGTTTCATCGATACCCCGATGCTGCGCAAGTCCGAAGCTCGCGGCTACCTCGTCGTTGAGAAGAACATCGAAGCCACACCGGTACGCCGCATCGGCAAGCCCGAGGACATCGCGGCCGCATGCGCATTCCTGATTTCCGAGGAAGCCGGCTACATCACCGGACAGATCTTGGGCGTCAACGGCGGCCGAAACACATAGACATCGGACGAAACACATGAGGAAGGACACCTGAACATGGGACGCGTTCAAGGCAAAGTCGCATTTGTCACCGGCGCAGCGCGCGGCCAGGGCCGCAGCCACGCGGTCCGGCTGGCGGAGGAAGGCGCGGACATCATCGCGGTCGACCTGTGCCAAGACATCCCGACGATCGGCTACCCGATGGCGACGCCGGAGGATCTCGAGGAGACCGCCAAGCTTGTCGAGAAGACGGGTCGCAACATCGTCACAGCCCAGGCCGACGTCCGCGAAGCCAGCCAGCTTCGCGCGGCGTTAGAGCGTGGCGTCGCCGAATTCGGCAAGGTCGACATCGTCGTCGCCCAGGCGGGTATCGCGGGCATGAAAGGACAACCGCCCCTGCAGGCCTGGGTTGACGTCATCAACACGAACCTGATCGGCACCATCAACGCGATCAACGTCGCGCTGCCCCATTTGTCCGAGGGCGCGGCCATCGTCGCGACCGGGTCCACCGCCGCGTTGATGGACACCCACAACAAGCCCGATCCCGGCAATGATCCGGGCGGCATGGCCTACGTGCACTCCAAGCGTGCGCTCTCGGCCTACGTTCACGATCTCGCCACCGAACTGGCGCCGCGCGGTATCCGCGCCAATGTCGTTCATCCGACCAACTGCAACACCGACATGCTGCAGAGCGAACCGATGTACAAGTCCTTCCGGCCCGACCTGGAACACCCCACTCAGGCCGACGCAGAGCCGGTGTTCTACGTGCAACAGGCCATGAAGGTGCCGTGGATCGAACCCGTCGACATCAGCAACGCGGTGCTGTGGCTGGCGTCGGACGAGGCCCGCTACGTCACCGGCATGCAGGTGCGTGTCGACGCCGGTGGCTACCTCAAGTGGTACGACTACCACAACTGAGAAGAGGAACACTGTGAAGGTTTTTGTTGATTCGCAGCGCTGCCAGGGCCACACGCTGTGCTCGATGATCGCCCCGGATTCCTTCGAGCTCAGTGACATTGACGGCACGTCCTCGCCGGTGAACGAGGTTGTCCCGGCAGACCAAGAAGATGCGGTGCGCGAGGCTGCACACTCGTGTCCGGAGCAGGCCATCTCGATTGAAGAATGATCGAGCACGAAAAACGCAGGGAGACAAGGCCTTGAGCACCGTCGACGATCTCGCCGGAGGCACGGACGACAGCGATCGTAAGCGCAACCGATACCACTTTGATCGGCACACTCCGGAGTATCGTCTCCAGTTCGAGAAGATCACCGAGGAGATGCAGTCGCGGTGTCCGATGGCGTGGACGGACACCTACAACGGCCATTGGGTCGCCGCCGGCAGTAAAGAGGTCTTCGAACTCGCGCGCTGCCCCGCGGTGTCGAATCATCACGATCTCACGGGCGAGACGCCATACCAGGGCATCACCATCCCGAAAGCGCAACGGGCCACGGTCGTTCGCGGCGGCATCCTGGAAATGGACGAGCCCGAACACAGCCTGTACCGGGGTGCGCTGAACCCCTACCTCTCCCCGGCAGCGGTCAAGCGGTGGCAGCCGTTCGTCGACGAGGTCGTGCGTGCGGCGCTCGACGAGAAGATCGAGTCCGGCCGGATCGACTTCGTCGACGATCTCGCCAACGTCGTGCCCGCGGTGCTCACGCTCGCAATGATGGGCATCGAGTTGAAGAAGTGGATGATCTACAGCGAGCCGGCACACCTGTCGGTGTCTACCCCCGAGCACTCGCCCGACGCCGCGCGCGTCGCCGAGCTGAACCGGCAGATGGGCATCGACATGATCAACACCATGATGGAGGTCCGGGAGAACCCGCGGCCCGGCCTGGTGAACGCGTTGCTGCAACTACGAATCGACGGCGAGCCCGCACCCGACCTGGAAATCCTCGGCAACCTGGGCTTGATCATCGGCGGCGGGTTCGACACCACGACGGCGCTGACCGCGCACGCGTTGGAGTGGCTGTCAGAGCATCCGGACCAGCGCGAGTTGCTCAGCCGCGAACGCGACACCCTGCTCAACCCGGCCACGGAAGAGTTTCTGCGCTACTACACGCCGGCACCTGGGGACGGCCGCACGTTCTCCGAGGACGTCGAGGTCGAGGGGCAGGAGTTCAAAGAGGGTGAACGGCTGTGGATTTCCTGGGCCATGGCCAATCGGGATCCGTCGGTGTTCGACGAGCCAAACGAGGTCGTTCTTGACCGAAAGGGCAACCGGCACTTCAGCTTCGGTATCGGTGTGCACCGGTGCGTCGGCTCCAATGTCGCCCGTACGGTCTTCAAGTCGATGCTGACCGCCGTGCTCGACAGGATGCCGGACTACGTGTGCGACCCCGAAGGTACCGTGCACTACGAGACGATCGGGGTCATCCAGGGCATGAAGCACCTGCCGGCGACGTTCACGCCCGGTAAGCGGCTCGGACCCGGGCTCGACGAGACTCTCGACAAGCTGCAGCGGATCTGCGACGAGCAGGAGCTCGCCCGTCCGATCACGGAACGCAAGGAAGCCGCTGTTATCGATTGAGCCAAATTCGCGTAGCCGAAGTGGTTTGATAAGCAGCCGTCGGGGTGGAAGGACGAAGGGACGATCATGAAGTCCGTGACGTTGGCGACCGCCGCGGCCGTGCTCACGGCAGCTGCGGCCGTGCTTGCCCCGCCCGCCAGCGCCTCCATGCAGCTGGGGAATTACGACGTGCTCACAAATAGGTACGAGCGGGCTTCGTGGGCCTGGTTCGTCTCGGCGTGTCCGCAGCCGGTGAACCTGGACTGCTTGGCCATCAGCGCGATACCGCGACTGAAGTTCTACGCCTATTACAACGGCCAAGCGCACCTCGTCGACGGTCAATACAGGTTGACCGTGGACGTGCCCGACGGCCTGCAATGCCTCCCCGGCTACGCCATGCCAACGCACGAAACGTGGACCTGGGACGACCGGTCACTCGCCGGAACCATTGAGTCGAATTACGACGTTGGCTGCTTCAACGGCCCGCCGGGCTCCCAATTCTGGACGTTCGCGCTGCAACGGTTGTAGACGCGCGGCTTACAACCATCCGACTTCGCGCAAGAACCCCTGTGTGTGGGCAATGCGACCGGTCAACGCCTTCGGATCGCCGGTGCACAGCATGAAGGCGGTCTGGGTGATCAGCTCGATGTCCTCCGTGTCTGTCTTGGCCAGATCCAGCGTGCCCGCGCCAGGCGTCGCGACCGGATTGGTCGGCGCCGCGGCGTTGACCGCGATCCCATCGTCGTACAGCTCGGCGGCAAGGCTTTTCGTCAGCCGGTTGAGGGCCGCCTTGACCGTTCCGTAGATACCGAATCCAGCGGTGCGGTCGAAGTCGGAGAACGGCGGGCCGTCGGGCAGATCACCGCCGACGGATGTCACGTTGAGCACCCACCCGCGCCCGCGCTCGCGCATGGCGGGGATCGAAAGCTGGGTGAGGTGCAGCGGTGCCAGCACGTGCATCTCCATCATCAGCCGCACGCGCTTCTCTGGAAACTCGTCGAGCGGCCGCAGGAACGTTACGGCGGCGTTGTTGACCAGAATGTCCGGCACGCCAACGCGTTCCACCACCTCGTCGAACAGTCGCTCGCGGTCTTCGACTTTGGAGAGATCGGCCTGAATGGCGATCGCCGCGCCGCCGGCGGCTTCCATCTCTTCGAGCGTCTGCCGAAGGGAACCTTGATATTTGGGGTTGGGCTCCATGGTGCGCGCGGTGAGCGCAACGGTCGCACCTTCGGCGGCGAACCGGTGCGCGATCGCCTTGCCGAGTCCCCGGCTGGCGCCGGTCACCAACGCCACCTTGCCGTCACACGGAGCAGGCACTTGACGTCCTCCCTGGTTTCAGGTGCGGGGTATGCCCGCAAGCTTGTCGGCGAACTTCGCTTCCGCGGCTTCACGCAACCGAAGCAGGTGCTCCGACGGAAACATGTCGGGTGCCGGCTTCTGGTCCTTCAGCAGCAACCGGGCCAGCGTGACCTTGTGCACCTCCGTCGGCCCGTCGGCCAACCCGAGCACAAAGGACTCCACCAGATAGGACACGAACGGCATTTCGTGCGTCGTGCCCAGAGACCCGTGCAACTGCAATGCCCGCGCCGACACGTCGTGAAGCACCTTCTGCATCATCGCCTTGACCGCCGAGATGTCCGCGCGAACGGCCTTGTAGTCGTTGTGCTGGTCGATCTTCCACGCCGTCTGCAGGGTGAGCAGCCGGAACGCCTCGATCTCCATCCACGAGTCGGCCACCATCTCCTGGACAAGCTGCTTGTCGGACAGCATCCCGCCCTGGGTGTATCTGGACACTGCCCGTTCGCAGATCATGTCGTAGATGCGCCGAACCAGTCCGACGGTCCGCATGGCGTGGTGGATACGCCCGCCGCCCAACCGGGTCTGCGCAACGACGAATGCACCGCCGCGCGGGCCGAGCATGTGATCCGCTGGCACGCAGACGTTCTGGTACCGCACGTAACCCTCGCGGCCCCCACCACCCAACGGTTGGTGGCCAAGGCCGACGTCGCGCAGAACGTTGATGCCCGGGGTCTCCCCCGGCACGACGAACATCGAATACCGTTCATAGGGCGGCGCATCCGGATCGGTCATCGCCATCACGATGATGAACGAAGCCATCGAGGCAAACGACGAGAACCACTTCTCCCCGTTGATGATCCAGTGATCACCGTCCTGCGTCGCGGTCGTGGTGAACACCTTCGGGTCGGCGCCACCTTGTGGCTCGGTCATCGAGAAGCACGACACGATGCGGTTGTCCAACAGCGGCTCCAGGTAGCGTTTCTTGAGCTCGGGAGTGCCGTAGTGCGCGAGGATCTCGCTGTTGCCGGAGTCGGGGGCCTGCGAGCCGAAGACAATCGGCGCACACTCCGACCGGCCGAGAATCTCGTTCAGCAGCGCCAGCTTCACCTGCCCGTAGCCGGGACCGCCCAGATGCGGACCGAGGTGGGTGGCCCACAAGCCTCGCTCCTTTACGTTCTTCTGCAGCGCGGGATCAGCGCCTGGCGCACTGGATCATTGAGATCATGGGACTCCTTGACGATCAGATCGATCGGTTCGCACTCCGACCGAACAAAGTCATCGACCCACGCAAGTTGTTCGGCCCACTCAGGATCAGTTGAGAAGTCCCACGCCATCGTCGTCCTTCCGTCGGTGTCAGCGCTTCCGCCGTGCCGCGGCCTCATCCGTGGCGTGGGTGAGCACCTGGTTGCGGTTCTCGAGTTCCATCGCCGCGCCCGGCCCGGCTGCATCGGTGTTCACCTGCAGGGCGCGCTTTGTCAGTTGCACACCCAGCGGCGCCAATTCCGCTATACCCGAAGCCAGTTCGAGAGCACGGTCCACGAGGCGGTTAGGTTCGACGAGTTCGCTGACCAGACCTCGGCGGTCAGCCTCGGCTGCGGACACCGTCCGACCGGTCAGCATCCAATCGGCGGCGACGCTCGTCCCGACGATGCGGGGCAGGTGATAGCTCATGCCCATCTCGGCGCCGGACAACCCGAGCAGGATTGCGCCGTTGCCGAATGTGGCCGCCGTCGAGCAGATCCGGATGTCTGAGGCCAGACACAGCGCGAAGCCGGCGCCGACACAGGGCCCGTTGACGGCTGCGATGACCGGCTGCGGAAGGTCCCAAATCGCCTGGGGCAGTGCAGCCATGGCCTCTTGGAACCGCAGCCTGTCGATCGCCGGGTCTGACGCCTCAACCGTCCTACCCGCAAAGTTACGCACGTCGATGCCGGAACAGAACCCGCGGCCTGCGCCCGTGAGTACGACGACGTTTGCCGAGGTGTCCGCGCCGATCGTGGCGAACGCCTGTGTGAGTTCATCACGCATCACTTGGTTGATCGCGTTGAGCTGCCTCGGCCGCTTCAGCTGCAGGACAACGATTCCGGCCCGCGGCCGGTCGATGTTGAGCGTCTCGGTCACCGGACTCAGCGCCGCGGCAGGCCGAGCACCTGGGTGGCGATGATGTTGCGCTGGATCTCGGACGTGCCGCCCGCGATGGTTCCGCCGAAGCTGCGGGCGTAGCGCTCGAACCAGCTGGAGAAGTAATGGTCGAGGTTCATGTGCTCGTACGGCCCCGTCGTCGACGGATGGATGAGTCCGTCGGGACCCGCGGCGGTCAGCGCGTTCTCGAACGCCTGCCTTTCAGCCTCGGAGCCGAACACCTTGAGCACCGACACCGAAGCGGTGTCCATCTCTCCTCGGGCAGCCCGGGCCAGCGCAGCGGAACCCATTGCCCGTAGCGCGACGTAATCGATGATCGTCGTGGCGTACTGATCGCGTTGTAGCTCGGTGTGCGGCCGGAAGTCGGCGATCATGTTGTCGATCCGGTCGGCGAAGCCCAGCCACATCATCGTGCGCTCGTGTCCGAGCGACCCGTTGGCCACACCCCAGCCGCCGTTCAGCGGGCCGACGAGGTTCTCCGCAGGTACGCGGGCGTCGGTGAAGAAGACTTCGTTGAAGTCCTTATTCTCCTCACCCGTCATGTCCGCGAACGGCCGGCACACAACTCCGGGAGTGTCCGTCGGAATGATCAGCGCGCTGATTCCCTTGTGTTTGGGCGCGTCCGGGTCGGTGCGCACGAATGTCAGCAAGAAGTCGGCGTCGTGGGCGCCGGACGTCCACACCTTCTGGCCGTTGACGACGAAGTGGTCACCGTCCAGTACCGCCCTTGTACGCAAGGACGCCAGATCGGAGCCTGCGCTGGGCTCACTCATGCCAAGCGACGCTGTCTTTTCAGCTTTCAGCACCGGCACCGCCCAGCGATGCTTCTGCTCGTCGGAGCCGAACGAAAGCAGCGACGCCGCAATGATGTTCACGCCCTGCGGGTTGAAGCTGTGATAGATCCTGCGCTTGCAGAGCTCTTCGAGATGCACATACTGCTGCAGCACAGTGGCATTGCGGCCACCGAACTCTGGCGGCTGCGGGGGCAAGAGCCATCCGTTGTCGAACAGCAAGCGCTGCCATTTGCGAGCCCACTGCGGCATGTGCGATACCGACCGCGGCCGCTCGAGCGTCTCGGCCTCCGACGGCAGATGTTCGTCGAGGAAAGCCACGAACTCCGCGCGGAACTCCTCGACGTCTTGGTCAAAGGAAAGCTGCACTGCTACTCCTGTATTCCTCCGCGATCATCGCGCGATGTTCGGCCGCACCGCCGAGCAGCAGCTCACCGGCCTTGGCGCGCTTGAGCGCGAATTGAAGATCGTTCTCCCAGGTGAAGCCCATGGCGCCGAACAGCTGCAGGCCGTGGCGGAATGCCACCGCCTGACACTCCCCTGCCGCGGCTTTGGCCATCGCAGCGGCCAGGCGCCGTCGCGGATCGTCGGCCGAAATCGTCAGTGCCGCAAAGTAAGACAGCGCCCGGGCGCGTTCGGTGGCAACGTGCATGTCGACGGCCTTGTGCTGGACGGCCTGGAAAGTGCCGATCGCCACGCCGAACTGCTGGCGCTGTTTCACGTGCTCGAGCACCAAGTCGAGGATGCGCTGGCATGCGCCGACGGTGGTGATCGCCATACCGGTGAGCGCTACGTGACGGGCCTTTTCTGCATTGAAGCGCACCCGGTCGGAATCAGGCACATGTACGCCGGAAAACGAGACCTCGGCGATGTGGAGCACGGGGTCGAACACCGGGCTACGGCGGACCACCGCTTGACCGGCGTCCACCAGAAAAACGCCGGCTTCCGTCACGACCGCGAGTCGCTCGGCACGATCACCGTCGAGCACGTGATGCGCTGTTCCCTCCAGCACCCAGCCCTCGGCATCGCGATAAGCGGTCACCCCGCCGTAGACCGCCGTGCCCGCCTGCTGGGGATCGAAACGGTCGCCGGCAAGCGGCGCGAACTGGGTCAGCGTCGCCAGGAACGGCGTCGGATCGGTGGCGCGGCCGAGTTCTTCGAGCACAATCGCCAACTCGACGGCGTTCTCTGGGTCGGTTAGTTCCGTCCAGCCCGCGTCGACGTAGGTCTGCCACAACGGTGTCGGATCGACGCCATCCTCGGCAATCCCACGCACCAACGTCGGCGGGCATTGCTTGGCCACCGCGTCGCGCACGGTCTCCTGCCACAGCCGCTGATCAGCATCGAACTCAAGTAACATCCGGCCACTCCTGGGGGCATCTCACGTCGGTACGAGAATAACATTCTCCTTAGATGTTGTAATCGTTCTCTTCATGCGACTACCCCGTTTCGCTCAGCTGGACGTGCTCGAACGACCAGCACACACTCTCACCTGCGAAGAGATAAGCGATTCGCTGAGAACTCGATTCTTGCTATTGAAGAACAACGCTTTACACTGGGTTGTATCGGGCGCGTTTTCGCGCTGCGGTCGAAGGCGCTCGCCTCGACCGGATGGCATCGGAGGACAGCTTTGGTGATGCAGCACCCCGACGGGGGGACGACGCCCGTCATCGACGCCAGCGTGCACATCTTCTCGAGGTCGAACAAAGACCTCCGCAGTTTCCTTCGCGAGCCGTTCAAGAGCCGCGGCTTCCCGGACTACGAGATGGACTGGTACGGCGCACCCGGCGGTGAATACGCACCGAAAACCGAGGGGCCTGACCGCGCCTATCCGGGGTCGGACCCTGAGTTCGTCGGCAGCCGGCTGTTCGAGGATCGTGGCGTCGACGTGGCCATCCTGCATCCGATGACGCGCGGCATCATGCCGGACCGCCACCTGGGCACCGCGATCGCTGCCGCGATCAACGAGATGATGGTGACGCGCTGGCTCGACGACAATGCGTATGCCGAGCGGTACCGCGGCACCATCCGCGTCAATCCCGACGACATCGCGGGCGCATTGCGGGAGATCGACAAGTACAAGGACCACCCGCGGGTGGTGCAGATCGGCATTCCGATGCAGTCTCGCGATTTGTACGGCAAACCACAGTTCTGGCCGTTGTGGGAGGCGGCCGTTGAAGCGAATCTGCCAGTGGCCGTGCACATCGAGGTCGGCGCCGGCGTCTCTGCTGCGCCGACGCCCTCAGGGAACACCCGGACCTACGAGCAGTACGTCGGGTTCATGGCCCTGAACTACCTGTACCACGTGATGAACATGATCGCCGAAGGGGTATTCGAAAGAATGCCGGCGCTGAAGTTCGTCTGGGCCGACGGCGCGGCCGACCTACTGACGCCGTTCATCTGGCGGATGGACTGCTTCGGCAGGCCGCATCTCGAACAGACGCCGTGGGCGCCGAAGATGCCGAGCGACTATCTACCCGGCCATGTCTACTTCGTGCAGGGCGCCCTCGACGGCCCGGGCGACACCGACTTCGCGGGTGAATGGTTCGGCTTCACCGGCAAGGACGACATGGTGATGTTCGGCTCGAGCTACCCGCACTGGCAGCTCAACGAGCTCAAGGTGCCCGGCGCGTACACGGCCGAGCAGCGCGACAAGTTGTGCTGGCGAAATGCCGCGGAACTGTATGGCATAGACGTCGGGGCCGGCGTCGGCGCAAAGTAGTAATCGAAGGCTGCGAACAAGGAGACCACGATGACGGTGACAACCACAGAGCGCAAGCCGGCGGCCGAACGAATTGCCGTCCGGTGTGTCGACTCCGACGTCCATCCCGCTCCCCGTCGCGGCGAGCTGGTTCAGTACATCCCGGAGCCGTGGCGTAGCAAGTATTTCCTCAATCGCAGGGTTGGCGAACAGATCTATTACGACGCCCCTGACTATGCGCACACGTATGCGATGCGTGCCGACACGTTTCCGCCGGATGGTGAATTCGCCTGCAGCGACCCGGATATGGCCTTCAAGCAGTTGATCATGGAGGCCGGCGCGGACATCGCGATCCTGGAACCGGCCGCGTATCCGGCCCGCCTCGGCGAGGCCAACCACGCGATGTCGGTCGGACTGAACGACTGGCAGGTCAACCACTGGCTCGACAGCCACAACAACTGGCACGAGCGGTGGCGTGGGTCAATCTGCGCGGCGATCGAGGAGCCGGAAGCAGGGGCCCGTGAGATCGAGCGTTTGGCCGGCCACCCGTACATGGGGCAGATTCTGATCAAGGCCGAGCCACGCCCGTCGTGGGGTGCACCGCAGTACGACCCGATCTGGGCCGCGGCCACCAAGCACGACATGCCGGTGAGTTGCCATCTGTCGCGCAGCCACCACGACGAGCTGCCCGTGCCGCCGGTCGGCCTGCCCAGCTACAACCACGACTTCATGGTCACTTACTCGCTGCTGGCAGCGAACCAGGTGATGAGCCTGATCTTCGACGGCGTCTTCGACCGCTTCCCCACGCTGCGAATCGTCTTCGTGGAGCACGCGTTCACCTGGATCCTGCCGCTGATGTGGCGGATGGACGCCATCTACGAGGCCCGCAAATCGTGGATGGACATCAAGCGCAAACCGTCCGAATACGTCAAGGACCACATCAAGTTCACTACCCAGCCGCTGGACTATCCCGAGGACAAGACCGAACTCACTCGGGCATTCGAATGGATGGAGTGCGAGAAGATCCTGCTGTTCTCGTCGGACTACCCGCACTGGACATTCGACGACCCGCGGTGGCTGGTCAAGCATCTACCGGAGCACGCCCGCGAGGCCGTGATGTTCCGCAACGGCATCGCGACCTACAAGCTGCCCGACACGGTGCCTGCCCTCGAGGGCCAGGTCAGGGTGTTCTGAGTTGACCAACGCAGAGAAGACGCCCCGGCTGGCGCAGGGGCGCGAGCACGTCGTCGCCACGGTGGACGAGATACCCCCTGGCACACATAAACTCGTCCCGATCGGACGCCACGGTGTCGGTGTCTACAACGTCAACGGCACCTTCTACGCGATCGCCAACTACTGCCCGCACGAAGGTGGTCCGTTGTGTTCGGGTCGGCCGCGGGGCCGCACCGTCGTCGACGAAAGCGTGCCGGGTGACTCGGTGATGGTGCGCGACATGGAGTTCATCTACTGCCCCTGGCATCAATGGGGTTTCGAGCTCGCGACGGGCACCACCGCGGTCAAGCCGGAGTGGAGCATCCGGACGTATCCGGTGCGGGTGATAGACAACGAGGTGCTGGTACAGGCATGACCACCACAGAGTCCGCGGGTCCGCAGCTCAAGCGCGGCGAAAAGGTCATGGAGATCAACGGCGGCAACGTCGTCTACGAAATCCTCGGCAAGAAAGGCGATTTCATCGCGCTGACGCCGGGCGGGCGCTTCAGCAAGGACATCGAGGGCCTGCGACCGCTAGCGCAGGCACTGGCCAAAGGCGGCTATCGCGTTCTGCTGTGGGACCGGCCGAACTGCGGCAAGTCCGACGTCCAGTTCTACGGCCAAAGCGAATCCCACATGCGGGCGCAGACGCTGCACGCGTTGATAACCGGCCTCGATATCGGGCCGTGCATCCTTGCGGGCGGCTCCGGCGGTGCCCGTGACTCGATGCTCACGACGATGCTCTACCCCGAGATCGTCAAGAAGCTCGTGGTGTGGAACATCGTCGGCGGCGTGTACGGGTCGTTCGTGCTCGGCTCGTACTACATCGTGCCGAGCATCCTTGCGGTGCGCGGCGCTGGCATGAAAGGCGTTATCCGGGTCGACGAGTGGAAGCAGCGGATCGCGGAGAACCCGGCGAACCACGACCGGTTTCTCGCGCTCGACCCCGATGAGTTCCTGAAGCTGATGTTGCGCTGGCTCAACGCGTTCGTGCCGAAACCCGGACAGACGATCCCGGGCGTCGAGGACGAGATGTTCGACAACATCACGGTACCGACCTTGATCATCCGCGGCGGCGAGAACGACCTGGACCACCCGAAACGCACCTCGCTGGAGGTGAGCTGTCTGATCAAGGGCTCGACGCTGATCGACCCGCCGTGGCCGGAAGATGCGTGGGAGCGTGCCGGCGAGGCCCGGGCTTCAGGAAAGGTGAAGCGGTTCAACATGTTCGACACGTGGGTGCAGGCCGCCCCCGCGATCCTGGACTTCCTGGGCAGATGACCGGCCTACCCCGTCCGGATGTGCACCTCACAGTTCAGCGACGCCTCCAGCGCCGTGTGGATGCGGCTTTCCGGGATTCGTTCAAGATCGGCCCTGTTCAGCGTCACGTACACCACATCGAAACCGTCGTTGCCCGGCACCCTTTCGATGTCGCCGGTAAGCCCGAAGCGCGAGAGCACGCCCTTGGCGTCGTCGTCGGTTCCCCGGCTGACATAGGTAACGATGCCGGCTGCGGGAGCCACGCCGAAAGCCTTGGTGCACAGGTCGATACCGATAGCCGTGACCGCCTCGGTATCGCTGCCGCCGACAAGCAACTCCACCTGGCGACGCCGCACCGGCATCGCCGGCAGATCGATGTCGATCACCTCGACGTTCGCAGCATCGGCCAGCGCTTTCAGGGTTGCCATGCCGTCGCCTAACTGCTCCGGTGTGAGTTCGCCCGCCGGGTCGACGTCGACACGAACCACCGCAGTCCTCATGGCCGTCAGCCTATCCGCGGACAGGAAGGGCCTGTCATGACCACCACCGCAACCGAACTCGTCGTTGCCGCTTGGCCCGACTGTCCGCCCCGATTGCTGCGGCCCGTGCACGATGGAGTCGAGGACTTCGCCGGGTATTCGGCGGGCGGAGGCTATCAGCCTCTGGAAGACCCGGACACGCTTCTCGGGCAGGTCGACCTGTCCGGCCTTCTCGGGCGCGGCGGCGCGGCCTTTCCGTTCGGAACGAAATTACGCACGGTTCGTGATGCCGGTCGCCGCGGAGCCGAAACGATCGTCGTCGCGAACGGTGAAGAGGGCGAACCCGCGTCGGTGAAGGATCGCTGGCTCCTTCGCAATCGGCCGCACCTCGTGCTCGACGGGCTCCGGTTGGCCACCGCGATCGTCGGCGCACGGCGTGCATATGTCTACGTCTCCGACGAGCCGTCGGCCACCTCGGTGACGGCCGCGCTCGCCGAGCTAGAGCCGAGCACGCTCGGTGGGGTCGCGGTGACCGTGTTGACCGTCGAGCCCGGCTATGTCGCCGGGGAGGAAACCGCCGCTGTGCGCCGGATCAACGGCGGACCGGCCAAGCCGACCGACAAACCACCACGCCCTTACGAGGAAGGCGTACAGGGACTGCCGACGATGGTCAGCAATGTCGAAACACTGGCGAATCTGCCCTATATCCTCCAGCACGGTTCCGAGGGTTTCCGGGCAGTCGGCACGCCGATGTCGCCCGGCACCTTCCTCGCGACCATCACGGGCGGCGGCCGGCCCGCAACACTGTACGAGATCCCGCACGGCGCAGCGTTTTCCGATCTACTCAAGGTGCACGGGCTGACAGCAGACTCGGTGCACGGCGTCCTGATGGGCGGCTACTTCGCGGGCCTGGTCAACACCGACATCCTCGACGCGACACTCGACCACGAGACGATCCGCCGCCTGGGCAGCGGCCTCGGGTGCGGTGCGATCTCGATTCTCACCGACGACTGTCCCGTCGCCGTCGCGGCATCGGTGATGTCCTACTTCGACCGCGAGAACGCCGGTCAGTGCGGATCATGTTTCAACGGCACCGCGGCGATGGCCGCTGTCACGTCGGCGTTGCGGGATGGCGCTGCAACTAATGAAGACCTGGCCCGTCTGGAGCGGTGGTCGGTAGTGCTGCGCGGCCGCGGCGCATGCGGCACGCTCGACGGCGCCACCAACGTCGCCGCCAGCTTGCTGCGGCAGTTCCCTCAGGTGGTTGCGCGGCATCTGGCGAATGATTGTCCGTCATGCCGCACCGGTGCGTTCCAGGCCGAGCGCCCGTACGAAGTGGAGGCGGTGGCGGGGTCATGAGTGAGGGCTTGAGGATTCGCCTCGATCGGACCATCTGCGATGGATTCGGCATCTGCGCCAAGCATGCGCCGGAGTACTTCTCGCTGGACGACTGGGGTTATGCGTCACTGATCGGCGATGGGACCGTGCCCGAGCAAGACCGCGACGCGGTGATGCGGGCATTGATGGACTGTCCTGTGCACGCCATCATCTACATGGGCGAACATCCGCCGTCCGATGACGGTACGGCGCAACACGACGCACGGGAATCCCCAGAACCCGAGCCGAAATCCGATGACAACGAGGCTGTTTGGGGGTTCGTCCGGTGACAAGGCCGCTTCCCGAACTCACCGTTTCTAACGAGTTCTTCTGGACCGCAGGATCCGACGGCGTCCTGCGCATCCAAGAATGCCGTGACTGCGAGGCGCTGATCCACCCCCCGCAGCCGGTGTGCCGGTACTGCCGCGGCCGCAACATGGGCGTGCGTGACGTCTCCGGAACGGCGACACTGAGCGCGTTCACCGTCAACCACCGCTTCGGCTTCCCGGACCTGCCTCCGCCGTATGTCGTCGCCCAGGTTGCGATCGTCGAGGATCCGCGAGTTCGGTTGACCACCAACATCGTCGAATGTGATCCCGACGAGCTGGTGCTTGGTCAGACCGTCGAGGTGGTCTTCGAGAAGCACACCGACAAGGCCGGAGCCGTCTGGCTGCCGTTGTTTCGGCCCACTGGCCAGAAGACCACGGGCCCGCAGCCCGTTGACGAAATCGCGCCGCAGGATTTCGGCAACTACGTCCGGCCCCCGCTGACGACGGAGAAGTTCGAGGAGAAGTCGGCTATCACCGGGATCGGTGCTTCCCGACTTGGCCGCAGGCTGATGGTGCCGCCACTGTCGCTGACCATCGATGCTTGCGAGGCGGCGGTCGCCGATGCGGGACTGACGTTCGACGACATCGACGGGCTCTCAACCTATCCGGGGCTTGACATCGCAGGCATGGGCGAGGGTGGCGTGTCCGCACTCGAGGGTGCACTCGGACTGCGTCCGACGTGGATCAACGGCGGCATGGACACCTTCGGCCCCGGCGGCTCGGTCATCGCTGCGATGATGGCGATTGCGACGGGCATGGCCCGTCACGTGTTGTGCTTCCGCACGCTGTGGGAGGCAACCTTCCAACAGCTGATGAAGGAAGGCAAGATGTCCCCGCCAGGGGGTCCTCGCACCTCCAGCTGGCAGATGCCGTTCGGCGCGACGTCGGCGGCGCACACGTTGGCGCTCAACGCCCAGCGCCATTTTCAGCGTTACGGCACGACCAGAGAAACGCTCGGCTGGATCGCGCTGAACCAGCGCGCGAACGCGGCGCTGAATCCGACGGCCATCTATCGCGACCCGATGACGATGGACGACTACCTGAATGCCCGGATGATCACGACACCGTTCGGGCTTTACGACTGTGATGTGCCGTGCGACGGCGCCATCGCGGTCGTCGTCTCGGCCGTCGACGCCGCCAAAGACATGCCGCGCAAGCCCGTGCTGTTCGAGGCCGTGGGTACCCAGATCATCGAGCGCACCGACTGGGACCAGACCACGATGACGCACGAGCCGCAGGTCCTCGGCCAGTCGGCACACCTGTGGACGCGGACGTCGTTGCGCCCCAACGACGTTGACGTCGCCGAACTGTACGACGGATTCTCCTTCAACTGCCTGTCCTGGCTGGAGGCGCTCGGCTTCTGCGGCATCGGCGAGTCGAAGGACTTTCTCGACGGCGGCAAGGCGATCGCCCGCGACGGGGTGATTCCGCTGAACACCCACGGCGGCCAGTTGTCCCACGGCCGCACCCACGGCATGGGCTTGATCCACGAAGCGGTCACCCAGCTTCGCGGGGAGGCCGGTGAGCGTCAAGTGAAGGACGCCCGCGTCGCGGTGGTCAGCAGCGGCGGCCTCACGCCGAGTGGAGCCATTCTGATGCGGACGGACGGGTGAGCGAACCGCAGCCGCGTCCACGCGTCGTCCTCGTCGACGGCGTGCCGATGTCGGGCCTTGTCGCGCTCGCCGAAGATCCGAAAGCCGTCATCGTGGCGTTCCACGGAGGCGCAAGTACCGCAGCCTATTTCGACTGTCCCGGACATCCGGACTTGTCGCTGCTGCGCACCGGTGCCGCCGAGGGCTACACGATGGTTGCGCTGGACCGGCCCGGCTATGGGAGCTCGGCTCCGTACCCGGATGCCATGGCGCACCCGGCACAACGGGTGGCGCTGACGTTCGGGGCAATCGACAAGGTCCTCGGCGGCAACCCTCGCGGCGCCGGATTGGTTCTGCTCGGCCATTCGGCCGGCTGTGAGCTTGCGGTGCGATTGGCCGCCGACGAACGGGCCGACCACGCTGACGTCATTGGCCTCGAATTGGCAGGCACCGGCACGGAATACCATCCCGCGACAGCGGAGATCCTGAAGACCGCCACCGCAACGCAGCGACCTACCGGACTGCGCGACGTGCTCTGGCAGCCCGCGAACCTGTACCCCGACGACGTGTTGTCCGGCATGACGAACTCCGCGACCGGCGCCCTCTACGAGGTCGACATGACCAAGAACTGGCCACGGCAAGACTTTCCGGCACTAGCCGCGCAGGTGCAGGTGCCTGTGCAGTTCACGGTCGCTGAACATGAGCGGGTGTGGCGTTCTGATCCGGAGACGCTCGCGCAGATCGGCGCGATGTTCACGTCGTCACCGCGGTTCACGATCAACGAACAGGCCGACACGGGCCACAACCTGTCGCTCTCGCTCCGCGCCGCGGCGTACCACGCGAAGGTGCTGTCGTTCGTCGGGGAATGCGTTGCCGCGCAACAGGGCACATCGAATGAACTGGAGGCAGGTTGATGCGTGTCGGATTCATCGGGCTGGGCAGTCAGGGCGGCCCCATGGCCCGCCGGATTGTTGAGGGCGGCTACGAGACGACGCTGTGGGCGCGCAGAGAAGCGAGCCTGGAACCGTATGCAGACACGGCCGCGAAGACCGCTGGGTCGCCGGCTGAACTCGCGGCCGCAAGCGACCTTGTCTGCCTGTGCGTCGTCGGCGACGACGATGTCAGAGAAGTGCTGTATGGCGAGACCGGAGTCCTGGCCGGTTTGGCGTCCGGCGGAATTGTCGCCATTCACAGCACGGTGCACCCCGACACCTGCCGCGAGGTCTCCGAAAAGGCAGCACAACAAGGTGTTTCGGTGATCGACGCTCCGGTGAGCGGCGGAGGACCCGCCGTCGAAGAAGGGAAGCTGTTGGTCATGGTTGGCGGCGACGAAGACGTCGTCGAGCGCTGCAAGCCGGTGTTCGCGACGTACGCCGACCCGATTGTCCACCTCGGCCCGCTGGGTAGCGGTCAGGTCACCAAAATTCTGAACAACCTGCTGTTCACCGCCAACCTCGGTAGTGCGATGAGCACGCTTGAGCTTGGCGAGTCCCTTGGCGTCCCACGCGACCGGCTCGCCCAGGTTCTCAACGGCGGCTCGGCGACCAGCAAGGCGCTCGGCAGCATCACGGTCTTCGGCGGAAGCCTCGAAGGCCTCGCGCCGATCGCAGGGGCGTTGTTGCAGAAGGACGTCCGCCACGCGGCGAGTCTCGCGGCGACTGCGTCGGCGCCGGAGGGCTCGGTGTTCACAGCAGCCGACACCGCTCTCAAACTGATGGACCACCCACGATGAGCGAGGTCGGGTTCGTCGGGGCGGGCCGCATGGGCGCACCCATGGTGCGCCGCCTCGTCGAGGCCGGCCACGAGGTCCGCGCGCTCGGGAGGTCGGTCGAGAAGCGGCGAGCCGTCAGTGAACTCGGCGCGCGGCCGGTGACCGACTTGGCGGACGTCGGATCGGATTCCGACGTCGTGATCGTCTGCGTGTTCACCGACGAGCAGGTTCAGCAGGTGTGCCTGGAAAGCGTTCTGCTGCCCACGATGCGGCCCGGAGCCGTGCTCGTCATCCACACCACGGGAAGCCCGCGCACGGCCGAGGCGATCGCCGCTGAGGCCGAGCCGCGCGGTATCGCAGTCGTCGATGCCCCGGTCAGCGGCGGTCCGCACGACATTGCCGCAGGCCAAGTAACGCTGTTTGTGGGTGGGTCCGACGATGCCGTCGAACGGGTTCGGCCCGTCCTGGCCAGCTACGGCGACCCGATCCTTCACGTCGGTCCCATTGGCGCAGGGCAGGGCGTCAAGCTTGTCAACAACACGCTGTTCGCCGCGCAGATCGGCCTGCTGCATGAGGCCGTGCGACTGGGTGATCGGCTTGGGGTCGACGAACGGCGCCTGCTTGACGCGATTGGCCATGGCAGCGCGGCGAGCCGCGTAGCAAGCATTGTCGGCGGCCGCGGTTCCGTCGACGCGTTCATTGAAATGGTCGGCGAATTCGTCGGCAAAGACGTCGCCGTCGTGCGCAAGACCGCAGCTGAACTCGGCAGCGATCTCGGGCTTCTCGACGACGTCATAAACGCGGGTTTCCAGGGGTAAACCATGAGAAACGCCCGAGTAGTTAGCCCGTTTCAATGTATCCGGACACCGAAGCTGTTAGCGTTACAGTTAGAGCGTCCCTCGTAACGCTTCCGGCAATCAGCCCGCCGCGAAGGAGGAGTCCATGACCAAGCCCAAACTGAAGTTCAACCCGGTCTCGCAGGAGTATTTCGACAACCCGTATGAGATCTACAAACGGATGCGGGACGAGGCCCCGATCTACTACGACGAGGACGAGGACTTCTATGCGCTGACGCGGCACGCGGATGTGGCAGCTGCGCTCAAGGACTACGAATCGTTTTCGTCGTCACGCGGCTGCGATCTCGGCATGGTGCGCACTGGCGAGGTCCCCTCGAAGTCGATCATCTTCATGGATCCGCCCGACCACCGCCACATGCGCAGCCTGCTCAACAAGGCGTTCACTCCGCGCGCCATCCAGTCGCAGCACGACACCGTCGTCGAGCTCGTCGAGCATTATCTGAGCAAGGTCGACCCCGACAACTTCGACGTGGTGCAGGACTTCTCCGGGCCATTCCCCGTCGAGGTGATCACCCGGATGGCCGGCGTGCCGGAGGACTTCCGCCAGCAGGTCCGGCACTGGATCGACACCAGCCTGGAACGCGAGCCCGGCCAGATCGAACTGTCCGAGAAGAACATGAAGGCCAACATCGACTCGGCGATGTACTACTACAGCCTGGTTCAGGAGCGGCGGCAGAACCCGCAGGACGACATGATCAGCCGCCTCATTGCCGCGGAGATACCGGACGACGAGGGGAATCTGCGCAAGCTCGACGACATCGAGATCACCGGCTTCACCACCCTGTTGGGCGGCGCAGGCGCCGAGACCGTCACCAAGCTGGTCGGCAGCGCTGTGGTCGAGTTCGCCAGGCACCCTGAGCAGTGGCAGATGTTGCTGGATGACCGCAGCAAGGTGCCGGACGCCGTCGAGGAGTTGCTGCGCTATGTCGGCCCGGTGCAGTACAACGTGCGCTACACGCTCAAAGAAGCCCACCTGCCCAACGGCACTGTGCCCGCTCACAAGCCGGTGTTCCTGATGAAGGCCGCGGCCAACCGCGACCCGCGCGCGTTCGACAACGCCGAAACGTTCGACATCACGCGAGACAAGGCTCAGTCGCAGAACCTGGGCCTCGGCTACGGCATCCACAGCTGCCTCGGCGCGGCACTGGCCCGCTTGGAGACCACGGTCGCTCTCGAGCACCTGCTCGACTTCATGCCGCGCTATGAGGTCGATTTCGCTGGGCTGCACCGGGTGACGATGCAGAACGTCGCCGGCTACCACAACGTGCCAGTGAAGGTGCTGAAGTGACGCAGAAGGTAGTAGTCGACTTCGGTCTGTGCGAAAGCAACGGGGTGTGCATGGGCATCATCCCTGAGGTGTTCGACTTGGACGATCAGGATTTCCTGCACATCCTGCAGGAAGAGGTCACCCCGGAGAACGAACACCAGATTCGCGAAGCGGTCCGGCAGTGTCCGCGGCAGGCCATCTCGATATCTGACGAGTAATGCGATTCGTCTTCGTGCACGGCGGTTTTCACGCCGCCTGGTGCTGGGAACGGACGATCGCTGAGCTCGAGCAGCTTGGCCATGTGGGCGTCGCAGTCGATCTCCCAGGACATGGGGCCAGGGTCGACGAGGAGTCGACCCTGGCCAACCGCCGCGACGCAATCGTGTCGGCGCTCAAGCAGGGTGATGTGCTCGTCGGGCACTCGGGCGGCGGGTTCGACGCCACTCTTGCCGCCGACGCAGCGCCGGATCTGGTCAGCCACATCACCTACATTGCCGCGGCCCTGCCTCGCGAAGGCAGGACGTATCCCGAAGCGATGGCGATGCGTGACAACGAGGACGGCGAGTTCGACGCAGACGTCGGAGAGATGTTGGGCTACTTGAAGTTCGACGACGACGGCGCGATGTGGTTCGCCGACTTCGACGGCGCGTGGAAATACTTCTACCACGACTGCGACGAAGCCACCGCGCGCTGGGCGTTCGAACGCCTCGGCCCTGAACGCTTCGGCGATACAACGGTGACACCGGTATCGGTGCCTGCGTTCTGGGCGGCCGATCTCCCCCGCAGCTTCATTCGCTGCCTGCAGGATCAGTCGATGCCACGGTGGCTGGCCGACACTGTGACACGCCGCCTTGGCGTCGAGCAGCTGACCATCGACACGTCGCACTCACCGTTCCTCAGTCGCCCACGCGAGCTGGCCGAGCTGCTCGTGCACGCGACCACGACGAAGGCAACGGGCCCGCTGGTGCCCGACTGACTGATGTTCGCGAAATAGCGTTCCGGGTTGTGGAATTGGCGAATCAACGACCAGGAATGCTATTTCGCGGCTAACCCAGTCCGGAGAGGATGACTCCGTTGCAGTTGGCTGCGGCCTGCCGGAGCTTCACCGCTTCCTGGTAGGCATCCGAGTTGTACCAGTCACGGGCCGCCTCGACCGAGTCGAATTCCAGCAGCACGCTCTGGGTGCCGTGCCAGCTTCCTTCGATCACCTCGGGCTTCTGATCGAACGACAGAAGCGTCGCACCGGCCATCGCCTTACCGGCCAGCTTGGCGTACTCGGCCATCCCTGCCGGATCGTGGACGTCTTCGGTGATGAGGATATAACCCTTGGGCATGAATCTCCTTGACTTTCAGTCGGTTTCGCTGATGGCTTGCTCTGGGCAGCAGTCGATGGCTTCCTTCGCCGCGCCTTCGAGACCGGCGGGCACATCGGAAGGATCGGCGACGGCATACCCGTCGTCGGTCATATGGAACACCTCGGGGCACAACGTCAGGCACATGCCATGACCGCGGCACCGGTCCTCGTCGACGGTGACTTTCATGCGGGATCGAACTCCAGATGCAACTCGGTGAGACCGCGCAGGATGTAGGTCGGAATGTATTGGTAATGACGGTTATCCGCGGGCCCGTGCTTGCTCTCCGATATCCGGATGTCGCTGGTCCTGTCGAGCAGTCTCTCGAGCCCGACCCGCGTCTCGGCGCGAGCCAGTGGTGCGCCGGGGCAACTGTGGATACCACGACCGAAGGCCAAGTGCTGACGGGCGTTCTTGCGTTCCGGATCGAACGTGTCCGGACTCTCGAAGCGGCGGGGATCGCGGTTGGCGGCCCCGTTGATCACCATCACCGTGCAGCCGGCAGCGATTGCTTCCTCACCGATGGTGGTCGGCACGCGCGACAACCGGAAGTCGCCCTTGACCGGACTCTCGATGCGCAGGCATTCCTCGATGAAGTTCGCGAGCAGGCTGCGGTCGTCGCGGAGCCTGCGCTGGATGTCGGGGCGATCACCCATCACCTTCAGTGCGGTACTGAGCAGCCGCACGGTCGTTTCCTGTCCGGCCGAGAAGACGTTGGTGGCCACCCGCACGACGTCTCCGACCTCGGGCATCGTCCCATCCGGGAACGTCGCCGTCGCCAGGCCGGTCAGCACGTCGTCACGCGGCTCACGACGCCGGTCTTCGACATATGTCGCGAAGACGTCGTACAGGTATTCCAACGGCGTCTTCGTCAGCGTCTTGTCGGCGTTACCGAGGCCACCCCCGTGGGTGCCGCGGGCGAGCCGCTCGATGAGCTCGTCGCGGTCCTCATCGGGGACGCCGAGCAGGTCGGCGATGACGCGCAGCGTGAACGGCCCCGCGAACCCCTTGATGAATTCGCCTTCACCCGGAGCGAGGAAGTCATCGAGGATGTCGTCGGCGAGCTGCCACATCGCGTCCTCGTTCTCCTTGAGACGCTTGGGGGTGATCAGCCGCATCAACAGCGCGCGGTGGTTCGTGTGTGTTGGAGGGTCGAGCGTCGGCAACTGATCGCTGAACGGAATCTCGTCGCGATGCTGCTCGATCAACTCGGTGACATCGTCACCTTCGAGAGGCACGGGAAACCCGGGGAACGGACCGGTCACCGAAATGCACGACGAGAACGTCTCCTCGTCGTTGTAGACGTCGACGGCCTCCTGCCAGCCGGTCACCATAGTCACGCCGTAGTGGTCCTCACGGCTGACCGGGCACTTGTTGCGAAGCGCCTCGTAGAACCGGTACGGATCATCAGTTAGACGACCATCCCGGAAGAAGTCGACCGAGGTGAGGTCCTCCGTCATGCGCCCTCCGTTTCGACGATCTCGACGAGCGAGAACGTGATTCTCATTCTTGGGTATTAGATTTCCATAGTGGGCCGTCGGCGTCAACGAGAGGGTCGTGCACCCGCTCAGCACGGCCGTGCGGTCACTGGATCGGCTCGTCGCCGAGCACGGTGGTGCGCAGCATTTCCCTCCGTGAGCTGGGGTCATAGGGGGCTGCGCGGTGTAGGACGCCCCGGTTGTCCCAGATGACGGTGTCGCTGACCGACCACTGGTGGCTGTAGACCTTGTCGTCACTCGTGGCCCGTTCGAGCAGTTCCGTCAACAGCGCCCGCCCCTCGTCGAGATCCATCCCGACGACGTAGTCGGCCGATGCTCCGAGCACGAGGGACCTGCGGCCGCTGCGATGCGTCCACACCAGCGGATGCTCGTGGGTCGGCCGAGCGCGCCACCGCGCTAATTCCTCCGGTGACGGATCCGGGGTGACGCGCCGCTGCGACGCCTCGAGTGAGTGCACAACGCGCAGCGACGCGAAGCGCTCCTTCTCCTCGTCACTCAATTCGTCAAAGGCGCCATAGGTGCTGGAGAACTCGGTCTCGCCGCCACGCTCGGCGACCTCGACGGCAGACAGCACCGTCGCCTTTTGCGGGTACTCGTCGCGGGTCGGCGTGCAACCGTCGATGTGCCAATCGAATGTGGCACGCAGATAACCCGCCGAGGAGTTCTTCGACTTGTCGAGTGTGATCGGGTAGATGCCTGCGACGGGGTGATGTCCGTCCGAGGAGTGGTCGATCGCGCCGAGTCGGCGGCAAAACGCCACCTGCGCTTCGGGATTCAGCCCGAGCCGCGGAAAGACCAGCACGCCGTTTTCCTCGAGTGCATCGAGCACCGCGTTGCCGAGCAGGTCATCGCTCCCAAGCCGGTCGGAGTCGACGCCGACGACTTCCGCACCGACCGACTCGGTGAGCTTGTTGATCGTCAGCAGGCTCATGGCACCGGCTCCCCGATGCGATCGATGACGGCGTCAGCCGAGTCGGTGGGCTTCTGTTGGCCGAACACCTCGACGGCCATCGACACCATGATCATGGAATAGATGAGGTGCAGCAGATTCAGCGCGTCCTCCGGCACGTCATCGAGCGGAAGCTTATCGCAGTAGTCGATGGCCTCCTCGAAGCGAGGAGAAAACGCGTCATAGAACTCACGGATCTCGGGCATCGGAGTCGCCAGACGCATATTCCATCGCTCAGCTTCCGTTGCCAGACACCATTTTCCGGCGAATGGCTCGAACTCGGCGAACGCGCTCGGCAGTCGTGATTCCGTCATATTCATACCTTCACCGGTTGACGCTCGTTCGTGTATTCCTCGACCCAATCGACGGCCACCTTATGCAGATGACGCACCAAGATTTCCTGGTCACTGAGCGGGAAGTCGTCGACTACGTCGTACTCGAGCGCCGCCTGCGTGCCGCCCAGCATGCCGGCGTCCTGTAGCGCGAACTCCTTGAGCACGACGGAGGCGACCTCGTGTTCGATGCGCTCGCGGACGGTGCGGGCCGGATGGAATGCGTTGTACGCCTCGAACTTGTGGGTGTTGTGCGACGTCGGCCAGTACCGGTACAGCAGGTACCAACCGTGGTAGATCAGGATCTCGAGGTTCGGGAAGATCTGGAAGTTGGTAATGCCCCACGGCTCGATCCCGCCCGGGTTGAGACCCGCCGATTGGTGCGTCTCCGGCGTACGCCATGGTCCGACCAGACCGCTGCGCGTGGCTCGTTCGACGGGATACATGTACTCGGGAGCCAGCAGCCATCTGCGGGTACCGGCCGTGGACACCAACCGGTGCGGCCCATCGATCTGAAAGTGTCCGCATTCGAAGGTGGCGTTGGGCTGTCGCACGGCCGTGGGCACTTGCTGCGAATGCAGAGACGGCACGTGATAGTACTCCTGGAAGGCGTCGGCGAAGATCTTCCAGTTGCTGTTGTTGTGCGCGACGAAATCGTAACGCTCGGTCATCAATTCGAACGGATAGTCGTCCAGTGCGGTGATCATCGGCCCGAGGAATTCACGCAGGGTCTGTCGCGGTTCGGGGTCGAGGTTGATGAAGATGAAGCCGTTCCAGACGTCGCAGTTGACCGGACGCAAGCCGTATTGCGCGGTGTCGAGGTCGAAGAACTCGCCGGGTTGCTGCACGAACGTCAAAGCGCCTTCGAGGTCGTAACGCCAACCGTGGTACTTGCAGGTGAATTGACGACAGGTGCCCTTGACCTCCTCGTTCGGAAAGTCGTTCCACACCAATTTGTTTCCGCGATGGCGGCAGACGTTATAGAAGGCGCGGATCGACTGATCCTTGCCCTTGACGACAATGACCGACGTCTTGGCGGCGTCGATCTCCTTCGTGAAATAGCTGCCGACGCGCGGAACCTCCTCGACCCGACCGACATTCAGCCACGCGCGCTTGAAGATGGCTTCACGCTCGAGTTCGTAGAATTCCGGCGACGTCGAGTCACGAAATGAAATCGGGTCAATCCCGAGTCCCGGGTAGTGCTCCGTCCAGCTTCCTTCGGCCGGTTTAGGCCAGCGTCCCATCCTGCCCTCCTCTCACAACACCGCTCCGCCGTTGACGCCCAAGACCTGACCGGTGATGAAACCAGCCTCTTCCGAACACAGGAATCCGACAGCGGCGGCGATGTCGTCGCCGGTACCGAGGTGGCCGAGCGGGACGCTGGCCGCCATCTGTTCGTTGGACGGCAGATGTCCTTCGGCCTGCCCACGGTGCTGCATCGGCGTCTCGATGGCTGACGGTGGAATGTTGTTGACGGTGATCCCTAGCGGACCATATTCGCGGGCAAGCGATTTGGTCAGTGACAGCAGTGCGCCCTTGGAGGCGGCGTAGTGCGCCATTTTCGGAGACCCCCGCTGGGCACTTGACGACGAGATCATCACGATCCGACCCCATTTGGCCGCCACCATGTCGGGCACCGCGACCTGACAGCAGTGGAAAGTGCCGGTCAGGTTCACCGCGATCAGCCGATCCCACGACTCGGGGGTGATCTCGGTAAACGGCGCAAAATCCACCAAGCCGGCGCTGGTGACCAGGATGTGCACACGGCCGAGCTCTGACCGTATCTTGGCGAACGCTTCTTCAACCGCGGCGCGGTCACTGACGTCGGCGGCAACGGCGAGTGCGGCGGCTCCCGTGGCGCGCAGTTCCTCGGAAACACGTTGCGCCGCTTGGCCATCGATGTCCATCACCGCGAGCTTGTGTCCGCGCCTAGCCAACTCATGGCAGGTCGCTTCGCCCATGCCGGAAGCGCCGCCGGTCACCACAGCCACTCGGCTCATTGATTCTGCTTCCTAGTAGTCGTAGGTCAGCCTGATCGTCGGGCTGGTCGGTAGGGCCTGACAGGTGAGCACGTAACCCTCGGACACCTCGTCCTCTTCGAGCGCGTCGTTGTTCACCATCCGGGCGCTGCCCTCGACGACGCGCGCCATGCATGTGCCACATGAGCCGGCTTCACAGGAATACGGGGCCTGCAGCCCGGCTGAACGCGCAGTCTGCAGCAGCGTGTCACCGCTCCGGTAAGTCGCGGTCGTCTTCCGGCGCTCGAGTTCGATGACGACCTCTTCGGTGCGCACCGCCGTGTCCTCAATCATCGAGGCGCACATTATCAAGTACTTGTCATTAATATCAACTACTTGCTATGTCCGGACCGATGTGATCGGTGTGCAACTTGTGCCCGGTGCCCTGCTCGATCACCCGGCCCAGCAGCTCTTTCAGCGTTTCCTGCTCGTCGCTGCTGAGGACGCCGAAGACCCTGTCGTTCGCGGCGATCGCATCGCTGACTACGGCCTCGGCGACCTTGCGTCCCTCGTCCGTCAGGAACGCCTGCAGTATCCGGCCGTGTTGTGGGTTCTGTTTCCGCTCGACAAGTCCGCGACGCTCGAGTTCCTTGAGCGCCAATTGCACTCCCTGCGGACTGATGAGCAAACGACGCGCGAGGTCGGCTCCGGACAGGCCGGGCTCGGTGGCCAGTTGTCGCAGCATGCCGATCTGCGCGGTGCTCACGCCGTGGTCGCTGACGGAATCATTCACGGTTGTCAGCGAGAAATACCACGCCTGCTTGAGCAGCCAGAGGATGTTGTCGGTTTGTTCCACGCTCGCCTACTTTCTCCAGCCTCCGCGCTTGTAGATCTGGCCGTTCTTCATCACGAACTCCACGTCCAGCGTGGTCGCGATATCGCGCGACGGGTCACCCGGCACCGCGATGATGTCGGCAAGGTATCCCGGTGCGAGCCGGCCCAATTCGTCGTCCGCCTCGATGAGCTCAGCACTAGTCACCGTGGCTGCCCGAATCGCCTCCATCGGCGCCATACCGCGATCCACCAGCGCGCACAGCTCTTTGGCGTTCTGCCCGTGTGGGATCGCCGGCGCATCCGTTCCGCACGCGATTCGCACACCTGCGGCGATCGCCTTCGGCAGCATTGCTTGTGCGCGCGGAAACACCTCCTCGGCTTTCTTGCGAAGTTCAGGCGCGATGCGGTCGACCGCCATCGCTTCGGTGAGATAGGTGGTCGAGACGAGGAACGTGCCGTGGTCGACCATCATCTGGATGGTCTCGTCGGTCGCGAGGAAGCCGTGTTCGATGCAGTCGATGCCGGCGCGAATACAGGCACGAATGGCCTTGTCCCCCACCGCATGTGCGGCCACTCGCACACCGGCGCGGTGCGCCTCGTCGGCGATCGCGGCGAATTCGTCGTCGGAGTACTGCTGGGCGCCGGGGGCTGTGCTGTGCGACATCACACCGCCGGACGCGGACACCTTGATCAGCTTGGCTCCGTGGCGGATTTGATAGCGCACGCACGCCCGGACGTCGTCGACTCCGTTGGCGATGCCCTCGGCGACCGACAGCGGCATGATGCCCGGCGCCAGCCGTTGAAACACGGTTGGGTCGAGGTGGCCTCCGTACGGGGTGACCGCATGGCCTGCCGGGTAGATACGTGGACCGATGTGCCAGCCCTGGTCGATGGCGCGCTGCAGTGCGACGTCGAGCAGATACCCGCCGGTCTTCACCATCAGTCCGAGATTGCGCACGGTCGTGAACCCGGCCTCGAGCGTGGTCCGCGCGTTCACCGCACCGCGCAAGGTCCGGTATGCGGGGTCGTCCTGCACGCCGTGCATCGGATTGGGTAGCCCCTCGGGGCCACCCGGGCCCCCGATGAGCAGGTTGAGTTCCATGTCCATCAGCCCCGGCAACAGCGTCACATCGCCGAGGTCGATATCCGTCGAGTCAGCAGGCAGCTCAGCAGGATTGATCGACTGGATCCGTTCACCCTCGACCACCACCACCGCGGGCGAATGCACCTCGCCGGCGTCGACGTCGGCCCATCGCGCGGCGTGCAGAACGGTGGTCACGGCACCGGTTCAGAGAGGCAGTCAAGAGTCGCTGCGCCGGAATCCGGCACCCGCGGCTGCTTCCAGCATTCGACAGGAAACGAGACCATGATCATCGAATACAACAGGTGCATCAGATTGAGCACGTCGTCGGGCATGTCGTCGAGCGGGAACTTGTCGCAGTAGGAGATTGCCTCCTCGGCGCGCGGTGTGATCGCGTCATAGAAGGCCTGCATCTCGGCCATCGAACTGGCCAACCGCTTCGCGAAGCGCTCGGGTTCGGTGGCCAGACACCACTCCGAATATGGCTCCAGGTCGGCGAATTCGGCGGGCAGCACGGCGGTCATACCTCCACCGTCCTGCGCTGGTAGTCGTCGACCCACGCAGCAGTTTCCTTGTGCAGGTGGCGAATCAGCACCTCTTGGTCACAGAGCAGGAACTCGTTCACCACACCCGACTCCACCATCGTCTGCGTCGCCTCGAGGGTGTTCGCGTCCTGCAGCCCGTACTCCTTGAACGACACCGCCGCCAGCTCCTGAGCGATCCGCTCTCGCGGCGTGCGCGGCTGCGGGAAGTACAGCGTGCCCTCGAAGATGTGCCTGTGGTAGGACGTCGGCCAGTAGTGGTAGGTCAGATACCAGCCCTGGCCCCAGATCAGGATCACGAAGTTGGGGAACAGCTGGAACGAATCCAGGCCCCAGGGGTCACATTTCGCCGGATTGAGGCCGTCGGGCATCTCGCCCAGGTCCGGCTTGTCCCACGGCCCGAACAGACCGCTCTGGCAGATGTCCTCGATCGGCTTGCGCATATCGGGGTCCATCTCCCACGCCCGCACTCCCGACGTGCTCACCAGACGATGCGGCCCATCGAGGCGATAGTGCGGTGCCTCGAACCCGGCTTCCGCAGCGGCCTTCGAATACGCCGACGGCGACTGGTTCGCATGCAACACCGGGGCGTGATAGAACTCCTGGAACGCGTCCATGTAGAGCTTCCAGTTCGCCTTCACCTCGGAGCGGTAGTAGAACCGAGACGTCATCTCGCCGAACGGATAACCCTCTAAACCGGTGACCATCGGACCGAGGAAATCGCGCAAAGACTGTTCCGGTTCGTCCGCGAAGTTGACGAAGATGAACCCTTCCCAGACATCGCAGTGCACGCTGACCAATCCGTAGCGGCTCTTGTCGAGATCGAAGAACTCTTGCTCCTGCTGCACGAAGGTCAGATTGCCGTCCAGGTCATAGCGCCAGGCGTGGTATTTGCAGGTGAACTGCCGACAGACGCCGCTGGTCTCCTCGAGCGGCATGTCGTTCCACACCAGCTTGTTGCCGCGGTGCCTGCAGATGTTGTGGTACGCCTTGATCTCGCCCGCGGTGGTGCGCACCACGATGATCGACGTGTTGACGACTTTCAGTTCCTTCGTGAAGTAGCTACCTTTGCGCGGAAGTTGTTCGACGCGACCGACATTCAGCCAAGCCCTCTTGAACACCGCTTTTCGTTCCAGCTCATAGAACTCCGGGCTGATGGAATCCTCATAGGACACCGGCGCGGTTCCCAGCTGCGGGTAGTGCTGGGTCCAGCTGCCTTCGGGGGGTTTGGGGAAACGAGCCATCGCCTTCTCTCCTCCACTCGGTAGCGCCGACGGTATATGCTCCAGGCAACAATCACAAGTAGTTGATATTGCTGTGATATCGCTCGGAAGGAGACGGTCGCGTGCGCCAGGACGAGCTGTTCATCGGCGGTAATTGGGCGAAGCCGAGTACCGACCAGCGCATCGAGGTGATCTCTCCTCACTCCGAAGAACTGGTGGCGCACGTCGCGGCCGCGGGACCAGAGGACGTGGACAGGGCGGTCGAGGCCGCGCGGGTGGCGTTCGACACGGGCCCGTGGTCCCGACAGGCGCCCGCCGAACGCATCGACGCCGTACGCCGGCTTGCCAAGCTGTACGGCGAACGACGGTCCGAGATGGCCGGGCTGATTACATCGGAGATCGGTGCTCCGATCAGCTTCTCGCAGCGGGCCCAGGTCGGGCTGCCCGCGATGATGATGAGTGCGTTCTGCGACGTAGCCGAGGCCTATCCGTGGCAGGAGGCGCGGCCGGGAATGTACGGCGCCGACATCCACATCCGCCGCGAGCCGGTCGGCGTCGTCGCCGCGATCGTGCCCTGGAACATGCCGCAATTCCTGATCACCACCAAGCTGATACCCGCGCTCTTGGCCGGATGCACTGTCGTTCTCAAACCCGCTCCGGAATCACCGCTGAATGCGCTGCTGCTCGCAGAGATGATCGCCGAGATCGGCCTGCCGGACGGTGTCGTGAGCGTGCTGCCCGGCGACACCAGGGTTGGCGAGTTCCTGGTGAAACACCCTGGCGTGGACAAGGTTTCGTTCACAGGGTCGACGGCCGCGGGCAGGGCCGTCGCGGCCGCATGCGCAACCGACCTACGGCGCGTGAGTCTCGAACTGGGCGGCAAATCCGCCGCGATCGTGCTCGCGGACGCCGAACCGGGCACGGTCGCCACCGGCGTGCGGTCGGCCAGCCTGTCGAACAGCGGCCAGATCTGCAATGCGCTGACCCGCATACTGGTGCCCGCCGGTCGGGCCGACGAATTCACCGACGCACTGGCCGCCGAGATGACGTCCATGGTCGTCGGCGATCCGGCGGACAGCGCGACGCAGGTGGGTCCGCTTGTCGCGCAACGTCAGCAACAACGTGTGCGCGACTACATCGAGAGCGGCCAGCAGCAGGGCGCTCGCGTTGTCGTCGGCGGCGCGGAGATGCCCGACGGGCTGGATCGAGGGTGGTATGTCCGGCCGACGCTGTTCGACGGTGCCGACAACTCGATGCGGATCGCGCGCGAGGAGATCTTCGGGCCGGTGCTGACCGTGATCCCGTATGCCGATGAGGACGAGGCGATCCGGGTCGCCAACGACTCCGACTACGGTCTGGCGGGTTCGGTGTGGACGCAAGACACAGACCGCGGACTGGCCGTCGCCGCCGCTATCCGCACCGGTACGTTCGGTGTCAACCAGGGCTACACCATGGATCCGTTCGCCCCGTTCGGCGGCGTGAAGGCCAGCGGCTACGGACGCGAACTCGGCCGTGAGGGCATCGACGGCTACACCGACACCAAATCCATTGCGGTAGCCGGTTAGTCATCGGAGCCTTAAGCCGCGTGTAGGTCGGTGAGTTCGATGCCGATTCTGATTTCGACTTCGCTGACCGTGATCAGTGCAGCGCCGGGCAGCGGGGGCGCTGTGGAGCGATACCGGGCACCGGTGGGTGTGATGAATTCGGCTGTGTGCGTACCGTTCTCATCACCAGCAGTGACCCGCCAGCCGGGTGCCTCTTTGGTGTAGTTGCACCGTTCGCACTCCCCCAACCCATTGACCGCACTGGTGGGCCCGCCACGGTTACGGGGGGTGGCGTGATCGCGATGCCGAATCGGCGCATCACAATACGGGGTGCGACAGGTTCGGTCCCGCACCCCGATAAACGCCGCCAGACCTTTGGGGAACAACCGCGACCGCGACTCCATCGCCACCAACGCCCCACTCCTGGGATTCCGATACAGCCGCCGCAACGTCGCCAACGACCGGTCATCAACGACCGCATCACGCACCAACCGTTGCGCCAGCGACGCCGGAATCGGCCCATACCCGTCGAGCACAGCAGGCGCGGTGTCTTGGCCCCACAACGCCGCATCCGACACCACCACATTCAGCGCCACCGGCGCAGGCTCGTCAGCGGGCCGGCCCGTGACCCGCTCAAACAGCGTGTCGGCCATCACCTGCCCCCGCGAACGCTCATCAAAAGTGGTGTCGGCCTGACGTTTGAGCGCGGCATACACTCCCACCCCCTTGGCCACCGGCAGCAGCACGGTCACATACGTCATGCAATCCGGCGCCGGGCGGATCGTGACGGTGCGATCGTTCTCCGCCTTGGCTGCCCGGTCGACCACCGCCTGGGCATCGAGGCGGCAGGCGATCTCTTTAGCCTTCGCGGTGATCCGCGCGTCGCCCTTGCCCTCGAGCGTGCCGACATCAGCGCACATCTCGGCATCCAGCCGGCGCCGATCCTGCACCGACAGGCACGCCGACTCGCGCGCAATCAACGTCGCGCGCCACTCCGACAGCGCCCCGCACTCCAGGGCGGCCAACGTATGCGGCATCTCATGCACCAGCGCCTTGGCCAACCCCAAATGCTGGCCGCCACGTTTCGGGGAATCCCGCCGCGCCAACGCCACCTCGCTCGCCAGACCCTTGCCTTGGTCGGCCGTGGGCACCCCGGCCGCGGCCTCCGCCGCGCGCCGCTTGTCGTCCAACGCCGCCGCCGCGCGCGCCTGACCCGCGGCCGCCGCCGACTTCACCCGCTCCAACCACGCAATACGCTCGACCAACGCCGACTCATCGGCATGCGCATCCACCGCCGCCAACACCACTGCATCGAACATACATTCGATACTAGAAGAGGGGTCCGACAAAAATCACTCGGTTGGTCAGCGAGCCGGCAAGCCGAGCACGCGCTGCGCGATGATGTTGCGCTGGATCTCCGACGTGCCACCCGAAATGGTGCCGGCATACGTGGCGACGTAACGACTGAACCAACTGCCGGTGAAAAGGTCTGGGCTGTAAGGGTTGTACGGCGCGGTGAGCGCTGAACTGCTTAGGCCGTCGACACCCGCCGCGTCCAGGGCGTGCCTGAACGCGCTCTGCTCGGCCTCCGACCCCAACAGCTTGAGCACCGAAATGCCGGGGATGTCTCGCTCGCCGCGTGCGGCCTGGCCAAGCGCAACCGAGCCCAACAGACGCAACGCTTGATAATCCATCGCGATGGTCGCGTACCGGTCCCGATTGAGCTCCCCGACAGGTCGGTAATCCTCGAGCAACTGTTCCATTCTGTTGGCGAACGCCATCCACATCATCGTTCGCTCATGGCCGAGCGATCCGTTGGCGACCTTCCACCCGCCGCCCCGCGGACCGACGAGATTTTCCACGGGCACGCGCACGTCTGTGAAGAACACTTCGTTGAAGTCGAGGCTGTCTCGGTCGACGACCGACGCGAATGGACGGCGCTCGACCCCTGGCGTATCGGTGGGGATCAGCAGCGCACTGATGCCCTTGTGCTTCGGCGCGTCGGGATCGGTACGCACGAAAGTCAGCAGCACGTCGGCGTCGTGGGCGCCAGACGTCCACACCTTCTGCCCGTTGACCACGAAGTGGTCGCCGTCGAGTACGGCGCGGGTGGCCAGTCCAGCGAGATCTGATCCCGCGCCAGGCTCGCTCATGCCGAGGGCCGCTGTCATTTCCGCACGCAAGATCGGAACCGCCCACTGCTGCTTTTGCTCGTCGGTGCCGAACGACAGCAGCGACGCCGCGATGATGCCGACGCCCTGCGGGTTGAAACAGTGGTAGATGCGCCGGCGCGACAGTTCTTCACGATGGACGAACTGCTGCAGCACACCCGCGTTTCGGCCACCGAATTCGGGAGGGTTACCCGGCAACAGCCAACCGTGGTCGAACTGCAGCCGCTGCCAGTCGCGCGCCCACTGCGGCACGTGCGCCGTCGACCGCGACCGCTCGGCGGCCTGCGCCTCGGTCGGCAGGTGGTCGTCGAGGAATCTGCCGAACTCCGCGCGGAACTCCTCGACCTCGGGGTCGAATGTGAGCTGCACACGGCCAACATATCAAGTACTTAACATTTGTGCGCCGGTGCGCTATGACTGATTGGATGCTCGAGTCGGAAAAGATCCTCATCACCGGTGCGACGGGAAAGATCGCGTTCCCGATCGCGCGTGCGCTCGCGGAGCGCAATGATGTTTGGGGCGCTGCCCGCCTAAGGGATCCGGCCGATCGGGACAAGCTGGCGGCCGCCGGCATCAAGCCCGTGGCGCTGGACATGAGCACCGGCGATTTCTCAGCCCTGCCCGACGATTTCACGTACGTCTTCCATGCTGCGGTCGACGTCGGCGCCGGCGAGTGGACGGACTGCGTGGACACCAACGCGCAGAAGTCCGGCGACTTGCTCTACCGCTGCCGAACCGCGAAGGGTTTTGTCTTCTGTTCCACCGGCTCGGTGTACGGATACCAGGGGCAGCGGCCATTGCGTGAGTCCGATCCGCCAGGCGTCCCACTTCGCGCGAACTACAGCTTCTCCAAGATCGCCGCCGAGGCGGTCTGCACCTGGATCGCCAAGCAGTTTCGGATCCCGCTCACGATCATCCGGATCTGTTCCACCTACGGTCCAGAAGGTGGAGCGCCTGCCGACCGGCTCGAGATGATGTTGGCCCACAAGCCGATTCGGCTGTACCCCGACAAGCCCAACAATTACAACCCGATCTATGAAGACGACTACGTCGAATTCGGTGTCCGGGCCATGGAGGTCGCGGCCACACCGCCGATCGTGGTGAATTGGGCAGGAAGCGAGACCGTGAGCGTCGAGGAGTACTGCGGCTACATGGGTCAACTCGTCTGCATCGAGCCGATCTTCGAATACACGCCCGACGCCCACACGCCATTGTGGCCCGATGTCACCTACATGCACGAAGTGCTGGGGCGCACCAAAGTGCCGTGGCGCGAAGGCTTCCGGCGGATGATCGAAGCTCGCCACCCTGAAATCATTCTGACGGAGAGTAATTGACATGCAACTACCGGGCACACCGTCGGATGAGGTCGACGGAGTACTCGCCGCAGGCCACGGCGATATCACCACTCTGTTCGTCTCCATGGCGAGGCGGCATCCCGAGGGAGCGGACGCCGAGTACCTGCGTTGGCACACCCTCGACCACCGGCCGGAACAACACCGACTGACGGCGGTGCGGGCGTCCCTGCGGTTGGTGTCGACGCCCGCGTGCCGGGCTGCCCGCGCCACGAACCGCGACCCTTACGACGACATAGACCACGTGATGACGTACTTCTTCACCGATCAAAGCGGTATGACGGGTTTTCTCGACCTGGCCAAGGCGCTAAGCAACGCTGGCCGCAAACTCCCGCTGCTGCCTCCGGTCGAGCGCGGCATCTACCGAGTCGAGGACAAGGCCACGGCGCCGCGCGTCAAGATCGGAGCCGATGTACTGCCGTGGTGGCCCGTCCGCGGCGTTTATCTCCTGCTGGAACAGGGTGGTTCAACCGCAGCGCAGCTGACGGACGTGGATGGTGTCGCCGGTGTGTGGTCGGCGGCGTCGCAATCAGTCGACGCCCGATTGGCGAGTGCCCCTGCGGGCCAGACGATTTCGTACTGCTTCCTCGACGACGACCCGGTTGCGGCCGCGGGCCGGCTGCGCCCGGTTCTGGAGAAACGATGGAGCAACAACGGAATCGAACCACTCTTCGCCGCTCCGTTCCATGTGGTGGTGCCGTATGAGTGGGATCGCTATGTGCCGTAAGGGGCTTGGATGCGAATCGGTTTGATGGTCGGCTCCGACAAGGAGCGTTCACGGGCGGACCGGCTGACGGGGGTGCTCGACGACGGAAAAGCCGCCGAAGATCAAGGCTTCGCGTCGTTCTGGTTCCCGCAGGTGCCCGGCTACCTCGACGCGCTGACGGCGGTGGCGCTTCTCGGACAGGTGACCGAGCGGATCGAAATCGGGACGGCAGTCGTCCCGATCCAAACCCGGCATCCTCTGATCCTGGCCCAACAGGCGCTGACCACGCAGGTCGCGTGCTCCGGGCGCTTCAGCCTCGGGCTTGGTCCATCGCACCACTGGATCATCACGGACCAACTGGGCTTACCGTATGACCGGCCGGCGCGCGTGGTTCGCGACTGCCTCGACGTTCTTACGGCCGCGTTCGCGGGCCCGGGAACGGTGGACGTCGAGAACGATAACTATCGGGTGCACAGCCCCATTGACGTCACCGATTCATATGAGATGCCAATGCTTTTGGCCGCGCTCGGTCCGACGATGCTGCAGATCGCGGGCGAGCGCGCCGGAGGAACGATTCTGTGGATGGCTGACGAGCGAGCGATCGGCGACTACGTGGTGCCGCGCGTCACCGAGGCGGCCGCCGCAGCGGGCAAGTCCGGAACACGCATCGTCGCGGGCGTGCCCGTCGCCCTGTGCTCGCCCGGAGAGGTCGACGGCGCGCGCGCATACGCCAGCGACGTGCTCGGCCATGCCGACTTCTCTCCCAATTACGTTCGGCTGCTCGAACACGGCGACGCCGAGGACGTCGGCGACACCATGGCGGCGGGCGACGAATCGACGGTGCTCGCGCGCTTGCAGAGCTACCGCGATGCGGGCGTCACCGATCTCGCCGCGCGCGTCGTGCCGCTCGGCGCCGATGCGCAAGCGCGCAAAGCGTCGCGGGAACGCACCCAAGAGTTCCTCGCTTCACTCAACCTCGATTGACAGACTGCCGCACACCTGTAAAGTGTTGATCGATCGATCAGACTTGTGAGGTGGAGATGGCTGGGCGTGTCGAAGGCAAGGTCGCTTTCATTACTGGCGCGGCGCGCGGGCAGGGCCGCAGTCACGCGGTGAGGCTGGCGCAAGAAGGTGCCGACATCATCGCGATTGACGTCTGCAAGCCGATCAGCCGCAGCAGCGAGATTCCGCCGTCGACGCCCGACGACCTGGCCGATACCGCCGATCTGGTCAAGGCGCAGAACCGCCGCATCGTCACCGCCGAGGTCGACGTCCGCGACTACGACACCCTGAAGGCCGCTGTGGACAGCGGTGTCGAGCAGTTGGGCCGGCTCGACGTCATCGTCGCCAACGCCGGCATCGGAAACGGTGGAGCCACGCTGGACAAGACCAGCGAGAGCGACTGGAAGGACATGATCGACGTCAACCTGTCCGGAGTCTGGCACACGGTGAAAGCCGGTGTGCCGCATCTACTCTCCGGGGGTCGCGGCGGCTCGATCGTGCTGACGAGTTCGGTGGGAGGCCTCAAGGCCTACCCGCACACAGGGCACTACATCGCAGCCAAGCACGGTGTCGTTGGCTTGATGCGGACCTTCGCGGTCGAGCTCGGGCAACACTCCATTCGCGTGAACTCCGTCCACCCCACCAACGTGAACACGCCGATGTTCATGAACGAGGGGACGATGAAGTTGTTCCGGCCCGACCTGGAGAACCCAGGCGCCGACGACATGAAGGTCGTCGCGCAGCTCATGCACGTGCTGCCGGTGGGCTGGGTGGAACCGGTCGACATCAGCAACGCCGTCTTGTTCCTGGCATCCGATGAGGCTCGCTATGTCACCGGCCTAACCCTGACAGTCGACGCCGGCAGCATGCTGAAGTAGATCGACCGATCAGAAATGACTAACTTCGCATCTGTCGACTATTTCTCCGATCAAGCCGTCGCACAGGACCCCTATGACTACCTCGACTACCTACGCAGCCAGGGACCTGTGTTTCGGGAACCGCATCATGGCGTCGTCGCCGTCACGGGCTACGCCGAGGTCATGGCGGCGTTCAAAGACGTCGACGCATTCTCCGCAGTCAATGCGATCGGCGGGCCGTTTCCGCCGCTGCCGTTCGAGCCCGAGGGTGACGACATCACTGCGCAGATCGAGGCGCACCGTCATCAGTTTCCGATCAACGAGCACCTCGTTGTCATGGATCCGCCGGCACACACGCGTGCGCGCTCCCTGCTGAGCAAGTTGTTGACGCCAAAGCGGCTCAAGGAGAACGAAGACTTCATGTGGCAGCTGGTTGACCGCCAGCTCGACGAGTTCATCGCCAACAACCACTGCGAGTTCTTGGCCGAATTCGCAAGGCCGTTCGCCACATTGGCGATCACTGACCTTCTCGGCGTACCGGAGGAAGACCGCGACGAGATTCGACACGCACTCGGCGCCGGCCAACCGGAGGGTGGTGTTGGTGCGCTCGACGGCGAGCCGGTGGGACTGAATCCGCTGCAGTATCTCGATGACAAGTTCAGCGCCTACCTGGCAGAGCGGCGAAGCGAGCCACGCGACGACGTACTCACCACCATGGCGACCGCGACATACCCGGATGGCTCGACGCCCGAACTACTCGAGGTCGTTCGCCCCGCGACGTTCCTGTTCGCAGCTGGCCAAGAGACCGTCACCAAGCTCCTCAGCTCGGCGGTGCAGGTACTGGGCGAGCGACCGGATCTGCAGCAGGAGGTGCGGGAGAACCGCAAGCTGGTCGGCCCGTTCATCGAGGAATCACTGCGCACGCAGAGCCCGACGAAGGTGGACTTCCGGCTGGCGCGGAAGACGACCACGCTTGGCGGCGTTCACATTCCGGCGGGAACAGTGATCATGTTGTGCCTCGGCGCGGCCAACCGGGATCCGCTCAAGTTCGAGGATCCGCACGAATTCCGGTTGGACCGCAAGAACGTTCGCGAGCACATCGCCTTCGGCCGCGGCATCCACACCTGCGCAGGTGCACCGCTTGCACGCGTGGAGGGTGTCATCACTGTCAACCGGATGCTCGACCGCATGCGCGACATCACGATCAGCGAAGCCAAGCACGGCACCGCCGACGACCGTCACTACAGCTACGAGCCGACGTTCCTGTTGCGCGGGCTGACAGAACTGCACATCGAGTTCGCGCCGTTGTAGTTGGCGGCACTCCGTCGGCATGCCGCGACAAGAAACATCTACCTGGTTGCGGCGCGGAACGCCTCGACGAGTGACGAAAGCTCCTCCACCGCCCGGTCGGGTGCGACGGATAACGATGCCGGAAACCGGACGTCGGTCACCCCGGCAGCGACGAGCGCCGGGACGCCGGCAACCGACGCCTTGAAGTCGATCGATCGGTCGTCTCGTTTCACCACCCGCGCAACGCCCTGCACCTGCAGATCGTTTGGCTCTCCGCCGAACTCGCGCACCCTCTCCTGCATCGCTGCGATCGCGCCGGGCAGATCCGCGTACGCCGGCCCCCACGGGATCCAGCCACTTCCGAAGCGCGCAATCCGGCGCGCGACAGCGTTGTTCACCGTGCCGCTGATCCACACCGGCACGCCACCGGGTTGTACCGGCTTCGGCATTTGGTGAATGCCGTCGAACGTCAACTCGTCAGATTTGTAGGACGCCCGCCGTTGCGTCCACAGCGTCTGGCAGACCTCTATCGTGTGGTCGAGCAGTCGTCCGCGGTTCTCAAATGACAGGCCGGCGGCTTCGTATTCCTCACGCTGCCAACCGACTCCGACGCCGAGGTCGACTCGACCCTCCGACAACACGTCGAGGGTGGCGAGTTGTTTGGCCAGCACTGCGGGGCGACGTAGTGCGGCGAGCAGGATCGCGGTGCCCAGCCTGATCCTGTTCGTCGTGGCGGCGATGGCCGTAAGCACCATCAGAGGCTCCAACCAGCTTCCATCTGGACCCGTCGGCTGCCGCCCACCGACCTGTCCACCGATCGTCGGATCGGCGTAGGCGTCCAAGTTCTCCCCGAACACCACGTGGTCGGACACGACTACCCGGTCCACTCCCGCGGCGTCCATGGCGCGGGCGTATTCCAAGGTGGCAGGCCAGTCATGGGATGGACCGTCGGTGTAGGTCGTCAGATAGAGCGAGAGTTCGGGTGCGCGCACGGTTTCAGCCTCTCCGCCGACCAGGGGTTGTCCCATGTGTCTATCACCGCGGCTGTCGACAACGGTTTACGGGACACCGGATGATGCCCCCCAACCGGCCAACCGACCGTCACCAGCGTCGCAATCTTCCAATCGTCGGGGATGCCGATCGATGCGCGCAGTTCGTGCTCGCATTGGCCGTGCCACAGTGTGATTGCCGCGCCCAGGTCCTGTGCGCGTGCCGCAAGCAGAAAGTTCTGAACGGCGGGAAAGATTGAACCGGCCTGTTGCATTTCGGTGGTCCCCCGCTGAGGCTGCACGCAGAAGAGCACGAGTTCCGGCGCACCCCCGCCAACCTTCATGTGTTCGGCCATCGCGCGAAGGACGCGTGACTTGGGGTCGTCAGCACCGTGCGCGACCGTGGGCAACCGGTAGAAGTCTTTCATCACCTCCCAGGTCTGCTGGGCCGCAGCGGTGATCACGTCCCGAAGTTCGGAGTTGCGGATCACCACGAATCGCCACGGCTGCCCGTTGCCGCCCGACGGCGCCCACGTCGCCGCCAGCAGGCACTTCTCCAATACCTGATCGTGCACGGGCTCGTCGCGATACCGCCGGACCGCGGTGGCCGAGCTCATGACTGTCCACAGGTCATCAGAGACCCGCGGCACGTCCTGGCGGCTCATGCGTTCGCCAACCGAGGCAGCACACCTTGCCACTGCCCACCGCGCACGGGCCCGGTGATGAGCGGTAGGTCGAGAGTCGACAGCACCCCCGGGGGAGCCGCCATGACTGCCGGGATCGCGTTGAGTTCGCGCATGACGGTCGCATAGGTCAAGCCCCGCATATTGTTTCCGCGGCCGTGCATTTCGATGTCCACTGTGTAGGTCGGCAGGCCGTCGACGATAACGCGGTATCCGCCATGCGGCGACGGATGCCGCGGCCAGTCCGGCGCCGCGCTGTCGCCCATGCGGGTGATGTGCTCGAGCACAACGCGTTCCTCGTCGTCCACCATTCCGGCGAGCTTGAAGCGCATCCCGCCCATCGTGCCTGGCTCGATCCAACCGGATGCGACCTCGTAACGCTCTGTGGCCAACCACTTCTCGATGGTGGTGTCAACGCGGTCGAGTGGCAGCCCGACTCCGTCGGCAACCAGATGAACGATGGGCGCCCACAGGGCGGCGAGGCGCTCGGTGTCGAACAGCGGCGCTGGATGGTCTGGCGGGTGACCGAAGCCCATGAAGTCGAACATGATCTCGGGCTGATCGATGGGGCCGTAGTCGAGAATCTCGAGCATCGTGATCGTGTCGACACGGCTGCTGAACCCTGTCATCGTCAGCGCGATGACATCATTCGCCCAGCCCGGATCGACACCGCTGTTGAAGAAGCTGGTACCGCCCTCGGCGCACGCCGCGGCGATGAGGTCGGCGGTTTCTGAGTCCGCGGCGGGTGGGTAGCACATCGGCACCAGCGACGTGCACACCACGTTCTTGCCCGCCCGTAGGCAGCGCGCGATGTCCTGTGCGGCTTCGTGATACCGGTAGTCGCCCGACGCGAAGTAGGCCACCACATCGGCGTCAACTGCCAAAGCGGCCGCGATGTCGCGGGTCGCGGTGATGCCGGTCGCGGGCATGCCGCACAGGTCGCCGGCATCCTTGCCGTCCTTGTTCTCGGCGTGCACCACGACGCCCACCAGGTCCAGACCGGGATGCGCGATCACTGCTCGCAGTGCGCCGACACCGACTTGTCCAGGGCCCCACAAAATCACCCGTGGGTTGCGTTGGCGATCCGTCATGAGCACCCTTCCCATCTGATCCACCGCCTGTGAGAACATAGCTTCTCAGTAATTGATAACACCATTGCCGGATTAGAAGAACTGCGGAGGAGACAATGAGCGATTACGAGTTCCTGAAGTGGGAGTCGTTCGACGACGGCCAGATCGTTCGGATCTCGCTGAACCGACCGGAACAGCGAAACGCGCAGAACCGCGGAATGCTGGTCGAACTCGACGACGCGTTCACCAGGGCCGAGGCCGACGACACCGTGCGCGTCGTGATCCTTGCAGGTGAGGGGCCGATGTTCTCTTCGGGTCACGACATCGGGTCCAAGCAGGCAAGAGCCGAGTTCACCCCGGGACCGGGTCAGCATCCGACGGCGGCGATCAACGGTGGGACCCGTGAAGGCGCCGAGAAGATCATGCTGCAGGAATGGCACTACTTCTTCCAGAACAACCTGCGCTGGCGCAACCTGCGCAAAATCACCATCGCTCAGGTGCACGGCGATGTGTTCTCGGCGGGGCTCATGCTGATCTGGGCATGTGACCTGATCGTCGGAAGCGAAGAAGTGCGCTTCGCTGATGTCGTCGGCACCCGGCTGGGCATGTGCGGCATGGAGTACTTCGGTCATCCGTGGGAGTTCGGGCCACGTCGCACCAAGGAACTGATGCTCACCGGCGACGCGATCGACATCGACGAGGCGTACCGCCTCGGCATGGTCAGCAAGATCTTCAAACGCGAGGAACTCGCCGACCGCACATTGGAGATGGCCAGGCGCATCGCGACTGTCCCGACGATGGCGGCCCTACTCATCAAGGAATCCGTCAACCAGTCCGTCGACAACATGGGCTTCTACAACGCGCTGCAGTCCTGCTTCACACTGCACCAGCTGAATCACTCGCACTGGGTCGGTGTGCGCGACGACAAGGGTGCCACGGCAGGTGAAGAGCAGGGTGTACCGAACTGGCGCACCGCTCCCCCGATAGTCCTGTCGGTCAAGGACAAGGTGCGTTCCGACGCATGACGATCGCTCCGCAACCGATGCAGGTGACAATCCCCGGCCACCTATTCGGCCAGCTGCCGTTCTACGACGTCGTCGACACCGATGACACTGTGATTCTGGATCTGCACAACAGAGAAGATTTGGTCAACATCCGCGGCGCTCTGCAGGGCGGCCTCGTCGCCACGCTGATCGACGTGGCGGCAGGCAGGCTGGCGATCAAGTACACCGGCGGGGCCGGGGCGGGCACCGCGGACATGTCGATCCACTTCCTGGCGCCGGTGGTCGAGGGGCCCGCGCGAGCGACCGCAACGCTGCTGCGCGCGGGTAAACGATTGATCGTCGTCGCCGTCGATGTCGTCGATGTGGCTGGAGACCGACTCGCCGCGCGCGCCACGCTGAGCTTTGCCGTCATGGCGCAACGAGATCCGGCTCAGCCCGCGACGGCGCCGTAACGCGCATCGGCGACGCGGTCGAGCGCGACCGCCGATTCGCCGTACACCATGGCCCAGCCGCGGACCCGGCGGTAATACAGCTGGATGTCGCCTTCCATCCCGAACCCGTAGCCGCCGTGGATGTGCAGACTGCGTTCCGTCGCGTCGCGCGCGGTCTCGTATGCGAACGCGAAGGCCATGGCCGCCAACTCTTTGACGCGGTCGGGTTCGTCGACGAACGCACAGGCCGCTTCGAATGCCAACAGCAGCGCGCCATCGGCCGCAGTTGCGCTGTCCGCCAACGGATGCGAGACGGCTTGAAAGGATCCGATCGGGTTTCCGAATGCATGCCGCTGCTTGGCGTATTCGACACCCAGTTCGACGGCCTTCTTCGCCGCCCCGGCGAGGGCAGCGGCGGTGAGAGCGAGCCACAGATCCAGTGCATCGGAGAACATCCGGCCCGCATCGTCGCCTTCGGCGAGAGTCACGACGTCATCAGCGACGGTGACATCGGCCAGCGGAAGCGAGCCGAGATTCTGCACGGGCCGGCGGTTGTCTGCGAGTGGTACCACGATGAGGCGCCCCTCGACCAACGCCACCACGGCGTCCGCCACTGCTCCGGCGGGGACGAGTGCGAGCACGTCACCGCGGGCTGCACGTGGCGCGAAGCTGACCAGCTTGTCGCCCGCCAGAGCTCCGCCAAGCAGATCGGCTCCCACATCTTCGCATCGGCTGAGCAGCCTCGCTGCCACCTGAGCCTCGATAACGGGTGCCGATGCGACCGCCCGACCGAACTGCTCGGCGATCAAGCTCAGTTCGAGCTCGGAGGCACCCCAGCCACCCGCGTCGACGGCCATCTCCACGGCGCCGGTTTCGGTGAGCGCCTTCCACAGTCTTGGGTCGAATCCCGAAGGCTCTGCGGCCCGGACACGCTCAGACGTCGACTCCCGCGCGTATATCGCGGCGAACGACTCGACGAGCTGCCGCTGTTCGCCGGAAAGGCTCAGGTCCACGCTTTGGTCCCATCACGTGCGGATATGGTTACTCTCACAATTGAGAGTAACATTACCGCCGACGCGGTCCGCGGGGCGCGTGGAACACAGATGGGTTCTGATTCATGCACTTTCAGCTCAACGCCGACACTGAGATCTACCGCGAGGAAGTGCGCAACCATCTCGGTAAGGTGCTGACCCCAGAGTTGGAGGAACGGGTTTACCGCAGCGGCGTCTCGCATGACGACGACTTCGCGAAGGGACTGGTGAGCGAGGGGTATTTCGCCCCGCGTTGGCCCACCGAATTCGGCGGCCAGAACCGCGATGCATGGGACGAGCAGGTGCTCCGAGAGGAACTCATGCGGGCGGACGCGCCCATGTACCTTTCGGAGACGACTCGAATGGTCGCGTCGATCATCCGCGCGGTCGGCACACCCGAGATGAAGGACCGCATTCTCGGCGGTGCGATGAAAGGCGACATCACCATCGCGCTGGGCTTCACCGAACCCGAGTGCGGCTCGGATGTCGCCGCCGCGACGACAAGGGCCGTACGCGACGGCGATCAATGGGTGATCAACGGTTCCAAGATGTTCACCACCAATGGTCACATCGCCGATTACGTATTCCTGCTGGCGCGTACGAGTCCCGACAAGCCCAAGCACAAGGGACTCACCATGTTTCTGGTCCCACTGGACTCCGACGGGTTCGAAGCGCAAGCGGTGTGGACGCTTTCGGGTGAACGCACGAACATCACGTTCTACAGCGACGTCCGCATTTCAGATGAGTGGCGGATCGGCGATGTCGACGCCGGCTGGCAGGTGATGGGCTTGTCGTTGCAGGACGAGCATGCGTCGGGTTGGGGGCCGCATACTTCGCGGCTGCTGCACCACGCCGAGCAGTGGGCGGCGAACACAATGGCCGACGACGGGTCACCGCAGCTGGCCAAGACCGACGTCCGGCGCAGGATCGCCAGAGTCGCAATGGAAGACGAGGTCTCAAAGCTGCTCTTGCGGCGCTGCGTCTGGATGACCGAGGCGGGTCAGATCCCCGTGGCCGAGGGGCCGATGTCCAAGGTGTTCAGCACGGAAGCACTCGTGCGCGCCAGCCAGGACATCATGGAGATGGTGGGTCCCGACGCGGCGCGGAGCTACTTCGAGCCAACGGCACCGGAGCAGGGTCGTTTCGAACACCTCATGCGATTCTCGTTGGGCACCACCATTTACGCCGGAACAAGCGAGGTGCAGCGGTCCATCATCGCCCAGCGCGGCCTCGGCCTACCCCGTTAGTTTCTTGGGTTTGCGAGTCGTGGTGCGTCGCGGCACCGCTTTTGCAGGCGTTGCCTTCGCAGGCGTCGCCTTCGCCTTGGCTGCAGTCGGTGGTGTCAGCGCCTGCCTGCACCATGCCCACAGTTGATCCTCGGTGAGTTCTGCACCCTTGACGCCCAGATGGAAGACCCCGATCTGGGCGAGCGCGATCAACGTCGAGTTCAACAGAGTGGTGAGCTGCGTCGGAGTTAAGTCCTTGCGTACGAGCCCGGCTCGGGAGCATGCCGTGAGAAGCTTCGTCAGCAGTTTCTGATGTGGCTCCCAGATCTTGGCGAAGTCGGCGGGCCGCTCGATCTCCAAGCTCAGGTTGTAAATCGTCATGACTCGCCCACCGATTGCCTCGGATGACTCCGCACGGGATAGGAATCCGCGACAGAAGGCCTCGAGCTGTTCCATCGGCCCCTCGGCTGCGGCAACCTCATGGCGGATCGCTTCGATAAACTGACTCGTAGCGTTCTCGTACAGCGCCAACAGGAGTTCTTCCTTGCCCGCGAAGTGTTGATAAAACGCGCGCAGGCTCAGGTTGGACCGGTCGATCAGCGTTTGGATCGTGAAGTCGGCTCGTCCGGACTCTTCGACCAGCTCGAGTGCGGTGGCGAGGAATCTCGAGCTGCGGGCCAACGCGCGCGCTCTGGCGGTGGACAGTCGACGCTCGATCGTTCGTTCCTGCCAACTCGTCGGCATCTCGAGTTCGGCGTCGACGATTTCCAGGCCGGTTTTGGGCTCCGGTGCGGTGCGCTTTTTAGCAGTCATGGTGCATTGAGAATACGCGTTACCTCGCCTACTCGGCCAACCTACCTACACGCGCATGTTGACGTCGATTGCAAGGTTGCGACCCGGGCGCGCCGATACGGGCCGATGCGCTACTCTGGAAACGGCCATTCTCGCTTGCGGGAATCCAAGTTTCGCGAAGGAGTGCAGCGTTGAGTGCAGACATCCTGATCGTGTCGCCGGACGACCACCTGGTGGAGCCCGCCGATCTGTGGACCAGCCGGCTCCCCGAGCGCTACCGGGACATCGGCCCGCGGATCGTCCGGCACCGTGGACGCATGGACCCCAGCGTCACTTCCGATGTCGCGTTCGTCGACGACGAGGACGGTCGCGACGCCGACATCTGGCATTACGAGGATGCTGTCATCCCGATTCCGCTCATCAGCGCCGCTGCCGGCTACGAGATCGACGAGCTCACCACCGACCCGATCACCTACGACGAAATGCGCCCGGGCTGCTACCGGCCGGCCGACCGGCTCGCCGACATGGACATCGCAGGTATCGAGGCCTCGGCCTGTTTCCCCAACACCCTGGTGCGCTTCTGCGGGCAGCGGTTCCTGTACGGCAAGGACAAAGAGCTCGCATTGCTCTGCGTCCAGGCCTACAACGACTTCCAGATCGACGAGTGGGGTGCCAGCTCCAATGGCCGCTTGATTCCGCTCGGCATCATTCCGCTCTGGAACGTCGAACTCGCGGTGAAAGAAGTCGAACGCGTTGCCGCCAAGGGCATGCGCGCGGTGTGCTTTTCCGAATTGCCCGCCCGCCTCGACCTGCCGTCGATCCACAGCGGCTATTGGGACCCGTTCTTCGCCGCCTGCGAGCGCAATCAGGTGGGGATCATGCTGCACATCGGGTCGAGTTCGTCGCTGACCAAGTCCTCGCCCGACTCACCGCACGTCGTCACCAGCGCGCTGATGGCGGTCAACTGCACCATCGCTCTGGTCGACTGGCTGTTCTCGGCCAAACTCGTGCAGTTCCCCAAGCTCAAGGTCGCGTTCGCCGAGGCGCAAGCCGGCTGGATCCCCTACTACCTGCAGCGTGTCGACGAAGTCTGGGAGGACCGGCGGGCGTGGGGCGGCATTCACCCGCTGCTGACAGAGCCACCGAGCACCCAAGTACCGGGCCGCGTGTGGTTCTCCACGTTCGGCGACCCCGTCGCGTTCCGCATCCTCGATCTCGTCGGTGAAGACCAGCTCATGTTCGAGACCGACTACCCGCACAACGACACGAACTGGCCGCACAGCATGGACGTCGCTAACAAGGCGACCGAAGGCCTCGACGAGGCGACCAAGCGAAAAGTGCTGTCCACCAACGCGAAGAACTTCTTCGGGATGGCCTAGCTACAGGGCCTTCCAGTCCGGCTTGCGCTTCTCCAGGAAGGCGCGCGGGCCTTCGATCGCATCCTTTGTCAGGGCGACCTTCATCCGGTAATTCTCGGCGAGAAGCTCGGCCTCGTAGATGGGCAGCGTCAAGCCCTTGCGCACGGCCATCCGTGATCCCCGGACAGCAAGAGGTGCATTGGAATTCACGATCTCCGCGATTTCCCACGCCCGATCCATCAGAGAGTCGTGGGCCACCACTTCGGTGAAGACACCCAAATCGTAGGCGCGCTGCGCGTCGAGTTGTTCGTGCTTACCCATCAGGATCAGCCGCATCGCCACGGGTAACGGCAGAATGCGGGCGAGCCTGACGCCCTCGCGCCCTGATGCCACGCCGATGCTGACGTGTGGGTCCATCAGCGTGGCACGCTCGGACGCAATGGTGATGTCCGCCGTCGTGACGAGGTCCATTCCCGCTCCGCACGCAATACCGTTGACCGCGCAGATGATCGGTTTGGTCATCTGCAGCCACGGCGGTGTGGCCTCCTGCGGTGCGTCCCACTGCCGCATCGAGCTGAGGATGGGTTCGCCTTGGTTGTCGATACCCGCAGCGTTCTCCATGTCGTGGTCGGCAGCCTTGTTGACGTCCGCCCCGACGCACAGGGCGCGGCCCACGCCGGTGATGATGACCGTCCAGATATCCTGGGAACGTTCGATTTCCGCGTAGGCCACTGCCAGTTCGGCGATCATCTCGTCGTTGATCGCGTTCAGCACCTCGGGACGGTTCAGGGTCACACACGCGGTGTGACCCTTGACCTCGACCTCGATCGTCTCGTATTGCGTCACGTGGCGTGACTCCTGTTCTCCAAAGCCGTTGTGGCGCTGGGGCGGAATCCGAAGATGTCCTGGAATCTATCGCAATAGCGAGGCCAGACATCGGGGTTCAGCAGACGCGGTGGCATGCCGCCGCCGAAGATCGTCTGCCACTGGGTGGCCGTGGCGACGGCGAGGTCGCGCGCGGCCTCGACGGTGATCCCCGCGGTGTGCGGTGTAGCGACGACGTTGGCCAGACGCAGCAGAGGATTGTCGGGCCGAGGCGGCTCCTCGTGGAACACGTCGAGACCAGCACCTGCGATGCCTCCGTGCACCAGCGTGTCGTACAGCGCGGCCTCGTCGTGCACGGGTCCGCGCGCCGTCGTGATGAAAAAGGCCGTCGGCTTCATCGCTTCGAACTGCTCCCTGCCGATGAGCCCTTCGGTCTCGCTTGTCAGCGGGCAGGTCACCTGGACGAAGTCCGAACGCCCGAGGAGTTCCGCGAGCGTGACGATCTGCACCCCGAGAGCATCGGCCCTGACCTCGTCGAGGTACGGGTCGAAGGCCAAGACCTCCATGCCGAACGGTGCACACAGTTCGACCAAGCGGCCTCCGATTGCACCGAGTCCGATGACGCCGAGAGTCTTACCCTGCAGTTGACTTCCTCTCAGCGCCAAGCGATCTCCCAGCGGACCAGTACGCAGGGCGCGATCGGCGATGGTGATCTTCTTGGCCAGATCGAGCATGAATCCCAAAGCGTGTTCGGCGACCGCCTCTGCGCCGGGGCCTGAGTTGTTGCAGACCGCAATGCCTGCCCGCGTGCACGCTTCGACGTCGATGACGTCGTAACCGGCGCCTGCCGAACACACGGCCAGAAGCTGTTCACATCGCCTCACAAGCTCAGGACCCGCCAGCCACTGCGCTCCCCCCGCGACGGATGCGACGTCGGTGCGCGTGGCGACTTGGTATCCGTGCGCGGATTCCAATGCCGTCCAGCTGTGTTCGTCGGGAGCCGTCAAGTCGAGCTTGACGATGTCCACGTCGGCCACCTCGAGAATGTCGCCGGCGACAGGGTCGGTCCATCGCTCGAAGACCAGTCGCGCACGCGGGCTTTCGCTCATCACTTCTTCAGTTTGGGCTTCGCCTGCGCCGCCTTGAACATGTCGGCGAGTTCGGAGTTGACGTTCTTGTAGTCGTTGCGCGCGATCGACCCGTCCCGGCCGGGCACGATGTCGTACCCGAGTCGCAGATCCTTGTTCTCCATGTGGAAATACTCACGCCCGACGGGCAACCGTCGGTCCTCGCGAGGAACCTCCATCCAGGCGCGGAGAAAGCAGCGGGCCTTCTTCGGGTCATTGCTGCTGACGAAGTCGGATCGCGAGTGGCACATCGCGAAGTTGTTCGCCACGGCCGCCTCACCCGATTCCAGGCGGAATTCGACCTGCTGCTCAACCAGGACGTTGCGCAGCAGTTCAATCGCCTCCTCCTGAACGGGCGTGAACTCACGGCCGATCGTCTTCATGGCGGGCAGGATGCTGCTGTAGGTGAAGTTGATGCAAATGCGGCCGTCGATCTGTGAGAACACCGGCACATCGTAGGGCGTCACGTCCGGTTGATCGTCGGGTTGCTCGCTGCGTCGGTGATGCGGGAACCCCTGGTACAGCACCTCGAGGAGGTCGGGCCTTTCCGCCAGGATTCGGTTGTGCGCCGCCGGCCCGCTGGCGAACTGACTTTCGCCGCCTTGCGCGGCCGGGTAGACGCACAGCAGCGACAGGATGTCGGCGGCGTCGTTGTGCATCGCGAGTTCGGCGCGGGACTTCGTGCCCCTGGCGGGCTGAACGCCGTCGGGAAGGATCTCCTCCTGCACGCGCACCATCCGGTGACCGAATGAGTTGTTCGACACCAGATAACCGAGATGCGTGCAGAACGCCCAGTAGATGCGCTCCAGGTCTTCGATCGAATGCTGTTCCACAGGAAAACCTCGCACGCAGGCAAGTCCCTTGCCGAACATCAAATCCTGATACAGCCGCGCCAGGTCGTCGTCGAGGTCCGGATGACGAGCATCGTCGGGAGTGATGTCGTCGCGATCCTTGCCGGAGGTCTTCACCAAGATCGACTCGAGCGCAGCCACATTGCGGGCCGACAGGTCGAAGGTGAAGTCTTCCTTGCTCTTGAAGTCGGCGCCGGTCCAGGCCATGGGATCGGTGACTTGTTCGGTGTAGATCGCGGTGGGCATCCGTCCTCCTGTTGTCGTGCTCGGTACTACTTGTCGAGCTCCCTCAACGCGTGGGCGCGCGCGGTAGCCGCCTCGGTCATCATCCCGACGTCCGTGCCGGCCGAAATGAAGCGCAGGCCGAGGTCTGCGAAGCGTTCCAGCAGGTCAACCGACTTGATACCGGCTATTCCCAGCGCCACGCCGTGTGCACGACAAGCCGCTGCGACCGATTCTACGGCATGGTGGAAATGCTCATTCTCATACCGTCCGTGGATGCCCATTTCGGCTGTCAGATCGCTCGGCCCGATGAGGATCATGTCGACACCCTCGACTGCTGCGATCGCGTCGCTCGCCTCCACTGCTTGTGGCGTTTCGATCATCACCGCAACCACTGTTTCGCGCTCGAGGATGCCGGTGAGTTCTGCGGCAGGCCGCGGGGCGAAGCCACTCACCGCATTGGGTCCCGATATCGACCGATGCCCGATCGGGGGGAAGCGCGCCGCATCCACGGCGGCCTCAGCTTCTTCCTTCGAATTCACATGCGGGACAATGATTCCAACGGCACCGTTGTCGAGGACGCGGGCGATGACACTGGGGTCGTGTGACGGCACCCGCACTAGCCCCGAGATGCCTGCTCCCACCGCGCTGGCGCATAGCATCGCCGCCGTCTCGAACGACGTGGAGGTGTGTTCTAGATCGACGTAAACGGCGTCGTATCCAACTGCTGCCGCGATCGCGGGGACATCGGGAGTCCGTGCGTTCATCAGGGCGAGACACAGCACCATGCGGTCACCGTGTAGTGCGTCCCGCAGCGATCCCTGCACGAAATCACGGTAGCCGAATGAGAACGAGGATTCCACTAACTCGTTAACGCCATTATCAATGTGGTAACCATTACGTATGCCAGCGAACCGGGTCGCCATCGTTGGAGCAGCCCTTTCGGATTGCGGGAGGGTGCCCGACAAGACCGCCATGGCATTGATGGCTCAATCCTCCCGACGCGCGATGGCCGACGCCGGTCTGACGAAGGACGACGTCGACGGCTTCGGGGGTCACGGGAACCTGCTGCCGCCGGTCGAAGTGAGCGAATACCTCGGGCTGCGGCCGTCCTGGGTCGACGCCACCAATGTCGGCGGCTCGTCCTGGGAAGTGATGGCTGGTCACGCCGCGGGGGCCATCGCGTGCGGTGAGATCGACGTGGCGTTGCTGACGTACGGGTCGACGGCTCGCTCCGACGTCAAGCGGCGCACCCGGGCATCGGCGGCCGCGATGAGCACCGGCGGCGCCATGCAATTCGAGGCGCCCTACGGTGCGACGCTCATCGCCAAATACGCAATGGCGGCCAGGCGCCACATGATTGAATACGGCACCACGGTGGACCAACTCGCGGAGGTCGCCGTCGCAGCCCACGAATGGGCGGCCATGAACGACAACGCTTTTGAACGTAACCCAATCACAGCTGCCGACGTCGCGGCCGCACCCATGCTGGCCGATCCCTTCACCTCCAAACACGTCTGTCTGCGGACCGACGGCGGGGGGGCGGTGGTCTTGGCGAGCGAACGGGTGGCGAAGGACTGCGCCAAAGAGCCCGTCTGGATTCTCGGAGCGGCTGACGCCACGTCTCACGTCAGCATGAGCGAATGGGCCGACTTCACCACCTCCGCTGCCGCCCTGTCCGGTCCTCGCGCCTTCGCCAAGGCTGGCGTCGCCCCCGCCGACATCGACGTGTGCCAGCTCTATGACTCGTTCACCTCGACGGTGCTGCTCACCGTGGAGGATCTGGGGTTCTGCGCAAAGGGGGAAGGCGGCCCCTTCATCGAATCAGGTGCGCTGCGCCCTGGCGGCGCGTTGCCGACCAACACCGACGGCGGTGGCCTCGCATCGTGCCATCCGGGTATGCGGGGCATGTTCCTGATGGTCGAGGCGGTGAGACAGCTCCGGGGGGAATCCGGTCCCAGACAAATCGATAACGCTCGACTGGCTTGCGTACACGCGATGGGCGGGTTTTTCACACACAGCGCGACGATGATCCTCGGGAGGCAGTAATGGACGTGCCCGCGGCTCCGGACCGGCCGACCGTCGACTCAGACAGCGAGTCATGGTGGCAGGCCATTCAGGACCGACGACTGATGATCAACGAGTGTGGCGCGTGTCGACGAGACTCGCTGTATGTGCGTCCGTTCTGCCCGCACTGCTGGAGTGAAGATGTCGCGCAGGCACCGGCTTCGGGGCGGGCGACCCTCTACACGTGGAGCGTGGTTCACCAGAACGCAGCGCCGTTCGACATACGAACGCCGTATGTGGTCGCAATGGTGGACCTCGCTGAGGGCCCCCGGCTGATGACGGTGATCGAAGATTGTCCGCCCGAAAACCTCTGTGCGGAAATGGAACTCACGATCGCATTTCGCGATGACGACGACGGGTTCACCGTCCCGGTCTTCCGGCCGGCGTCCAGTGTTGGAAAGGAATAACGATGAACAAAGAAGACATGATTCTGGTGAGTGTCGACGACCATGTCGTCGAGCCGCCCGACATGTTTCGCAACCATCTGTCGGCGAAGTACATGGATGAGGCGCCACGGCTGGTGCACAACCCCGACGGATCCGACACCTGGCAATTCCGGGACGTGGTGATCCCCAACGTCGCGCTCAACGCCGTCGCGGGCAGGCCGAAGGAGGAATACGGGCTCGAGCCGCAGGGCCTCGATGAGATCCGCCCCGGCTGCTACCAGGTCGACGAGCGGATCAAGGACATGAACGCAGGCGGCATCCTCGGGTCGATCTGCTTTCCGTCGTTCCCCGGCTTCGCAGGCCGCTTGTTCGTCACCGAAGATCCCGACTTCAGCCTTGCCCTGGTGCGTGCCTACAACGACTGGCACGTCGACGAGTGGTGCGCTGCGTACCCGGCTCGCTTCATCCCGATGACGCTGCCCGTCATCTGGGACGCCGAGTTGTGTGCAAAAGAGATCAGGCGCAACGCCGAACGAGGCGTGCATGCCCTGTCGTTCACCGAGAACCCCGCCGCACTCGGCTATCCCAGCTTTCACGACGACTACTGGACACCAGTGTGGGAGGCGTTGGTCGACACCGACACAGTGATGAACGTGCACATCGGGTCGTCTGGGAGACTCGCGATCACTGCCCCGGATGCACCGATGGACGTGATGATCACGCTGCAGCCGATGAACATCGTGCAAGCCGCGGCAGATCTGTTGTGGTCCAAGCCGATCAAGAAGTACCCCGATCTCAAGATCGCCCTGTCCGAGGGCGGCACGGGCTGGATCCCTTACTTCCTCGAGCGCGCCGACCGCACCTACGAGATGCACTCGACATGGACGGGTCAGGACTTTGGTAAGCAGAAGCCCTCCGAAGTGTTTCGCGACCACTTCCTGACCTGCTTCATCTCGGACCACGTCGGGGTCAAATTGCGAAACGACATCGGCATCGACAACATCTGCTGGGAAGCCGACTACCCGCACTCCGATTCGATGTGGCCGGGCGCTCCCGAACAGTTGCACGAGGTGCTAGAGGAAAACAACGTGCCCGACAACGAGGTCAACAAGATGACCTTCGAGAACGCGATGCGTTGGTACCACTGGGACCCGTTCACCAGTCACATCAGCCGTGAGCAGGCGACTGTCGGTGCGCTGCGCAGGGCGGCCGAAGGCCACGACGTGTCGGTCAGGGCTCTGTCGAAGCACGATCACGGCGGCGGCGGAGCATCGGACTGGCAAGCCCAGATGAGCAAGGCCACCAGGAACACGGGGAGCTGAAACCCCCTCCGACGGTCAGCGTTTGGAGGCGAGGCGGTCGGCAACGACCCGTGGCCGACCCTCTGAGCGGGCGTCCAGCGTGTTGCGTTCGACCTTGCCGTTGGCGTTGACCGGCAACGGCTGATCCCAGAACACCAGCTCCTCGGGCAGCTTGTATTTCGGCAGCCCTGCAGAGACAAGCGCGTCCACCACAGCGGCCAGCGACAGATCGACTCCGCGTTCGAGCACGATCGCCATGGCGAGTCGTTCTCCGGTGGCGGAATCGGCAACGGAGTAGGCCGCACAGTCACGGACTCCGGCGATCCTGGCGACGGCCTCTTCGACCTCGGCGGCGGGGATCTTCATGCCGTTTCTGATCACGATGTCCTTGATGCGACCGACAACTCGGACCCGGCCACCGGTCAGCTCGGCGACATCGCCCGTGCGAAACCACTCGCCGTCGAATGCCGCAGCGTCGTCATCGGCGTCGGTGTATCCGAGAAACGCGTGCGGACCGCGGATGCAGCATTCGCTCGGATCGCCAGCCGAACCGACCCGCACCTCAACGTCGGCGAGCGGCCTCCCGTCGTCGGCGTGGCGGACGTCTCTGGGTTCGGTGCGCAGTCCACATGTGCTCGCCGGCACCTCGGATGATCCGTACGCCCGGACGACGATGATCCCGAACTCGTCCTCGATGCGTTCCACGATTCGCCGGTCCAGCATCGTCCCGCCAAGGCATACCGCCCGCAGAGGAACCGCCTCGCCCCCGTCGACAGCTTCGTCGAGCAACCTGTCCAACAACCGGTCCGGCCCCCCGTACCAGGTCGCACCGGTGGAAACCAGTAGCTCGCAGGTCGCCGACGGGCTCCAGCGGTCCTCGAGCACCACAGGAGCGGACAGCATCGGACCGACGAAGACCGCCTGCAGCACGCCAGTGATGGATGCAAGGGGACTGATGAGGAATATCCGGTCATCGGCGCCAAGGCCGGTCGCTTCAATGTAATTCGACGAGGCTTTGAGCAGTGTGCTCACCGAATGGATGACGCCCTTCGGCCGCGACGTGGTGCCCGAGGTGAACAAGACGAAGGACGGCTCGTCAGCGGGTCGTTGCGACTGGCGAACCGTGCCTGCGCCAGTGCGGCCATCGAGCTCGACCCAGGTGCACATTCCCGCAACTTCTGCCACGGCGGGCCAGTTCGGCGCGACTCCGTAAGCCGCGCCCGTGCGGGCGATGATGTCGGACACCTGGGTCGGGCCCGCGCTGCGCGGCACCAGGAGCACCACCGCATCAAGCCGCAGCGCGGCGTGCAGGGCCACCACGGAGTCGACGTCGTTGCCCACCACGATCACGACCTGGGTCGACGAGGTGACACCTGCCTCGAACAGCGCGTCGCAGGCCACGTCCACACGCGCGTCCAGATCGGTGTAGCTGAGTTCGGCGTTCCTTTCAGCCAGTGCCAGCAGGTCCGGGCTTCGCGCCGCGGCTTGCCGCAAGACGTCAACCGGCTCCGACGACCACAATTCGGCTGCGCGGTAGCGATCCTGCAACGCCTCGGCCCTGCGCCGCGCCTGTCGCAGCAGCTCAGTCGAGCCAGTCATGGGGTCCTCTGATGCAAATGATGGTTCTCATCTGAGGTAAATGTAACCTCTCACCCATGCAGCCAATAACTTTCGACAGTCAGGTGGCCATTGTGACCGGCGCAGGCGGCGGCCTCGGGCGCTGTCACGCTCTCGAACTCGCGCGCCGGGGTGCTCGCGTCGTGGTCAACGACCTGGGCAGCGCCGTCGACGGCAGCGGCGCTTCGACGTCCGCGGCACAGCGTGTGGTCGACGAGATCACCGCAGCGGGGGGCACGGCCATTGTCAACGGCGACTCGGTTGCCACCGAGTCCGGCGGCGCTGCGATCGTCGCCGCGGCGATGGAAGCCTTCGGCCGAGTCGACATCCTGGTGAACAACGCGGGCATACTGCGCGACGCCGCATTCAAGAACATGACCGCCGAGCAGGTCGATGCGGTGATCGCCGTCCATCTCGCAGGCGCTTTCAACGTGACTCGCGCTGTGTGGCCGGTCATGCGCGAGCAGAACTACGGTCGCATAGTCCAGACCACTTCGGGCACTGGCCTGTTCGGCAACTTCGGGCAAGCCAACTACGGCGCCGCCAAGATGGGACTGGTCGGCATGATGCACGTGCTCGCCATCGAGGGAGCCCGCAACGGCATCGCCATTAATGCCATCGCTCCGATCGCTCGAACCCGCATGACCGAGGACATCATGGGCGAGGCAGGCAAGTCGATGGACCCAGAACTCGTCACCCCGGTGGTGGTCTACCTGGCGCACAACAGCTGTGACCGTACGGCACACATCTATTCGGTGGGCGCGGGAAAGGTGTCGCGAGTCTTCATCGGACAGACCAAGGGGATCGAGGACAGCGCACTGACTGCTGAGTTGGTGGCCGAGTCCATCGACCGGATCGACGACATCTCCTCGTTCACCATCCGCGGCGGGCCTACCAAGGGGTGACGTCAGAACCCCCTGAACCGGGGAGGACGACGCTCCGCGAACGACAACAGGCCCTCCTGTAGGTCCGCGGTGCGTGAAACCACTTCGGCGGCCCAGGCCTCCTGCTCGAAGGCGCGGTCTCGGCCCGACTCCGACGACACCGAGAGCAGTCGCTTCGTCAGGGCCAGCATCACGGTCGGCCCGGTGGCCAGTCGCCCTGCGATCTCTTCGGCTACAGCGTCGGTTTTCTCCGGAGCGACCACCCGGTTCACCAGCCCAAGCCGATCGCACGTCGCGGCATCCGCGGATTCGCCGAGCATCAGTAGTTCAGTGGCCCTGCGCAACCCGACGATTCGCGTCAGCAAGTGAATGGCCCCGGAATCGGGCAGAATCCCGCGGTGCACGAACGCCGCGACTAGCTCTGCCTCTGTGGACATGACGACCAGATCACAGGCCAACACCAGGCTTGCCCCAGCACCCACCGCCATACCCTTGACGGCCGCGACCACCGGCTTGTCACAGTCCAGAACCGACGCGACCAGCCGCTGCCAACCCTGCTGCAGCATCCGAGCGATATCCCCCGGCCGTTTCTCTGGCGTCGGTTGCGGCTCAGCACCCTCAGCTCGTGGAGCGAGGCCCGCGCCTGCGCAGAAGTGCCGAGTGCCGGCTGCACCAAGCAACACCGCGCGTACGGCAGGGTTGCCGTCGGCCTGCAAAAAGGCTTCAGTAAGTGCATCACGAGCCAAGGGCGACAACGAGTTTCCAACTTCGGCCCTGTCGATGGTGATGCGTTGGATGCCGTCATTGCCGAGCGTGACAACGATTCCGGAAGCTTCTTCACCCATGTCCTTCATCCCCTGCGTTAACGGCGTTTCCGCTTTTCGGGTATCTTAATTTCCACTGTCGATCCGACTGCGATGCGGGCCCGGGAGGAGGCACTGGATGGAGACCGGCCAGATCACCGATGAGGGGCTGGCCCGATTGCGCGCCACCATCGGCATCGCGGTCCCCCATACACAGCCTCCGCACTACTTCCGCCCCAATGAGGACGCCTTCCGGCACGTAGCCCAAAGCTACGGGGACGCCAACCCACTGTGGTCGGATCCGGAATACGCCGCCAAATCGGTATGGGGCGAGCCCATCGGTCCCCCCGCACTCGTCGGCGGTGACACCCTCATCGGCGAGGACGAGGTCACGACGCTGTCCGACGACGAGCGCGCGCTGACCAAGGGCGACCCGCTACGCGGCGTGCACGCGTTCTATGCCTCATCGGCACGGGAGTGGTGGGCCCCGCTGCGCGCGAACCACCGCGTCTTCCGGCGCAACGCGTTGGTCGCGGCGCTCGACAAGCGCAGCGAGTTCGCCGACCGTGCGGTCCACGAATGGTCCGCCCAGGTGTTCCGCGACGACGAGGGCGTCATCCTCGGCGGTCAGTACCGCAACATGATCCGCACGGAACGCAGCAAGGCGCGTGGACGCAAGAAGTACGAGGCCGTCGAGCTCAAAACGTGGACGGCCGAGGAGATCGCCGACATCGACGAGCGGCTTGCCAACGAGGCAGCGCGAGGCGCCGAACCCCGGTGGTGGGAGGACGTCAACGAGGGTGACGTGCTCGGGCCACTGACGAAGGGCCCGCTGACGGTGACCGACATGGTCTGCTGGCATGTCGGGATGGGCACTGGGATGTACGGTGTGCGGCCGCTTCGACTGGCGTGGCAGAACCGGCAGCGGATCCCCCGCTTCTACACGCCCAACGAGCACGGCGTGCCCGACGTTCAGCAGCGCGTGCACTGGGAACCCGACGCCGCACGCAACGCCGGCAACCCGACCACGTTCGACTACGGCCGGATGCGCGAAACGTGGCTGATCCACCTGTGCACCGACTGGATGGGCGACGATGCTTGGTTGTGGAAGCTCGACTGCGAGTTCCGACTGTTCAACTATGTCGGCGATCTGCACACGATCTCCGGCGCCGTGACGCGCAAGTATCTCGCCGAAGGTGATCGTCCCGCAGTCGATGTCGAGTTGAGTGCGACGAATCAGCGCGGCGAAGTCACCGCGCCGGGACATGCCAGCATTCTTCTGCCCAGTCGCAAGCACGGTCCGGTTCGCCTACCGGACCCGCCCGGCGCGTCGACCAACCTGGCGGATCTGCTCACTGCGGTGTCCGCGCAATTCGCCGAGCGCTGACGTGAGCTACGCCAGCGTGGACGGCCTTCGCGCCGAACGACAGGGACCGGTCCTCGCGCTGACCCTGGACCGCGCCGACAAACGCAATGCGGTGAACGACGTGATGCTCGACGCGTTGGTGGGCCATCTCGCGGCCGCAGGTGTCGACGAGTCGGTGCGTGTCATCCAGATCGATGCCGCAGGCCCCGATTTCTGCGCAGGATCAGATCTCATCGCCAACAACGCACGCTCGGAACGCAAGCCGCGCGTCGGCAGCACGCAGCGCCGTCTGCCCAACAAGGCCAACAGGCTCATACCGCTGATGCTCGAAACCCAGGTCCCGATCGTCGCCGTGGTCCGCGGGTGGGCGGCGGGTCTCGGGTTCCACCTCGCGATGGCCGCCGACTTCTGCGTGGCCGCCGACGACGCGCGGTTCTGGGAGCCCTTCATGTCGCGCGGCTTCACTCCAGACAGCGGGGCGGCGTGGCTGTTGCCGCGACTCGTCGGGATGGTGCGCACCCGACAACTGCTGTTGCTCGGCGAGGAGATCTCCGGGGCGACGGCGGCCGAGTGGGGGATCATCCACGGCGCCCACGCCGACGGTCATTTGGATTCGGCCGCAGAGCAACTCGTCACCAGGCTGGCCGAGGCACCGACGGTTGCGCTTGGGCTCACAAAGTGGCTGCTGCAGAGCGGCAACGGTCTCGACCTCGACCGCCACCTGCAGAACGAAGCCCTGGCGCTCGAACTGTCCAGCCGCAGCGAGGATTTCAAAGAGGGCCTGGCGGCCTTTCGGGAAAAACGCGACACAAAATTCGAGGGTCGATAATGCTGTCGATCACCGAAGCCACCAGCACCGCCGACGCAATCACCGAAGTCGAACGGTGGATCGAGGCCGAGGTCCCCGCCGCATGGCGGGCGGCCGCGTCCGAAGGACCGGCAGCTCTGCGGTCGGTGCGCAGCCTCGAGGACTACCGGCAGTGGTATCCGACGTTCGCGGCGACGGGTCTGGTCGCCCCGACATGGCTGCCCGAGTACGGCGGCCTGGGAATCGGCAACGACCTCGCCCGCGCCATTGAAAAGGTGCTGGAACCGTTCCGATTAGCCCGCCTGAATCCTTTGGGCCTCAACAACGCTGCCGCGGCACTGTTCAGTCACGGCAACGAGGAGCAACGCCTGCGCTTCCTACCGCCCATCGTGCGCAACGAGGAAAAGTGGTGTCAGCTGTTCAGCGAGCCCGGTGCGGGTTCCGACCTCGCGTCGCTGGCGACGAAGGCCGTCCGCGATGGCGACGACTGGGTGATATCCGGGCAGAAAGTCTGGACGACATGGGCCGATGAGGCCGACTTCGCGATCCTGCTCGCCCGCACCGATCCCAATGAGCCCAAACACAAAGGCATCACCTACTTCCTGCTCGATATGCACCAGACCGGTGTCGAGGTTCGACCGCTGCGACAGATCACCGGTGAGGCGGAGTTCAACGAGGTGTTCCTGGAGGGCGCACGGGTGCCCGACGTTCATCGCGTTGGCGAGGTCAACGACGGCTGGCGAGTCAGCGCGTCGACGCTATCCAGTGAGCGACAGATGGTTTCGGGTTCGGGCTCGGGCGGGATGGGCCGTCTCGGCGGCTCCAGCGCCGAACGGTTGATCACCCTCGCACAGGAAACCGGCCGGTGGGCCGACTCCGTCATCCGGAACAAGGTCATGCGATTATGGGCGCAGGAACAGATCCGCGGCTGGACCAATGCCCGTGTCCGCGCGGCGCTTTCGGCCGGACAGTCGCCTGGCGCGGCGTCCTCGATCGGGAAGGTCCATCAGGCCACGCTCAATCAGCAGATCCAGGATCTGATGGTCGACCTGCTCAGCACCGCAGCGGTGGCGTGGCCTGTTACCGACGATCCAGATGCGCTGCCGCGCGAAGTTCAGGGCATGATGCGCAGCCTCGCCAACAGCACCGAGGGCGGTACCACCGAAATCAACAAGAACATCCTCGGAGAGCGTGTACTCGGACTGCCGAGAGAGCCGGATCCCTGGAAAGGCAAGCCCTGGAAAGACATTCCGCGCTCGTGAGCGACTACGAGCGTCTGACCGTCGCAAGGTCCGACGGCGTCGGCTGGCTGATCCTCAACCGCCCGGAAGCCGGCAATGCGTTCGATGCGCTGATGCTCGATGAACTCGAGGCCGCGTGGGCCGAACTGGACGCGGACCCCGATGTGCGTGTGATCGTCAACACCGCCAACGGGAAGGCCTTCTGCACCGGCATGGACGTCGTGCAGGTGGCTCGGGACAAAGAGGCGATGCGCAAACATTCGCGCCGGACCAGGGACGCCACGCTGAAGATTTCGTCGTGGCACTGTGAGGTGTGGAAGCCAGTGATCGCAGCGGTCAATGGGGTGTGCGCGGGCGGGGGGCTTCATCTGGTTGCCGACGCCGACATCGTCATCGCCGCGCAGGAGGCTTCGTTCGTCGATCCCCACGTTTCGGTGGGGCAGGCAGTCGCGTATGAGGCGATCACGTTGCTGCGAAAATCGCCGATGGAGGCGATCACCCGAATGACGTTGAGCGGTAACGGTGAGCGCATCTCCGCGCAGCGCGCGTTCGAATTGGGCATCGTCTCGGAAGTCGTGCCGGCCGGACAGCTCAGGGCGGCAGCGGGACGGTTGGCCGGCTCCGTGGCGACCAATTCACCCACCGCGATGCGGGCCACGAAGAGGGCATTGTGGCATTCCCTCGAAGTCGGGTTGTGTGAAGCCAAGAATGCTGCCGCCGAAGAGATCTGGCGGTTGCGCAACCATCCCGACCACGCCGAGGGCGCACGGGCCTGGCGCGAGAAACGCCCCGCCCATTGGCAACCTCTGGAGGTTTCATGACATACGAGAGGCTCATTGTCGAGCGGCGCGGCCCCGTCGGCTGGATCATCAACAACCGTCCTGATCGCCTCAATGCCTACGACGCGCTGATGCGCCAGGAATTCCCGAAAGCATGGGCCGAGTTAGACGCTGACCCCGTTGTGCGCGTCATCGTGCACACCGGTAACGGCAGAGCGTTCCAGGTGGGCGCCGATGTCGACGATCTCGACGGCGAAGCGGTGCAGCAGTTCCAGGAGACCATGCGCTCACTGGACCTGAAGCTCACGGGCTGGCACTGCAATGTCGGCAAGCCCGTCATTACCGCCGTCAACGGCGTCTGCGCAGGAGGCGGACTGCACTGGGTCGCCGATGCCGATGTCGTCATTGCCGCCTCGGACGCCAGCTTTGTTGACCCGCACGTTTCCATCGGCCAGGTCAGCGCGCTGGAAACCATTGCTCTGATGCGCAAGGTGCCCGCTGAAGCGATTCTGCGGATGGCACTCGTCGGCAGTCACGAACGTCTGAGCGCCCAGCGCGCTTATGAACTCGGCATGATCAGCCAAATCGTCGACCCACCCGACAAGCTGCGTGACGTTGCGCAGGAGCTCGCGGAAAAGATCGCGAAGAACTCACCGGCCGCCATGCGCGCGACCAAGCGCGCGTTGTGGGGTGCGCTCGAGTACGGCTTGACCGACGCATGCAGGGAGGGTGCGAAGCACCTGACCTCGATGTGGGGTCATCCCGACCAGAACGAGGGTCCAAAGGCGTTCGCCGACAAGCGGACGCCCGATTGGCAACCGCTGGAGGCGGACTCGTGAGTCTCGCCGAGCTGCTGGCCGAACTCCCCGAAATCGCAGTGCACACTTTGGCTGTCGATGTCTCACGCGATGAACTCATCGCAAGCGCTGATCATTTGGGCCGGCTACTCGACGAAGCGGGGCTGGTGACCGGCCAAGTGGTCGCGGCCATGCTGCCCAACGACGCCACGACCGTCGCCGCACTGTTCGGCACATGGCGAGCCGGCGGCGTTTACACGCCACTCAACCCTCGGGCGGCCGACGCGGAGTTGGAAGAGCAACTCGCGACGCTGCGGCCGGTCGCTGTGATCACGATTCCAGAACTGGCGCAGCGATTCTCGACGTCGGGGTTACCCGTCGTCTCCGGGTCACAGTTGACGTGGTCACTGACGCCGTCATCTGTAATGCCGTCCGACCCTCGACAGTACGACCCCGACGTCGCGTTGTTGCAATTCACCTCGGGAACCACGGGTGCGCCGAAGCCCGTGCCGCTTCGGCACGCGACAGTCCTCGACTTGATCGACCGGCTACTCGAGAAACTCCGCGGTCGGAAACCCTCGCCAGGTAAACCAAAATCCGCCCCAATGCCGAACCTGGTTCCGCTGTCGCTGTCCCTTTGGGCCGGTATCTATCAAGTGCTCTTCGCATTTCGCGCCGGCTCCGGTGTTGTGCTGATGGACAGGTTCTCGCCTGCCGACTTCGCCGCTCTGGTCAAGCGCCATCAACTGCGATCCACGGTGTTGCCGCCCGCTGCCTTGACCATGGTCCTACACGACGAAACGGTCACGGACCTGTCGCCGCTCAAGATCGTCCGATCGATCACCGCTCCCCTATCCCCCGTGCAAGCCGCACGCTTCCGAGACAAGTTCGGCGTGATCGTGCTCAACTCCTACGGCCAAACCGAACTCGGAGGCGAGGTCGTCGGATGGTCAGCCGCCGATGCGCGCGAGTGGGGCGAGACCAAACTGGGCTCCGTCGGGCGTCCGCTGCCAGGCATTGATGTCACGATCGCCGACGACGAGGTGATGGTCCGCACTCCGACGACCGCCGCGCGGAAGATCGATTCCGCGTTCCTCGACAGGCTCACCGACGACGGCTGGTTCCACACCGGCGACCTCGGGTGGTTTGACGAGGACGGATTCCTCTGGCTCGACGGCCGGGTGTCGGACATGATCAACCGCGGCGGCCTCAAGGTCTTTCCGGGAACGGTGGAAGACGTGCTACTCGCAGCCGATGGCGTGCGAGAAGCCGCGGTAGTGGGGATTCCCGACGAACGCCTCGGCGAGGTGCCATGGGCGTTCGTCGCCTGTCATACCGAGCTGTCCGAGGACGATCTGATCGCGTGGTGCCGTGAGCGCCTGACGCCCTACCGGGTGCCTGTCCGCGTGGTGTTCGTCGAGCAATTGCCGCGCAACGACGTCGGCAAGGTGGTCAAACGCGAACTCGCCGCGCTGGCCGACGCGTGACCACAATCGTCATCGGCCCCGCCGATGCGTTGACGAAGACGCTGACTGAGGCGTTCGACAACGTCGTCGTCATCGATGGTCATGCCGCGGCCGACGAAACGATCTGGCACACGCTGGTCGCCCTGCAGAGGGCGCGCTCATCGATGGCGGGCGGCGGTCGGATCGTGCTGATCGTGCCGACAATCGGCATGGTCGGCGCGGCCGGGCTGGTCGACTACACCACTGCAATCGAGGGCATCCGGTCGATGGCCAAATCGGCTGCGCGGCAATGGGGTTCCGAGGGAATCGCGGTCAACATGATCGCCGCACCTCTAGCCCTGTTTGCAGTCGCCGGCGATGCGTCCCATTTGACCGCTGCCGCAGAGCGAAACGATGCCACACTGACCCACTCCATCGTCGAGGCCGCGAGGTTCCTGTTGCGTAGTGATCTGTACAACCTGACGGGCGACACGATCGTCGTCGACGGAGGTTCGGTGATGTTGCCGTGAGTCTCGACGGCCACGCAGTCCTCGTGACCGGTTCAGGCGCCGGGGTCGGGCGAGGTATCGCCATGGCCCTGGCCGCCGATGGCGCGCACGTCTTTATCGCCTCCCGCTCCGAGACCGGCGTCGCCGACGAAATCGCAGCACGCGGACATCGAGCGACTTGGGCGCGCTGCGACGTGACCGATCAGCAGCAAGTCGCTGACGCGGTGGCATTGGCGCTGCAGAAAACCGGGCGTCTCGACGCCGTGGTGCACAACGCCACCAGCAACAAGTCCAGCCAACCGCACCGGCTTGAGGATGTGGACCGGCAGCTGCTCGACGACCACTACTCCGTCTCGGTCGGTGGCGCGCACCACTGCGCCGCCGCGGCATTCAACGCGCTCAAACAGGGCGGCGGCACCTTCCTGGTCTTCACGTCGCCTGCGGGTATCGAGGGCAGTGCGACATTGCCGCTATACGCAACGATGAAGGGTGCCCTGCGCGGGTTCGCCAAGAGCCTGGCCCGGGAGTGGGCACCACATCAGATCACCGTGAATGTGGTCTCTCCGCTTGCCTATTCGCCTGCGATGACCGCGGCGATCCAGGCCGATCCCGCGATGGCGGAGAGGTTGTCGCGGCGGGTGCCGCTTGGGCGCATCGGCGACCCGGAGCGCGACATCGGCGCCGCCGTCGCGTTTCTGGTCGGCCCTGCGGCGCGGTATGTCACTGGGCAGACGCTGGGGGTCGACGGCGGTCATTTCATGAATCTCTGAGGCGGCCGGCCGACGGATACCACCGTTTGCTATCTTGAGAATCAACATTCTCGCGCAGGTTGGAGGCATTGGTGAGCGACGGAAAGACATTCGAGGTGTGGGATGCCGACAACCACATGTACGAAACCATCGACGCCTACACGCGTTATCTGCCGGACAAGTATTCCGAGGCGCTGAAGTTCATTGACGTCAATGGTCGCAAGAAACTGCAGATCCTGGGCGTCGTCACCGAGTGCATCCCGAACCCGACGTATGAGGTGATTCCCACACCGGGTGCGTGGTCCGACTACTTCCGGGGCAACAACCCGGAGGGTAAAACGCTGCGCGAGCTGGCCCAGCCGATCCGTTGCCCCGACGAATTCCGGCGCCCGGACCTGCGCCTGGCACTGATGGATCGCCAGGGCGTCCACGGCGCGGTGATGTTTCCCACGACGGCTGGCATGCTCGAGGAGCGGACCAAATCCGATACCGAGCTCACCCACGCGGTCACGCATGCATTCAACCGCTGGCTGCTCGACGACTGGACGTTCAACTACCAAAACCGCATTTTCCCGGTTCCGGCGATCGCGCTGAACGATCCCGCCATTGGGGTCAAAGAACTCGAGTGGTGCCTGGACAACGGCGCGAGGACGGTGCTGATCCGCCCGGCGCCGGTGCCGCGCGAGGACGGCACGTCACGCTCACCCGCGCTTCCGGAGTTCGACGACTTCTGGCGCCTCGTCGAGTCCGCCGGAATTTCGGTGCAGATGCACAACTCGGACTCCGGTTATGAACGCTACGTCGACGACTGGGAGGACGCGACCGAGTTCAACGGCTTCGCGTTGAGCAAGCTGCGCGGATTCATCTATGAGGAGAGCCGCAACATCTTCGACACGCTCGCGGCGTTCATCGCCCACGGGGTGTTCGAGCGATTCCCAGGCGTGCGCATCGGCGTGGTGGAGAACGGCGGCTCCTGGGCGTTCCGACTGATGGACGTGTTCGATCGGGTCTACCGCAAGAAGCCGTCGGATTTCAGCGAACATCCCGCCGATACCTTCCGCAGGCATATCTGGGTCAACCCGTTCCACGAAGAGGACATGTCGCACCTCGTCGAGATCCTCGGCGCGGACCGGGTGATGTTCGGCTCCGATTACCCGCATCCTGAGGGGCTGGCTGAGCCCGCGGAGTTCGTCAGTGAACTCGCGAGCCTACCGCCCGACACCACCGCGCGTGTGATGGGCCGCAACCTCAAGGAACTCATCGGCATCTAACGAAAGGGGCGGATGCATGACTGTCAATCGCGTGGGGTTGCATGGAAGACTTGCCCACGCCAAGTGGGAGGCGTACGCCAAGGCCCCTGAAACGAACCATGTCCACTACGGCGACGAGTGGATCTACGCACCCGATGCCACAATGATGTGCCCTTTGTTCAACGGCGGTGTCGCGCAGTCGATGGCCGACCTCTTCTCAGACGAAGTGGCAGCAGCCATGGCCACCTACGCGCCGGACGGTGACATGCTCACCCCGGAGTTTCGCATGTGGTGGAAGTACATGCCGGACTTCAGAACCGTCACGCCGTTCGACTGTGATGTTTTCGACTGGGGCTTTGCGGCCCGCGACACATACGCGGGGACGCTCGCCGACGGGACGGTGCTGGAACTCCGGGAGTGGGACTATATCTGGACCAATGCGGACGGACACATCACTCGCTGGGACTGGTTCGTCGACTCCCGCGAGTGGTACCCGTTCCTGGCGCTCATCGGCCTAGATCCCGACGTACTCACCTACCAGGGCTACACCGTCAACTTCCTGCGTCAAGGCGGTGTCGAAAGCTGACCCAGTGGCAAACAGCCTCTCCTACTGACGTCTAGTCCGCGATTGCCTGCTCACGATCGCAGGACCTGCCAAAGGCTGGGTGAGGACACCTGTCGGCGCATCTACGACCTGGGGTACGGAGTTGACCGCAGCCAACGCCGTCACGGCCACGCCCGGGTTCACCCGATCTGAGGCTGACTGCTCGAAATACAGCTCCAGACACATACTCGGCGAGCCCTCGACGCGGATGACCATGCCGCCTTGGTCCTCCCTCGACGGCCTCGGCCAGCGCTGCGGCCAGGGTGTTGAACTCACAGTGGCGAAGTATTGAACCGCGACCGCGGGCCGGCCATCGACAACGCCGGCGAGTTGCCAGCGGTGCGCGCAAATCGTCCCTTGCGGGATCACGCCGATCGCGGTCTCGAGATCTGTCGGCGCGAGAAGTGTTTCCCAATCCAGTTCGACACCGTCGAGTTCCAGTCCGAGTATGTCGGCGATATACCGCACCACAGTCTCCCAGTCATGGTTGACCTTGCCTGACGCGATTCGAGCTGGTACATGCCCGTCCGGTTTTCCGAATCCCATGGATTCGTGCAGGACATCCCAGATTGGGTACGACTTGTCCAAGTCGATTGCGTATTCGTCCATCCGATAGGACTCGACGATGCCCGCACCGGTGAGCAGGGCGGTGGGAATGTTGAGACTGATGAACCCTGGCTCGGCGCCGGTGGCGTAGAAGGTTGAATTGCCCTGCGCCGCTGCAGCCTCCACGGCAGTTCGCCACTCCGGCGGCGCGGCTGACGGGTAGACCATCGGTATCGTCGAAATCGTGACGACGTTGATCCCCGCTTCGAGATAGGTGACGATGTCTGCAATCGCTTCAGCCTCGCGTCGAACCGCAGTGGCACAGTAGACAACGCAGTCGGGCGCGAGAGCCAGCACTGCGTCGAGATCATCAGTTGCCGAAACACCGACATCCGCGACACCACACAGGCGACCAGCGTCTACTCCGGCTTTTTCGGGCGTCGACACCTTGACGCCGACGAGTTCCAAAGCGGGGTCATCGATAATCGCCCGGAGTGCCTGCTTACCGGTCAAACCAGTGCCCACGTGGACAACCCGACACATTCGAGATTTCTCAACTGCCACCATTGGCGCCTTTCCTGTCGTTTCACACTGTCCGCAACGTAAGGGTAAACGCCTCGTACCAATATTGAGAACGAATGTTCTCAACTAGGCAGCACCCAGAACACCAAGAACGGGGCAACGTTCTGTTGTCGTCAGCCTCAGCTGCCGACGCCCCCCTCCCGCAAGAAGTTGACCGTGTACTGCTGGCTCGTCAAACCCTTTGGATCGAGCCCGACGAGCCCCAGCAACTGCTCCCACTTGTCGGGGTCGACAAACCAGTCCCAGCGCGTGACCTTGCCCTCCTCGTTGACCCAGATGTAGTCCCATTCCCGCAGTTCCAACACCGTGCCGTCGGCGAGCGTCCCCGCGTAGGTGTCGCAGGTCGAGAAGCCCCAGTCTCCGGCAACATATTCGAACGGACTGACGAGGCGATAGTCCGGCATGTGCTTCCACCACATTCGCCATTCCGCGGTAAGCATGTCGCCGTCGGGCGCGTACTTGGCCATGGCCGCCGCCACCTCGTCGGAGAACATCTCGGCTGCCGACTGGGCGGCGCCATCGTTGAAATGGGGGCTCATCATCACGTAATCGGTTGCAAAGACGAACTTCTCACCAAAATTCACGTGGCGGCCACGGTCGATGGGTTTCGCATAACCCTCCCATTTCTGGAAGGCAATCTCTTCGTTCAAGGCCACGCGATCGCTGCTCATGTCTTCCTCTCCACTAGCCCAGCTCGGCGAATGTCTTCAAGTACGGCCACGCGATCGCCGGGGGTATTCCTCCGCACAGCGGATTGATGTTGAACACCTCGCCTGCGGCAAGCCGCTTTCGTGCTTCGTCGACTGACAGGATCACGTGAGACGTTGATTCGTACCGCAACTCATCGACAGTCTTGGCTGTGGTGATATTCGCCGATACGGTGTTGTCGGGATTCCATTCCGAGTAGGCCATCGCGTCGTGCAGCAGATACTGGCCGATCTCGTCCCATGCCGCGTCAACATCATCGGCGACAAAGCAATTGGTAGCCGCGTCCTTCTCGGGTATCAGCATGAAACCCGGTTCGAAACCATTCTCCCGGCAAGCACTTTCGTAGGCCTCCTGCATTCCGGAAACACCCCCATTGGCCAGCAGGCCAAGACCGTTGCGGCCTGCGCGACGCGCGGCAGCGAGGCTGGCACCGCCCCAACTCATCATGGGACCTTCGGGGGTTCGGGGCTGCGGGGTCACCTTCATCCGCCGGCCGGCGTGAATGACCTCTTCTCCCGTGAGTAGGCGCCGCAGCAGCCCAAGTTTCTCGTCGGCCAGCCGCCCGCGATCGGATAGCGACAATCCAAAGTGGTCGTATTCTTCCTGGCGGTAACCGATCCCGAATACATAGGTCGCCCGGCCGGCACTGATGTGATCCAGGACTGACATGTCCTCTGCCAAGCGCGCGACGTCGTAGAACGGAAGGAGGATCACCAAGTTCAGCATCAACTGCTCGGTACGCGCGGCGATCGCCGCGCCGAGCAGCAGCGGCGACGGGAGATATCCGTCGTCAGCGCAGTGATGCTCGCACAAGACGGCGGCAACGCACCCGCGGGTCTCCGCCCACGCAGACATCTCGCTTGCGGCCGCGTACAGCTCCGTCGGAGATGCACCGATCGACGGTGCCCGCATGTCGAAGCGAAGGGTGAACATCTCGGTGTCTAACTTCCCTGGCGGTCGTCGGTACCCATGACTTCGGTGGACATCTGCATGATCAGTCGGACCACGTCGTTGCGTGACATGGACTTGAAGAGCTCAAAGGCCATCCGGATGTCATCGCCGGTGGCGATCGTCGGTCCGTTACCGAGGTTGGCGAACGCCTCGTCGACGACGCTTGCGGCGGTGACCGCGCCCTCGGGGACCTCGTCGATAGACGTCAGGCGCCCGCGCCCGAACTCCAACTTTCGCAACGCCGGGGTGTCCGTCATGCCGAGGACCAGTCCAAGCACATCGACACCCTTGTCGTGCAGCTCCACCCACAAACCCTCGGTGAACACCATGTCGAAGGCTTTAGTTCCACCGTAAGCCACCATGTTTCGGCCACCGGCCAGCGCGGCCCCCGACGTGAAGTTCACGATGCCACCTCTCCCCCGCTCGACCATCTGGCCTGCGAAGTGGTGACACAACCGCATCAATACCAGGCAATTGCGTTGCAGTAGGTCTTCCGCTGCCGACACCGGATTAGCAAGGAAGGGTTGATAATTCGGATCGCCGCCCGCGCAATACACCAGCATGCCGACCTCGAGGTCATCAGTCGCCTCGATGATTCGTTGCGAAGCGTCGGGGTCGGTGAGGTCGATGGCAAACGTCCGCGTCTCGGTACTGGTGTGCTCGCTGATTCCGTTGGCCACCCCGTCGAGCACGTGTTGTCGACGGGCCACTAGCGCGACGTTCACACCTTCGTCAGCAAGGCGCTCAGCGAACAGCGCCCCGACTCCGTCGGACGCACCGACCACCAGGGCCCACGGGCCATACTTCTCAGCGATATCGGTCATGGCGCCGGCACCGTGACGAGGCGAACGGAAGTGTAGGAGCGACGTGCGATTCGCCAGCCGTCTGGTGTCCGCACCGCTTGATCGTCGTAATAGCCGACGGGGTTCGCCCCCCCACCCTCGAAAAGGATGAGGGCGTCGACATACGTGCGGATCGTGGCAATGTCGCCGTCGATCTCGATCGCCTGATTCGTCATCCGGTGCATGGTGTGGGTCGCCATGACATGCGCCGCCTCCATGAACTCGGCGACCTCTGCGCCCCCCGTCCATTTGCCGACCTCGCCATAATCCAGTTGCGCGTCGTCGGTGAAGACCTTTTTCAACAGCGCGTACTGCCGGGTATCGATGGCCGTGGCGTAGCGAATCGTCAGGTCGAAGAGGTCGTCTCGGTCACTCATGCAACGTCTCCGTTCGGATGCACAACGATGCGAGGCGGCCCGTCAGACCGGCGAGCCTCGTCGAGTGCATCGGGCACAGCGTCGAGACTGATGATCCTGCCGACGCTGGGCATCGGGTCGAGGCGTCCTTCGACCACCGCGTCGAGCACGCCGTACCAGTCCTCAGGCATCGGCCCGCCGCCCAACCGGAGCGTCAGTCCTTGGCGGGTCGCCTCGGTGATGTCCAGCGTGTCGCCGGTGTACCAGCCACCGGCGCAGTAGATGCGGGTGTAGAAATCCGCCTCTTTGACGATCGAGTTGATGAGGCCCGGCGCTCCGACACATTCGAACACCACCGCCGTTCCGGACAGTTTGTGTTCTAGGCGCGTTTCGCGGAAGACATCGAACACAGATCCTTCGGCGGGATCGTGCAGTACGTGCGCGCCGAAGCCTGAGCGCGCGAGTTCGCGGCGCTCCGCCTTGAAGTCGGACACGATGATCGGCGCGATACCGCGGGCAGACAACGCCGCAACCGCCGACAGGCCGATCGCACCCGCACCGACGACGATCGGTATCTCACCGGGTTGGAGTTCGGCGACCCGGACGTAGTACTCGCCGACGGCGAACGCATCGACGATCGCGATCGCGTCGCTGGAAACCGATCCATCGACGACCCTGGCCGTCGCCTCCGGGACCACGAGCAACTCGCCGAAGCTGCCCTGCGCCTCGGGGTGCTGGCCGATGATGCGGAGTCCGCCTGCACCGCCGTCCACCAACCGGATCGGCATCGATGTCGCCCGACTCCCGATCGGAAACGCGTCGCTGCACCCCGGGCCGTGGCCGATCACCTCGCCGACGAACTCGTGACCCATGACGATGTCGCGGTCGACGTCGTAGAGCGACCGGCCAGTCGGATCGTCGATCGCGAGTTCGGGATGGTCCATGAAATGGACGTCCGAGGCGCAGATCGCCGTGCTCAGCGTCTTCAAGAGCAGCTCGTTCGGACCGGGAACTGGGTCGGCGGTCTCGCGGACCGTTAATTCACCGTTTCGCAGGACGACTGCACGCACCGGCTCACATCCTCGTGAGTAGTTCTCTATTATTCGAGAAATATCTCTCTAATTGCTGAGAATGACCGTAGGATGTGGACGAGGAGGAGTCAAGGTTGCGGGGAACGAATTCAGCGCCCACCGAGCGGGTATTGGGCGTTATCGAGCTGATCAGCAGGTCGGGCAGCAATGGTTGGCGCTTCTCCGACGTTGTCCGTGAGCTCGATCTGTCCCAAGCCACGGCACACTCCATCCTCAAAACACTCTGCGATCGCGGCTGGGCCACCCGGGATCCGATATCGAAAGAGTTCGCACCTGGCCCAGCACTGGCCGTGATTGCACATCGGCTCGACACAACCCGCCCGCTGGCTGGAATCGCGCGCGATGCCATCGATCGCCTCGTCGAATCGACCGGCATGCCGGCTTCAGTAGTCGAACGCTACGGAGACGAACTGGTTATCACCGCGTTTGCGAACCCCGATGGTTGGGCCGAACGTACCCTTCCTCAGGAACGTATCCCCTACGCGCCCCCATTTGGAATCGCCTGTGCCGCATGGGACATACCCGACGAGCAGGAGTCGTGGGTGCAGCGTGGCGCAGCAGGCGACACATCACTGGCTGAACGCCTGCACGGGGTGTTGACCGAGACCCGAGCGCGGGGTTATGACGTTGACTGGATGACCCCAGCGCTCGCGCAGGCGGCGCATGCGCTCGGAACGTTGTCTGGAGAGACCGTCCCACACAACTTGCGCTCAGTAGTCGACCAACTGCGCGTCGAATTCATTTCGGCCAACCTTTTGTGGGACGACAACGCGCTCGGCGCTCGCCCGGTGGCCACGATCTCGGCACCCGTCTTGGACGATTCCGATCGGGTGCGGCTTATCCTCGGGATCCATCCCCTGCGACCCATGACTACTCACGAAATTCGTTCTGCTGCAGAAACTTTACTGAGCGAAATCGCGATAGTTAGCGGCCGAACCGCTCTCTGAGTTCGTTCTTGAGAACCTTGCCAGTGAGGTTGCGCGGCAACGCGTCGATGAACTCCAGGCGTTCGGGCGACTTGTGCTTGCTTAGACCCCGCGCCTGACAGTGTTCGGCGAGCGACGCTAAATCGACTTCGGAACCCGGCTTGGGAACCACAACAGCGCACACCCGCTCCCCCGTCCGCGCATCGGGCACACCGATCACCGCAACATCGGCAACGGCGGGGTGCGTCGCGAGCACTCCCTCGATCTCCAACGCCGAGATGTTCTCCGCATTGCGGATGATTGCGTCCTTGATGCGTCCGGTGATGGCGACATTGCCATTGGCGTCGATCCGCCCACGGTCTCCGCTGCGGAACCACCCGTCCGCATCGAATGCGTCAGCATCGAGTGTCGAATCGACATACCCCAGAAAGCACTGCGGACCCTTGAGCCGCAGTTCGCCCTCCTCGCCCGCGGCGACATCCCGCTCGGTCTCGTCGACGACGCGCACCGAGACTCCCGGCACCGGCCGACCGACGGTGTGATCGAGGACGTCGGGCGTGCCGTCCGGCGGCGGTGAAGTCGCCACCGGGAACTCGGTAAGCCCCCATGAATTCGCCACTCCCGCAACCGAAAGCGTCTCGCGCACCTGTCGGGAGAGCTCCGGGGTGATCGGCGCCCCTCCCCCGACGCAGCCGCGCAGATCCGGAAACAGCGGTTCGGCGCCGTGCTCGCGCTGCGCGGCCATGTAGGCGACGAAGAAAGGGGTTGCCGAACCGAGAATTGTCGGTCGGTGCGCCGCGATCGCCTTCGGCGTGACCGCGGGATCGAAGGCATCGAATAGCACCATGCGCATACCGGTGAGCAGGCTCGCCGCCAGCATCGCCGCGCCGCCGATGTGCGACACCGGAAACGCGACGGGGTTCACGTCGGTATTCGAGGCGCCGAACATGCCGAGCACCCCGGCTGAACCTGCGATCACCGACCGATCGCAGTGGCGTATTCCCTTTGGCGCTGCGGTCGTGCCCGACGAGTAGTAGACCCACCGCGCATCCTCGTCAGACCTAGGTGGCGGCGGCAGGTTCGCCGGATCGCCGGACGGCAACCGCAACCCGTGGGTGATCGGTGCCTCGTGGTCGATCACCACGATCGTCATCGGTCGTTCGCGCGTCAACGATTCGGCAAGCGCGACGTGGTCGAAACCGCGCCACACGCCTGGCACGATCAGCATCTCAGTGCCGAGTTGCGCTGTCACGAAACCGACTTCGCTCTCGCGCCAGATAGGCAGGATGGGGTTTTGGATGGCGCCGAGGCGCGTCAACGCCACCATAACGACCATCGTCTCGAGCGTGGTGGGCAATTGCCATGACACAGCGGTCCCGTCGACTACACCACGTTCGGCCAGCGCCGCCGCGGTGCTCTCCGCCGCATCACTCAACTGCGAGTTCGTCAGGCTCCGGCCGAAATCGTCGACGAGCACGATGCGGTCGGGGTGCAATTGGGCCGCCGCTTCGACCAGACTCCAATAGGGTTGAGCCATCAGCCGCTCGGCAGTAGCAGCCGTCGTTTGGCCAGTATGTTCCGCATCATTTCATTGCTTCCGCCGGACACGGTGTACGCGCGGGACCACAACCAGCACTCTTTCAGACGCTGTTTGGCCAGCGCCACACTCGGATCGGCGGCCACGGTGCACACCATCGCCGCCAATTCAGTGCCGTACGCCGACACCCGGTGATAGGTCTCGGCGAAGCTCAGCTTGGCGATCGAACCGTCACCCGGTTCGTCGGCGCCGACGACGAGGCGCTCGACGTGATCGTCGATGAATGCCTTCGCCACCTCCACTTCGACAGCCAACTCGGCGACCTTCTGTCGGATGTCCTCATGCTCGAACGCCGCCTTGCCGTCCAGGGTCGCGTGACGCACGACTGTGACGAGATCGTCGATCAACAACTCGAGCAGGATGACGTTCCCGCCGATCCCGAAACGTTCGAAATCCAAGCCCGCCATGATGATCGACCAGCCCTGGCCGACCTCGCCGATCAGATTGGCCGCCGGGACATTTACGCCGTCGAGGAAAACCTCGTTCACTTCGATCGCCTCATTGATGGTGCGGATCGGACGAACCTCGACTCCCGGGGTGCTCAGCGGCACGATGAACACCGACAGCCCGTGGTGGCGCGACGACGACGGATCGGTGCGGATGAGCGCCAGACCCATCTCGGCCCAGTGTCCGTCGGTGATCCATGTCTTCTGCCCGTCGATAACCCACGTGCCGTCGGCCTGCTGGACACCGTTGGTGCGGACATTGGCGATATCGCTGCCGGCGTCGGGCTCGCTGAGCAACTGACACCACACGTGTTCGCTGGTGCGCATGGGAGGCAGAAGCGTGGCCTTCTGCTCGTCGGATCCGAAGTGCAGCAGCACATGTGCTGCGAGGTTGACCTGGTCGACGGGGCGCGGCGCGCGGGCGCGCAGGATTTCCTCCGAGACGATCCGGTCGTGCAGGGGATGATGATCGGCGCGACCACCGAACTCCACCGGCCAGTCCGCGCCGACGAAGCCCGCGTCGAATAGCGTCGCAAACCACGCGCGCAACTGGGCTTCCTGCTCGGCGTTTTCCGGCGCTCGACGCCCTTCCCTCGCGTCGAACCGTGGTGCATGTTCGGCAATGTGCGCCCTGACGCGGCTCCTGAAGTCCGCCAAATCCGCCTCGCTGGGCCGGGTCCCCGCAGCGTTCACCAGTCAGCCCTCTCTGTGAGAAGCGCGCGACTCGAACGCGCCGTGCCGAGGAGATAACCGTTGGTGAACACCCGACGTAGCTCGTGGTGAAGTGGGTACTCCCAGGTGAATCCGATACCGCCCGACAGCTGCATGCATTCGTCAACCGCGGCGGCGGTTTTGGCGGCGACGAACGCGTGCGCCACGGCGGACAGAGCCACCACATCGTTCGACTCGTCATCGGCGGCCAGCGCGCGTGCGGCCTTCATGATCGCCGCGCGCGCCTTCGCCTCAAAGACACGCAGATCGACCAGACGATGTTGCACCGCTTGGAAACTCGCGATTGGTACCCCGAAGGCGATACGTTCCTTCAGGTAAGAGACCAGGCGCTCGAACGTTGCCGAGAGCGCACCGAGCGAGTCCGCGCTGAGCAGGACCCTGGCGAGGGCGAGCAATACGTCCGCCCGCTCAGGTCCGCCGATCAGCACGCTCTCCGCTTGGGAGACATCGACACGCCACACCGGACGGCTGACGTCCAGAAGCTCATCGTCGAGCTGTCGCGGCAGCGCGTCGGACATCTCGATCACATGGATTCCGTTGCGGCCCAAGGTAATGAGAATGTCGATCGCATCGCCGCGGGCCACCCTCACGACGTCGCCGGATAGCGTGACACCAGCCGTGCCGCTGCCGTCGAGCATCGCAGGCAACCATCGGTCACGTGTCTCGGCGGGCGCCCCGCTCAATGCCGCGGCCGCAATGACGCAGCCAAGCCACTGCGCCGAGCTCTGCGCGCGACCGAGCTCCTCGGCGATGACCGTCGCCTCTACCGGACGCCATCCGCTGCCGCCGAGCTTCTCGTCGACGAGCAACCCGGTCCAGTCCATCGCCGCGAGCTCCTTGACGGAGTCCTGCGTGGCGCGTCCGGCCAGGAAATCGCGCGCTGCAACGCGCAACAGATCGAGATCAACGTCTGCGTCGTCAGACCCCATAGGCGCTAGCTCCGGCTGAGCAGCTGATCAGCGTTGTCGCGCATGATCCGCTTCTTGGCGGCATCGTCGAGGGGATCCAGCAGCTTGACGAAGTCGGCAGGCTCGGCCAGCCCTTCGGCGTGCGGATAGTCCGAGCCCATCACCAGACAGTCGTCGTAGCCGAGGCCGGCGACGATAGCTGGAATATCGTCCTCGGGATATGGGACCACCCGGACGTGCTCGCGGAAGATGAGGGACGGCCTTTCCGTCAGCTTTCCGCCGATCCACGGACCGTTCCGACCCATGCCACGGCTCTTGTCCATATGTTTCGTGAAAAAGGGCACCCATTCGGCCCCGTGTTCGGCGACCAACACGTTCAACCCAGGGAACCGGCCGAACAAGTTGTCGAAGATCAGCGCTGAGAGGGTGTCCTCGATCGGTCGCTGGCCGTAGATGTTCATCCACTGCCATGCCGACATGTGCCAGGAAGCGGGGTCTGGGTTTTGCCCCCATGCAGGTGAGATCGCGTCGAAGTACCAGTACGGCATGATGTGGAATACCAGGACACAACCGGCTTCTTGGAGTCGCGCGTAGATCGGGTCAAAGTAGGGATCGCCCGGAGATCGGCCGTAGGCCGGGCCGGTAGGCAGCAGAACGAATTTCGCGCCCTGCGCGATCAATGCCTCGGTCTCGGCGACAGCCAAATCAAGGTCACGAAGTGAGAGCAATCCGGTTGCGTACAAGCGGTTCTCGTAGTTGAAACCCCACTCTTCGTCGAACCAACGATTGAACGATCGGAGATTCGCATACAGCGCCGCGGTGTCGTCGACGTAGTGCTCCGCAGACAGGGCCATTCCACTCGGATAGATGACCATCCGCTCGACGTTCTGTTTCTCCATCACCGCGAGCCGTGCTGCACGCTCGATGTACTCGGGCTGCATGGGCTGCGGCTCGTAGGATTCCTCGGGGTTGCCCGATCCCATCTGCTTGAGCATCTCTTTCAAAGATCCGGGGCGATAGGCGACATCCAGGCCCAGCCCCCCTTCACTGTTGAAAGTTGCAACACGGTGGCCGGCGAGAATCACCTCGACCCCGTCCGCTCCCCGCACGGTGGTAATCGCCCGGTCCTGAAACTCCTTGGGGAGATACCGGGTAAACGCGTCGCGCGTCTCGTAGCAGTGCGTGTCGCAGTCAAAGATCCCGTACTCAAGTTTCTTGGTCACGACGCTGCTCCTTCATGCGAGAATGGATATTCTCCTATTTCAGAAAAGATACTATCCTCGTCCGGGAATGCCTATCCCGGGCCCATGTGGCGCGGTGCCAACGAAGCAGCTGGAGGCGGCGCGTGCCGACGAATGACATCAACGAACTACGCGCGGCGGTGCGCAAGTTTCTCGAGGTCACCTCCCCCAGCAGCCGTGTCCGCGAACTCATGGACACCGGCCACGATCACGAGGTCTGGCGGCAGATGGCCGGTGAACTCGGATTGCACGGCATCGCCATCCCAGAGGAGTGGGGTGGCGCAGGCGCCGGGTTCGCCGAACTCGCGGTCGTCTTCGAAGAGATGGGCGCAGCACTACTGTGCTCGCCGTTCTTCTCCACCGTCGGCCTAGCCGTCCAAGCCATTCTCAGCAGCGGCGACCGCGACGCGATGGCGGACTACGTCCCCTCATTGGTCGACGGAGCATCCACCGCGACGCTGATCCTCAACGGACGGCTCGACGCATGGGATCCCGCCGCGGTGACGCTGACGGCACGCAGTGACGGTGATGCGTTTCGGATTTCGGGCGATGCGGATCTGGTGCTCGACGGGCACACCGCCGACGTCATCTTCGCCGCGGCGGTCACCGACGCGGGAATCTCGTTGTTCGCCGCGCAAGCGGATGCACAGGGCCTCGAGCGAGAACCGCTCGCCAGTCTCGACCGCACGCGCAAGGTTGCGCGTGTCCGGTTCGATGACGTGCAGTGCCGTCTCATCGGGTCCGACGGCGATGCGGCGGCCGGATTGGCCCGCACATCTGACCTCGCGATCGTCGCGCTGGCCAATGAGCAGGTCGGTGCAGCGCAGCGGTGTCTCGACATGGCCGTCAGCTACGCGAAAGAGCGCATTCAGTTCGGTCGCGCCATCGGCAGCTTCCAGGCGATCAAGCATCGGTGCGCGGACATGCTCGTACTCGTCGAGGGCGCGCGCTCGGCCGCCGCGCACGCGGCGGACGTGGCGGACTCCGGGGATTCCGAAGCACTGACTACCGCGGCTTCGGTCGCGAAACTGGCTTGTTCAGAAGCGTTCCTGCACAACGCGCTGGACAACATGCGTATCCACGGTGGGATCGGATTCACCTGGGAACACGACGCGCACCTCTATGTGCGGCGAGCCAAGTCGACACAACTGATGTTCGGCAGTCCCGACGATCACGCTGCGCGCCTGGCGGACCTCGTCACGTCATCAAGTCACTAGCCGGAAGGACCACCGTGACCATCTCGTACTCTCTCGAACTGCCCACCCAGCGCGTAGAGGATGTGTCGGAGTTCGTCTCCGCAGAGGCAATCGCCGAAATCGCCCGCATCGCCGAGGCAAGCGGATTCGCCGCCGTGCACGTCACCGACCATCCGGCGCCCGACGCGAAATGGCTCGACCACGGCGGCCATCATGCGCTTGACCCGTTTGTCGCGTTGTCGTTCGCGGCGGCTGCCACGACCGACGTCAAGCTGCTGACGAACGTCTATGTCGCGGCCTACCGCAATCCGTTTCTCGGAGCGAAGTCGATCCAGAGTTTGGCCATCCTGTCGGGTGGCCGGCTCATTCTCGGCGTCGCAGCCGGGTACCTGAAGCCCGAATTCAAGGCGCTGGGAATCGATTTCGATACTCGCGGTGCTCTACTCGACGAGTCGCTCGATGTCCTGAGCAAGGTTCTCACCGGCGACGATGTCGCATACGAGGGCACGTCATTCGCCTCCCGGGGGGTGCGCCTGCGTCCGGTGCCCGCCACCCCACCGCCGGTCTGGGTTGGCGGTAACAGCAAGTCCGCGGTTCGGCGTGCGGTGTCCCGCGCTCAGGGCTGGGCGCCCTTCAACACGTTCGGCTACGCCGCGGCATCACGCACGGCGGAGATCTCGACGCTCGAGGATCTCGAGGCGGCGATCGCCTGGGCCACGAAGTACGCCGCCGAGATCGGGCGCACCGAGCCGTTGGACATCTGCTTCTCGGCGGGAAACCTGTTGGACGACAGCAAGTCTGCGGATGAACGACATGCCACCGTTGCGAAGTTGGAGGCCATGGGCGTTACGTGGCTCACCATCGCCCCTTTTGGGAAGGACCGCGCCGAGTACGTCGACCGCGCTCACGCGTTCGCCGAGGAATTCATTGCGCCATAAGGCTCTCTGGCGAGAACGCATCGACGCTGATGCGCCGATGGGCGAACAGCCACCGTCCATCGACGGGGATGAGCACGTCGCGGTATCGGCCCCAGTGGTCGAGACCCACGTCGGTATGCACCGCGAAGTAGCTGCTCACCTCGACGCGATCACGCGTCACCGAGCCGAATCGGATGCTCGAGACGTGGTGACGCACGTGCGTCGGCATCCGTCGTGCCGGATCGGGTGGTGAGGCCAACGCCGCACCGAGTCCGGCCTCGATCGCCGCGGGGCCCGTCAGAGGTTTGTCACCCCCGGTGAACTCGAGCACACCCGTCGGGGCGAAGCACCCGGCGAGCGCTCTGAGATCGAAGCGGTCGGTGGCCGCGGTGTAATCGGAGAGCGTCTGCCGGATCGACTCACGGATCTCGACGTCCCAAGCTTCCACAGCCCCTCCTCTGGAAATCGCGTTCTGTCAGACGATAACGTGTGTTCTCATGCCAGCACCTAGCCTGCTCGATCTGGTCGATCCGGCCACGACCGCACTGGTCACCCAGGAATGCCAGGGCGGGGTGATCGGCGCTCAAGCCGGCCTGCCGATGCTCGCCGAAGAAGCACGCAAAGAGGCGATTCCCAACATCGCGCTCCTGCTCGACGCGGCCCGCGCCGCCGGGGTGGCGGTCGTGCACTGCCTGATCGAAAAGCGCCCCGACAACCGTGGGTCGAACACCAACGCCAGGCTGTTCATGGCCGGCAAGTCGTTCGCGGCCGACCTGACGCCCGGCAGCCCGGGCGCCTCGGTCCTGCCCGAATTGGGTCAGGTCGACAGCGATATCGTGCTCACCCGTATTCACGGCGTCGGACCGATGACCGGTACCGACCTTGACTCGGTGCTCCGCAACCTCAATGTCAAGACGATTGTGGGAGTGGGTGTTTCGGTCAACATCGCGATTCAGAACTTCGTGATGGACGCAGTCAACCGCAGCTATCAGTTCGTGTTGCCCCGGGATGCCGTCGCCGGCTACCCGCGCCAGTACGCCGAAGCCGTCATCGACAACACGCTGGCCCTGCTGACCACCGTGACCACCACAGAAGCAGTGGTCAACGCATGGAAAGAGCTGTCGGCGATCTGACCCCGATCTGGATGTTGCCAGGCGTTGGTGATAACGTCATTCTCAGAAAGCGTAAACGGTGATATTCGCTGCTCCGAGGAGGAATCGGAACCATGTCCCCCCGTTCATTGCCGTATCCGGTGTTCGACGTCGACAACCACATGTACGAGACCGAGGACGCGCTGACGAAGTACCTGCCGAAGGAACACCGGGGCAAGGTCGGCTACGTCGAGGTCAACGGGCGACCGAAGCTGGTCGTCAAGGACCACATCAGCCACATGATCCCCAATCCGACGTTCGCCAGGGTGGCCAGACCGGGCAGCGCCGAGGACTATTTCCTCGGCAACAACCCCGAGGGGCTGAACTTTCGCGAATTCATCGGCGAGGCAATGGATGTCATCCCCGCTTACCAAGCGCCTGCCCCTCGGTTGGAGCTGATGGACGAGCTCGGTATCGACCAGTGCGTCATGTATCCGACCCTCGCCAGCCTCATCGAGGAGCGCACGACCGATGATGTCGTGCTCACCCACGCGATCATCCACGCTCTCAACGAGTGGATGTACGAGCACTGGACGTTTAACTACAAGGAACGCATCTTCGCCACACCGGTGATCTGCTTGCCGCTGGTCGACGAGGCCATCAGGGAGTTCCACTGGGGTCTCGAGCGCGGTATGAAGACATTCCTGGTCCGGCCCGCGCCAGTGCCCAGTCGGTTCGGCGGCTCGCGCTCGATGGGTCTGCCGGAATTCGACCCGTTCTGGCAGGAGGTGGTCGATGCCGGAACGCCGGTCACCATGCACGCCTCGGACAGCGGCTACCAGAAGCACCTCATGGAGTGGGAGGGCGGCGACGAGTACCTGTCGTTCAAGCCGAGCGCACTGCGCGAAGTCGTGATGGGACACCGTGCGATCGAGGACACTTTGGCCGCGATGATCTGCCACGGCGCGCTGTCGCGCTTCCCCGACCTGAAGATTCTGTGCGTCGAGAACGGCAGCGGCTGGGTGCGCAACCTTCTCGAACAGCTCAACACGGCGTACAAGATCATGCCGAAGGAGTTCGACGAGCATCCCGTCGAGGTGTTCAAGCGCAACATCTATATCCACCCGTTCCTCGAGGACGACCTCAAGGGCATCGTCGACATCATGGGCGAGGACCACGTGATGTTCGGCTCCGACTTCCCGCACCCCGAGGGCATCGGCGACCCCTTGAGTTTTGTCGACCGCATCGATGGCTTCTCCGAGACGGCGAAGGCAAAGATCATGGGCGGCAACGCGATGGAGCAGCTGGGCATCAAGGTCCCGGCGTGACGCAGGCGCCCACGAATCCGACTGTCTACGAGGGCATCTCGGCTTTCGAAGCCCACGTGGGTGAGCACCTCGGCTACAGCGACTGGCGACAGATCACCCAGAGGGAAATCGACTTGTTCGCGGAGGCGACCGGGGATCATCAATGGATCCACGTCGACGTCGTCAAAGCGGCAAGCGGCCCGTACGGCAAGACCATCGCGCACGGCTACCTGACTCTGTCGCTGGTTCCCATACTGGTGCAGCAGATCTACCAGGTGACCGGGTTGTCGATGCAGGTGAACTACGGCGTCGACAAGCTCCGCTTTCCCGCGCCGGTTCCGGTCGACTCACGCATTCGGGCCGGCGCAGAGCTGATCAAGGTGGAACGCAACGACAAGGGCGGCCGAGCGACCGTCCGGGTCACCGTCGAAGTCGAGGGCTCCGATCGACCGGCCTGTGTCGTCGACACCATCGCTGCGATGATCGCCTAACAGTCGCGAGCGGCATCTCGATGTTGACTACTACTGCACGGACCGCAACCCGCGCACGCACCCAGCGTTCAGGTACGGCACGCACGCATATGTGCCTGGGACCCCCACCCGCATGGGGCACACGCGGAGCTGCCGCAACTCCGAATAAACGGCACGTGTCATTGGCGGAAGTCTCCAGACACCTCATCGACAACTAGGCGAACTCCATTAGCAGATGGGTCAACCTCAATTCCGCTATCCGCCAACCTCGTTCGTCGCGAATCCAGCGGTCGTGATAATGGCCGTAGGCGGTAAGTGAGGCACCGCTCTTCCACACCACTCGCTCCTGCACCGCCCAGACCACGCGTGCCTCGTCACCATCGAGTTCGAATTCGGGCGAATGAACCTGATGAACGGTCTTGGCATCTCCGACCGATGCCCTGACCGCTTCGAGCGCCGCGTTTCGCCCGACGATCGGCGACGCCTTAGGGTTGCCGTCGGTCAGATCGAACACCAGATCCTCGGTGAGCAGGGCAGCGAGTTCCGCCCAGTTCTTGGTGTCCATCAATCGGCAGTACCGTGCTTTGGCTTGTTCCAGATCGAAGCAGGCCTGGAGATCGTCCATCTTGATGTCCTCTCAGCCGGTATACGCCGAATAGCGACTTTGACCGCGAGCCAGCGGGTTGATTCATCACTACTACGGGCCCTGGGCCGAACGCGACGCGTCGGATCTGCAGCCGGCCAGTCATCGAACGGCCAAGCGCAATCGTTCACGACGGCGTACCAGAATGCTTGGTAACCAAGGCCCTATTTCAACAGCGTCGATCCAATGGGTGCGCTCAAGTAAAGTGCCCAACACAATCTGCGCTTCCAGCCTGGCCAATGCGGCCCCTATGCAGAAGTGCGCGCCTTTACCGAAGGCGAGGTGTCCTTTCGCCGCAGTCCGGTCCAGTCGAAACTCATTGGGTTCGTCGAACTGCGCTGGATCGCGGTTGGCTGCTCCCCATAGGAGCAATAGGTGCGAATCGGCGGGAATATCGACACCGCCCAGCGAGGTGTCACGCCAAACGTGTCGATAGTGCCCCCTGAACGGGGGTTCGAATCGCAGGGTTTCCTCGATGAAAGCGCCCAAGAGCTCCGGCTCGTTGCGGAGCTGCTGTTGAACATCTGGCTTCTCGGCCAGAATCCCGGCAGCACTGCCCAACAGCGAGGCTGTCGACTCGCCGGCCGCGCTGAACAACGTCAGCATGATGGTGAGGGCAACCACCTGGTCGATCTCTCCCGATGCGCAACGCGTCGCCAGATCGCTGATCAAGCCGGGCTGAGGGTCATTCGCCGCCGTCTCGAAATGTTCGAGGACGTAAGCTCCAAGTTCCATCGCCGCCATTCCCGCGGCCTCGATCTGTGTAGAGGTGATCAAGCCATCCAGTAATGCGGTCGTCGCATAACCGCATCTGATGAGATTGTCGACATCATTCTCCGGTAGCCCCAACAATTTTGCGACGACCATCATTGGAAGTCGGTTGGCCATGGCACTCATCCACTCGTAGTGCCCGTCATCGAGGTTCTCATCCCACAGCCGTTTCGCGGTCTGGTCCGCGAACTGTTCGATGATTCGGACCCGTTTGGCGGAGAGATGCGGCACCAATATCTTGCGATGATCGGCATGCAGCGGGTCGTCTGCGGTAGCCAGAACATTGTGAGAACCGCCGGGCTGACCCATGGCGAATGGCACGACGGTGCCGTCTTCCTGATACACCATCGTGGCGGTGAGGTTCGATGAAAAGTCATCCACTCGAGCAATGGCCTCGATGGTTGCGTCCCAACCACACACGACGTAGAACGGCGATTCTCCGACTCGATGTACGGGGGCTCGCCTGCGCAACTCGTCATAAATCGGGTAAGGGTCCTGGATAGCGTCTGCGCCAAAGAACTGAATCGGATCGTTGATGACGGTCACCGATTCAGGGTGGTCGTAGGCCGCCGAGGTCGTCAACGGTGCGGCACAAAGTTGCAATGGCGGAGTCGCCCGATGCCAGAATCGTTTTCTCACACTAGTGCGCTGATTAGGCAATTCGCGAGCGTCTTGTAGAGCGCCGGTTCTCACCGCGAGAGAACGGCTTATCCGCTGGCGGGTGTCTCGCAGTGCCGCGCCGCCGTAGAGTTGCGAAGAATCAGTGCGCATCTACAAGCCTCGCGACGGATTCCACTGACATGGCCCATGGAAGAAGGTTCGCGGTGACACAACGCGATGACTGGCTCGTCGGTTCGAATCGGGGCAGCGCAGCAACTGAGCGAATTTTCGCAGCAGCGACTGATCTGGTCTCCCGAAAGGGCATCGAAGGCTTCAGTATCGAAACACTTGCTCAGAAGGTCCACTGCTCGCCGGCAACGATCTACCGTCAGGTGGGCGGTAAGACGGTGATACTCGAGGGCATCATTCGCCGAGCTTCGCAGCACGTGCTCGGATCGGTCCGGCAGGCTATTGAAGGACTGACAGGACCGGATCGAGTCGTGACTGCAATCGAAGTAGCGCTCGAGAACATCCGTGCACAGCCCTTCGGCGAGCTGATGATGGGCGCGATCAGTCCCGACAGCGACCGAGGATGGGTAATCACGTCACCTCTTGTGGCCGATCTCGCCGGGGAGATGATCGGGGAGGCCGACCCTTTGGCCGCTCAATATCTTGTTCGGATCACTTTTGCATTGTGGTACTGGCCGGTGGAAGATCGAGAATGCGAACGCCAGTTGATACGCAGATTTGTGGGACCCTCGTTCTTCTGAAGTAGGGCCACAAAATCTCCGGTGGGATCCCGCGACGTGCGCCAAGAGTGCGCTGCAATGGTCGCCTGACTTGTCGCGAGCGGCGTCACTCGAGTGGGATCAGTCTGAACTCTCTGCACAGAGAGTGCTGTTTGTGCAAAAATGTAAACAGTTATTTTCGCTCGGTAGGCAGATCGTATAACACTTCGCGCCTCGTTGATCACGAGCGGCCGTCACGCATTCAGCAGCCGCTCGCCGATCACCCGTCGTTCGCGCAAACCCGCCACGTCGGCGTCCGACAACCCCAGAGCCTGCAGAACCTCGGCGTTGTGCTGACCCAGCGTCGGCGACGGCGAGCGGTGGTGTTGCGAAGGACCCGGCGTGATCCGGAAAGGCCAGCCCGGGTAGCGCTGGCGTCCCGAGAGCCGATGCTCGAGATCGGTGTAGTAGCCGCGGGCTTCGAGCTGGTCGACGTCGTACATGCGGTCGCCAGTAAGCAGACGCTCGGCAGGCACACCGTGACGCCGGAGCGTCTCGGCCACGTCGTCCGGCCCCCGGGTGACCGTCCACTGCTGTAGGACGTCGTCGAAAGCGTCATGGTTGGCCAAGCGGGCTTCGGGTGTGGCGAATCGCGCGTCATCGCGGAGTTCTGGGCGACCGATCACCTCGAGCACAGCGGCCCAGTCGGCGTCGTCGCGCACCGAGATCGCCACCCATTCATCTTCGCCACTGGCCGGATAGACACCCTGGGCATAGGCGCGGTGCCGGTTCCCCTCCCGCTCGGGCACTCGGCCAGTCAGCGAGTACTCGATGACCGGTTCCGCCATCAGCGCGGCGCCGACCTCGATCTGCGCAACCTCGATCAGTTGGCCCTCACCGGTTCTGCGCTTGTGGTCGAGCGCAGCAAGGAGCGCGACGGTGGCGTGCACACCCACAATCGGGTCGGCGGGTCCCTGCAGGTTGCACGGTGGGCCGTCGGGGTAGCCGGTGGCCGCCGACATGCCGGACAATTGCTCGAAATTCAGCGCCCACCCGACGTAGTCGCGCCACGGACCTTCGAGTCCGAGGCCCGGCATCCGCATCATGATGACGTCGGGGTTGATCTCGTTCAAGGAGGCATAGTCCAGACCGAAATGCTCCACAACGCGCGGTGAGAAGTTCTCCACCACCACGTCGGCCTCTGCCGCCAGCCGCAGCGCAAGTTCGCGACCGGCATCCGATGTCAGGTCGAGGGTGATATCACGCTTGTTGAGGTTGGTGGCCTGCCACATCGGCCCGATCTCGTACCAGTCGTCGCTGCTGCGCAGTAGCGAACCCGAGTATCGATGACCGTCGGGGCGTTGGATCGACTCGACCTTGAGGACGTCCGCGCCGAACGCGCCCAAGTACATCGTGAGGTACGCACCGGACCAGAATGTGCTCAGATCAAACACTTTCAGGCCCGAGAACGGTGCGTCGATCTGCTCGACAGGTCGTGACGACGATGGCGCGGCGCGATTATCCCAACCGACTGTTGCGTCACCCAGTCGCGGCGCGGACCGCGGAGCACTCACCGGCGTTTTCGCCAACCGGAAGGGTGCGCCCGGTCGCATGAAGCGTGAACCGTCGACGTCCCCTTCGACGAAGAACCCACGATCGCGATATTGCGGCGACTCCAGAATGGTCGCTCCGTCGTTCACCGGTGCCGCGGGAATCCGCATGGCCTGACTGAGCTCCACCAGATCGGCTACGTTCATCGATTCGAGCCACGGCTGCGCTTTTGCGAAGAACTCGTCCCGCTCGGGCCCACCCAACATGATCGCGATCTGATGCTCCCCGAATTCGGGAAGCCCGACCATCGCGCACACATCCAGCCAGTGCTGACCGGTCAGGCAGTTGATCCCGATCCAGCCGTCGGCTGCCCGCACGATGCCCAGCATTGGTGCGGCCTTGGAGTTGGGCGGCAGGCCAAGGCTTTTCAACCGCGCGGCCATCAGCATCGGATAGGGCAACGTCGACAACAGGGCCTCGAAGGCCGAAACGTCGACCTCGATCACCCGGTTCGTCCCGGCGTCGGCGATCCGCAACGCCGTCAGGGCGCCGAGCGCGGCGTAGCAACCGGCGATGTACTCGGGGATGCGTGCGCCGGCCTGCACCGGTGGCCGGTCAGGCTCGCGGGTCGACACCCAGCCGGCGGCGGCCTGCAGGGTCAGCGGTGTGGACTGCCGATCGAATCGCGGTCCGTCCTGTCCGTAGTCGGAGATCCGCACTACGACGAGATTGGGGTTGATCTGTTGCAGACTGTCGTGGTCGATTCCCCAGTCCCAACGCTGCGCCGCTCCCGGTGCCAGATTCTCGACCAGCAGATCTGCCTGCGCGATCGGAGCGTGGAGCACATCGGTGTGGGAATCGAGATCGACTGTCAATCCGCGCTTTCCGGCATTCAGATATTCAAAGAGTCCGCCGGAAGTCCCCCACTTCCTCAGCGGATCGCCTGCCGGTGATTCGACCTTCAACACATCAGCGCCGAGATCGACGAGCAATTTGGTGCAGTACGCCGCAGTGATGTCGCCGCCGAGCTCGATGACACGCAGACCAGCAAGCGGTCCCGTCATGCAGGCACTCCAATTGCCTTGGGCTCCATGTAGGCCCGCATGCCCATCACACCGCCTTCACGCCCGATACCGCTCTGATTGAAACCCCCGAACGGGGCGTCGCCCGATATGGTGCCGTTGATCGAAATCTGACCGGTCCGAATCCGTCGCGCGATATCGACTGCCCGGTCGACGTCGGTGCCCCAGATCGCACCGCCGAGGCCGTACGCCGAGTTGTTGGCGATCGCAACGGCGTCGTCGTCTCCGCTGTAGGACAACACGGTCATCACGGGACCGAACACCTCTTCCTGCGCGATGTAGGACTCGGCGGTCGCATTGGTCAGGATCGTCGGCTCGAAGTAGTAGCCAGTGCCGAGATCCTTCGGACGTCCGCCGCCGGCAACCACTTTCGCGCCGTCCTGCTCCGCACGCTTGACGAAGCCCTCTACTCGGTCCAGGTGTTGACGACTGATCAACGGTCCCATCGTCACATCCGCGTCGCGCGGATCCCCGACCTTTACGTTCTGTGCGAGTTCCACCAAGCGGCTCACGACATCGTCGTGGAGGGCGTCGGGCACCACGAGCCGACTGTTGAGGATGCAAGCCTGCCCGGCGTGCAATGTGCACCCGTCGAAGAGAATCCGCTCGAGCAGTTCGTCGGTGACGTCGACATCGTCGAGAAAGATGCACGCGGACTTGCCGCCGCATTCGAGCAGAATCCGCTTCATCGTGGAAGCCGAAGCGGCCATCACGTCGCGACCGACCGACGAACTGCCGGTAAAGGTGACCATGTCCACCCGGGGGTCGAGGGTCAATACCTTGCTGGCATCGATGCCGCTCGGCGTGACGACATTCACCACGCCGGGTGGGATGTCGGTCTCCTCGTCGATGATGCGCGCCAGCGCCAGCCCGGCCAGCGGGGTGAGCGGCGACGGCTTGAGGACCATCGTGTTGCCCGCGGCCAGCGCGGCACGCAGCTTCATGATGTTCAGCGTGTGTGGGAAGTTCCACGGCGTCATGGCCGCGACCACGCCGAGCGGCTCATGCCTCAGCAGCGTGGTGCCTGCGGCCCCCCAGAAATCTTCGGGAGCTTCGACGGGCTCGAGTGCGAGTTCGGCGGCACGGCCTGCCATGAACGCGGGACCGTCGACCTGGATCAATCTCTCGTTTGCTGTGCAGCCCCACTCGGTCTGCGCCAGCGCGTAGATGTCGTCCCCCCGCGCGAGCAGCGCGTCACTGAGCTGCTGGAGGCAGCGGGATCGTTCCTCGGGTGCCGCCGCGGACCAGATGCCGGAGTCGAACGCGGAGCGCGCCGCGGCGATCGCCGATTCGACCTGGGCCACGCTGGCGTCGGGTGCCGTCGAGATGACCTGCTCAGTGGCGGGATCGACGACGTCGTAGCGTCCGTTGTCCGGTTCCACCCACCGACCGCCGATGTAGTGCCCGTAGCGGTCGACGAGGGGACACGACTCGGCCATTTGCAACTCCGCCTTCCGCACCGCACAGAATCCGACATCTTCAACAAAGATGTACACCCACGGACCTTGAGACGTCAACGTACTCGGATTTTACCTGGATAGATACCTAATTGACAGGTGCCGTTTGAGTGCGGTAGACACATTGTTAGCGGACATTATTGCCATATCTGTCCGATCAATCTTCGGCGACGAGGAAGGTCTGCAGTGCCCACTGAGCCCGCACCTGGAGTTTCTCGCCCCACGTCCGCGTATCCACTGCATTCCCCCGATTTCTACGCAGGGGATCCATACCCGGCCTATCGGGAACTGCGCAACAGCACACCGGTCGTCTGGAACGACGTCACGAACTTCTGGGCGCTGACGAAGTACGAGGATGTGCGCTTCGTGTCCGGACACCCCCACATATTTTCGTCGACCAAGGGCATCACGATCCCGGATCCCGAAATGCCCAGCCCGGTGCAGGAGGGGAATCTCATCTTCACCGACCCGCCGCGGCACCGGCAGCTGCGCAAGCTCATCAACTCGGGCTTCACGCGACGCCAGGTCACGTTGCTGGAGCCCAAGGTCCGCGAGATCGTCAAGGGCATCCTCGACGACGTCGATCCGTCCAGGGAGTACCAATTCGCCGAGGAGATCGCCTCTCCGCTCCCCACCCGGATGATCGCCGAGATGCTCGGTGCGCCGCCGGACGACTGGGAGCAGTTCCGGGCCTGGTCGGATGCAGCGGTGGGGACCGCCGATCCTGATATCGAGCTGGACAACTTTGTTGCGCTCGGCGAGCTCTACGAATACTTCACGAAGTTGATCGATACACGTCGCTCCGGCGAGGTCACCGGGCAAGACGACCTGCTCAGCATCTTGGCGGCGGCAGAGGTCGACGGCGAACGGCTAACGGATGCCGACCTGCTCAATTTCTCGTTCCTGCTCCTGGTGGCGGGCAACGAGACCACCCGCAACCTGATTGCGCTCGGCACCCTGGCGCTGCTTGATCATCCCGATCAATTCGCACTTCTCCGCTCGAACCCCGAACTCATGGGAAGCGCTGTCGAGGAGATGCTGCGATTTACCAGCCCCGTGACACATATGGCGCGGGAAGCCACCGAGGACGTCGAGATCCGCGGCCAGTTGATTAAGTCCGGCGAGACGGTGGTCATGCTCTACGGCGCGGCCAACCGCGACGAGGAGATCTTCGGCGCCAACGGGGAGGAGTTCGACATCACCCGTAGCCCAAACGTGCACATCGCATTCGGTGCCGGTGAGCACGCCTGCCTCGGCGCGCAGCTGGCGCGGCTCGAGGCTCGGATCATGTTCGAGGTGTTGCTGGGTACATATCCGACGATCGAATTGACCGGAGACGTGACTCGCCTGCGCGCCACCATGGTGCCCGGAGTCAAGAAGATGCCCGTACGACTGGGAGTGAGCATCTGATGGACTTCGACTACACCCCCGAGCAAGAACAGCTCCGCAAGGACTACCGCGAACGCCTCGAGGCCGTCATGACCCCCGAGCGACGTGCTGCCGTGGCGGGGCTGACGGAGGGCGGCGCGGCGATGACCGAGTGCCGGCGCGCCCTCGGCGAGGCCGGCCTGCTCGGCGTCGCGTGGCCGACAGAGTACGGCGGCGGTGGCCTGACGGCCTTGGAACAGTACATCTTCGGCGAGGAGGCGCGGCGGGTGAAGGCACCGCTGCCCATGATCACGCTCAATACCGTCGGACCCACACTCATTCAGTACGGAACCGAGGAGCAGAAGCAGAAGTTCCTTCCCGCGATCCTGAAGGGCGAAGTCGACTTCGCGATCGGATACTCCGAACCGGGGGCCGGCAGCGATCTGGCCTCTCTACGCACCAGCGCGGTGCGCGACGGCGACGAGTTCGTGATCAACGGGTCCAAGATGTTCACCAGCGGGGCCGAATTCGCCGACTACATTTGGCTGGCCGCCCGAACAGATCCGGAAGCCAAGAAGCACAAGGGCATAACGGTGTTCATCGTGCCGACCGACTCACCCGGCTTCTCCTGGAAACCCCTTCACACGATGCCGGGTGTCTCGACGTACTACACATTCTACGACGACGTGCGTGTTCCGGAGAGCGCCATCGTGCTCGGCGAGAACCAAGGTTGGAAGCTTGTCACCAACCAGCTGAACCTCGAACGGGCCGCGCTCGGCAATCTCGGCGCGCTGGAACCGCTCTTCAACAAGACCCTGGAGTGGGCCAAGACCACCGAACTCGACGACGGGTTCGTGATCGATCAGCCCTGGGTGCAGCAAGCCTTGGCGCGAGTGGAAGCACAAGTTGCCGCCTATCGGCTCCTGAACCTGCGAGTCAACACGAACATGAGTTCAGGTGGGCTGGGCATGGGTGAAGCCTCGGCCGCAAAGGTTTTCGGCACCGAACTCACCCAGCAGGTGGCTCGTGAACTGCTTGACGTCGTAGGCCAAGCCGGCTCACGAAAAGGCTCAACCGCGCCTCTGAAGGGTGAACTGGAAAGCGCCTACCGATTTGCCGTCATCAATACCTTCGGTGGCGGCGCCAACGAATTGCAGCGCGACATCATCGCCATGGCCGGTCTCGGAATGCCGCGCGCACCCCGGGACATGCGAGCCTCCTGAAAGGAAACGCAGTGACCGAGACGACGAAAGACGAACTCCGCCAGCGCCTCGACGCGCTGGTCGGTACGCCCACCGACGGAGTCGGCAAGCCCTCTCACGCGCCCGATCCGGTAAACGCCGCGATGATCCGACACTGGGCGTACGCGCTGGACGACATGAATCCGGCATACCTCGATGAGGAGTTTGCCGCATCGTCCCGGTACGGAGGGATCGTCTCGCCTCCGGTGATGCTGCAGAGCTGGACGATGCCTCCACCCAAGCTGGCGGGCATCCACGAGCGTGGCGGTGTGCCAATCGAAATCAAGACCAATCCGCTGCAGTTCCTCTCCGACGCCGGCTACACGGGCATCATCGCGACGAACTCCGAGTTCGAAATCGAACGCTATCCCCGTGTCGGAGACCAGATCACCGCCGAGACCGTCTTCGACTCGATCTCTGACGAGAAGAAGACCGCGATGGGCAACGGCTTCTTCGTCACCTGGGTGACCACCTACCGCGATCAGAACGGCGACGTCATCGGACGCCAATGGTTCCGTACCCTGCGATTCAAGACGGGAAGTTGATGGCCAGCAGACTCGCACCCTCGATCAGCCCGGACACCGAGTTCTTCTGGTCGGGCTTGAAAGACAACGAACTTCGCATCCAGCGTTGCGTGGATTGTCAGACGTTGCGGGTGCCACCGCGGCCGATGTGCGGCAAATGCCAGTCGCTCAACTGGGACTACGTGGTGTCGTCCGGTCGCGGCACGGTGTACAGCTTTGTGATGCCGCAGTATCCCCCGCTGCCGTTTCTCCAGTACCCCTATGTCGTTGCGCTCATCGAACTCGACGAGGGCGTCCGCATCGTGTCCAACCTCTGCGACATCGAACCTGATGCCATCGAAGTCGGAATGCCGGTCGAGGTCTTTTACGAGACCTTTGAAGCCCTGCCCAGTGGTGACGAGTTGGTATTGCACCAATTCAGGCCAGCCAACTGACTGAAGGCAAGCAGACACAATGGATTTCACGTTCACCGAAGAACAAGAGACGGTCGGCAAAGTTGCGCGTCAGCTGTTCGAACACCGCGCGACGCCAGAGCACCTGACCGAACTCGAGTCCAAAGACGAGCGCTACGACGCCGCGCTGTGGAACGAACTCGCATCCTCAGACCTGCTCGGCATCGCACTGCCAGAGTCGGTGGGCGGCAGTGGCGGCGGATTCCTCGAACTGGGCGTTCTGCTCAGCGAGGTCGGCTACAGCGTCGCACCGGTTCCTGTGTACGCCACCCTCCTTCTCGGCGCGGACACGATTGCTCGGCACGGCGATTCGGAGATGCAGCAGCGGTACTTGCCCGGCGTCGTCGATGGCAGCACGATCCTCACTGCCGCGCTCGCCGAGCCCGGGAGCTCCGATCCGACCACACCCCGCACCACCGCCCGTTCCGATGGCGACACTTGGCGACTCTTCGGCACCAAGGAGCTCGTGCCTGCGGCTCAACTCGCTGCGGCGATCGTGGTGTCGGCGCAAACAGATAACGGTCCCGGGCTGTTCGTGGTGGAGACAGGAACCGACGGCGTGACCATCACGCCTGTACGCACCACCAACGGCGAACCCCATGCCGACGTCGAGTTGACCGGAGCTGTCGGCCGCAGGCTCACCCAAAACGAGGGCGCGGACATCGTCGGCTCGCTCTACTTCAGAGCTCTCGTCGGTCTGTGTGCGATCCAGATCGGCGTCGTGGAAAGAGCCTTGAAACTGGCCGCCTCGTACACCAGCGAGCGCGAACAGTTCGGCCGCCCGATCGGATCCTTCCAAGCTGTTCAGCAGCGTCTCGCCGACGCCTTCATCGACGTCGAAGCCATCCGATGGACCACCTGGCACGCGGCATGGCTGATCGCGGAGAAAAGGCCCGCCGGTCGCGAAGCGCGCATTGCCAAGTTCTGGGCGGCCGAGGCGGGAGCCCGCGTTGCAGCGTCGGCCCAGCAGGTACACGGCGGCATGGGTATCGACGTCACCTACCCGCTGTCCCGTTATTTCCTGTGGGCCAAGCAGAACGAACTTGCACTCGGCTCGGCGTCTCAGCAGCTCGCCCGGCTCGGAAACACGTACTCGGAAGGAAATGGCAAATGACCTCCACACTCAGGCGCACCGAAACCCTCGCCTGGAACACCATCAACGTCGGTGACGAGGTCACGCCAATGGACGTGCCGGTGACCACCACGCTGATCGTCGCGGGTGCCATCGCCTCGCGCGACTACATGCCGGTGCACCACGACCGCCACTTCGCCAATTCCCAAGGCTCCAAGGACATCTTCCTCAACATCCTGACCACCAACGGGCTGTGCGTGAAGTTCCTTCATGACTGGGCCGGACCCGAGGCGATGGTCAAGAAGCTGTCCATCCGTCTCGGCGTTCCCGCATACCCGAACGACCCGCTGCACTTCGAAGGCAGCGTCACCGATAAATCGTCGGCAGACGGCGAAGGCTTGGTAGAGGTTACGTTCAAGGGCACCAACAGCCTCGGTGCACACGTCAGCGGGACAGCGGTGCTCAGCCTGCTCGACGGAGTCGAGGCATGACCGACCGTCTGGGCGGCAAGGCGGCGCTGGCCGGCATCGGTCAAACGGAGTTCTCCAAGGAGTCGGGCCGCACCGAAATGCAATTGGCCTGCGAAGCGGTCAAGGCGGCCATCGATGATGCGGGTCTGCGCCCCAGCGACATCGACGGCATGGTGACGTTCAGCGTCGACGAGAACGAGGAGATCGAGGTCGCGCGCAACGTCGGCATCGAAAACCTGTCGTTTTTCACCAGGGTCCCGCACGGCGGTGGCGCAGCTGCGGGCACCGTGATGCAGGCCGCAATGGCCGTCGCGACCGGGGTCGCCGAAGCCGTGATGTGCTATCGGGCTTTCAACGAACGCTCCGGTTTCCGCTTTGGTGGCGCTGGACGCCAACCCGGCGTGACACCTCTGTGGATGGCGCCGTACGCCCCCTTCGGCTTCATGACGCCTGCAGCTTGGGTCTCGTTGCACGCTCAGCGCTACATGTCCACCTACGGGGTCACCAATGCCGACTTCGGCAAGATCTCCGTCATCGACCGCAAGCACGCCGCCAAAAATCCAGACGCCTGGTTCTACGGAAAACCGATAACCATTGAGCAGCACCAGGAGTCGCGCTGGATCGTCGAACCGGTGGTGCGCTTGCTGGACTGCTGTCAAGAGAGCGACGGCGGCGTCGCGATGGTGGTGACCAGCGTCGAGCGGGCGAGGGATCTGCCCAATCCGCCGGCCGTCATCACGGCGGCCGCACAGGGCGCGGCCTACGACGGCGAGGTGATGACGAGTTATTACCGCGACGAGATCACGGGTCTACCCGAAATGGGTGTGGTCGGCAACAAGCTTTGGGGCGATTCGGGATTGAAGCCAGACGACATCTCAACGGCGTTCCTCTACGATCACTTCACTCCGTTCGTGTTTACACAGCTCGAGGAGCTCGGTTTCTGCGGACGAGGCGAGGCTAAGGATTTTGTGTCGATCGACGAGTTGTCACTGGGTGGGCGGATGCCGATCAACACCAATGGCGGGTTGTTGGGCGAGGCCTACATCCACGGAATGAACGGCATCACCGAAGGAGTGCGCCAGGTACGCGGCACGTCGTACAACCAAGTCGACAACGTCGAGCACGTTCTGGTCACCTCGGGCACCGGCGTGCCGACCAGCGGCCTGATCCTCGCACCCGACCGGTAAGAAAGAGGGTCCTCGATGACGCAGGCAACGGCGACTGACACCCGAGATGCCATCATCTCGGCGGCCTTTGCGTGTTTCCGGACCCGGAGCCTCGCCAAGACGACCATCGTCGACATCGCCAGGGAAGCCGACGTATCACGCAGCACGTTCTACGAATATTTCCGCGACAAGGAGACGGTCGTCGAGGCATGCGCCGAGGCTGCGTCACAGCGGTTCTACCGAAACATGGCGAAAGCGATCGACCGTCACGGTGGCAGCACCCTCGAAGGCCGGCTGGTTCGCGCTGCCGTCTTCGTCGCCCAGGCGCGTCGAGTCGTCGAACCGGAGGCGTACTTCGACGACGCCGAAGTGAATTTGATGATGACGAAGAACGCCGCAACGCTTCTGAAGGAATGCACCGAGTTTCTTGCGCCGTACGTCTCGGCCGCCAGGCTGACCGGCGAGGTCCGAAGCGATCTCGACGTCGCTTCTGCCACAGAATGGTTCGCGCGCATGCTGTTCTCGCTGTTCACCACCCCGTCTCCAACGATCGATATGCGCGATGACGATGCCGTCGCCGAGTTCGTGCGTGCCTACGCCGTCAACGGATTCATCGACGGCCGCTCCCGACGGCGGTAGCGCACCCATGACGCAGCCATTGGAGGTCGCTCGCGTCTGTGGAAATGTATATTCTCATAGTTGCAATGCGTTATTATCGCCGCAAAGGAGAGGTCCCGTGAAACAGACCGTGGCATCCGCGTTGAATGATCCCGTACCGCCGCAGCCACGGACCCGCCCATCGAGCCGAGGCAGAGCAACCCCCCACCAACTGCTGGTGCTGGGAGTCGATATCGCCGACGTCGTCACAGGAGCGGGTGGACTGATCTGCGACTCGGTTCGGGCCGGCTTGGACGTCAAGGTCTGCCTGGAAGTAATCGGTGACGAACAGGCCCTGCGGATACTGGGCGTGCGCGCATGTGAACTGCCGGATCGCTTCGAGTTCGAATCGGAGTGGCCGGACGCCGTCTACTTTGCGTCTGCGTTGCACGAGCGGCATCCGGGTGTTCGCCGGCTGGTCACCGGTGCCGCTCGACGCCGTTGCACTGATGCGGGGGTGTGGGGTGGCATGTGGCCACTGGAACGCGAGACCGGAGTCGGTATCGAGCACCGACTCAGCACCGCCGCACGCGCATTCAAGATGCACGCGATGCAGGCAGTCGGGAAGCCAGCACACATTTCGCCCACGGAACCGTTTCGGAGCGGCCTACGAAGCCTTGCCGATGTTCCGCTGCCGTTACCGCGTAGATAGTGCCGCGACGAGAGGCTTTGTGTCAGACCGCTTTACGTACTGGGACATTGGCCCAGCCACATACGTTGGACATCGCTAGCCGTCGCAACCCGCCACGGTCCACCTCGTAGTCGGGAATGAAGTTGAGCAGCGCCTCGAGTGCGATGCGGCTCTCCATCCGCGCCAAGGCGGCGCCCAGGCAACTGTGTATGCCGTATCCGAACGCGAGATTGAAGCCCATCTTGCGTTCGCGGTCGATGTCCAAACGGTCGGGATCGTCGAACATCCGCTCGTCGCGTGTCGCCGAACCGGTGACGAGAAGCACCGCGCTGTCGACGGGAATCGTTGTTCCGTAATACGTTACGTCGCGTGTCGCGGTGCGGACCTGATACTGCGATGGCGCTTCATAACGCAGCAGTTCTTCCACGGCGGCGGTTACTTTGCTTCGGTCTTCGCGGAGTTTGCGCCACTGGTCGGGAAAGTCGGCGAACGCGACCATCGCATTGCCAACCAACTTCGTGACGGTTTCGGCGCCCGCACCGCCGAGCATCGTTGCGAACCCGGTGATGTCGACATCGGTGAGTTTCTCGACCACACCGTCACGCTCGATCTCCGTCTCGATCAGACGGCTGATCATGTCGTCCTCGGGCTTGGCTCGCCGCTGCTGCACCAGATCGTAGTAATACAGTCCGGTGTTGACTGAGGCCTCGTATCCCCTTTTGGTGGTGGCGATTTCACCCGGATGGCGCTCCAGCAGCAGATCCAACCACTGCCGGATCTGGTCGCGGTCCTGCTTGGGGACGCCCAGCATGGTGGTGATGACCTCGTTGGGAAAGAGAGCCGAGAAGTCTGCGACGACATCGAACGATTCGGGGTTCAGCGCGTCGAGTCGTTCGTAGACCTTCTCGCGCACCATGTCTTCCAGCGCCGCAATCGCCCGAGGGGTGAACACATTGCTCACAAGCCTGCGCATCTTCTGATGCTCAGGCGGATCCATGGAGATGATCACCTTGGGCACAGGGATGGCGTCGTCATGGGCCTTGACCATGTCAAGGGTCGCACCCTTGGCAGACGAGAAGGTCTCGTGATCCTTTGTCGCAGGTGCGACATCGTCGTAGCGCGTCAGCGCCCAGAAGTCCCATTGTTCGTTGTAGTACACGGGCGCTTCGTCGCGAAGCCGACGATAGGTGTCATAGGCCCCGTTGAAGAAGTCCATGGAGAACGGGTCGAAGTCGATGGAGTCGTCGGTGAGCCTGGGTGTCGCCGAGTTCACAGGATTGCACCTGATTTCTTGTACGTCTCGATGGTGTCCCAATCGATGCCCGCATCTAACAGGATTTCCTCGGTGTGCTGACCGTGCTCCGGCGCGCCGGGCGGGACCACGGCCTTTTCGTCGAACTGAACTGGGTTGGTAGGCAATGAAAATGGCGTCCCACTAATGGTCTGCGTGTGCGCCACATATCCGTTCGCGGTGACCGCCGGGTCCTGGCACAGCTCGCCCGGTGTCTGCACGATTCCCCACGCGCCGGAAAGCGGTGCCAACGAGACGCGCCACTCCGCAAGTGTGCGCTTCGCGAACGCCTCGTCAAGCAACGCGATAAGCGCGACCCGGTTCTCGTATCGCGACGCCGGGTCGGCGAAACGCAGATCGTCAATCAACTCCGGCAGACCGATCACCGCCATCGCCTCGGCGTAGAACTTGTCGAGCTGCAGCATCATCAGCTGGACGTAGCGATCGTCGCGGGTTCGGTACGTTCCCACCAACGGGTTGGGCGCGTCGGCGTGCCCGAACTTGGGAATCGCACTGCCACCATGTATTTGGCTCACCGCCACATCCGGGCTGAGGTTCCATGCGGCCAGGGCCAGAAGCGACACGTCGACGATCGAACCGTTACCGGTGGTCGCCTTTTTGTAGAGCGCAGCAGCAATGCCGCCCGCGATTGTCATTCCTCCGAGAAGGTCACCGAAGGCCGGACGCGAACGCACCAACTCGTCGGAGTCCTCCGTCAGGACGGTGGCGATGCCGCCGCGCGCCCAGTAGGACACCCCGTCGTAGCCGGGCTTGTCGGAGTCCGGCCCCTTCGGGCCGTGCCCTGACCCGCGCACGTAGACGATGCCCGGGTTGGCGGCCCTGATGTCATCGACATCGATGCCGAGTTTCCTGCGTCGCTCCGGCAGATAGCTCGTCAGAAACACATCGCAGGTTTTGGCCAGTTCACGAACCACTTCCTGACCACCAGGCGTGCTCAAGTCGACTCCGATCGATTTCTTTCCGCGGTTGGGGATCTCGATCATGTAGTTGACCGCACCGCCGCCCGAGTCGACGATGCCCATCGTGACGAGACCGCGTTGCGGATCGCCACCGTCACGCGGCTCGACCTTGATGACCTCTGCGCCCCATTCCGCGAGGACTGCTCCTGCCGATGGGACGAACGTCCAAGCGGCGACCTCTAGGACGCGTACTCCCTTGAGCACCTTGTCGTCGGAAATGTCGGCCTCCCCAGCGATAACGGGCATTTTCGTAAAACGAGAATGGCACTTGCGAACCGCTTTGTAAACCTGCTACGGCCGCGGTGAGAGCCGTTTGGGCAGTTCGGGGTCTCCCTCCTCCCAGAACGCGCGCCATGTCGGCATCCGGTGCGGCATCGCCGCCCGGAGTTCGACATCGGTCGGCCACCGGATGAAGTCCGGTCCCGGCCGCTCCGTCACGTCAACTGAGTACCACGGATGTTCGCGCCGCTTGACGAAACACCACTGGCCGTCGCGACGTTCGTAGACGTCGTCGTAGCGCATCGTGATGACGTACCAGCCGTCACCGTCCTCATGCTCGGCGCGGCAATAGACCGAGCCCGTCGCATGATCGGCGTCGGTGAAATCGAACTGGTGCCCGCAGATCAGGTGAATGCTGCGGTAGAACCGCCGGAGGACCTCGTCGTACCAGCGCTTCAAGGCCTCCCGTCCGCGGCCCTGCGCGCCCGCCTCGACGTCCTCAGCGAAGAGCGCCACCAGTCCGTCCAGGTCACGGGCGTCCAGCGCCATGGCGTAGCGGCTCGGCAGCTGGCCGATCGCCAGACTGGACTTGATCCGATCCAGAGGGTCCGCAGGCGCCATGGCTGCAGTGTAGATCGCCGAGTCCGCCTGGCGAGAACCAGTGTTCTCGTTTTCGCGGAAAGGCCACTATCCTGTTGGGCCATGCCCTTCCCAACCATCACGCCCACGATTCCTGCGCTGGTGAGGTCGAGTGCCGCGCGTTTTGCGGACAAACCGTTCCTCATCTCCGACGGGCAGGTCTTGACGTACATCGACCTGGACATGCGTTCGTCGAAGTTGGCAACAGCCCTACTGGCCGAAGGCGTTGGCAAGGGTGACCACGTCGGAATCCTGATGCCCAACAGTGTGGAATGGGCGATCGCGTGGTTTGCGACGACGCGCATCGGCGCCGTCGCAGTTCCCCTCAATACCTTCTACAAAGCTTCTGAACTTGCCTGGACGGCCCGTCACGCCGACCTGAAAGCAATTCTGGCCCGGTCAGCCTTTCGCAACCACGACTTCGTCGAGCGGCTCGAGGAGGCGTTACCGGGACTGGCAGACCAGCAGGATCCCGGTCGCATCGTCCTGCGCAAGACGCCCTACCTACGCACGATCGCTGTATGGGGAGCGTGTGATCGCGCCTGGGCGACCGCTCTCCCCGACGAGGACTCCCCGCCGGGAATTGAGTTGGACTTCATGGTCGACGTCGAATCGTGTGTGACTCCTGCTGACGACGCAATGATCATCTACACCTCGGGCAGCACCGGAGACCCGAAGGCACCCGTACACACGCACGGCACACTCGTCCGCCACACCTACAATCTGACCTTCGACTACGGAGTCACCGCAGACACCGTGATGTTCACCGCCATGCCGTTCTTCTGGGTGGGAGGTCTGATCACCGGCGTGCACGCCGTCATTCACCATGGCGCCACACTCGTGACACAGCCCGCGTTCGATGCCGCCGAAGCGCTGGAACTGATCGAGCGCCATCGCGCGACCATTGCGCTCGGGTGGCCGCAGCAAGGCAAATCATTGTCGGAGCACCCTGATTTCGCACGGCGCGATCTCAGTTCGGTGAAGCGCACCAGCATGCCTGCCATGGTGCCGCCTCATCGGCGACCCCAGGGACCGAATGCGCTCGGCATGACCGAACTGTGCGGAAACCACATCGGAGTCGATCCTTATCCGCCGCAGCCACCGGATCGCGCTGAAACGGGCGGGGTCTCGATCGAGGGCCTCAGCCACCTCTTGGTTGATCCCGATACAGGAACACCGGTCCCGGTAGGGACGGACGGCGAGATCTGGGTGCGCGGTTACTCATTGATGCAGCGACTGTATAAGCGCGAACGTGAAGACGTTTTCACCCCTGACGGCTACTACCGCACCGGCGACTGTGGCGTCGCTTACGACGACGGCTGGATCAAGTTCACCGGGCGGTTGGGTGATCTGATCAAGACGGGCGGTGGAACCAACGTCACACCGAGCGAAGTGGAACTGGCACTGGCAGATTGCGACGGCGTGCTCGAGGCCTACGTCGTCGGCGCGGAGAGCGGAAGCAATGGCACTGTAGTCGCGGCAGCTGTCGTGCCGCGTGGGGATTCAGAACTAGATACGGAGGAACTACGGGCTCAGCTACGAACTCGTCTGTCGGCGTACAAGGTGCCGAAGTTCATCTGGATCACCCAGAAGGACGCGCTGCCGTTCACTGCGACCGGCAAGGTCAAGAAGTCAGACCTCGCCAAACAACTGAGCGGATTGCTGGGGGAACGATAACTGTCAGGGCAGGTTGGTCTCCAGCAGCGTCAAGGGGATCCCGAAAAGAGGCCGCAGTTTCACTTCGGTGACCGTGAAACCATCGCCCTCGACATGTTGGCGGAAGTCGGGCTGGGTGCCATGACGTATCGCGATGTCCTCGGCCACTTCGCAATCGGCTGTCCGCACGACCACGGAGAACAATCCGGCGCCGTTGCAGGCGAGGAAATCGGCCGCAGTTCCTGGCTCGTTCGGCGCCTCGGGCAGCGGCGATATCAACTCGAACCCGCGGTCCCAATCGAGCCTGATTGCGAGGCCGAGCTCCTCGTGGTCGAACGCCTGAAATTGAAAGCCCAGCGCTGTGAGGTATTCGGCCGCCCGATCGAGCCGCTCCCGTGCGATGGCGAAGACCACGTGATGCAGCACCGGCGGCGACTGGGTCATGCCGTTACCTTATGCCGGTTGTGAAGTCGGGTTTCCGAATTGCGGAAACTCATATTCTCACTGCGGTAGATTCGCCGCGTGGCGTTAGAACAGTTCCAGCTGGACAGACAGGTGGCGGTCGTGACGGGCGCCGGCCGTGGTGTCGGTGAGGGCATCGCGAAAGTGCTCGCGGAAGCCGGCGCGGCGGTCGTCGGGACCGCGCGCACGTCGTCCGAAATCGAGGCGACGATCGAAGAGATCACCGCTGCGGGCGGCAAGGGGCTCGCTTTGACGGCGGATGCGCTCAAGCGCGAGGACAGCGAGCGAGTGGTACGGACGGCGGTAGACGCGTTCGGCCGCATCGACATCCTGGTGAACAATGTGGGTTTCGCGACCTACGGCCCGTTCCTGAGCCTCACGTCAGACAACCTGCGCCGCACATTCGACTACTGCGTGACGTCGGCCTTCGACATGAGCCAACTCGTTGTGCCTCACATGCTGAAGGTGGGCCGCGGTTCGATCGTCAATATCTCCTCAGGGGCAAGCCGATTCGGCATTCGTGGGCTGCTGCCGTATTCCGTGGCCAAGGGTGGGCTCGAGGCGCTCACCAGAGCCATGGCACAGGAACTCGCGCCGAAGATCCGTGTGAACGCCATCGCCCTCGGCGCATTCTTGACGACCGGGCTGCAGTCGAGCTTCGACTTGATGCCGGGCTCCGAGGAGAAGCTGAAAGAGCGGACGCCGCTACATCGCATCGGCGACGTGGCCGACCTCGGCCGCCTGACTCTCTATCTATGCACGCGGGACTGCTACGCCACCAACTCGACCTTCATCGTCGACGGCGGCCTGCAAGGCCCCAATTCCGAATTGCCAATCCCCGATCTGTGACCACGTAGGAGCAAGCATGAGCGACAAGGTGTTGCGGGTAGCCGTCATCTCCACCGGGTGGATCAGCAGCCTGGCGATACGCGCGATAGTCCGCCGCTCGCATCTCGAGCTCGTCGGGGTGTGGGTGCACAGCGCAGAGAAGGTCGGACGCGACGCCGGCGAGATCGTCGGCATCGGCGACATCGGGGTGCCGACGACCAACGATCTCGACGACATCATCGCTTTGAAGCCCGACTGTGTCGTCTACGGGGCCGCGAGCGCGGAGATGGATGCCGCTGCGGTGCGGGACTACGTGCGCCTGCTCAACGGCGGACTCAACGTGGTCACCACGAACACGCCAGGAATGATGTTCCCGGACAGATGGATGCCCGAACTGGCCGATCAGGTGCGCGCAGCCGCGCTGGCGGCTGGGGTCACGATATACACCTCGGGGATCGAACCCGGTTTCGCCGGAGATCAGTTCGCGGTATTGCTCACGACGCTGTCGAACAGAATCACCTCGATTCGCGCGCAAGAGATCTTCGATTACTCGGCGTATCCCAATCAGGACCTGTTGATCACCGCGATGGGGTTCGGTAGACCGCTCGACTTCACGCCGCTGCTGGAGCTCGAGGGTGCACAGCAGTTCGCGTGGGGGCCGCCGATCGGGCTGGTGGCCAAAGCCCTCGGCGTCGAACTCGACCGTATCGACGAGTCTTACGAGCGCGCGCTCACCCCGCGCGACCTGTCCGTCGCGTGCGGAACGATTCCCGCCGGTACGGTTGGCGCGGTCCGCGCCGTGACCAGTGGCGTCGTCAATGGCCGCCCAGTGATCACTATCGAGCACATCAACCGGATGGCTCCTGATTTGGCCCCCGAATGGGCGACCGCCCCAAATGGCACATACCGACTGATCATCGAGGGTCAGCCACATATGCAATGCGATCTGAAGCTCGGGACTGAAGACACTCCGGAGTCGGGAAATGACAACGCGATGGAAGCGACGGCCATGCGCGTCGTCAATGCCATTCCCTATGTCGTCAACGCGGCACCGGGAATCGCAACATCGCTGGATCTGCCGATCACCGCGCCGCGCAACGCGATCGATATCGGCTAGACGGTGAACATCGGTCCACGGGGCGCGCCGCGGACCTCGTTGCCCCCATCGATGGCGAAACTCTGCCCGGTCATCCAGCTCGACTCGGGCCCGGCCAGATAACGGACGCCAGGAGCGATATCGTTGGAAACCCCAAGCCTGCCCAGCGGAACCCTTTCGAGGAAACTGCTCGTGAGCTCCTCTAGATGGATGTAGCCCTGGGTAGTCGCCGCTTCGGTCAGACCCGGGCGTACCGCGTTGACGCGGATGCCGCGCGGCCCGAGCTCAGAAGCGGCAACCCGGATCATCATCTCGAGCGCGGCTTTGCCCGCCGAGTAATGGCCAAGTCCCTCCATCGGGATCTTCGAAGAGGTCGACGAGATGAACACGATCGAGCCACCGTCGGTCATCAATGGCACCGAGTAACGCATGGCCAGAAAGTTCGACCGCAGGTTGCCCATAACCAGATCCGTGAATTTCGCGAGGTCCTGTTCCACGAGCGGGCCCGTGCCGCCAGTGGCGACGGTACCCACGACGATGTTCAATCGGTCGTGTACGTCATGGGCCGCCTGGGCGGCCGCCTTGACAGTGGCCTCGTCCTCCGGATCACCTTTGTGCAAGACGATTTCGGCACCCGGCGCGGCCTGAAGAACGTTCTCGCGGGCGGCCTCCAGCCTCGTCATCGATCTGCCCAGCAGGTACAGCGTCGCGCCGTCGGCGGCGAGCAGTTTGGCGCTGGCCTGTGCAATACCCGCCGAGGCGCCGAGGATGAACGCGGTCTGACCATCGAGCACACCCATGCAACCACGCTACCTTGCCGCCAAGGATGATTCTCCATATTCAACAATGCCGATTCTCACCTGCGGTAGCGTAAGTACGTGCCAGACATGACGGACAAGGTTGCGCTCATCACCGGCGCCGCGCGCGGCCAGGGCCGCGCACACGCGGAACGCCTCAGCGCCGACGGAGCCGACGTCATCCTCGTCGACATCGCCGGCCCGCTCCCGCCAAGTGTCCCGTATGACTCAGCGACCCCGGAAGACTTGGCGGAAACCGCGAAACTAGTCTCCGCCAACGGCCGCCGCGCAGTCACCGCGATCGTGGACACGCGCGATCACGAGGGCCTCTGCGCGGCCGTCGAGGATGCCGTCGCCGATCTAGGACGTCTCGACGTGATCGTGGCGAACGCAGGCATCTGCGTCCCGTCGACGTGGGATCAGGTGTCAGCGCGCGACTTCCAGGACACCATCGACATCAACGTCGTGGGTACGTGGAACACCGTGATGGCGGGTGCCAAGCACATAATCGCCGGCGGCCGTGGCGGGTCGATCATCCTCATCGGGTCAGCGGCGGGTGTGACGATGGAGCCTTTCATGATCGCCTATACCGCGAGTAAGCACGCGATCACCGGCCTGGCCCGTTCCTTCGCCGCCGAACTCGGTAAGCACATGATCAGGGTCAACAGCCTGCATCCGGGATCGGTAGTCACACCGATGGGAAGCGTAGAGATGGTCGAGGCCATGGCGAAGGCGGCGGCGTCGAACCCTGTTCTGCGGCACGGCTTCACCAAACAACTGCTTCCTGATTCGATCACCATGCCCGAGGACATCGCTAACGCAGTCGCGTGGCTCGCCTCCGACGAAGCGAGATACGTAACAGGCGCCGCAATTCCCGTCGACGTCGGTGTGACGGGAGCCTAGCGCCCGATCAGTGCTTCTCTCGCTCTTCGTGGATGCGCACCAGTTCGCGGAAACCGACGCGAGGATACTGCGGAACAGGCTGAATTCCCCAGTCGTCCCTGGCGGTCTGCTGCCCGGCGGCTTCCGGTGCACCGCCGAAGGGCGGTCCCGAAAGGGGGTATGGCTGAGTGCATTCGAGCGTGTCGTCAGAATATCGGACCTTCATCAGCTCGCTGCAGATCTCAGTCAGCGACAGGCTGGGCCATCCGTACCAGACGGCCAACGCCGGTACCGTCAGCGCGCCCTCGATGACGAGGCCGAACAAACAGACGAAGAGCCCCCGCTTCAGCCACTTGTGCATTCGGGCGAAAGGGGGGGTAGTACCGACCGGGAGTTCGGGCGAGGGGTCGGCTTCCGCCACGGCGTTTTCGCTCATGAGTTCGCTTCCTGATTCAGGGCGTTCAGTCCGAGAAGATCTCGCGGTTCACGGTGTGCAGGTACGGAATCGCCAGGAATGGCGTGATGTAGAAGATGTTGTAAAGCCACCAACCGAGCACAGGAAAAGCCACACCGGCGTAGCGCACGTCGGCGTACATCGTCATGTTGAGGATGTACCCCAGCCACACGATGAGGCCGAACCAGCAGGTGACGATCATCCACTGGTGGCCCCAGCGCCTCATCTGCAGGAAGGCGATTCCCGCGGCGATGCGCATCGGGAAGACGACGACGATGCAGATGATGATCCAGGACTTCTCGCCCGGTGCTCCCGCGCCGCCGATCCAAAGTTCGTTGTAGTGCCAGAAGTAACCGCCGTCCATCAGGTTGCCCCATGCGGTGAAGATCGTGCGGGTGATCAATGCATGGTTGGCGAAAATGTCCAGGCCCCAACCGATGCTGTTGATCGCCGCATCGAGAATGATGACGTAGCCGATCAGCGTGACCATCATCGGCCGCACCGAGAGCCCTGCGGTCTGCGCTCTGCGAAATAGGTATATTCCGCGGCAGAAGACGGGGAGACCCAGCGGTCCGAGCACCAGGGTGCCCATCAGTATGGTTCCGACGATCAGCCAGCGGTCGGCCGACTTCTGCGCACGGCTACTCTCGTCCTCGTGCAGGTCCAGCGTCATCGATGTCATGTAGCCGCCTACCAATCGTTGACGAAGAGCATCTGAAGTTGGATGAGAAACATCGCGATCAGCGCTCCGTAGACCACGATCTGGAAAACAATCAGGGCGCGGTAACGACGACGGTCCTGTTCGCTTATCGGCGGTCGCTCGGCCATCAGAAGGTTCCGATGTTCGAGAGCAGCCAGTACCAGAACCAGATGATCCCGACCATCGCTCCCCACGCGAACGTCAGCCGCAGCAACTCTTGGAACATGCGAGTCTCCTAACGTCTGTTCTCATTGTCGAGAACAACGATTCTCGCCGTGAGGATTGTTCAATGTCTGCCGAATGTCAACCAGGGCCGCTCGAGCTCGCGATCAGAGATCAGGCCCGCGGGGCAGTCAAACCGACGAACGGGACTGTCTGCTGACGATGGATGAGCCGGCCAACGGATTGGTGATCACACGCATCGGCGCATCGACGACATCAGGGATTGAGTTGATTGCAGCACCCTCGACCCGGAAAACCATTCCGCCTTCGCAGGGACAGGCCCGCTGATGCATCGTCGGTCGCCACTATGCCGACATCCGTTGTCCCACATAGTTAGCGGGCTCAGTCCAGTCCCGACATGGACCTCGGTAGCTTCTCATTTGAAGAACGGTCCTGGTCTACCGGACTCCTCGAGATGACCGTAGGGGTCGTACACCTTGACGTTCGGATACGGGTTCTGGTCGTAAGCGGGCCTCGACAGTCCCGCTTCACGAAGACCGGCGAGCACCGCCAGTGGTGCGGCGAACGAGACGAGACCCACCGTGACCGAGATAAGCAGCTGGCGAGTCAGCGTCACCTTCGGTCGGCCCGCGCGCGCTGGAAGCCAGCGCGCAATTCGGTTGATCAGCACCAGCTCATCGTTCTCGTCGCGGACACACATCACCGCGACCATGCCGAAGATGATCGAATCATAGATCGCCATGATCAGTGGAAAATGGATGTGTCCGATTTGCAGAACCGGCCCGACGGCTTCGGTGTAAAAGAAGATTCCTGCGCGCATCCATGTGAACTGGATCAGCCCGTTGATCGGGATTGCCACGATCGTCGCACCGATGAACACCGCGACCAGCCGGTGCCGGACAAGCCAATTCGAGCGTCGCATGAGCGGGTCGACGAGGCGGAGGTGTAACTGCAAGAATCCCAGCCCGTTGAGCAGGTAGTAGGCCGCATAGCCACCGAGGAACGCCAGCGCAGGTTCCAGATTCGGCGAAATGTTGACATACGGCCAGGACAGGGGGAAGTGCAACATGCGTGGATCGAAGATCGCGAACGTCGCCCAGTTGGCGAGCGGATCCAGGGCGCCTGTGATGAGCCCGGCGAAGGCGATGATGACCGCCCAGTGCACCTTTCGCTGACGCCATGACAGCCACACCAGAACCGAAACCAAGCCGATCGCCATGGGGATCGAACTGATAGCCACTGCGATCGGCCAATTGTCGAAGCCGAGAAACGGTGGATAAGGCGCGGGGCCTGGGTTGGGATTGGTCCGCTCAGGGTCGCCGTGCAGCCCGGACTGGACGGTCGCGGCGGTCACCACTGCGAAGATCAGATAGGCGACGATGAACAGTCCCCACCCGATCCGTGCGGGCCAAGGTGAGTGCCAGGCTTCGGCCGCGTCGACGGCACCTGATTCGGCGCTGGAATCAACGATATTCGTCATGTCACACCCTCACCGGAAGCGTCGCCCAGCCTCTGACGCTCGTGGTGTGAGCGCGCTTCGCGCTTGCATAGTCGACTTCCCAGTCAGGCCAACGGGTCAGCACTTCCTCAAGAGCGATACGCGCCTGAACCCGCGCGAGTGCCGCACCAAGGCAGAAGTGGATACCGTGTCCGAACGACAGATGAGCGGCCTGCCGGTGGATGTCGAATCGGTCCGCGTCGGCGAATTGGCGCTCATCGCGGTTGGCGGATCCGTTGATGAGCAACATGATCGAACCTTCTGGCACCGTCTGCCCGTAATGCTCGACCTCACGGGCGACATGACGCGCCTGTACGGGCGAGGGGGCCTCGTAGCGCAGCACCTCTTCGACCGCATGGGGGATGAGGCTGAAATCGGCAGCGAGCTCTCGGCGCTGATCCGGGTGGTCGGACAGCAGCTGGCCGGCGAAGCCGATCAACCGCGTTGTCGTCTCATTGCCCGCACCGACGACAGTGCCGGTATAGGTCAATACTTCCTCGCGGGTCAGCCGCCTACGGCTATCGTCGGGTTCTTCGACTTCGGCGTTGACCAGTTCGGTCATAAGGTCATCCGACGGATGGTCGTAGCGCCAGTCGATGAACTCCTCGAGCATCGAGCCTTGACGCGTCAGCATGTCGTCGGCGACGTCGACAAGGTCGCCTTCTTTCAACTCGAGCATCCGGTCGGTGTTGTGTCGGATCGCGAGCTGTCTGTCCTCGGGTATGCCTAGCAGGTATCCGATGGTGCGCATCGGCATCCAGGCGCCGAGGTCTGCAATGAAGTCGAATGCGTCCGCGTCCGCGAGAGGTTCGAGCGCACGCCTGCAGAACTCCCTGGCCAGCGGCTCGATAGCGGCCATGCGCCGCGGTGTGAACACACCCGACAACAGCCGTCGGTGCAAGTCGTGAATCGGGGGGTCTTCGAAGAGGATGATCCCGGGTGGCACGTCGACGCCGTTGAGGATGATGTCGATGGTTGTGCCCTTGCCGGACCGGTAGTCCTTCCAGTTCACCAGCTCACGCGCGACATCTGAGTGCCTGCTCAGTGCGTAGAAGCCGTACTTGTCGTTGCGATACAGCGGAGCGACGTCACGCAACTGCTTCCACACCGGGTACGGGTCGTCGTCGATCTCGAAGTCGAAAGGGTCGTAGTACGGCTCAACCTTCACCCTGTATGTCACCACCTGAGAATAGGCGTTATCGGCTGCGGATAGGCATTTTCTCATTCAGCCGGGCGGGCACTGTTTCCTTTGATCACCGGCATGTTCGTCCATTTTCCCTGGTCGTCGCGATACCACCCGGCGGCCGCCAACGATCCTCCGTCGGCGCGCATGACCGTCCACGAGACCCACCCCGCCAGCGGGCTAGCCAAGAACAGCACACATCCGGCGATGTCCTCAGGGGTACCGAATCGACCCATGGGAATCCATCGCGGAATGTTGTGTCGCTGCGACGGGTGGATCATGCGATCGAGCGGTACCTGTGCGCTGTCGGTGGTTTCCGGAGCGACCGCATTCACGCGGATGCCTTCTGGACCCAGTTCGAGCGCCAGACTCTTGGTGAACCCGGTGATCGCCGTCTTGAACGCCCCGTACACCGCGAATCCCGGGATTCCGCGAAAGCCCTCCACCGACGAGACATTGACGATGCTCGAAGTGCCGGCCGCAGCCCGCAACAGCGGCAACATCACGCGGGTGACCAGAAAAATATGCTTCAAATTCACGCGATAAATGTCGTCGATCTCTTCGTCGCTGAACTTTTCAAACCGCATCGGCCTCGTCACCATGTGACCGACGTTGTTGACCAGCACGTCGAGTCGACCGAACCGACCGCTGATCGTCTCTGCGAGTGCCGCGACGTCGGCTGCGTCTGTTGCGTCGCCTTCGACCACAAGGACCCGCTGCGTAGCCGATGCGCGAAGTTCTTCGGCACGTGCACGGTCCATCTCGAGCGCGACGACCAGGGCGCCGAGTTCGGCGAATGCCGAAACTGTCGCGCGGCCGATGCCGGCGCCACCACCGGTCACCAGGATCACCTTGCCCTCGAAGTCGATCACATCGCCTCCCGTGTCAGCAGATCGATACCGCAATGAGAATATTAATTCTCACATGCGAGAATGTCGTTGACATCGGCGAGGTGCACATAAGGAGGCGCATGACGGCGCGCGCCAAGATTCGCAGCTTCGTTTTCGCCGTCGAGTTCCGGGTCGCCGAATCGCGGCGGGTGGGGTCTGTACTCGCGAGTCACGAGCAGAATCTTCGCGGTCTCGGCGCGCAGTACGCCTTCGTCTACGAGTCGGTCGTCGAACCCGACAAGGTGCTAGTCGTCATCGGTATGCGGACCGAGCAACCACTGCTTGACCTGTTGCGCTCACCTCACTTCTTCGAATGGTTCGACGCCGTGGGTGTCGACGACATACCCGCTATTTTCGCGGGCGAGACTCTCGGGCGCTTCGACATCGGCGAAGCCCCGCTGCCAGGCGAGGAAGTGGTCGTCGCTGCCATCGCCCCAGTGCAGAGCGTCGATGACTTCATGGTTCGCGTGCGCGACTCGCTTGAAGACTTCGAGAAGGCGGGCATCAGCCGCACCCTCGTCTATCGGGCCTTCGATACTCCGAGCGAAGTGCTGTTCTTGCAGCAGCTAGCTAGCGTGCGCACCGCAATGCAATGGATCGAACGCTCGGAAATCGCTGCCAACTGGCTCACCGCGGCGGGCGTCGGGGGATATCCGCCAGTCTTCGTCGGTCGGTTCCTCCATGCGATGCGGTTACCGGACACGAGTCGAACGGACCCGGACTGATGTACGTCTGCCTGTGTCTCGGCGTGACGATCGAGACCGTGTCGGCCGCCGTCACGGCGGGCGCGATGACCTCAAAGCAAGTGTCCGAGGCGTGTGGCGCCGGGTCGGAGTGCGGGAGGTGCCGCCGCACTATCCGGGCGATCATCAATTCTCGGTCGGCTTATACAGATTCAGGCAAAGGAGGCAAAGTATGAGCGATCGGCACTCCAACATCGTCGGCACTCGGATGCTGATCGTCGGGGCGTCTTCGGGCATCGGTCACGCGCTGGCAATTGCCGCGCATTCCAGGGGAGCCAAGGTGGCCCTTGCCGCCAGGCGTATCGAACTCCTTTCCGCGCTGGCCGAACAACTCGACGGATCCGCCCACGAACTCGACGTCTCCGATCCGTCGGCGATCGAGCGGGTGATCGGCGAAGTCGCCTCCGGCTTCGGCGAGCTCGATGCCGTCGTATTCACAAGTGCGGTCGTGCCCTTCGCGCTCATCGAAGACACCGATGCGACGACCTGGTTGCATGCATACGCCGTGAATGCCGTAGGCGCGTCACACGTGCTGCGTGCCGCACTCCCCCACCTTGCCGACGACGCAGTCACTCTTGTCGCCTCGAGCCATGACGTCGGTCACCCTCGCGCCGGAGTCGCGGCGTACCACGCGAGTAAGGCTGCGCTGGATGAGATCTTGCGATCCTGGCGGGCCGAACACCCCGACCTCGCCGTCATCCGGGCCAGCGTCGGCCCGACCGCGGACACCGAGATCCTGCGCGGGGCCGACCGGGATCTGCTGGCCGAGCTGTATCGGGCGTGGGCGCAGGAGGGTCAGATTCCAGCCAAGATGTCTGCCCTCGACGACGTTGCCAACACGATGCTGTCGCTGATCGCTATGTCGCGGGCGAATCCGACGGTGGTCAGCGACATCGTGCACTTGGCACCCCGGGTTACCAAAGGCAATTAGAGGAGGCGACATGGATCTGGGGTTCGACGGAGCGAAGGCCGTTGTCACCGGTGGCAGTAAAGGCATGGGCCTGGCGATCGCCGAGACACTAGCTGCCGAGGGTGCGTTGAACGCGCTGGTGCACACACCAAGGCAGCACTGTGGAGCTTCACCAAGAACCTTTCGAAGAGCCTTGGGCCCGAAGGCATCCTGGTGAACTGCGTGTGCCCGGGCACCATCGTCACGGCCAGCTTCACCGGAATTCTCAAAGATGTCCTGGCCGCTGAGGGACTCGACTCGTCCGACCCGCACGACGTGATGAAGTGGGTGGAGCAGACCTACGGCCATCCCTGCGATGTCGGGCGTGCGGCCCTGCCCGAGGAGATCGCCTCGGCGACAGCGTATCTCGCCTCCCGCCGCAACGGCTATGTCACCGGCGCGACCGTCAACGTCGACGGAGGCTCTGACTTCATTTGAGGTCGATCACTCGGCCTTCGACATCTCCCCTGCCGCGGTATCAGCCCACTGCGCCTGATGGCGGCCCATCGTCATAGCACCGTTCCAGCCGCCGTCCGTCCACAGAATCCCGCCGCCCACCATACTCAGCCTCGGGCTGCCCAGGCACACCAGCGGCCAAGCCTGTTCCTCGGGCGTGGAATATCGTCCAACCGGTCCGACGGACGAATCGATGACCTCCTTGCCTGCGAAGTCCTGGAAGGCCGGCATCATTCCCGTCTCCGTGGGCCCCGGGTTGGTGCAATTGATGCGGATGCCTTTCTGGGCGAGTTCGGGATACCACCAGCCGACCCACGCGTCGATGACGTATTTCGAGTAGGCGTAGCCACTCCACGACCACGTCTTCTCATTGGCTTGCAGCCACGCCACCGCGCCGTCGAACCCTTTGGTCTCCAACAGTTCGGTGATGACTTTGATGTGGTCCTGCCACCCGATCGCTGCCGACGAAGAGATCACGCTGATCGCCGAGCCCTTCGACATCTTGGGCACCAGCTGCTCGGCGAGATGGCGGGCGCCGACGAAGTTCACCACGATGGTGTCCATTTCGCTGAACGGCGGACCGGGAAGCCCGGCGCAACTGAACAGGCCGTCGATTGGGCCGTCGATGGACGCCGCGACCTCCTCGATGTTGGCGCGGTCGCGCAGATCGATCGTCAGTGAGCGAGCGACCGGCACTGTGGTCGGGTTGATATCCAGCGCCGTGACGGTAGCACCGAGGTCGACGAGGATCTGTGCAGCCGCCTGGCCCATGCCGGACGCAGCGCCCGTCACGACGACCGATTTGCCCTGATAACCCAGTACGTCATCCATTTTGAGAACGATACTTTGCAGTTTTGCAAATTGCTACTCTCATCGTGTTCAATCAGCCAACTCCCTGAACTGGGCGGCGACGTTGGCGGGAGAACGAAACCTCCGAAAGCGAGAAGGCTGATTACCGCTGTGGATATGGTGGCGACATCTCCGATGACTCGCGAAGGGATCTACTCTTGACCGTCAGCACCCGTCCGATTCGGGTCATCCAATGGGCCACCGGTGCGGTGGGCACCGAGATGGTCACCGCGATCCTCGATCACCGGCCCGACATCGAACTCGTGGGAGCGCGCGTCTACTCCGACGCCAAGAACGGCACCGACCTCGGCACGATCGTCGACCGGGCGCCGATTGGCGTCACCGCGACGACCGATACGGAAGAGATCCTCGCACTTGATGCTGATCTGGTCCTTTACGCACCGTCGTTCACTGACCTCGACGACGTATGTGCGCTACTCGAGAGCGGCAAGAACGTGGCGACGCCGTCGTTCCTGTTCCACCCCAGGCGCATCCCCGAGGCGGACCGTGTCCTCCTGCAGGCGGCCTGCGACAAAGGCAACAGCACGATCCACGGCAGCGGCCTCAATCCTGGGAACCTATCCGGCGTGCTGCCGCTGGCGCTGTCCGGGATGAGCCGCACCATCGATCAGATCAAGTTGCAAGAGCGGGCCGATTGGACTCTATGGGAGAGCACCGAAATCACCTTCGACGGCATGTGGTTCGGCCGACCAACCGACGAGGTGACACCGACGGCGAACAAGTACCTCAGCTTCTTGGCCCGATTGTTCGTCGAACAGACCTGGTTCCTCTCCGACACGTTGAACGGGGGCATCGACGACGTAACGGTCGACCTCGAAACCGTTCCGGCGACAAAGGACTTGCAGATATTCAGCCGGGTGGTGAAGGAGGGAACCACTGCAGGGCAGCGATGGAAGTTCCGGGGCCTTCGCGACGGCCAGACGCTGATCGAGTTCGAGACGCTGTGGACGGTCGGCGGTGAATATCCCGAGCATTGGCCAAAGCCCCTGGACGGCTGGACGCTGACCATCGAAGGGGATCCGTCGATGCAGACGCACTTCTTCCCGTTGGCCAGCTTCTCCCGCGAAGCCACGATAGAAGAGCACGTTAAAGCGGGGCTGATCACGGTGGCGATGCAGGTCGTCAACGCCATCCCAGCCGTCTGCGATGCGCCCGCCGGCTTCGCGACGATGGCGGATCTTCCCTTGATCCGCTGCTACACGGGCTTCGGCAACTGACTGGAACGACGGGCCAACGATAATAGTGATTCTCATCTATGTAAAGCAGCGTTCTCATTGGAGCTCCGCGTGGCTCACGCGGGTATGAAGCGACGAATGTCGATCGTCATGCCGTCGTCGCGTCGAACGCCATCTCGTCGAAGATCGAACCGGGCACCAGGATCCCGGCAGCGTCGGTGATCTCGGGCAGACGTGATGCAACATCCTCGGCGCTGAGGGTTCCGGTCGGGCTGGTCCACCCGCGGGTGACGCCGATCTGAAGTGCCGCGACCCGGCCTCGGAAGGCGCTCAGCACGGTGTGCGTCTGCGTGCACGCCTCGCTCGCCAAGTACGCCACGACGGGCGCCACCTGATCCACGCGCAGAGTGTCCAGAAACGCACGCCCGTCGGCCGTCTCGGCGGCATCCGCCATCAGCGCCAGCGCCATGCGCGTGCCCGCCATCGGCATGATCGCGTTGGCCGCGATACCTGACTCGGCACCCTCCAGGGCCGCGACATTCATCAGCCCCAGAACCCCCATCTTGGCCGCTGCGTACCCGGCGAGGCCCGGCTGACCGAAGACTCCCGCCGCCGAGGTCACGAAAACCAGGCGACCGTAGGTGGCCTCCTTCATCACCGCGAAGCCAGGGCGAACGACGTGGAAGGCCGCCAAGAGATGGTGCCGTAAGAGCGCCTCGAACCTTTCGGTCGGCCAATCCTGGAACGAATCGTCATGGATGATGCCCGCATTCGCGACGATGACGTCCAGTCGGCCGAACTCCCGGAGCGCGACCGCAACCGCCTCGCTTCCCCCTTCCTGGGTGCTGGCATCCGCGGTGCACGCCACGGCGCGCCCGCCGTCGGCGACGATCGCCGCCGCGAGATCATGTGCGGGCGTTGGGCTCTGGCCTCGACCTCCGGTGTCACAGCCGTTGTCGTGCACCACTATCGCGGCGCCGCGGCGCGACAACTCGCGACAATAGGACTCGCCGAGCCCTCGAGCTCCGCCAGTGACTATCGCAACGCGGTCGACGAACGAGATCTCACTCATCGCTGGAACAGGACTGGGCGTTCGATACGGTGCGATTGGTCCAGTGCGGGACGAAGGGCGAGATCGTCGACAGGTCGTACAGTCCCGGGTCTGCGCTGATGACCGCTGGTATCGCGTTGATCGCGTGCATCGCGGTCGCGAGACAACCCTGCTCAGCGTGGTCCTCGCCGTGCGATCCGATCTCGAGATGAAGCCGCAAGTTGGGTTCTCCCTCGAACGTGACCTCGTAACCGATCTCTTTCGGCCAGTCCGGCGCAAGGTCGTCCGCCATCCGCGTGAGGTGCTCCACGGACAGTGTCACGTCCCCGCAATCGACGACCACGCCGAAGCGCATCGCGCCGACGGTGCCCGCCGGAATCTCACCTGCGGCCACGGTCAGCGCGCGGGGCGTGGTGGCGACTTCGCGATACCCCTCAACGTCGCGAATCTCGAGACCTAGCGACTGCGCAAGGACCGTCGCACTCCCGATCCAGGCGCTTGCGGCGTAGTCGGTGTTCGCCAGCAGCGGAGTCGTGTCGTCGGCGGCGAATCCGAACCCCATGGCGTTGAAGATGAGGTCGTGACTGGCGTAGGTGGAGTAGTTCAGCACCTCGCGAACGTTGATGCGATCTGCACGTTGGGTCAGCCGAGCCAGGATCGGTCCGAGTGATTCGCCGAAGAATCCCGGGTAAAGCCCCAAGCCGAGGAACGATGAGTTGCCTGCGCGGCAAGCACTTTCGATGCCGTCGGCCAGAGATTCGTGCAGCGACCGTGGGTGGATGAACCGGCTCCCGGTTGCCACGACGTTCTTGCCGGAGGCGAGCAGATCACACACGTCGGCAAAACATCCCGGGGTGTCCGTCTCGACCTTTCCCATGTACAGCACTACGTCCGCTTCGGCATTGATGAGCGCCTGGCGATCGTCGGTCGTCGTCACTCCGGCTTCGTCCATGCCGCAAAGCGTTCCGGCGTCGACACCCGCCTTCGAGGGGTCGTAAACCTTCACCCCGACGAGTTTCAAGTCGGAGCGCTCGACCACGTGACGCAGCGACATCATCCCCGTAACGCCCGTCGCCCACTGGATCACTCGAGTCATGTCAGCCCTTCCTCAGTCCCACACCACGTCCAGTCGTGGCGGCGAACGGAACATGGTGCCGGTGATATACGGCGGTGGTGCGTCCGGATCGAGTCGCAGTCCGGGAAGCTCGTCGAACAGCGCATTGAAGATCTTGGTGCTCTCCAGTCGCGCCAGGTGCATCCCGAGGCACACGTGGGCGCCGTGCCCGAAACCGATGTGCGGCTTGCGTTCCCGGAATATGTTGAACTTCTCGGGCTCGTTCCATCGGGTTTCGTCGTGGTTGGCACTCCCGAGGCTGAGCATCATCGTCGCGCCCTTGGGAATCCGTACCCCACCCATCTCCGTGTCGCAGGTGACCTCACGCATGAAGTTGAGCAACGGGGTCTCCCAGCGAATACCCTCCTCAATCGCCTGAGGCAATAGGCTCCGATCTTCGCGCACGGCGTCGAGCTGATCCGGGTGGGTCAGCAGTCCCATCGCCAGACTGGCGGTCGACCGCGACGTCGTCTCCGCACCCGCGGGCAGAAGGTTGCGCATGAAGCCGTAGATCTGCTCGTCGGACATCTTGACGCCATCGATCTCAGCGGCCGCGAGGATCGACACCATGTCGTCCTTCGGGGCCTTTCGCCGATCGGCGAGTATCCCGACGAAGTACTCCTTCATCTCGGCCGACGCGCGCATCGCACAGTCCATATCTCCGCGAAAGCCCAACAGGTTGATGGCCAGCCGGTGAAATTGCAGGACATCGGAGTCCGGTAGTCCCAGTAATGCCGCGATCACCCGGACCGGAACCGGCATGAACACCGCATCGACGAGGTCGACACGCTTGGCGTCTTTGAACTTCGAAATCGTCCGGTCAACCAGCGGCCCAACGAGTTCGGCATCCCATCGCTTCATCGATGAGCGGGCGAACGCAAACTCGTGCAGTTTGCGGTACACGGCATGTTCGGGTTCCTGCATCTCCAGAATCGTCGGTCCCTGGAGGGGGCGCACGACGTCCTCATAGCACCGCGTACTGAAGGTGATGTTGTCGGTGAAGATCGCCTTGACGGTGTCGAACGTATAGGCCGTGAACGTCTGAGGGCCGTCGCCGCTGTTGCCGACCATCCCCATCTCCGGCCAGCCGGCGTGCACCGGGCTCTGCGCACGCAGCTCCTTGAGCATCGGATACGGCGATGCGTCGCCGTCCGCGCCCATACCTTCGTTGAATTTCTCCTGCGCATCCCGGATGCTCTGTTCGAGTTCCTCTTGGCTTGTCCTGGTCGCCGGCTTGCCCATCACACGGCTCCTCCCTGCTACATGTGCCCGAACAACATACACCCTGATGGTTGGAAACCTACATGATGTAGGTTGAACGGATCCACCAACCACGGTGACCGCGAAACTGCAACCAGGAGCGTTCGATTGGCAACTCGAGTCGTGCAGTGGGCAACGGGTGCGGTCGGAACACCCGCGCTGGCCGAACTTATTGAGAATCCCGATTATCAGCTGGTCGGGGTCCTTGTATACGATCCCGCTAAGGCCGGTCAGGACGCGGGGGCGCTGTGCGGGCTGCCGCCGACGACGGGGGTCCTGGCAACGACGGACAAGGAAGAGATCTTTGCACTGGGCGCCGATATCGTCATCCACGCCGCCAGCAAGGCCCACGCCGTCGAAACCAACGCCGAGGACATCTGCCGGCTGCTGGCTTCGGGCACCAGCGTCATCACGACCACCTCCTACAACCACCTGCCTACCTACGGCAAGGAGACCGAGGCCGCCTTCGTCGAAGCGTGCCGCGCGGGCAACTCCCGCTTCCACGCCGCCGGTGAGAATCCCGGGTTCATGTTCGAACGACTCGTCGCGACAGTGACGGCGCTATCCAAGACGGTCGACAGAATCGATCTCTACGAGGCCACGGACGTGTCGGCCGTCGACAGTAGGCCGATGCTCGTCGACCTCATGGGCATGGGGCGACCCCCCGAAGACGTCAGCGCCGACTCGCTCATCATCAAGAAGCTCGACCTCGCCTATCGGCAGGCGCTCAACGCCACCGCCGATGTCCTCGGGATCACGCTGTCGCACGTCGACGTGTCCGTGGACGCCACCACGCTGCCGTACGACATCGAAGTGCGCGCCGGCACCATCGAGGCGGGAACGGTGGTCGGACAACGGTTCTCGTGGGTAGGCCATTGGTCGGGTCGGCCTCTGCTGGCCATCCATGAGGAATGGATCCTCACCCGAGACCTACCCCAGTGGGGGCTTAAGCCACTGGCGCCCGGCGAGAAGGCACCGTTGATCCGCGCCGTCATTAAGGGCAAGCCGAGCTTCGAACTGCAGCTCGATGTCGGGTTTGACGACAAGCCGGCCGATGGCACACACGCTCAGCCCGGCCATCTGATGATCGCGATGGGCGCGATACGTGCCATACCCGACGTGCTGGCCGCACCGCCGGGTGTGGTTGCCGCTCCGGTATTCGGTGCGATCCGGCTAGCCGGGGCTGACGCCAACCGCGCGTGAGATGTGGTCGCTTGGCGCGGCATGGAACACATGTCCGCTGCCGTCCGGCAGCACCCTGCGCGCGACCAGGTAGTCCGACCCCAGCCAGCCCTGGCGGATGAAGCGGCCGAACCGCAGGAACGTGCCCGGTGCACCGCTGGCCGACGGGACGAGCTTTACCTGCTCGATGCCACCCTTCACGCCCTCGCCGGTCAACGGCCGCGCCGCAGAAAGCCCACGAACGATCACCGTCGCGACGTCATGGCACAGGCCCGGCATCGAGTGTCCCGGCCTGCGGCCGTAGCGAGCCTCGAACCGGTCGAGGAATGCCTGCCCCACGGTATTGCGCTCGTCGTAGCTGTCCAATCCAATCCAGCCGCGAAGATGCCGCATCCAATCGGCATTGATATGCGCCATCTCGAACGCGGTGGTGGTGTAGCGCGGCGGATCCCAGCCTGCGGTGGCAAGCGCATCCGAGAATCCCCAAAGGCCGTGGCCGAACCCGACGTGCACCAGCGCATCGGGCTCGGCCGCCCGAAGCTCGGCGACCGCTACGGCCTTTTCGGCTTCGACCTGTGGAATCGCGACCGTTGTGACCACCTTCAAACCCGCTGCCGAATACGCCTTCTCGGCAAAGGCCAGATACTCCTTACCGATCAGCGATGTCTCATAGGCGATCGCGATGCGGGACCGGCCGTCGCCCAACATCACCGCGGCCAGCATCACTGGCTCCTCCGGCATCGAGCCGTTGTTGAGCGCGAAGGTCCATTCGCTCAGTGCGCCTTCGGAGCCCGACAGGATGATGTTCGGGACCTTCGCGACGCGGTCGGCGTGCGGTGTCAGCGGAACCGCGTTGTCGGACACATACGGCCCGAAGATCGCGAGGCAGCCCTCGGCGACCAGCTCGTCGTATGCGGTCTCCACGGCATGGTAGGTGCCGTTCGGCAGACCGATAACGTGGCGCTCGACCAGTTCGATCGGCCGGTCGACGAGTCCGGACGCCACCGCCTCGTCGAAGACCAGCCGCAAGGTGTCGACCGTGTCGTTGTCGACCCCGGCCTGCGTCGGATAGTCGTTGAGCAAGCCGACTTTCAACGGGGCCACCGAGCCGTACGCGCGAACCTCATCGTCTGCCATTAGGGCAACATACAACATGAAGGTTGTAGTCGATGGAACGGAAATCGTCGTTCACGGAATCGCATATGGCGATTCCCGCACGTTGGTAGCGTCGCCGCCATGTCCGTCGAATCGACCGCCGACAAGAAGTATCGCGTCATCCAGTGGGGCATGGGCAATGTCGGTACGCTTGCGCTGCGCCACATGGCCCACAATCCCACCTTCGACGTCGTCGGCGTCCTGTGCAACCGCCCGGAGAAGGTCGGCAAAGATGCCGGCGAGCTCGTCGGGGTCCCACCCATCGGCGTTCTGGCGACTACAGACAAGGACGCCCTCGAGGCCCTGGACGCCGACTGCGTCTTCTACGCGCCGCTGTGGTCGGACGTCGACGAGATATGCCGACTACTGCGCGGCGGCAAGAGTGTCGTCGCGTCGGGCGGCGCCTGGTGGCACCGGACCGAGACCAACAGCGCGGATATCGACAAGATCGAGGCCGCCTGCCAAGAGGGCGGCACATCGTTCCACGGCGGCGGAATCCATCCCGGGTACGCCGCGGACCTGCTGGTGCTCACCCTGGCCCGCATCGTCGGCAAGACCGACCACATTCACATCTACGAAGCAGTGAACTTCAACAAGGACACCCTGAAGTACCTAGACGAGATGGGATTTGGGAAGACACCGGCCGAGTTCGCCAAGAGCAATCTCTTCGCCGACGCGTGGTCACTGTTCGCGCAGTCGCTCACCATGGTGGTGGAAGGGCTGGGTAAGACCGTCGAGAAGTTCACGACCGACGTCGAACTGGGCCTCGCGACGCGCGACATTCCCTACGAAGGGTCCCCCGACATGGACATGCCCGGCCTGAAGGGCGTGATCAAAAAGGGCACCGTCGCCTCCCAACATCACCTGTGGACGGCATGGGTGGACGGCAGGCCGTTCATCACGCTGCACGAGCTCTACTCGTTCATCGAACACGACGCCATCGAACCCAAGCCCGACTGGGAGCCGTACTACCACTACCGAATCGTGATCCAGGGCGACCCGGGAACCGAACTGATCCTGCGCGGTGACCAGCATGCTCGCGATACGGCCCAGCCCGGCTATGTCGGCTATGCGTGGACCGCGATGGAGCCGGTGAACTCGATTCCCGCTATCTGCGACGCGCCGCCGGGTTTCAAGTCACACAGCGAGCTCGGACTGATGCCCGTGATCGGCATCGTGCGCTGAGGGTGCCGCAACCTACAGCCTGAAGGTTGCTACGATGCTGAGCATGGCCAAGCGTGGTGGCACCGATGTCGAACGCCGGGCGCGCGGGGATCAGACACGCCGCGATCTCGTCGACGCCGGCCGGGCGCTGTTCGTGGAGAAAGGATATTTCGACACCAGCATCTCAGACCTCGTGACGAGGTCCGGTGCAGGCACCCGCGGCGCGTTCTACCACCACTTCAAGGACAAGGCCGAACTGTTCCGAGCTGTCTTCGAAGAGGTTGAGCGCGATCTGACGCTGCGCTCCCTCGCCTCGCCACCACCGGGCACCGATTCGTGGGAGCGGCTGTCCGTCGGAATGCGCGGTTTCCTCGAGTCGGCACTCGAACCCGAGGTTCAGCGCGTGATGCTGATCGATGGTCCGGTGGTGTTGGGCTGGCAGACACTGCGCGCCATCCAGGAGAGCAACAGCATTGCCCTGATCAACGAGATGGTGGCCGAAGCCATCTCCGAGGGCATCATCGACGACCATCCGATCGGCGAGTTGACCCATCTGCTGGTCGCCGCGGTCGAGGAAGCCGCGCTCCTCGTCGCGCATGCCGACCGTCCAGGCAAGGCACGGGAGCGGGCGGCCAAAGTCCTTGAGCGGCTACTCCTCAGCTTTGCGGTGGAGCCGCGAAAGGTCCTGCGACGATAACCGCGTTGCCGTCGCGGCGGCGCTTTCAGCACCCACGTGGAAATGACTGTTTGCGATAAGTGAATATTGTCCTTCTACCGAACTGATAATGTTCCTCTCGACTTCTTCTAGGAGAGCCGATGCCCCAGACACCACCGCTGAGAGTTGCTGTCGTTGGAGCGTCCGCCGGCCTGGGCCGGTGCATCGCCATGGGCCTGGCGAATAAGGGTGCACAGGTTGCCTTTCTCGCCCGGCGCCGTGGCCGCCTGGAAAGTGCAGCCAAAGAGGCGGGCGGTGGAGCGGTCGCGATTGTCTGCGACGTCACCGACGCTGCGACCTGCCAGGAGGCGATGGCAGCAGTGGTCGAATCGTTTGGCGGCCTGGACGCCCTGGTCTACACCACCGGCGTCGGTGTGCTCTCGCCCTTGGCCGACGTCACCACCGAGCAGTGGGGGAAGTTGTTCGCCACCAACGTTACCGGTGCGTCCGTGATCACTGCGGCCGCCGCGCCTCACCTGGCGGCCTCTGCGGGGTCAGCGGTCTACATGTCGTCCCTCAGCGCCTCCTACTCGGCGCCCTGGCCGCTGCTCGGCGCCTACGCGGTTTCCAAGGCGGCGCTGGACAAGCTCGTCGAGGCGTGGCGCATCGAACATCCGAACATCGGCTTCACCCGACTGGCCGTCGGAGACTGTTTCGGGGGTGAGGGAGACTCACAGACCGAGTTCAACAAGGCCTGGGACCCCCAGGCGCTGGAAGAAGCCATCCACTACTGGATGGACAACGGCTACATGCAGGGCGGCCTCGTAGAGGCCGACCACCTCGTCGACGTGGTGCACTCCGTACTGCGTTGCGGCAACAGCAGTTTCATTCCGTATCTGACCTTGGCTCCTCGGCCGTCCGGCGCCGTGGCCGAACTCCGACAGTGGTAAGGGACATCAAACGGTGACGCACGAAACCCGCATGCTCATCGACGGCAAGCTCGTCGAATCCGAAACCGGCCGCCAGTTCGACAACATCAACCCGGCAACCGAAGAGGTGCTCGGCGGAACGGCCGATGGCACCCGAGCCGATATGGAGCGTGCGGTGGCGGCCGCCCGCCATGCCTTCGATCACACGGACTGGTCACGCGACGGCGAAGCGAGAGCTGCTGGTCTTCGCCAGCTTCAGGCGGCACTCGAGGCTGAGCGGGAGGAAATCCGCAGCGAGCTGATCGCCGAGGTCGGCTGTCCGTTGTTGAGCACGTTCGGACCGCAGCTCGACGTACCGCTCAAAGAGGCGCTGAGCTGGCCTGCCGACATGATCAGCCAGTTCCCTTGGAAGCGAACCCTTCCCGACAAGGATGCATTCGGCATGGGCACCCCCGCTGCGCGCGAGGTGTGGAAGGAACCGATCGGCGTCGTCGGCGTCATCACACCATGGAACTTCCCATTCGAGATCATCCTCAACAAGATCGGCCCAATCCTGGCCATGGGTAACACCGTCGTGCTCAAACCGGCACCGGACACGCCCTGGAATGCCACCCGCATCGGCCGGATCATCGCCGAGCACACCGACATTCCCCCAGGCGTCATCAACATCGTGACGTCATCGGATCACCTTGTCGGCGAGGTACTCTCGACCTCGCCGCTGGTCGACATGGTGGCGTTCACGGGTTCGACGGCCACCGGGCGGCGCATCATGAAGGCGGCGGCCGATACGGTCAAGCCAACCTTCCTCGAACTGGGCGGCAAGTCGGTGTACCTGGTGCTCGAAGACGACGGCGACATCAGCGCGACGGTCGGCGGAAGCGCCTTCATCATGATGCATGCGGGCCAGGGTTGCGCGATGCCGACCCGACTGCTGGTGCCGAACTCCCGGTACGCCGAGGCTGTCGAGATCGTCAAGGTCGCGATGGAGAAGAACAAGTACGGCGATCCGACCGACCCGTCGGTGCTGCAGGGCCCGCAGGTATCCAAGAGACAACAGCACCGGGTGATGGGCTACATCGAAAAGGGCAACCAAGAAGGCGCCCGCCTGGTCACCGGCGGCGGCATTCCAAAGCATCTTCCGAAGGGCTACTTCGTTGAACCGACGGTCTTCGCCGACGTCGACAACCGGATGACGATCGCTCAGGAGGAGATCTTCGGGCCCGTGCTGTCGGTGATCGGCTTCGATGACGACGACGACGCGGTGCGCATCGCCAACGACTCCATCTACGGGCTATCGGGCGTGGTGTTCGCCAACGACCTCGAACGCGCCAAGTCGGTTGCGAGCCGGATCAGAACCGGAACGCTCGGCATCAACGGCGGCCTCTGGTATGGCGCCGATGCGCCGTTTGGCGGCTACAAGCAGTCAGGCATCGGCAGGCAATGCGGCATCGAAGGTCTCGAGATCTTCACGGAGACCAAGACTGTCGGCTGGCCGGCGTCATGAGATCCAAGGCAGCAGTCCTGCGTGGTGTCGGCGTGGACTGGGAAGTCACCGAGGTGGAGTTAGACCCACCACATGCGGGCGAAGTGCTTGTCAAGATGGCCTACGCAGGTGTGTGTCATTCCGACGAGCACTTCTACACCGGGGACAGCGTGCCCAGCGCCGAGATGGAAGAAATGATGCGGGCTTCCGGTGTGCCGGTACCCGAATGGTTCCCCATGCTCGGCGGCCATGAGGGGTCCGGTGTGGTCGAGGAGGTCGGTCCCGAAGTAAAGACGCTCAAACCTGGTGACCACGTGGCAATCTCGTTCCTGCCGGCGTGCGGCAGCTGCAGGTGGTGTGCCACGGGGTACTCGTATCTCTGCGATATCGGCGCTGACCTCTACAGCAAGGCGATGACTACCGACGGCACGCGCCGCCGTCATCTCGGCGATGAAGACCTGATGGCGATGATGCAAGTCGGCACATTCGCCGAGCACGTTGTCGCGTCTGAACGCTCGCTGGTCAAGGTGCACGACTGGATCCCGCTCGAGGCCGCGTCACTGGTCTCCTGCGGTGTGACAACAGGTTTCGGATCGGGATCGGTTGCCGCGGGCACGAAGATCGGTGACACGGTCGTGGTGATCGGTGTGGGCGGAATAGGAATGAACGCCGTGCAGGGCGCGAAAGCCGCGGGCGCGAAGCAGATAGTCGCCGTCGATCCCAATGAGTTCAAGCGTGAGATCGCACCGACTTTCGGTGCGACGCACACCGCGGCCGATGCAAGCGCCGCACTGGAACTCGTCAAGGAGATCACGTGGGGCGTCATGGCCGACAGGGTCGTCCTCACGCCCGGCGTAGTGCCGGTCGACATGGTGATGTTAGGTATGATGCTGCTGCGCAAGGGCGGCACGTGCGTGCTCACCGGCATGGCCAAAGTGAGCGACATGATGGTGCCGTTGATCCTGCCCGACATGGTCAGCTCCTGTAAGACGCTGAAGGGCGTGCTGTACGGGGAAATGAACCCTCGCGATGCGATGCCGATGCTGCTGTCGATGTACGAGGCCGGCACGTTGAAGCTCGACGAGCTCGTCACTCAGAAGTACAAGCTGGACGACATCAACGAAGCGATGAAGGATCTGCGCGCTGGCAAGAACATTCGAGGGGTCATAGCCTTCGAGTGAGCAGTTGCGCTTTCTGATTCGCAGTCACACACGCGGATCACGGCAGGACCAGCCGCAGCCTTTCCCAGCCACGAACGGTCGATGTGGGCGCTAATTCCGCTGTCTCGTAGTCGATGTCCCACTCGGGCCACCGATTGAGTAGTTCATCGAGAGCAACGCGGCCTTCCAGCCGCGCAAGGTTCGCGCCGAGGCAGTAGTGCACACCCTTGCCAAAGGTCAGGTGCGAGATGTTGTCCCGGTGGATGTTGAAGGTTTCGGCGTCCTTATAGCGGCGCGAATCACGATTAGCCGCTCCGAACAACAGCAGCATCGCGCTGCCGGCGGGCACCGTGGTGCCGTAGCACTCGAAATCCTTTGCCATCCAACGTGCTACGTGCGGTCCAGTCGGCTCGAACCGCAGCGTCTCGTCAACAGCGCGCGTCAGCAGCGACCGATCCTGTTCGATCTCACGGCGTTGATCGGGATGCTCGGCAAGCACCTTGGCCAGCCAGCCGATGAGCCGTCCGGTCGTCTCGTTGCCTGCGCCGGCGACCACTTGCGTGTAGCGCAGGATTTCGTCGCGGGTGAGCTTGCGCGTCACGCCGTTCTCGTCTTCGAACTCAACGTTGAGCAAGGCCGTCATCAAATCGTCGGACGGATTCTTTGCGCGCCAGTCGATGTAGTCGGCGTAGATGCGACCATCCGCGATCTTGTCGGCGGTGACGACCTTCATCGGGGCGCCCGGCTTGGTGCGCAGGTTCGCATCGTTGGCGTCGCGGACCTGGACCTGCTCCGACTCAGGGATGCCCAGCAGCATGCCGATCACGCGCATCGGCATCATCGAGGCAAGCTCCGCGATGATGTCGAAGCCATCCGAACCCACATGCGGGTCAAGGCAGTTGACGCAATACCGCCGGATCTGGTCTTCGATCTCGGCCATCCGACGCGGCGTGAACACCCGAGACATCAGCCCGCGCAGCATCGTGTGCACGGGCGGATCCTCCATCATCATCACGCCCTTGGGCATGTCGAAATCCGACTGGATCAGTTCGAGGATGTCGCCGCGGCTGTTGGAGAAGGTCTCCCAGTCAGCCAGCGCCTTCTCCACGTCGGCGTACCGCGAGATCGCCCAGAAGTTGAAGCACTCGTTGTAATAGATCGGCGCTTCCTCCCGCAGCCGGGCATAGACCGGATACGGATCATTGACGATGTCGATGTCGTAGGGGTCGTAGTAGACGTCGTGCGCAATTGTCATGCCGCGGCGGTCCTTTCGATTACTTCAGGCAGCTGCCCGCGTCGACGGGAAGCGTAACGCCGGTGATGTACCGCGCCTCATCAGAGGCCAGGAACAGCACCGCGTTGCTGATGTCTTCGGCGGTCACCCAAGGGATGGGCAGCATATGGAAGGTCTGACAAACCGGGGCCATATCGTCGGGGCTTGGATTCTCCAGATCGGGACGGAACATCCCGTACGTCTGCTCGTTGTGCAGCAGTGGCGTGTTCACGTGGGTCGGATGCACCGAATTGACCCGGATCGACTGCGCGCCAAGCTCAACGGCGAACGTCCGCATCAGCCCGACCACGCCATGTTTGGCTGCGACATAGTGGCCGGTATGCGGATACGTTTTCAGGCCCGCGACCGAACTGGTCAAGATGATCGAGCCGCCGCGGCCGCCGGCCAACATATGCGGGACACCAGCCTTCACCGACTTCCACACCCCGGTGAGGTTGACATCGATCATCTCCTGCCAGATGTCTTCCTTCATCCGCTCGAGCCGCGTTCCGACTGTGCCTATGCCTGCGTTGGCGACGATGATGTCCAAACCGCCGAGTTGTTCGACCCCGCTGTCGACCGCGGCCTTGAGCGCGTCGTAATCGCGGACGTCGACTTCGGCTGTGACGATGCGCCGGTCCAGCGCCTTGACCAGGTCTGCGGTCTCAGCGAGGTCTTCGGGTGTCGCCGGCGGAGCCGGTGAGTCGGCGAACGGTTGGCAGATGTCGACGGCGATGATGTCGGCGCCCTCCTGCGCCAGCCGCACCGCGTGGCTGCGGCCCTGGCCGCGCGCGGCACCGGTGATGAATGCGACCTTGCCCTCTACCCGACCGGCCATCGAACCTCCCCGTTGACGTCGCTGACCATCTTCACCTGACGCCCATGTCGATGCTGTGCAGTTGCACAAATTCGTGCGGTCTTCACCGCATGCCGATGCGAATGTTCTTCACTTGAAGGAATTCGTGGAGCCCTTCGAGACCACCGGTGCGACCGAACCCGCTCTGCTTGTAGCCGCCGTATGGGCCTTGCGGTGAGATGTCGCTGAACGTGTTGATCCACACCGATCCGGCCTCGAGCTGGCGCGCGACCCGATGTGCCCGGCTCAAATCGTTGGTCTGGACAAATGCGTTCAAGCCGTATCGGGTGTCGTTGGCGATGCGCACCGCTTCGGCCTCGTCGCTGAACTTCATTACCGACACGACAGGTCCGAACGTCTCGGTTTGCGCCAGTGCGGACGCGTTGTCGACGACGGTGAACACCGTCGGCTCGACGTAGTAGCCGTCCGCCAGCTCACCACCAAGCCGCTTGCCGCCGACAACCAGTTCACCCGACCGCTGAGCCACCGCTTCGTCGATCACGCCGAGAATGCGGTCGGCTGCGGCCTGGCTCACCACAGGTCCGAACACCACCGCAGGGTCGAGCGGATCGCCGATCGTCGAGGCCTCGATAACCGCGACGAACTTCTCGAGGAACGCGTCGTACACCGGGTCCTGAACCAGCACGCGGCTGGCACACGCGCAGCTCTGCCCCGACTGCATAAGTGGGCCCTGATGCGCCGACAGCATCGCTGCGGCGCTGAGGTCCGCGTCGTCGAAAACGATGTTGGCCGACTTGCCGCCCAGTTCGGTGACCACCGGTGTCAGGTTGACCGCCGCTGAGGCAAGCACCTTGCGCGCGGTCGCATCTCCCCCGGTGAAGTGAATCTTGCGGACGCCAGGATGTCGCACCAAGGCGTCGCCGCCCTCCGGTCCGGCGGGGACCACGTTGACCAACCCCACCGGCAGCCCAACCTCGAGGCACAGTTCGCCGAAGCGCAACGCGGCCAGCGGCGCTACCTCGGATGGCTTCAGCACCACCGCATTTCCCGCGGCCAATGCTGGCGCCACACACGATCCGGTCACCACCAGCGATCCGTTCCACGGGGTGAGGACACCGACGACACCGTACGGCTCACGTTCGATCAAGTTGACGTCAAACGAGCCAGTCACCGGAGTCGAGATCCCGTGCGGTTTGTCGACGTAACCGGCGAAATGACGCAAGAACCGTTCCAGCAGAATTGCGTTGCCTGCGAAGGAGATTGGCACCGCATAGTCGTCCACGTTCAGATGGGCCAGATCGTCGAGGTTCTCGTGTACGGCATCGGCGAGGTCGAACAGCTGGTCGCGCCGCCGGTCGACGGTTCGCGACATCCATTCCCGATGCGCGTCCCACGCCGAGGCGACTGCGCGGTCGATCTCGTCGGGGCCTGCCAGCGGGATATGCGCGTTGGGTTGGCCGGTCGCCGGGTAGATGTGGGCGTACGTCCCGCCGGACGTTTCGGTGACCCGGTCGCCGCCGATCAGCAATCCGCCGGCCACTGTCGCTGTCACTGCGCCTCCTGACGCCACTCATCGAGCACGCGTTGCTTCTGTTCGCCGATCACCTGGTTGAGATGCGACGCCTTCGCCCATCCGTAGTAGGCGCCGAAATGCAAAGCCACTTCATCCATTTCGTCGAACGACACGTCGCGGCTCTTCAGCGCGGCGTAGACGTGACTCAGGATCGGGATCGGTGCATCCTGGAACGCCACGCACGCAACTGTGACCAGCCGTCGTTCCTTCATGCCCAGTCCGGGCCGCAGCCACATCTCGCCGAAGACGAAATTCAGAATGCCCGCACCGGAATACGGGTTGTCGCGGATCGGCGCGAAAGGGATGCAGTTGATGTCCCTGAACGACTGCTCGCCGGTCAATAGTCGCTCTTCCGGGTCGCTCGGTGTCACCAGCGGCAGCAGCGGTTCGGGCGGCGGCACCGTCTGCCCGCGCTCACGGTGGAGCCGGTCCCACTGCTCGTCGACGATGATGTTGAAACGGGATGCCTTCGGCCAGCCGCTGTACACCGCGAAATGCAGGACCGTTTCCCGCATTTCAACGATCGAGAGGTCATCGCTGTTCAAGGCTGCATAGACGTGGTCTCTCAGCGGTTCTTCCGCATCGGCGGCAGCCACGCACGGAAGCGTGATGAACCGCCGATCCCGCCTGCTCAGCCCCGGTCGTGTCCAGACCTCTCCGAACACGAAGTCGATCAGGCCGTTCTCCGTCGCCGGGCTGGAATCCTCGGGCGGCGCAACCGTCATCACTTCCGCGAACGCGCGCTTGCCGCGTTCGGAGCGTTCGGTGTCGACTGCTGTCATCGGATGGTGACCCCCGCGTCGACCTTGAACTCCAACCCCGTCACCATGCGCGACTCGTCGGACACCAGGAACAGCACGGCGTTGCTGATGTCGATCGCCTCCGCCATCACGGTCGGCAGGGCGTTGAGGAAGATTGGGATCAAATCCGGCCGCCCTTCGCCGAGAATCTGTTGCAGGTTCTCCGGCCGCATCCCCGTCTCGACACCGGTCGGATGGACGGTGTTGACCCGAATGTTTTGTGCGGCAAGCTCGTTGGCTAGAGCGTGGCTCAGCCCGACGACGCCGTGCTTGGACGCCGTGTACGGCAGGTGCAGTGGAGTGCCCTTCAGGCCCGCCGCCGAGCTGATGTTGACCAGGCTGCCACCGCTCTCCACGAGGTGTGGAATCGCTGCTGCGCAGGTGTTCCATGTGCCGATCAGGTTGACGTCCAACACGGTTCGCCACTGCGCCTGCGTCGTCTGGTCCCAGGTGCCCACGGTCAGCACACCGGCGTTGGCCACGGAGGCGTCCAACCCGCCCAGTTCGGCCACGCCGTCGTTGACCACCGTTGCCAAGGCGTCGGCGTCTCGCACATCAACAATGTGAGTGACCACCCGACCGCCGTGTTTCTCGGCCAGCCGAGCCGTCTCCGCCAGATCCTCGGGTGTTGCCAGCGGGTATTCCAGCTCCGGCAGCGACTCACAGATGTCGACAAGAATGAGGTCCGCGCCCTCCTCGGCGAGCCGCACCGCATGGCTGCGGCCCATCCCCCTGGCTGCGCCGGTGATCAGTACGCGCTTGCCGGCGACTCGACCGCTCATAATTTGTTGCAAAATCCGGCGTCGACGGGGAACGTGACACCGGTGACGTACTTGCCCGCGTCGGACACGAGATAGGCGATGGCCTCGCTGATGTCCTCGGGCTCCAACAACGCGACAGGCATCGGGTTCTGCAGGTGCGGGCCGCCGTCGGGATAGTTCTCCAAGAACGAGAGCATGGCGGGGTTGACGGCCATCATCGTGTTCACCGCTGTCGGGTGCACGGTGTTCACCCGGATGCTCTGTGGGGCAAGGGCATTGGCGAGAGTCCGCATCAGACCGACGATGCCGTGCTTGGACGCCGCATAGCCGAGCCCGCCTCCTTGCATCCCGCCGAAACCCCGCAACCCGGCGGTCGAGCTGGTGAAGACGATCGAGCCGCCCTGTCCCCCGGCGATGAGATGCGGAATCGCTGCCTTGGCGGTGTGAAATGCTCCGACGAGGTTCACGTTGAGGACGTCGGTCCACTGTTCGAGGTCCTCTTCGTCGGTTAACTCGCGAAACGCCATGGTCGCAATGCCGGCGTTCGCGAGGACGATATCCAGCCGGCCGAACTGCTCCACCCCGGAATCGAGTGCCGCCTTCAACGCGCGAAAGTCACGGACATCCGCGACCGAGGCGAGCATCTTGCCGCCCTTGGCCTCGACCAGCGCGACGGTTTCGTCGAGTTCTTCGCGAGACGCCATCGAATAGCCGTTGGATGGAATGTCCGCGCAGATGTCCACGCCGATGATGGCGGCGCCATCGGAGGCAAGCCGCACGGCGTGGCTCCTCCCCTGCCCGCGCGCGACGCCGGTGATGAAGGCGACCTTGCCGTCCAATGAGCCCATCGATCCTCGCTTCGTTGCGTTGAGTAACCGCGTTACAGTCGGTACAGTAACCTGGTTACTCACAAACGGCAAGGATGATTGCGGACGTGACTAGTGCTGAAGAATCCGGCGGCGAGGTGGAATCGCAGCGCGACCGGATCCTGGACATCGTCGTCGAGTTACTCGAAACCGAAGGCTACGACGCCGTGCAGTTACGCGAGGTCGCCCGGCGCGCCCGCACGTCACTGGCCACTATCTACAAGCGCTACGGCACCCGCGACGAGTTGATCCTCGCCGCTCTCGATTCCTGGATGGAGGAAAACCGCTACGCGGGCTTGACGAAGCCACACGACCCAGACGAGTCGCTGTATGTCGGGTTGATGCGCGTGCTGCGCACCATCTTCGAGCCGTGGGAGGACCACCCCGCGATGCTCAAGGCGTACTTCCGAGCGCGAACGGCCCCGGGCGGGCAGAAGCTGATCCGCCGCGGCTTCGATGCGGTGGTTCCGGCGGTGATGGAGGTGCTGGCCGAGGCCGACCCGGATTTCGTCCGCGACATGGATGCCATCGTGACCAACGTCGTGTATGGCCTTCTCGGCCGCTTCGCCGCCGGGGAGATCGAAATCACCGATATCGTGCCCAGCCTCGATCGGACCGTGCAGTATCTGACCACGAGCTACGAGCGCTCAGACTGACGACCGCAATTTACGGCGACTTGCGTACCGCTGTGGTGTTCTTGCGGCCGAATTTCCGCCATAGCGTTACGTAACGGGTCTGTCGGCGTTCGAGCTCGTCGTCAGGCGCCCAGCATCACCAGGCCGCCGTCGACGGCGATCAGCTGTCCGGTGATGAAGCGAGATCCCTTGCCGCACAAGAACACCAGCGTCGGTCCGAGATCGTCGACCGGATCTCCCAGCGCGCCGCCGAGTGGAATCGTCTTCTTGATTTCTTCGTCGATGAACTCCGCGGCCTCCGGTCCGAGGAACTCGCGCAGACGCTCAGCGCCCGGCGTCTGTACTGCCGGCGCCAATGCGATCGCCGAAATCTTCTCGGCCGCCCACGCCTTGGCGATCGATCTTGTCCACGCCGAGACCGCGCCCTTGGTCGCCGCGTACACCGCCGAGATCGGACTGCCCATCACCGCCTCGCCAGACCCGAAGTTGATGATGCGGCCGCCACCGCTCTTCCGCATGACCGCATACGCCGCCTGGTTGGTGAAGATCGTGGCCTTCAGGTTCGTGTCGACGAGGAAGTCGATGTCCTCGGCGGTGATCTGACCGGGGATCCCTGGCTGCCACAGGCCCGCGGCGTGCAACAGCACGTCGAGGCCACCGAGGCTGTCGGCGGCGCCGCTCACCATGTCGTCCACCGCCGCTGCGTCGCGGACATCGCACTGCATCCACGACACTCCCGCCAGTTCCGGCGGAGGTGTGTGGTGATACGTCGCGACGACGCCGGCGCCCGCCTCGCTCAGTACTTGAACCGCGGCCGCGCCGATGCCCGTCGCGCCGCCAGTGACCAGGATGCGCCTGCCATGCAAAGATTGCGTCATATGTAGATAGTTAGACAAACGTCAACTATATGCAAGACTCAATCTGGCTGTTACAGTGCGTCTGTGCCGAAGAACAACGGAGCTATGGTTGCTAACGGTAGTCAGCGCCGCGCTTCGTTTCAGCGTGCCCGCTCACATGAAACCAAGCGCGACCTCGTACAGGCCGCGATGGCGCTATGGCGCACCAACGGCTACGCGAAGACGACTGTCGCCGACATCTGCCGCGCAGCTGGCGTCTCGCGGGCGCTGTTCTACTTCTATTTCCCGGCCAAGGAAGACGTGCTTTTCGAAGTGGGCCTGTTGTCGACCCGCGCGGCTCAAAAGACCGTACGAGCGAAGCTGCAAACCGACTACGAAGTCGAGGCGGTTATCGCCGAGGCGCTGCGCAGCCTCGAACGCTCCATGGCGAAGAACCCTCGCGAATTGATCATCGAGACGATCCTGGAGGGCTACCGCCACGAGCACAGGATCCTTGCTGGTGAACTGGCTGACGACACCGACGCCGACATGTTCGGCGAGCTGTTCGCAAAGGCACAACAAGACGGCAAGCTCGGCGCGCACGTCGATGTCGACCACCTCTCCCACCTGGCCGGCATGCATGTCAGCGAGGGCGTCCGGCATTGGGCTGCAGGCAGTTACGGCAACCGCTCGTTCGCAGACGTCGTCACTCGCGATATCGCCGCCCTCGTAGCCGGTTTCAACCACGTCCATGCCTAAAGAAGCGCGCACATGAAGGTGTCGGTGGTGACTGCGCCCGGCGAGACACAGGTGGTCGATGCGCCGAAGCCGGCGGTCGGCGCGACGGACGTGCTCGTCAAGATCCGGGCATGCGGAATCTGCGGTACAGACTCGTTTTTCATCTCGATGGGCGGTATCCCCGGACACGACGGCGGCATGCCGTTGGGCCACGAACCGGCAGGCGAGGTCGTCGAGGTCGGTAGCGACGTCACCGGCGTCGCGGTAGGCGACCACGTCGTGATCAACCCCATGGCCGCACCCAGCGGGATCATCGGCAACGGCGGAGCCACCGGTGCGCTTTCGGAATACCTCCTGATCGAAAATGCAGTGCGCGGCAAGAGTTTAGAGGTCGTGCCCGACCACATCCCGTTCGAAGTGGCCGCCCTCAACGAACCGATGGCCGTTGCCCGCCACGGTGCGAACCGGTGCCGACCAACGCCGTCCGACAAGGTGGTGGTCTTCGGCGCGGGCCCAATTGGCCTCGGCGCCACCATCGCGTTCAAATCCCTCGGCGTCAGCCACGTCGTGGTCGCCGATTTGATCCCGGCGCGCCTGGAAAAGGCGCTCAAGGTTGGTGCCGACGCGGTGATCAACGCGGCCGAGGACGATGTCGCCAACCGGCTCCTCGAGCTGCATGGTGTTGGCGAGTCGATGTTTCCCGGCAAGGTGGGTAGCGATATCTATTTCGACGCCGCCGGAGCCCCGACGGTGATCAACACCGCGCTGGCGTGCGCCAAGCCTGGCGCACGGTTCGGGATCGTTGCCGTCCACAAACAGCCCGTGCCAGTCGACTTCGTGAACATCATGAGCAACGAGATCACGATCGTCGGCTCGATGGGGTATCCCGACGAGATCTTCGAAGTCACCAATGACTTGATCGCCAACTGGGAAAAATACGCGGTGATCGTCAGCCACACGGTCCCGTTCGACAACGTCAACGAGGCGCTGAAGACCGCCTCGACACCAGGCGCCGCCGACAAGGTCGTCGTCACCTTCAATTGAGAGGAGCCCCCGATGGCGTGGGATTTCGAGACCGATCCCGAGTACCAGGAGTTACTGGATTGGGCGGACGAGTTCGTCCGTGAAGAGGTCGAGCCGCTCGACCTGGCGTTTCCACACCTGCAGTTCGTCCCGCTGGATGACAAGCGCCGCAAGGTAATCGACCCACTCAAGGAAGAGGTACGCCGCAAGGGTCTATGGGCCACTCACCTCGGACCCGAGATGGGCGGGCAGGGATACGGCCAGCTCAAGCTCGCGTTGCTGAACGAGATCCTGGGCCGCTCGCAGTGGGCCCCGATCGTTTTCGGCTGCCAGGCGCCGGACACCGGCAATGCCGAGATCATCGCGCACTACGGCACCGAGGAGCAGAAGAAGAAGTATCTTCATCCCCTGCTTGAAGGTGAGCTGTTCTCTTGCTATTCAATGACTGAACCACACGCAGGGGCAGATCCGACGCTGTTCAAGACCCGGGCCGAGCGCGACGGCGACGACTGGGTGATCAACGGTTGGAAGTTCTTCTCCTCCAACGCTAAAACGGCGTCGTTCCTGATCGTGATGGTGGTAACCAACCCCGATGTCAGCGCTTACCAGGGCATGTCGATGTTCCTGGTGCCGACCGACACGCCCGGCGTCAACATCGTCAGAAACGTCGGCCTGTACGGCGAGCGTGACAACGAGGGTTCCCACGCGTTGATCCACTACGACAATGTGCGCGTGCCCGCCGAGGCGCTACTGGGTGGTGAGGGTCAGGCGTTCGTCATCGCACAGACCCGGCTGGGCGGCGGCCGCATTCACCACGCGATGCGCACGATCGGGTTGGCGCGCAAGGCACTCGACATGATGTGCGAGCGTGCCCTGAGCCGCGAAACCCAGGGCAGCAAGCTCTCGGACAAGCAGTTTATCCAGGGCTACATCGCCGATTCCTATGCGCAGCTGCTCCAGTTCCGGCTGATGGTGCTCTACACCGCGTGGGAGATCGACAAGTACAACGACTACAAGAAGGTGCGCAAAGATATCGCCACGGTCAAGGTCGTCATGCCGACGGTGCTGCACGATATCGCCTGGCGGGCAATGCAAGTGCACGGTGCTCTTGGGGTGACAAATGAGATGCCCTTCATGGGCATGGTCACCGGCGCCGCGGTGATGGGACTCGCCGACGGCCCGACCGAAGTGCACAAGACGACGGTCGCCAAACAGGTCTTGCGAGCCTACCAAGCCACCGACGACACATGGCCCACGGAATGGACCCCTCGCAAGCGGGAGGCCGCCCGGGCAAAGTATGCCGACTATCTGGAGAACGAGGTGGGGAATCTGTGAGCGACGAAATCGACGTTGCGCGCCTTGCTGATTGGATGGATGAGGCCGCGTTGCCCGGCAAGGGTGAGCCGCTCGATGCGCGGTTCCTGTCCGGCGGAACGCAGAACGTCATATACGAGCTGCGCCGCGACGACGAGCGCTGCGTGTTGCGTATGCCGCCACCGGACGCTCCCCCCGACCGCGACAAAGGCATCCTGCGCGAGTGGCGAATCATCGAGGCGCTCGACGGCACCGAGGTACCGCACACCAAAGCGGTCGGCGTGTGCCCCGATCCCTCGGTGCTCGGGCGTCCGTTCTACCTGATGGGTTTCGTCGACGGCTGGTCACCCATGGATCAGCACGGTAAGTGGCCCGAGCCGTTCAACACCGATCTCAGCACCCGCCCGGGGCTGAGTTATCAGCTGGCAGAAGGCATTGCGTTGCTGTCGAAGGTCGACTGGCAGGCAAAGGGACTGCAGGATCTCGGTCGCCCGGACGGTTTCCACGAGCGTCAGGTCGACCGGTGGATCGGCTTCCTCGAGCGGATCAAGAAGCGTGAAATCCCGGGTCTCGAGGTGGCCACCAACTGGCTGCGCACCCACAAGCCACTGGACTTCATTCCGGGCCTGATGCATGGCGACTACCAGTTCGCCAATGTGATGTACCGGCACGGCGCCCCAGCCCAATTGGCGGCCATCGTCGACTGGGAGATGGGAACGGTCGGCGACCCAAAGCTGGATCTGGGCTGGATGGTGCAGAGCTGGCCGACGGACGCCGACGGCTCCAGCGAGATCAGCTACGTCGACATGCGCGGCATGCCGACGCGCGACGAGGTCGTCGCGCACTATGCCGACGTATCGGGTAGGCAAGTTGACGATCTGGACTACTACTTGGTGCTCGCGAAGTGGAAGTTGGCGATCGTGTTGGAGCAGGGCTTCCAGCGAGCGGGCAACAATCCGAAGCTGCTCGCCTACGGGCCGATCATCCTTGATTTGATGCGCTCGGCGGCCGAGCTGGCCGAATCCACTGACTACCGCTGACATGCGTGCCGCGGTCTGCCCGGGATACGGGCCGCCGGACGTCGTCCGCATCGAGGAACAGCCGTCACCGACCGTCGCGCCGGGACACGTCCGGGTAAAGGTCGGTGCGGCCGCGGTGAACTTTCCCGACGTGCTGCTGATCGCCAACGAGTATCAGATCAGCGTGCCGCCGCCGTTCGTGCCGGGCAGCGAGTTCGCCGGCACGATCGTCGAGACCGGCGACAGCACAGAAGGTTTCGCGGTTGGTGACCGAATCACCGGCACCGGAATGTATGGAGCATTCGCCGAAGAGGTCGCGGTACCCGTCGCGGGACTTTCGCGGATAACCGACGGCGTCGACGACCACACCGCCGCAGCATTCGGCGTCGCGTATCGGACGTCATATCACGCGCTGCGGTCGATGGCCCGCATCCAGGAAGGCGACGAGGTGATCGTGCTCGGCGCCGGCGGGGGCGTCGGCCTGGCCGGGGTCCAGCTTGGCGTGCAGCTCGGCGCCTCGGTGACCGCTGTCGCGTCGTCATCCGAAAAGCTCGATGTGGCAGCAGGTTACGGTGCCAAACGCCTGGTCAACTACAAGACGGGTGACCTTCGGAGCGCACTGAAGGAAGTCGTGCCCGGCGGCGCCGACGCGGTGATCGACCCCGTCGGTGGCGAGCTCTCCGAACCTGCATTGCGGTCGCTGGGCCGCGGCGGCCGATTCGTCACAGTCGGATTCGCCTCCGGCGTCATCCCCCGCATCCCGCTCAATCTGGTGCTCGTCAAGGGGGTACACGTTCTCGGTTTTCAATTCCAGGACGTGCCGCCCGATGAATTCGCCCGCAATGAGCGCGAATTGCGTGAGCACCTCGTCAGCGGCCGGGTGCTACCTCATATCGGCGCGGTGTATCCATTGGCCGAAACGGTGGCGGCGCTCAAGCATGTCGCCGAGGGGCGCGCCATCGGCAAGGTCTTGATCGACCTCACCTAACTCCCGCGAGCTGGGTCAGCTGGCCGGGATCAAGTCCGCGGCGACCGACGCCATCATGCCGCAGCGGAACGTCTCAGTGTTGCCGACAGCAGCCTCCGCGTCGTTGGCCGCGGCGAGCGCCTGAGCCTTGAAAGCCCGTGCGGCCGCGCTCAATCGGTGTTGTACCGAATCCACGCTGTCATCGAGCTCTGCGGGCAGGCTGTCGCCCCACAGCGTCACCTCAGTTGCGCCCTGATCGAGCGCGTTGATGACATGCGCGCGGACCCGGGCATCCACCGCGAAAAGATCGCCGGCGACCGCGACGGTCTGCGGATGTGGACGGTCCTCCCACGACGCCAGCACCGATTCCAGATCGCGCACCTCGGCACCGAGGATCTCGAGAGGCCGGACATCTTCGTCGCCGCCGATCAGGACCGTGACGTCCCAGCCGGCCATCACCCGGTCATAAACCCAGCCGCCTGCGAACCGCACCGCGTCGAGCACGGTGGGGGCCACGACGTCGAGCCGGTACCTCATGTCGAGCTCCGCGGCTCGATCTCGCGTCCCAGCGACTCCGCGTACCCCTTGAACACCTCGGTCAGCGGTATTGAAGGATCGAGCAACCATAAGGTCTCCATTCCGTTGATGAAGGCGAGGATCTCCACAGCCTTGTTGGCCGCGTCGAAGTCTGTGCGGTACAGCCCTGATCGCTGACCGCGCTCGATGATGTCGGTGATGATGTCGATCGCGTCGCGGTATCGCTTGTGGAGGCGGTCGTGTAGCGGGGCGTCCGGCGCGATGTTCTCGACAAGCAGCACCGTGAACGTGCCGATGAGCTCCGGGGCGCGTTCGAACCGCTCGGGGACCCGGCTCAGTTCCGTGATGAGATCGCCGCCTCGGTAATTTGCGTGGGCGTCGTCATCGGCGTCGCGGGCGTCGAGGACCGCGTTGAGCAGTTGCTCCTTCGATTCGAAGTGATGCAGCAGGCCGGCCGGTGTGACGCCGGCTTCCTTCGCGATCTGGGCCAGGGAGGTGTTGCGCCAGCCGTTGCGGGCCAGCAATCTCTCGGCGACGGCCATGATCCGCTGCCTGCGGTCCTCGCCCTTGGCGAGGAGCGTGGCGTAAGGCCTGTGATGAGCGCCGGCGTGAAGGGCCGATGCGTCAGGGCCTGACACCGATGTCACGAAACTCCTTCGTCCAACCAACCTAGTGAACACACAGTAGGTAGGTTTGCGGGCTGTGACAAGGGTCTCAGCGGAAAAAGGTTCCGTTCGCCGTCACGCCGCAGGTCAGCGGGCTTGCCAGCCATCGATCAGACCCGTGCGGGCATGCTGTCCCAGCCTCGTACAGCTGATGAGGACGAGAAGATTGCGTCGTCGAGGTCGATGTTCCACTCCGGAAAACGATTCATGATCTCGTCCAGTGCGATGCGCCCCTCGATGCGGGCCAGCGCGTTACCCAGGCAGTAGTGGGCACCCACGCCGAAGGTCAGGTGTTGGCGCGGTGCACGGGTGACGTCGAACGTTTCGGCATCGTCTCCGAAGCGCCTTTCGTCTCGGTTGGCCGCTCCGATCAGCGTCAGGATTGCGCTGCCCGCCGGCACGGTCGTGCCGTGGAACTCGACATCGCGGGTCACGTAACGCGCGGCTTGGAGCGCGGGTGGTTCGAATCTGAGGATCTCTTCGATGGCCCCGGGTAAGAGGGACCGATCGTCGACCAACAGCTTGCGCTGATCGGGATGTTCTGACAGCAGCTTGCCCGACCACCCGATCAAGCGCGTGGTGGTCTCTGCGCCCGCCACGGCGACGACGTTCATGAACATCAAGAGTTCTTCGCGCCGCAGCTTTCTGGTGGCGCCGGTTTCGTCGGTGAACTCGGCGTTGAGAAGTTCGGTGGTGAGGTCGTCACCGGGGTGGTCGACGCGCCAGTCGATGAAGTCCGCGAAGATCTGGCCGTCGCTCAGTGCGCCGTCCGCGTTGTCGGTCATCTGCCCGCCGCGCTCGGTGCGGACATGCCGGTCACCGTCTTCTTGGACGCGCCGTTGGTAGTCCTCGGGAATTCCGAACAGCATGCCCACGACGCGCAGCGGCATGATCGAGCCGAGATCCCTGACGAAATCGAAACGCCCGCTGCCGACGACGGCGTCCAAACACTTCTGGGTGAACTCGCGGATCATCGGTTCGAGCGCGTTGATCTTGCGAAGCGTGAATGCGCGCGCGAGCAGGTTGCGATGGATGTCGTGGATCGGAGGATCCTCGAAGATCAGCAATCCCGGAGGTATCTCCATGCCCGACTTGATGATCTCCAGAACGACGCCACGGGCGGAGCTGAAAGTTTGGTGGTCGACGAGTGCACGGTTGACGTCCTCGAACCGGCTCAGCGCGTAGAAGTCGTGCACGTCGTTGTAGTACACAGGTGCTTCGTCGCGGATCCGCCTGAACATCGGATACGGGTCGGCGTTGAGCTCGGCATGCCACGGGTCGTAATAGAGCTTATCGGTCGCGCTAGTCGTCATGAACGAGCCCCCAGGTATCACATGCCATCGCCAACATCGCATACGTGCCCACAATGAAGATGAGCTCCATCGCCTGATGCGTGCCCAGTTCCGCCACGAGCCGTTGCCACGTCGCCGGTTGAGCGCGACCTTCGGCAAGGAGTTCGTCGGTCGCCTCGAGCACTAACCGGTCCGCGCCGCCGAAATCGCTGTTGCCTCGGGCAAGACCCGCAATGTCGTCCTCCGGCACACCGCCGGCGGTCGCGACCTTGACGTGCTCGCCCCAGAAAAACGTGGACCGTCGAGTGTGAGCAAGCCGCAGAATCGCCAATTCCCGCAGCCGTAGCGGAAGTTCGCTGCGCTGCAATAGAAAGGCGTTGTACGCCAAGAAGACTCGGGCCATTTCTGGATGACGTGCCAGCACACCGAGGATGTCGAAATTCAGCGGATCTCTTGCGTCACCCGAGCCGGCGCGTGGGATGTCGTCACCCGGTATACCGAACAGCGCGCCGACGGCGGCATAGGCGTCGTCTGTCCATTCATCCGCGGACAGGGGCCTCAGAAGCGGATCAGTCATGCGCTCCGCCCTCCGATGGGACTATGCAGTTCCGCGAGGGCGTGGAGCTGCTCGAGATAATGCTCCAGCGAGCGATGAACGAAACGGGCGGACAATGTCGTCGTACCACCGGCGGCCATCGTCTCCAGCGTTTCCTTCGTCTCCCCCGGCTCACTCATCGGGTCCAGCGGCTTGTCGGCGGGCATCACCACCTCGAAACCGGGCGGGACGTCAAACGCTTTCAGCCACTCGGCAGCGGTCTCGATGGAGACGGAGAACGGGCTCCATCCGTCGGCCAGCGTCACCGCCCTTCGCAGCGAGCGTTTGGTCCGGCCACCGATCCAGATCGGCATGTGTGGCTGCAACGCGCAAGGATCGACGACCAAGCCGCCGAACGAATAGAACTCCCCGTCGTATGTCGGCTCATTACTCGGCAGCGCTGCCCGCACCGCCCGCAACGCGTCGTCGCCGCGGGCTCCACGGTCTTCGAAGGGTGCGCCGAGAAGGTCGAACTCCTCCTTCAGCGAGCCGACGCCGACGCCGAGAATCACTCGGCCGTTGGTGACATGATCGAGTGTGCCGTAACGCTTTACGATCGCGAGCGGGTGGTGATATCCGAGCACCAGCGTCATGGTGGCGAACCGGATCTGTTGGGTGCGAGCCGCCGCATAGCCGAAGGTGGCAAGCGGATCCCAGTAGCGGGCGCCACGCCGCGCGGTTTCGCCCGCCGGCAGGCCGATGTGCTCACTGCACGTCATATGGTGATAGCCAAGGCGATCGGCCGTCTCGGCGACACGGCCGATGTCCTCGATTGTGCCGTCCTTCTCCCACTCCAGGGGAGCCCCGCCGACGTTGGTGACGACGGGTGTCGCGATGCCGAGCTTCACTGCAGGGGCTCTTCGCCGGCCAGGATGGTGCGGTGCATAAGCCGCCCACTGTCGGCCGGATACGGCAGCGCCCGATGCATCGTGCCGGTGTTGTCCCAGATGATCAGGTCGCCGAGTTGCCACTCATGCCGATACACATATTGCGGCTGGGTGGCCCAATCACGAAGCCGCGCAAGCAGTGCCCGGCTCTCTTCCACGGGCAGTCCGACGACGTAATCGGCGGTCGCGCCGAGCAGTAGCGACTTGCGCCCTGATTGGTGCGTCCACACGATCGGGCAGGCCTTCGTCGGTGACTTCTGCCAGAAGGCGATCTCGTCGTAGCTCATCTCCGGCGTCACGTAGTACTGCGATCGCTCGGCACTATGCACGACGCGCAGATCCGCGATGAGGTCTTTGTCGGCCTGCGGAAGGTCGTCGTAAGCCGCATAGGTGTTGCAGAACTCGGTCTCTCCCCCGGTCTCGGAGAGCTTGATGGCCCGAAGCAGAGTCGCGAGGTTCGGGTACGGCTGCAGCGAGCCGTCGAAATGCCAGAACATCGATCCCTTCAAGTATTCGGCTCGCTGGTTCACGTTCTTGTCGAGCGAGATCTTGTAGATGCCGCCCTCCCCCTCGTTCTGCACGATGTTGCCGAGGGTCTTGGCGATGACGACTTGCTGCTCGTCGGTGATGTCCAGGCCGCGGAAGAAGACCACGCCACGCTGCTCGAGCGTCGCACGGATGTTTCGGGCCTCGTTGCCGTTGAGCAGCGTGTCGAGATCGGTCCGAATCTCACTGCCGATTCTCGGTGTGAGGTCGATGATTTCCAGCTGCGCGGAAGTAAGTCCCATGCGGATCAGCTCACTCTCGTAAGGATGGTGTTGGCCGAATGCTTCACACGCGGTTGCTTCCACAGCTCGACCGCCAACGAGACCGTGATCAGCGAGTAGAGCAGGTTGCGCAGGTTTGCGACGTCGTCAGGCGGCGGCTCTGAGTAGTCGAATTTGTCGATGTAGGCGACGGCTTCCTCGGCGTGGGGAAACACCTCGTCGTAGAACGCCCGGATCTCGTCCATGGAACTGTTCACGCGCTTCACGTAGCGCTCGTGTCCATCCTCGATCGCCCATTCGGGGACCAAGTGTTCGAGTTGTGAGAACTCAGGTGGCAGAAGCGCTTTCATCGGCCGGCCTCGCCAGCGTGGACATAGTCGGCGACCGTCTTGTGCAGATGACGCAGCAGGATCTCCTCGTCGTTCATCGTGAAGTGCGTGAGCGCGCCGCTATTCAGCATCGCTTGCAAGCCTTCGGACGGGCTGGCGTCTTCCAAGATGATGTCGTTGAGAAACGTCACGGTCAGCTCTTGGCCCAGCCGTTCCTTGTGTGACTTCGGCGGCTGGTAGTACATCTCAGTTTCGAAGATGTGCGAATGCGGACCGGTCGGCCAGTGGGTGTGGACCGTAAAGCCCGACGCACCGAAGATCAGTACGAAGTTCGGGAAGAACTGGAATGAATCGAAGCCGTACTTCTCCGACCGGGTGGGGTTGATTCCCGGTGGCATCGTGTCGCGATCGATCCGCTTGTTCCAGGGCCCTGCTGCACTGGCCTCCATCACGCACTCGATTGGTTTGGAGTACGGCGTCTTCTGCGAGGGCTCGCCCGAGAACGAGAACATGCGATGCGGGCCGTTGAGTTGGTAGGCCAAGGCATCGGTGAACGGGTTCGGTTTGTCCAGCGCCTCCTTGGCCTCAGCGGTGAGGTTGCCGAAGGAGGACGCGTGCAAATACGGTCCGTGATAGCTCTCTGCGAAGCCGTCGAGGAAGATCTTCCAGTTGCACTGCAATTCGGTCTTGAACCGGTAGACCTGGTGTGGTCCCGCAAAGGGATAGCCCTCGATGCCGTGCGCCAGCGGGCCGAGGAAGGACCGCAGCGGCTCGGTGTTGTGTGGGTTGAGATTGATGAAGATGAAGCCTTCCCACACTTCGCATTGAATGGCGGGCACCCTGCAACTGTCGGCGTCGAAGTCGAGCAGCAGATCCTTGCGGGTGGCCGAATGCAACGTCCCATCTAGCTTGTACCGCCAACCGTGGAACCGGCAGTACAGCAGCGGCGCGCGACCCTGCACCTCTTGGAAGGGGTCGTCCTCCCACAACATCTTGTTGCCGCGATGCGGGCAGATATTGTGGAACGCGCGGATCACGTCATCCTTGCCCCGCACGATGATGATCGAGGTGTTGAGGAATTGCAGCTCGCGGGTGAAGTAACTGCCCGACTTCGGCACGCGTTCGACCCGGCCCATGTAGAGCCAGGTCTTCTTGAAGACGTGCTCGCGTTCCTTCTCGTAGAACTCGGGCGAGACGCAGTCTTCCAGCGACACCGGACCACGGCCTAGTTCGGGATAAGCATCCGTCCAATGGCCGCTCGCTGGCTTAGTGACCAGGGCGTTTTGACTCATGAGGTCCTCCTCCGGGCCGACGGTACAACCGCTGAAATGGTCAAAACAGATGCAAAGCCGCAACACCCTGTTGCATATTTGGAACAGGTATGGAACAGAATCTGCCCTTTGACCTCGCTGCCTTGCTGGTATTCGGCAAGGTGGTGGAGACCCGGAGCCTGTCGAAAGCGGCGGCATTACTCGGAATGCCCAAGTCCACGGTCAGCCGCAAGCTCACGAAGCTCGAAGCCGATCTCGGCATCAAGCTGTTGCGCAAAAACACCCACCAGATCACCGTCACCGATCTCGGCGACAGGGTCTACCACCATGCGGTCAACATCCTGACCCAGGCCAACGAGGTCCGCGCGTTGGTGGAGGGCAGCAGGCAGGAGCCCCGGGGTGAGCTGCGAGTCGCGATACCGGTGTTCGTCGGGATCGACTACGCGTCAAGGGTCGGTGCCACCTTCCTGCAGCGCTATCCCCACTCGCAGTTAGACATTCGGCTCGTCGATGACATGGTGGACCCCATCAAGGACGGGTTCGATGTGGTGTTCGGGACGGGCCCGTTGCAGGATTCGACACTGATCGCGCGAAAGGTGTTCGACCTCGAGCTTTTCCTTTGCGCATCACCGGATTTCGTGGCACGGCTGGCGGAGCCGATCACCGACCCGGCGCAGTTGAACGGCTTACCCTTTATCGAGTTCGGCTTCCGGGGGCCGCACAAACTCAGCGTGACGAACGACAAGCGTCGATTCGACCTGTCGCCCCAGGTACGGGCACGGGCCAACAACTTTCAGGTATGCAAGCAGTACATCATGCAGGGGCTTGGCATCGGGCCGATGCCGACCCAGATCATCTGCACCGACGAGCTGCGAGAAGGCAGCATCGTGCCGGTACTACCGGAATGGAAACCGGATCCGCTGGAAGTGCACATGATCTATCCGTTCGAGCTTTCCTTCTCCACCCTGATCAGTGCGTTCTACGAGGCGGCGTGCGAGATCATCGTCGAGAACACAGCACGAACGTAGAGTGAGCGCCGGTCTACGAAGACTGTATGTCGGACTCGCTGAACACCTCGATGGGCGATACCGGCGTCATCATGATCACCGGAATGTGTCGTGTCGTTGATTTCTGATACTTGATGTAGGGCGGAAACGCACGCACCATGAAGTCCCAGACCTTGTGCCGCTCTTCGCCTTCGGGCTCACGCCAGGTCCCCCGGAAGGCTTGGGTGGCAATCTGGAAGTCAATCTCGGGGGCGGCCCTGAGGTTGAGATACCACTCGGGATGCTGATCGGCGCCACCCTTCGACGCGACGATCACAACCTCGCCACCGATATCGCCGTAAATCAGCGGAACGATTTGCGTCCTACCGGATTTGCGACCCTTCACTTTGATCAAGCAGTGCGTCGTGAATGAGTGGCCACCGACTTCGGTGATGTCAACGATGTGACCCTCTGCGCCGCCCGTTCGGAGATACGCATCACGATGCGCGGCCGCCCAGTCGCGGCGTTCTTGCCGAATGGCCGCTGCCGACTCATCGCTCATGCTCACAGGCCCAACGATTTCGCGATCATGACCTTCATCACCTCACTCGTACCCGCGTAGATACGCGCCACCCGCGCATCCGTGTAGAGCCGGGCGATGGGGTATTCCATCATGTAGCCGTAGCCGCCGAACAGCTGCAGGCACCGGTCCACCACCCGAGCCTGCATCTCGGTGCAGAACAGCTTTACCCGGGCGGCGTCGGCGCCCGTCAGCTCGCCCTCGACATGGAGAGTGACCGCGCGGTCCAGCATCGCCTGCGCAGCCTCGACCTCCGTCGAACACGCGGCGAGTTCGAACTTGGTGTTTTGGAATGACGCGACGGGCGTGCCGAATGCCTTGCGGTTCTTGGTGTAGTCGATTGCGGCATCGATGGCAGAGCGCGCCTGGGCGACGGAGCCTACCGCCACCGTCAGCCGTTCTTGGGCCAGGTTGTGGCCGAGGTAGCCGAATGCCTCGCCTTCCTCTCCCAGCTGGTTGGCCACCGGCACTCGCACATCTTGGAAGGACAGTTCCGCGGTGTCCTGCACCTTGCAGCCCATCTTGTCCAGCTCGCGACCGCGGGTGAATCCGGGCATACCGTCCTCGACCACCAGCAACGTCAGGCCGCGTCGACGATTGTCGGGATCGGTGGACGTGCGGGCCACGACGATCACGAGGTCGGCCTGCATGCCGCCGGTGATGAAAGTCTTTGCGCCGTTGACGATGTAGTCGTCGCCGTCGCGCACTGCAGTTGTGCGCATGCCGGCCAGGTCCGAACCGGTACCCGGCTCGGTCATCGCGATAGCGGTGAGCAGCTTGCCCGCCGCCAGCCCGGAAAACCAACGGTCACGCTGTTCGGCGTTCGCATAGTGCAGGAAGTACGGGAGGATCACCTCCAACTGGGTGCGCACCGTCGACAGCGTGACCAGCGCGCGGGCCGCCTCCTCCTGCATCACCACGTTGTAGCGATAGTCGACGATGCCCGCCCCGCCGTACTCCTCGGGAATCGCCATGCCCAGCATGCCGAGCGAGCCCATCTGTTCGAAGGCTTCGCGCGGCATCCTTCCGGCCTTCTCCCACATCGGATAGTCAGGAACGATCTCTTTTTCCACGAAGTCGCGACACAGCTCGCGGAACGCCTCGTGGTCCTCGGTGAACAGGTCGCGGCGCATAGATCTCCTAGTTGATGAGTTCGACCAAGGTGGCGTTGGCGGTGCCGCCGCCCTCGCACATGGTCTGCAGGCCGAAGCGAATTCCGTTGTCACGCATGTGATTCACCATGCGGGTCATCAGCACCGCGCCCGACGCGCCCAGTGGGTGGCCAAGCGCAATCGCCCCGCCAAGCGGGTTGAGTCGTTTCTCGTCGGCACCCGTTTCGGCCAGCCAGGCCAGCGGTACCGGGGCGAACGCCTCGTTGACCTCGAACACGCCGACCTCGTCCAGTGTGACGCCCGCCTTGTGCAGTACCTTCTCCGTCGCCGGAATCGGCCCGGTGAGCATGAGCACCGGGTCCGCCCCGGTGACCGCGCCGGCGCGGTAACGCGCGATTGGCCGCAGCCCCATGGCCACCGCGTTATCGGCGGCCATCACGAGCAGCGCGGCGGCGCCGTCGGAGATCTGCGACGAGTTCCCCGCGTGGATGACGCCGTCCTCCTTGAACGCGGGTTTGAGTCCGGCAAGCTTTTCGACGGTGGTCCCGCGCCGGATCCCCTCGTCGGCCACGACCGGTTCGCCGTCGGTGAACACCGGCATGATCTGCGTCTCGAATGCGCCGCTGTCCTGCGCCTTGGCGGCGAGCTCGTGTGACTGCGCGGAATACTCGTCGAGGCGCGTCCTCGAAAATCCCCACTTCTGCGCGATCAACTCCGCCGAGATGCCCTGATTGAACGAGAAATCGCCATAGCGGGCAAGGACTTTCGGCCCGTACGGCATGCCCGTGGACCGGGCAGAGCCGAGCGGCACTCGACTCATCACCTCGACGCCGCCTGCCACGACGACGTCCTGCTGACCCGACATGACGGCCTGCACAGCGAAGTCCAACGCCTGCTGGCTCGATCCGCACGCGCGGTTAATCGTGGTTCCGGGGATGCTCTCCGGCCAGCCTGCGGCCAGGACCGAGTACCGCCCGATGTTGCTCGACTGGTCACCGACTTGAGAAACGCATCCCCACACGACGTCGTCGACGATCTCGGGGTCGACGCCTGCGCGCTCCATCAGCGCGTTGAGGACGATGGCTGACAGGTCGGCGGCATGCATGTCGGACAGCCCGCCGTTGCGCTTTCCGACGGGCGTGCGCACCGCCTCGACGATTACGGTTTCACGCATCTTGTTTCTCCGATCTGGACAAGGCCCACCGTCCCGTGAACGCGGGCTCGCGCTTCTCGGCGAACGCCGCGTAGGCCTCGGTTGAGTCTGCGGTTGCGAAGTTACCCGGTTGAGCGCGTGCCTCGTTGCTCAACGCCTCGCGCAACGTCGTGTTGGCGCCGTCATTGAGCAGTGCCTTGCTCTGCGCGAGCGCGACTGGCGGACCGGCTGCGAGCCGCCCGGCCAGGTCGTCGACGAACCCGTCGATCTCCGCAGCCGGCTTGATCCATGTGACCAGGCCCAGCGACCGGGCCTCGTCGGCGTCGATCGTTTCGGCCAGCAGGACAAGCCGTTTGGCCTGCTGGAGGCCGACGAGCTTAGGCAACAGCCAGGATCCGCCAAGATCGACCGAAAGCCCGCGCTTCGAAAAGACCTGACAGAAGCGGGATTCGGGGGTCGCCACGACTAAGTCGCAGCCGAGCGCGAGGTTCCAGCCGGCGCCGACGGCAACACCCGACATCTTGGCGATCGTGGGGATGGTCAACTCATGTAGGGCCAGCGCGACGTCGGTGAGTCGCTGCAGTTTGTACCGTGGGTGGATGTCTTCCGGCGTGGAGATGTCCGCGCCCGAACAGAACGCTCCCCCAGCGCCGGTGACGACCAACGCCCGTACATCGCGGTCATCGGCGGCGCCCCTGAGCGCATCGCGCAGCTCCACCCACAGCTGCGCGTTGATGGCGTTCTTTACCTGCGGCCGGTTCAGCGTCAGCGTCCGGACGCCGTTGGAATCCGTCGACAGCAGCACGCGGGCATCGTTCGCGGTCATCAGGTGTACGCCGGACCAATCACGCCTCGTTGGTGAAGCACCGCGATCTCATCCTCGCTGAGACCGAACTCGCCCAGCACGGCGTCCGTGTGCTGGCCGAGCCCGGGAACTGCACCCATCGGCGGTTCGTATCCGGCGATCACCGGCGGTGGCAGTAACGCCTGGATCGGCCCCGCGGACGTCTGGACCTCGCGCCAGCGGTTGCGCGCGGTCAGCTGGGGATGCACGACGACCTCGCTCGGCACGTTGTACCGGGAGTTGCCGATACCCGCGGCGTCGGCCGTCTTCTGCACGTGGTCGAGATCGTGTTGTGCGCACCAGGCGCCGATCGCCTCGTCGAGCTCGGCACGGTTCGCGACGCGGTCCGCGTTGGTCCTGAACCGCGCATCGTCCGCCAAGTCGTTGCGCTGCAGTATTTCTCGTGCGAGGCGCTGCCATTCGCGGTCATTCGTCGTGCCGAGCACGACGATCTGGTCGTCGGCCGTGCGGTAGGCCCCATACGGCGCAACCGCAGGCGAACTCATGCCGAGCGGCTGCTGGTCGATGCCGGAGTGCTGGGTGTAGGTGAGCTGGTAACCCATCACGTCCATCATCGTGTCGAACAGGCTGACCGCCACGCTGTTGCCACCCGCGCTTCGGCCGGTGTCGCGTGAATACAGCAGTGCCATGATGGACAACGCCGAGTACATGCCGGTCGAGAAGTCGGCCACCGGCGGGCCCGGCTTGGCCGGCGCACCGGCTTGGCCGGTGACCGCGCACGTCCCTGATTCCGCTTGGATCAGCAGGTCGTAGGCGCGCTTATGCGACAGCGGTCCCCCCGGCCCATAGCCGTCGATCTCCACCGCGATCACATTCGGGTGGCGTGCCTCCATTTCGGCTGGAGTGATCCCAAGCCGGCCCGTCGACCCCGGTGCCAGATTCGACACCAGCACGTCGGCGCGGTCGAGCAACCGGTGCAGGATGTCCAGTCCCTCAGTGGTTTTCAGGTCGATGGTTACCGACTCCTTGTTGCGGTTACACCAAACAAAATGTGCCCCAAGGCCGTTGACGACGTCGTCGTAGTGGCGGGCGAAATCGCCACCGTTAGGGTGCTCCACCTTGATGATCCTGGCGCCGAAATCGGACAGGATCCGGGTGCAGATCGGCGCCGACACCGCCTGTTCGAGGGTGACAACCGTGATGCCGGACAGCGGCGCGTGCGCGTCGGGCATCACATCACCATGCCGCCGTCGACCGGCAGCACCTGCCCGGTGATGTACGACGCGGCATTGGACGCCATGAAAACGAATGCACCCGCGATCTCCGACGGTTCCGCCCAGCGCTTCATCGGAATGCGATTCATCATGTTGGCGGCGAATTTCTCGTTGGTGCGGATGGTTTCGGTCATCGGGGTGGCAGCGAGCGGCGCGAGCGCGTTGACGCAGATGTTCTTGGTGGCCAGTTCGCGCGCAAGCGATTTGGTGAAGCCGATGATGCCGGCCTTCGCGGCCGAATAGTTGACCTGACCGAGCGTTCCGGTGAGCCCGGCCGCCGACGTCACGTTGACGATGCGGCCAGTGCCGTCGGCCGGAATGTAAGGCAGCGCCGCCTGGGTGACGTTGAATGCGCCCATCACGTGGATGTCGAACAGCAGCCGGAACGACTCCTGGGTGGTCTTGTCGAACATCGACGGTTTGGTCACGCCCGCGTTGTTGATAACAATGTGCAGCGCACCATCGGCAAGTGCGGCCGTCTGAGCCGCTGCCGCATCGGCGGAACCTCGGTCGGACACGTCAAGAGCGGCGGACTCGGCGCGCCCACCCGACGCCGAAATGCGTTCGGCCACAGCGGCGGCGGCGTCCTTGTCAAGGTCGGTGACGAGCACGGCGGCGCCCGCGTCGGCCAGTGCCGCAGCCACCGCGGATCCGATTCCACCCGCGGCACCGGTGACCAGCGCGGAACGGCCGGTCAGGTCGAAGTAGTTCGTCATCAGTAGCTCCTCGGCATGCCTAGAACGTGCTCGCCAAGGAAATTGAGGATCATCTCCTGGCTGACCGGCGCGATCTTCATCAGACGGGACTCACGGAAGTAGCGCGACACGTGGTACTCCTCGGAGTACCCCATACCCCCATGCAGCTGCAATGCCCGGTCGGCAGCGCCGAAACCGGCGTCGGCACACAGGTACTTCGCGGTATTCGCTTCGCGCCCACACGGTTTGCCGTTGTCGTACAACCAGGTTGCCTTGCGCAGCACCAGCTCGGCGGCATCGAGCCGGGCCAGGGAGTCCGCCAGCGGGAACTGCAAACCCTGGTTCATCCCGATCGGCCGGTTGAACACGACGCGCTCGTTGCCGTACTTGACCGCCTTCTCCAGCGCGACCCGCCCGATGCCCAGCGCCTCGGCGGCTATCAGCATGCGCTCGGGATTCAGCCCGTCGAGGATGTATTTGAACCCCTTGCCCTCCTCGCCGACGCGGTCCTCGATCGGCACGACCAGGTCGTCGATGAACACCTCGTTTGAGCTGACGGCGTTGCGGCCCATCTTCTTGATCGGACGGATGTCGACGTGGTCTCGATTCAGGTCTGTGAGGAACAGCGTCATGCCGTCGGTCTTCTTGGTGACCTCGTCGTAGGGCGTCGTGCGGGTCAGAAGCAGGATCTTCTCCGACTCCAAGGCCTTGGAAATCCAGACCTTGCGTCCGTTGATGCGGTACGTGTCACCTTCTCGTTTGGCGAAGGTGGTGATGCGCGAAGTATCCAGTCCTGCACCGGGTTCCGTGACGCCGAAGCAGACGTGCAAGTCGCCGTTGACGATGCGGGGAAGGGTTCGCGCCTTGAGCTCTTCCGAACCGTGTTTGACCACCGGTTGCATTCCGAAGATCGACAGGTGGATGGCGCTAGCACCGTTCATCGCCGCCCCGGAGCGCGCGACCTCCTCGAGCAGCAGTGTCGCTTCGGTGATGCCGAGGCCGTGGCCGCCGTATTCCTCAGGGATGGTCATGCCGAGCCAGCCGCCCTTGGCGATGGCGTCGTAGAACTCCTGTGGAAATTCGTGTGCCAGGTCGCGCTCCATCCAGTAGTGGTCGTCGAACTTGCCTGCCAATTCGGCGACGGACTTGCGGATCAGCTCCTGATCCTCGGTCAGCTCGAAACTCATCCCGCCGGGCACAACTACTCTCCTCTGGTCACAAGCCAGTGCGCCGGTGCGTAAACGGTTCTTTTCGCACCGGCGCCCTTGACTCTAGAAGCTACGACTCAGTCCTTATTGCCGGTCAACTCTTTCGCGTTCGCCGCGAAATCGGCGAAGCTGGCGCCGCCGTGCTCGTGCTTGCTGAGGGCTTGGATGGAGACGTCGTGGCCTTCGGCGGCTTTGCGCAGGGCGCCGACGGTGGCCTGTTCGCGGGTGATGTGGGTGAACGGGTCCCAGTGATACCAGCGCATCGCGTTTTCGAAGGTCATCTTGTTGACCTCGTCATCGGGCACGTCGTTGTCGGTCAGCACCTCGTGCAGCTGCTCGGGCGCGCCCGGCCACATCGAATCGGAGTGCGGGTAGTCGGCTTCCCAGCAGATGTTGTCGACCCCGATATCGCGACGCAGCTTCACGCCGACATGATCGGAGATGAAGCAGGTCAAAAAGTGCTCACGGAACACCTCTGAGGGCTTCTTATCGCCGAAGTCCTGACCGGTCCACGTCGAATGCATCTCATACGTGCGATCGGCACGCTCCAGGAAGTAGGGGATCCAGCCGGTGCCGCCCTCACTCAGGGCGATCTTGAGGTCGGGGTATTTCTTGATCGGCTTCGACCACAACAGATCGGCGGCGGCTTGCACGATGTTCATCGGCTGCAAGGTGATCATCACGTCCATCGGGGCATCCGGTGCGGTGATCGCCAAGCGGCCCGAGGAGCCGATGTGCACGTTCATCACGGTGTCGGTGTCCACCAGGGCTTCCCACAACGGCGTCCAGTACTCGTCGTGGAACGACGGATACCCCATGGCGGCGGGGTTCTCGGTGAACGTCAGGGCGTGCACGCCGCGTTCGGCGTTGCGCCGCACTTCCTTCCCGCATGCCTCGGCGTCCCAGATCACCGGCAGGCACATCGGGATGAACCGCGCCGGATACGCGCTGCACCACTCCTCGACGTGCCAGTCGTTGTAGGCCTGCAACAGCGCCAGCGAGAACTCAGGGTCCTCGGTGGCGAACAGCCGGCCCGCGAACCCCGGAAACGACGGGAAGCAGATCGAACCCAGGATGCCGCCGGCGTTCATGTCCTTGACCCGCTCATCGACCTGCCAGCAGCCCGGCCGGATCTCATCGAGACCCTGCGGCTCGAGGCCGTACTCCTCCTTGGGCCGGCCCGCCACCGCATTCAACGCCACATTCGGGATCACCACATCGCGGAACTGCCAGGTATCCGACCCGTCGGGATTGTGCACCAGCCGCGGCGCCTCATCCAGGTACTTCTTCGGCAGGTGGTTCTTGAACATATCCGGCGGCTCGACAACGTGATCATCAACGCTGATCAAAATCATGTCGTCCTTGTTCATGCCTGTTCCTTCCGTCGGCGCCCGAGCGCCTTGGACCAGTGATGTTCTCTAGTTGAGGAAACTATCTTCTCATAGTACGAGAATCAACGTCCGAAACCCACCCCATAGGCCCCTGGCAGCACCGTTGCCGCTCGACGGGCACCGCGCTGACCGGCGCATCTGGTCTCTGGCATTGACCAATTGTCGAAAAAGTGGAAACCTATTGGCGAAATATGAGAACCTGATTCTCGTGAGCGAGAGGAGACTGGCTGTGCGGGTGCCCCCGCTGCCGGCGGACCAGTGGGACGACGCCGTCGACCACGCGTTGTCCGGCTTGCTGCCCCCGGAGCGCCGGAACCCCGAAGCCGCGGGCAACTTGCTTGCGACGCTCGTCCGTCATCCCGCACTCACGCGAGCCTTTCTGAGGTTCAACAACCACCTGTTGTTCTCCTCCACCCTGCCGGCGCGGCTGCGTGAGCTGGCGGTGCTGCGAGTCGCGCACGTGCATGGCTCGGAATACGAATGGCGCCATCACGTCCGCATGGGCAAGGAGGTTGGACTCACCGACGACGTGATCGACGGCATCCAGCGCGGTGAAGTGACCGATCAGCTCGACCGCGCGGTACTGAATGCAGTCGATGAGCTTCAGGACAAATCGGTCATCTCCGACGTGACGTGGGCGGCGCTGTCGCAGCACCTGGACGAGCGTCAACGCATGGACCTCGTCTTCACGATCGGCTGCTATGGCGCACTTGCCATGGCAATCAACACCTTTGGCGTAGAACCCGACCAGGAGAGGTAGAAGTGGCACATTTTCCAAAACCGGCCGCCGGTAGTTGGACTGAGAACTGGCCAGAGCTCGGCACTGCGCCGGTCGACTACACCGACTCGATCGACCCCGAGCACTACAAGCTTGAGCAACAGGCGATCTTCAAGAAACTCTGGCTCAACGTCGGGCGCGTGGAACGACTCCCCCGCAAGGGCAGCTACTTCACCAGGGAGATGCCGTCGGTCGGGGAAGGCACCTCGGTGATCATCGTGAAAGACACCGACGGCGAGGTCCGCGCCTTCTACAACATGTGCCGCCACCGCGGAAACAAGTTGGTGTGGAACGACTTTCCGGGCGAAGAGGTCTCCGGGTCTTGCCGCCAGTTCACGTGCAAATACCACGCGTGGCGCTACAGCCTCAAAGGTGACCTGACATTCGTTCAGCAGGAAGACGAGTTCTTCGACCTTGACAAGGCGAAATTCGGCTTGGTGCCCGTACGTTGCGAGGTTTGGGAAGGCTTCATCTTCATCAACTTCGACAACGACGCGGAACCGCTCGTGGACTACCTCGGCGACTTCGCAAAAGGCCTCGAGGGTTACCCGTTCCACGAGATGACCGAGACCTACACCTATCGGGCCGAGGTCAACGCAAACTGGAAGCTGTTCATCGACGCGTTCACCGAGTTCTACCACGCGCCGGTGCTGCACCAGAAGCAGGCGACGAAGGAGGAAGCCGACAAGCTCGCCAAGGTCGGGTTCGAGGCGCTGCACTACGACCTCAAGGGCGATCACGCGATGATCTCGTCGTGGGGCGGGATGTCGCCGCCGAAGGACCTCAACATGGTCAAGCCGATCGAACGCGTGCTGCACAGCGGCCTTTTCGGACCGTGGGACCGGCCCGACATCAAGGGCATCCAACCCGACGAACTACCGCCGGCAATCAACCCCGCACGGCAGAAGACTTGGGGGACTGACTCGTTCGAGTTCTTCCCCAACTTCACGCTGCTGTTCTGGGCGCCGGGCTGGTACCTCACCTACCACTACTGGCCCACTGCGGTGGACAAGCACATCTTCGAGGCCACGCTGTACTTCGTGCCGCCGAAGAACACCCGCCAGCGGCTCTCCCAGGAACTGGCCGCAGTGACGTTCAAGGAATACGCACTGCAGGACGCCAACACCCTGGAGGCGACTCAGACGATGATCGGCACGAAGGTGGTCACCGACTTCCCACTGTGCGATCAGGAAATCCTGCTCCGGCACCTGCACAAGACGGCAGGCGACTACGTTGAGAAGTACAAGAAGGAGAACGTCAATGTCTAAGTTGCCTGCCGAGTTCTCCGACCTGGAGAAGTTCACCGACTGGTGCCTGCCCACAGAGCAGGAGCGCTACACCAAACGGCTGAACTCGACGATGGCCGAAATGCAGGAGTTCTACGACGCCGCGTTCAACCGCCTCGAGGACGCCATGGTCTACCTCGACGCCAGATTCCCGCTGCACGAGATGCCTGACGACGCAAAGGCTCTGATGCATCTGATGCAGTCGTTGGTCAACGTCTCGTTTCCCATCGAGGTGTGGAAACAACCGCGTGTGCTCGACAGCGGCGCCACGTATATCGAACTCATCAAGGAGCCGGTGGTCTGACCGTGCTGACGCTGCGAGCAGCGGGTCTAGTTGACGTCGACGCCGGCGAGATCGTCCGGCCGGGGATCGTTCGGGTCGACGGCGACCGGATCGTAGGGGTCGGCGGCGACGTCGAAGGCGACGTGATCGACCTCGGCGAGTCGATTCTGCTGCCCGGCCTGATGGACATGGAGGTCAACCTGCTGATGGGCGGGCGCGGGGAAAACCCCGGCCTGTCCCAGGTGCAGGACGATCCCGCGATCCGGGTGTTGCGCGCGGTCGGCAACGCCCGTCGCACGCTGCGCGCCGGGTTCACCACGGTGCGTAACCTCGGATTGTTCGTCAAGACAGGCGGTTATCTGCTCGACGTCGCATTGGGCAAGGCGATCGACGCCGGTTGGATTGAAGGGCCGCGGGTGATTCCGGCCGGTCATGCCATCACCCCGACCGGCGGGCACCTCGACCCGACGATGTTCGCCGCGTTCATGCCCGGTGTCCTGGAGCTGACGGTCGAGGAAGGTATCGCCAACGGCGTCGACGAGATCCGCAAGGCCGTGCGCTACCAGATCAAACACGGCGCACAGCTGATCAAGGTGTGTTGCTCCGGCGGCGTGATGTCGCTCACCGGAGAGGCTGGTGCACAACACTATTCGGACGAAGAGTTGCGGGCCATCGTCGACGAGGCGCATCGGCGCGGGCTGCGGGTCGCCGCGCACACCCACGGCGCCGAGGCGGTCAAGCACGCCGTGGAATGCGGTATCGACTGCATCGAACATGGTTTCCTGATGGACGACGAGGCCATCAAGATGCTGGTCGACAACGACCGGTTCCTGGTGACCACCAGGCGGCTGGCCGAGGCGATGGACGTATCCAGGGCTCCAAAGGAGTTGCAGGACAAGGCAGCTGAAATGTTCCCGAAGGCGCGGACGTCGATCAAGGCCGCCTACGAGGCAGGCGTGAAGATCGCAGTCGGCACCGATGCGCCGGCGATCCCACACGGGAAGAACGCCGACGAACTCGTGACGCTGGTCGACTGGGGCATGCCACCTGACGCAGTGCTGCGCGCAGCCACGATCGTCGCGGCTGACCTGATCAACAAACCCGATCTCGGCCGCATCGCGGAGGGCTACCTCGCCGACATCATCGCCGTCCCCGGCGATCCACTGGCCGATGTTACCGTTACACGATCGGTCAACTTTGTAATGAAGGGCGGTAAGGTTTACCGACATGACGCAGAGAACGCGAACTGACGATCTGGTCGAGATTCAGCAGCTGCTTGCGAAATACGCTGTGACCATCACGCAAGGCGACATCGACGGGCTGATCAGTGTGTTCACCCCGGACGGGACGTACAGCGCGTTCGGCTCGACCTACACCCTCTCCCGCTTCCCCGAACTCGTCGACGCAGCGCCCAAAGGGTTGTTCATGACCGGCACGTCGCTGGTCAACCTCGATCCCGACAATCCCGACACCGCGACCGGCACACAGCCACTGTGCTTCATCGAGCATTCGAAGCACGACATGCGCATCGGTTACTACAACGACACGTACGTGCGCACCGACGACGGCTGGCGATTGAAAACCCGTGCGATGACGTTCATCCGGCGCAGCGGCGAGCACGACTCCGGACGCCCGCATGCGATCGGAAGGCCCGAGGCGGGATGACTGAACTGTTCGAGCCCGCCGCGTTCCGCAGGGCGCTACAGGGCTGGCTCGACGACAACGATCTGACTCCGCCCGACGATCATTCGCTAGAGGGACACATCCGCCAGTTCGCCCGCGTGCAGCGGGCGCTCTACGACGCAGGTTGGAGTCGCTACGGCTGGCCAGAGCAGGCTGGTGGGCTCGGCGGCCCGGAGATTCTGCGGGCCATCGTCGGCGAGGAGGTGGTCGGCCGCCGGCTGGCGGAGCCGGGGCCGTACTCGATGCTCGAAGTGTTGGCACCAACGATGATCGACTACGCGCCGCCTGAGCTCGCCGCGCAGATGGTGCCGAAGCTGCTGAGCGGCGAAGAGCAGTGGTGCCAGGGCTTTTCCGAGCCAGGCTCAGGAAGCGACCTGGCTTCGCTCACCACGCGCGCCGTGCAGCGCGGCGATCAGTGGATCGTCAACGGCCAGAAGGTGTGGACGAGCTTCGCGCAATACTCGCACCGGTGCATCCTGCTCACCCGCACAGGCGACGCGGATACCCCCAATTACGAGGCGATCACTGCGTTCTTCATCGACATGGACACCCCGGGCATCACCGTGCGCCCGTTGCGCACCATGCACGACGTCGACGAGTTCTGCGAGGTGTACTTCGACGACGTGGTGGTCGACGCGAACCGGATGCTCGGAAAGCCCGGCGACGGTTGGCGATTGGCGATGGATCTGCTGCCCTATGAACGCTCGACCTGCTTCTGGCAGCGCATCGCGTACCTGTACTCGCGGTTCGACGCGCTGATCGACGAGGTAAAGGGGCTTGGCCAGGCCGTGGACGCGGATATGGGTGACGCGTATCTGGCCCTGCACACGCTGCGCTGTCGGTCCCGGGTCACGCAGCACAAGCTGGCCGATGGCCACAAGCTGGGTCCGGACACCTCGATCGACAAAGTACTGCTTGCCAATGCTGAACAACGGCTCTTTGACACCGCACGCGATCTGCTGCCGGGCGCCATCGAACTCGACGACACCGAATGGCGCACCGAGTTCCTGTATTCGCGGGCGGCCACGATCTACGGCGGCACCGCCGAAGTGCAGCGCAACATCATTGCCCGCCGGCTACTCGATCTCGGGAAGGAGTGAAGATGGCCCCCGACATGGATTCAGCATCGATCGAACTGCTCGAAGCCGGACTGCGTAAGACCATGCTGTCGACCTCCGGTGCCGAGCTCGACGCAGCGCTGGCCGATCTGGGCTGGGCCGACATGCTGTCCGACATGCCCGATCTGGCGATACCGCTGGTGTTCCGGCTACTCGGCGAAACAGGTTCGCACGCCTCGGTTCTCAACGACGTGGTGCTCGAAACCATCGGCGGTTTGCCCGGCGGGACCCCGCCCATGCCGTACGCCGGCGGCGGTTGGGTGGTATGGGAACGCGCAGCGAGCACGGACCCGATTCTCGGGGGGCTGCCACTGCGCCGAGTGCCCGACGGCGAGACGATGCGGCTGGGCGAGGCCCGACGCGCACTGGGCTGGTGGCTGGTCGGCAGCTCGCGCGCGATGCTGGCCCTGGCCCGTCAGCATGCGCTGGACCGCGTCCAGTTCGGCCGACCGATCGCGGCCTTCCAGGCAGTACGACACCGGCTAGCGGAGACGCTGGTGGCCATCGAAGGAGCCGAGGCGACGCTGAACCTCCCAGGAACCGACAACCCCGATCTGACTGCACTGCTGGCCAAGGCCGCCGCGGGTAAGGCCGCGCTGACCGCTGCCAGACATTGCCAGCAGGTGCTCGGCGGCATCGGCTTCACCGCCGAGCACGATCTGCACCATCACGTGAAGCGGGTCTTGGTGCTCGACGGATTGCTCGGCAGCTCAAAAGAACTCACCCGCAGGGCCGGAGCAGGTCTGCGGGCCCGTGGCTCAGCGCCAAGGCTCGCCAACCTCTAACTTTTCCGCGCGAAACAAGTGGTGGCTACTTGATGTTGGCCTTCATCTCATCGAGGTTCACCAGTACCGGCCAACCGCCGACACTGAGCGCGTTGCCGTGACCGGTCTGGTGAATGTCGAACACTGATTGGATGGCCGCGTAGAAACCCTGCACATCCAGCGTCTGATTCACGGCTCGCTTGGCCTGACGCAGCGCGAACGGCGGCATCTTGGCGATCTGCTCGGCCAGCGCCCTGGTTTCCGAGTCGAGCTGATCCCGCGGGACGACTCGGTTGACCATCCCGGTGTTCAGCACTTCTTCCGCAGTCATCGCTCGACCGGTGAACAGAATCTCCTTGGCCTTGCGGGGGCCCAATTCCCAGGTGTGGCCGTGATATTCGACGCCGCCGATGCCCATCAGAACGACCGGGTCGGAGAACTGCGCATCGTCGGCGGCGACGATCAGATCGCAGGGCCAGCACAGCAGCAGGCCACCGGAGATGCACCGCCCCTGTACCGCGGCGATCGACGGCTTCGGGACGTTGCGCCACCGCAGGGTGTACTCGAGGTAGCGCTTGGCCTCGTGCTGAATGATGAATTCGAGCGTGATCTTGTCAGGGACCGGACCGCCACCGCGCAGGTCATGGCCGGCCGAGAAGTGTTTACCGTTGGCGCGCAACAGGATCACCGAAACGTCGTTGTCCTCGGCTGCGCGTGTCCACGCGGCGTCGAGTTCATCGAGCAGTTCGGGGTTCTGAGCGTTGGCGGCCTCGGGCCGATTCAGTGTGATGGTCGCAATGCGGTCGGCGACGTCATAGTCGATGTACACAGTTGTTCCTCAATTTCGGGGCAAGCCCAGCACCCGCTGGGCGATGATGTTGCGTTGGATTTCAGAAGTCCCGCCGGCGATGGTGCCGCCGAACGAACGCATGTATCGCTCGAACCAGCCCGATCTATACAGGTCGAGGTGATGCGCGCTGTAGGGGCCGGACATGCTCGGATGGGCGAGACCGTCGACTCCTGCTGCGCTCAGCGCATATTCGGATGCCATTTGCGAGGCCTCCGAGCCGAACAGTTTGAGCACCGACATGGCCGACACGTCCTCGTCGCCGCGCGCGGCGCGCGCCAACGCCTCCGAGCCGAGCAGTCGCAGCGCCTGGTTGTCCATGACCAAGGTGGCATACCGGTCGCGGTCTAGTGCGGTGCGCGGACGAAAGTCCTCGACGAGTTCTTGCAAGCGGTCGGCGTAGCTGAGCCACAGCATGTTTCGTTCGTGGCCGAGCGAGCCGTTGGCCACGCGCCAGCCTTCGTTGAGCGGACCGACGAGGTTCTCGGCCGGCACCCGCACGTCGTTGAAGAAGACTTCGTTGAAGTCGAGGTCGTCTTGATCGCACGCGGATGCAAACGGTCGTCGCACCAGACCTTCAAGGTCGGTGGGAATCATCAGCGCGCTGATTCCCTTGTGCTTCGGCGCATTTGGATCGGTGCGAACAAAAGCCAGCAATACGTCGGCGTCGTGAGCTCCAGACGTCCACACCTTCTGGCCGTTGACGACGAAGTGGTCACCGTCCGCGCTTGAGACGAACTCAGCCCGCGTGCGCAACGACGCCAGGTCGGAGCCGGCCCCCGGCTCGCTCATTCCCAGCGAGGCTGTCATCTCGGCCCGCAGGATCGGCACCGCCCATCGATGCTGTTGCTCCGGTGTTCCGTAAGAGATCAGCGACGCGGAGATGATGCCGACGCCCTGCGGGTTGAACGTCAGGTAGACGCGTCGACGTGCGAGTTCTTGTTGATGCACATACTGCTGCAGCAGCGTGGCGTTGCGGCCGCCGAAGTCGGGCGGATACCCCGGGAGCAGCCAGCCGTTGTCGAACATCAGGCGCTGCCAGCGTCGCGCCCATTGCGGTACGTGGCTGCTCGAGCGTGAGCGCTCCAACGCCTCGAACTCGGGAGGCAGATATTCGTCCAGGAAGGCCACGAACTCCGCGCGGAACTCCTCGACGTCAGCATCGAAGGTCAGCTGCACGGTGCTCCTACGTGAACAAATTTCCTAGAACTGTTGTTATCAACAAAATGAGAATACTATTCTCATGATGAGAAAGTTACAATCTCTGACACGGCAGCCGCGAGGGGGTCGAGGACCGCAATGGCAAGGCGTTCTCCGGTACAGTCAGTTCATGTTTTTCCCAATCGACCTGCATCTGAGCAGCCGGTGACCAGTCCCAGCGAAGAACCCGCCTGGAAGCAGCGCGCGGTCGAGCGATCGATCAAGACGGCGAAGCTTCGGGCGGCACAACGGGTTCAGCGATTCCTGGACGCAGCTCAGGCGATCATCATCGAAAAGGGCAGCACCGACTTCACGGTTCAAGAGGTCGTCGACCGTTCGCGCCAGTCCCTGCGAAGCTTCTACCTGCAGTTCGACGGTAAGCACGAGCTGTTGCTCGCGCTGTTCGAAGACGCGCTGAGCCGTTCTGCCGACCAGATCCGCGCCGCGACGTCAGGCCAGGAGGATCCGCTAGAGCGTCTAAAGGTGGCCATTCAGCTGCTGTTCGAGTCCTCACGACCCGATCCGACCGCCAAGCGGCCGCTCTTCACCGACTTCGCACCAAGGCTGCTCGTCTCGCATCCGTCCGAAGTCAAGGTGGCCCACGCACCGCTCCTCGCGCTGCTCACAGACCTGATGGAAGAGGCCAGCGCCGCAGGCGAACTTCGCGAGGGCATCAACCCGAAGCGGATGGCGGCGATGACGATGCAGACCGTGATGTTCGTCGCCCAGTCGAGCGGTGAAGCCGACGACGGAACGGTGCATCCCATCACCGCGGACGAAGTGTGGGATTTCTGCTCCCACGGATTTGCCGCCAGCTAGCACGAGAATTACGTTCTCATCACTGTAGAACGTGCCTTACACTCAGTGAGTGACCGATCTCTGGTCCGACCTACTGGAGTGTCTTGAGCTCAGCCCGGTGCCGTCGGAGGGCACTGGTGGCGAGCGCACCGGCCGCGACAGCGCCGAGTTCGAAGGTCGCAATCAGCGACTCGAATACCACCGCGTGTTCGGCGGCCAACTGCTCGCCCAATTCGTTCGCATCGCATCGGCAACTTGTCCGGACAAGGCCGTCAAGTCGCAGCACGCCGTGTTTGCGCGCGAAGGACGGGCCGACGAAGCCATCCATTACGAGGCGGTCTGCCACCACGAGGGCCGATCCTTCGCGACCGTGACGATCACCGCGAGGCAGAGCCGCGGCGTCGTGGCCACCTCGTCGATATGTATGCACACGCTCGAAGGCGGGCCCGAGCGTCAAACCGTCGCGGAAGTGCCAATAGTTCTCGGCCCCGAACACGAGATCGCGCTCGACCTCATCCCATGGGAGACGCGTGCGGCCGTCGACCTCAATGCCACCACGACCGGTCCACCACAGTTCGAGTTCTGGATGCGCACGCCGGCCGTCGCTGCGGAGCTCGCGCCGGCGCTGGCCGCCTACGCGACGGATCTGACTCTGATCGGCACCGCCCTGCGGCCTATGGACGGCGTCGGCCAGCGTGGCAACGGCACGGCGTTCACCTCCGCGGTGACGTCGCACACGATCTGGTTTCACCGGCCGTTCCGCACCGACGCCTGGCTCCTGCTGCGCCAGCACAGTCCGCTACTGGCGCACGGCCGCAGTTTCGGCCGCGGCGACGTCCTGACCGAAACCGGCACGCTGGTCGCTTCGTACGCCCAGGAAGCCCTCCTTCGCTTCCCGAACTGAGGTTATCGATGCAAGCAAATCCCTTGCTGCCCAGCGTCACTGACACCCGTGGCACACGGACTTACCGCGTCGTGCAGTGGGCCACCGGGACGATCGGAGCCCGAGCGCTACGCGCGATCATCGAACACCCAGAGATGAGTTTGGCCGGCGTGTACGTCCATGGGCACGACAAGGCGGGACGCGACGCCGGCGAGCTCTGCGGTATGGGCACCACCGGCGTGACCGCCTCGTGCAGCATTGACGACATCGTCGCACTCGCCCCGGACTGTGTGCTCTACATGCCGAGCGCCATGGACCTCGACGAACTGTGCCGCCTACTCACATCGGGCATAAACGTCGTGACGACCTGCGGGGCGTTTCATCATCCGGCGTCGATGGATCCGGAGGTTCGCTCGAAGGTGCAGACGGCCTGCGAGCTCGGCGCCGCGTCGGTGCACACCACCGGCAGCAGCCCAGGCTTCATCACAGAGGCGATTCCGTTGGCGCTGACGTCGATCCAGCGGCGGCTCGACGCCCTGACCATCGACGAGTATGCCGATCTGTCGCAACGGAATTCGCCTGAGCTCCTCTTCAATTTGATGGGCTTTGGCAGGCCCGCAGGTCCGTTCGAGCAGTTCCGGGCCGACTACCTGTGTTCGAGTTTCGGCCCGTCACTTCGGTTGGTCGCCGATGCGATCGGTCTGCCGCTCGATTCCGTCGAAGCCAGTGGAGCGCTGGCGATGACCCGCCGCGAGACGGTGATCGCCGCCGGCACGCTGCCACCCAATAGTGTTGGCGCCCAACGGATCACCATCTCCGGTATCCGGGCCGGCCAGCCGTTGCTCCAGTTTCGCGCCACGTGGTACTGCACTGCCGAGCTGGATCCTGCCTGGGAGGTGCGCGACACCGGATGGCACGTCTCGGTCGCCGGCGACGCACCGCTGGAGGTCAGCCTTCGAATGCCGATACCGCTCGATCGCATGGCCGAAGTGTCACCGGCATATACCGCCAACCGTGCCGTCAACGCCGTCCCGTACGTCTGTGCGGCCACCCCCGGCATTCACTCGACGCTCGGCCTTCCACAGGTGGTGACGACACTTGGATGAGAAGCAGATTCTCGTAAGCAGAGAGCTTAGATATTCGCAAATGAGTCGCGTATTGACACTCGCCTACGGCCGATGCCAGAGTTGTGAGACAAATGCGGCCCATTTGTCTTACGAGTGTCTGATCCAGGAGGCCATAGCGTGACGGTCAGTGCGCAGAGCGATGTCCACTTCGACCCATACGACATCGAACTCAACGCCGATCCCTACCCGATGTTTCGCCGGCTCCGCGAGGAACAGCCGCTGTACTACAACGCGCAACACGACTTCTACGCGATCAGCCGCTTCGCCGACGTGAACAAGGCACTGGTCGATCACGAGACTTTCAGCTCGGCGCGCGGCGCGATCCTCGAGCTGATTCGGTCGGGTATGGAAATGCCGTCGGGCATGTTGATCTTCGAAGATCCACCGGTGCACGACATCCACCGCAAGCTGCTGGCACGGATGTTCACGCCCCGCAAGATCAACGAGCTCGAAGAGAAGATCCGCGAATACTGTGCCCGCAGCCTCGACCCGATCGTCGGCAGCGGACGGTTCGACTTCGTGAAAGATATTGGGGCGCAGATGCCGATGCGGGTCATCGGCATGCTGCTCGGCATCCCCGAGGACGACCAAGAAGCCATCCGCGACCACTCGAATGCCACCATGCGCACGGAGGCGGGCAAGCCGATGTCCGTCGCCTCCGATGGCTTCGACTCGGGCGAGATTTTCGGGCAGTACATCGACTGGCGCAAAGACCATCCGTCCGACGACATCATGACCGAGTTGCTCAACGTCGAGTTCACCGACGAGACCGGCGCTCTGCGCCAGCTGACACGCGACGAGTTGCTGCTCTACGTCAACGTGGTGGCCGGCGCCGGAAACGAGACGACGACGCGGTTGATCGGCTGGGCCGGAAAGGTACTGGCGGAACACCCCGACCAGCGGCGTCAGATCGCTGAGAACCCGTCTCTGATCCCCCAGGCCATCGAGGAGCTCCTGCGCTTCGAGCCCCCGGCCCCGCACGTCGCTCGCTATGTGACCCAGGACGTGGAGTACTACGGCCAGACGGTGCCCGAAGGCAGCGTGATGATCATGCTCATCGGTGCCGCGAATCGCGACCATCGTCAATTCCCGCCTGACGGAGATGTTTTCGACATCCACCGCGAGGTGCGCCAGCATTTGACCTTCTCCGTCGGCACCCATTACTGCCTCGGCTCGGCCCTGGCTCGCCTCGAGGGCCGCATCGCCCTGGAGGAGATCCTCAAACGGTTCCCCGAGTGGGACATCGACTACGACAACGCGTCCCTGTCTCCGACGTCCACCGTCAGGGGTTGGGACGCAATGCCCGCTTTTCTCCCGTGAGTTCGCTTGCACTAGTTAGGAATTGAGGTAGTAATGACTGGACGTGTCGAAGGCAAGGTCGCATTCATCACCGGCGCGGCGCGCGGACAGGGCCGTGCGCATGCCGTGCGGCTGGCCCAGGAGGGCGCCGACATCATCGCCGTCGACATCTGCAAACAGATCGACACGGTTCGACTTCCGCTGTCCACACCGGAAGACCTGGCCGAAACGGCCGACCTGGTCAAGGGACACAACCGCCGGATCTACACCGCCGAGGTCGACGTGCGCGACTACGACGCACTCAAGGCTGCGGTGGACGCCGGCGTCGAACAGATGGGGCGGCTGGACATCATCGTCGCCAACGCCGGCATCGGCAACGGCGGTGCGACGCTGGACCAGACCAGCGAACCGGACTGGACCGACATGATCGACGTCAACCTCGGCGGCGTGTGGAAAACCGTGAAGGCTGGTGTCCCCCACATCCTTGCGGGCGGCCGCGGCGGCTCGATCATCCTGACCAGTTCGGTCGGCGGCCTGAAGGCCTACCCGCACACGGGGCATTACGTGGCCGCCAAACACGGTGTGGTCGGCCTGATGCGGACATTCGCGGTCGAACTGGGCGCGCAGAACATCCGCGTCAACTCGGTGCACCCGACCAACGTGAACACCCCGCTATTCATGAACGAGGGCACGATGAAGCTGTTCCGCCCCGACCTGGAGAACCCGGGCCCGGAGGATATGAAGGTCGTCGGTCAGCTGATGCACACGCTGCCGATCGGGTGGGTCGAGCCGGAGGACATCGCGAACGCCGTGCTGTTCCTCGCCTCGGATGAGGCCCGCTACATCACGGGTGTCACTCTTCCCGTCGACGGCGGCAGCTGCCTGAAGTAGCGCCTGCGCAGCTGTCTCGGCCGTCGACGCTGAAAGCGCCCGATCGTCCCGCCCCCAGTGGTTCGATAGAGCCGTCGAAGGGGTGGGACGTGAAGCGACTCAATGGCATGGACGCCATGCTTCTCTACAGCGAGACGCCCAATCTGCACACACATACGTTGAAGGTGGCGGTTATCGACACCGCCGACTTCGACGGTGAGTTCGGTTTCGAGGTGTTTCGCCGGACCGTCGCGCGCCGGTTGCACCTGCTCGACCCGCTTCGCTACCAGCTCGTCGACATTCCGCTGAGACTTCACCATCCCATGTGGCTGGAGAAGTGTCCGGTCGACCTCGACTACCACCTCCGCCGTTTACGGGTGCCCAACCCCGGCGGGCGGCGCGAGCTCGACGAGGTGATCGGCCACATCGCCAGCACGCCGCTGGACCGCAGCCGGCCGCTGTGGGAGTTCCACTTCGCCGAAGGCATGGCCGACGGCCGCTTCGCCCTGATCGGCAAGGTGCACCACACACTCGCCGACGGGGTCGCGTCAGCGAATCTCCTTGCGCGGCTGATGGATCTGGCGGGCTCGGCGCAAGACGAAAGTCACGACTACGTCGTCTGCGAGCAGCCGTCGAAGACCGAACTGCTGTGGGAGGCCCAACGCGACCACTTCCGACAGATGGCGGCCATCCCTCAACTGGTGAGTGACGCCGTCCGTGGCGTCTCTCGAGTGCGACGGCACTCCAAGCAGCGCAGCGACCATCCCGATATTGCGAAGATCTTCGACGCGCCACCGACCTTTCTGAATCACGTGGTGTCACCTGTCCGCACGTTCGCCACCGCCACGGTTTCCTTGGCTGAGATCAAAGAAACCGCAAAACATCTCGGCGTCACGTTCAACGACGTCGTGCTGGCGATGGCGGCTGGCGGGCTACGCGAACTGTTGCTGCGCTACGACGGCAGGGCGGACCGGCCGATCGTTGCGACCGTCCCCGTCAGCACCGACAAATCAGCTGAGCGGATCACCGGTAACGAGATCGGCGGCATCATCGTCTCTCTACCCGTGCATATCGACGATCCGCTGAAACGCGTGAACCTGACGTCGCTGGCCACCACACGCGCCAAGGAAGACAACGACCTGCTCGGCCCCGAATTGCAGGGCCGGATGATGGACTACCTTCCACCGCCGCTGGCGCCCGCAATGTTCCGCGCACAATCAAAGCGCGCAAGTCACAACAGATTGATGAACGTCGCCGTGTCCAACGTGCCCGGTCCCCGCCGGCGCGGTCACATCGGCGGCGCACCCGTAAGCGAGATCTACTCTGTCGGAGTGCTTTCCGCCGGAAGCGCCTTCAACATGACGGTCTGGAGTTACGTCGATCAGCTCGACATTGCCGTGCTCTCCGATGACGCCACGTTCAAGGACACCCATGAGGCGACGGACGCGATGATCCACGCGTTCAGCGAGATCCGGCGTGCCTGCGGCTTGGCCGAACCCATAACCGTCGACACAGCAATGGCCCCCGCATCGGCAGCTTCCTAGCCCAGCACGGGGAATCGACGTTCGCGCGCCAGCTCGTCGAGCGCTTTTTGCATCACCGCTCGAACGTGGAGGTCGACCTCGTCTACGTCGGGATCCTCGCCGAACTCCGCGGCGATGTCGATGGGCTCCAGCACGCGAGTGACGATCTTGGCGGGCAGCGGTAGATTCGGCGGCAACACCGCTGACAGCCCGAAGGGGAAGCCGAAACTGATCGGCAGGATCTCCACCCGGGCACGCTTAAGACCCAGACGTCTCGCGATCGAATCGCCACGGGCGAGGAACAATTGGGTCTCCTGCCCGCCGATCGAGACCACCGGCACTATCGGCACACCGGTCTCGATCGCCGTCCTGACGTAGCCGGTCCGACCGCCGAAGTCGATCACGTTCTCCGTCAAAGTCGGACGGTACGAGTCGTAGTCCCCGCCGGGGAACACCAGGACAACCGCGCCGTCACGCAACGCCTGGGCGGCGTTCTCGCGGCTGGCCTCGATGACCCCTGCACGACGCAGCCAGTCACCGACGTTGGCGATGAACACGCCGTAGTGCGCAAGCGTGTAAACCGGACGGTCGTAGCCGAATTTCTCGTAGAACGCCGGCGCGAAAATAAGCACGTCCGGTGTGAACATCCCGCCGGAGTGGTTCGACACCACCAACGCGCCGCCGGCCTCGGGCATCGATTCCAGTCCACGCACCTCCGCGCGGAAGTACCGCTTGATGACCGGGCCAACCCAGTTAGTGATCTGCCGAGTAAACCCAGGATCCCACTTAGCGACCTCTGGCTTGTCCGCCCCGTTACTCATGCCGTGTATGTTCCCTGCTTCGATCCCCCGAATCAGAGTATGGTACTTTCGGAAAAAGAGAATGTCATATCCGCAGGTAGGAGGCTATGTGGCGGACACTGTGCTCGTCACGGGCGGGTTCGGTCTGGTCGGCTCGGCGACCGTGCGACAGCTGGCGGCCGACGGGCGCAGCGTGGTCGCCACGGACCTCGACACCCCAGCCAATCGCACGGCGCTAGCCAAGCTGCCGCGAGGAGTAGAGACCCGTTGGGCCGACCTGACCGACGCCGATCAGGTGCAGCGCCTCATCTCGGACGTCGCACCCGCTGCGATCATCCACCTCGCCGCGATCATTCCTCCGCTGATCTATCGCAACCCCAACCTCGCCTGGCGGGTGAACGTCGACGCAACCGAGACGCTGGTACGCATCGCCGAAGCTCAGCCCACTCCTCCGCGGTGGGTGCAGGCGTCGAGCAATGCGGTCTTCGGCGCACGCAATCCGCACCGGCACACCGAGATACTCACGGTCGATGACCCGATGCGGCCATGCGACCTGTACAGCGCGACCAAGGCCGAGGCCGAGCTGCTCGTGCGGTCCTCGAGCCTGGACTGGGTCGTGCTGCGGTTCGGCGGTGTGCTCGGCACTGATATTTCGGCGTTCCCGCTCACGCTTGACGCCATGTATTTCGAAAGCGTTCTTCCCACCGACGGTCGGTTGCACACCGTGGATGTCCGCGATGTCGCTTCAGCTTGCGCGGCGGCAACGACGGCCGATGCCGTCGGTGAAATCCTGTTGATCGCGGGCGACGAGTCGCATCACTTACGTCAAGGCGACGTCGGGCCGGCGATGTCGGCCGCGCTGGGCATCCCTGGCGCACTGCCGCAAGGCAGGCCCGGCAATCCCGACAGTGACACCGACTGGTTCGTCACCGACTGGATGGACACCACGCGGGCGCAGGAAGCGCTGAAGTTCCAGCACTATTCGTGGCCGGACATGCTCGCGGAGTTGCGGGCGCAGGCCGGATGGAAGCGATACCCGGGACGGCTCGTCGCGCCACTCATCCGTGCGGTCATGAAGCGACGGGGCGCCTATTGGAAGAAGCCGGGCCGATACGCCGACCCGTGGGGCGCGATTCGGGCCAAGCTGGGAGACCCCACCCCAGAGAGGCCCGTAACCACATAGTGTTCGCGCCGTGGAGAGTTTCGAAGGGCGCGCAACAGTCATCACCGGCGGTGCGAACGGCATCGGCTTAGCCACCGCGAGGGAGTTCGCGCGCCGCGGCGCCCGGGTGATGCTCGGTGACATCGACCGTTCCGCGCTGGACGACGCCGTCGCGACTCTGCGAGCGGATGGCATCGACGCGCACGGCGTCGTCTGTGACGTGCGCAAGCTGGACGATGTCGCCCGCCTGGCCGATGAGGCGTTTCGTGTGTTCGGTGACGTACACGTGGTTTTCAACAACGCGGGCATCGCCTATGCCGGCCCGATCGTAGAGACCAGCCACGACGATTGGCGGTTTGTCATCGACGTCGATCTGTGGGGGCCGATCCACGGCGTCGAAGCCTTTCTCCCCCGCCTGATCGCCCAGGGCGCCGACAGCCACATGGTGTTCACGTCGTCGTTCGCAGGGCTGATTCCGAATGTCGGGCTTGGGCCGTATTGCGTTGCGAAGTATGGCGTCGTCGCGCTGGCTGAGACTCTGTCGCGGGAGGCGAGGGCCAGCGGGATCGGAGTCTCAGTGCTGTGCCCGATGATCGTCGAAACCAACCTGTTGGCGAACACTGAACGCGTCAGAAGCGCCGACTACGGCGCGGCCACACCGTCTGCAGCGGAGACCGTTGAACAGCTGGCATCCGACCCCACCGACGACTCGGTCCTCAACGTCGAGGACGTGGCGCGCCTGACGGCGGATGCAATCCTGGCCAACCGTCTTTACGTGCTACCGCACCGCGCGGCACGGGATTCGATCCGCCGACGGTTCGAGCGCATCGATCGCACGTTCGACGACCAGGTCGCCGAGGGCTGGACGCACTGAACTAGCCGGGCCCCAGTTGATAGTCGCCGGTCTGCGGGTTGTGGTACCAGCCACTGGCGGCCTGCGTGCCGCCGTCGACGTGGATCGTCTGGCCGGTGATATAGCTCGACATGTCCGAGGCGAGAAAAACTGCGGCGCCTGCCATTTCGTCGACATGCCCCGGCCGGCCCATCGGAATCATGTGGCCGGCGTTGGGTGACAGACCACCGGGTGAGATGCGAAGCAGTCCTTCGGTCACGGTCAGGTCGGGGGCGAGCGCGTTGACTCGAATGTTGTGCGGGGCCAACTCGAGAGCCGCTGTCTTGGTGTAGTTGACGACGCCGGCCTTGGCCGCCGCGTATGCGGCATAACCAGGCGCAGCCCGCACGCCTTCGATCGAGGTCACGTTGATGACGCTGCCAGGCTGGCCGGCTTCCACCAGGCGGCGGGCAATGCGCTGCGTGCACAGCAGTACATGTCGGAGGTTGCTCTTGTAGAGCGCGTCCCAGCCGTTCTCGCTGGTCTCCAGCAGCGGCGAGCGGAACACTCCGCCGGCATTGTTGACAAGGATGGACGGCGTGCCCAGCTCGGTTACGGTGCGCTCGAGCGCGGTTTCCACCTTCTGGCTGTCGCGGACATCGGTGACGATGCCAAGGGCGCCAATGGCTTCCGCGGCCGATGTGCAGGTTTCGGTGTTCTGTTCCCAAACGGCGACCTTGGCGCCGAACGCGGCCAGTCCTTCGGCGATGCCGCGACCGATGCCTTCTCCCCCGCCGGTCACGACGGCCACACGGCCTGTGAGCAGGATGCTGGAAGGATCAATGGCCATTGGTCGAGGTTAGTTGGTCACTCCGATGTAGCGGTCATCGCGCCGCCTTACTCCCGGCGTACATGGCGGGCGAGTTTCCGATCACGCCCTGGGCCTCCAGCTCGTCGATTTCCTTATCGCTCAGCCCGAGTTCGGACAGCAGTTCGCGATTGTGCTGTCCGAGTAAAGGCGCGGGCTGCACGTGAACTCGATCGGGCCCGCGCGTAGACGTGAACGGCAGAGTGCTGTGCCTTGTGCGGGCGTTGACCGGGTGGTCGACGTCTTCGAAGAACCCGCGAGCACTCAATTGCGGCAGCTCCGGTTGACGATGGGGCTGCATCACCTTGGCGACGGGGACTCCGTGCCCCCATAGGGCGTCGACGATGTCGTCGCCCGTGCGCTGGTCGCACCACGCGGCGAGGTGCTCGTCGATGAGGTCGTGGCGCCCGCGCCGACCGTCGGCCGTCGAGAACGTCTGATCGTCCGCCCAGACCGGCCGCCCCAGCGCGTCGCAGAGTCCCGCCCACTGCTCGTCGGTGGCGACAGCGATCGCGACCCAGCAGTCACGACGGCCGAACTCGTCGATTTCGTTGGTGCGGTACAGGTTCTGCGGCGCGGCAGTGGGTCCGCGGTTGCCGGCGCGCTGCAACAGCGCACCGTATGCGGAGTGCTCGATCACCTGCTCGGCTGCGACGTTGAGCGCCGCGTCGACCATGGCCGCTTCGATGTGCGCACCCTGTCCGGTTCGGCGGCGATGCTCCAGTGCCAGCAGCAGTGCATTGAGCGCATGAACGCCGGCGTTAGGGTCACCGACTGAGTACGGCTCATACGGGTTGCGGTCCGGATAGCCGGTCAGCCAGCTGATTCCCGACGCCGCCTCAATGACGTAGGCGAACGCCGGGTTGTCCCGCCACGGCCCGTCGAGACCGAAGCCCGGCATCCGCAGCATGATTGCGTCCGGCCGAACCGCTTGCACGGCAGCAAAATCCAGGCCGATTTGGTCCATCACCCGCGGCGTGAAGTTCTCGACGACGACGTCACACGTCGCGATAAGCCGAGTCAGGAGTTCTCGTCCCGCCGCACTCTGTAGGTCGAGCGTCAAGCCCTTCTTGTTGGTGTTGAGTCCCGAGAAGATCGGCGACTTCTCCCACCATTGGTCTTCGGTCACCGGGATGCCCGCGATCAGACGGGTTCCATCGGGTCGGCGTGAGGATTCCACGTGGATGACCTCGGCACCGAGCATGGCCAGCATATGGGTGCACGACGGGCCCGCCCAGAACGTCGTCATGTCGAGCACGCGCAAGCCCTCGAACGGAAAGCTCGGGCGGGTCGCTCGCTCACGGCGATCCCGCGATCGGTAGCGCTCGGTGTGCTCACCGAGCCGCGGCGCCGGCTGCGGCGGCCGCAGCATCGCGGGCTGAATTCGATAGGGCGGCGCGGGCTGGGTGAAGCCGTCGCGGGGATTGGTGACAAACGAGCGTCGCGCCTGGAAATGGTCGAGCGACTCGACGTTGGCGCCATTGGCGACAGGGGCATTCGGAATCCGGAATGCCGTTGCGAGGTCACGGATCTCGTCGACGGTTTGGCTCTCCACCCACGCATACAGCTCCGCCGATTTCTCGGTGGCCTGCTCGGTGATCGACAGCGGCGACTCCTCGTCGATCCACTCCTGATGGCCTGTCATTGCGCACAAGTCGAACCACTGCTGGGCCGTGCCGCAGCCGATGTCGATCAGACCGTCCTTGGCGCGCGCGATACCGGGCACGGTCAGCCGGCGGGCATCCCGCCATGGCCGGCCAAGCATTTCGAAGTAGGTCACCGGATAGTAGGTGAGTCCGAGGATGTCGGTTTCCAGCATCGACAGGTCGATCAGCTCGGCGCCGCCCCGCATCCGCGACGCCATCGTTGCCACGCTGGCATATGCCCCTGCGAGGTATTCGCCGACCTGTCCTCCGACGTAAACCGGCGCCCGGTCGGCCGATCCGCGGCCAAGGCCGACGATGCCGCCCGACCAAGCCTGCAGTGTGAATTCGGTGGCCGGCCGGTCGTGCCACGGACCGTCCAGCCCGAACGGCGTGATCGACGTGACGGTCAGATGTGGATGTGCGCGGTGCATTTCGGCCGGCGCAAAGGCCGGGTGTTCGGCCACCGCCGACCCGCGCGACCACACCACCGCGTCGGCATCGACCAACAACGTGTTGACGAAATCGGCGTCCGCTTCCGGATCGGCGACCACGCTTTGCTTCGAGCAGGCCAGGAAACTGAACAGGGCACCATCGGTGTCAGAAGGAATATCTGCGCCGGATGCTGACCATCGCCGTAGCCAATCCCCCTCGCGCGGTTCGACTTTGATCACATCGGCGCCGCCGTCGGCGAGCAGCTTCGTGCAGTACGCACCGGCGATGCCGGCGGACATGTCGACGACGACAAACCCGTCGAGCGGTCCATTCACGACGGGCACGCCAGATTGCAGTTGTTGCGAGAAAGTGCGAGTGGACCGCGCAGTAAGTGCAGTCTCGCGGAATCGGCCGAGTGCGAGGAATGCCGCACGACGATCATTCCTTTTTCTTGCGGTTCGACTTGCTCAGCCGGAACTCCGGCGGGAACTTGCTGTCGTTGTCGTTGACCGCGTCGGCCAAACCGCTGTCGATGGCCTCGTGCATGTTCATGTCATCGGCGTCGTGCTGGATGTGCCCACCCATCGACTCGAAGAAGGCCGACAGCAGGCTGCCCATGTACTCACCCTGGTGCTGCTTGAATACCTCGAAGAAGACCTTCTGCTGAAACACCGTGTCCACAGGGCGGTTACGCGCGCACGCCCGCGCGTACTTGTCGACCTCGGCCTCGAGCTGATCCCGCGGCACCACCTTGTTGAGGAAGTTGCACTGGTACATCTCCTCGGCGGTGAACGGCCGTCCCGTGAAGACCATCTCCTGGAACTTGCGCAGCCCCATCATCTGCACCCATGTCCACATCCGCGGGCCCCAGCCGTAGTACCGGAACGACGGGTGGCCGAACAGCGCGTCGTCGGACGAGATCACCAAATCCGCGTCGGCGCACTGGTAGAAGTGCCAGCCGTAGCAGTAACCCTTGGCCTCGACGATGCTGATCTTCTTCAGCTCCTGCAATGGCCGGTTACCGGCCTGCACATTCGCGTACCACGCGCTGATGGTGGCGCCGTGACGGAACGACCCCTTGGGTGGATACGTGACGTCGCCGACGCCCTCATCCTCCAATCGCAATTCGGCCAGACGCAGCTCGGTGTTGTCGTTGCCTTCCATGAACTCGGGCAGGTCCGCCCCGCTGCCGAGATTGTCGCCCACCCCGCGGATGACGACCACCTTGACGTCATCGTCGACGGTGGCCGCACGCAGCAGGTCCGCATACCGTAGGCGCGCCGCAGAGGTGGGCGCGTTGAGGTATTCGGGACGGTTGAAGGTGATCGTGGCGATCTTGGTCTTCGGGTCCTTGTCGTAGAGAATCAACTCTTCCGGTTTGGGCCGACTGCCGTTGTCGGACATACCTTCTCCTTTAGCCGATTCTTACGCTGGCGTGCGCATCCCAGGACGGGCTTGCGGTAAGCACCTCTGCGCCGGCGTCGCCGATGAGGACGGCATCGCGGCGGAAGACAGCTCCGACGCCCTGTTCCCACACGTAGGCGGTGACCGCCAGCACCATCCCCGGCTCCAGGATCTCCTGCGCAGCGGTGGCCCGCAGCTGCGGCGTCACCACCGGCGGGTCGAATCCCAGACCGAGGCCGTGCGCGATCGGCATCGGTGGCAGCGGCTCGTTGGCAGCCTCGTACGCCGCGAACAGCTCGGTCGCACGCTGTCCTGGCCGGCACGCCGCGACAAGCCTGTCCCACAGATCATTCGAACGTTGGAACAGATTGCCGATCGCTTCGTTTTCGACGTCGCCAACGGGCCACGTCCTGCCCACCTCGCCGACGTAGCCTTCCGCAAGCACACCCGCGGCGAAGGCGACCAGGTCGCCGTGCTGGACCCGGCTGTCGCTACGTGCACGCCTCCACGGGTGCTCCCGTGATGTCACCCATGCGGCGTCCTGCGTCGCTGGAGTGCTCACCCCGCCGGCGGCCTCAGCCTCCAGCAGTACTCCGGCCAGCGTCTTTTCGCTGACTCCGGGCCGTAGCTCCGCGACCGCCGCGGCGAGGGCGTCTTCAGCGACGCTCAAGGCGCCCCGCAATGTCGCCACCTCTTCGGGCGTCTTGATCCGCCGTGCCGCACGCATCGCCGGCTCGGCATCGATGAGCTCGGCGTTCGGAAACGCCAACGGCAGGAGCTTCGCGAAAGTTGGTGTGAGCGCATCGGTTCCGACGCGCCGGGCCGTAGCCGCGCCCTCGATCCCTCTCAACACCTCGATCAGCGTCATCGGATTCCACGCCAAGCCGTAGAGATGGTCGTGGGGGATATCGTCGGGGATTCCCTCATCCCAGGTGCTGTTCAGATGTATCTCACACGTCGACTTCACGACGGTGCAGATCGGACCGAACGGCCGAGTACCCGCGACCCACAGCTGCGTCGCACCACTCACGTAGCGGACATTGGCTTGACGCCCCAGCACGAGGATGTCGAGATCGTCGGCGGCCATCTGGGCCAGTGCCCGCTCACGGCGCGCGTTACGAAGTGCCCGATCGTCGGGCATAACCTCAGTCGCCATAGGGGGCATAGGGGTAGTCGGTCAACGGCACGTAGCCGTTCTCGGTGATAACCACGATCTCCTCGCTTCGATAACCGCCGGTGCCGTCCTCCCAGACCACCGGCTCCAACACCAGAGCCATCCCGGCCGGAAAGACAAAATTGTCGTCGAACTCCTGGCCGAGATCCGTTCCGATCATCGGCATTTCGGCTGCGTTCGTTCCGATGCCGTGGCCAAGGTAGAAGTGCGGCAGCCACGGCTTTTGACCGCCGTTGGCGGCGATCGCCGCGCGAGCGAGATCACCGGACGTCGCGCCCGCCTTGGTCACGCTCAGCACGGCATCGAGAATCTCGCGCCACTTGTAGTACTGGTCGTGCTGACGGGGCGTGGGAGTTTCACCCACCAACCATGTGCGGCCGAAATCCGAACAGAAGCCGGTGTAGGTGATGCTGACGTCGGTCCACAACACGTCGCCCTTGGCCAGCTCGCGTTCCGTCGTCAAGAGCGGCAGCGCCAGGTCACCGTGCGTAGTCCAGGTGCCCTCGGCCTTCGACGACGGCATCACCTGCCAGATCGCTTCCAGCATGTTGGCCGTCGCACCCAACTCAAACGCGCGGCGCACAAACTGCGCCGACAAGTCGATCTGACGGACACCGGGCACCAACGACTTCTGCACATCGGATGCCGCTTCCTCGGTGATGCGGCAGGCTCTGCGGATGCAGGCGATCTGATCCACCGTCTTCACCAGCTTGGCCGCACCGATTACCGGCCCCGCGTCCGACGGCGCCCCAGAGGGGAACAGCCGGTCCGCCGCACGGCGCATCGCACCCGTCAACTCGTCGACGGCGACTCTGGCACCGGACGGAACCAGCTCAGCGAGCACACTCGCGAAATGTTCTACACCCTCGTCGAATTCGAGGTACAGCGGGCCGTGCAGATGATCGGCCGGAATGTCGGTCTCGAAAGCGGACCCCTCGCGGAACGGCATGAACAGATGCGGATGCTCGTCGCCGGTGAGCACGATCGCCACGGGCCGTTCAACGTGCGACAGCCCGGCGTCGAGTAGCGGCCAGCTGGCTCCCGTCGCATAGACCACGTTGCCGTTACCCAGCAGGACGAGCGCGTCGACGCCGTTGTCGGCCATCGCGGCTCGCAGCCGGGCACCGGATTCGCGATACATGCGAGGCCGGTCGGGTTCGTCGGGGATGTCGAGGGCAGAGCTAACTGCCGTCAAAGACGTTGTCATGCCTGCAGACCCAGGAACTTCTTGATGTTTCCGCTGACGATCTTGGCGGCGTCATCGGGTCCTACCGACTCGACGACCGAAGCAAGAGACTTCTCGGAGTAGCCGAATGTGCTTTCGTTGTGGGGATAGTCCGACGACCACATCACGTTGTCGACACCGATTCGGTCGATCAACTCCAGGCCGAGCGGATCCACCATGAAAGACGCGCTCATGTGGTTGCGCCAGTAGGACTGGATGTCGTGCTCGAGCTGATGGTTGAACATGTGCTGGTATGACGCCAGCAAGTGCTCGGCGTCCTGCAAAGCCCACGGCACCCAGGCGATCCCGCCCTCGAACCACCCGATCTTCAACTTCGGATGCCGGTCGAGGATGCCGCTGAAGACGTACTTGGAGAAGACTTCCCGGAAGCCGTCGATATTGATCATCATGCCGACGACCACGCTGTTGAATTCGCACGGGGTCTTCGGCGGAGTCTCGCCGATGTGGTGAGACACCGGCAGGCCGGCCTCCTCGATCTCGTCCCACACGGCGTTCATCGCCGTGCTGCCGTAGTCGATGACGTTGTCGTCGTCGTCCTTGCCCGGGTTGATCGGCATCAGGAACGTCCGCAGTCCAAGCGATTTCAGCTCGGCCAGTGTCCGCCGCGCGCCCTTGGGATCCCACCAGTTGATCAGGCCGGCGCCGTAGAAGCGGCCGTTCGATCGCTCCTGCAGATCGGCCATGTACTCGTTGTAGATGCGGAAGACCCGCTCGCGAAGTTCCTTGTCGGGGAAATGAAAGAGGGCGAGCACGGCGTTCGGGAACGCCAGTTCCTTGTCGACGCCGTCCTCGGCCAGCTCCCGAACGCGGGCCTCGATGTTGTTGGTCGACGCCCCTGCCAGGTCGTCGTATTGCATGAGCACGCGGCTGAAGTCCTTCGGCAGGAACGTCTTCCCCTTCGCCATGCCGACCATGTACGCGCCGTCCTCGTACCAGATCCGCGGTGCGTGGTCCTTCAGCTCTTCGGGGAACTTCTCGTAGAAGATGTCATCGGCGACGGAGATGTGGTTGTCGGCGGAGAAGACCTCGGTTCCCGCCGGAAGGCCGGTGTCACCCGAGGCGTGCCCGTGCCGGTCCTTCGGTGCGCCAAAGCCGCCGGGCGGGTACAGCGTGGAGGTTGCAGTTGACATTGTTGACGCTCCAATCACCAGGTAACGGGAAGTTCGTATACGCCGTAGGCGAGACGGTCGTGTTTGAAGGGCACCTCGTCGAGCGGCACGGCGAGGCGCAGCGTGGGGATGCGCTTGAGCAGCGTGTGGAAGACGATCTGAAGCTCCGCGCGCGCCAGCTGCTGTCCGACGCACTGATGGCGGCCGTAGCCGAAGCCCAGCTGCTGACCGGCGTCGCGGGTGAGATCCAGCTTGTCGGGTTCCGGGTAGGCGGCTGCGTCCCAGTTCGCGGGAGCGAGGTCGATGATGATGCCCTCGCCGGCGCGGATCGTCTCGCCACCGATCTCGATGTCCTCGATGGCCACCCGGCGCTGGCCGTTCTGGATGATCGACAGGTAGCGCATCAACTCTTCGACGGCGTTGGCGACGAACTTCGGGTCGTCGGAATCACGAAGCAGCGCAGCCTGTTCAGGATTTTCCAGCAGGGCCAGCACGCCGATGCCGATCATGTTGGCGGTGGTCTCGTGCCCGGCGATCAACAGCCCGGTGCCCAGCTGCGCGGCCTCTTTCACACTGATTTCGCCGGCATTGACGCGCTCGGCGAGGTCCGACACCGCGTCTTCGGATGGATGCTCCATCTTGGTCTTGACGAGATTGCTCAAGTATTGAGCCAGTCCCATCGCCCCTTTTTGCCCATCCTCGGCGGTGGCGTAGCGGGCGAGACCGACGTTGGCATGGTGCTGGAAGAACTCGTGGTCTTCATATGGGACGCCGAGCATTTCGCTGATCACGCGGGTCGGAACCGGCAGGGCGAGCTTCGAGACGATATCGGCGGGCTGCGGGCCTTCCAGGATCGCGTCGATGCACTCGTCAGTCACTTCTTGGATGGCCGAGCGCAAGCCCTCGACCCGCTTGAAGGTGAACGGCTTGGACAGCATCCGGCGGAATCGGGTGTGCTCCTCGGCGTCGGAGGTGAACACCGAACGGGGCCGCTTGTGCACCGTGGACAGCATGTGCTCGTTCCAGTGCGGGAAGCCGTCGCGACGGTCGTCGACGCTGACGCGCGCGTCGGCGAACAGCTCCCGCGCCACCGCGTGACCCGTGATCAACCAGGGTGTGCTGCCGTCCCAGATCCGTACCCGAGAAAGCGGTTTGGCCTCGCCCATCTCGAGCACCTGCGGCGGCGGCGCGAACGGGCAGCGAGCGTCGCGGTCCATCGGGTAGTCGGGGATGTCGGCGGCTGTTTCGGCCTGGGTCCCGGTCAAGGTGTCGGACATAGAGTCGTTCTCATTCCTCGATGTGGATGGCCAGTGCCGGGCAGGCGGCAGCGGCCTTGCGGGCGTCCTCGGCCCGCTGCGGCGGTGGACTGTCGTTGAGAAGGACGACGACGCCGTCGTCGTCGCGCTGGTCGAATACGTCGCCGGCATTCAGCACGCATTGTCCCGAGGACACGCACTTGTCTTGGTCGACAGTCACTTTCATCTCAGGGGTGCTCCGAGACAGGCGCCAGCCACAGACCGACGATCGCGTCGATGAGGCCGGAAGCGACCGCCTGCCAACTCGTCCGTGGCACGTCGGCGCCTCCTGCGAACGCACGTTCAAAGTCGGCGCACGTGTGCATCATCAAGTTGCGCGCCATGATGTTTCGCTCCGTGACGACCGCCATCGGCAGATCGGGAAGGCTACGGGTGATGCCGTCGACGACCTTGACCAGCGAGGGCGACGCGAGCGCATCCTTGATGACGATCTTGTGATACGCGGGATCGGCCAGCGCTTGCGCGGCGAAACGCGCGTACCACGTCGGGTTGCCGAGTTGAGCCAGGTGCTCGGTCAGCGAACTCACCAAGCAGGCGACCCAGTCCCGAAGTTCCGCCGAGTCGCCGGTCTCGGCGACCATCCGCTCCAGTAGGCGGTCGATCGACGCGCGGTGCTTCTGCTCGATCGCGCGCACCAGGTCGGTCTTGGTGCCGAAGTGATAACCGACGGCGGCGTTGTTGCCTTGTCCGGCGGCCTCGCTGACCTGCCTGTTCGATACGGCGAACATCCCGCGCTCGGCGTACAGGCGCTCGGCCGCCTTCAGTATTGCCTCTTGCGTGCTGCTGGCTCGATCTGCGCGCACGGTCCTGGCGGTGGTCACTTCATCAGTCAACCCGTCCGACGGTCTTAAGTCAAGCGACTGATTTAAAACATTCACTTGCGGGTGATCACCTTGCCCGCCACGGTGCCGCCGTCGACCGGCAGAACCGTCCCGGTGACGTAGCGGGACCGGTCGGTGGCGAAGTACAGCGCCGCCTCTGCGACGTCCTCGACGGTGCCCTCACGTTTCAACGGCCGGTCGGCGCGCATCTGCTCACGGATCTTCGCCTCGAACTCCTCCAGTTTCTGCAGGTCCTCCCCGGCTGCCGACTTGCGGACGATGGAGGTCCGAATGTTGCCCGGCGCGATGGCGTTGACGCGAATCTCATAGTGCGCCAGTTCAATTGCCGCGGACTTGGTGAACTGGATGACCGCCGCTTTCGACGCCCGATAGGTCATCACGCCGCCGCCCGCCTGGATTCCGCCTATCGACGTGAGGTTGATGATCGAGCCCCCACCGTGCTTGGACATGTGACGCGCGGCGTCGCGCGTCCCCGCCATCACGGCGCCGACGTTGACCGCCATCACCTTGTGAAAATCCGCCAGATCGTCGTCGAGGAAGCGACGGTGCATGGTGCCGGACACGCCCGCGTTGTTGACCATGATGTGCAGACCGCCGAAGTGCTCGACAGCCGTCGACACCAGCGCGCCGACCTGGCCGAAGTCAGCCACGTCGGCTTCGCAGAACAGGGCGTTGTCGCCAAGTTCGGCCGCCAGAGCTTGACCGCCGTGACCGTCGATGTCGCCGATGAGCACCTTCGCGCCTTCGGTCGCGAATCGTCGCACCAGCCCTTCACCAAGTCCCGATGCGCCGCCGGTGACGATCGCGACCTTGTCCCTCAGTTCGTCAGCCATGAGGCTTCCCAGCGTCCCGGCCGACGAAAGTTGCGTTTTGCAGAGAAATGTCGAGTACGGCCATGCAAAACGTATCTCTCGATGAACATCCACATGTCATTAGCTCTTGCTCCATGCATAGGACGCTTTCCGTTGTACCCCGCTCAGGAAGTCCACCAGCACGTGGTTGACAACCGATGGTTGCTCAATCTGCGGGCAGTGTCCGGCCTTTTGGACCACGACGGAACGCCCGCCGGGAATCTGCGCGGCGATCTCTGCGGCCCAGCCCGTCGGCAGCAGCTTGTCGCACTCCCCCTCCACGACAAGCGTCGGCACGGCGATCCGCTCATAGGACCGCTGACTCGACGGCAGGGGCGGCGGTTCCAAGCCTGGTCGGCGAAACCTTGCCGCAGCCAACGCTTCCCATGCGCCGGGCGCGATGCTGGACTCGTAGCGCCGTCGCACGTATGCCTCGTCAGCCGGATACGACGGGTCGTGGAAGAGCGCCTCGACGATTCTGCGCATCCCGTCTGGCGTCGCGTCGTAGTCGTAGAGGGCGGCCGAGTATTCGTTGCGCTGAATTTCACCACCGCCGCAGATCATCACCAGACTGCGCGCAGGCAGCAGCGGCGACTCCGACGTGCTGTCAACGAACAGGTTGATGGCGCCCATCGAGTTGCCAACGAAATGCGCGGACTCGACGCCGAGGGTTTCGCAGAACCGGCCGATGTGCCGGATGCGCATGCCGCGGCCGTCGTTGAAGTCGATGACCTTGGCGGACTGCCCGAAGCCGAGCATGTCCGGTGCGAGCACGCGATAGTGTGCCGCCAACGCCGCGATGTTGCGCTCCCACCCGAGTTCCGCACTGACGCCGAACTCACCGCCGTGCAGCAGGATGACCGGATCACCTTGTCCCGCTTCGAGATAACTGGTCGCGAGTCCGTCGACCAGAATCGTCTTGCGGTCAAACTCCTTCACGCTGTTTCCCAGGCGGCGCGGGCAAACGTGAGCAGCTGGTTGGCGAGCAGGTCGAGTTGGCTTCGCACGGCCTCGTCACTCAACTCGCCGGCCTCGTCCCAGATCTGATCTGCCGAGTTGATCGCTACGCCAAGCGGAGTCGGCCAGGCCCGCAGGGCGTGACCAATGCTGCGCAGCTGGCCAAGCGTGCCGACGGCTGCTTGCCACCCGTAGGCGCAGCTGATGCAGCCCCACGGGGTGTTGTCGAGGTAGACGCGGGGATCTTCGCGGAGGTCTTCGATGTAGTCCAGCGCATTCTTGACCAGACCTGAAATCGCGCCGTGATAGCCGGGTGAGCCCACGACGACTGCATCGGCGTCGCGCAACGCGCCGACAAGCTCGAGCGCCCTCGGTGTGCGTTCCAGTTCGTGCGGTGCATACATGGGCAGGTCGAGTTCGGGACCGCTGAAAAACCTTGTGCGGCCGCCCTGACGTTCGACCGAGGCCAAGCAATAGCGAAGCGCGCGTTCGGTCGAGGAGTTCGCTCGAAGCGTCCCGCCAAGTCCGACGACGAGCGGTGCGCCGCCCGTTGTAGTGCTTGCAGTCATGATCTACCTACTTGATCGCGATGGGATTGACGGGTGAGCCGACCGCTCCGGTGACTCGCAGAGGCGGTGCGATGAGCTGAAATTCGTACACGCCATCGGCTGCGCAGTCGGCGGCCAAAGCGGTCAGATCCCAATACTCGCCGAGCATCAGGCCCATGTCGCGCAGACACAGCATGTGCATCGGCAGGAAGGCGCCTTCGACTCCGGATTCGGGATTCTCGACCATCAGGTTGTCGGCGGCCACCGCGGCGACTTCGTGGTCGTGCAGCCACCGGGCGCACGTCCAGTCCAGCCCGGCGCCCGGCTCGCCGCCGTTCCCCGTTTCCAAAAAGCGTGCCCACCAACCGGTTCGGACCAAGACGATGTCGCCGCGTCGCACGGTGACGCCCTGCCGGCGGGCGGCCTCATCGAGTTCATCCGGGGTGATCGGGTTGCCGATCTCGCAGAAGGTCTCGACGCCGCGCAGCCCGACGATGTCAAGCAACACGCCACGCGAGGTGATGCCCTTGCCGTCGACCTTGTCGATGCCGCAGTGGAAGGCGCCCGCGCTGGTCACCGAGTCGGCGGGGAAACCGTTGTAGAGGTAATCCTCGTAGTACACGTGCGACAGCGCATCCCACTGCGTGGCCGCCTGCAGCGGCATGATGATGATGTCGTCGTTGAACCGCATCGGGTTGCCCTCGAAGTATCCGGCCAATTGACCAGCTGCCGGGTTGGTCAACCACTTCGGGCCGTATTGGAGCAGCGTCGCTGCGTCGCCGCCGTCGATCGTCATCACGTGCAGCGGGTTCTGCCGGAAGTGAAACGCCCCCTGTGGTCCCGACGAGCCGAAATCGACGCCAAGCGGAAAAACCTTGCCATGCTTGACGAGGGCCGCTGCCTCGGCGACCTTGTCGGCAGTGATGAAGTTGAGCGTGCCGAGCTCGTCGGCCTCGCCCCACCGTCCCCAGTTACGGACGTCGTCGGCGGTCCGGCGAAAGTCACTCATACTGGCCATTAGTCGGCCCCTTCCAATGTCGCCGCGATGCGGCCCGCGATGTTTCCACCGTCGACCCACAGCACTTGGCCCGTGACGTAGCTTGCGGCCTGACTGTTGAGGAAGACGAGCACCGCCGCCTGCTCGGCCGGATTGGATACCCGGCCCAACGGCTTGGGGATGTCGTCGAGGTAGTCCTGGCCGTAGGCGGTGCGCAGCTGGTCGAGGATCGGCGTCTCCGTCACTCCCGGGCCCGTGCAGTTGATCCGGATACCGCGCGCACCAAGCGGCCCAGCGTTTTTCATGGTGTAAAGGATGATCGCTTCCTTTGCCAGCCGATATCCGCCGTCGGCGATCGCGTCGGGATGGTCGTTGCACCACGCGATGCCCTCGGCCATCGTCCCGGTGGCCAGCAGCCCCGCGATGGTGTCCCGGTTCTCCAGGTAGCCGGCCGCGGCAAGCGATGACGTGCTGACGATCGACGACCCGTCAGGCATCGAAGGGGCGAGCGCCTCGGTCAGATGGCGCGTGCCGAGGAAGTTGATCGTCACCACCAGCAGAGGGTTCCCGATGCCTGACGAGACACCGGCGACGTTGAACAACGAATCGACATGGCCGCCAATCGACTTGACGGTGCGGTCGATCGATGCGGAGTCGGCCAGGTCGACCTCGTGGAATTCCTTGAGCTGCACCGCCGGACGTCGCATATCCAACCCGACGACCTCGGCGCCGAGCTCGGTGAGCTGCCGTGCGACATGCTCACCGATTCCCGACGCGCATCCGGTGACGACGACCCGCTTGCCGTCGTAGCGCCACCACTGGTCGACTTGAGTCACGGCTCAGTGCTTGTCCGCATCCGGGTTGCGGCTGGCCCATCCTTCTCCGGCCCGGAGTTGCGCGGCCGCCTGCTCGATACCGGCGTTCATCTCTTCCATCGCGAGCGATACCTCGTTCGCGGTGTAGTCCTCGCGCCCCTTGGGCAGACCGCCAAATGCGTACGACTCGTCAAACGCGGGCGCCTTCGACGGCTGGCGGCGCGCCTCAGCCTTCTCGATGATCGGCGCCAGTCGCTTGGCCTTCTCGGCGACCGCCTTTTCGTCGCGCTCGATGAACTCGGGTAGGACTTCCTTGCCCATCAGCTCGATGGACTCCATCGTCGCTTCGTGGGTGCGGGGGGTGAGCAGCAGGATCAGTTCGTCGACGCCGCTCTCTTCGTAGCCGCGCAGAAACTCGCGCACCGTGGCGGGGCTGCCGATCGGCCCGCGGCCGGGGCCGTAGGCGAGGGTCGGATCCTTCTCCACCTCTTCGAGGTGCCGCTTCCAGACGCCGGTCCGTCCCGGGGTGTGCATCCCTGTCATGTAGTAGTGCATGATCCCGAACGAGAAGAACCCACCGCCAACCCCGAGCCGCTCGACTGCTTGCTCATCCGTGGGTGCCACCATCATCGACAGGTCGCCGCCGATAGCGAGGATGTTGGGGTTCATCTGCGGCGTCACAGGGGCGCCGTTCTCCTCGAATTCCTTGTAATAGCCGTTGACTCGCTCGGTCAGCGGCCCGGGCCCGGTGTAGGCGAAACTCAAAGCGCCGAGGCCGCGCTGGGCGGCCATCTGCACCGAGGCCGGACGGGTGCATGCCACCCACACTGGGGGGTGTGGTTTCTGCAATGGCTTGGGAACCACGTTGCGCGGCGGCATTACGACGTGCTCACCTTGGAAGCCGGTGAACGGCTCCTCGATCATGCAGCGGATCGAGACCTCTAGCGCTTCTTCCCACATCTTGCGCTTGTCGGCCGGATCGATGCCGAATCCTCCGAGCTCGGCAACCGACGACGCCTCCCCGGTGCCGAACTCCACCCGGCCGTTGGAGATAAGGTCCAGCGTGGCAATGCGTTCGGCGACGCGCGCTGGGTGGTTGACAGCGGGCGGCAAGTGCATGATGCCGAACCCGAGACGGATGTCTTTGGTGCGCTGGCTGGCGGCGGCCAGGAAGATCTCCGGCGCTGTCGAGTGGCAGTACTCCTCGAGGAAGTGGTGCTCGGTCAGCCACACCGTCGAGAAGCCGGCCTTGTCGGCAGCCTCTACCTCGTCCAGACAGTCCTGGAAAAGCTTGTGCTCGTCGTCCGGCGTCCACGGCCGCGGCAGCGGAAATTCGTAGAACAGCGAGATTTTCATTTCGTTACCTTCCGGTGTATATCGATTGTCGAATTGGTCTGGGCTGCGATGTGTTTGGCAGCGACGTAGCCGAACGTCATGGCCGGCCCGATGGTGGCACCCGCGCCGGCGTAGCTGCGTCCCATGACGGCCGCCGACGCGTTGCCGACTGCGTAAAGACCCGGCACGACGGTGTCGTCGTCGCGCAACACCCGCGCGAACTCGTCGGTGCGCAGCCCTCCCGACGTGCCGAGGTCACCGAGGATGATCTGGAACGCGTAATAGGGCGGCTTGCCCAGCGGGTACAGATTGGGGTTGGGCAACGTCGGGTCGCCGTAGTAGTTGTCGTAGGCGGAGTCTCCGCGGTTGAAATCGTCGTCGTGACCGTTGCGCGCCAGCTCATTGAAGCGCTGCGCGGTCGCACGCAGATTGGCCACCGGAACGCCGATTTTCGCCGCCAGTTCGTCAAAGCTGTTGGCTTCCTTGACCACACCCGACTCCAGCCACGCCTTGGGCACCTTCCACCCCGTGGGCACGGGTGCGAAGGGAACCTTCGGAATCGGCAGATGCCCGGCCACGACGTACCGGTGAAACGAACGGATGTCCGTGATCAGCCAGCACGGGATGTGCGTGACTCCCGACTTCTGCCCCTCGATCATCGCGTGGGCGAAATCCATGTACGGAGCGGCCTCGTTGACGAACCTCTTACCCTCGCCGTTGACGACGAACTGCGACGGCATCATGCGTTCGTTGAGCATGAACTGCAACCGCCCGTCGGGCCAGCAGATCGCCGGGAACCACCACGCCTCGTCGAGCAGCTCGGTGGAACCGCCGACCTTCTCCCCCGCCCGGATGCCGTCGCCCATCGCGGCGGGATTGCCAAAGCTCCAGTCCTTTTCGAGGACGGGAAGGTGCTGGCGACGCCACTGCATGTCGTGATCGAAGCCGCCGCTCGCGAGGATGACGCCGCGCCGGGCTTGGATGCGCCGCTGTTGGCCATTCTGCTCGACCACTGCGCCCGTGACCGTGCCGTCGACGTCGGCGATCAACTCCGTCATCGGCGAGTTCAGCCATAGCGGGATGGCCTGCTGCTTGAGCGCCAAACGCATGCGGGCCGCGAGCGACTGGCCGATCGCCGCCATCCGGTCGCCGAGGACTCGCGCTCTGAACATCCGCCAGATCAGTTTCAGCAGTACGGCTTTGCCGCGCCAGTTCTGACGAACCTGGTAGAAGAGCTTGAGATCCTTCGGCGCGAACCATATTCCCTTGGGCGCCAGCGCCAACGGATGCAGGAGGTTCTGCTCCTCGTCGCCGAGCTTGCGCAGATCGATAGCGGGCACGTTGATGGTGCTGCCGAGCGCGGAGCCCCCTGGCAGTTCGGGATAGTAGTCGGCGTAGCCGGGCTTCCATACGAACTCGAACCACGGGCTGAGGTTCTCCAGAAACTCCATCATTTCCGGCGCCGCGTCGACGTACTGCCGCAAACGAGCGTCGCTGACAAGGCCGCCGGTGATCTGCTTCAGATAGTGGAAGACTTCGTCGGGGTCGGGAACGTAACCTTCTTTGCGCTGGCTTGGCGCGCCCGGTACCCAGATACCGCCGCCGGACAGGGCGGTAGAACCCCCGAACTGGGGCGACTTTTCGACGACCAGGGTGTCAAGCCCGGACGCCTCGGCGGCCAGTGCGGCGGTCATGCCGCCACCTCCCGATCCGACGACGAGCACGTCAACGGTGTGATCAAAGGACGTCACGACTTCGGCACCGCCGTTCGGATCGCGAAACCGGCGATCAATTCGGGTGCCGCTCGGTAAAACCGCTGCTGCGTCTCGTAGCGTCCGTGTGCCGCCAACACCGCGAATGCCGCTACCCACGTACGGATTTCGTGCGCCGAGTGGCCGGCCTCCTGCTCGATCCAGCTGTTGGACCAACCGTCGACATCGGCGAGCCGGTTGGAATCGACCAGCTCGAGGAAGGCGCGATCCCAATCGGGGTTGAGCGGCTGTAGGGGGCTCTCGCCGTGCGCGAACGCCTGCGCGGCGTCCATGACCGCGACTTGTCGGGCCTGACGCTGGTCGGCTGTCATCGGCTCGCCGTGCACGATCCGGTTCAGTGCAGCGGGCGGCGCCGTCGCCAGCGTCGGCACGGGCGGATCATGGGACAGCCCACCGGATCCCACCACGAGGACCCGCTTATCGAGGGTTGCCAGGTAGGTGCCGACGGCGGCGCCGAGCGCGCGCACGCGTCGCAGCGGTCCGAGCGGCGTGGCGACCGAGTTGATGAAGATCGGGATAACCGGACGGGACACGGCGTCGCCGAACAGCTTCTGCAGCGGCTGGACGGTGCCGTGGTCGACGTCCATGCTGGCCGAGATCGCGACGTCGACGCCGGATTCGAGAACCGCTCGGGCACAGTCGGTGGCGATGTCGGTCGGCACGTCGAGCGGACCGGCATACGTCCCGTAGTCTCCGACGCCCTGCGCGGTGGTGCCGATGCAGAACGGCGGCATGGTCCGGTAGAAGAAGCCGTTGTAGTGATCCGGCGAGAAGATGACGACCAGTTCGGGGTCGTACGCGGTGACGAAGTCGCGCGCCGCGGACAGGGCCGATTCGATGTCGTCAAGGAGTTCCTGCGACGGTCCCGGAAGATTCAGTAGCGGGCTGTGCGACATGCAGCAGACGGCCAGTGGCATCGTTGCCTCCTCCCTCGGTCAAACAGAGAACGTCGAAGAGCGACGCGGACAGTTCGGGTGCGCGTTGGGCGATGCATGCACCGGCGATGCAGCGATCAGGCCGCACGAACAGCACGGAATCGGTGTAGGTGTCGAACCAGGACTTGAGCGCACCCGTCCGATCGCCGACGACCACCACATCGGCGTCGTCGTGCCCGGGCCAGTACAGCTGCGTCATGGGGCGGGCCTCGATGAACTTGGCCCCCAGCGCTTTCCAGCGCTGGAACGCGATGTCGCCGAGCACCGCACGGAGATTGTTGCTCCAGCACAGCACCGCGAAGCCTTGACCAAGCACGTCATCGAGCAGGACGTTCTGCTGATCGCGGGTGTCTACGCGGGGTTGGATGAACAGCGTGCCGGTCATCGACGTCGCCGATCGAGGCTCGGCGTGGAAGACCGCGCCGTGCTCGTATCGCGGCATCGGTTTGAACCGCATCTCCAGCACATAGCGCTTGAGCGTGGGCACCACCGATGCGGCATGAATGACGCGGTCCCGCAGGGCGGCTACCCGCCGATTCGTCGGCGAGATCACCCGCCCGACCAAGGTGGATAGATCGATCATCGCCCTGGCATGTTTGCGGCGTTCGGCGTCGTAAGTGTCTAGCAGCGCGTCCTGGGCCTGGCCGTTCATCACCGCCGCGAGCTTCCAGCCGAGGTTGGCCGCATCGCGGATACCGCTGTTGTACCCCTGCCCCTGCCACACGGGCATCAGATGCGCGGCGTCGCCCGCGAGCATCAGCCGTCCTCGTCGGAACTCGCCCGCGATGCGCGAATGGTGGGTGTAGACGCGGTGCCGGATCATGTCGACACGCTCCGGATACGGAACGCGCTGTGCGAGCATGCGTCTCACGAACGCGGGATCGTCGGCCAGTTCGTCGGGCTCGTCGGGGTGGATCAGGAACTCGAACCGGCGTATTCCGTGGGCGATCGAGATCGAGACATAAGGGCGGACGGGATCGGCCCCGACCTCGCTGTTCGGGTGTCCGAGAGGATCATTCGCGACATCGACGACGAGCCAGCGCGTCGACGATGTGGTCCCGTCGAACGACACGCCCATCAACCGGCGGGTGGCGCTGCGCCCACCGTCGCAACCGACTACGTAGCGGGCGCGTATAGGTGCGTGCCCATCGGCGAACTGGACAGTGACACCGTCCTCGGTTTCGACGCAGGTCTCCATCCGATGTCCGAACCGGACTTCGACATGACCGAATCGGTCGAGACCGGCGAACAATTCGGCATCGACCATCGGTTGCACAAATCCGTTGCGCTTGGGCCAGCCGAATCGGGCATCGGGGGGTGCCATTTCGGCGAGCAGCCGACGCTTGGAATCGAAGAAGCGCAGGATCTGGTTCGGAACCGTGTGCGGAAGGATGCGGTCCACGAGGCCAATCGATTGGAACGTGCGCAGCGACTCGTCATCCAGACCGACACCGCGGGGATAGTCGATGAGAGTGTCGCGCTCCTCCACGACCAGCGTCCGAACGCCCTGTAGCCCAAGGATGTTCGCCAGGGTCAGGCCGGATGGGCCGGCCCCGACGATGACGACGTCCACATCGGTGCTCACGGTTCAGCGTCCCAGCAGGAAGTCGAGGTGCAAGCGGTTGAACGTCTTCGGGTCCTCGTATTGGGGCCAGTGACCGCACCCCGGCATCACCTCGAACCGCGCTCCGGGGATCATCGACGCGATGCGTCGGCCCTCGGCGACGTCCGCGGTCGGGTCGTCACTGGTCCACACCACCAGCGTCGGTGCGTTGATCGACCCGTATTCGGCGGGGCCGAGCAGATTGCGTGCGCGGATCTCGGGATCCTGCAGCGCCATAATGTCTTTCATCGCCGCGACGAACCCGGGCTGGCGGTAGACACGCTGCCGGCTCGCGACGATGTCGTCGTAGTCCTTCGACTTGTCCGCCATCAACCATTTGATGCGGGCCTGCACGGTCTCCCATGTCGGGTCCTCGGCGGCCGCCATCGACAACGTGACGATGCGCTTCATCACCTCCGGATCGGCCTGCGAACCGCCCGCGGTGTTGAGGACAAGCTTGTCGATGCGGTCGGGGTGGTCGACCGCGGCGCGGGCCGCGACCCACCCGCCAAGCGACTCACCGCTGATATGCGCACGCTCGGCGCCGATCGCGTACAGAAAAGCCATCAGATGGTCGACGTAGTGCCGCACCTCGAGCGGGTGTCCCGGCTTGTCGGTGTATCCGTGGCCGAGCATGTCGATCGACCAGGTCGAGAAGTGCTCGGCGTGCGCTTCGAGGTTGCGGACGTAGGCCTCGGCGTGACCGCCGGAACCGTGCAGGAACACCAACGCCGGATTTCCGGGATCACCTGCGTGCAGGTAGCGGGTGCGCACTCCCCCCGCGTCGAGATAGCCCTGCGAGAACGGGACGCCCTGGAGATCGCTCCAGATGCTCTCGTACTCCGCCACTGTTGTTCCCCTCTTGACGGCGAGAATCGAATTCTCGTATTTTGTAAGCACTCTGCTCATTTATCGCACATCCGTGTGCACTATAGTCAGAGCATCACTCTCACGAGTGCTGGATGTCAAGGGAAGTCCGAGGAAGGTAGCGCCATGGCTCCACCGGCCAGCGCGGCAAGCGCCGACGACGCACCGAATGGTGCGCCGGGCTCGCAAACCTTGGCCAGAGGTCTCACGGCACTGCAGTTGGTCGCCACCTCGCCCACGGGGTTGACGGTCCAACAGGTTGCCGACAACATCGGCGTTCACCGCACGATCGCCTATCGCCTGCTCAGCACCCTCGCCAAGTTCCGATTCGTGGTCAAGGGAGAGGACGGCCGGTATCGATCAGCCGCCGCGCTCGCCGTGCTCGGGGCGTCGTTCGACAACAACGTCCGACAGTTGTGCGTGCCGACGCTGCGCACCTTGGCCGACGAGCTCGGCACCACGGTGTCACTTCTTGTAGCGGAGGGCGATCAGCAAGTGGCGATCGCCGTGATCGTGCCGACCAACGTCTTCTATCAACTGTCGTTCCACGAGGGCAGCCGGTATCCGCTGGACCGCGGGGCGGCCGGACTCGCGTTGCTGGCGTGCATGGCGCCGCGGCCGGGAGAACGCGACCTGGTCCAGCAGACGCGACAGCAAGGCTGGATCATCACGCACGGCGAGATCGAGCCGAACACCTACGGACTGGCCGTGCCCGTCAAGCGACGGCCGCCGTCGCCGCCGACGTGCATCAATCTCATCTCCCACCGCGAAGACGTGGTCATGGGTGGCAGGGATTCAGTCATCAAGGCGGCCAACGAATTATCTGCGATCCTCAGCTGAAGGGATGCGTCGAAAGTGAGCTTAAGTGCGACATTTTCGAGATTTCTCGACAACAACCTCACGTTCGGCGCCGTAGGGAAAGGCGAATGCCATGACTGACTGGGACCATGACGTCGACGTGGTGGTTCTCGGCAGCGGTGGGGCCGGTTTGACCGCCGCGCTGACGGCCGCGGCCAGCGGCGCGTCTGTCGAGGTATACGAGAAGGCCGCGACCGTCGGCGGGACAACGGCGGTTTCGGGCGGCATCGTGTGGATTCCCGCGCATGGTCGAGCGGCCGAAGGGGAACTGACGGTCGACGACGCGATGGCGTACCTGCGCGCGCAGTCACTGGGATATATGGACGACGCGCTGGTTGAGACGTTCGTCCGCACCGGCGCCGAAATGCTGGACTTCGTTGAGGCCCATAGCGATCTGCAGTTCGAGGTGGCAGAAGGGTTTCCGGACTACAAACCCGAATTGCCCGGCGGGCGCCCGACGGGCGGGCGGTCCCTGAACGCCAAACCGTTCGATCTGTCGCGGATCGGTGAATGGCGGGACCGCATCACGTCGTTCCCCGCGGACTTCAGCAATGTCGGCATCGACGCCGAGACCAGGGCCCGCATCCATGCGGCCGTCGACGACGAGGAGGGTGACTACTGCGTGGCAGGCACGGCGCTGATCGCCGGGCTGTTGAAGGGACTGCTCGACCGGGGTGTGGTTCCGCAGACTAATGCGCGGGCTGTCGAACTGATCGCCGACGCGTTGGGTATCACCGGTGTGCGAATCTCTCAGGGGGACAGAAATTTCCATGTTCGCGCTCGCCGCGGCGTCGTACTGGCGACCGGTGGGTTCGAGTGGGACGCCAAGCTCGTCGAGGCATATCTGCGCGGACCGATGCGCGGCGCGGTGTCGCCTCCGAACAACACCGGCGATGGCCTGCGCATGGCGATGGCGCACGGTGCGGACCTGGCGAACATGGGCGAAGCGTGGTGGGTGCCGATTGTGCAGCTCCCCGGCGATACATTCCAGGGACAGCCCCGCAGCCGCAGCGTGCGGCTGGAACGCACCCGCCCGCGGAGCATCATCGTCAATCGCGCCGGCAAGCGATTCCTCAACGAGGCAGGCGAATACAACTCGATGGCGGGCCCGTTCCAGTACCTCGACCCGCGCGACGGATACGCCAACGACCCCGCGTGGATCGTCTTCGACTCATTGCATTTGAAGCGCTACGGCTTCCTCGGCGTGGAACCAGGTGAGCCAGCGCCGGAGTGGTTCTCGCCGTCGGCGGACCTCGCCGAACTTTCAGCTAAGACGGGCATCGACGAAGAGGGATTGAAGCGCACTCTTGCGGCGTGGAACGACGCAGTCGCCCACGAGGTCGATTCCGACTTCGGCCGTGGCTCAAGCGCTTACGACGGGTATTGGGGTGACAACAACGCCGCAACGGTCCCCGGCCAGACACTGGGACCGATCGATACGGCGTCGTATTACGCGGTGCCGGTGTGGATTGGCGCGATGGGGACGAAGGGCGGCCCGCGCACTGACCGCGACGGCCGCGTGCTGCATGTGAACGGATCCGCTATCCCGGGCTTGTTCGCAGCGGGGAACGCGATGGCCGGTGCGACGGGTAAGGCCTACGGCGGTGCGGGCGGGACGCTCGGCCCTGCGCTGGTATTCGGCTACCGCGCCGGGCTGGCGGTGTCGGCGCAGGCCTAGCCGGCAACAGCTGTGCCGACGAAATAGCTGCCCAACAGGCACACGGCAATCAGAACAACCCAGGCATCCGTGAGGCGACACAGCCATGCGGGGGCATGGCGTACCTCCATGAACTCCCGGAAAATGATGCGCACCTTGATGAGTGCGATCACAATCGCGCTCACGGTGACCACGGTGCTGGCCTGCGGCACCCCGTCATGATCGGCCGAGCGATCCAACCAGACGTACGCCAGTGTCATCGCGGTGAGCACCAGCCAGACGATCGCCAGCCTCTTATTGAAAGTTCCGCTCACCGATCACCTCACGACGTAGAGCAACGCGAAAATCAGGACCCACAGGAAATCGACCGTGTGCCAATAGGTGGCGCACGTTTCCACCAGCTGTTGTGATCGCCGCGCCGGACTCCACAACTGATACACGGCGACCCCCATCACGACGAAGCCGATCAGCAGATGCAGAAGGTGGATTGACGTCAGAAAGAAGAAATGCTGGAAGAACTCATTTCTGGTAAACGTGTTCCCGAGCCGGATCTCCTTGACCCACTCGAGCACTTTGGATAACAGGAACGCGACGCCGAAGCCGATCGTCAGGAACGCATCTCTCAGTGCGTCCCGGTACGCGCCCTCGCGAGACGCTTGGACGCACCGCGCGACCGCCCACGAACTCAGCAGTAGGGCAATGGTGTTGAAGACCCCGAAGCGGAGGTCGAGATCGGCTTGGGACTGTAGGTAAAGATCCCGATTCTGGATACGGCCGATGAGGTAGACCGAGAAGTACCCCGTGAAGAGCAGCGATTCGAAGAGGACGAACACCCACATGTCCGGTTGGCCCGGCACAAACCGGGCTGGCTTGCGCTCGGCCTCATCCGTTGAGTGGCCCTGCTGCAGATTCGTCATTGCATCACCCCGACCGAATCCGGCTGGCTACGTTGCGCTTTGGGCGGCAAATCAGGCAGCGGGCCTGAGCCGAAATCATCGCGCTGGATCATCTTGCGCAGCAGCACGATGAAGCAGGCGGTATAGGTAACGAACACGACCATGTTGATCCACCACGCAATTGCACCGTTCCAGGCAAAGACGCCGCGTTGAAAGATCCATGCCGGCGCGACGACAACTTCGGTCAGCGCATTGCAAAGACCCAGATAACCGAACCACTTTGGGAAGACCCGGTTCTTGTCGATCAATATGGCAACCAGCCAGACCAGGGAGCCGATCATGAAGACGCCCATGGTGCCGCTGAACGACAGGAATGCGAAATCGAAGAGCCAGTGGATCAGTTCGGGATCGCGGTCCGGCCGTAGCGCTCCGACGGTCATCGCGATGGCCATCACCAGCATGCCGGGGATGGCGCTGACCGAGTACATGATGAGGTACGAGTATCCGAAGACGCGGCTCACTGACATCCGCCGCATCGAGTATGCGAGAAGGGCATTCATCGGCGCGGTCATGCCTGAGATGAGGAAAACAACGCCGAATCCGGCGAGAAGGCCGAAGTGGCGATCATTGAACCACTGCACGACCATCGGTGTGTCCCAGGCCGGGCTCGCTGGAGGCTGGACGCGCGTCACCAGGAAGAACAGCACACCGTAGAGCTGGTAGAAGATCACCATCACCCACCACGCGAACCACAACTCACGCTTGGGATGGTGACGAAAATTCCAGACGAACCGGCCGACCGGTGATCCTGTCGGTGTACTCATGCGGCAACCGGCTCCTCGGCACGCCGACGCAAGATGGTTTGGCCGAGAACGACTCCCATCACGATGATCCAGACGGCGATCGCGATGTTCTTGACCCAGAACGACAACAGTCCGTCCCACGCCAGCGGCCCGCTGAACGTCAGCGCGGTGAAAGCGGCAGGCGCCAAGGCGACAGCAACAAGAAGATTGAAGTGTGCCACCCACATTTTGAAAACGGGTTGCTCCTGGCGGTCCCAATAGATCGCCAACGCGAGCATTAGGCATTGGGCGATCAGGTACGGAACCAGGACGGTGAAGGTTACCCACGCGAGATCGTTGAGCAGCTGGGTCAACTCCGGGGAACGTTCCGGCCGGAAGGAGCCGAGGAGCCAGAAGATGTTGGCGATCAAGAAGAGACAGGGCGGGCCGCCGGCGCAGGAAATCAGACTGTAGGACAGCATCGGCGTCCGGTGCGCCATCCGGCGCACCTGCATCGCCAAGAGAATGACGGTCGGGATCAGTCCCACTCCGAACCAGTTGAACAGGATCATGCTGTAGCGAATCCGCGCGGTTTCATCGCGATAGAAGGCTGCGACGGCGTCCGCGGACATGGTTGGCGACATCGGGTGAAGGAAGCCAGGAAACAGAAAGAAGGCGGATACCCAGATGATTGCGATCGCGGGCAGGGTCCAGAAAAGGATCAACTCCCCATCAGGTCGTCTCATCGTCGAACCTCTTCACGCGTAGCGTTGGTTGCCGATCGGCAACTTGGACGGTAGCCGATCGGCAACCAAGCGGTCAATCCTCCGCTACCCTCGTCACTGTGACGTCCACCCAGGCGGACCGCAGATTCAGCGCGATCACACGCACGGCCGCTCAAACCCGCGTGCTGGACGCGGCGTTAAAACTGATCGCCGAACGCGGTGTCAGCGGGACGTCGCTGCAGATGATCGCCGACGAGATGGGTGTGACGAAGGCGGCCGTGTACCGCCAGTTCAAGACGAAGGAAGAGATCGTCATCGCCATCACCGAACGCGAGATGAGCAGGCTCGAGGATGCGCTCGATGCGGCCGAAGCCGAGGGGCACCCCCTGCGGGCGCGAGAGGTTCTCCTCGACAGGATGATCGAGCAAGCCATCGATCGCCGCGGCGCATTCAACGTTCCGTTGTTCGATCCCGTCATCATTCGCCTGCAGGCCGAGTACGGGCCATTCCAGCAGTTCATCGAACGCCTCTACGCGGCCCTGCTCGGCACGGAAGCCGGCGTCGAGGCACGCCTTCACGCAGCCATGCTGTCGAGCGCGATCAGCGTCGCCGTGATGCATCCGCTGCTCGCCGATGTCGACGGCGATACCCTACGGACGCACTTGAAAGAGATGACACGTCGGATGCTCGGTCTTCCCGAATGACGATCCAAGCCATCGCCGACGAACTCATGATCCGCAGTCTCGTGCACCGGTACGCGGACGCCGCCTCCCGCCGCGATCCACTAGGCGTTGCAAGCACTTTCACGAACGACGGCGAGTGGCACGCTCCCGAACTAGGGCACCACAAGGGGCACGACGCGATGCTGACCTTCTTCACCGCGATGCTCAGCGGTTGGAACGTGTTCCTCCAAGGCCTGATGTCAGGTGTGGTCGTTCTGGACCAGGCGAATACCGACCGCGCCGCTGGACGCTGGTTCGTCCAAGAGGTCGGCCAACGCTCCGAAGGAACCGATTTGAGCATTGCGGGCGTGTACCACGACGAGTACGTACGGGAAGCCGGCGCGTGGCTCATCATGCGCCGCCGCTACGACCCTCTGGTGAGGAAGGTCGACGACGCCGTGACTGTACTGCCGTTTCCCGTAGGTGTTTCAGAGATCCAGTAGCTAGGGCTCGACTGGAACGACGAAGAGTTGTTCGGCCGCGGTGTAGGGATCGCCGCGCCCCTCCGCGACTCTTTCTGCCAAACGATCCAATTCAGGGTGGTTCCGCATGCGGGTCTGCGCCAACGACAGAATCTGGGCACGCGCACGCGCTACCCGTCGCTCCGGCGTGTCGCTGCGGTGATGTGCTTCGATCGCCGCGACGAGCTCCGGGATTCCTTCCCCCTGTGCCGCAACAAGTTTCAGAATTGGTGCCATGGTCTCACCGCGCAAGTCGCGCACGGTTTGGTCGGCGCCTTCGCGGTCTGCCTTGTTCACCACCACGAGGTCGGCGACTTCGAGCAGGCCCGCCTTAGCCGCCTGAACCGCGTCGCCTGCACCGGGATTCAGGATGACGATCGTCGGGTCGGCGATCGCCGCGATCTCGATCTCCGACTGCCCGACGCCGACCGTTTCCAACACGATCACGTCGTACGACAGCGCCGCCAGGAGCCTGATGGCGGCCGGGATCGCGGCGGCGAGCCCGCCGAGATGACCGCGCGTCGCCACTGAGCGGATGAGCACATCGGAGTCGTTGATATGCGCGGCCATTCGAATCCGGTCGCCCAGCAGTGCACCACCGCTGAATGGAGACGACGGGTCTACGGCCAGCACGGCCACCCGCATGCCGCGCTCGCGATACGCACCGACCAAAGCCCCGACCGTCGTCGACTTGCCTGCACCGGGTGGTCCCGTCACGCCGACGATCAACGGAGGCGTGGTTGGGCCTAGCGCATCGAGTACCTCGCTGCGGCGCGGACTTTCGACGAGGCTCAGCAGCTTTCCGGCGGCTCGCGTGGATCCGTTGCGTGCCGCCTCGATGAGCTCGTCGATGGTCATCTCTGCCAGTCTAGGGAGCGGGCACCTCGATGACGGTGGCAGAACCCATTCCGCCGCCGGCACACATGGCCGCCACCCCGATGCCGCCGCCGCGCCTGCGCAGTTCGTGCACAAGCGTCACGAGCATCCGGGCTCCGGTCGCAGCGACTGGATGGCCGAGCGAGCAGCCGCTGCCGCTGGGATTGACCTTGGCCGGATCGATGTCGAGCAGTTTGACGGTCGCCACACACATTGACGCGAACGCCTCGTTGATCTCGAACAGATCGACATCAGCCAGCGAAAGGCGCGCACGCTTAAGGGCTTTCGGGATTGCTTCGACCGGCGCTAGCCCCGTCGAGGCCGGATCCACACCGACCGACGCCCACGACCGGATGGTCGCCAGCGCCGGCAGTCCGAGGCGCTCACTCGCGATTCCGAGGATCGCCGCGCCGTCGTTGCCGCCGCACGCGTTGCCCGCAGTGATCGAAAATCCTTCGATCTCCGGGTGAAGCGGCTTGAGCGCGGCCAGCTTGTCCAGGGTGGTGTCGCGGCGCGGATGCTCGTCAACCTCGAACAAGCCATGCGGCGTGTCGATAGGCACGATCTCGTGCTTGAATCGGCCCTCGTCGATCGCCTGGATGGCCTTGCGGTGAGACCCCAGCGCCCACTCATCCATCTCTTCGCGGGAGATGCCCGCCTTGACCGCGGCGTTCCACCCGACCGTGATCGACATATCCATGTTCGGTGCATCCGGGCGGTCCGGATGCGTGGGCGGGAACCAGTCGACCATCTCACTGTCTTTTTGGCTGCCGGCGCGGCGCTTGAACCGCGGTGAGGTCGACGCCGAGTTCACCCCTCCGGCCAGGATCAGCTGATCCATGCCGGCCCGGATGCTGGCCGCGGCGCTCTGCACGGCGGCCTGGCCGGCCGCGCAGTGCCGGTTGACGGCCAGCCCCGGCACCGACGTGAGACCCGCGGTGATCGCGGCATGCCTCGCGACAACACCGCCGCCGTACAGGCCCTCACCCAGGATCACATCGTCGATCTGGGTGCTGGTGAGATCGGCGACAGCCGCGCCGACGACGTGGTCCGCCAGCTGATAGGCGTCGGTGTCCCGCAGAGTGCCCTTCATCGCGGTGCCGATGGGCGTACGCAGCGCGGACACTATGACGGCTTCAGGCATGGGTATCTCCGTTCCGTATGAGAATGATATTCTCTCAGTCCGAGAGTGCCAGTTGCAAGAAGGGGAACCACATGCAAATCGCAGGTAGCTCGGCGATCGTCGTCGGTGGCGCAGGTGGGCTGGGCGAGGCGACCGTCCGGCGTCTGCACGGCGCGGGGGCCAAGGTGGTCGTCGCCGACCTCGCCGACGAGAAGGGCAAGGAGCTCGAGAACGAGCTCGGGGTGCGCTACGTCCGCACGGACGCCACCTCGGAAGAGTCGGTCAACGCGGCGATCGCCGAGGCGTCGTCGCTGGCTCCCCTGCGGATTTCCGTCGACACCCACGGCGGCCCCGCCAGCGGTGGCCGACTGATCGGCAAGGACGGCTCGCCGCTCGATCTTGACGGCTTCAAGAAGACGATCGAGTTCTACCTGACCGCGGTCTTCAACGTGATGCGGCTGTCTGCGGCCGAGATCGCCAAGTCGGAGCCGCTGGACGAGGGCGCCCGCGGTGTCATCGTCAACACCGCGTCGATCGCCGGCTACGAAGGACAGATCGGTCAGCTCCCCTACTCCGCCGCCAAGGGCGGCGTGCTGGGCATGACGCTGGTCGCAGCGCGCGACTTGTCGCCGCTCGGCATCCGCGTCGTCACCATCGCGCCCGGCACGATCAACACCCCGGCGTACGGCAAGGCGGCCGATCAGCTCGAGCAGTACTGGGGTCCGCAGGTGCCGTTCCCCAAGCGCATGGGCCGGTCGATCGAGTACGCGCAACTGGCGCAGAGCATCATCGAAAACGACTATCTGAACGGCGAAATCATCCGTCTCGACGGAGCGCTGCGGTTCCCGCCGAAATGAGCCTGGCCGGCAAGGTCGCGTTCGTCGCCGGTGCCAGCCGTGGCATCGGCGCGACGGTCGCGAAGGCGCTTGCGGCACAAGGTGCTGCCGTCGCCGTGGCCGCGCGGTCAGAGCGAGAAGGCAAGGTGCCTGGCACGATTTACGCCGTCGCCGAAGGGATCACAGCGGCCGGCGGCCGTGCCTTGCCCGTTCCGTGTGACGTCACCAGTGAAGAGTCGGTGGAAGCCGCTGTTGCTCAGGCAGTTTCGGAGTTCGGCGGCATCGACATCCTGGTCGCCAACGCCGGCGTGCTGTGGCTTGGGCCGATCGAATCCACGCCGCTGAAGCGCTGGCAGCTGTGCCTGAACGTCAACCTGACCGGCGTCTTTCTGGTGACCAAAGCAGTCATCCCGCATGTGCGGGCGCGCGGCGGCGGATCACTGATAGCGGTGACGACGACGGGCGTCGGGATGATCGACCACGGCTCGAACGCCTACTGGGTGTCCAAGGCCGCGGTCGGACGGTTGTACCTCGGCCTGGCCTCAGATCTGGAGGCCGACAATATCGCGGTGAACTGTCTGAGCCCATCGCGAGTTGTGCTGACGGAGGGCTGGCAGGCCGGCGGTGGCGGCATGGAGATTCCGCCGGAGATGGTCGAGCCGCCGGAGGCGATGGCCAACGCCGCTGTCCTTCTCGCACAACAGGATGCAAGCGGTATCACCGGCACTATCCAACGCTCGGAAGCGCTCTCCGTCTAAGCGGTTAGAACGGGCTGCTGTTCGCCTGCCACTTGGCAGATTCCGGACGCGGACCGTAGCGACGGGCATAGTCCTCGTGTTTGCGCCTGTCTTTCTCGCGCCTGATCGTGTCGACCAGGTTCGGATCGAGACCGTGCTGCGCCAGCCGGTGGCGACGCCACACCTTGTTCAGCGCGAGCGACATCAGCACTGCCCAGATGTAGATCGGCGCCGTCATCTCAAGATGCACATACAACGAAGCGGGCAGTAGCCAGAACGGGGCGAGGACCAGAAGCGGGGGTATCACGGCCCGGATCATGTGTCGGCGCACAGCGCCCTCGCCGGCCAAATCGTCAGAGACCCAACTCCGCATTGAGTCGGGCAGGCGTCGCCCGTACGAGTAGGCGATGTATTGCATGACATTGGGTCGCGCAGTGGACACGGTTGCTCCTGATCTTCCGGTGCTCATCGTTCGAATGCGCCCGCTGCGAGGGCGGCGGCGTTGATGTGGGTCAGCACCTCGCGCAGGTGCTCGAGCTCTGCCAAGTCGACGCCGAGGCGTTCGACGACGGCGGGCGGGATCTGTGTCGCGCGGTCACGCAGCGCAGCCCCTTTGTCGGTTAGCTCGACATCGGTCGCGCGCTCGTCGGCGACGCTTCGGGTGCGTGTGATGAAGCCGAGCGCCTCCAGACGTTTCAACATCGGCGACAGCGTGGCCGAATCCAACTGCAGTGTCGTCGCAATCTGCTTGACCGACAGGGGTGAACCGTCCTTGGCGGATGTCTTCTGGTGATCCCAGAGCGCCAGCATCACCAGGTACTGCGGATGCGTCAGACCCAGCGGCTCGAGCAGCGGCCGGTAAACGGCGAGGACGGCCCGGTTGGTGACCGCCAGGGCAAAGCACACCTGCTGTTCGAGAGCTAGCGCGTCGACTTCGGAGGCTGCTATCTGCGCGGGCATAACTTGATCGTACCCTAATAGTTAGGGTGCGATCAATGTTGCCGGCATCACACGGCAGTGGTCAGCGAAAGCGTTCGGTCTCCGATTAGACCGCGAACGACCCTGGCGGCGTTACTTCTTGCCGTTGAGGCGCGTGACGATGTTGCGGAAGTCCTCTGTCTGGAAGGACTGGTCCTCGGCGGTGTTGGCGTAGTCCAGGACCGCAAGCACCGAACGCTCGAGGTGAATATTCAACAGCCGCTTGGTACTTTCGACGGCCTGCCTCGGCAATTCCATGATCTTCTTGGCGCAGGCCAGCGCCTCGGCCAGCGGGTCCGCGACGACGTGATTCGCCAAACCTAGTTCCGCGGCTCGCTGGGCCGGAATCCGCGTACCGGTGAGCGCATACTCCTTGGCGTGCAACAGGCTCATCTGCAGCGGCCAGACCAGCGGTCCACCGTCCGCGGCGACTAGCCCGACCTGCACATGCGGATCGGCAAGGTACGCATCGTCTTTCATGTAGACGATGTCGCTCAGCGCGACCAGGCTGCAGCCCAGCCCGACGGCTGGGCCATTCACCGCTGCCACCACCGGAATTCGGCATCGCGCCATGCCCAGCACGATCTCGCGGCCGTGCAGGATGGTCTTGGCGCGTAGATCGGCGTCCTGGCGCAACTCCTCGAGATACCCGAAGTCACCGCCCGCAGAGAATGCTCTGCCCGCCCCGGTGATCACCGCCGCGCGAGCTTCGCGGTCCTCGCCGAGCCGTGCCCAGATGTGGGCCAGGCCGGTATGCAACGCGTCGTTGACGGAGTTCAGCGAGTCGGGTCGGTTCAGCGTGATGATCCGCAGTGGGCCGTCGGCCTGGACATCGATTTCCGGTGGAAGATCGTACAATTCAGACTCCTAATCCGAGTATGCGCGACGCGATGATGTTCTTCTGGATCTGTGAGGTGCCGCCCATCACGCTCTGCGCGCGGCTATACATGTAGGCGCCGAACAACTCGGGATCGCTGGTTCCGACGGTGGCCAGGGCGGCGTGCCCGACGGATTGCTCGGTCCACGTCATCAACAGCTTGTCCAGCGACCCCTGCGGTCCGTGGGTGATGCCGTCCAATTGCTCGGACAGTCGCCTGCGCACGTGCAACCGCAGCATCTCTGTCTGCACCCACGCCCATGCCAATTCTTCCGGTGGCGGCCCGTCCACCTTGGATGCCAACTGGCGCACCAGCTTTCCGTACCGAGCCGAGAACCCAAGCGTCGACGGCTCGCGCTCGTGGCTGACGACCGTCATCGCCAGCTTCCAACCCTCCCCCGGCGCGCCCACCATGTTCTCGGCGGGCACCCGCGCCCCGTCGAATTCCACCTGACCGAATTCCTTGGTGACACCGCTGATCATCTTCAGCGGCCGCTGCTCGACCCCAGGCTGATGCATCGAGATGATGAACGCCGAGATGCCGCGATGTTTGGCGACGTCCTTGTCGGTTCGTGCCAGCAGCAGGCACCAATCGGCCACATCGGAATAGCTCGTCCAGATCTTGTGGCCGTGGATGACGTACTCGTCGCCCTCGCGAGTCGCCGTCGTGGTCAGCGACGCGAGGTCCGACCCGGCGCCGGGTTCGGAGAAGCCCTGGCACCACCGCTCGGTGCCGTTGATCATCCCCGGCAGAAAGCGTTGCTGTAGTTCCTTGCTGCCGTGATGGCCGAGGCCGACGACGAGATAGCCGAGGCTCGGCCGCGCCGGCGCGCCCGCCTTCGCGATCTCCTCGTCGACGATCACGTCGTAGACCGGCGGCAGATCTTGGCCGCCAAATTCTTTCGGCCACGACGTGCCGAAGAAGCCTGCCGCATAGAGCGCTTGATGCCACTCGCCCTGCTTGGCCCAGTACTCGTCACCCGATGTCGGGAACTTGCCCTTTTGTTCGGTCAGCCAGCCGCGCAACCGTTCCCGGAACGCAGCTTCCTCCGGCGAATCACGAAAATCCAATGGAAAGCTCCTCCAGCTTCACGGGCCACGCCTCGGTGGCGGCCAGCACCCTGCGCAGGTACACGTGTGCGAGGCACTCCCAGGTGTTGCCGATCCCACCATGTACCTGAATGGATGTTTCGCACACGGTCAATGCCGCACGCGCACAGTAGATCTTGGCGACCCGCGCTGCCTCCATCGCCTCCGCGGCGGGCAGCTCGTCGACCGCCCACGCGGCGTGGCGCAACACGCTGATCGAGCCCTCGATCAACGCGAGGCTCTCGGCGAGCAGGTGCGCAACCGCCTGATAGGACCCGATCGTCGCGCCGTACTGCTCGCGCATCTTGGCATAGTCCACGGCCACCGCATGCGCGCCGCGTGCGGACCCCACAAGGTCGGCACACGTGACCGTCAACGCGAGCGCCCGCCAACGGCCGGCGTCGTCGTTCGACAGTTCTTTGAGCTCAACCGGCGACTCGACCACTCCGGCAAGGCTTTTGGTCAGGTCGACGGACTCGGGACCTTCGGCCTCCGACGGCGAGCGACCGATACGGCCGGCGAGATCGTCGGCCAGCACGGGCCCGATGAACGGGACGTCGACAAGCCCACGCGCGAACTCCTCGGCCACGATAGCGACCTCCACACCGGACGCACCGTCGGAGCGCAACGCGCGAAATCCCGTGTTTTCGACCGCCTTCTCCAGCCGGTTGATCCGGTTCTGGTCCTCGAGATCGGCAACCGAACCGGGACCGAGATCATCGGCCAGCTTGGCGGCTGCATCCCGCAGCTGCTGTTGTTCACTCGTCAGACGGACGTCCACAGACGCTCCTTCAACACTCGGCGCAACACCTTCCCCGATGGCAGGCGCGGTATTTCAGCGACGAACACCACGCGGCTCGGCCGCTTATAGGACGCCAGCCGCTCCTCGACGAGCGCGATAAGCTCGTCTGCCTCGACCGGGGCGCACGAGTTGACCGCGGCGACAACCGCCTCACCGTTCGCCGCGTCGGGCACACCGAACACCGCGCAGTCCTCGACGGACGGATGCCCGTGCAGGACCGCCTCGATCTCGGCGGGCGCGACCTGGAATCCGCGCACCTTGATCATTTCCTTGGCCCGGTCGGTGATGCGCAACCAGCCGTCGTCATCGAGATAGCCGACGTCGCCCGTGCGATACCAACCGTCCGAAAAGGCCTGTGCTGTGGCCTCATTCGGCAGGTATCCGGCCATCAGCGAATCGGATCGCACCTGGATCTCGCCCACTTCACCCAGGGACAGCAGCTCACCGGTCTCCAGCGAGACGATCCGGAGCTGCGCCCCCGGCACCGGTCTTCCGACGGTGTCGAGGTGAGCGCCTTCGATGTCGTTACAGGCGATGACGGGGAGCTCGCTGGCGCCGTACGCGGTCACCCAGTTGACGCCGGTTCTGCGGGTCACTGCCTCGGCGACACTTGCGGTCACCGGCGTCGCGCACCACATGATGTACCGCAGCGACGACAGGTCGTAGGTTTCCAGGTTCGGGTGTGCGGCGAGCGCCAAAGCGATAGGAGCGACGGCCATTTCGATCGTGATCCGGTCGGCCTCGATATGGTGCAGCATGGCGTCGATGTCAAACCGGCGATGCAGCCTGATCCACGCGCCGGTGTCGAGCGCCATCGCAATGTTGAGCAGACCGAGGATGTGCGACGGCGGCGTCATGATCTGCATGCGATCCGCCGACGTCAGGCCCAATGCATCGCGCCAGTGCCGCACTGCCACACCGAAGGATTCGTGGGTGTGCCGGACGGCCTTGGGGAGCCCAGTTGTGCCTGAACTGAATACGAGCAGCGCCTCGGACTGCAGCGAGGGCGCTTCGAAAGTGCGCTGGCCCGGAGTCACCGGTTCGTCGATCGACAGCATCGACATGACCTCGGCGAGCACGGGATGGTCTCCGACGGCGTGCGAGGGTGTCGTGAGAGCCAACGCGTGCTCAACCTCGGCGCGCTTCCAGGCCGGGCTGAGAAGGACCACCGATGCGCCAAGGCGCCAGATGGCCCACAGAGCGACGACGAACTCTGGACGGTTCGACGACATCAGCGCGACGCGCTCGCCGGGCCGCACGCCGCGATGTTCGAGAACTGTCGCCATGCCGTTGGCGAGAGCCTCGAGTTGCGGGATGCTGTATTCCCGCTGGTCAAAGGCGAGCGCAGTCCGCTCACTCACGTCGCGCCCGCTCCTTTCCGAAACTTGAGAAGGTTTCCGTTCTCGAAGAGAATGGTATTCTCTTAATATCAGAATGACAATGCCAGGCGACAGGGGGACCATGGCCAAGCCGCACTTGTTCCACCGCGCGACGGTGTCCCGGATCATCAAGGAGACCGCCGACGCCCGGACCTATGTGCTGGCTCCGGACGAGACACCGTTCCCCTACAAGGCAGGCCAATTCTGCACGTTCAAAGTGCAGGTCGATGGCGAAGATCTGTACCGGTCGTACTCGATGTCGACCGCACCGGAGACCGACCCGGAGATGGCGACGACGGTCAAGCGGGTTCCCGGTGGGAAGGTGTCGAACTGGATGCTCGACAACCTCACCGAGGGTGACGAGGTCACCATGACCCGGGCGGCCGGCACCTTCTGCCTGACCCCTACATCAGTACCTCTGCTCGGATTCTGCGGCGGCAGCGGAGTCACACCCCTCCTGTCGTTGACGAAGAGCGCGCTGGCCACCACGGACCGAAAGGTCCGCCTGCTGTGCGCTGACCGCGACCGAACGTCCGTGATCTTCGACGCGGTGCTCGACGATCTCGTCACGCGGTACCCAGATCGACTAGAGGTGGTGCGCCACATCGACGCCGACCACGGGCTGATCGCCAGCACGGAGATCGTCGACTTCGTCGGCGATGACACCGACGCCGACTGCTATATCTGTGGGCCGCAGGGTTTCATGTCGGCCGTGACGTCAGCGCTGCCAGGCCCGGGCACGGTCTACATCGAGGACTTCGACGCAGCGCCGCAGACCCACGAGCCCGCATCGGCCGAGCAGGCGGATGCGACGGGCGGCACCATCACGATCCACCTCGACCGGAAGAAGGCCGAGGTGTCGCGTGTGGCAGGCGAAACGCTTCTGGAAAGCGCGCGACGGGCTGGACTGGCGCCGCCGTTCTCCTGCGAGGCAGGCAACTGCGGCACCTGCATGGCGCGCCTGTCCGAAGGCAGCGCGACCATGCGAGTCAATGACGCCCTGGAACAGGACGAGGTCGAGGACGGTTATGTGCTGACCTGCCAAGCCGTTCCGGATACGCCGTCAGTGACCGTGCATTACGAAGACTGATCCCCGTGCTCGTCGAGCATCGGGGGTGGCCGGTAGTCAGGCTCGTAGCCGTCGATCCGGATCGGGCTGCGGACAAGCTGGAAGTCCCCTGCCTTCACGATGACTTCGGGTGTGGCTTCCAGCGCCTCGGGTAGCGTCCGCACGGCCGCAACTGGAATGCCCAGCGGGCGCAACCGTGACTCCCAACTCACCGCCGTATCGGTGGCCAGCGCGACGCTGACGACGGCAAGCACCTCTTCGCGGCGCGCGGCGCGCTCTGCCATCGTCGGGAAGCCGTCGATCTTCGCCTCTGCGGCAAAGGCTTTCCAGAATGCGTCGTGAGTGATGAACAGCGCCAAGTACCCGTCTGCAGTCAAGAACAGCTGCGCGGGCACGTAATACGAGTGCGCGCCGAACGGATACCGCTGTGGTGCGGCGCCATCGTTGAGATACGCCGACGCCCGGTAGTTCAGCTGGGACAGCATCACGTCGCGCAGCGACACGTCCACCTGCCCGCCGCGCCCGGAGACAACCTGCGCGAGTAGACCCAGCGCCGCCGCAAGCCCGGTCGAGTTGTCGGCCGACGAATACCCCGGCAACGTCGGCGGTCCGGCCGGATCGCCGGTCATCGCCGCTACGCCCGTCGCCGCCTGGATCACGTAGTCGAAGGCGGGGTCGTCACCGCCGTCGAGCCCGAAGCCGGTCATCGCGACGCAGACGATCCGCTCGTTGTATTGCCGCAGCGAATCATAAGTCAGGCCAAGGCGTTTGATGGCCGACGGCTTCATGTTGACCAGCAGCGCATGTGCGTCGGCGACGAGCTCCCCGAGCTTGGCGCGCCCGGCTTCGGACCGCAGGTCGAGACATACGCTTTGCTTGTTGCGGTTGAGGCTGGCGAAATAGCTGTCGCTGACCTGACGCGAGATCTCGCCGCCCGGCGGCTCGATCTTGATGACTTCAGCGCCGAGGTCGGCCAGCAGCATCGTGGCGTAAGGACCGGCCAGCATCACGCCGACCTCGAGGATGCGGATGCCCGAAAGCGGCCCTTCGGTCATCGCACTTCAGCGGCCAGCTGCGAAATCACTTCGCGCGTCCGGTATTTCGAGGCAATCAACTCGTCGCGCGTCTCGCCGATCGGCAACAACCGCACTGAAAGGTCGGTGACACCGGCATCGGCGAAGCGGCGGAACCGCGCAAGAATGGCCTCCTCGTCGCCCGCCGCGGTCAGATCACCGACGTCACGGGCGTCACCGCGATCCAACAGTTTCTGATAGTTCGGCGACGTCTCCGCCTCAGCCAAAATGCGATTGGCGCGCGCCTTGGCGGCGTCGATCTCGGAGTTGGCGCACAAGCACACCGGGATGCCCGCAACGATGCGTGGTGCAGGACGTCCTGCGTTGTCCGCGGCCTTGGTGATCCGTGGCGCGATGTGATCGCCGATCGCTCGCTCGTCGGCCATCCATAACACGGTGCCATCGGCGAGTTCGCCTGCAATCTGGAGCATTACCGGCCCGAGCGCCGCGACCAGCACCGGCATCGGCTTCTCCGCGCCCAGCACTGTCGGGTTGTGCACGGTGAATGTGTCGTTCTCCACGTCGACCTCGCCTGGACCGGCCAGCGCGGTGTTGAGCACCTGGAGATAGTCACGGGTGTACGCCGCAGGCGTCTCGTACGGAATACCGAGCATGTCGCGCACGATCCAGTGGTGTGACGGCCCGACACCAAGCGCCAGCCTGCCGCCGGTGCCGGCGTTGACCGACAACGCTTGACGAGCCAACGCAATCGGGTGTTGCGCCTGCAACGGCACGACGGCGGTGCCGAGCTCGATACGCGACGTGCGTGTACCCATCAACGCAACCATGGTGAGACAGTCAAAATCGTTGGGCACCTGCGGCATCCATGCGGTGTCCATGCCCGCGGACTCCGCCCACTCGATGTCTTCGAGAAACTTCTTGACCTTGCGGGCCATATCGCCGCGCTCGGCCCCGATCATCACGCCAAGGCGCATATCATTCTCCCACCCCTGCTTCGCCCGCCCGCAAATCGACCCTCTCCGATGTCAGCTTGCGCACCTCGTCGACAAGGACATCCAACGGCGTACCGGTCGGAAACACCGCGGCAGCACCGGCTTCCAGCAGTTTGGATACGTCGCTTTGCGGGATGGTGCCGCCGACGACGACTGCGATGTCGCCAGCATCGGCCGCCCGCAGCGCGTCGACGGTGCGGGTCGTCAACGCCAGGTGTGCACCCGACAGAATCGAAAGCCCCACCAGCGCAACGTCTTCCTGCAGTGCGATCGAGACGATGTCCTCGATGCGCTGGCGAATGCCGGTGTAGATGACTTCGAATCCGGCGTCGCGCAGCGTGCGCGCGACGATCTTGGCGCCACGGTCGTGGCCGTCGAGGCCAGGCTTGGCAACAAGTACACGAATTGCCATCTAGAACACCACCGGCTGCTGGAATTCGCCCCACACCGCTTTGAGTGCAGAGACCATTTCACCGACCGTGCAGTAGGCGTTGGCGCAATCGATGAGCTTGTGCATCAGGTTGTCATCGCCTTCCGCCGCGCGCGACAGGGCGGCTAGAGCTTCTTTCACCGCGACGGGGTCGCGCTCGGCCTTGACCTTCGACAGCCGCTTGAGCTGGACGTCGCGACCCTCGGCATCGAGTTCGTAGGTGGCCAGGTCGGGCGGCGGCTCGTTCACGACGAACCGGTTCACCCCGACCACCGGGCGCTCACCCGATTCCACCTCCTGGTGGATCTTGAACGCCTCGTCGGCGATCAGACCCTGCAGGTAACCGTCCTCGATCGCGCGGACCATGCCGCCGTGCTGCTCGAGGTCGTGCATGATCTCGATGATCTTCTCCTCGGTGGCGTCGGTGAGCGCCTCGACGAAGTAGGACCCGCCGAGTGGGTCGGCCACCTTCGTGACGCCGGTCTCGTACGCCAGGATCTGCTGCGTGCGCAGAGCCAGCGTCGCCGACTCCTCGCTGGGCAGCGCGAACGGCTCGTCCCACGCAGCGGTGAACATCGATTGCACTCCGCCCAACACCGCGGCCATCGCCTCGTAGGCGACCCGCACGAGATTGTTCTGCGCCTGCGGCGCATACAACGACGCACCGCCGGCGACGCATCCGAACCGGAACATCGACGCCTTGTCCGTGGTGGCGCCGTAGCGTTCGCGCACGATCGTCGCCCACCGCCTGCGGCCAGCCCGGTACTTCGCGATCTCCTCGAAGAAGTCGCCGTGCGTATAGAAGAAGAACGAGATCTGCGGCGCGAACTGGTCGATGGTCATTCGGCCGCGTTCGACCACGGTGTCGCAGTACGTCACGCCGTCGGCAAGCGTGAACGCCATCTCCTGAACGGCGTTGGCGCCGGCATCACGGAAGTGGGCCCCGGCGACCGAGATCGCGTTGAACCTGGGCACCTCAGCCGCGCAGAACTCGATGGTGTCGGCGATCAGCCGCAGCGACGGCTCCGGCGGCCAGATCCACGTGCCGCGGGAGGCGTACTCCTTGAGGATGTCGTTCTGGATGGTGCCGGTCAGTTTGGCTCGCGGCACGCCCTTCTTCTCCGCGGCGGCGACATAGAAGGCCAGCAGGATCGCCGCCGTGCCGTTGATCGTGAAGCTGGTGCTGATCGCCTCCAGCGGGATGCCGTCGAACAGGATCTCGGCGTCGGCCAGGGTGTCGACCGCGACGCCGACCCGGCCGACCTCCTCGCCGAACTCCGGGTCATCGGAGTCGTAGCCGCATTGCGTTGGCAGATCCAGCGCCACGGACAGGCCCGTGCCGCCCTGATCCAACAGGTAGCGGTAACGACGGTTGGACTCCTCGGCCGTTCCGAAACCCGAGTACTGACGGAACGTCCAAGTCTTGCCGCGGTACCCGCTGGCGAAGTTGCCGCGTGTAAAGGGATACGCGCCCGGCGGAGGCGGATCGCCGGCCCGATCGGCCGGTCCGTAGACAGGCTCGAGCGGGATGCCGGAGGGCGTCTGAACAGGGTCGGTCATCACTGGATAACGTACTTGCAAAAAATGAGAATGCCAATACCGCACGGCGGAAACATGCACTGGGCAGGGGGCGCCGGAGGTGACGGAAGGCCGCCGAACCCCCGGTAAACAGCGAATATGGCACTTGCTTAGAATGAGAATGCCAATACCATCGAGGGCGGCGCATCAAGGAGGCCCATGTCCACGTTCACCGACCGCACCCTCGTCGTCTCGGGGGGTAGCCGTGGCATCGGGCTGGCCATTGCGCTGGGCGCCGCCAAACAGGGCGCGAACGTCGTGCTGCTGGCCAAGACGGCCGAGCCGCACCCGAAGCTGCCGGGAACCGTTTACACCGCCGTTGCCGAGATTGAACAGGCCGGCGGCAAGGGCGTCGCCGTGGTGGGCGACGTCCGTAAGGAGGACGACGTCCAGCGCGCCGTCGATACCGCGGTCGAGCAGTTCGGTGGCATCGACATCGTCATCAACAACGCCAGCGCCATCGCGACCGAACCGACCGAGGACCTGTCGGTCAAGAAGTTCGATCTGATGATGGACATCAACGTGCGCGGCACGTTCCTGCTGACCAAGGCGGCGTTGCCGCACCTACGCAAGTCGGCTTCGCGGACGCGTGGGGCCACGTCCGAAGGACAGGGGAGAGCACAAAAGGCATCAGCCCACGTGGTGACGCTGGCCCCGCCGCTGAACATGAACCCGTACTGGCTGGGCGCCCATCCCTCCTACACGCTGTCGAAGTACGGGATGACACTGCTGACGCTGGGCTGGGCGGCCGAATACGCCGACGCCGGCGTCGGCTTCAGCTGTCTGTGGCCGGAGACTTATATCGCGACCTCGGCGGTCGCCAACATGGCCAAAGGCCAACTGATGTCCTCCTCGCGCAGCCCGGAAATCATGGCCGACGCCGCGGTCGAGATCTTGTCCAGGGCGCCTGCGGACGTGAACGGTCAGTGCTTCATCGACTCCGCCGTGCTGGCCGATTCCGGCGTCACCGACCTATCCCGCTATGGCGGCGGCGACAACCCCATCCTTGATATCTTCGTCGACAAGTCATGAGCATCTCCTTGCTGCTGGAAATGGCAGCGTCATCGAACCCGGACCGCACTGCGGTGGTGTCCGGCGACTTGCGCCTGACGACAAGCGAACTGAGCTCACTCGCCGACGGTGGTGCCGGAGTCATCGCGGCATCCGGCGCCCAGCACGCGGCGTACGTCGGCATGGGCGGTGTGATGCTGCCGTTGCTGCTGTTTTCCTCCGCCCGTGCGGGTGTTGCGTTCACGCCGCTGAACTACCGCCTCAGCGAGGACGGCCTGCGGCAGTTGATCGACCGCCTGCCGACGCCGTTGGTGATCGCCGACGCCGAATACCGGGACGTGCTGGCCGGCGCAGGCAAGCAGGTCATCACCTCCGAGGAATTCATCGACGCTGCCCGCACGAGCGAGCCCGCTGCGGAATTCCCGGATCCCGACGATGTCGGGGTGGTGCTCTTCACGTCGGGCACCACGTCGCGGCCCAAAGCCGTTGAACTGACCCATAACAACTTGACCAGCTATGTGACCGGCACCGTGGAGTTCGACTCCGCGGAACCCAGCGACGCCGCGTTGATCTGTGTGCCGCCGTATCACATCGCCGGAGTCGGCGCCGCGTTGTCGAACCTCTATGCGGGACGAAAGATGGTGTATCTGCGCCAGTTCGACCCGGACGAGTGGGTGCGCCTGGTACGCGACGAAGGTGTGACGACGGCGACCGTGGTGCCGACGATGCTGGACCGAATCGTGACGGTGCTGGAGCGCGAAAACGTGGAGCTGCCGACGCTGCGCAACTTGGCCTACGGCGGTTCGAAGGTGGCTCTTCCGTTGGTGCGAAAGGCTCTTGGCCTGCTGCAGGACGTTGGCTTCGTCAACGCCTACGGTCTCACCGAGACCAGCTCGACGATCGCGGTGCTGGGCCCCGAAGACCACCGGGTCGCACTGGGTGCGTCGGATGAGGCGGTCGCTCGTCGGCTGGGGTCCGTCGGACAGCCGGTACCCAGCGTCGAGGTGCAGATCCGCGCCGAGGACGGCACCGTTCTCGGCGCGGGTGAGACCGGTGAGCTGTTCGTCCGGGGCGAGCAGGTGTCGGGCCGCTACGCCGAGATCGGTTCGGTGCTCGATGCCGACGGCTGGTTCCCCACCAAAGACGTTGCGATGCTTGACGAGGACGGCTACCTGTTCATCGGCGGCCGGTCCGACGACACCATCATCCGCGGCGGGGAGAACATCGCTCCCGCCGAAATCGAGGATGTTCTCGTCGAGCACCCGTCCGTACGCGATTGCGCGGTGGTCGGTCCGGAGGATCCCGAATGGGGCCAGATCATCGTCGCGGTCGTGGTGCCCGCCGAAGGCACGACGCCCGACCCAGACGAACTGCGCGAGCACGTGCGAGCGCATCTACGCGGATCACGCACACCCGATCGAGTGGTGTTTCGCGATGAGCTGCCGACCAACGCAACCGGCAAAGTGCTGCGCCGCGAACTGGTCGACGAATTGACAAGGAGCCGAACATGATCAAGAACGGCACACGGCTGCAGAGCCAGGTCTGCGATACGCAGGTGATCGTCGTCCGCAGCGCCGACAGCCTCGACGATCTGCGAGCGGGCGGCGTCCCGATGGTGCCGCTTGATGCCGAAAAATCAACCGACGCCACCATCGACACGGCATTCTCTGACGGCAACGTGATGGGCAAGCGCTACGTCGACGAAAACGGCGCCGAGGTGCTCGTCACCAAGGCGGGCGCCGGCACACTGTCTATCGGCACGACGCCCCTCAATCTGAAGGAAGCCAAGCCGCTGCCGGCCAGCGACTGACACGATGGCCGCATGAGGCCGCGCAACCTGCTCAGTCGATACGCGGCAGGCCTTGCATTCGCCTATCTACTGTCGGCTCTTGAAGTCATCGCGATCGTCATCTCGGTCAGCGGCGAGGCAGTCATCGGCGCACAGGCCGTTCTCGGCGCGAAAAATCTCATCGCGACGGTGGCGATCGTCATCGTTGGAACGCTCTCCGTGTGGCTGAGCGGCGTCGCTTTGGTCGGCCGCGCACTTCACCGGGCGGGTTCTGACCGGCAGCGGAAGTCCCCGAATATCACCCGCCGCCAATCAGCGATCCTCCTGACGCCGTGGGCCGTCGCGGCGGTCGTCATGGTTCCGTTGAATGCCGGCAACGGCGGCAGAGTCGAGATGCTGATCGTCTCGGCGATCATATTCGGTGCGACGGCGACGGTATGCACCGGCTTCCTGTTCACCCAACGCCCGTTGCGCGCCCTGATGGTCGCGGCCACAGTGGATTTGGAGCATGCCGAGAGGGCGCCAGGAGTGCGCGCACGATTGATCCTGATGTGGACCATGTGCACAGCGCTTCCCGGTGCCGGAATTGTGACCCTGGTGTTGTTGCGCGCCAACGGATGGATCATCCACAACAACGCGCCGATCGAGGTTCCCGTCTTGGTGCTTGCGCTCGTCGCCGTCGTGCTGGGTTTGCGCGCAATGATTCTCGTGTCTTCGTCCATCTCGGACCCCGTTCACGAGGTCGTCGACGCTATGGCTGAGGTCGAACGCGGGCACATCAGCCAGAAGATCGACGTTTATGAGCGCTCCGAAATCGGGCAACTTCAAAGCGGATTCAACCGCATGGTGGCCGGGCTGCAGGAACGCGACCAGCTGCGCGATCTGTTCGGCCGTCACGTCGGCGAAGAAGTCGTCCGCAGGGCCGTCCAAGAGAACGAATCCCTTTCGGGAGATGAGCGTGAAGTCGCGATCTTGTTCATCGACCTCGTGGGTTCGACGCAGTTGGCGGCGACGCGGGAACCCTATGAGGTGGCCGAAGTGCTCAATGACTTCTTCCGCATCGTCGTCGCTGCAGTCGACGAGCGACGGGGGCTGATCAACAAATTCCAGGGTGACGCCGTGTTGGCTGTCTTCGGCGCACCGTTGCGCATCGACGCTCCAGCGACATCGGCATTGGCAACCGCCCGCGCCCTTCGCGATGAGTTAGGCCTCTTGCCAGTGGATTTCGGCATTGGGATATCGGCGGGACCGGTCTTCGCCGGAAACATCGGCGCGGAAAACCGCTATGAGTACACGGTGGTCGGCGACGCCGTGAATGAGGCGGCACGGCTGGCGGACCGCGCGAAGGAGTTCGACGGGCGGGTGCTGTGTTCAGGAGCCGCCTTGCTTCGTACCGACGCGACCGAACGCCGGTGCTGGGCCCTGTGCGGTTCTGAGGTACTGCGCGGTCGATCGGAGGCGACGGAAATGTCGGCGCCACGCCAGCGGGTCGACTAGCGCCGCCTCAGAGGCGGGTAGCAAAGTGCCCGCCCACTGAGCGACAACTTCCTCCCATCGACCGTCTGTCGCTCGGTAGGCGGGCAAATTTCGAGACCACCCCGACGAGGTGGGTTATGTACGTCGCGCGACGGGAATGCAGGCATATGACTTTGCGCGTCGAGGACACCGCTGTCGATGCGCGCCTTGGCATCCGCAGAGGTGAGCACACTGGTCCTACCAGCGGCTTGGCCCCCGGCTTCGCGCAGGCCAACCTCGTCGTGCTGCCCGTGGAGTATGCACTCGATTTCCTGCGCTTTTGCGTACGTAATCCGAAGCCGTGCCCGCTGCTCGAGGTGACCGATACGGGGTCGACGCGGCCGATGATGCTTGCGCCGGACGCTGATCTGCGGACCGACGTGCCGCGTTACCGCGTGTTCCGTGATGGCGAGCTTGTCGACGAGCCAACGGACGTGACGCGGTATTGGCGCGACGATCTGGTGGGGTTCCTGCTGGGCTGCTCGTTCACCTTCGAGTGGGCGCTGGCCGCCGCCGGCCTGCCGCTCGCCCATCAATTGCAAGGCGTGAACGTCCCGATGTACGTCACCACGCGTCGTTGTATCACCGCGGGGCCATTCGCAGGACCGCTGGTCGTGTCGATGCGGCCCTTCTCCCCCGCCGATGTACCGCGCGCGGTCGAGGTCTCGTCTCGTTTCCCCGCCATGCATGGCGGGCCCGTCCATGTCGGCGATCCGGCAGCGCTCGGCATCGCCGACCTCGGCGCGCCCGACTTCGGCGATTCCGTTTCGATTGGGCCCGACGAAGTGCCGGTCTTCTGGGCGTGCGGGGTGACACCACAGGCCGTCGTGCTCGAGGCCCGGCCGTCGCTGGCGATCTTCCACGCGCCGGGCCACATGTTCATCACCGATCGACCTCACGTCGACTTCGACAGTCAGGAGGCAGGCCATGGCCACCCATGACACGACCCACCGGCATGCTGACGTAGAACCACAGGTCATTCGCAGAGCGGTATGCGCGGCCGCGATCGGCAACACCGTCGAGTGGTACGACTTCGCGATCTACGGCTTCCTGGCGACGTTCATCGCCGCGAAGTTCTTCCCGCCCGGCGACGAAACCGCTGCGCTGCTCAACACATTCGCGATCTTCGCCGCCGCGTTCTTCATGCGGCCGCTGGGCGGGTTCTTCTTCGGGCCGCTGGGCGATCGCATCGGTAGGCAACGGGTGCTCGCGGTGGTGATCCTGCTGATGTCGGGTTCGACGTTCGCGATCGGTCTGCTGCCAAGCTACGCCGCGATAGGTGTGTTTGCACCGCTGTCGCTGCTGTTTTTGCGCTGCCTGCAAGGCTTTTCGGCCGGCGGCGAATACGGCAGCGGTGCATGCTTCCTCGCGGAGTATGCACCCGACAAACACCGCGGCTTCGTGGTGTCGTTCCTCGTCTGGTCGGTCGTCGTCGGATTCCTGTTGGGCTCGTTGACCGTAACGGGTCTTGAGACGGTGCTCTCCGATAGCGCAATGGATTCCTACGGCTGGCGCATTCCCTTCTTGATCGCAGGCGTGCTCGGCGCTGTCGGCCTCTACATCAGGCTGCGGCTCGGCGACACACCGGAGTTCGAGTCACTGCGCGAAGAGGGAGAGTTAGCGACCTCACCATTGAAGGAGGCCGTGACGACGTCGTGGCGGCCGATTCTGCAAATCGCCGGTTTAGTGGTGATCCACAATGTCGGCTTCTACATCGTATTCACGTTCTTGCCAAGCTATTTCACGAAGACACTCGGCTTCACCAAGACCGACGCGTTCGTGTCGATCACGGTGGCGAGCCTCGTCGCGCTGATTCTGATTCCTCCGCTCGGCGCATTGTCGGACCGGATCGGGCGAAAGCCGCTTCTCCTGGCGGGGTCAGCGGCGTTCGCGGCATTCGCCTATCCGTTGTTCCTGCTGCTCAATTCCGGCTCGCTGCCCGCGGCGATCGCGGCTCATGCAGGGTTGGCGGCGATCGAGTCGGTGTTCGTGTGCGCATCGCTGGCAGCGGGGGCCGAGTTGTTCGCAACACGGGTTCGCTCGAGCGGCTATTCGATCGGATACAACGTGTCGGTCGCGGTGTTCGGCGGGACGGCGCCGTATGTAGCGACATGGCTGGTCGCTCACACGGGTAACGATCTGGCGCCGGCGTTCTACGTCATCGCTGCGGCCGTCGTCACATTCGCGACGGTGCTGACGATGCGCGAGACGGCCAATCGCCCACTTCCCCATCTCGTGCCTGCGAGGCGATCGGTGCCAATAAGCTGACGCCGTGACTGCCTCGGCGCCCTTGAGCGGACAGGTCGCCGTGGTGACCGGCGGCGCGCTCGGCATCGGCGGCGGCATCAGCCGGCGGCTGGCCGCGGCGGGTGCACACGTCGTCCTTGCCGATATCAACGCCGAGGCGGCCGATGCGACCCGCGACGAGATCGTCTCTGCGGGCGGCAAGTGCACCGTCGTCGTCGGTGATATCCGGGATCAGGAAACGGTGGCTGCGACGACGGAAACCGCTCTTGGCGTTGCTGATTCGCGGATCGACGTCCTGGTCAACAACGTCGGCGATTTCCGCCCGGCAGCGAGAACCTTTTTGCACAGCACAGAAGAGCAGTGGCAGACGCTGTACGAGCTCAACCTGCTGCACGTGCTGCGGATGTGTCATGCGGTGCTGCCCGCGATGGTGAGCCGCGGTCGGGGCGCGATCGTGAACAACGCGACGGTCGAGGCGTTTCGCGGCATTCCGTACGCCGCGGTGTATGCCGCGTTCAATGCCGGCGTGGTGGCGTTCACGCGCAGCTTGGCCGTCGACGTGGCGCAGCACGGCATCCGGGTCAATGCGATCGCGCCGGATCTCGCCGACACACCGCAGACGCCGGCCGCATTGATGCTGCGCGGACGCGATCCGTCGTTGATCCGCACCTGGATCCCGGCGGGCCGATTCGGACAACCCGATGACTACGCAGCGGTCGTGCAGTTCCTCGCGTCCGACGATGCGCGGTTCGTCACCGGTCAGACGATCCCGGTCGACGGCGGCACACTGGCCGCGGCAGGGTGGTATGCGCGTGCGGACGGCAAGGGCTGGACGAATATGCCCAACGAGGCGTGACTCGGCTTACGCCTTGGCGAGCTGCTTTTCCTCGTAGAGTCGCGCCCACTCCTTGCGGGGCCGGATGGAGACGTCGACGTCGGTTGCCTTGGCGCGCAACGCGCCAACCGTCGCCTGCTCCTTGGGCGTCCGGGCGAACGGGTCCCAGCTGAAGAACCGGCAGGAGTTCTCCCAGGTGATCTTGTTGATGTCGGAGTCGTCGGCACCGGCGGCGTTCAGTTCGGCCAGCACCTGTTCGGGGGCATCGGGCCAGAAGCAGTCGGAGTGCGGGTAGTCGCACTCCCAGGCGATGATGTCGATGCCGATCTCGTGGCGCAGCTTCAGCGACGTCTTGTCGGTGACGTAGCACGCCAGCGAGTGTTCGCGGAACACGTCACTGGGCAGCTTGTCGCCGAAGTCGCGGCGCAGCCACTTCTGGTTGGTGTAGTGACGATCGCTGCGGTCGAGATAGAAAGGGATCCAGCCGATTCCGCCCTCGGAGAAGGCGAACTTGAGATCGGGATAGCTGCGCATCGCCGGGCCCCACAACAGATCCTGTGCGCACATCGCCGATACCTGGGTGGCGAGGATGATCATGTTGTCGATCGGCGCATTGGGCGCCATGCTGATCGCCCCGAAGCCGGTGCCGATGTGTAGGCACATCACGACGTTCTCTTCGGACAGCGTCCGGAACACCGGACCCCAGTGCTCTACGTCGTGATAACTCGGAAGGCCTTCCAGGTGAGGCAGTTCCGGCATCGTCACGGCGCGACAACCCTTGGCGGCCACGCGGCGGATCTCGTCGCACATCGCGTCGGGGTTCCACGTCGGCAGCACCGCAATCGGAATGAAGCGATCCGGATACGAGCCTGCCCACTCGTCGATGTGCCAGTCGTTGTAGGCCGACACCATCACGAGCGTGACCTCCTCGCGGTGCATGTTGAGGTGCCGGGCCGAGAAGCCGGTGAACGTCGGGAAGCACATCGACGCGAGGATGCCGTTGCGGTTCATGTCGCGGACGCGTTCGTGGACGTCGTAGACGCCGGGCCGCATCTCGGCGAAGCCGGCGGGGTCGCGGCCCCATTCCTCCGCGGGCCATGAGACGACGGCGTTGAGTCCGCTGACTCCTTGCGGGCGGCCCTGATACATCCACTGATCGACGCCCTTGTCGTCGGTCACCACGACCGGCGCTTCATCCTTGTACTTGGCAGGCACGTGGCGGAGGAACATGTCGGGTGGCTCGACGACGTGGTCGTCGATGCTCACGAGGATCAGGTCGTCGGTGTTCATACCCCAGTAGTACCGTCTACCCGTGTGACCGTCTCTGCGCTTTCGGACAGAGGTTTAGCCGAATCGGCCAATATCCGGCCCGTCATCGAGCTGCGTCGCGGCGGCCGCGCGCTGGGCGGCAGCTACCTCTATGAGGGCGACGCGCTGATCACCGGATGGCACTCGCACGAGGTGCATCAGATCGAATACGCCGTCGGCGGCGTGGTGGAGGTTGAGACGGCGTCGGCGCACTATCTGCTGCCGCCGCAGCAGGCCGCGTGGATCCCGGTGGGACTGGAGCATCAGGCCACGATGAACCCGGACGTCAGGACCGTGGCAGTGATGTTCGATCCGTCGCTGGTGCCCGACGGTGGTGACAGAGCCCGCATTCTGGCGGTGTCGCCGTTGATCAGGGAGATGATGATCTACGCGCTGCGGTGGCCGATCGACCGGGCGGACGGCGACGAGGAATCCGACAGCTTCTTTCGCACCTTGGCGAACCTCGTGTGTGAGGCGCTCGACCACGAGGCGCCGCTGAGCCTGCCGACGTCGGAGAACCCGATTGTGGCGGCGGCGATGGCGTATACGAAAGACCACCTCGATTCGGTGACGGCCGTCGACGTCAGCCGCGCAGTGTCGGTGTCGGAGCGAACGTTGCGACGGCTGTTTCAGGACACGCTCGGGCTGTCGTGGCGGACGTACCTTTTGCATGCGCGGATGCTGCGGGCGATGGCATTGCTTGCCGCACCTGGACAGTCGGTGCAGGAGACGTCGACGGCGGTGGGCTTCGACAGCCTGAGCTCGTTCACGCGCGCGTTCGCGCAATTCTGCGGAGAGACACCGTCGACGTATCGGAAAAGGGTTGGCGGCGGCCGTATTTAGCCTTCGGTATGCCGAAAAAGGCCCTCACGCAGCAGCGTATTGACGGAGTCTTGCCAACGGTCGAGCTGGGTAGGCGTGGTGAGGGGCTCGGGGAGATGCCGCTCGATATGACCCCTCAAGATGATCGTGCCCAGCGGTAGGACAAGAGCGTTCAGCGCTGCCCACGTCAGATCGATATCGGGGCGGGTCTGCCCGAGATCACCGCGCTGTTTCCAGCGGTCTATGCCGGCGGCCACCAGATAGTCGAAGATCTCCGTTCCCAGTGGGCTGCCTTCGATGAGGGCGCGGCCCAGATAGTCGATAACGTCAGGGTGCTCGGCAACGATCCCCGTGACCCTTTTTCCGATCGCGGTTAGCGAGTCCCCTGGCGGCTGCGGGATGGGTGGCGACATCGTCGCGATCACTACGGCGCGGACATGGTCGTCGACGGCCTTGATGAGGCCGGCTTTTGTGGCGAAATGGTGTTGCACCAGCCCAAGGGACACGCCTGCGGCCGCAGCGACCGTCCGAAGCGATGTCGCCGACGTGCCATAGGTGGCGAAACTTTTGAGCGCCGCATCGCGTATCCGCTCGATACTCGCGGGCGCACTTGCGCCCACTCCGTCAGCTTCGGGCAGCACGACTGTCATTCATACGCCTAGGTAAGAGGGGTCATATCGACACGGTCGACAATACACCTGTATGGTGGGTGGCGATACAGATGTATTGTCGATTGATTTCGGGGGCCGACGCTCTTGCCAGACCACAACGGAACCGCCACGACGCCGCACGGCGATGTCATCGCGCTCGTGTTAGGTGAGACGCCGGTCGCGGCGTGCACCCGCGATCCGGAACGGTGGACCGCGCGGGCCGACGAGGGCGCCAAGGCGATCTGCCGCGCTTGTCCGCTCCGGTGGCAGTGCGCTCGAGAAGCATGTGAGACGCCGGGAGCGGAAGGGATATGGGCCGGCATCTTGATACCCGAGGCCGGTCGTTCGCGCCGGTTCGCGTTGATGCAGCTACGTTCCCTCGCGGAGCTCAACGGATTTCCGGTGCGCACTGTGGCGCGCTCCAGTCAGGACACCGGCAGTTCGATCGCGAGTTGACGAGGTGTCGCCGCATACCCCATAGGGTCTGATGACTATGGCTGCCGATGCCATTGACGTTCCGGGTTTGCACGCCGCGATGCGCGCGAGTCTGCGCGCGGCTACTCCGTTCGACTTGCCAGCCGACCTCGTCATGTCGTGTTCGGACTCGGCCGCGAATGATGAGGTCCAGAAGCTAGAAGAGGTATTTCGGCTCGCCGTCACGACATCACTGGCGTCAATCCCTACCGTCGACCGGACCAACCGGCTCAATGGAGTCACCGGTCACATCGCAGAATCCGTCGTCGCATGCCTTTGGGAAGACCTGGGTTTTACGCCCATCCAACACATGGTCGGTCCGGAGTCGGGCGGACACGGCGTCGACCTTCTCATGCTGACACCAGGATTCGAGGCGGTCTTCAGCATCGAGGTCAAGGGAACCTTGCAACGCGGCCGCTGGCCGAGGTTGACGCGCGGTGAAGTTGCTCAGATGACCGCAGAGTGGCTGGACAAGACGGACAACCCGGGTATGGCGGACCACGACCTTGTCAGTGGCGACGTATATGGAGCGGTGGCGTTGGTCAACTTCGCACGCATGCAGTGGAAGGCCGCGGTAACGGCCGATTTCAGCAGTGCACACCCGATCACGGATACGGCGCAGTTAGAAGACGTCGCATGGCTTGTCGACGCCGCCAATGGAGTGGCTCGATTTGACTAGCTGAGTCCTTGACCTTGTGCGGGCGGAGGGAGTCGAACCCCCACGCTCTCTCGAGCAATGGCACCTAAAGCCATCGTGTCTGCCATTCCACCACGCCCGCGGCGTGATGATCCTACCGTCCAGCGAGTCGACGAATCTGTCGGTGGCACTGCATAGCTTGGTCCCATGCGGTCGGCAGAAGAGTTCGACGCCGCCAAGCGGCTCATCGCAGCGGGGCTGAATGACTGTGCGATTGCGCGCCAGATCGGCGTGCCACGCACGACAGTGCGGGACTGGCGACGGCGACCGGCGATTCGGTCGCGAGACTTGAACGCACCCTGCACGGCACATGACTTCTCACAGCTCCCGGCAAAGGCGTACTGCTATTTGCTTGGGCTGTATCTCGGAGATGGTTGCATCTCCCGGAATCCGCGGGTCTGGCATCTACGCATCACCCTCGACAAGAAATACCCGCCGATCATCGACCGTTGCCGTCAGGCGATCGAGATCTTGATGCCAGGACAGCGCGCAGGGACGGTGCAGCGCGTTGGCTGTGTGGACGTGTCTATCACCTCGAAACACTGGCCTTGCCTGTTCCCGCAACACGGCCCTGGAAAGAAGCACACGCGACGGATCGCACTGGAACCCTGGCAACAAGCGCTCGTCGACCAAGCCACCGAGGAATTCGTCCTCGGTTTGATCCACAGCGACGGCTGCCGCGTCGTCGCGAACGACCGCGGCGTCCGCAGCATCCGCTACCACTTCTCCAACCGATCCGAAGACATCATCGGCCTCTTCACTGCCGCGCTCGACGCCCTGAACATCCCGTGGACACGGTCAACCAAGTACATCGTCTCCATCTACCGAAAGGCGGCCACCGCCCGCCTGGACGAATTCGTCGGGCCCAAGGACCGCGCGGTACCGTTGATTGGTGTCCACTACGCGGCGTAGGAGACCGGCGCTCGTCGCTCTGGTGATCGTCGGCGCCGCCGGCTGCCTTGCCCTTGCTTGGTGGCAGTGGAATCGCTTCGAGTCAGCGTCGGGCAGTTTCCAAAACCTCGGCTACGCACTCCAGTGGCCGCTCTTCGCCGGCTTCGTGGTCTATGCCTATTACAAATTCGTCCGCTACGAAGAGGCCCCGCCAGAGCCGAGGCAACACGACAGTGTCTCCGAGATACCCTCCGGTCTCCTGCCCGAAAGACCCAAGCCCGCAAGCCATTCCGACGACCCCACACTTCGCGAGTACAACGCCTACCTCGCCGAGCTCGCCCAGAAAGACAAGGAACACCCGACGACATGACGGAAGCCACCACCCCTGTCGAGACCATCCGCAAGGCCCTGCTCGTTTACCGCGTCATGGCCTGGACCACCGGCATCTGGCTCATCGCGCTCTGCTACGAGATCGTTCTTCGGTACGTCGTCAAGGTGGACAATCCACCCACCTGGATCGGCATCGTGCACGGCTGGGTGTATTTCGTCTATCTGATCGCCACGGCAAACCTCGCGGTCAAGGTGCGCTGGCCCATCGCCAAGACCATCGGTGTGCTGCTGGCGGGCACCATCCCGCTCGTCGGCATCGTCGTCGAGCACTTCCAGACCGCGGAGATCAAGCAGCGGTTCAGCTTGTAGCCAGCTCGCGCAACGCCGGAACCAGCTGAGCCAACGCCCTACCGCGGTGCGACACCGCGTCCTTCTCTTCCGGGCTCAGCTCCGCCGCCGTCTTCGAAGATCCCGACGGTAGGAACACCGGGTCGTAGCCGAAGCCGCCGTCTCCCCGCGGCTCCCGCACGATGCTGCCCGGCCACACCCCGCGCACCACGACCTCGCCTGCTCCAAAAACCAACGCGCATGCCGACACGAACGCCGCTCCCCGCCGCGAGTCCGGCACATCGGCCATCTGCGCCAGCAGCAGGGACGTGTTCGCAAGGTCGTCGCCGTGTCGGCCCGACCATCGTGCCGACAGCACTCCCGGCATCCCGTTCAGCGCTTCGACTTCCAGGCCCGAATCGTCTGCCACACAAGCCAAGCCGGTAGCCCGAAACGCGTCGCGCGCCTTCGCCAGCGCGTTCTCTTCGAATGTCGCACCGGTCTCCGGCACCTCGTCGAACGGCGCGACGTCATCCAAAGCCAAGAGCGTCAATGCCACCCCGGCAGCGTCGAGCACCCGGTGCAACTCGGCCAGCTTCTTGCGGTTGCGGCTGGCGACCAGCAGCCTGGAAATTGAAGTCAGCTCCCGAACGCCTTCTTCGACGGCTCCGCCGGCTCCGGCAGCACCCCGGGATACGGCAACTCCAGCGCCTCGCGCTGGATCGCGAACAACTGCTCACACGCAACCATCGCCACGTCGAGCATCTTGTCCAGCGTCGAGCGCGGGAACGTCGCGCCCTCCCCCGTGCCCTGAATCTCGACCAGCGTGCCGGTGTCGGTGGCGACGACGTTCATGTCCACTTCGGCGCGGGCATCCTCGACATACGGCAAGTCGACGCGGATACGTCCGTCGACCACACCGACGCTGACCGCAGCGATCGCACACGACAACGGCCTCGGATCCGACAACCGACCCGCGGCCGCCAGATACGTCACCGCATCGGCCAGGGCCACATACGCACCCGTGATCGCCGCCGTGCGAGTGCCGCCGTCGGCCTGCAGCACGTCGCAGTCGAGCGCAATCGTGTTCTCCCCCAGCGCCGCCAGGTCGATGCACGCCCGCAGCGACCGGCCGACGAGTCTGCTGATCTCTTGTGTGCGTCCGCCGACGCGACCCTTGACCGACTCACGGTCCGACCGCTCGTGGGTGGCGGCGGGCAGCATCGCGTACTCGGCCGTCAACCAGCCCAGCCCGGAGCCCTTACGCCAGCGCGGCACACCCTCGTTGACGCTCGCCGTGCACATCACCCTCGTCTGGCCGAACTCCACCAACACGGATCCGGCTGGATGCGAAGTGAAACCACGGGTGATGCGAACCGGACGCAACTCGTCGTCGAGCCGGCCGTCTTCTCGTCTGGACACGCGCCAACACTAACCGGTCGGCCCGACGGCATTCAGGACCGTGTGACGTCAAACGCCTCGTTGCACACCACCGCGTGCACCGGCCCGTCGAACTCAGCCTTCGCCTCGCTGATGACGTCCTCGCGCGACGTCCACGGCGGAATGTGGGTCAGCAGTAACTCGGCGACGCCGGCCCGCGCGGCCGCCCTGCCGGCCTCCGTGCCCGACAGATGCAGTCGCGGCGGACGCGACGGATGGTGCGTCCACGACGCCTCGCACAGGAACACGTCGGCATCTCGGGCGAGATCGATCAGCGCGTCGCAATAGCCGGTGTCACCGCTGTAGACCAGCGTCGCGCCCGACGGATCCGTGATGCGCATCCCGTAGGACTCGGTCGGATGGCACACCAATCGCGGCATCACCGACAGTGAACCGATCTGTACCGCCTCGTTGTCGACCCAGTGCCGGATCTCGAAGACATCGGTGAAGTCGTCGATCTCCCCGCCCTCGGGTGACGACGCCGCGCCCAGCCGCGCCCATGTATTCGCCGGGCCGTACAACACGCCGCGTTCTTTTGCCGGCGACGGGTGATAGCGCCGCCACACGAACAGGCCCGGCAGGTCGAGGCAATGGTCGGCGTGCAGATGGGATAGCAGCACGTGCACGGAATTCGGGTCGGCGTGACGCTGCAATGCGCCCAGGACGCCGCCGCCAAAGTCAAGCACCAAAGGTGGGGTGTCTGGGGCTGTCACTAGGTAGCCCGAAGCTGGCGAATCAGGCCCGACAACACTGCCGGAGCAACCGAGTACGGTGATTCGCACGCCCACTAGCTTGCCATGCCCGCTATCCGCTTGACGAAAACATCGCGCGTTTACGCGACGGAAATCATCTTTGTGCGCCGACGTGACGTTGAACAGGCCGAACACCGTCCAGCGACGGGCCCAGGAAACGGGCCGCCAGTGTGGTGAACGCCTCAGGATCGCCGGTCGACTCGAACAACCGACGGGCCGGAGGGGCATCGTGCGGGCGCAGGAGATCGAGTTCGGTGAGGACCCTCAGCAAGTCTTTCGCGGTCTCCTCGGCACTCGACACCAGTGAGACGTTCTCGCCCATCGCCAACTGGATGAGCCCGGACAGCATCGGGTAGTGCGTACAGCCCAACACCAGGGTGTCGACCTCGGCGCGCTGCAGCGGTTCGAGGTAGCCCTCGGCCAAGCCGAGGACCTGACGTCCACTCGTCACTCCCCGCTCGACGAAGTCGACGAACCGCGGGCACGCCACGCCGATCACCTCCGTGTCGCGCGCGGCCGCGAACGCGTCCTGATACGCGCCCGACGCGATGGTCGCCGCGGTTCCGATGACGCCGATGCGGCCGTTGCGGGTGGCGGCCACGGCGCGGCGCACCGCGGGCAGGATCACCTCGACGACGGGGACGGGCGCATACCGTTCGCGAGCGTCGCGCAGCATCGCCGACGACGCGGTATTGCACGCGATCACCAACGCCTTGACGCCGCGCGAGACGAGGTCGTCGCCGATCGCCAGCGCGTGCGCGCGAATCTCGGGAATGGTCAGCGGCCCGTATGGACCGTTGGCCGTATCACCGACGTAGATGATGTCCTCGTCGGGCAACTGGTCGATGATCGCGCGCGCCACCGTCAACCCACCGACGCCGGAATCGAAGATCCCGACCGGTGCCAATGGGTTGGTCACGACGTCAGATATGGGTTCGTCGCTTTTCGTCGACGGGCGCCGCGGCCTTTACGTTCGGGCCCCGAGAGCATGTACGCGGCCAGCACGCCGGCGATCGCGCCGCACAGATGCCCCTGCCAGGACACCCCGAAGGTGCCGGGCAGCACGCCGAGCAGAACGCTGCCGTAGACGAGCAGGACGATCACGCCGACGATGATCTCCCATGCCTTGCGGGTGAAGAACCCGAACACGATCAAGAACGTCAGCCAGCCGAAGATGAGCCCGGACGCGCCGATGTGGTTGGTCTCGCAGCTCACGCCGACGTACGGGCAGTGCGTGCCCACATTGCCGATCAGCCACGTCCCGAAGCCGCCGACGAGCCAGATGATCGCGGTGGCAGCGACGAACCGGCCGAGCCCGATGAGTGTCATCAGGAAGCCGAGGATCAGCGCCGGGCCGGTGTTGGCGATCAGGTGCTGCCAGTTCGAGTGGAGCAGTGGCGCGAAGAGGATGCCCAGGAGGCCGTCGGTCTCCAGCGGCCGGATGCCGTTGTCGTCGAGCTGGTGCCCCGACACCGAGTCGAACGCCTCGATCACGTACAGCAGCGCGACGAAGCCAACGATCGTGACCCCGCCGACTATCCAGGCGGGCCGTTTCTTCGGCTCCGGTGATGGCGCGGCCGGATACCCGACCTGGCCCGTCATGCCCATAGCTGCCCTTCCAGCGCGTCCTCGGCATCGTCCAGGCTACCGGCGTACGCGCCGGTCGACAGATACTTCCAACCGGCGTCGGCGACGACGAACGCGATGTCGGCACGCTCGCCCGCCTTGACGGCCTTGGCCGCCATGCCCAGTGCCGCGTGCAGCACGGCGCCGGTCGAGATGCCGGCGAAGATGCCCTCCACCTGAACCAGCTCGCGGGTGCGCTTGATCGCGTCGTACGAGCCGACGGAGTATCGCGTGGTCAGCACATCGGGGTCGTACAACTCGGGGATGAAGCCCTCATCGATGTTGCGCAGCGCATAGACACCTTCGCCGTAACGCGGTTCGGCCGCGACGATCTGGACGTCCGGCACCTGTTCACGCAGATATCGCCCGGTGCCCATCAGCGTGCCCGTCGTACCCAAGCCGGCCACGAAATGCGTGATCTCGGGCAAGTCGGCCAACAACTCGGGCCCGGTGCCGTAATAGTGCGCCTCGGTGTTGGCCTCGTTGCCGTACTGATACAGCATCACCCACGAAGGGTTTTGCGCCGCAAGCTCTTTCGCCTGCGCGACGGCCGTGTTCGATCCACCTTCGGCTGGCGAGTAGATGATCTTGGCGCCGTAAAGCTCCAGCAGCTGTCTGCGTTCGATCGAGGTGTTTTCCGGCATCACGCAGATCAGTCGGTAGCCCTTGAGCAGCGCCGCCATGGCCAGCGATATGCCGGTGTTGCCGCTCGTCGGCTCCAGGATGGTCGCGCCCGGCTGCAACTGGCCGTCCCGCTCGGCCTGCTCGATCATCCGCAACGCCGGCCGGTCCTTGATCGAGCCCGTCGGATTGCGGTCCTCGAGCTTGGCCCACAACCGCACATGTGGCTCGTCATCCCATCGGGGCGAAAGCCGGTGCAGCGCAACCAAAGGCGTGTTGCCGAGCGCCTCGAGCAGCGAGTCGTAGCGCGTCACTGCGACACCTCGGCGCCGGGAGTGGATACGCGATTTTGCCCGCCTCCGAGCGACATTGTCGCCCTGGCGACTTTGTCGCCGCTAGGTGGGCACAGTGAACCATCCCCTCGGTGCCAGACCCAGTCGAGGCTCACGCTAGCCACCCGCGACGGCAGGCAGGATCGTGACCGAATCCCCGTCGGAGATCTCGGTGTCCAGACCGCCGGAAAATCGGACGTCCTCGTCGTTGACATAGATGTTGACGAAGCGGTGCAGCTTTCCGTCGTCGACGAGGCGCTCAGAGATGCCTGAGTAGTTCGACTCCAGATCGCTGATGACGGCTTGCAGCGTGTTACCCGATGCCGAGACGCGCTTCTCCCCGCCCGTGTGAGTGCGCAGGATCGTCGGGATGGAGACAGTGACTGACATGGGTTGGCCTTTCTAATACTGCTCAACGATTTTGACGGGTTCCTCGGTGACGACGCCGTCGACGATGCGGTAGCTACGCAGCTCGTGCTCGTCAGGGTCGCGCGTTGACACCAGGACGTAATGCGCGTCGGGTTCGGACGCGTACGAGATGTCGGTGCGGCTGGGATACGCCTCGGTCGCCGTGTGCGAGTGATAGATCACGACGGGCACCTCGTCGGCGGCGTCCATCGCCCGCCACACCTTGAGCTGCTCGCCGGAGTCGAACCGATAGAACGTCGGCGACCGTTCGGCGTTGAGCATCGCGATGAACCGCTCCGGACGGTCCGATCCATCAGGTCCGGCGATCACACCGCACGCCTCGTCGGGGTGGTCGGCGCGGGCGTGGGCGACCATCGCGTCGACCAAGTCGGCTCGGATCACCAGCACGGTTGATTACCTTTCACTCGAACGCTCCCGGCAACATGTCGCGGTATGTCGGTATTCCGGCGACCGACTCGGCCGCCAGCACGCCGACAAGCACCGCGCGGGCCAGGCAGTCCGCCGCGGCCGCCCCGATCGCGGTGATCAGCGGCACCTCCGGCGACATCGACGCCGGCGTGGTCGGGTCTGGCGCCACCTCGATGGCGCCGGTGGCCAGCGCAAACACCGTATCGCCATCCAGCGGGGTGTGACACGGCCGGATGGTACGGGCCAGGCCGTCCTGCGCCGCGACGGCGACTCGCCGGCACCCCGCCTTGCTCAGCGCCGCGTCGGTGGCGACGACGGCGATGGTGGTGTTGAGCGGGCTGAGCTCAGTGTGCCGGTCGGCGTATGCGGCGATCTGCTCGGCGGGCGGAGCGACCAGGCCGAACTCCTCGATCTGATATGCCAGCCATGGCAGACCCGTGGCGGGGTCCACCGCGTCGCCGGCAGCGTTGACCACCACCAGGGCACCGACTGTCACACCGGACGAAAGCGTCATCGACGCCGTTCCCACGCCGCCCTTGAGCACCCCGACACGCGCGCCGGTGCCCGCCCCCACGGTCCCGACGGCGACGTCTTCACCAGCGGCCTGGGCCGCGGCGTAGCCGAACTCAGCCGTCGGCCTGCAGTTCCAACCGCCAACGGGCAGGTCGAAGATCACAGCGGCGGGCACGATCGGCACCACGCCGCCCTCCATCGCCACGCCGCGGCCCTGCTCCTCGAGCCAGGCCATCGCGCCGTCGGCGGCCGCGAGCCCGTATGCACTGCCGCCGGACAGGACGACGGCGTCGACATGGCGGACCGAGTTGATCGGGTCCAGGAGGTCGGTTTCGCGCGTGCCCGGTGCGCCGCCCCGCCCGTCGACGGCCCCAACCGTGCCCGGCGGTGTCAGCACGACGGTGGTGCCGCTGGCCCAGCCGGAGCCGAGCTCGACGTCGGAGTCGAGCCGGTGATGATGGCCGACGCGAATCCCGCCGACGTCGGTGATCGCGCTCATTTCGTGTCCATGAGGCCGAGCACGAGATATTCCTGCAGGACGGTCAGCCACTGGTACACATCCAGGTGGCCGGCCATCGGATGGTCGGACGGCAGGGCCTCGGGGCCATGCGGGCCGATATCGAGCATCGTGCCCAGCGCGAGACGCACGTCGTTGACAGCGGCGGCCCAGGCATGCGCGTCGTCCTCGGTGAGTTCGAACTTTCCGCCGCCGGACGGAACGGTCTCCAGCAATCGTTGTGCCGCTTGGCGTTTCGCATCGATGATCTCGGGCTCGTGCAGACTGCGCAACGCACTGTTGAGGCTCTCGGCAGTCCCCGAACCCGCCGGATGATCGGTATGCGGGCGGTAGAAGTCGGGGAGCAACCGCTTCATCGTCTCGTCCTGTGGCGGCTGCGAGTTACCGGTACGCATTCCGGTGATTTCTTCGAGTTCGTCTGTGGGGCCTGAGGATTCGCGCTCCTCGAGCATGCCCATCATCGACGTCACGAGGCTGTGGAGCAGCTCGGCCTCATGCGAGGCCAGCGCCGATCGGAAACGCGGGCCGTCGGCGGTGTCGACCCGCTTCCATTTGCGCACGTCTGGATCAGCGGTCCTGTTGCAGGGTCGCCCACAGGCCGGCGGCATGGAGCTTGGACACGTCGACTTCCATCGACTCCCGGCTACCGGCAGAGACCACGGCCTTGCCCTCGTTGTGCACCTGCAGCATGAGTTTGGTCGCCTGCGGCTCGCTGTAGCCGAACAGCTTCTGGAAGACGTACGTCACGTATGTCATTAGGTTGACGGGGTCGTCCCAGACGATGGTCACCCATGGGGTGTCCGTCGCGTCGACGGTTTTGACGTCCCGTTCCTCGCGGGTTCCCGGTCGGGTCTTCGCCGGCGTAACCATGTTCTTCAGGATAGCCGGGCCATATCGGCCCCTTCGAACTACTACCGTTGCTCCTGTGACGTCACCGTCTCCAGCGTTGCTCACCGACAAGTACGAACTGACGATGCTTGCGGCGGCACTGCGTGACGGCAGCGCACACCGTCGCACCACCTTCGAGATCTTTGCCCGCCGACTGCCCGACGGCCGCCGGTACGGGATCGTCGCGGGCACCGCGCGGTTCGTGGAAGCCTTGGCGCAGTTCATATTCGACGATGACGCGCTCGCGGCGTTGTCGGATTTCCTCGACCGTGAAACGCTCGCGTACCTCTCCGACTACCGTTTCAGCGGGGACGTCGACGGCTACGCAGAAGGCGAGCTGTACTTCCCCGGCTCACCCGTGCTGTCGGTGCACGGCACTTTCGGCGAATGCGTCGTGTTGGAAACACTGGCGCTGTCGATCCTCAACCACGACACCGCGATCGCGTCGGCCGCGGCAAGAATGGCCTGTGCGGCGGAGGATCGTCCGCTGATCGAAATGGGCTCACGGCGCACTCACGAACAGGCCGCGGTCGCGGCCGCACGGGCCGCCTACATCGCCGGGTTCACCGCATCGTCGAACCTGGAAGCCCAGCGCCGCTACGGCGTGCCGGCTCTGGGCACCAGCGCACATGCGTTCACGCTGCTGCACACAACAGGCACAGCCGGCCCAGGTGATGAGCCACTTGGGCGAAGAACATCCGATTGGGAGAAGGCGGCGTTTCGGGCGCAGGTCGACGCGCTCGGAGTGGACACGACCCTGCTCGTCGACACGTACGACATCACCGCCGGCGTGGCCAACGCGGTCGAGGTGGCCGGAACCGAGCTCGGCGCGGTGCGCATCGACTCCGGCGATCTGGGCGTGATGGCGCGACAGGTTCGCAAGCAACTCGACGACCTCGGCGCCACCAAGACCCGCATCGTGGTCTCCGGTGATCTCGACGAATACTCGATCGCGGCACTGCGCGCCGAACCCGTCGACATATACGGCGTCGGCACGTCGGTGGTCACCGGCTCGGGCGCGCCGACCGCGAGCATGGTCTACAAGCTGGTAGAGGTCGACGGCATGCCCGTCGAAAAACGCAGCAGCCACAAGGAATCTCACGGCGGACGTAAACAAGCGCTGCGAACGTGTAAACCGACAGGGACCATCCTCGAAGAGATCGTCCATCCGTATGGGGAACCGCCCGCTGAGCACGGTCGTGCGCTCACCGTCGAGCTGGTGCGCAACGGAGAACCGGTCGGCGACCTCGGCATCGAGGCGGCCCGTAGTCGCGTCAAAGAAGGACTTCACAGCGTGCCGTGGGACGGGCTGAAACTCTCCAAGGGCGAGCCCGCGATCCCGACGCGCATGATTGCGCCCGGCACCAGGCGAGAGGCGTAGCCACGGCCGAGGTCGATGTCACTGAGCTGCTGGCCAAGGCGGTTGCCGCATTGGGCGGCGCAGAACGCCGCGGCCAGATCGAGATGGCCGAGGCCGTCACGCACGCATTCGATGCCGGCGAGCACCTCGCTGTGCAGGCAGGCACCGGTACCGGCAAGTCGCTGGCCTACCTGGTGCCTGCGATCGCCCGTGCCGTCACCACCGACGAACCCGTGGTGGTGTCGACGGCAACGATCGCACTTCAGCGTCAGCTCGTCGATCGCGACCTGCCACGGCTGGCCGACTCCCTTGCCGACACGCTGCCCCGACGCCCCGAGTTCGCGCTGCTGAAAGGCCGCGGAAACTACCTGTGTCTCAACAAGATTCATAACGGCGCAAGTGAACCCGAGGACAGGCCGCAGGATGAACTGTTCGAACCGATGGCGGCCACGGCCCTCGGCCGAGATGTCCAGCGGCTCACGGAGTGGTCGTCGAGCACAGAGACCGGTGATCGCGACGAGTTGACGCCAGGCGTCCCCGACCGGTCGTGGTCTCAGGTCAGTGTGTCGGCCAGGGAATGCATCGGGGTGGCCCGATGCCCGTTCGGCACCGACTGTTTCGCGGAGAAGGCCCGCGACAAGGCCGGCCACGCCGATGTGATCGTCACCAACCACGCGCTGCTGGCCATCGATGCCATCGCAGACGCCTCGGTGCTACCCGAACACGAACTGCTCGTCGTCGACGAGGCCCACGAACTCGTGGACCGCGTGACGGGTGTGGCAACCGCCGAGCTGTCGGCGACATCGATGGGCATCGCCCACCGGCGCGCCCGCCCACTGATCGATCCCGAACTCGCGCAACGGCTGGAGGCAGCGACGGCGACGTTGTCGTCGGCCATTCACGACGCGACGCCCGGCCGTATCGACGTGCTCGACGACGAGACGGCGACGTACGTGACCGCGCTGCGTGACGCCGCGAACAGGGCCCGCTCGGCAATCGACACGTCGCCAAGCGATCCGAAGGCGGCGTCGGCGCGTTCGGAAGCGGTGACGGCCTTGAGCGACGTCGCGGACACGGCGACCCGCATCCTGGCGTCGTTCGTCCCCGCCATTCCGGATCGCACGGATGTGGTGTGGCTGGACCATGAGGACAACCGCGGCAGCGTCCGCGCGGTGTTGCGGGTGGCGCCGCTGTCGGTGTCAGGGTTGTTGCGCGCCAGGCTGTTTGAGCGGGCGACGACGGTGCTCACCTCGGCGACGCTGACGATCGGCGGCACGTTCGACGCGATGGCGTCGGCGTGGGGGCTGGCCGGTGGCGAGAAGGACGCGAAGTGGCGCGGTCTCGACGTCGGGTCGCCGTTCGAGCACGCGAAGTCGGGCATCCTTTACGTCGCTGCCCATCTGCCGCCGCCGGGCCGCGACGGCACCGGCTCGGCCGAGCAGCTCGACGAAATCCAGGCGCTGATCACCGCGGCGGGCGGACGCACGCTTGGCCTGTTCTCGTCGATGCGCGCCGCCAAGGCCGCCGCCGAGATCATGCGGGAGCGGCTCGACACCCCTGTGCTGTGCCAGGGTGAAGACACCACCTCCGCGTTGGTGCAGCGCTTCGCCGATGACGCCGCGACGTCGCTGTTCGGCACGTTGTCGCTGTGGCAGGGCGTCGATGTGCCTGGGCCGTCGCTGTCGCTGGTGCTCATCGACCGCATCCCGTTCCCGCGGCCCGACGATCCGCTGCTGACCGCGCGCCAGCGGGCGGTGGCCGCGCGCGGGGGCAACGGGTTCATGGCCGTGGCCGCCAGTCACGCCGCGCTGCTGCTTGCACAGGGCGCCGGCCGGCTGCTGCGCCGCACCGATGATCGAGGTGTCGTCGCAGTGCTCGATTCCCGGATGGCCACCGCGCGCTACGGCGGTTATCTGCGTGCGTCACTGCCGCCGTTCTGGGCGACGACGGACTCCACCCGGGTGCGTCAGGCGCTAGAACGTCTGCGCGCTGGCTGAGGTTTTCATTATCCTGGCATCCTGGTAGCGAATTCCCAGTGTCGGCCGCCACGGCCGCTTTCCGATCCCGAGAGGCGGCGTCCATGAGTCGACGACCCCTGATAGGCGCCGTCATCGCTACCTGCTCGGCCGTTCTCGTCGCAGGCTGCACGACGACCCTGCAGGGCAAACCCGTTTCGGTGTTCGACGACCCATTCCACGTGGCAGGAATGGCGGCCACCGACGGGCCGACCGGGCTGCGACCCGACGCCCATGGGCCCGTGCGGGAGGTGCAGGGCACCGACAACGGCAAGATCGACGACCTCGCGCGCAACGCGGTCAGCGATATCGAGGAGTATTGGGACAACGCCTATGGCGAGGCGTTCGAGGGCAGCTTCAAGCCCGTCGAGGCGCTGATCTCCTGGGACGCGAACGGATTTGACGGCCACTTCTGCGGCGAGGACACATACGGCCTCGTCAATGCCGCGTTCTGCTTCGACGACAACACCATCGGATGGGACCGCGGCGAACTATTGCCGTCGCTGCGAAAAGCGTTCGGCGACATGGGAGTGACGATGGTGCTCGCCCACGAGTACGGTCACGCCGTCCAAGATCAGGCCGGGTTGAACAAGAAGAGCACGCCGACGCTGGTCTCCGAGCAGCAGGCCGACTGCTTCGCCGGGTCCTACATGCGGTGGGTCGCCGAAGGGAAGTCGCCGCGGTTCACGCTGTCCACCGGCGAGGGGCTGAACAACGTACTGGCGGCCGTGATCGCATTCCGCGACCCGCTGCTCACCGAGGGCGATCCCGAAGCCGGTGTAGACGAGCATGGTTCGGCCTTCGAGCGCCTGTCGGCCTTCCAGTTCGGTTTCACCGACGGACCTTCCGCGTGTGCGGCGATCGACATGCGTGAAATCGGCCAGCGCCGTGGCGATTTGCCCGTACTGCTGCCCGAGGATCAGACCGGCGAGCTGCCCGTCACAGAGGAGTCGGTGCGATCGATCGTCGACGCGATGGGGATCCTGTTCACCCCCGCCAAGCCGCCGAAGCTGAGCTTCGAAACCTCCGAAGCGCAGAAGTGCCCGAACGCGCGCCCGAGTCCGCCGGTGTCGTACTGCCCGGCCAGCAACACCATCGTCGTCGACATGCCCGAGCTCAAGACGATGGGCATGCAGTCCGACGGTGAGGACGGCACCGGCCTCGCCAGTGGCGACAACACGGCGTATTCAGTGCTGGTGTCGCGGTACATGCAGGCCATCCAGCTGGAACGCGGCAGCGTGACGCTCGACAATGCCGAGGCGGCGCTGCGAACCGCATGCCTCACCGGGGTGGCGACCGTGAAGATGTCCAAGGACGTCACGACGCCCGACGGGAACACGATCGCGCTGACGGCGGGCGACGTGGATGAGGCGGTGTCGGGCATTCTCACCAACGGGCTGGTGGCCAGCGACGTCAACGGTGAATCAGTGCCGTCGGGCTTCTCGCGCATCGACGCGTTCCGCGTCGGTGTGCTCGGCGACGCGGACCGCTGCTTCAAGCGCTTCCCCTGACGGCCCGCCCTCGAAACTGCTGCCAGATCGCGATTTTGGCGTTCTTCGCGATCTGTGCGCAGTTTCGGCGGCGCTAGACCTTCTTCGTTACGCCGTACCAGGCCCTGACTGCGTCGGACTGATCGGTCGACCGGGTCAGGAACGCATACGAGCGGACGAACGATTCGCCTACGCAGCCGTCGATCTTGATGTGGAATCCGTCGACCATGATCCACGGATCGTTGCCTTTGAACTCCTTCTTCGACACCGGAACCACGTTGACGATGCCTGGCTTCATCGCGATCGCCATGCCGCCGGTGACCGGCGTCGATACGACAGGAATGAGCCCTTCGGGCAGTGGTGAGATGACATCGACCCCGCCGAGGCCCAGCGACGGCGTCATGCCAACGCTCCCGGTCAGCGTGACGCCGTTGGACGTGCTCATGTCGATGCCGCAGCCGATCTGATATCCGACTTCCAGCGTGCCGTGCGGCGGTTCTTCCCCTTCCGGGCCGGACAGTGAGCCGGTGAAGGTTCCGCCGACCTCGTATTCGCGCGACGAGATAGCCGTCGTCAATGGCGCGATCACACGCTGCGTTTCGTCTTTGGCCGACACCGTGAGCGTCCACCCGTCGGGTGTCTGCGTCGATGTGGGCGGCGATGACTCCACCCGGCCGTCGTCTACGGGGGCCGCTTCAGGTGCGGGTCCCTCGGCGGCGACGGGCTCGGTATCGGGCTCAGCCGTTGCGGGCGGGGCAACCAAGCCGCAGGTCAGCGCGCATGCGCACAGTACGGCCAGCGGACGAACTAGCACAGCGCAGCCCTCCTTGGCCGGAACACATACCGCCTAGGATCATTACCCGACCGCCGACGCCCAAGACAAGAGGGCTGTCCGTTGTGCGCGAGTCTTTATGCGAGTGTGACCAGGCCGAGTTCGGTCACGTGGGCATACGCACCACGAATCCCGATTCCAGCGCGACCCACGCCGCGCCGTCGGGACCGATCGCCAGGCCATGCGGTTCGCTGCCCGGCGGTAGGTCGATCGTGACGACTTCGGAGCCGTCACCGCTGACCCGGGCGATCTGGTTCGCACCCCACAGGCTCACCCAGACGCCGTCGTCGGGATCGGCGACCACGGCGTGCGGTTTACCGGGCAGATCCATTTCCTGGATCGCCTCGTCCATCGGGATGCGTCCGAGCTTGTCGGCGAGGATCTCGGTGAACCACACGGCATCGTCGTGAGTGGTGGCAATACCTACCGGTCCCGCTGCGGCAGTGGGCAATTCACGCACGGTGATCCCGCCGGTAGGCGTCAACCGGCCGACGCAGTTGCCCTGGTTGAGGGTGAACCACAAGGCGTTGTCTGGGCCGGTGACGATCATCGACGGCGCCCCGCCGACCGACCAGCCCGACAGTTCGCCGTCCACCGTGAGCCGGCCGACGGTGCCCGACGTCATGGCGGTGAACCACAGCGCGCCGTCAGGGCCCGCGGTGATTCCGAACGGCCCGCTGTCCTCTTCCAGCTCGAATGCGGTCAGCTCGCCTGCCATGGTGATGCGGCCGATGCGGTCGTCGCCGGTGCGGGTGAACCACATCGCGCCGTCGGGGCCCGCGGTGATGATCGACGGCCGCGCCTTCGGATCGACCGGATACTCGGTGACGTCGCCGTTCTGTGTCACCCGCGCGATCGCGCCGCTGTGCACCAGCGTCACCCACATCGCCCCGTCCGGACCTGCCGCCAACGCGTAGGGCCCGCCGTCCAGCGCGACCTTTAGAGCGCGGCTCACGCCAGCGTGACGAGGCCGAGTTCGTTATCGCCTGCCAACAACGGGTGATGCGGCAACACGCGCACCGTGTACCCGACGGGACCCGCCACCGGCAGCGGTGTGGTCGTCGAGTAGATCTCGTTGCCGCCGTCGGCGGTCCCTGTGTGCTGCATCGGCACGGTGGCCGGTTCGACCAGCGCGTCGCTGGCGTCGACCCGGCCCAATACCGCCTGCACCACCACCTCGTCGGGCCGCAGCCCAGCCAGATGCACCGTCGCTGTCAGCGTCAGCTCCGAGCCCAGCAGAGGTGTATCGGGCAGCCCGTAGCTATCGACGTCGGTGATCTGGATCTTCGGCCACGCCTCGTGGGCGCGCAGCCGGTAGGCGGCCAGGTCGCGGGCCGCACCGAACGGCTCGCCGTCCCCACCGGGCTCGACGGTCTTGCGCAGCGACTGCGCCGCCGGGGCGTAGTACTTCTCGGTGTAGTCGCGAACCATGCGCGACGCCAACACCTTTGGCCCGAGTTCCATCAGCGTGTGGCGCACCATTTCCACCCAACGCGTCGGCACGCCGCGGTCGTCGCGGTCGTAGAACTTCGGCGCCACCGACCGCTCGAGCAGGTCGTAGAGCGCAGCGGACTCGATGTCATCGCGGCGGCCTTCGTCGAGCATTCCGTCGGCGGTCGGGATCTCCCATCCGTTCTCGCCGTCGTACCACTCGTCCCACCAGCCGTCGCGCACGGACAGGTTCAGCCCGCCGTTCAGCGCACTCTTCATGCCCGACGTACCGCATGCCTCCAGTGGCCGCAGCGGATTGTTCAGCCAGACGTCGCAGCCGTAGTACAGCTGCCGCGCCATCGACATGTCGTAGTCGGGCAGAAACGCGATGCGGTGGCGCACCTCGGGCCGGTCGGCGAACTTGACCACCTGCTGGATCAACGCCTTGCCGCCGTCGTCGGCCGGATGCGACTTGCCTGCGACGATCAGCTGGATCGGCCGCTTCTCGTCGAGCAGCAGCTTCTCCAGCCTGTCGGAGTCGCGCAGCATCAGCGTCAGCCGCTTGTACGTCGGCACCCGCCGGGCGAATCCGATCGTCAACACATCAGGATCGAAAGCCGTTGCAATCCAGCCTAATTCGGCATCCGATGCGCCGCGCTCCAGCCACGAGCGGCGCAGCCGGGCGCGCACATCCTCGACCATCGCCTTCCGCAGCTGTGATCGGATCCACCACATGTGCCCCGGGTCGACCTGATGCAACCGCTGCCACGTCTCGGGCTCGGTCAGCGACCCGAGATCTTGGCTGCCCAGCAGCTCGCGGCCAAGCTCAAGCCATTGCGGCGCCGCCCATGTCGGGCCGTGCACGCCGTTGGTGATCGAGCCGATCGGCACCTCGTTGGGGTCGAATCCCGGCCACAGTTCGTTGAACATGTAGCGGCTGACCCGGCCGTGCAGCAGCGACACCCCGTTCGCGCGCTGCGCCAGCCGCAGGCCCATGTGCGCCATGTTGAACTTCGACGGGTCGTCCTCCGCGCCGAACGCGATGATCCGGTCCAGCGGCACCCCGGGCAGCAGCCGCGACATCGCGCCCGCGGGGCCGTCCGACGAACTGCCGAAGTAGCGCTTGACCATCTCCACCGGGAATCGGTCGATGCCGGCGGGCACCGGAGTGTGGGTGGTGAACACCGTCGACGACCGCACCACCGTCAGCGCGGTGTCGAAGTCCAGCCCTGCGTCGATCAACTCACGGATGCGTTCGACGCCGAGGAAGCCCGCGTGCCCCTCGTTCATGTGGAACACCTCCGGCGCGGGCAGACCCTCCACCTCGGTGAACGCACGGATCGCCCGCACGCCACCGATGCCGGCCAGGATCTCCTGCTTGATGCGGTGCTCCTGGTCGCCGCCGTAGAGCCGATCGGTCACGCCGCGCAGTTCGTGCTCGTTCTCCGGGATGTCAGAATCCAGCAGCAGCAACGGAATTCGGCCAACCTGCGCGATCCACACGCGCGCCCGCAGCCGCGCGGAGTCCGGCAGGGCCAACTCGACGAGCACCGGATTTTCGTCGGCGTCGGTGAGCAGGCGCAAGGGCAGGCCCTGCGGATCCAACGACGGATAGCTCTCGTGCTGCCACCCGTCGGCGGTCAGCGACTGCCGAAAGTAGCCCGACCGGTACAGCAGCCCGACGGCGATCAACGGAAGACCCAGGTCAGATGCCGACTTCAGATGGTCACCGGCGAGGATGCCCAGGCCGCCGGAGTAGTTCGGCAGCACCTCGGCAACACCGAACTCCATCGAGAAGTACGCGATGCCGTTGGGCAGCGCTGACCCCTGGTCGATCTGCTGCTGATACCACAGCGGACGGTTCAGATAGTCGTCCAAGTCCGCGGCCAGTCCGTCGAGACGACCGACAAACGATTCGTCGACCGCGAGCGCGTCAAGCCGCTTGGGACTGACCTGGCCCAGCAGTGCAATCGGATCGTGCCCGACCTGCTTCCACAACTCCGGATCGACGGCCTCGAACAAGTCCTGCGTGGGCTTGTCCCACGACCAGCGCAAGTTGATCGACAGCCGCTCGAGAGCAACCAGACGATCGGGCAGATGCGCGCGGACGGTGAACCGCCTCAGGGCTTTCATAGGGCTTTCACGCGACCCAACCTTACTGACAAATCGGGTGTTCGCAGTCTTGGGCCGTGATCCCTTCATCCCCGTTGGGTTGGGCCGCGCACTACGGTGGGTATAGGGCGCCCAGGAAGCTTTAGAGGCTGTAAATCAAGACCAGACGACAAGCACAGCGGCCCAGCGGGGCCGCGCCAGTGTAAGGAGTGGTGGGGTGGCCGGTCGTATCGGAATCGATGACGTCGCACCCGTCGTATCTTCGGGACGGTTTCCGGCCAAGGCCGTCGTCGGTGAAATAGTTCCCGTCCGGGCGACGGTGTGGCGAGAAGGTCATGAAGGCGTGTCGGCCACGCTTGTGGTGCGTTATCACGGCACGGCGTATCCAAGGCTCGCCGACGATCCCCCGGGACGCGTCAAACCCGCCGAGCCCGTGCCGATCGATGAGGTAGTCAGCCCACCACCGCGTATCAAGCCGCAGCTGCTTCCGATGTCGATGGGCCGCACCCCCGACGTGTTCCACGGCGCGTTCAGCCCCGACAGCGTCGGGCTGTGGACGTTCCGGGTCGACGGCTGGGGCGACCCGATCGCGACGTGGCGCAAGAACGTGACCGCCAAGCTCGACGCCGGCCAGAGCGAGGGCGAGCTGTCCAACGACCTGCTCGTCGGTGCGCGCCTGCTGGATCGCGCTTCAACGGGTGTGCCGCGCCAAAACCGTTATCCCCTGATCGAAGCCGCGGCGCGGCTGCGTGAGCCTGGCGACCCGTTCTACCGCGCCGGTGCCGCTTTGTCGCCGGAAGTGACCGAGTTGTTGGACCAGTACCCGCTGCGCGAATTGGTCACCCGCGGCGAGCAATACGGCGTATGGGTGGATCGGCCGCAGGCCCGCTTCAGTTCGTGGTACGAGGTATTTCCGCGGTCCACCGGCGGATGGGACGCCAAGGGCAACCCCGTGCACGGCACCTTCGCGACGGCCACCAAGGCGTTGTCCCGCATCGCCAAGATGGGCTTCGACGTGGTGTACCTGCCGCCCATCCATCCGATCGGCAAGGTGCACCGTAAGGGCCGCAACAACAGCGTGACCGCTGCGCCCAACGACGTCGGCTCGCCATGGGCTATCGGCAGCGACGAAGGCGGTCACGACGCGGTGCATCCGAAGCTGGGCACCATCGAAGACTTCGACGACTTCGTCGCCTCGGCACGCGACGAGGGCATGGAAGTCGCGTTGGACCTCGCCTTGCAATGCGCGCCCGACCACCCGTGGGCACGCCGGCATCCCGAATGGTTCACCGTGCTGCCCGACGGGACCATCGCGTATGCTGAGAACCCGCCGAAGAAGTATCAGGACATCTACCCGCTGAACTTCGACAACGACCCGGCTGGCCTCTACGAGGAAGTGCTTCGAGTAGTGCGGTTCTGGATCGCACACGGAGTCAAGATCTTTCGCGTCGACAATCCCCACACCAAGCCACCGAACTTCTGGGCCTGGCTCATCGGTGAGGTGAAGAACGAGGATCCCGACGTGCTGTTCCTGTCGGAGGCCTTCACCCGGCCGGCGCGGCTGTACGGGCTGGCGAAGCTTGGTTTCACGCAGTCTTACACCTACTTCACCTGGCGCACCTCGAAGTGGGAGCTCACCGAATTCGGTCAGCAGATCGCCGAGCACGCCGACTACGCCAGGCCGAACCTGTTCGTCAATACGCCCGACATCCTGCACGAAAGCCTGCAGCACGGCGGTCCTGGCATGTTCGCGATCAGGGCGGTGCTGGCCTCGACGATGAGTTCGGCATGGGGCGTGTATTCGGGATACGAGCTGTTCGAACATCGAGCGGTCCGTGAAGGTAGCGAGGAATATCTGAACTCGGAGAAGTACGAGCTGCGGCCCCGCGACTTCGACGCCGCTTTGGCCGACGGGGAGTCGCTCGAGCCATTCCTGACGCGGCTCAACGAGATTCGCCGCGTTCACCCAGCGTTGCATGAGTTGCGCACCATCAAGTTCCACCATCCTGACAACGAAGCGCTGATGGCCTACAGCAAGTTCGACCCGGCGACCGGCGACCAGGTGCTGGTGGTGGTGACACTGAACCCGTTCGGGCCGGAGGAGACGACGCTCTGGCTGGACATGGAGGCGCTGGGGATGGAGCCATACGACCGGTTCTGGGTGCGCGACGAGATCACCGGGGACGAATATCAATGGGGACAAGCGAATTACGTGCGCCTGGACCCGGCCAAGGCGGTCGCGCATGTGATGAACATGCCTCAGGTGCCCGCCGACCAACGACTGAGCCTACTGCGCAGGGAGTGACGAGATGACGCAGACCAACCAACGCACCAGCCCACACTTGCGGCCGCACACGGCCGATCTCAACCGACTGCTGGCCGGTGAACACCACGACCCGCATTCGATTCTGGGTGCCCACGAATACGAAGACCACACCGTCATTCGCGCCTATCGGCCGCACGCCGTCGAGGTGGTGGCGCTGGTCGGCGGTGAGCGGTATACGTTCCAGCACATCGAATCCGGCCTGTTCGCGGTCGCGTTGCCGTTCACCAATCTGGTGGATTACCGGCTCGAAGTGAGCTATGCCGGTGCCGACGGTTCGACGCATCCTCACACCGTCGCCGACGCATACCGCTTCCTGCCGACTCTCGGCGAGATGGACTTGCATCTTTTCGCCGAGGGCCGCCACGAGCGTCTGTGGGAGATCCTGGGTGCGCATCAGCGCGCATTCACCACACCCGACGGCGTCGTCGAAGGCGTGTCCTTCGCGGTATGGGCGCCGAATGCCAAGGGCGTCAGCCTGATCGGTGAGTTCAACCACTGGGACGGCAACGAAGCCCAACTACGCGTGCTCGGTTCGACGGGTGTGTGGGAACTGTTCTGGCCTGGTTTCGAAATCGGCGGGCTGTACAAGTTCCGGATACACGGCGCCGACGGCTCTGTCAGCGACCGCGCCGACCCGATGGCCTTCGCCACCGAAGTGCCGCCGCAGACGGCGTCGAAGGTGACGAAGAGCTCCTATACGTGGGCCGACGACGCCTGGATGGCCCAGCGCGCCCGGCAGAATCCGGTGTTCGAACCAATGAGCACCTATGAGGTGCATCTGATGTCGTGGCGGCCGGGGCGGAGCTATCGCCAGCTTGCCGACGAGCTGACTGAATACGTTGTCTCCCAGGGGTTCACACACGTCGAGCTGATGCCGGTCGCCGAGCATCCGTTCGGTGGATCGTGGGGCTATCAGGTCACCTCGTATTACGCGCCGACGTCACGGCTGGGCACCCCCGACGACTTCCGGTACCTGGTGGACAGGCTGCATCAAGCAGGCATCGGCGTGATCATGGACTGGGTGCCTGCGCACTTTCCGAAGGATGCCTGGGCGCTGGGCCGCTTCGACGGCACACCGCTGTACGAGCACTCCGATCCCCGGCGCGGCGAGCAACTCGACTGGGGCACTTATGTATTCGACTTCGGCCGGTCCGAGGTGCGCAACTTCCTTGTCGCCAACGCGCTGTACTGGCTGCAGGAGTTCCACATCGACGGCTTGCGTGTGGATGCGGTCGCCTCGATGCTCTACCTGGATTACTCCCGGCCGGAAGGCGGCTGGACGCCGAACATCTACGGCGGCCGGGAGAACCTCGAGGCCGTGCAGTTCCTCCAGGAGATGAACGCGACGGTGCACAAGGTCGCACCCGGCATCGTGACCGTGGCCGAGGAGTCGACGTCGTGGCCCGGTGTCACTCGTCCGACAAGCCTTGGCGGGCTTGGCTTCTCGATGAAGTGGAACATGGGTTGGATGAACGACACGCTCGAGTTCATCAAGCGTGATCCGATTCACCGCAGCTACCACCACCACGAGATCACGTTCTCGATGCTGTATGCGTTCAGCGAGAATTTCGTGCTGCCGGTCAGCCACGACGAGGTTGTGCACGGCAAGGGCACGCTGTGGGGCCGGATGCCGGGCAATGACCACGTGAAGGCGGCGGGGCTGCGCGGACTGCTGGCCTACCAGTGGGCGCACCCGGGCAAGCAGCTGCTGTTCATGGGGCAGGAGTTCGGCCAGCGCGCGGAATGGTCAGAAGAACGCGGTGTCGACTGGTACCAACTCGATGAGAACAGCTTCTCCAACGGAATTCAGCGGATGCTCCGCGACGTCAACGGCATCTACCGCAGCCGTCGCGCGCTCTGGTCGCAGGACACCAGCCCGGAGGGCTATTCGTGGATCGACGCGAACGACTCGGCCAACAACGTGCTGAGCTTCCTGCGCTACGGCGACGACGGCTCGGTGCTGGCGTGCGTGTTCAACTTCTCCGGTTCCGAGCACACGCGCTACCGGCTCGGCTTGCCGCACAGCGGCACCTGGCGAGAAGTGCTCAACACCGACGCCGACATCTACAACGGTTCGGGCATCGGCAATTACGGCGCGGTGGAGGCCACCGAGGAACCGTGGCACGGCCGCCCAGCATCGGCGGTGATGGTGCTGCCGCCGCTGGCCGCGCTGTGGTTTGAACCCGCATGATTTAGCCCAAGCTGGGCCCACACCGCGAGCAGACGCAAAGGGCCCCAAAACCTCGGGGCGGTTTCAGCCGGTGATTGCAACAGCGGGTGGTTTGGGCGGGTTTGAGAGTAGTTCGTCGAGGACTTCGGCGGGTTTCTTCCAGCCCAGTGTTTCACGCGGTCGGGTGTTGAGTTGGGCGGCGACGTAATCGAGGTAATCGGCGGGAAACACTGATAGGTCAGTGCCTTTGGCAAAGTATTGGCGCAGCAGCCCATTGGTGTTTTCGTTGCTGCCGCGCTGCCAGGGCGAGTGTGGATCGCAAAAGTAGATGTCGAGTTCGGTGGCTTGGGCGATGGCGGCGTGGTTGGCCATCTCGATGCCCTGATCCCAGGTCAAGGTCTTACGCAGGATCGACGGCAGCTGCGCCATTTTCGCCACGATCGCTTCTTGCACGGCCAGCGCACCGTGGTCGTCGGGCAGGTGCAGCAACATCACGAACCGGGTGGACCGTTCCACCAGGGTGCCGATCGCGGATTTACCCTGTGCGCCCAGGATCAGATCGCCCTCCCAATGTCCGGGCACCGCGCGGTCTTCGACCTCAGCGGGGCGCTCGCTGATGTTGACCATGTCGCGGATGCGGGTGCGGCGGGCATCGGCTCGGCGTTGGGGTCGGCGCACCGCACGCCCAGTGCGTAGGCATTGGTGCAGCTCGCGACGTAAACTGCCGCGTCCTTGCACGTAGATCGATTGATAGATGGTTTCGTGGGACACCCGCATCTCCACATCGTCAGGAAAGTCCAACCGCAGTCGCCGGGAGATCTGCTCGGGGCTGTATTTGTCTTCGAGCCGATTCTGCACCTCATCATGCAACCGTTCGTGGACCGCAAGCTTGCCGGGTTTGGGTCGGCGCCCTCGCATCTCGGCGTGGGCCTGGGCTGCGGTCGCGCTGTAGCGCGGGGTGGGGTCCCAACCACCGTGCCAGTCGGCGCCGAACCGATAGCGGGCGCGATAGCGCCCGTAGCAGAACGCATTTCGGTTGATCTCGCGCATGATGGTCGACGCCGGACGGCCGAGTCGGCGGGCGATCGAGCGGATGGACTCTCCAGTCTTGACGCCGACGTGGATCTCAATGCGTTCATCTAGGCACAGCGGGGACCACTTACGCGGCCCGGTATCAGTGAATTTTGGTCTCACCCCGCCAGCCTGGGCAAACCAATTCTGGCCGGCGTGAACCGACACGCCGACAGCGACTCCCGCCTCGCCGGCAGACAGGCCGTCGCGAATGTGATCCCAAAACTGACGCACGACCGACCGGTAGGCCTTCAGGTACACAACAACCTCCAACTAGATGGCTGTTGCATTCACCCCCAGAACCCAAGCGTCGTGTCGGGGCCTTTTGCGTCTGCTCGGCGGGATCAGTACAGCGCGTTGGCGAGGTTGCGCCTGCCCGCGATGACCTCGGGATCGGCTGGGTCGAAGAGATCGAACAGCTCGATCAATCGAGTGCGCACCGTGGTGCGCTCGTCGCCCGACGTCCGCTTGACCAAGGCGATGAGCCGGTCGAAAGCCGCAGCCACGTTCTGCTGCAGGATCTCCACATCGGCGGCGGCGAAGGCAGCATCGATGTCATCGGGTGCGGCGTCCGCCGCGGCGACTGCGTCCGGCCGTTGCTGCGAGGCCCGCTGCAGGAACCCGATCTGACGGACCGCCCCCTTGGCCTCGGCGTGGCTCGGGTTGGCGTCCAGGATTGCCTGATAGGCCTTGAGCGCAGCATCGAAGTCGCCGGCGTCGAGATGCGAACGCGCCTGCGCCACTTCGGGATCGACCTGTTCCGGCGCGTCGGGGTCGCCACCGCCGAGCTTGCCGGCCGTCGCGTCGAGCAGCGAGTCGACCCACCGCCTCAACTGTTCGGGCGGCTGCACACCTTGGAAGCTCGACAGCGGCTGCCCGGCCCCCAGCGCCACCACCGTCGGAATCGCCTGCACGCCGAACATCTGAGCCACCCGGGGCACGACGTCGACGTTCACCGTCGCCAGCGACCACTTACCGCCGTCGGCATCAGCCAGTTGGGCAAGGACATTGCCGAGCTGGACACTCGCGTCACTGCGCGGTGACCACAACAGCACGACCACGGGCACCTGGCTGGACCGAACCAGCACCTCGGCTTCGAGGTTGGCTTCAGTGATTTCGACGCCACCCGGTGGACCGGCAGCCTCGCCACCCTCGGCGGAGGCTGCTCGTTGCTTGAGGGCCGACAGGTCAACCGCACCGGCCATGGAGGCCGCGATGGAAGGTCGGGGACGAGTCACGCCCCCAAGTCTGTCACGTCGTTTCTGGTGCTGGCCGCCCCGGTGGGACGACCACCGACGCGACCTCTGCGGACCCGATCCGGCCCGTCCGATCAGCCCATATGAGGAAAATCACACTGCAGAGTGGCACGACGCTCGCCAGCAACGCCAGCAACCATGTGCCTGCCGACCACTTGACTGCGATACCGACGAGTAACCCCGCTACCACGAACGCGATGAAGACCAGCCCGTGCGCCATGCCGAACACCTTGACGCCGATCTCAGTTCGCGGTGTGCCCAGGTACTTGAAATACATGCCGATCAGCAGGCCAACCCAGCTGACGGCTTCCGCCATCGCGATCAGACGGAACCAGCCAGCAACCGATCGAAGATCGAACGCGCTCGTCATGAGCGCCATTGTGCCCGAAAAACGAGCCAGCTACTACATGGTGTCGTAGATGGCTATCCCGCGCGCAGGATCAGCGCGTCGCCTTGGCCGCCAGCACCACACAGCGCCGCGACCGCGTATCCGGAACCGCGTCGTGCCAGCTCAAGGGCGGCGTGAAGGGTGATGCGCGCCCCGGACATGCCGATCGGATGGCCGATGGCGATGGCGCCGCCGTTGACGTTGACGTTCTCGGGAGCCACGCCGAGCTCCTTCATCGACGCCAGGGCCACTGCCGAAAACGCCTCGTTGATTTCGATCACGTCTAGCTGATCGACCGAGATGCCTTCGCGGGCAATCGCCTTCTTGATGGCGTTCGCCGGCTGCGACTGCAGGGTCGAGTCGGGACCAGCGACCACGCCGTGGGCACCGATCTCGCACAGCCAGCTCAGCCCCAGCTCTTGAGCCCTGGCCTTGCTCATCACCACCACGGCGGCGGCGCCGTCGGAGATCTGCGACGCCGACCCGGCGGTGATGGTGCCGTCTTTGCGGAACGCAGGTTTGAGGCTGGCCAACGACTCGGCGGTGGTGTTGGCGCGGATGCCCTCGTCCTCGGCGAACTCCAGCGGATCGCCCTTGCGCTGCGGGATGGTCACCGGCACGACCTCGTCGGCGAACACACCGTCTTTCCATGCCGCAGCTGCCTTTTGGTGCGAGCGCGCAGCGAACTCGTCCTGCTCGGCGCGAGTGAACTGATCGACGTCGTTGCGCAGCTCGGTCAGCGCGCCCATCGGCTGATCGGTGAACACGTCGTGCAGGCCGTCATAAGCCATGTGGTCGAGCACCGTGACGTCGCCGTACTTGTAGCCCGCGCGACTGCCCATCAGAAGGTGCGGCGCCTTGGTCATCGATTCCTGGCCACCGGCGACCACCACGTCGAACTCGCCGGCCCGGATCAGCTGATCGGCCATGGCGATCGCATTGATGCCGGACAAACACATCTTGTTGATCGTCAACGCCGGCACGTCCCAGCCGATACCCGCGGCCACCGCGGCTTGCCGTGCCGGCATCTGCCCGGCACCGGCGGTCAGCACTTGACCCATGATCACGTACTCAACGAGCGAAGCCGGCACCTTGGCCTTCTCCAGCGCCCCCTTGATGGCGATACCGCCCAGATCGCTGCCCGAAAAATCCTTCAACGAGCCCATCAGTTTGCCTACCGGCGTACGTGCTCCAGCAACAATCACAGACGTCGCCATGTTGACCTCCAAACGGGTTTTGAGCGGTTCCAAACAGGCTATCCATCCAGCCGGAGTATCGAAACCAATGTCGTTAGGTTACCTTTACGTTATGACCGCCGAGCAAGTGGATGCGCGTCCGCTCATTGCCACCGCGTTAATTACAGCAATCGATCACGTCGGCGTTGCGGTCGCGGATCTGGATGCCGCGATCAAGTGGTATCACGACTATCTCGGCATGATTGTGCTGCATGAAGAGGTCAACGAAGGCCAGGGCGTGCGCGAGGCGATGCTCTCCGTGCGCGGCGCACCCGTCGGCAGCGCGCAACTCCAGCTAATGGCTCCGCTCGACGAGACGTCGCCGATTGCGAAATTCCTCGACAAGCGTGGCCCCGGCATTCAGCAGCTGGCCTACCGAGTCAGCGATATCGACGCGTTGACCGAGCGGTTGCGCGAGCAGGGCATCCGGTTGCTCTACGACGAGCCGCGGCGCGGCACCGCCAATTCGCGGATCAACTTCATTCATCCCAAGGACGCCGGTGGGGTGCTGGTCGAGCTCGTCGAGCCCGCTACGGAAACCCAGGACCACTAAGACCATTTTCGTGTCGGGCCGCGGTTGGCCCGGTTCGTCCAACACGGTGTGTGCCAATGACGCCGGTCCTCTGCCGCGCTTTCGCCGAGGTCGGCGGGCCATACCACCAAATGCGCTGTGCCCGAACGAATCTCGTGGTCACATCCCGGACAGCGATATATCTTGGTTGCCCGCGCCGCCGCGATAGGCCTGACTTCGTAGTCGTAACCATCGGGTCCAGTCTCGATCCGGCGGCTCACCGGCAACGGCGGTAATGGGCGTTGCCGGCGAGGTGGTGTGCGGCGCCGGGGCATAGCCTTCAGTGTCTCAGAACAGCCGGAACTCGTCGTTGTCCATGCCGCGCATCTTGTCGTAGTCCAAAGTCACGCAACGGATCCCGCGGTCGGTGGCCAACGTGCGCGCCTGCGGTTTGATCTGCTGGGCAGCGAAGACCCCGGCTACGGGAGCCAGCAGGGTGTCGCGGTTGAGCAGTTCGAGATAGCGGGTGAGCTGCTCGACGCCGTCGATCTCGCCGCGCCGCTTGATCTCGACGGCCACCGAACGGCCCTGGTCGTCGCGGCACAGCAAGTCGACCGGTCCGATAGGGGTCATGTACTCGCGCCGCACCAGGGTGTAGCCGCTGCCGAGCAGTTCGACGTGTTCGGCCAACAACGCCTGCAGGTGAGCCTCGACGCCATCCTTGACCAATCCAGGGTCGACCCCGAGTTCGTGGCTGGAGTCGTGTTCGATCTCCTCGATGGTGATGCGTAGCTGCTCGCCGCCCTTGTTCTCGACGACCCACACCGGCACCGGGCCATCGAGCTCCTCGTTGAGCCAGCACGGCGGGCTCATCCAGTTCAGCGGCTTGTAGGCACGGTCGTCGGCATGGATGCTGACCGATCCGTCGGCCTTGATCAGCAGCAAGCGACGAGCGGAGGGCAGATGGGCGGTGAGGCGGCCGAGATAGTCGACGGTGCACTGGGCGATCACGAGACGCACGCGAACCACCATAAGTGCAGGGGCAGCCAAATTAGGCTGAGGCCACGATGAACTCCACAAAGGGCGTCGCGCACCGGCTGGGTCGGGTTCTGGAAACTGTGACTCGTCAAAGCCCCCGGCTGCCGGACACGCCGGCATACGGCTCCTGGCTACTCGGGAAGGTTTCGGAGAGTCAACAGCGCCGCCGTGTGCGGATCCAGACGATTCTGACTCTGTTCGTCGTGATCGCGAACGTGGTGGGGATCGGCATCTCGTTCCTGGTTGTCACCGTCACGTTCCCGACGCCGAGCGTCTTCGACCCCCAAGTCAGGTGGATCACGTTCATCCTGGCCCCGGCGTACATCGCGCTTGCACTGATCGTCGGTGTGTTCTGGGCAACTCGTCGTGTGATCAACAATGTGCGGTGGGCGATCGAGGAGCTTCCGCCGACCCGCGAGGATCAACGCAACACATTCTTCGCGCCGTGGCGGCTGACGCGCGTCCTGCTTGCGCTGTGGGGTTTGGGCACGGTTGTACTGACGACGGCCTACGCGCTTGTCGATACGAACTTCATCCCGAAAGTCGCTCTCGGCATAAGCTTTCCGGGCCTGGTCGTCTCGGCGTGTTCCTATCTGCTCGCTGAATTCGCGCTGCGGCCCGTTGCGGCGCAAGCGCTCGAGGCCGGGCGGCCGCCGCGTCGGCTGGCGAACGGAATCATGGGCCGCACGATGATCGTATGGGCGGTTGGATCAGGGGTGCCGGTGCTGGGCATCTTCTTGTCCGCAGTGATCACGCTGGCGTTGCGAAACCTGACGCCGACGCAATTCACCGTCGCTGTGATGATTCTTGCCTTGTTCGCGTTGGTCTTCGGCTTCATCTTGATGTGGATTTTGTCGTGGTTGACGGCTACCCCGGTGTGGGTCGTACGCCGTGCACTGCAGGAGGTCGAACAGGGGGATCTGGATTGCAGTCTCGTGGTGTTCGATGGCACCGAACTCGGCGAACTGCAGCGTGGATTCAACGCGATGGTCGAGGGACTCAAGGAGCGTGAGCGGGTACGCGACCTGTTCGGCCGCCATGTCGGGCGTGAGGTCGCGGCAGCCGCAGAACAGCAGCGACCTAAGCTCGGCGGCGAAGAACGCCATGCGGCAGTGATTTTCGTCGACATCATCGGTTCGACGCAGCTTGTGACAGGCCGGCCTGCGACCGAAGTCGTCGAGCTGCTGAACCGGTTCTTTGCGGTCATCGTCGACGAGGTCGACCGACACCACGGTCTGGTCAACAAGTTCGAGGGCGACGCCGCGCTGGCGGTCTTCGGGGCTCCAGTCTCGCTCGAGCACGCCGAGGACGAGGCGCTGGCCGCCGCGCGGACGATCGCCGAGCGACTGAATTCAGAAATTCCGGAGTGTCAGGCCGGTATCGGGGTCGCGTCGGGTCAGGTTGTCGCGGGAAACGTCGGGGCCAAGGAACGCTTCGAGTACACGGTGATCGGTGAACCCGTCAATGAGGCCGCGCGGCTGTGCGAGCTCGCGAAAACCACGCCGAGCCGGCTCATCGCGTCCTCGGATACAGTGGCCAACGCCACCGAAAATGAGCGCACCCGTTGGACTTTGGGGGACACCGTGACCTTGCGGGGTTACGACGAGCCAACGCGGCTCGCGCTGCCGGTCTAGCGCGATTACTTGCACAGCTGGCACACATCGTAGACATATCGGCCAACCATGTCGGGCCCCTACCGTTGCTTCGTGTGTGGCAGAACTGCCCGCATGAACGAGAAACGGAGTGAGGGAATGGCTTTCAAGCGCGCGTTGTCGGTATCGACATTGGCAGCGGGAATCGGGATCGCGGGACTGTTCGGGGTGGGCCTCGGAACGGCCAATGCGGACCCCGGGCAGGGCTGCGACCGTCCTGGCACCCCGCAGTGCAATGACCATAGGGACGACCGTGGTCCCGCGCCCGTCAACTGGAACAATCGTGGCATCGACCAGGGTCGCACTGATCACCAGCCGTTCAACTGGAACGGTCAACAGGTGACTCCGATGCCCGCCGGCGACGGCCACGGCTGGGGATTCTGGTTCTTCGGCACGTGGATTCCGCTGTAAACAAAAGCGATTCGAGGCGGGTCACTGCGCTGGCGGTGGCCCGCCTCGGGTGTTCTATCGGCTGCCCCCGCCTACCTCGGCGAGCAAAGGTGGCGGCAACGGTGTGGGTGTTGTCGTCGACGGAGGCGATGCTGTCGCGTTGGACGTTTCCGCCCGGTGGAAGTCCACCATCGCTTCCTCGCGAATGACCTTGCTACCCGCGCTGACGGTCAGGGATTTGGACGTCACAAAGTAGGTGATTCCGTCGTTTTCGGCGACGAACGTCCCGTCACCGGATTGCGACGCGGGGACGATCAGCTTGGCGCCATCGCGCAGGCGCACACCGCGGTACTCGTACTGACCGCTCGACGTTTTGCAGATCGCGACCCGCGAGCTCGAAGTGCTGCCGAAGACGACAACCGTGTTGGGCGCAGTACACCGCGCAACGGAGTCGACGTAACCCTGGGCGTCGTTGGTGGGGGCGGCGATGGCCGACGGCGCGCCGGTCGCGAGCATCGCGAGACACGCCACCGCAGCGGCGGTCAGGCGCAAAGGTGTGGAGGCGGTGGTGGGCATCGCCTCCACCCGACCACGGCCGCGTTATTTGCGCGAGCGTCGACGCCGAGTCACAGCTAAATCGTTAGGTCCCCGAGACCCGCGCCCGACTGGAGTCGCCCGCGTGGCCGACGCATTCTCACCCGTAGCGCCTAGCTCAGAACCCAGGCTGCTGGGAGGTGGTCGGCGCGATCGGCACCGAGGTTGCGGGCAGACCTGGGGTTCGGCGCTGTGTGGCGGGAATGGAGCCTTGTGTGGTCGGAGTTGCTTGGGTCCGCGGGCCGGAGGGCTGGTTGGGTTGCGCGGGCCGAGGTTTGGGAGCCGCCGGCGCGGGTTGAGCGGGTGTTGCGGGATGCCATATCGAATGCCATATGTGCTGCAGGGTGTGGTCGGAATTGTTAGGCGCGGCGTGCGTTGGGCTGGCAGCCGCTGAGGGGGCGAGGGCTACGGCGATCGCCAAACCCGCCCCGGCGAGAACTTGTGTGGCCGCTACTCGTGTCAATTGCACTGCTCGTGTCCCTTCCCATGTAGACCGCCGGTTGCGTTCCATAAGTTGACTTACGGAGCTGCAGTGTGTCCGCGTTCGCAATGCGTTACAGGGCGTCATGATTGCGTCACTTTTACGGCACGACCGTTAAGCCGAGCCGACGACGGGTGGCTCAGACGGCGGCCAGCAACGGCACCAACTTGCCGCATATGGTCTGGATGTGACGGATTACCAAAGGTTCGGGCATTCCAGCCAGTGAGGCGAAAATCAGGACGGTCTCTACCGGAGCGCCAGCCGTATAGTCGATGATGTTGCGCGCCACCGTTTCTGGCGTGTCGCACCAGAAGTAGCCAAGCAACGTGTCCGGTGTGCCAGCCCGGATCCGTTCCGGATCGACTGCCGCTGGAGGTGAGGCGTCGGTTCCGTCAACGCCGTGAGCCGCGTAGGTATCGAATTGATGGGCCATGTGCACGCGCACCGTGGGCCAGTCGGCTTCTGGATCATCGCTGACCCACGTGTTGATCCAGCCCGCCATGCGCGCCCTACTCGGGTCATGGCCGCCTTCGCGTAACCCTTCCCGGTACGGAGCCCAGTTTCGAGCGTCGGCCGACAGCAACGGCAAACCGAGGACCCCAGCGCGGCGAGCGCCCTTCGGGCCCTGATAGCCCATCCATATAGGAACCTCGGCCTGTACTGGTTGTGGTCGCACACCGCCAGCGGACAACAATCGACGGAGCTCGATCGCCTTGGCATCGGTCTGCGCATAGCGACGGTGCGGGTCCGCGCCGAACAGTTGGTATTCGGGAAGGCGGTATCCGGTGCCCAAGCCCAAATCGAGCCGACCACCGGAGATCAGATCCACCATCACCGCCTGCTCGGCGATCTCCGCGGCGTGGTGCAGCGGCGCGAGCACTACGGCGGTGCCGAGCCGCACGCTGGAGGTCCGCGCTGCAACCGCGGCGAGAAACGTCAGCGGGGCAGCCACGTAGTCGTCGCTGAAGAGATGGTGCTCCGACAGCCAGATCGAGTCGATTCCCAGATGCTCGGCTTCTTCGATTACTTCCAGCGTGAAGGCGTGTAAGCGAGCGGGATCTTGACGCCATGCGGTCGGATTCCGCAGATCGAAGTACAAACCGACCTTCACAACGGGCCTCCGCTCATCTGACCGTCACAACGCCACCGTAGATGGTCAAGACATTGCGTCGCGGTGCAGCGTCGTCTCTATCGCTACCGAGTTCGCCTCGCGCTCGGGGGTTTTCGCATAGCGATGGCTATTTAAGGACTTTCAGGATTTCTTCGGCTAGAGGTGCGGCAGACGCAGGGTTCTGCCCGGTGAACAGATTGCGGTCGACGACGGTGTAGGGCTTCCAGATCTCTCCGCGGGTGAAGTCGACGCCGACCTTCACCAGTTCGTCCTCGGCTGTCCAGAAGGCTCGTTCACGCAACCCCACGGCGTCCTCTTCGTCGTTGGTGTACGCCGTTACGCGATAGCCAGCGAAAGGTGATACTCCGTTGCGGCGGGTGGCAAGAATGGCCACCGGTGCATGGCACACGATCGCAAGGGGCTTCCCCGACGCCAGTGCCGCGGTGAGCAGCCTGCCCGAGTCGGCGTCCTTCCACAGGTCCTCCATCGGACCGTGGCCGCCCGGGTAATACACGGCGTCGTAGTCATCCAGCCGGGCGTCAGCCAGCTCGATGGGCCTGCGCAACTCCTCGGCGGCGCGCAGGGTCTCTTCGAGGTCGAGCGCGATCTCAGCACTACCCGCCATCGCTGGTCGCAGACTCATCGAATCCACGTGCGGCACTACCCCGCCTGGCGTGGCCACCACGATTTCGTGGCCGGCGCCGGTGAGCGCGCTGTAGGGGGCCGCGAACTCCTCGGCCCAATACCCGGTCGGATGCCTGGTGCCGTCTTTGAGCGTCCAGTAACTCGCCCCGGTAACGACGAATAGGACTTTGGCCATCTGAAGATCACTCCCGTCTGTCGGGGAGGCCTTAAGCGGGCAATCGTAGAGCCCACGGGCCCCAATGTGGCCGAATCTTACGTGCCTTCCTCGTCGGCAGCAATGGCGAAATCGGGTCGGTTCGGTCGAAAGTTGCTGTCTCAGCGCGGATCACGCTTTGGGGGCCGGCAGCGATCCAAGCGTTCGAACCGAGGCAATTCGGTATGCACGGTGACACAACGTATTTCGACTGGGACGGCGACTGTTCTCACGGCGATGGAGATACCCTCCGCGGCACCGGGTTTCAGCAACTTCACAGGGCCGTGAGCACATGCTCAGCCACCCTGGCCTGATTGGCGTTGGTGGAGGCTGGCCGCTCGGAGCGTGAGGTGGTTGCGCTCGGCCAGGTTGTGCGCCTGGGCGGCGGCCTCCACGTAGAGTTTGGCTGCCTCGGTGAGATCGCCGGCCCGCTCATGAAGGTAAGCGGCCGATGCGGTGTACCGGGGAAGCATCGGGTCGAGCTCCGCGAGCGCGGCGAGTCCCGCCTGCGGGCCGTCCGCCTCACCAACTGCGACAGCGCGATTGAGCCTTACGACCGGGCTGTCGGTGAGCCTGACGAGCTCGTCGTACCACTCCACGATCTGCACCCAGTCCGTCTCATCGGCGGTCTGCGCGTCGGCGTGCAGGGCCGCGATCGCGGCCTGCGCCTGATACTCCCCGAGCCGGTCGCGGGCCAACGCCGCCTGCAGTATCGCCACGCCCTCAACGATCAGGTCGCGCCGCCACAGGCTGCGGTCCTGTTCAGCCAGTGGCACGAGACTGCCGTCGGCGCGGGTGCGGGCCGGCCGCCGCGCGTGGTGGAGCAGAAACAGGGCGAGTAGCCCTGCGACCTCCGGGTCTTTGGTGGTCGCGGCAAGCTGCCGGGCCAACCGGATTGCCTCCGCGGCGAGGTCGACATCGCCGGTGTAGCCCTCGTTGAACACCAGGTACAGCACCTTCAGCACAGTGCGCAGATCGCCGGGCTGATCCAGCCGGACGTCGGTCACCGTGCGTTTGGCCCGGCTGATTCGCTGGGCCATCGTCGCTTCCGGCACGAGGTAGGCCTGCGCGATCTGTCGGGTGGTCAGGCCGCCGACGGCCCGCAGCGTCAGCGCGACGGCCGACGCGGGGCTCAAGCTCGGGTGCGCACACAGGAAGTACAGCTGCAGCGTGTCATCGACCGACTCGGCCGGGCCGGGCGGCGGCTGGTCGACGACACGCAATTCGCGGTGCCGACGCGCGGTGTCCGATCTCGCGAGATCGATGAAGCGGCGCCACGCGGTGGTGATCAGCCAGCCCTTCCGGTCGTCGGGACGCTGGTTCGGCCATGTCTCAACAGCTTTGACAAGCGCCTCCTGGACGGCGTCCTCGGCGGTCGTGAAGTCCGCCCCGCGGTGGACGAGCGCCGCCAACACGCCGGGGATCAGCTCCCGCAGCTGGGCCTCGTCCACCGCGTCGGCGGCCATCACTCGGTGACGGTCGGCGGATGGGTGAGGAACGGCCGCAATTCGAGCCACTCGTGGATTGGCTTGCCGCCCGCGCCGGGCGCCGCCGACAATTCGCCCGCCAGCTCGACGGCACGCTCATAGGAGTCGACGTCGATGATCATCCAGCCCGCGATCAGGTCCTTGGTCTCGGCGAACGGGCCATCGGTCGCCGGCGGCTTGCCCTCGCCGTCATAGCGCACCCAGGCGCCCTGCGGTGCCAGGGCCTGGCTGTCGACGTACTCGCCGCTGCCTTTCAGCCGGTCTGCGAAGTCGTTCATGTACTGAATGTGCGCCTCGATCTCGGCGGGCGTCCATTGATCCATCGGCACGTCGTTGACGGCCGCCGGTGCGCCTCGGTAGTGCTTGAGGAGCAGGTATTTGGCCATGACTTTCTCCCTTCAGATTGGCGACCCTAGTTGGTCGCTCACCCCAGGGACGGAGCCGTCACCGCGTTTTCGACATCCGCCGCGAAACTTTCTGTCGCGTTGGCTGCGACGAGAACGACACGTCATTGGTGGCGGTGTTGCGGACGATTACACGGCGCGGGGGCAGCGCGGTGCGGCCGTCAGCGACAGAACTTCATCAATACGACAACACCGCGTCGCCATCGTCAGGAGAACGTTTTCGAGCAGTCTCGCGCCTTCGCGCTGCAATTTTGCACTTGCTGTTGGCGACATTGGGCTCCCCCAGCGCACCGCTCAGGAAGCGCTCGGTGACCGCTACTGAGCTGTCTGGCAAACCGACCGCTAGCAGTGCATGCGCTTTGAACGCCTGCGCAGCGGAACTCGCGCGGTGGATGACCGGATGCAACCGGGGATCGCAGCGGCCGCTGGGTCGAACCCCGATGAGGCTGATCTCTGCGATCTGGCGGTCGAGTGCGTCGGCGATGCACTTCTGCAACTGACTATCAGTGCGACACCGAGCGGAAGTGAGGACGATGCCGTATGGGCGTGGTCGTAAGGCATCGGTTATCGCGCTACCAGTGGTGACCTCACAGCCGAGGATCCTGCCGGCGCATTCCCCGTCATCGGCATCGGTGATAAGCGTGACTCTCCACCCGGCGAGGACACGATCAACGATCCACCCGCCGGCTTCTGCCACCACCTCTCGGACAGAGTCGGAGAACACATCCAGTCGGTATGGATTCGTGTGCGCCGAATCGCCGCTGCGATAGTGGTTTTCACTCTCGGCCCGTTGCATTCGCCTCCCCGTTCTACCTCGCCGGCCGGAGCAACATGGCAGTGGTTCCGCTGTTGGCGGCGCCCACTCCGACAGCCGCCAAGGCGACGTCGTCAACCTGACGGTCTCCCGCTTCGCCTCGGACCTGGAGACACGCTTCGTGCAGATGGCCGAAGCCGTGCAGCCGCCCACCGGACAATTGGCCGCCTGCGGTGTTGATGGGCAAATCGCCGCCGAGCGAGATGCATGCCGGGTCGGCAATGAACTCGCCGGACTCGCCGACCTTGCAGAACCCAAAGTCTTCCAACCAACACAGCACGAACACGCTGAAACCGTCATACAACGACGCATAGTCGACGTCGGCCACGGTGTAATCCGTCCGTTCCCATATCGTCGACCACCGCGAACTGATGCGTGCGATGTCTTCGCCGCCCTCCCACGTGAACCGATCGTGGTGAGCGCAGTCGAGGGCCTCCACCGTGACCGCCGGATGCCCCAGGGCCGCAGCATGTTCCGCACGGGAGATCACAAACGCCGTCGCACCGTCACATGCGATATCGCAGTCGTACATGCACAACGGATCTGACACCATTCGCGCACTCAAGTAGCTTTCCAAGTCCAGCGGATCGCTGTAAATTGCCGAGGGATTCAGCCGTGCATTCGCTCGCTCGACGATCGCGATCGATGCAAGCTGCTCCCGAGTCAGCCCGTATCGGATCATCCGGGCACGAACCTGCATCGCGGCGAGGTTGGCCGCGGTAGCACCAAAAGGCAATTGCCAAGACATCATTCCGGTAGGCCGACCGCCCCGCGCTCCGTACCCTTGGCGCCGACCCGCGCCTTGGGCGGTGCCCTCCCAGATACTGCGCCAGCACAGGACGTGGTCAGCCATACCCCCGGCGACCGCCAACATCGCGTCCACGACGGCGCCCAGCTGTCCCGGTGACTCCACTCCCCCTGCGACCCAGTTCGGTTTGATACCGAGGGCATCGTGAATGTCGCGCAATGACGCACCCGAGAATCCCGGACCCGCCTGCGATGCCCCGGGATACGTGGTCAACCCGTCGATATCGGCAAGGGTGAGTCCGGCGTCCTCGACAGCTGCGACGCACGCTTCGGCGGTGAGCTCCAACGCATCACGCCTCAGCCGCCTGCCAATGTCTGACTGGCCGATGCCACTGATGATCACCTTGTCGGTGAGCGGCGAGGTCATCGATGATCCGGCTCGAACAGTGGGATGAACACTTCGTCCTCACCATCGACGTACCGCTGAAACATCACTCGGACCGGCATGCCCGCAGTGACGTCATCGGGTTCGACGTTCACCAAATTGGTCAACACCCGAACGCGATCGTCCTCGACAGGCGTGACGAACGCGATCACATAGGGGGGTGTGAATCCTGGAAAGAACTGGTGCTGGTTGACGGTCCACGTTTCGACTAGTCCGCGACCGCTGAGCGACACGTATTCAGGCACTCCGTGGTCATGCGGGCACCGCAATGCCGGAGGGTGCACAAGCCGCTCGCAATCCGTGCACCGCTGCAGGCGCCATTCACCATTAGCGCCGCCAGTCCAATACGGTCGGTTCAGATCCGTAAGAAGCGGGACTGGCCGCTCAGTCGCGATCTCGCTCATTGCTCATCAGCGCCGAAGATGAAACGATCGGCGATCGCGTGCTCATTTCGGATCGACATCTCCTGAGCGGTGTTCAGCCACAGTCCGTCGAAACCCTTGGAATGCATACCGGCATGGATGGCGCCGATGTTCTTGAGATCCTGCGTCGGCAGCTCTCCCCAGCCGTCGTGGTCTTGCCAGCGCTCGAACTCCTGCCAGCTGGTTTCGGGAACCTCGCCGGGCGCGAAATGTTCGAGCGAGAACATCTCGAAGGTGCACCGGTTCGGATCATCGGCGTCGGGAAGCATTCGATAGCCCAGCAGACAAGACTTTTCGACGAGGATCACCAGCGTCGGGAAGACGTGCCAGTCGCCATTGCCCGCGAAGTACTCCTCCATCGACATCTTCGGAAAGTCGACGCCTTCGGCGAGCGCCAACTCTTCACACATCTTGTGGTACAAGACGAACGGCGGAACCTCACTCGGCTCCATCGTCGCTAGCTGCTGTGCGGCGCGATAGTCGCGCTCGGTGACCAGCGAGCCGACCTCGAGGTAGTTGTATTGCATCGAGTTGGCGAACACCTCGGGCCGTGCGGCCTGCTGCTGGCGCGCGCTGTCCCGGCCGGCCGTCTCGGGACGTTGCGTGTAGATGAATCGCGAGTGGTTGTCATAGGTGATCGTCGGTGTGTACGGGGCGTAGGCGTATTCCTGCGGCAATGCCGGTTCCGTCGTCGGCCGGGGGCCCTGGGCGGCCCGCAGGGTCTGCGGGTGCGTACCCGGGGTGTGGTAGCCCTCGATGAACGCATCGACGACGGTTTTGTAGTTGGCAGGCAGGAACGTTCGCTTGCGCCACCGGTAGCGCATGTCCTGCAGGCGGAACGGCGCCAGCGCTGTGGGTAGAGGGGCAAGCCAGTCGATGAGATCCGGTGGATCGTCGGCCATGCTGATGAATACCCAACCGCCCCAGGTGCCGACTTTGATCGGAGTCAGTCCCCACTGCTCCCGCGGGCGCGACGCGAACTCTTCGCGGCAAGGTACGAACGACGATCGTCCGTCGAGCGCATAGCGCCAGCCATGGAACTCGCAACGCAGGTCGCCATCAACCGCGCAACCACTACCGCGCACGACCTTCATCCCTCGATGCGCGCAGGTGTTGTAGAACGCCCTGATGCTGCGATCCTTCTGACGCACCACCACAATTGACTGCCGGCCGATTGAGTATTCGTAATAGCAACCGGAGTCAGGAATCTCTTCTTCACGACACGCGACCTGCCACACTTGAGTAAAGAGTCGATCGAGTTCGAGTCTGAGAAAGTCAGGATCGACGTAACGGGTCTTGGGGACGAAAGTCTCACCACACGCGTACTTCTCCGGCACCCGTTCGGTCGCCAGGTCGGTCATCGTCACCTCATCCGTAGGTCAGCTTGCAGGCGGCTTGTCGAAGATGTTGGGCCACAACACCGCTTCCTTGAACGATGTCTCGATCTCGGCGAATGCGGTGGGAATGTCCCACGTGCCGGTGGCTGAGACGATTTCGCGCTCGACGACGGGGTTGGACATCAAGCTGATTCGCCCGTTTCCGGCGAAGATGACTCGTCGATTGAGCCAGTCCGATTGGGTGCTCGCCAGATACGCGACAGGCGGCACACAGTTCTTCGGCGAGAGGCGCACGTTGGAGTCGGAGTAGTCCATGCTTCCGCCGCCCTTGATACCTTGCGTCATTCGGGTGCCCGCGATCGGCGCGATCGCGTTGGACGTCACCCCGTAATTGCGCAATGCATTCGCACAGGAGAACGTCAACCCGACGATGCCCATCTTGGCCGCCGCGTAGTTCGGCTGGCTCGGCGCTCCCTGCAAACCCGACATCGAGGTGAAGTTGACCAGCCTGTACTGACCGCCACGGTTCTCGCGCCACCACCCAGCGGCATGTCGGGTGACGTTGAAAGTTCCCTTGAGATGGACGGCGACGACGGCGTCCCAATCCTGCTCAGTCATCTTGAAGACCATGCCGTCGCGCAGGATGCCCGCTGCGTTCACCACGACGTCCAGGCCGCCAAGTGTGTTCGCGGCGCGAGCGATCAGATCGGCGCAGGCGGCGAAGTCGGTGATGTCGGTCGCGTCTGGGAACGCCTTGCCCCCTCGTTCATTGATGGCAGCGACGACGGCTTCGGCCGGGCCGGCATCGTGACCCGTGCCATCGACGCCGACTCCCGCGTCCGAAACCATGACGGTCGCGCCTTCGGCCGCCAGGCCTTCGGCGACCGCCGCCCCGATACCCCGGCCAGCGCCGGTGACCAGCGCGGTACGTCCGTCCAGTGCACCCATGTGTCACTCCTAGTCGAAGGATCTACCGCCCAGCATACAGAACATCATGACACAATTTGTTCAGGTGTTACATCTACTCGAATCCCCACTCCGAGTAACGGCGCTCGAGTTCGGCCAATGCCTCACGGCCGCCTCGGGCGGCGCGTTCCTTCATGAAGTTGAACTCGTCCTCGCGCCATGACAAGTTGCTGAACACGCTGTGCGCCATGGGAACCCAATCGCCGAACTGTGCCATTCCGACCGCGTGCCAGAACGCGATCAGGGCGTGCTTGCCAACCATCAGTCCGTCGGCCGAGTGATGAGCGATAGCACGCGCGTAGCGCAGCGCCTCACCATCCAGTCCGTCGACCGGCACGACGGATGCGGCGACGCCCCAGTCGTGTAATTCGGTCGCGGAGACCTTTCGCCCGGTGATCATCGCCTCGTAACCGCGGTTGGGACCAAGTTTGAGCAGGGCCAACGGCATCGCCGTCGAGAATCCCGCGAAGCCGATTCGAGCCTGCGGCCGCGCCAGATACATGTCCTCGGAGACGACCAAGATGTCGGCGGCCAGCGCGAGATTCATCCCCGCTCCCAGCGTGGCGCCTTGGCACGCGGCAATCACCGTCTTGGGAAATTCGAGCCAGGTCGTCAGATGGCGGTGCAGTCGGCGTGCATTGCCCATGCGAGCCGTTTGCGGCAGCCTTTTATCCTTTGTCAGCCCAGCCTGTTCAACCGGAAGACGCCGGACGTCGTCTCCGCTGCAGAAGTCTTTCCCTTCCGCCTTGAGGATGACGACCTTGATGTCATCGTCTTCTTCGGCGCGGTCGAGGCGATCCCTGAACAGTGCATGCATATCGGGCGACAGGATCGCGTTGCGGCGTTCGGGTCGATTGATCGTGATCTGCGCGATGTGCGGTTCGATCACGGCGTAACGAACCCAGTCCTCATCGACCGCGAGAGCCGTCTGGTCGTCAGTGCTCATGTCACCTCAATTCCGCGCTCGGCCCTACAGCACATATGAACACTATCCGCTCTATTGTTACATGAATGGTACTGTCCCCCGCATGCCAACCTTGACGGTCAGCAAGGACATCTCCGCGCGAGCTGACGCTGTGTGGGCGATACTGGCCAACTTCGGTGAGGTGGGATGGATCCCGATGGACATCAACGTGGAGGTCGAAGGCGACGGGCCAGGGATGCGCAGGAAGATCCACGGTTCGGGCGATGATGCGACGGTGGAGACGCTTGTCTGGATCCGACCCGAGCAAAAGAGATTGGCCTACGAGATCACCAACAACCCGCTGCCAGTGAACCGCTTCGAGACCGTGGTCTTCGTCGCCGACTCTGCTGTCGCCGGTGACGGGTGCCGGATCGGATGGGAAGTGGACTACGAGCCGTCCGGTGACGACGCCAGCGCCCGCGAGAGCATCGAGCTGGTTTACGGGATGATGGCCGGCTGGATCGAAGACGCCGCGACAGGTGCCGGCGCCTAGCCTGTACACATATACAGATTTTGTTCATTAGCCTAGAATGTTGCCGGTGATCGATCCCCTCGACCTAGTGCTGATCAGCGTCGACGACCACACCGTCGAGCCTCCCGACATGTTCAAGGGCCGAGTGCCGTCGCGGTTCGCCGACGATGCGCCGAAAATCGTGCACGGCGACGACGGCGTGTGTTTCTGGGAGTACGCAGGACTCCAGATGCCCAATATCGGGCTCAATGCGGTCGCGGGCCGGCCCAACGATGAGTGGGGATTTGAACCGTCGCGCTTCGAAGACATGCGGACAGGCTGCTACAACGTCGACGCTCGAGTCGATGATATGAACGCATCTGGGGTGCTGGCGTCCCTGTGCTTCCCCTCATTTCCCACTATCTCGGGGGCGCTCTTCACCTATCACGGTGACCGCGACATATCCGAAGTCATGGTTCGCGCCTACAACGACTGGCACGTTGCGGACTGGTGCGGCCGCCACCCGGACCGGTTCATCCCGATGGGCATCCTGCCGTTATGGGATCCAGCTCTCGCCGCGGGCGAGGTGGCACGCTTGGCGGGAGCGGGCTGTCATGCGGTGACGGTGCCGCAGCACATCGGCAGCTATGGTCAGCCGCCATGGCAGGACCCGCAGTGGGATGTGTTGTGGGAGTCGGTCTGCGAGCACGACACGGTCGTCAACATCCACATCGGTACCGGCGGCGGGGTTCCCGTCCCGTCAGATCAGACCACCTATCTCGCGTACAACTCGATGCTGGCCATTGACACGATGCGGTTCACTGCGGATCTCCTGTTCTCCCCCGTTGTCGTGAAGTTTCCGACGATCAAGTTCGCGCTCTCCGAAGGCGGGATCGGATGGATCCCGTTCCTGCTCGAGCGGTTCGAGGACATCTACTCCCGTCAGCGCGCATGGACCGGCGACGACCTCGGGGCCGGACTGAACCCGACCGATGTCTTCCGCCGGAACTTCATGTCGTGCTTCATCCGCGACCGGGTGGGAATCGAGATGCGCGACCGCATCGGGATCGAAACCATCTGCTGGGAGATGGATTATCCACATTCCGATAGCAGCTGGCCGGATGCGCCTGAGCAACTCGCAGCCCAGCTGGAGGGATGTTCGTCCGATGAGGTCGAAGCCATCACCTGGCGAAACGCCGCACGCGTCTTCGGCTTTGACGCCGTCGAGCGTCTCGGACGAGAGAATTGCACCGTCGCGGCACTTCGGGACAAGATCGTCGGCCTCGACCTGTCTGCGCCGAAAGTCGACGCAGGCCGTGCACCCAAAGCCGGCACTACGGCGATCACCTACGGCGAGATGAAAGAGCGGATGGCGTCGATCATTCGCGGCGGCACGTGACCGATCGCGACTACGGCGTTGTCCTCAACGAAGCGGACAAAGCGTTCCGCGACGAGGTTCAAGCCTTCTTATCCTCGTCGCTGACCCCCGACTTGGTCAGCCGAGAAGGCGAAGAAACCGATCGCCTTGATCGAATGCGGCTGTGGCAGAATCGCCTTCACGCAGCTGGACTGGCTGCGATTTCCTGGCCAGTCGCGTACGGCGGACGCGCCGCGACACCCGCCCAACAGCTCATCTTCAATGCCGAGATGGCTGCAGCACATGCCCCGGAGCCGATCAACCGCAGTGCCATCAATCAGCTGGGCCCCACGATCATCCAGTGGGGCACCGACGAGCAACGTGCGCTATATCTTCCCCGCATCCTTTCTGCTGAAGATGTTTGGTGCCAAGGCTTTTCCGAACCCGAGGCCGGCAGTGACCTCGCCGCGCTGAAAACCAAGGCTGTGATCGAGGGCGACGAACTCGTCATCACCGGACAGAAGATCTGGACGTCGAAAGCCTCATACGCAGACTGGATCTACATTTTGGCTCGCACCGACTCGACCGCCGCAAAGCGAGACGGGATCAGCTACATACTGGCTGACCTGAATTCACCCGGTATCGAAGTCCGACCCATCCGTCAGATCACAGGTGCCGCGGAGTTCAACGAAGTGTACTTCGATGCTGTGCGAGTACCCCTGAGTAATGTTCTCGGGCCCCTACACGGCGGCTGGAAAGTGGCTAAGTCGACCCTTGGGTACGAACGTGTCGGCCAAAGCCGTACGCATCGGATCGAACGCCGCCTCGACATCTTGGTGAAGATGGCGCAACAACCAAATGCATTGACTGATAAGGGTTTAGCTGATAGCTATGTCGCCGATCGAATCGCCCGATACGCGGCCCAAGTGGAGGCGTTGAGGCAGATCGCCGCGCAGGCCACGGCGGCGGGGGTGCGCGGAGTAAGCCCAGGCCCAGAGGCGTCCGTCGCCAAGCTGCTGACCTCAGAGGTTGATCAGTCGATGGCAACATTCGGCCTCGAACTCACAGGGCCTGCGGGAACACTCGAACGCGGATCCGCCGGGGCCGCCAAGCAAGGCAATGTCGCTCAAAGCTACCTGCTGATGCGCGCGGCCACATTTGGTGCTGGCACGTCGGAAATCCAACGCAACGTCATCGCCGAACGACTACTGGGATTGCCCCGTGACCCCTGACACCGCAATCTCGCCGTCAGCTTCACTGGACGAAATCGCCGACACTGCAGCCGAACTCGCCGAACTGCGCCAATCAGCCGACGATATTCTGCGGCAGGCCTGGTCCGTTGAGCGCAGCCGAGCGCTTCTGGACGGCCCCGGGCCGGCATTCGACGAAGCACTATGGACCACTGTCGCGGATCTGGGCTGGCCGGATGTATTGGTGTCGGAAGACAACGGAGGCGCAGGTGGAGCACTGCGCGAACTCGCGGTGCTCGTCGAAGCAGCCGGTGCCGCAGCAGCGCCGATACCGCTGGCCGCCACCGCGGCGGCGAACTGGTCCGAGGACCGCTGCTCCGACGGGGTCGCGGTCGTTCTGCCTGAGTCGGGAACACTAGCTGGCCAGACGGTTTCGGGCACCTTCAATCTTGTTCCCTACGGCGCCGTCGCGACGCGGCTGGTGGTACTGGCCGAAGACAGCCGACAGTCACTTCTGGGTGTGGTGGATCCGAACGGAACGGGCGTCAAACGGGAGCCGCTGAAGCCTCTCGATCACGGCCCTGCGGCGCTGATCACCCTTGACGGGGCACCGATCCAAGTGATCACCGACGGCGCCGAAGCTGTGCGCCACCATCGCGATGCCCTACTGCGGTTGCGCGTCGGACTCGTCGCCGAACTGGTCGGCGTCGCGGCAGCCGCCAATGACGCAGCGACCGAGTATGCAAAGGTTCGCGTCGCGTTCGGCCGACCGATCGGCTCGTTCCAGGCGATCAAGCACAGGCTGGTCGATCAGCGTTCGGTGATCGAAGTCGGTCGCGCGCTCGTCAATCGGGCCGCCGATGCGTGCGATCAGCACCAACCCGACGCAACGGCGTTGGTGTCGCTCGCCGCTTTCTGGGCCATCGACTCGCTGCGCGCCGTTCCAGAGGGGGCGACACAGGTGTTCGGCGGCATCGCCTACACCTGGGAGCATGAGGCTCATGTGCATCTACGCCGCGCCGCAACCCTCTCCGCGTCGCTGGGGTCACGTACAGAACACCGCACGGCGATCACCGACTGGCTGGCTGCCAGGAGCGGCGTTCAGCGATAGTCCAGTGTGACGTCGAGTCGATCGAAGGTGTTCACCAGCGACGATTCCCGCTTGATCCGCTGACCGGTGACATGAACTCCCTTGGCCCGTCGAAGCACCTCGGCAAGCACGAACCGGGCCTCGCGTCGCGCGAGGGCCGCCCCCATGCAGAAATGTTCTCCCACGCCGAAACCCACGTGTCCAGCCGCGTCGGAGCGGGTGATATCGAAGTCCTCGGCCGTGGGTCCCCAATGATCGACGTCACGGTTGGCCGACGCATACGCCATCAGAAGGCCCTGACCTTCAAGGACTTTCTTTCCCCGCACCTCGACATCCTGGGCGGCCTGCCGGGCCATGCTCATCACCGGTGTCCACCAACGCAATGTCTCCTCGACGGTGTTGTCGGACAGCGAAGAGTCGGCGAACAACGCGTCGGCCTGAGCGGGATGCAGATCCAAACACTCGATGAGACCTGCCAGCAGGCTCTGAGTGGTCTCGCTTCCGGCGGCGAGCAGCGTCATCGCGTAGACCATGATCTGCACCTCGTTGAACGGTTCATCGTCGATGCGAACCTGCGTCAGCATCGTCAGGAGGTCGTCCCGGGGACTCTCGGCCCGTTCGGCAGTAAGACCCAATAGGTAGGGCGCGATCTGGTCGAAGATCACCTGGTAGTCGTCGTCGGTCGCGAGCCCGCTACCCGCCTTGGCGATGGTAGTGGCCCACGACGCGACCTTGGACCAATCCGCCTCCGCCACACCCAGGAAGTACGAAAAGATGTACACCGGAATCGGTTCGGCGATGTGCTCGATCCAGTCGAACTCACCGTCGGGAAGGTCGTCGAATGCCTGGGCGACGACCTGCTTGACGCGGTCTTCCATCTTTGCGACCGCCGCCGGTGTGAACCGAACGCCTATCGCTTTGCGGTGTGCGCGGTGTTCAGGCGGATCCATGAACATGATTCCGCGACTTCCGAATCCCTGGGGGTCGACACCCTGTCGGTGCGCAATCAGATCCATCATGATCGCGATTCGCTCCGACGTGAACTTCTCCGGCCGCGCCGAGATCGTCTTGATGTCGTCGTACTTGGTGACGACCCAGAACTTGCCTTCCTCGTACCAGTGCAGCGGATCTGTCTCCCGCAACTCACGAAATGTCGCGTTGGGATCGCCGAGATAAAACCCTGGGTCGTCGAATCGGGCTCCGGAAATGCCGGTGATCGTCGCCATAGCATGAACAATAGAACAAAACCTGTGAAGCTGTGAACCGGGTTCCCGAATGCGACGTCGATGACCCAGTGTGGACTCAATGAGACGAATACTGTTCAATTGTTCAACACACTGTGAACAGGAGCGCATGCAGTGAGCCAGAATCCTTCCACGACGGATTTCCTCGCTGACGTGCGCGTGCTGCAACTCGGCGACGGAATCGCCGGCTCGGCCGCCGCTGCACTGCTGGCGAGCCTGGGCGCAGACGTTGCCAAGATCTCAGACGAGAAGGTGCGCCGGGCGGGTCCGGTTCTGACGGGGCCGCACGGCATAACGCCTGCCGTCGACTTCGTCCTTGACCATCGCAAGCGCATGCTCGATCCGGGTGCCGATCCTGTGCAGCACGCGCGCGCAGCCGACATCGTCATCGTCGACGGCGCTGCGGTTCCATCGGTGGATGGCCCCACTGTGGTTGTCACTGTGTCCCCTTTCGGCTCTGACGAGCCGGGTACCGGACACCCGGGCGGTGAGCTGGTCGCCCAGGCCAGCGGTGGACTCCTGGCCACAATCGAGGACGGCGACGGTCGGCCGGTTCCTGCGCCCGGCTACGTGGCCCTCAAGTCCGCCGGTGCTGTCGCCGCGCTGGCAGCGCTCCACGGACTGGACCGGCGAAACGACACACTCTTACCGGTTCACGTCGACGTGTCCGTGCAGGAAGCAGTGATCTACACCGCCGCACTCCCAGAATGCGCGCACATCATGTACCGCTGCCCAGGCCGCGCAGGCAGCGGTCGATACCTAGCGCCCTCGGGAGTGTTCGCATGCCGAGACGGGCTGGTGCGTATCACGGCCGTGGAGAACCACCAGTGGAAAGGCCTATTGGTCGCACTCGGGAACCCGGCATGGGCGGTGGGCCTTGATCATCGCCCCGCCCGCATCGAGCACGCCGAACTGATCAACGCCAAAGTCACCGAGTGGACCACCGGTCGCGCAAAAGGTGATTGCGCTGCCCTGCTGCAAGCCAACGGTGTTCCGTCGACGCCAGTCAATCTCCCCGGTGAACTCTTGCGCTCGCCGCAACTGGCTCATCGAAGCGCATTGACCAAGACACCGATGGGTGATCGCGACGTCGCGGTCCTCGGAACACCGTGGCGGACAGAGCTAGGCAAAGCCGGTCAACGCCGACGCGGCGGCCTGCAGGGGCTGCGCATCGCTGAGCTCACTCACGTACTTGCGGGTCCGATCATCGGTTCCCTGTTGGGTGCGATGGGCGCGACGGTGGTGCGGCTAGAGGATCCCGAACGGCTCGACATCTACCGGCGCAGTGGCCCGTTCGCCGACGGAGTATCAGGTGTCGAACGCGGCGCGTACTACGCGGTGGCCAACCACTCCAAACGAAGTGTTCTGATCGATCCCGGCGGCGCAGTCGAAGACGTGGCCGCGGCCTTGTCGCAAGCCGATGTGTTGATCGAGAACGTCGGGTCGTCCCGGTTGGACCGGCTACACGTGTCACCCGCGGAACTCGCCGAATCGGGGCGACTTGCGGTGCGGGTGTCGGGCTTCGGGTCGGACGGTCCGCTGGCTGGATATCGCGTGTACGCCAACAACGTTCAGGCGTACGGCGGCCTGGCCGGCTTGACCACCGGAACCGACGGCGAGCCGGCTCGCCTGGGTACCGTGCTCGCAGATCCGCTGTCGTCTGTGGTGGCCGCGGTCGTCATCGCGGCGTGGGCGCTTGGCCCGCACAGCGACACAGGTGCTGTCGTGGACGTCTCTATGTCCGAGGTTGTTGCATCGACGATTTCGGAGTATGTCGCCGCGGCTTCGGTCGAGCACGCTGCTCCCGACCCGACGGTGCGTCGCCTGGTGTACCGCAGCGCCGACTCGCGCTGGGTCGCGGTCGAGTTGTTCGGCGACGAATCGCGACCGTACAGCGATGGTGAGCTCGCGGCTCGGATCGCAGCGGCCGACGCCGAGGACGTCGCGGCAGAACTCGCGGGTGCCGGCGTACGGGCCGCTGTCGTACGAAGCGCCGGGGAACTGGTAACCGACGACCGTCTGGCAGCGCGTGGATTCTTTCCCGAGATAACCCACCCCGACCCGGATCTCGGCACGGCTCGACTGGTGGGCCTACCGTGGCGGTTTGCCGGTGAGGGGCCGGTGTCGCTCGCACCACCGCCCGCGCTGGGCAGCACGAGCACCAGCGCCCTGTACGAGAGGACGGCTGTCTGACAATGTCAAGATCTGAAACCCCGGCGACCGTATGGTCGTCGACCTTCGTACCGTCGAAGTCACCCTTCCCTGAGTTCGGCCAGGATGGCTATGCCGTGGCGTGGGTGGACACCGAGGACGGACGGTTCCAGGTTCTTGTCGACGGTGCCCGGCCTGTGCCGGGAACCGTTGGTCGACTCGTCTCAGCGACATTGGGTGAAGACACCATCGAGATGTTCGTCGCGGATCCGGCATGACGGGCGTACACATCACCGGAGTAGGCCTCACCGAGTTCGGCAAGCACAGCGATACGCCCCTGGCCGACCTCGGCGTCGCCGCGGCCGAGAAGGCGCTGGCTGACGCGGGCATCGGCTACGACGCCGTCGGCGAAGTGTTCACCTCGTCCGCACTGGCGGGGCCGCAGACCGGCCTCGCGGTCGCACACCGGCTGGGCCGCACAGGAATTCCGGTAACCGCGACGGAGAGCGCGTCGGCTGGCGGAATGGTCGCACTGCGACATGCTGTGTGGGCGGTCGCGTCCGGCCGCTGCAGCACGGCGCTGGCGATCGGTTACGAGAAGACCACCGCGTTGGAGCCGGGCGGAGTGGTCCCTGCGGCCATCGGTTTTTGGGACCGCTTCCCGCCACAGTTGCATTACGCCATCGAGGCAGCGCACTGGCTGTATGAAACCCAGTGCGGGCCGGAGGTCATCGCCGCGGTTGCGGCCAAGTCATACAACCAGGCCCGGCTCAATCCGCTTGCCGCGCGGCGCAACCCAGAACAGGTCACGGTTGACGACGTCCTCGGCGCCAGGGTCGTCGCCGAGCCACTGACCAAGATGATGTGCCACGCATCGGTCGACGGCGGGGCGGCGGTCGTGGTCTCCGCCGACACGGCACCGCGTTCGGTGTCAGTGCTATCCATCGAGCAGACCAGCTGGCCGAACGATCCAGGGTGGCCGTTGGTGGGACCCGTTGTGGGCCCGCCCTCTCAGATAACGCTAACCGCCCAGCGCGCGTATGCCGACGCGGGAGTGGGGCCGCAAGACGTCGGTGTGGTTTCGTTGCACGATATGTGTGCCAGCGAAGAGATCACCGCGTTGATCGCGATGGGCCTTACGGACGCGGACGGAGTCGTGAAACTTGCCGAGTCTGGTGGACTGGCATCGGACGGTTCGCTGCCCACCAACACCGACGGCGGATGCATTGCGCGTGGCCACCCCATTGGTGCAACGGGTTTGGCGCAGACCGCCGAGGTCGTCACCCAACTTCGTGGAGAAGCTGTTTCGCGTCAGGTCGCCGATCCGAGGACCGGTGTCGTCCAGGCAGTGGGTGGCGGCGGCTCCTGCGTCGTGGCGCTCCTGCGCGGGTGACGATCAGGCGATCGCACCGCTTTCCTTCAGCGCCATGATCCGGTCCCAGTCGCCGCCCAGTTCGAGAATCAGTTCCTCGGTGTTGGCCGCGAATTCAGGCATCGGGCTCAGGTGCAGTGGCGTCTCGTCGAACAGCACCGGACTCGCGACGAGTTCGAAGCTCTCGCTTTCCGTTTCGATGCCGACGATGCCGCCGTTGGCGCGGACCTGTGGGTCAGCGGCCACCTCGACCGTGTTCTGCACGACCGACCATTGACCATCGAAGCCGTCCAACGCTTTTCGCCAATGCTCCAAGGGGTGAGCTGCGATCGCCTGGCGCAAGACCTCGGTAGCCGCAGGTGCATTGCGAGCGAGCAACTCGTGGCTTGCGAAACGTTCGTCGGCAGCGAGGTCACCCACACCGATGCGCCGGCAGAACTCACCGAAGAAGCGAAAGCCCTGCAGCATCGACACGCCCAGAAATCGTCGGTCACTCGTGCCGTAGAAACCGACCAACGGATTGTTGGGGGCAACGTTCGCTCCTGCAGGGTTCGCCACCCAGGGTTGTCCGCTGACCAGCGCCGCGTTGATCGCCACTCCCGACGCCCACACGCCGACGCCTAGCAGTGAGATGTCGACGATCCGGGCGTGCCCAGTGCGTTCTCGCTCGAACAGCGCCGCCGATATGCCGCCGGCAATCGTCATCCCCCCGATCGAATCGCCGTATGCCGGACCAGGTTGCGGTACAACGCCTTCGAGGTCGCTCGGTGTTGACCCCAAGGCGCCTGCTGCGCGACTCCAAAAACCGGTCATGTCGTAGCCACCCGTACCGGCCTCGGCCCCGAGGGGGCCGTAGGCGCTGCCGCGGGCATAGATGATGTTTGGATTGACCGCTCGCACATCGTCGACGTCGATCCGGAGCTTCTCACGGGCGTCAGGCAGAAAGTTGGTCAGGAACACATCGCTGGTGCGAACGATATCCATCAACAGTTCGTGGCCATCCGGGGTCGACATGTCCAGCGCCACCGACCGTTTACCGCGGTTGGCGTGTTCCATCACCGGATTGCGGTTGCCCTCGATCGTGATGTGACCGAGATTGCGCAGGCCGCGCTGGGAGTCGCCCGTCCGCGGGTGTTCGACCTTGATGACGTCGGCACCCCAGTCGGCCAGCACGGCGCCCGCAGCCGGGACGAATGTCCACTGCGCCACTTCCAGCACGCGGACGCCCTTCATCGGTTCGGGTTGCGTCACGAACTGAACAATAGAACACTTTCTGTCTAGCTGCTATTGTCGGATCCGTGACCGGCGCGTTGTCTCACCTTCGGGTGTGCGATCTGAGTGGTCAGCTCGCAGGCGCGGGGGCCACCAAGATCCTGGCTGCATTCGGCGCCGAGGTGATCAGGGTCGAAGATCCCACGACCCAGGGGCTGTGGGACGCGTTGCGCGGGGTCGGCCCCTACGTCGACGATCGTCGCGGGGTCAACTTCGGCGCCGGATTCAACAACCACAACGTCGGCAAGTACGGCGTGACAATCAATCTGCGCACCCCGGAAGGCAGAGACCTGCTGCGCGAGCTGATCTCCATCTCCGACGTCGTCTGCGAGAATTTCGCGGCCGGGGTCATGGAGAACCGAGGCTTCGGTTATGCCGAGCTGCAACGGATCAAGCGCGACATCATCTACGTCTCCAACTGCGGGTTCGGCCATACCGGTCCCTATCGAGACTTCAAGACCTGGGGCCCCATTGTCCAGGCCGTGAGCGGGCTCACGTTTACAGCTGGACTCCCGGACACCGAGCCGTCCGGTTGGGGCTTTTCCTATATGGACCACGGCTCGGCGTTCTACATGACGACTGCGATCTTGGCCGCGCTACACCACCGAGACAAGACGGGTGAAGGCCAACACGTCGATCTGGCGACGGTATCGGCCGGCATCGCGATGCTGCCGGCGGAAATACTCGATTGGACTGTCAATGGTCGCTCTACGGCAGCCGGCGGCAACCGAGCCGACTTCGGTGAGATGGCGCCCCACGGTATATACCCCTGTCTTGGCGACGACCGCTGGATCGCGATCGCATGCCGGGACGAGCGAGAGCTCACCCTGCTCGCGAAGGTGCTCAACGAACCCGAACTGGCGTCGGATCGGTTCTCCACCCTCGGGCAGCGCTTGCAGGCCGTCGACGAGCTCGACCAGATGATCAGCGATCTTGCGGTGACGCGGGACGCTGCGGCCCTCGCCGAGGACCTGAATGCCGCAGGCGTTCCCGCAAGCGTGGTCAAGAGCCCCGCTGAACGCATCGACGGCGATCCGGACCTCGCCGCCATGGACCTGTTCCCTACGGTGACGCATCCCGACATCGGCGATGTCCGCGTCGAGGGAATCCCGATGCGGTTCTCCGCGACCCCATGGCAGATCACTTCGGCTGCGCCGCGCGTAGGGCAACACAACCGTGAAGTCCTCAAGGACTTACTCGGCCACTCCGACGCCGAACTCGACGACTGGACACGGCGAGGTGTCATCTGAGCGCACTGCAAGATCTACGCGTCATCGAGATCGCCGACCAGTTCACCCCGGTCGGTGGCCGAGTGTTGGCCGAGCTGGGCGCCGACGTCATCGTGGTCGAGCCGCCGTCTGGCTCACCACATCGGTCCAGGCCGCCGTTCGTCGATGACGAGCCCGGTATCAACCGCAGCCTGCGCTGGTGGGCGGGCAACGTCGGGAAACGCTCGGTCACAATCGATCTGACGACTGAAGCAGGTGCGCGCACCCTAGAAGACCTAATTGCGACGGCCGATATCGTCATTGCAGGCAGCGACCAGTGCGAGGGCACACACATCGACTATCAGAGTTGCGCGGCCCGTGATAGACGTCTGATCTGGGTATCAGTGAGCCCGTTCGGTTTGCGCAGCGCCCGCGCCGATCAACCGGTAACGGACCTCACAATGCTGGCTGGCGGAGGCCCGGTGTGGAACTGTGGATACGACGATCGCACGCTTCCGCCGATCCGCGGCGCCGGCGATCAGTCGGCCAATATCGCCGGAATGTACTGCGCCATCGGGACGCTCGTGGCGCTCGCACATCGTGACCACACCGAGCAGGGCCAACTGGTAGATGTCAATGTCACCGCCGCCTGCAACGTGACATGCGAACAGACGACATATCACTGGCTGGTGAACCGGGACGTCTGTCTGCGTCAGACCGGCCGGCACGCGTATCCGACCCGCAGCTCGAAAGTTCAGGTACTCTGCGCCGACGGTCATTACGCAACGACCGGTGTGCTTCCCCGCAAGCCGGAGGAGTTCGCGCGCCTATCAGCCTGGCTTGGCGAACTCGGCCTCACTGAAGAGCTGCCGGAGGCGGTGTTCCTTGATCTCGCTGCCGAGCGCGACGAACCGGTCGATCTCGCGTTGATTGGAACAGATGACGAGACCACGGCGATGCTGAGCGCGGCCCGCGAGGCAATTCGGCTCATCGGTTCACGGCTTCCCGCCAAGGACTTCTTCCTGATCAGTCAGCGCCGCGGGTTTCCCTGTGGCGCTGTGCTTTCGCCTGACGAGGCCTTCGAGGACGAGCACACCGTCGCGAGGGGCTTCCAGGTGCCAGTGGCGCATCCCGAATTAGGCAGGACGGTGACCTACCCGGGCACGCCGTATGTGTTCAGCGCGACCCCGACTGTGACGCCGGCCCGGCCGCCGCTGCTCGGCGAACACAACGGCCTGATTGCCGAGCTCGTTCAGCAGCGGCCATGAACGACGGGCATCGCCTCACCCACGTCGGCTTGTGCGTTCGAGACATCGGCCGTTCAACGGAGTTCTACTGTGCTGCACTCGGTTTCACCGAAGTTGGGCGCATGAAGGTGGACGACGATGCCAGCGCGCGGCTGCTGGATGTTCCTGACCTTGTGCTGGACCTCGTCTACCTGCAGCGCGATGGATTCCGCCTCGAGCTGCTCGGATACGCCAGACCTGGAACCATCGGAGAACCGGCGCCAGAGCCGATGAACCGACTCGGCTTCACCCATTTGTCTTTTCGCGTCGATGACGTCGACAGCATGATTGCGATGATCGTCGAACGCGGTGGCCGATTGCTCGCAGACCGCACCGTCAGGTTCGACGGCGGGAACCGCGGCCTGATGGCAACGGATCCAGACGGCAATCTGCTCGAGTTCATCGAACGCATTCCACGGCTGACAGGCAGTTGAGAAATGGTCCCAGCGACAAACGAGTTGATGTATTCGCCGTTCTCAAAGGCGATCTTCGACGATCCGTACCCGGTGTACCGCAGGCTACGTGACGAAGCGCCGGTCTATCGCGATCCAGAAGACCGGTGGTGGGTGCTGTCCCGGTTCGACGATGTCGCCGGAGCCTTGCGGGATTGGCCGACGTACTCGTCCAAACTGGGTCCCGCTCCGGAAAACCCGGACGACGACGGGCGCAAGTATTCCGTCATCTCGATGGACCCACCACGCCACGACCGAATCCGCGGCGTGCTCAAGGGGTTCTTCACACCCAAGGCGGTCGCCGCCATGGAGGACGCCCTGCAAGCCGTCGTCAACCATCACTTGGACCGTTTGCGGCCAGGAACCACGGTTGATGCGATGGAGGCGTTTGCGTTCTCGGTACCCACCGACGTCATCGGAGACCTGCTCGGCGTTCCGCAGGCCGACCGCGAGCAGCTAAGGGTCTGGTGGGAGGCGTTTCTCACTCGCCACGAGGGCGAGGTCGCGATGCCGCCAAGCGCCATTCAGGCCAACCGCAAGATCAGTGCTTACATCGGCGATCTCATTGAAGAACGGCGCTCGAACCCCGGCGAAGATCTCATCAGCATCGTTCTGAGCGCAACGTTCGACGACCCCGAGGCCGGCGGTGAGCGGTCACTGACGCCCCATGAGGTTTTGATGTTCGCCAACTTGCTGTCGGCTGCGGGGTCGGAAACCACGCAGAAGTTGATTTCCAATGGCCTGGTCGCGCTGCACGACCATCCTGACCAGTGGCAGCGAATCGTCAACGACCACAGCCTGATTCCTGCGGCTGTCAACGAAGCACTGCGATACGACACACCCAGCCACTGGGTTGCACGCACGCTGACTCGGCCCGTCGAGAAACATGGAGTGACGATGAACGTCGGCGACTGGGTGCTGCTGCTGCTCGGCAGCGCCAATCGCGACGAGCGTCGCTACGACGACCCCGACCGGTTCATTATCAACCGTCCGCGAGGGACGGACGTTTACTTCGGCTGGGGCATTCACATTTGCCTCGGTCAATGGTTAGCCCGCCGGGAAGCGCAACTCGTATTCGAGTACGTCGCGAAGAAGTTCCCGAACTACACCGTCGGTACGCATGAACGCGTGCTGACAGCCACCGTTCGCGGCTACACCAGTGTGGAGATGACGCTCAAGTAGCGTTGAAGACGCCCGGCGACTGCGAGTAGTCCACCGTGGACAGCTCGGTCATCCCGCCGTCGATGTGGAGCACCGTGCCGGTGACGAAAGACGCATCGTCGCTCGCCAAGAAGGCAACTGCAGGCGCGATTTCGGAATCCGGATCGGCTCCGCGTTTCATCGGCGACGCCGCGGCAGTGCGAGTGTAGTTGTCCCACTCGGTGCCGATCATGTCGCGCTGGACATCGGTTAGCGCGAATGGGCACACCGCGTTCACCCGGATGCCATGGCGCGCCCACTCATTCGCGGCGACCTTGGTCAAGGCATGAACCGCCCCCTTGGCCGCGGAATAGGGCCCGGTGTAGGCCATACCGCCGAGCGCGGAACCCGATACGAAGTTGATCACCGACGCCTTACCGGTTTCCTTCAAATATCCGAACGCGCTCTGCATGAACCGAAACGTCGCCTTTGGACCCGTCGCCTCTGATAGCTCCCAGTCCTTATCCGTCACCAGTTCTAGAGCTTTCGGCATGGCGAAGTACTGCGCCGCATTGACCAGGACGTCCAGCCGCCCATCGATCGCGGCCGCCGCGGTGGCCGCCTCGATGTCGTCGCGCTTGGCCACGTTGGCCCTCACGAACTCGGCGGTACCGCCCGCGGATTCGATCAGCCCGACGCACTCGCGACCCTTGTCCTCGTTGAGGTCGACGATCGTCACCCGGGCACCCTCGGCAGCGAGCCGGCGGGCAATCGCGCGCCCCAACCCCTGTGCGCCGCCGGTGACCAGGGCGTTTCGATTATCCAACCGGGACAAGTCGAGCCTCCTAGATTGAACAGTTGAACATTATTCGTTCTATCATCCAAGATGGTATCGGAACGTAAAGGAGAGGGCCGATGCGCGTCGAAGTGGATCGCGATCTATGCGAGTCCAACGCGGTATGTGTGGGTATCGCACCTGACATCTTCGATCTCGGAGACGACGATCTGGCTCGCGTCTTGGTCGACGAGGTACCGCAGGGCCGCGTGGACGAGGTCCGCGAGGCGGTCGGACTGTGTCCGAAGATCGCACTGAAGCTGCACGAAGACTGACCGCTTCCGATGAACATTGGCCTAACCGATGAGCAGAAGTTGCTGCAGGACACCGCATCCGGACTCGCGGAACATCTGGCGACCACGGATCCGAGCGACATTCCGAGCGACGACACAATGGCGGACCACTGGCGCCAGCTCGTCGAGCTCGGTGTCCCCACGTTGCGCTCCCCCAGCCTCTGCGGCCTGGATGCGAGTGGCGTAGAGACGGTCGTCGTCATCGAACAGCTGGCCCGGACACTTTGCGCGGTCCCGGTTGTCGGCCAGGCAGTCTTCGCCACCGAGTTGATGGAAGCTGCGGGAGCGCACAAGGAGCTGGAACTCATTGCCGAGGGCAGCTTGCGCATCGCCCCGATCCTTACTGTTGACTTGCAGCGATTTGGGGCGACGGAAGCCGGCGGAGTCGCCTTTGATGCCGCAGGCGCTACCCACGCCCTCCTCGCGATCGAGTCGGGCGGCGTCCATCGGCTGGCCTGCGCACCGCTCGAAGACACCACCGAGGAGGGATTGGACCTCACTCGTATCCTGCGGCGGACGCCGGCCGATGTTGCGGCGTCGGCGACGACCACAGGAGAACCGATCGATGCGGAACGCTGGCATCGAGTAGAGGCTCTCGCGTTGACTGCCACAGCGGCGGACCTGGTGGGTGTCATGCAGGGCGCATTGGATGAGGCCGTGCAGTACGCAGGGGATCGCGTCCAATTCGGCGTCAAAATCGGTTCGTTTCAAGCGGTTCAGCACATGCTTGCCGATGCCCTCGTACGCGTCGAAGGCGCCCGGAGTTGCTTGTGGCACGCCGCCTGGGCGATCGACCATCTGCCGGTCGATGAGGCCCGACTGGCGGCGATGACTGCGAAAGCCTACGCCGCCGCCGCGGGCCGAGATGTCGTCGAGACGGCGGTCCAGGTGTTCGGCGGAATCGCGATCACGTGGGAACACGTATCCCACCTACGGGTCCGCCGAACCCTGTTGAATCGACGCCTGTTCGGTGACGAGGCCACGCAGTACGAAGCAATCGCGCAAATGCGGTTGGAGAACGAGGAGTTGGCCTAGCCGATGGACTTCAACGACACCGGCGAGGAAGCCGCATTCCGCGCGCGCTTACGTCAATGGCTGCACGACCACAGCGCCGATGCCGCCATACCTGATGATCCCGCCGCCCGAGCCGACGCCCAGAATGCCTGGCACCAAACGCTGCACGAAGCCGGGTACATCGGGTTGTCGTTCCCTGTCGAGTACGGCGGCCATGGCCTGCCGCCGACATATGAAGCGATCCTCAACGATGAACTCGGGCGCGCAGGTGCCCCGCCGATCGAAGGGGTCGGCCACCTTAGTAACGCGTTGCGGCTCTTTGGGTCCGATCTACAGCGCGCCGAACTGCTGCCCGGACTGATGTCAGGCGCGGTCCGGTGGTGCCAGGGGTTCAGCGAGCCGGAAGCGGGCTCGGACCTGGCTAGCCTGAAAACGCGAGCCGACTTGATCGACCTCGACGGTCGGCAAGTCTTCCGCGTCAATGGGCGCAAGATCTGGACTAGCTTCGCGGCAGTCGCGGATTGGTGTTTCCTGCTGTGCCGTACCGAACCCGACGCGCCGAAGCACGAAGGAATCTCCGTTCTGCTTGTGCCGATGTCGACGCCAGGTATCGACGTTCGACCAATCGTCAACGCCGCGCGCAACCGCGAATTCACCGAGGTGACCTTCGACGACGTCGACGTACCCGCTGAAAACCTGCTTGGTGAGCGAGGTCAGGGCTGGTCGATCGCCACCCAGTTGCTCGCATACGAACGCGGGCCGAGCGACATCAACTGGATCAGCCGACTGTCGAGGCAACTGCGAAGCCTCGAGAGAGATGTCCGACTCGGCCGGCTCGAAAACTCTCCGGTGACCCGGGTTCGTCTCGGACAGGCCTATGCCGAACTCCGCGCATTGCAGGTGAAAGTGCAGCGTTCACTGAGCGATCGACAGCGCGGCGCCCTTCCCGGCCCGGAGGGATCGGTCGACAAGCTGCTGATGGCGCGCACCGACCAGGTCTTCGGCCACACCATGATGGACCTCTCCGACAGCGAGCCGCTGCTCACGGAGGGGCTGGAGTGGGATATCTATGTCTGGTCCCGGGCCGCTGGGATTTACGGCGGCACCGCGCAGATTCAGCGCAACATCGTTGCCCAGCGAGTGCTCGGGCTGCCGCGAACCAAGTAGGTCAGCCCGGGCCACCGCTCCCGCTCATCTGCGCATGGGCCTCTTCGAGGGCTGCGAGTCGTCGCAGCATGACCTCGTCGGCGTCGCCGGCAACCAGCTTTGCCTGGATCTCCTTGATCTCGACGGCGAGGCGTTCGGCGGCTTCCGCGCGGGTCAACAAGTCCTGATCGGCCCAGTCATCGTGCGGAATGCGGTCCTTCGGGTCCATCGGCGACTCCTCGCGCTCAACCGTCAGTTGAGATCAGGCTAGCTCCGACGGTATAGTCAACTGATCAGATAGTGTCTAATTGTTCCATAGATTTTCAGCCGGAAGGACCGGGTACGAGCGATGCCGCTACAACCGTCGATGAAGCTGCTCTCGGTCGATGACCACCTCATCGAGCCTCCGCACGTCTGGTCGGACCGACTTCCCAAGAAGTATCTGCACGACGGCCCGCGCATCGTCGAGTTCCCGCGCGAGGGCAAGCCCCCGATGCACCAGTGGGTCTACGAGGGTCGCAGCTATCCCAACATCGGACTCAACGCCGTCGCAGGCAAATCCCCCGAGGAGTTCGGCGTCGACCCCGTCCGCTACGACGACATGATTCCCGGGTGCTACGACCCGAAGGCCCGTCTGATCGACATGGACATCGACGGCGTCCATGCGATGTTGTGCTTTCCGTCATTCCCCCGGTTCTGCGGCACGGTTTTCCTCGAGGGCACCGACAAGGATCTCGCGTTGCTCTGCGTCCAGGCATGGAACGACTTCTCGCTCGACGAATGGTGCGCCGCCGATCCAGCCCGGTTCATCCCGATGATGATCAGCCCGCTATGGGACACGGACTTGATGGTCGCTGAGATCGAACGCAATGCCGCAAAGGGGTGTCGCGCCGTCGGTCTGCCCGACAACCCCATGAACCTCGGGCTGCCCAGCTTCCACACTTCCCATTGGGACCCGGTTTGGTCCGCCCTCGAGGAAACCAACATGACGGCGGTCATGCACTTCGGTTCCGGCGGCATGCCGCCATCCACCGCAGCCGAGGCGCCGTTCGCGGTGATGGTCACGCTGATGGGCACGACTTCGATGGCGGCCGCTGTCGAGTTGGTGTTCTCGCCGGTGTTCCACAAGCACCCGAACCTCAAGGTCGCGTTCTCCGAAGGCGGGATCGGATGGATGCCGTACCTTGTCGAGCGCGCGGACTATGTGTGGCGCAAGCACAAGTACTACCAGAACATCCATCCGACCGTCGCGCCATCAGAACTGTTCCGCCGCAACATCACCGGCTGCTTCATCGAGGACGAAGTCGGGGTTGCGATGCGCCATCAGATCGGCATCGACAACATCACCTGGGAGTGCGATTACCCGCATTCCGACTCCTTCTGGCCGAAGAGTCGCGCCCGCGCCGAGGAGATGCTGTCGAAAGTGCCCGACGAGGACGCGCACAAGATCGTGGAACTCAACACGCGGCGTTGGTACGCGTTTCCCGAGGAAGGCTTCAAAGCGTCAACCGCCGATAGCGGATGGCGGCCCAATGACGGGAACCCGCCCGAGTACGACTATGACGCCGTGATGTCCGATCACGGTGGAGTCGGGTACGGAGCCTTCATCCAGAACCTCGCCGATCAGATGGCCAACAAAGAGAACTGAGCGCCAGGCTAACTCGGCGTGGCGATCTCGGTCGCCGTCTCACGACCACGCAAGACTTGGGTGTCGACGACGTGCCATCGCCGGGCCTCTGACTGCGACGCGCGCTGCAACGCAGTGGCGGAGGCCACCACGCCGCCCGATTGCTTGGCGACATCGGTAAGCCGCGCTGCCTCGTTGACCGGATCGCCGATCACCGTGTACTCGTAGCGACTGTGGCCGCCGACGTTGCCCGCCGCGGCGATGCCTGCCGACACGCCGATGCCGAACTTGATTTCGGCGCCAGACGGGTTCAGCCGACAGTTGAGCTCCCTCGCGGCGGCCAACGCGTGGTCGGCGTCATCGCCAGTGGATACCGGGGCGCCGAAGATAGCCAGCGCGGCATCACCCTCGAACTTGTTGATCAGACCGCCGTGACTCTCAATCACTTCCACGACAACGGCAAAGAAGTCATTGAGGATCAAGACAACGTCTTCGGGCGGAAGCGCGGCGGCCAGCTGTGTTGAGCCGACCATATCGATGAACAGCACTGCTATTTCGCACTTCTCGCCACCCATCGCAATGTGCGCGTTCTCCTCGGCGAGTCGGGCGACGTCACGGCCAACATGACGCCCGAATAGGTCGCGGAGTCGCTCGCGTTCACGTAAGCCGCCCGCCATGGTGTTGAATCCGGCCTGCAATAGCCCGAGCTCCGATGCATCGAACACGGGAACAGATACGTCGTACTCACCGCGCTCGACACGGCGCATACCGCTCCTGACCTCGTCGATGGGATCCGCTGTGGTCGCCCCGATTAAAGCTGCCACAGCAAGACCGCTGGCAACTGTAAGCGCTCCAAGCGCCAATACCACCCAAGCCAATCGGTCTCGGGGATAGTCGACCGCCAGTGCGCTGGCGGCAACCAGCATCAGCCCCATCATCGGAATGCCGGTACCCACGACCCACGCACCGACCGCGCGTGCGCGAAGGCCGGGTCCACGCGGCCTCGTCGGTGGGTTACTGGTCAGCAATTCCGCGACAGCCTCTCGCAGGGCGCGCGCACACAACCAGTACGACAACGGTGCGGTCACCGCTGCCCCGAGGAGCACGGAGACGCCCAACGTTGCGGCTAACCAGGGTGTGCCGAGATTGATCACCACCAACAGGAGAGCCGCCGCGGTCCACACCGTCGCGTGGATCACCGCCATCCGTACCGGAACGACGAGGAGCGTGCGCCGACCTTTCGCCTCATCGGCGTCCGCAGGAAGGGTCAACCAGAAGTAGCCCCAGACGACGCCCAGCGGAATGGCGACTCCCGTGTAGATGACACAAACGATCACGTTCAGCATCAGCACGTGCCGCTCGCCTAGAGCAGCACCGGTGGGCAGTGCCCAGAATGTCAACACCGCAATCGTCGTGGCTCCCAGGACCGTCGGGATGATCGCGCCCGAAACCAGCAGTGCCCGGGCCGCCCATCCGACGGGAAACTGCCTGCGGCGCAGCACCGACCAGCGGCTCACGGTGACGCGATCCCGGCGACGTCCAGCCAGTTCTCGACCTTGATCAAGCGGCCCGAGGATGCCAGCGTCATGTAAAGAGTGGCGCTGTCTGCGCTCAGCGTCATGTTCGTCGTCATGGGGTCATCGGCGGATATCGCACCAAGTAGGTCGCCGCCCGGTGAGAAGACGGTGACACCGCCGATGCCGAGTGTCGCCACCAGGATCCGCCCTTCGGAGTCCACGCAGAGCCCGTCCGCGCCACCAATATTCAATGGTCCACCACTTGGCACTGTGGCCAATCCCCGTGCGCGATTCACGATTCCGGGACCACCCAATTCGAATTCCCAGATTCTCCGCGTTCGCGTTTCGGCCACGTAGAGAATGTCGCCACCCGGCGCAAGTGCCACCCCGTTGGGCATTTCCAGCGGATAGACGATCTCGCGCAGTTCCCCGTCCGGGGTGCCGTACAACAGACCTGTGACGCTGCGAGTGCGCCCGTGCGCTGTTCCACCGTCAGTGACATAGAAGCCACCGTGACCATCGACACAGATGTCGCTCGGGCGGACGAGCGGACGGGTGGCGCCATCACGGGCAACGAATTCCGTTGTGAGGGTTGAGACTGCGCCCTTCACGTCGACAATCTGTAGTTGGGGCGTTATCGGATGCTCTGGCGGACCGACCGGGCGGAAGAGCCTTGCGCATCCGTCGAACTCATAAGGCCACGGTCCAATGCCAAATGTGGAGCCGCCGTTTTGGCAGACGACGAGATCTCCGCTCGAAAGGCGCCCGATTCCGTTGGGGCCTCCGCCGGTGTCGGCGTAGGTGTGTGTCGAACCGTCCGGGCCAACGCGGGTGATGCGGCCGGCGGCAATCTCGGACACAAGAACCAAGCCGTCCTCGCAGACAATGGGGCTCTCCGGGAATTGGAGGCCGTCGGCGAGGCAACGCAAGGTCATGACCTTGTCTCCCACCAGTCACGGAACATGGGATCGGCCAAGGGGATATCCCCTACGCCGACCTGGCTTTCCGGCCAGTTCGCCGCGGGCTGGCGAAGTGGCGACTCGCGGTGGCCGACGCCGTACCACAGCCGATGTCTTCGGTGGAGAAACAGCCACCGTCCGTCGTGACGTTCGTAGCGATCGTCGTACTTGATGAGCTGCTCGATGAAACCGTCGGCCTGTGTCTGGGCGTAGCAATGTGCCCACACCTGACCGCTGGCCCGTTCTGAACCCTCGAGCTCGATGATGTGGTTAGCGACGAGGATGACCGCGAACACGCTGCCGTCGAGGCTGTGAGTCATCATCTGTCGCAGTCCGTTCGGTCCGTCGCCGTATTCCCCGAACCTGGCGTACGGCGAGAACAGGTCAGCCATCGCATCGATGTCACGCGACTCGATCGCGGCGGCGTAATGGTAAGGAAGCTGACGGATCTCGTCGCGCGCGAGCAACACCGCGACCTGGTCTCGTTGACTCATCGGTTCAGCCTCCCGTCACGTTGATGTCCTGCCCGGTGATCGCCGAAGCTGCGTCGGACGCCAACCAGACCGAAACCTCGGCGACTTCGTCGGGCTGGACCAATCTGCCCAACTTGTTCATTCCGACAAGGGAACGCCGTATGTCGGCTGGGCTGACGTCGTCTGCAGTCGCACGCCTCGCCACGTAGTTGTCAAACAGCTCGCCCGCCACACTGCCGATCACAAGTGTGTTGACTCGAATCCCATCGGATCCGACCTCCAGCGCTAGCGTCTGCCCAAGAGCCGTCAAACCGAGTTTGGCCGCGGCATAATGGGCTTTGAGCGGTTGCACGGTGCGGGCCGCTGCTGAAGACAAGAACTGGATGTTGCCCGCTTTGGCCGGAATCATTGCCTGGCGCAGCGCCTCTCGCGACAGCACCATCGGCGCGACGAGGTTAGTCGCGAGCACATCGTTCCAATTCTCGGTGCTTGCCTCCGAGACGAGCTGATCCGCGCCTGGAACCGCGGCATTGTTGACCAAAACGTCGAGGCGTCCCCACCGCGACACCGTCGCCGCGACGGCATCCGCGCATTGGACTTCGTCCCGGATATCGGCGACGAGAACCAGCGACTCTCCACCCTCTTGTGCGATAGCGTCGGCGGTCACGTTGAGCTCGTCCGGACGACGGGCGACAAGCGCCACCTTCGCGCCGCAACTCGAGTACCGCCGGGCCAAGACCCGGCCGACGCCGCCGCTGGCCCCGGTAATCAGCGCGACGCGGCCGGCCAGATTGCTCATTGCTCGGTGTCCTAGCGACCGCGAAACTGTGGGTCGCGCTTCTCCAGGAACGCCGCAACACCTTCCGCGACGTCGTCGGTTCCCGCGACCTGATCCACCAGAAGTGCCTCAGCGTTGAACGCGGACGCACGATCAACATCGAGAGCTTGGTTGAGCATTACCTTGGCGGCTGAGATCCCCCGCGTCGCGCCCTGTGCGAGGCGATTGGCCCACTCGGTTACCTCTGCCGTGAGCTGACTCCCGTCAACGACCTTGTTCACCAGGCCGATTCGATGTGCTTCTTCGGCGCTTAGCTCCTCACCGAACAACAAGAGTTGCTTGGCGATGTTGAACGGCACCTTTCGCGCCAACAGATACGCCGCACCTCCATCGGGCGCCAAGCCGCGACGAACGAAAAGCTCTATTAGTCGGGCACTTTCGGCAGCCACAATGAGGTCGCATGCCAAGACCATGCTTGCGCCTACTCCAGCCGCGACACCATTGAGGCCGCAGATCACAGGTTTCTCGCAATCCAGCAGTGCCGTCACCACGGCCTGCGAGCCGTTGCGAAGAATCCGCGCCGCGTCACCGGCGATCCGTTCCTGACTCGGCCGCATCTCGGGGTCGCGCAGGTTCGGTCCGGTGCAGAAGTGCTTGTTGCCTGCCGCGGTGAACACAACCGCACGGATCTCGGAATCCGCAGAAGCCCGGGCAAGATTGTCGATGATGTCTCGCTGCATCGCCCGGGTGACGGAATTGCCGACATCGGGGCGGTCCAGCACCAACCAACGCACCCCGTCTTCGGTGCGCGCGGTCAATCCGGTGGTGCTCACCAGCTGATCGGAACGCTCGACGGCCCACGCACCGAATTCGTGTGGACGAACTCCACGGCGCTCTCGTCGACATCCCATGTCGGGAATCGAGCGAGCGTCTCTTCGATCGCGACCCGGGCCTCGAGCCGAGCCAAGGCGGCACCGAGGCAGAAATGCGAGCCATGGCCGAAGCTGACGTGACGTATGCCGGTTCGATTGACGTCGAAGACGTCTGCGTTCGGATACTGACGCTCGTCACGACCGGCGGAGCCGGTCAGTAGCGCAACCTTCGATCCGGCGGGAATGACCGTGTCGTGGTACTTCGCATCCTGCAACGCGAACCGGCCCTGTACCGGAGACGGCGCGTCATAACGAAGCAACTCCTCGATCGCTCCACCGATGACGCTCGGATCGGCGACCAGCTTGGCTCGCTCTTGCGGGTTTCTGGCCAGCGTCAAACCTGCCCAGCCGAGCAATCGCGCCACCGTCTCGTTACCCGCGACGTTGATCATCGCGATGAACACCAACAGCTCGCCGTCATCGAGGCGGCGGGTTTCCCGCCCTGGCTGCACCAGGTCTGAATCCATCAGGTCGCTGACGATGTCGTCGGTTCGTTCCGATCGGCGACCGGCGATCTGATCCCGGTAGTAGGCGAAAAGCTTTTCGGCGGACTCTGCTCCGAGCTGGTTTCGCTCGGGATTGCCCTCGTCTCTGTGCAATTGAGCGTCCGACCAGATCCGTAAGCTGTCATGATCCTTTTCGGGGAAACCAAGTAGCGAACTGATCACCATCACGGGCAGCTTCATCGAGAAGTCTCGCACGTAGTCGAACCCGCCGGCACCGACGAACTCGTCGAGATATCCGCGGCACAGCTGTCGCACACGGTCTTCCAGCTTCGCGACAGTACTTCGGAAGAAGGTGCGGTTCACCATCTTTCGCATCGCTGTGTGATCGGGCGGATCCATCATGATCATTGCCTTCGGCGGATCCCACGGATCGTCTGTGATCGCATCCAATGTGATGCCATGCTCCGAAGAGAACGTCTCGGTGTCGAGTGAAGCGTCCAGGACGTCGTCGAACCGGCTCAACGCATAGAAGTCGTATTGCTGATTGTGGTAGACCGGCGCTTCGTCGCGCAGCCGTCGCCACACCCCGTAGGGATCCGCGTGAAGGGCGCGGTCGAAGGGATCCCAGCGCAGTTCCGTTGTCGCCATTCGCAGAGTCCTTTCCTCGGATGAGCGACCGTTGAACAATGGTACACTCTGCGTAATTCTGTTTAGTAATGGCTCGACCCTTCCTGAGGAGGACACCCCCGTTGGAAACGCGAACTCTGGATCACGTCATCTACGAGAAGGATGGCCCGATCGCACGGATCATTCTGAATAATCCGGAGCGCGCGAACGCCCAGACCTCGCAAATGGTCCACAGTGTGAACGAGGCTCTCGACGATGCGCAGTACGACTACGACATCAAGGTCGTGATCATCAAGGCCAACGGGAAGGGGTTCTGCTCCGGCCATGTGCCGGACGGTAGCTACCCGGAGTTCAAGGCCGAGCTCGAGGCCTCGGGCAAGGTATGGCGTTCGGCTGCACAACTGTTCCTGTGGCCGGTGTTGAAGCTGTGGGAATTCCCGAAACCCGTCATCGCACAGGTGCACGGCTATGCCATCGGCGGTGGCACCACGTGGGCACTGATCCCAGAAATCACCGTCTGCTCTGACGATGCGTGGTTCCAGATGCCGCTGGTCCCGGGGTTCGGTCTGCCCGGGGCGGAAACGATGTTCGAGCCGTGGGTGTTCATGAACTACAAACGGGCCGCCGAGTACCTCTATACGGCCCAGAAGATCTCTGCCGAACAGGCACTCGAGTTCGGTCTGGTCAACCGCGTAGTGCCGGCCGACGAACTCGAGTCCACTGTCGAGGAGCTGGCCACAAAGATTGCCAAGGCGCCGCTGATCACCTTGCAGGCCACTAAAGCAGGCATTCTGCGGGCCTGGGAGAACATGGGATTCCGCACTCATCAGCAGGCCAGCAATGACCTGCAGGCCGTGGTAACTGGGTCCAGGGAGTTTCAGGACTATATGAAGGAACTCATGAAGAAGGCTGCCAAACCCGCCGATCGGGTTTGAGTCGTGCCGCTCAGGCCGATAGTTCGGTTCGGCGGCGGCGAGCACGTCGAGGAGTTGCGCGGGCGAGTCCGCAACTGGCTGTCCGACAATCTGCTCGCTGAGTTTCGTCGCACGGCAGCCAACCCTGACTATCTGCCGCGCGACGCTCACGAGCGCGCAGTCGAGTTCTGTCGGAAGCTGCACGCGCAGGGTTGGTTCGTGCCCCACTGGCCGGCAAGGTACGAAGGCGGCGGGCTCGGCGTCGTAGAACAGGTGGTCATCAGGGAAGAGCTCGCCTACGCGGGTGCGCCGCTGGTGAACACCAACGGCGTAAACATGTTGGCGCCGGTTCTCTTCCGGTTCGGCACGCCCGAGCAGCAAGACGAGCATCTGCCCGCCATCGCACGCTCGGAGCGGATGTGGGCGCAGGGTTACTCCGAACCCGAGGCGGGCTCGGACCTCGCCGCACTGAGGATGACCGCGCGCCGCGATGGCGATCAATACGTCCTGGACGGCCAGAAAACCTGGACGAGCAACGGCGTGCTCGCCGACTGGATCTTTGTGCTCGCCAGAACGTCACCAGTCGCCGAAAAGCGTCAGGCCGGCATCTCGTTCTTCCTCGTGGATCTGTCCACCCCGGGCATCACCCGTCGCCCTATCAGGTCGATGACTGGTTATCCGACGTTCGCCGAGGAGTTCTTCGATGGGGTGCGAGTGCCCGCGGCGAACATGGTCGGCGCGGAAGGTGAAGGCTGGAAGGTGGCCAAGGCCCTGTTGGACGCCGAACGGTCCAACGTCACCCGCGCCGCACAGGCACAGCGATATCTCGACGAACTCGTTGACTGGTGCCATGCGCAGCGTGGTTCTGACCATGACCCTCTGACGGATCCGACGAACCGGATTGCGTTGGCACGCGCGGTTGAGCGTGTCGAAGTGGGGCGGGCACTGTCGTATCGGGTCGCGCACCTGCAGGCCGCTGGCTCGCTGGACCCGGCGCTGCCCTCACTGTCCAAGCTGTACCACTCCGAGCTGACTGCAGAGCTTCGTCAGATGGGCGCCCAAATCCTAGGGCCCGCAGGAGAATTAATGCCTGACGACCCCGAAGCACTTCTGGACGGTCACTTCTCAGAAGGCCTGCTGCTGTCGCTCCTACATACGATCGGCGGGGGGACAAGCGAGATTCAGCGCGACCTGATTTCTACCATCGGTCTCGGGCTTCCGCGCTAACGGAGCGCTGCTGGGCCACGGTGGCCATCGCCAGCTCGAGCGGGTGGAAGGCTGCCAGCTGTGCCGCCTCTGCAGAGTTGATGAGCCGCTTGGTCATTTCGATCGCTCCGGCGTCGGCTTCAGCCAGCTCGCCCGCAACAGCGACTGCGCGGTCGATGGCCGACCCGGGCTCAGTGATATCGGTGACCAACCCTACTTGCTGGGCGTCGGGTGCCGTGAGCCGGTGCCCTCGTAGGAGCAGCGATGCGGCGCGATGCTTGCCCAGCTGCTGAGTCAGCCGCCACGCCAAACCTCCGTCAGGAACCACCGCTCGAGCGACGAATGGAGCGCTGAAGAATGCGTTTGAAGCGGCGATGACGAGATCGCACGACAGGGCAAGGCTCCACCCGAGACCGACGGCGGCGCCTTCGACAGCGGCGACCGTCGGCACGGGTATGGCTTTGAGCTGCTCCATCACTTGCTGCGCGAGCTCGACGCGACCTGCCGGTCCCATTGGTCCGTCACCGTGAGCCGGACCTGTCTTCAAATCACCGCCGGCACTGAAGAATCCGCTTGCTCCGGCGAGAACAATGCCACGAACGCCGGCGTCGGCCGCCACGTCAGCCAACAGGCCGGACAATTCAGTCCACGATTCGTATCGCAGTGCGTTGCGTTGTGCCGGACGATTCAGTAGCAGTAGCGCGATGGCGCCCTTGTCGTCACGTAAGACCAGAGGCGGGCCGGTGTCGTCCATCGAGTTACCGGTTGAGGAACTTATCGATCGCGGCTCGGTGCTCCGGAGTTGTGAAACATTCCGTCTCCGCCGAGATCCCATAGTCGAGGATCGCAGTTACCGCACGCTCGGCATGCAGATTCAGGGTCCGCTTGGTGTCTTGTACTGCGCGGGCGGGAAGATCCGCGAGCCGGTGCGCTAGTGCAAGCCCTTCCTGCTTGATCGATTCGTGGGGTACCACTCGATTGGCGAGGCCGAGCTCGACTGCCTTGTCTGCGGGGATGCGCTCGCCGAGAAGGAGGTACTCCTTGGCCTTCATCAGACTCATCATCAGCGGCCACAGGACTGATCCCCCGTCACCGGCGACGAGTCCGCTCGCGACATGCGTATCAGCGAAGAACGCGCGGTCCGACATCAGCGTGATGTCGCACAGAACCGCAATGCTGCAACCGAATCCGACCGCAGGTCCGTTCACTGCGGCGACGATCGGCAGCGGAAAGTCGATCATGTCGCGCACGATGCGTCGAGCGTCGCGCATGCCTTCCCGTCGCGTGACCGGATTGTTGACATGCGTCTCCAGCCACTCCACCAGGTTTCCACCAGCCGAGAAATAGTCCCCGCTGCCCGTGATGAGCACAGCGCGGGCGTCGGGATCCTCTCCGAGTACCGTCCACAGCCGCGCGAACGCGCCGTGCATCGCGTTGTTGACCGCGTTGGCATCGCCGGGGTTGTTCAGCGTCACGATCCGTACCGGACCGTCGTTCGCGACGAGGATTTCGTCACAACCGGTCAGTTCGGCTGTGCCCTCCTGCAAGATGCTCATTGGGATGGATGATAGAACAGATTGTGTTCATCTGTCACGCCGTGGTATGACGCTCCGTGGCGGTTGGGTGTCGTTAATGGCATGGGTACGGTGTCGCGGAGCTTGCGTTGTTGTCACACATGCCGTTGGTGATGTGAGCCGGGTACGGCGCCCATGGACCCTTGTCGGCACCCGTTCCGGCTGGCACAGTCGACCGTCGCCGAAACCGGTCCCCTAGCCATGTGCCAGCGCAATCACATAGCTTGCCGCGATCGCGCCGATGAAGAACAGCCAGCAGAACACGGTAAGCGCGATCACGGCCTGCCGTCTTTGCCGGACGGCGACAGGGCCTCGCGCGGGCAGGCCCAGCTTCGTCGACCATCCGCATCCTCCTCGCATTCGGCCGTGACGACACCGCGCGGGTGACGCGAAGGAGCGGTTTGACAAATGTCAATAGTTGACACAAATCGAAGGCAATCGTCGCTGTAACATACTTGTACACAATAAGAACAGAATATTGACATTTGTCAGTACTCGCGGTTACGGTTGCCAGCGATGGTGCACACTATCGAGCGGGCGAAGGGTCGCCGGTCGGATCGACCGACGACCCGTGAACGCGTATTTGAGGCCGCTGTACGGGAATTCAGCCGAACCGGGATGGCCGATGCAGACATCGGCGCGATTGCGTCAGCCGCCGGTGTCTCTCGCGGCACCTTCTACTTCCATTTCCCCACCAAAGAGCACGCCCTGGCCGAGTTGACCCGCCGCGAAGAGGCGTTGATGGCGGATGAACTAAACGATGCCCTGGCATCGACCGTCGAGTTGAAAGCCGCTCTGGCCGAGGTGATCCGACGTGTCGTAGCCGAAGAAGCACGACTTGGCCAGGTACTCTTTCACGACGTTCTGAGCCTGTACTTCTCGGTGACACAGCCCGAGCTCCGCGAATCCGCCACCCACCCCGTCGCGCTCATCGTGATCGAGCAAATCGAGAAGGCGCGCGATCGCGGTGAAATCTACTCCGACGTCGAACCAGGATACAGCGGAGTGTTCTTCCTCATCGGCCTCTATGGGTTGCTGCTGACCAATCAAGACCCCGCACCCGCACGCACCGTGGCGCTGGAGAAGTACCTCGCCAGCTTCCACCGGGGATTGGAGGTGCGGTGATGTTGCAGCCGTCGTCACTACGCACAAGGAGGTCTCGACGTGATCGAGGACATCATCCGCTTCGTCGTCGCATGGGGCGGCTGCGCGCTGATCATCTGGTTTTGGTACTGGGTGATGGGCAAGATCGGCACGTTCTGACGGCACCGGCGATGCCGGAGTCATGCCATGGCTGACACCACGATGCCTGCGCTCAAGGCAGAGCAGAGTTGTTCGCTTGTAGCCGTGGCGCTTTCGAACAAGAGGCGTACCGGTGCGCGACTGGTGTCCGGCGAGCGACGCGCATTTGGAATGAATGCCAGCCGCACGATCGTCAATGTTCCGTTTCCGCCGCCAGAACCTGGTTGGACGTTGCGTACCTTGTCTTGTGGCGTAGGTCTGCAGTGCGCTCCGTCGAAAGACCTCATCGCGAACCGGTCACTTCACCAGCTGACTGGACGAGAACAGCGCGCGCTGACGATTGTCGAGGGCCGCGCAGCATTGGGGTGGCTGGCCACACACTGGCCGGGCACGCTTCCCGAGCTTCGGCGGCACCTTCCGGGTCTGGAACCCATCGTGAACGAACTCGATGCGGACGCGCTGTTAGACCAGGCACTCGCGCTCGCCGACACCGGTGAGCCGCTGCCGTCGTGGCCGCTGCTTGGGCGGCTCCCGAGCCCAGTGGTGAACCGCCGCGGGATGGCTGACACTGCGCGAAGGATGTGGGGCCGGATGCCGTGGACGTCGCTCCGCCAGGATGCCTACCGGATCTACTCGGTGCCCGTCGGCGGTGAGGGCGGAGTCAAGAACCCAAATCTGCCGCCTCCAAGTCGACCCGAAGACGAAGAAATCGAGATCTCGCCCAATCAGCGAGCCGGTGTGCCCTACCCGGAGTGGAACTTCTGGTCTGGGAAATTCCTACCCGATCACGTGGCGGTGCTCGAACGCAAACACACTCCGTCGCTAGCCCGACCCAACCGGCCGCCAGCAGACCTAAGACGGTATTTCGAAATTCGCACGCAACGGGTGATGAGAAACGGTCTAGACGACGGCTGCGATCTGGACATCGACCGATACGTTGAGCACCACATCGATATCTGGACCCGTCATGCCACAGAGGGTCGCGTGTTCCGAGACCTCATCCCGACACACCGCGATGTCACGACATGCCTTCTGCTCGACGGCAGTTCATCACTCGGAGCTCAGCAAGGCCACATCTTCCGACTCGAGTTGCAGTGCGCTGACGCGCTCTCGCAGGCGATGACACAGGCACGGGAACGTCACGGCATTTACGTCTTCACAGGCAACACTCGTCATCGTGTCGAGGTCCGCTGCCTCAAGGACTTCGACGACCGCCATTTTGTAGCGCCGAGCACCCAGGGCCTAGACGCCGCAGGCTATACACGGCTCGGTGCACCGATGCGTCACTTGACAACCCGTCTGCTTCAACAGCCGACGCCACGTCGATTGTTGATTGTGATCGGTGATGGCCTGATCTCCGATGAGGGATACGAGGGCCGCTACGCCTGGGCGGATGTAAACCACGCCGTCGAGGAGGCCGAAGACGCCGGCGTCTTCGTCTATTACATCGGGGTCGGGCCAACACGCGTCGACCCACTTCCCGACGTGTTCGGTCCGCGTCGCTCGCGAAGGATCCACCGGATCGAGGAACTGCCACAAGTGTTGGGACACGTCCACCGCCAACTTGTTGCGGCTTAGTCATTCATCCCTGTCAGGAGGTTGTGTGTCACGCGAGTATCTCTCGGCCAGCGGCAACGAGGTGAAGCTTTTCGAGCAGGCCTACGAACGTCGCCTTCCGGTGATGATCACTGGGCCGACGGGGTGCGGCAAAACGCGCTTCGTCGAATACATGGCCGGGCTATTGGGTCGACCGGTGGTCACCGTGAGCTGTCACGACGACCTAACCAGCTCGGATCTGGTCGGCAGATTTGTCGTGACTGGCGGCGACGTAGTTTGGACTGATGGACCGCTGACCCGCGCGGTGCGCACTGGAGCAATCTGCTACCTCGACGAAGTGGTGGAGGCCCGCCACGACTCGCTCGCGATTCTCCACTCGCTCACCGACCATCGACGCACGCTTCACTTGGACCGCGCGAACCAGTCGGTCGAAGCCCCCGATTCATTCATGCTGGTGTGTTCCTACAACCCTGCCTACCGGAGTTCACTAAAAGAACTCAAGCCGTCGTTCAGGCAGCGGTTCGTAACCCTGACAATGGACTACCTGTCCGCGGACCGTGAGGCCGAGGTCTTGATGAACGAAGCGGGCATCACCCGTGATGTAGCCGACCGACTCATTCGGTGCGCCAACAGCATTCGTAGCGCAGACGACGTCTTCCACTTCGAGCCACCATCGACTCGTGTTCTAGTTACAGCGGCTCACCTCATCGCGACCGGAGCCGATGAAATGGAAGCCGTCTCCGCAGCGGTACTGGCTCCTTTGAGCTCAGACGGCGCACTCTCCCAAGGGTTGCAAGAAGTGGCAGCGGCCAGCCTGGTCGGCCCGCTTGAAACCGCGTCACGATAACACCGGAAGGAGCAAGATCATGGCAGTCAACGAGCAAGACAGAGACCGACGCCGGGCACTGTTCTGGTTCCAGATCGTTATCTACGGATTCTTGCTGGGTAACTTCGCGATTCAGCTTTACATGAGCTTCACCCGGGATTGGTGAGGGTTGTCATGAACTTCCCGAAGCTCAGGACAAAGCCGCTCGACTCAGTGCCATCGCTTCCCGACCAAGTGGCCTCTGGCCACGTCAGCTACGAAGACCACATGGCCGAGTCAAAGCGGGTTCAGCGCAAGGCCGACATCTATCTGATGATCGGCGGCTTCTTCATGGGCACGTTGGTGCTCGGCATCATCGGGTTTCCGATCTTCTTCTACGGCTTGATGATTCTGCGCCGAGCAGGCCGAGAAGGGCTGTCGGTACGACCGCTAATGGTTACCCTGATCGGCTTCCTCGTCTTTATCGACGCAGCGTTGAACAGCTTCGGCTGGGCTCTGGACCTGGTGGCCAATCACACTCTCATCAACCGGACGATTACCGTTGCCTGGGGCAACTTCTTTGACGCGGGATATTTCTGGCACTACAACCAGCTGTGGATCGGCGGGTCTGGAGCACCGGGCGAGAAGTCATGGGAGATCGCTTGTGTGCTAGTCGTCTTCCCGATGCGCATGGCTGCGGCTATCGCCTTTCTCCAGATGAAGCGATGGGGTCATCAGTGGCTGATCGTCACGTGCTGGTTCGGAGTAGTCATCTGGGTTGGCTACGTGGCCAACATGACGATCTACGCCGACTTGCGCTACACCAACGTCGGCTTCCCAGTGATCGCCTGGTGGATCTACGACATCTTCTACATCACGCCCTTCTTGGCGATCCCGTACCTGCACACCGTCAACCGCGAGATTTTCTCGGATTGACATACGAGTCTGAGACGAGGCGAACACCGATGAGCAAAACAGAAGCCGAAGTGAGCCCGGCCGAACAGCAAGAGGTGCTGCCCGAGGGCACAACTGCCTACTTCAAGCGCTTGCACACCTGGCTGCGGCGAGCGATTTACGTGTGCCTGTTCGGATTGGTAGTCGAGGGCACACTATTCGTACCGTTCCTCGTGGTTTGGTACGGCTGGCCGACGCTGTCGATGCACCAGATATGTGACGAGCTGCAGAAGGTCATGTATTCAGACGACACGCGCACCTGCAAGTTCCCCTATCCACTACTTGGTCCCGCAGAAGCAGCAGGCGAGAAGACATCACAGGACACCTGGGGGGTCCAGCCCAAGCCGCACTATCCCCGACTTGGCTTCCGCGACCTGGTCACGATCCACGACCAGCGCGTCGCGCGGGAAAGTCAGGGCGCCAGGTGACGGTCGAAACTGCGGTCAACATATCTGGTGACCGGCACCTGCCATGGGAAGTAACCGCAGCTGAAGCGAACACGATTCTGCAGAGCGGGGTGGTCGACTACATCGAGGTGTCGGACCAGCCGGTCGGGTTCTTGCCGCCGAGTCTGTGGACCGAGGCGAATGTCCCTGCAGCAGCGATCATCAACGAACCCAATTCGCTCGACGCCGGCATCGTCACCGCGACGGCGGCAGCCACGAGTGCTCCGGGTATTGGACTCACAATTGGAACTGATTGCATCCGCACTCCACCCGCAGAGTTCGTTCAGACCATGTGGTCTTTGGCCAAGCTGACCAAGGGCAAGGCGCTATTTCACATCGGCGCGGGCGAGGTCAAGCAATGTATGCCGTATGGGCACAAGCGTTCTCAGGGGCTCGCTCGTATGGAGGATCTATCTCGGATCTTCCGCTTGATGTGGGAGTCGGAGGGACCAATCGATTTCGAGGGACATCACACCACACTCAAGGGCGCCTACCTGGGGGCGGCGAGGACATATCGTCCGGAAATGTGGGCTTTGGGTGGTGGGCCCAGATTGATGGACCTGGCGACAAGCTACCTGGACGGAGTGGCGGTGGCCGTGCCCAATGTGTGGTCGACACCCGAACAGGCGGCTGCTGAGATCGCCAGTCTCCGCGAGAAGCTTGAACGCAAGGGACGTGATCCCTCCAAGTTCCGGTTCGGCATGTGGAGCATGGTCTTGCTGCACGAGGATGCACATGTCATCGAGCGTGCGCTCGATAATGCCGTGATCCGTTGGCAGTCAGCGATCTTCGGTCGGGTCGATCCCCAGGATTGGCGAAAGGAAGGGATCGAGCCAGCGGTCCCAGATGGTTGGACCTACCACCTGAAACTAAAGCCTCTTTCGGTGCACCCGTCGTTTGTGAAATCGACCCTGGCGCATACCACTCGTGAAATGGCTCGGCGCAGTTTCATTCACGGCACAGCCAAGGACGTCGCCGCCAAATTGCAGGGCTGGATCGACGCAGGTGTCGACTGGGTCATGCCCGTCGATTACATGCGCTTCGTCAGCTCCCTCGAGGAGGCCGCGGTCGCCCTCACTCGTACGTTCGAAGTGTGTGAACACATCAAGTTACGGACATCTCCACGGGTGTCAGCGTAGGTGCGCTTCATGATTGTAAAACCCATCGCTAGCCACACACTCAATCTTGCCCGGCCGTTCGCCCCGCACCGGCTGAAGGTCTACGTGGGTGGCTTGATGGTCCTCATGCTGTTTACCCTCATCCCTACGATCGGATGCGAAGTCGGTTTCATCAAACCGACTTTCACTGTTGACCTGATTGGGAACATCGTACTTGCTTTCCCGTCGTGGCTACTGCCGCTCGTCGTGCTATGGGACGCCCCCGGCGAAAGTCGCACACCCCTGCAAAAGGGCGCCGAACTAATCCTCATCTGGTTACCGTTCACCGCCTTCAGCCAACTCGTGTACGAGTTGCCCTTCCTCGTTGGCAACATCTTCGGTACTTGGACTGACACAAGCGATCCGGGATGGAAGTGGCTCTGGTGGCAGTTCTCGCTTGCAGACACCAGATGGTGGGGTAACAACGCTTACATGTTCGCGCTCGAGCTCGTCGCCGTCCCCATCGGCGCGATGCTTCTGCTGATCTGGATTCGCCTGCTTCGCCCGACAACGTCCACCGAGGCGCGGATCCGCGGACTGTGGTTCGCGTACTCGGGCATCGCCATCCTGCTGGCCACGACGAGCATCTACTTCGTGTCAGAAGTCCGCACGGGGTTCGCCGACACCGGACAAGGTTGGTACGGCCTGGCATTCAAGTTCATCGTCATCAACCTGCCGTTCCTGATGGTGCCTCCGTTCGTCCTTTACGCCATCTATCGACAAGTCGATTTCCTCACGCGTCGCGCGAGGGTGCGCGAGGATATCGCGACGGCCGTACCGTCTTCGGATCGAGCCCTGGACGCAGGATGACGCGGAAGCACAACGCGTACCGCGTGAAGCGGCTAGTCGTGTGGGGCACCGGCAACATGGGTTCCGCAGCCATTAGATCTTGCATGGCGTTTCCCGGGCTCGAGTTAGTCGGCGTCATCACCTCAGCGGCAGAGAAGGCCGGTCGGGATGCTGCAGCACTGGCAGGGCTCCACCGCACGTCCGGTGTTGTAGCCACCACCGACATCGCTTCCGCGCTGGCTGAGTGTGATGCGGTTGCCTATATGGCTTCAGGCGATGTTCGACCGGATGAGGCGGCCGCAGACATCGAACGGTGTCTGCGTGAGGGCGCCCACGTCGTCACCCCATCGCTATACGCGTTGTATGACCCTGCGTCCGCTCCGGCCGACCTACGCAACCGGTTCACCGCCGCGGCCCAGACCGGCGGGGTAAGCATATTCGCAACTGGCGTCGACCCCGGCTGGGTCACCGACGCGCTGCCCATCGCGGCGGCGGGATTGTGCACGAAGATCCGGTCGATTCACTGCCAGGAGATCTTCGGCTACAGCACGTATGACCAACCGTTTGTCGTTCGCGAACTGTGCGGGTTCGGGCAATCGATGGACACGCTGCCGTTGATGTTGCTGCCGTCGGTGGCGTCCATGGCGTGGGGCGGCAACATTCGGCTGCTGGGCCGCGCACTGGGTTTGGAAATCGATTCGGTGACCGAGACGGCCGAACGCCGTGCCCTGGCTGAGTCGATAGATAACGCCATGGGTCATTTCGAACAGGGTACGCAGGGCGCGTTTTGGCTCAAGATCGCTGGAACCGCCGGCGGGCGCGAGCGGATCGTCGTCGACCACATCACCCGCATCGACCCGAATTGCGCGCCGGATTGGCCACAGCCGGACCAAGGTGTCGGTGACCACAGGGTGATCATTGACGGCGATCCCCGGCTTGAAATCGTCGTGCGTGCGGATGTGTCCGGAGGCGCCTTGGCTGACGGCGCTAACACAACGGCCGTCAACCGGTTGCTCGGCGCCATTGACTGGCTTGTAGCTCAGAAGCCCGGAATCTACGACGGGAGTGAAGTGCCGCTAAGGGCCGCGCTGCCCACAGTGGTCGCGGCCGAGCGCTGGTGCGACGACTAACCAGTCAGCGCACCGGCCAGTCGCTCGGTGATGATCTGCTCGGCCTCGGTCACGATGCGCGATACGAGATCACCGGCCGTCGGGATGTCGTCGATCAAACCCATCGCGGTACCGATCCACCAGATGCCCGCGTCGAGATCGCCGGTCTGGTAGACCTTCACGCCACGCTTGCCGGCAACCAAATGAGCGATGTCCTCGAATTGGCCGCCTTCATTGAGGATTTCGACGACCTCGCGCGACACTGTATTGCTCGCGACCCGGCCAGTGTTGCGCAATGTGCGGAAGATCAGCTCGGTGTCGAGCTCGCTGCCGGCCACGATCGCCTCCTTCACCTTCTGGTGAATCGGCGACTCCACCGTGCACATGAACCGCGAGCCCATGTTGATTCCGTCGGCGCCCAAAGCCAACGCTGCCACCAGACCGCGGGCATCGGCGAACCCGCCGGACGCGATCATCGGAATCTCGATTTCCTTTGCGGCCGCTGGAATCAGGACCAGGCCGGGAATGTCGTCCTCGCCGGGATGTCCGGCGCATTCGAACCCGTCGATGCTGATGCCGTCCACGCCCAGACTCTGCGCCTTCACGGCATGGCGGACCGACGTGCACTTGTGCAGCACCTTGATCCCGTTGTCGTGGAACATCGGCAGGTGCGGAGCGGGGTTCGAGCCGGCCGTCTCGACGATCTTGATGCCCGCGTCGACAATCACCCGGCGGTATTCGTCGTAAGGCGGTGGGTCGATGGTCGGCAGGATCGTCAAGTTCACGCCGAACGGCTTGTCGGTGAGGTCGCGGGCGCGCGCGATCTCATTGGCCAGGTCCGCCGGGGTCGGTTGCGTCAGCGCGGTGATGAGCCCCAGTCCGCCTGCCTCAGAAACAGCCGCCGCCAATTCCGCACGGCCCACCCATTGCATTCCACCCTGCACAATGGGGTGCTCGATGCCGAACGATTCGGTGAACCTCGTTGTTATCAAAGCAGTCAATTCCCTTCAGGAGCCAGACGGCATCCATGACGGCCGACGGGTATGGACGAATGCGTCTCGATCTGAGTTGACCGACCAACGCGGCGAACGCTTCTCGAGGAAGGCCGAGAACGCCTCGATCTGTTCGGACGTTCCGATCGACGACCAGTAACCGGTGACATCGACAGCGGGCAAAGCGCGTGCCATCTCACGCTTCATCGCCGCCCGTGCAGCCGGCCCGGTCTTGCGCACCCGATCCAGCAGCGCTTGCGTTTCAAGAGCAAGGGCCTCGTGGGGGACGATCTTGCCGACCAGTCCGAGCCGCTCGGCTTCGACAGCGTCGACCCAATCATTCCCATAGATCATGTGGTTGGCGCGCAACGTGCCGATGCGTTGCGGGATTCGTGCCGCAACAAACGCCTCGTACACGCCGCGGGTCAGATCGGGGACGCGCAGCCGGGCCCGATCCGAGGCGATCACCAGATCGGCGAACAGCGTCATCACCAGGCCCCCGCCCATCGCGATGCCGTTGACCGCGCACACGACGATTTTCGGGATTTTGCCGAGCACTTCAAACGGAGTGGCGTCGTACGCTTCCGTGAACGCGTCCCAGGAACGATAGGGATTGCTCACCGAGTTCATGTCGCCGCCGGCACAGAAGACGTCGTCGGATCCGGTGATCACAAGGAACTGCAGACCTGGTTCATCCGCGACGATCATCGCTGCGCGCTTGATGCCGTGATAGCCGTCAGCGGTCACCGCGTTGCGCTTCTCCGGCCGGTTGATGGTGACTGTGAATGTGTCGCCGACGATTTCACCGATCAACTCGGGTGCATCGAGATCGACTCTCAAGGAGTCGGGCAATCCGGTCACGAGATCACCGCGATAAGTTCGCCGACGTCGTAGGTGCCCCCCACCTCGACCTTCCACGTCACCACACCGGATGCCGGTGCCTCGATATCCATTTCGACCTTGTCGGTGGCGATCGCGTACAGCGGGTCACCCTCGACCGCGGACTGGCCCTCGGCTACATAGAACTCCGTCACCTCAGCTTCGGTGATGGCGTCTCCTGGTTTGGGCATCCGAATCTCTGTCACACGATTCTCCTGATTGCCTCGATGAGCTGGGCCGCACCCGGCCGGCACGCGGCCTCCAAGGTCGCGGCGCGAGGCACCGGCGTGTAGGTCCCTGCCACCCGTTGGATTGGCGCCGCCAGGATTCCAAACAGCTCGGTGCCGACGGCGGCCGCGATCTCGGCGCCAGACCCACAGAAGCCAACTGATTCATGAGCGACGACAAGGCGCTTGGTTTTGCGGACTGAGTTCAGAACGGTTTCCAGATCGAGCGGCACGAGTGTCCGGAGGTCGACAACCTCAACTGAAACTCCTTCGCTGTCGAGTTCTTTCGCCGCTTCGAGTGCTGCGTGCACCATCACGCCGTAGGTGCAAATGGTCACGTCGCTGCCCGGCCGTTTCACATCGGCCTGCCCAAGCGGGATGACGTAATCGGCCACGGGGACCGGCCCCTTGCCGCCACCGTAGTAGAGCTTCATGGATTCGACGAACAGACATGGGTCGTCTTCGCGCAGGCATGCATTGAGCAGCCCTGCCGCATCGGCCGCGGTGCTCGGCCACACCACCTTGATTCCCGGGGTGTGCATCGCCCACGCCTCAAACGCCTGCGAATGTTGAGGCCCCGCAGCCATTCCCACCATCGTCCGAATCACAAGAGGAGCACCCTTGCGACCGCCGGTCATGTAACGAACCTTCGCCGCGTGGTTGGCGATCTGATCCATTGCCACGCCGAGGAAGTCCATGAACATCAACTCGGCCACGGGACGCAATCCGGCCAGCGAGGCGCCGATTGCGGCGCCGATGATCGACGACTCTGCAATTGGAGTGTCCAATACCCGATTCTCGCCGTACTTCGCCGAAAGACCCGCAGTGACCTTGAACATCCCTCCGCCCGACGGGTCACCGATGTCCTCACCCAGCAGGATGATCGAGTCGTTGGATGCCATCGCCCGGTCGAGAGTGCGATGGATAGCCTGCACGAGGCCAAGATCCTCGGTTTCGCCATCGGGCATAGCCGCGTAGGTCTGTCCAGGTTCGGAAAGCTCGGTTCCGTTGCCGGAAAAGACATCACGGGTCAGTTCCGCAACTTGCGGCGGCGCCGCGTCGCGGGCCTCGGAGAACGCGTCCTCGATCTCTGCCGACACTTCGGCGTCGATCCGGTCGAGTTCTGCCTCGGATGTGATTCCTTCGTCGACCAAACGGCGCCGATAGCGCGCGAACGGCGGATCGGCGCGTTTGGCGGCAAGCTCGTCGGCATCGGCATAGCCCATCCCGTCACCGAAGTAGTGGCCCTGCAGTCGATAGGCGACTGCTTCGACAAACGACGGACCGCCGCCCGACCGCGCGCGTTCGGCGGCCTCCGACACCGCGGCGTACACCTCTTGCGGGTCCGTGCCGTCAATCGTCACACCGGGCATCGCGTAGCCGCTCGCGCGATCGGAAAGTTTCGTCGTGCGCGTATACCTCGACATCGCAGTGCACTCGGCCCACGCGTTGTTCTGGCAGAAGAACACCACCGGAAGCGACCACAGGGCCGCCATATTCATTGCTTCATGGACGTAGCCGATGCTGGTCGCACCGTCGCCGAAGCTGACCAGAACAACCTGCCCGGTGTTGCGGATCGACGCAGCCAGCGCGATGCCGTTTGCAATAAGAGGACCTGCACCGACGATACCCGTGGTCCATGCGATTCCATGCTCGGGATCGAAGATGCCCATGGCGCCGGCCTTACCCCGCGACAGGCCGGTCTCACGACCGAGGATCTCGCCGAAGTACCCGCCCAGGTCGATACCCTTGGCGACGACGTCGCCCAGCCCTCGGTAGGTGGTTACGAGTTGATCAGCGTCAGACAGCGCCAGGGCCGCACCTGCCGACATCGCCTCCTGACCGTCCACCGGCCAGTAACTCATCGCGATCTCACCCGACGACAAGCCTTTTCGGACTCGTTGATCAGCGTGGTGAACCCTGCTCATCAGGCGGTACAACTCGATGGCGCGATCGCTGGTCGATGACTGCGCCTCGGTGTCCAACTGGGTGGCCATTAGATCTCCTTGCCCCTGCACTTCGGCTGCGGCGATTCTACAACATGACGAATTTTGTTCTATCGTTCTATCGGCCTACGGTCTCCAACTGAGTCGCGAACAGCGTGCGATCGAAGTAGCAGCGCTCGAGGACCAACCCCGGCCCCTCGAAACCGAACATGTTGGCGCTGAGCATGTCGAATTCGGAACCCGGGCAGGTCGTCCTGGTCTCCACGATCAAACCGTCCCGGCCGTGGTAGATGCCCTCCGCGGTGTAACGCATCCACGGCAAGTCATCCCATTGCCGCAAGATCATCTCCCGTACCGCTTCGTCGCCGTCGTAAACCATTGCGCTCGAGACGATTTCGTATCGCGGACGAGTGAACGTCGCCATCACGGCTTCCAGATCGCGATCGTTCTCGCCCGCAATGTGGCGAAGCACGATCTCCTCACGGATTCGTCGCAGTTCGTCGGGGCTCATAAGCGCTCGAAGGTCGGGAGGTTTCTTCCGTCGCCGAGCGGTAACCATGCAACAGATACCAAGTCCCCTACGGCGGGTGGCGGACCGAACACATTCGACATGACCCGAGCGCCCTCTTCCAGGTCAACCAGGATTACCGAGTACGGCACTCGGTCGGCGAACGCTGGGTGCGCGGCGCGATGATGCACGCTCACGGCGTAGACAGCTCCCTGTCCGGACAGCTGCTCCCACCTCAAGGAGAAGGCGCCGCAGTGCGGGCACACGTGGCGCGGGTACCAAACGAGCCGGTGACACGACTCGCAGCGCTGCATCACCAGCTGATGCTTCTCGGTCGCCGCCCAAAACGGCGCGGACACCGCACTGGGCTCGGGCACCGGAAACGTCTCGCTCATAAGGTTGCCTCCGTTCCGAGAATTACCGTCGACGTCGCCGAGAGCACGCCTCCGGTTCCGTGCGCCAGGGCTGTCTGAGCATTTGGCACCTGTCGTTCGCCGCAGTCGCCGCGCAATTGCCGGGTGGCCTCGACGAGCAGGAAGGCCCCGAACGCACCGGGATGCGTGTACGCGAGTCCACCCCCGGTGGTCTGGCCGGGAAGGTCACCGCCCGGCGCAAGCACTCCGTCCGCAACGAACGACCCGCCTTCGCCCTTTTTGCAGAAGCCGAGGTCTTCCAACGCGAGCAGCACGGTGATGGTGAAGGAGTCGTACAACTGCACGACGTCGATCTGGCTCGCCGTCACGCCAGCACCTTCGAATGCGGCAGGTCCCGACATGGCGCCAGGCGTGATAGTGAGGTCGGGCATCTGCGTGATCATCGCGTGCGATGCCGCCGACGCCGCCCCCAACACATACGCAGGCGGACGCGCGAGATCGCGGGCCCGCTCGGCGCTGGTGACGACAACCGCGGCGGCGCCATCGGTGACGAGACAGCATTCAAGCTTGTGGACCGGCTCGGCGAGGAAGCCCGAGCCAAGCACGTCGTCGACGGTGATCGGGTCGCGCAGGTGCGCACGCGGATTGCGCGAGGCCCACCTCCTGGTGTCGACCGCGATCTGCGCGAGTTGCTCGGCGGTGGTGCCATAGGTCGCCATGTGTCGATTGGCGGCAAGTGCATAGGCACTGATCGGCAGCATCACGCCGAACGGCGTTTCCCATTCCAGCCGCTCGGGTGTGGCGAAGACACCGAGTCCTTTTTCGCCGCGCTTCCGAGAGGCACGTGGCGTGGAGGCGTAGACGATGACCACGGTTTCTGCGAGACCCGCGGCGATGGCCGCCGCGGCATGTTCGAGGTACAACCCGTAACTCGCACCACCGGTTTGCGTGGCATCGGTGAATCTCGGTGTGATACCCAGATATTCGGCGAGCTCGACGGAGTGCATCAAGGTGCCGCCGGTACATGTGCACAGACCGTCGACATCACTGAGAGCCAGGCCGGCATCCGATAGCGCGGCGGTGATGACGCGCGCCTCGAGCTCCCGCAGCGGTACATCGATCACGCCCGAAGGTGACACTTCGTCGGCGACACCGACTACTGCGGCGGCACCTCGGATGTTGTGATTCACTTCCGCTCCTGTTCGAACAGTTGGCGCAGTTGGGGTTGACTGACCTTCAGCGACGGGGTTCTCGGCAGCTCGTCGACGATCAACAGCTTCGCGGGCACTTGGTATCGGGTGAGGCGTCCGCGCGCATAGTCGAGCAGCTCGCCGGGGTCAACGTGCGCCCCGTCGGCCAGCTCTACCGCCCCGACGGGGACCGAGCCGAGCCGTTCGTCGGGAATTCCCGTGACACCCGCATCACGCACCGCGGGATGGCCGCGAAGCACCGACACGATGTCGGACGGTGTCACCTTGAACCCGCCGCGAATGATCACATCGTCGGTGCGGCCGTCGACGAACAAGAATCCGTCGGCATCGACTCGGCCGAGATCGGTGGTCCGTACCCACTCGCCACCGCGCGTCCGAACCTCGATCAGGCCCTGAGCACCCGTGGGCACCTCAGCACCGTTCTCGGCGGACACGATTCGTATCTCTCGGCCGCTCTGGGGGCGACCGACACTGCCCCGCTTGGCCTTTGCCCACTCCCGGTGAAGCGCGAGATTCCATCCCGCGACTCCGCCGGCGAACTCGGTGGCGCCGTACGACGGAAGCACGGCCACCCCATACCGTTCTTCGAACGCCTCCTGTACCGACACCGGAAGGGGAGCCGTCCCAGAGGTGACCACCTCCACGCTGGAGAACACCTCCGTTGGCACGGCGGCGTCTAAGACCATCGTCAGCGCCGATGGGACCAGACTCACTGCTCTCGGCCGGTGACGGACAACGAGGTCGACGAACTCGGGCACCTGAAACCGCTCGAGGAGCGCGATCTTGCGGCCTTCGCAGATGTTCAGCAGCGTGCGGAACAAACCCGACATGTGCACCAATGGCGAACTGACGATTGCGACACCGGAACGCAGGCGCAGATCCGCAGGTTTGCTAGAGCCGTAATGGGCGCCCGCGGCGGCGACAGTGTGCTCAAATGCATCATACGACAGGGGAATTCGTTTCGGTGGCCCAGTGGTGCCACTGGTCAGCATCTCGACCGCGACGCCGTCGGGTTCCTGCCGGAATGGACCAGGACCCACTCGTTCCAGACCGCGAACGGTCGCGACAGCGTCCGGGATCGCACGTACTTCGAGGCCCAGCGAACCGGTGGCCGCGGCTGCAATGCCAGGTCTACGCCAGTCGGCGTCAACGCCGATCACTGCGGGCAGCATCAACTCCGAGATATCTGCGGCAAGTCCCGATTCCCCCCGGGATGGGTTGATTGTGACGACGCAGCTGTCGGCCAACAGCACACCGAGCATCGCCGCGACCATCGCTGGATGGTTTCGTAGCACCAGCCCGACAGGCGATCCCGCACCCAAACCCGCTGTTATCAAATGGCTCTCGACACCAAAGGCGATATCGGAGATCGCCTGCCAATCGGTCCAGGCACCCTGGTACTCGATTGCGGGAGCCATCGGATCGAGCGCCAGGATCGCACGGACGCGGTCGGCAATTGGACGACTCAAGCGGGGGCTGCCGCAAGCTCGGTCGCCGCCGGGATCACCTCTTGGGCGAACAGTTTCATCGACTCGTAGACCTTGCCGCGGTCCATAGCGCCACCACGAGACATCCGCAGCATGATGTTGCGCCACCCCATGTCGATGACGGTACGCATCTTCTCGATGATCCTGTCCGGATCACCCATCAACGTCAGATGCGAGTTCAGCACCTGCTCGTAACTCTGCTTGTCGTGCTTCTCGAACCAGTCGGAGTACGCCTTGTAGTCCGCCGGGATGTCGCCACCACGTTCGAAGGGGTTCGAGTATTGCCGGTGCGTCTGGATCGACAGCTCGACGCTGTCGCGCGGATACGTTCGGGCGAAGCCATCGTCGGGGTGGCAGAACGCATTCAGCAGGGCCCAGACGTTTCCGGTCGCGGCCGCGAGCCCCTTTCTCGCCTGGGTCTCCAGGTAGATGTCAAGTGCCCCCTGCAGGTCCGGGTCAACCTGATAGGGATTGCCGATGATGGCACCAAATCCCTTGTCGGCCAGCCACTCGAAGCTCGACGGCGTCTTCATCACCGTGCCCCACACCGGAATCGGAATCTGCACCGGCCGCGGGTGGATGGTCACGTCCTCGAGTTGCCAATACTTGCCCTCGTACGAGACGTTCTCCTGCGACAACAGGAGATTGACGATCTCGACGCACTCCTGGTAACGAGCGGTTGCCTCGTCCATCGGGATGCCGAAGCCCTTGAACTCGTGGGCCTGATAACCCCTGCCGAAACCGGCATCGAAGCGTCCTCCACTCAGGTTGTCCACCATGGCAATTCGCTCCGCAAGGTGAATCGGGTCATGGAAGGGCGCGACCATGCATGCGGTGCCGATCCGGACACGCTCGGTCTGTGCGGCAATCGCGGCAGCGACCAGAGGCAGGTCGGCGAGGGTGCCGTAAGGCGAGAAGTGGTGTTCCGCGAGCCAGATCTCGTCGTATCCGAGTTCCTCAGCCCACCGAGCCTCCTCCAGGACGTTGGCAAAGACGTCTTTGTGGCTGAGGTGATTGGGCTTGTCGCCGAGGATGAATACGCCGAACCGCATGCCTGCGACCTCCGTCTCAGAATATAGTTGCAGTTACTGCCACTATATTGCACGATTGAACAGATATCGTCAATCCGTTCCATCGCTTGGAGGCCTCGTGACCGCGCCCGTGACCCTCTCCGACGCCATGGTCGGCACCATCCTCGCTCCGACGATCTACCGGTGGTCAGAGACGGACGTCATCCTCTATGCGCTGGGAGTCGGGGCGCGTCCGCCCGAAGAACTACCGCTCCTCGATGAGCACCGTGGGCCCGCGGTCCTCCCCACCTTCGCGCTGATAGCCAATTGGTGGGCCGTAAAGGATCTGCGCGCGACACTCAACCTCGGGTCATTTCCGATCGTGCATTCCGCACAATCACTGCGACTCGAACGGCCGTTGAGCGCCAGCGGCGAAGTCAGCGTCACCGCTGAGGTGACGGCAATCTGGGACAAGGGCAAGCATGCGGCCATCGAAGTGACATCTGTCGGCGTTGACGACGACGGTCCCCTGTTCAGCGCCTCCGCGCAGACAATGGTCCTCGGCGGGGGTGGCTTCGGCGGAACACGTGGCCCGGCTGGCGCCGAGGATCCGCAGGGTGCCCCCGACGCGGTATACGAGGATGAACTACGGCCGGAGCAGGCCGCCATCTACCGGCTCAGCGGTGACCGTAATCCGTTGCACATCGACCCCGCTGCTGCACGCAAGTTCGGCTTCGATGACGTCTTTCTGCACGGCCTGTGCACACTTGGCTTCGCCGCCCGGGCCCTGATCAACGTCGTTGGCGACGGCGATCCGCAGACGCTGACGTCGATCAGCTGCCGGTTCGCGAAACCGGTCATGCTCGATTCGGAGCTGTGCACGGAGATATGGCGCGATGGCAACGAAGTCCGCTTTCGGACCCTGCAGGGCGATGTCGTTTCGCTCAGTTCGGGCACGGCCACGTTGGCAGGATGCTGAGCATGGATCAACGGCGCGCGCGAGGCCAGCGCAACCGCGAGGCACTGATCACGGCTGCGATCGAGCTGTTCAGCGCCAACGGATACGAACAGACGACCGTCGAGCAGATCTCGGAGATCGCTGGCGTGGCACCGCGGACGTTCTTCCACCACTTCGCGACCAAGGACGACATCCTCTTTCACGGGTATGCCGATCGCCTCGAGGAAGCCACCCGAAGATTCCGCGCATCCCGTTCCGGCTCGTTGTGGGATGCACTCGCCGAAGCATCCGAAGCGGTCGCCACGGCGATCAGCGAGACGCCGGACATCTTTCTGGTCCGGGCCACGATGTACGGCAGCCTGCCTGCGCTGCGGGCCACGATGCTGCGCATCAACGACGACTGGATCGATCAGATGACGATAGAAGTGGCACGGTGGTTGGGTGCAGACGCCGACCTTGATGTGCGGCCTCGCCTAGCTGCCACGGTGATCAACGGTGCAAATCGTGCCGCAATCGATCTGTGGGTCGCCGGCGGAGGGAAAGGTGATCTCGTCGCGATGATGTCGGAGGCCGTTCGGTTGATGCGTCCGTCGATCAACCGCATCGAGCGGGAGACCAAGCAGGGGCGGAGCCGTCGTGTCGGATGACGTGCGGCCGGTTGCGGTCGTCACAGGTGGAGCGCGCGGAATCGGTGAGGCCATCGTGGAGGCACTGATCGAAGCCGGTCATAGAACCGCCGTTGTGGATGTGAACGCCAAGGCGATCGCGCGCGCCCAAGACTCCGATGCGGCGCGCGCGGGACTGCTTGTGCCACTGCAGCTGTCGGTAACGGACCGCCCCTCCGTCGAGCGTGCGACGCAAGAGCTGGCCGCCGAGCACGGCCCGATCCAAGCGCTTGTCAACAACGCGGGAATGACCTTGCCTGCAACCTTCCTCGACCAAACGGACGAGGACTGGGACCGCATCGTCGACGTCAACCTCAAAGGCACTTTCGTGATGTCGCAAGTGGTCGCCAGGCAGATGGTCGAGGCGAAGGCCGGTGCGATTGTGAACGTCAGCTCGGTGTCGGCCCACGGCGTTCGCACGGGCCCGCCCGCGTACGCGGCGGCGAAGGCGGGCGTCGAGGGCCTCGGCCGGCTGATGGCCGTGCAGTTGGGCCCATACGGCATCAGGGTCAACACCGTGGTGGTCGGCACCACTGCTACGCCATGGCTTCTGTCGCGGAAGTCCGCCGAAGAGCTCGAACAGGTGCGCTCATCAACGCTGACGGGACAAATCGGAAAGCCGGAGGACGTGGCCAGCATGGTCGCGTTTCTTTGCTCATCAGGGGCGAAACATCTGACCGGCCAGCTCATCTCAGTCTCCGGCGGACAGTGGATGCCGTGAGGCGATCCTACAGAACGATGAGACATTTTCTGCTACTCTGTTTAGCGCCAGGCGCGCCTCGAGGCCAGGGGATTCAGTGGATCTGAAGAGAATTCTGTTCGACGTCAGCGATCACGTCGCGACGATCACGATCAATCGGCCCGAGCGGCTCAATGCAACCGACGACCTCGCTCGCACGGAACTCGGATTGGCATGGGCCCGGGTGCGCGACGATACGGATATCCGCGTGGCGATCATCACCGGAGCCGGGGATCGAGCGTTCTGCGCCGGACAGGACATCAGGGCCACGGCCGAGGGCGGTATCCGCAACAAAATTCCCGGATCTCGGCTGCACCACAACGTGTGGAAACCGGTCATCTGCGCGCTGAACGGCATGGTAGTCGGCGGCGCGTTGCACCAGGTCGCCGATGCCGACCTGATCATCGCCGCCGAACACGCCGAGCTGATCGACACCCATCTGCAGGTCGGCAACGTGTTTGCGCTGGAGCCCGCGGTGCTACTGCGTCGGATGCCTTTGTCGATGGTGATGCAGCTGGCGCTGATGACGAAGGACGGTCGCATCACCGCGCAGCGTGGCCACGAGATCGGGCTCATCAACGAGGTGGTGCCGGCCGACAGGCTCCAGGAGCGTGCTCGCGAGATCGCGTTGGCGATCGCGAAGCTGTCGCCTGCCACCGTTCAGGCGTCCATCAAAGCGATGTGGTCCAGCCTCGACGTCGGGCTGCACGCTGCTCACGATGTCGCATACCGCTACGTCCTCCAGCACCAAATGACGCATCCCGACTACCGGGAGGGAATGGTCGCGTTCGCCGAAAAGCGTGAACCCCGCTGGGTGGTCGAATGACGTTGGCGGCCATGAAATTCCATTACGATTCGCTTCCATACGAAGCGGCGATGCCAGCGATGCTGGCAACCGTTGCCGCAGCGCACGGCTCAAGCGACTTCGTCGTCTCAATGGGCGCTGACGGCACGGTAGACCGAATAACCTACGCGGAGGCGGAGACCCGTTCTGCCGACCTGGCGGCCCGCCTCCTCGCCGCGGGTGTCACCAAGGGAGTGCGTGTCGGAATACTGGCACCGAACGGCCCCGACTTCGCAGCCGCCTTTCTGGCGATCACCCGCATGGGTGCGGTCGCCGTGCCGATCAACACGTTCTTCCAACCTGCCGAGTTGCACTGGGTACTCCGCGATGCCGATGTCCAAACGCTGCTGGCCGTCGACATGCTGCTCGGCAAGGACGTACTGGAGCGGATCGAAGCCGCGGCCGGCCGCTGGGACAATGCCGACGGGCCCTTGCGAGTCGACCGGCTCCCCCAGTTACGTAACGTCCTCCCACTTGGCACCACCGGTCGTCGCTGGCCAAGCATGTGGCCGGACCCGGTTTCGACAGACTTCCTCCGAGCGTGTGAGGCGACCGTCCGGGCAGCCGACGATCTGCTCGTCATCTACACCTCTGGAAGCACGTCAAACCCCAAAGGCATCATCCACACTCACGGCACAGCGATCACCCACGCCCGCTTCATCGCGACCGCGCACGGTTGGGATGACACCGACCGCATCTACGTACCAATGGTGTTCTTCTGGGTCGCAGGCCTGGTCTTCGGCTTCCTGGGCCCAATGCAGGTCGGGGCGACGATCCTGACCGAGCACAAGTTCGATGCGGGTGACGTTCTGCGTCTACTCGAGAGCGAAAAAGCTACCTACACAACGGGTTTTCCGCATATCGGACCTGCTCTGGTGAACCACCCGGATTTCGACGCCACCGATTTGTCCAGTCTGCGGGAGGGCTATCAGCAGGTGCTACTCGCACCGGAGCGGCGCACCGCCGACCCCTCGCTGCGAGTAGCGCAATTGGGAATGACCGAGACCTGTAGTTCGCACACATGGTGGCCACCGCACGAACAGGTCCCCGAGGCCAAACGTGGATCGCTGGGGGTCGCTGCGCCGGGCTACGAGCACAAGGTCATTGACGATGCTGGCAATGAGGTCCCCAATGGCGTGACAGGCGAGATCTGCGTGCGCGGAACAGCATTGCTCCGCGGGATGATTGGTAAACAGTGGCACGAGGTGGTAGACCGCGACGGCTGGCTGCACACGAAGGATGCCGGTTATCGCGACGACGACGGCCACCTGTACTTCGCGGGACGCACCGACGAGATGATCAAGACATCAGGTACGAACGTCGCCCCCATGGAAGTGGAGGCGGCGCTGGGGCGCATCGACGCTGTGCGCATCGCCTACGTAGTCGGAATCCCTGACCCGGACAAGGGCGCGATCGTCAGCGCCGCCGTGGTGCTCAATGAAGGCCGGACTGCGACGGCGGACGATCTTGTGACCGCATGCCGTAGCCAAATTGCTGCGTATAAGGTGCCGAAAAGGTGGGCGATACTGGCAGATGCGGAAAGCTTGCCGTACACCACCACCAACAAGATCGATAAGGTGCGACTGACTGCACTGATGTCCGCGGGAGAACTCTCGTGACGTCGCTCGCCGACCTCGAGGCGCGCATCGAACGCCTCGAAGCACTCGACGAGATCCGTCAGCTTGCCGCGAAATACGCCGTCGCGCTGGACATGCGCGACCTCGACGCGCTGGTGAATCTTTTCGTCGAAGACGTGGGCGTGCCAGGCAAGCGCCGCGGCCGTGCGGCCTTGCGTTCCTGGTACGACGTCGAGATGCGCCACGATCTGTTGGGCAGCGCACACGGCGTCCTCGGCCATGTCATCGATATCCACGACACCGATAATGCCACCGGCCTCGTCTATTCACGCAATGATCTTGAGACGGAGTCGGTCTGGGTGATCGAGATGCTTGCCTATCTCGACAGTTACCAACGCCGGGACGGTCGCTGGTACTTCGTCAAGCGGATCCCCTTGTTCTGGTACGAAAGCGATATCACCGACCCACCTGTGGGCGGGCAGAAGATGAGATGGCCTGGCACCCCTCGACATGACGGGGGCTTGCACGATGCGTTTCCGTCATGGCAGGAGTTCTGGAACGCCGGACCTGGCCGCCTCGAGGCCCCAGTTACCGCGCCCGCCCCGGTTGGCGGGTGGCTACGCGCGCTCCGCCGAGATGCTGCAGATCCCCGGGTAGATCCCACCGGACGCGACGTCGAGGACCCGAGGAACCGTTGAGATGACGAGTTCCGCTGAGGGTTTCGCGGCAACAGAGGAGCAACAGGAGTTGCGCCGGTCGGTCCGGGCGTTCCTTGAACTCAAGTCACCTGAGAGTGAAGTACGCCGCGTGATGGAGTCCCCAGAAGGCTATGACCCCGGCGTGTGGCGGCAGATGGCTGATCAACTTGGGTTTCAGGGTTTGGCCATTCCGGAAGAACTTGGCGGAACTGGCTTTAGCTTCGCGGAACTGGGCGTCGTTATCGAGGAAACCGGGCGAGCGCTCCTGCCGGGGCCATTCTTCGGCTCGGCCGTGTTGGCGGGCAGCGTCCTGATGTGCTGCGACGACGACGGCGCAAAGTGGAGGTATCTCCCGCGCGTTGCGTCAGGTGAAACCGTCGCAACGCTGGCGTTGACCGAGCAATCCGGCCGATGGGATGCCGAAGGCGTTCAGACCGAAGCGCGCCGAAAGGGATCATCGTGGATCCTCAACGGCACCAAGACTTTTGTGCTCGACGGGCACATCGCGGACCTGGTGTTGGTCGCGGGGCGGACCGACGCAGGCATCTCGCTGTTCGCCGTCGACCAGACCGACAGCTTGACCCGCCGTGAGTTGTCGATGCTCGATCCGACGCGGCGGCAGGCACGTATCGACTTCTCCGATACCCCTGCCGAACTAATCGGCTTCGAGGGACAGGCATGGCCCGCGCTATCGCACGCACTGGATATCGCGGCGGCCGGACTTGCCGTCGAGCAGGTCGGGGGCGCACAGCGATGTCTAGAACTTGCCGTCGAGTACGCAAAGACTCGCCGGCAGTTCGGTAAGCCAATCGGATCGTTCCAAGCGATCCGGCACAAGTGTGCTGACTTGATGTTGAACATCGAATGCGCGCGCGGGGCAGCCCAATACGCGGTACAGGCCGCGGCTAGCGGGGCGGCCGAACTACCGGCCGCTGCGTCTCTGGCGAAGGCTTACTGCTCAGAGGCTTACGCCCGAGCTGCGGCGGCGAACATCCAGATTCACGGCGGAATCGGATTCACGTGGGAGCATCCCGCACACATGTATTTCAAGCGCGCCAAATCATCCGGACTTCTACTGGGCGACGCCACGTACCATCGCCGACTGCTCGCTGATCGCGTCGGGATCTAGAAGTCCGTACCACCGTCGATGTTGATCACCGCGCCGGTCATATAGGCGGCCCGGTCACTGAGCATGAATGCGATCAGTTCGCCTGCCTCGTGCGGTCGCCCACCGCGGTCAAGAGCCACACGCATGTTCCACGCCGGGTTGCTTGCGAGGTGCGTGTAGATCGCGTCCTGCAGCGCCACGCCGTATTCCTCTGCCCGCCGCGCGCGAATGAAATCATTGACTTCGGTATCGAACAAGCCAGGACATACGGTGTTCACCCGGATCCCCTCCGGCCCATGGGTTTTGGCCAGAATCTTGGACAGCGTCAACACAGCCGCCTTGAGCGCGTTGTACGGAGGAATGAGGATCTTCGGCGCGCGGACCGAATACGCGGCCGTAGTCACCACCGTTCCTCCGCCATTGCGCCGAAGATGCGGAATGATCGCGCGGCAAGACCGCACCGTCGCCATGAGAATCATTTGGTAATACCAGTCCCACGAGTCGTCACCGTGTTCCAGGAACGGACCCTGCTGTTTCATCGGCCCTGCGGTGACCGCCAAGCCGCGCAAAGGCCCTAGGTTGTCCGCGGCCGTCTCAACGGCGCGCTCCACGCCGTCACCGCTCGCTGCCGCGTCAACAGTGATGCCGACGGCACTCACATCGTTCGCGTCAGCCAATTGCTTGGCCTTCGCGGCGGCACGCTCACCGTCACGCGCCAGCAGCGCAACATTCGCGCCATCGCGCGCAAGCTGCTCGGCCGCGGCGAACCCCATGCCGGTGGTTCCACCGACGATGACGAAGTTACGTCCGGCCACCCCGAGGTCCATGCCGAGTCCTTCCTTGCCAGCGCATCCTGCGGGACGACACTAAGGTGGCAGGGTAAACAGTTGAACGCTGCATGTCACTATGACCACCCCGATCCCCGCTGGCTGTCGTGGGTTGCCACGTGCGGTGCGCCGGAACACCGGAACAGTAGGTGTCGCGTAGCATAGAAGGCTTGGAGCAGGCAGATTTCCGGGACGAGGAGCGACATGTCGACTGAGCGGGTCACGGCCGAGCTCGATGGGCAGGAAGAGTCCGACCGCCGAGACCAAATCCTCGAGGCGGCGAACTTGTGCTTCACTCAACTCGGAATCCAGCGCACTAGCGTGCAGGATGTCGCCCGCATGGCCAATGTGTCGCGCGGCACGGTGTATCGGTACTTCGAAGACCGGACAATCCTCATCGAAGCTGCTATCGAGTTCGGCGCCCAGAAGTTCTATCAGGAAGTCGCCGCGGCAATGGCGAAGAAGTCGACACTGGCGGAGAAGGTCGGCGCAATGGCCGAAACCCACGCCAAGATCCTGATCGACCATCGAACCCGCAACCGGCTGATGGCCGATGACGCCGAGTTGATGCGGCACATGATTTCGGACGGTGACTCGGCTGTCAGGCGCACCACCGAGTTTCTAGTGCCCTACGTGAGGGAGGCCCAGGACCGTGGTGAAGTCGGGGCCGGAGTCGACGTCACCGCCGCCAGCGAATGGCTCGCACGGATCATCTACTCGTTCTCGACCGTAAATCAGGCCCAAACCTTCGACATGTCCAAGCCCGCCACGGTGCGCCGCTACGTCGAGAAGTTCGCGATCAACGGCTTGCGCTGAGGTGCGGCCAGCTATGGTCAGTTAGACACATTCTGTAATACTGTTCTCTACAACAACGTCGGAGAACGAGGCAGAGGGTTCCATGGGTGAGCGATCGCTGGCCGGCAAAAGGGTGGTCGTGGTCGGCGCTTCGGCCGGTATCGGACGCGCATTCGCCGTCAGAGCAGGCAAGGAGGGCGCCAAGCTGGTGCTGGCTGCGCGACGAGCCGACAAGCTGGACGAGGTGGTCGCCGAGGCCGGCGTCGGCACGACTGTGGCCGTGGACGTCCGCAATCCGGCCGATTGCAACCGTCTCGGGAAGGTTGCCGGGGAGACACTCGGACAGGTCGACATTCTCTTGATCTCGTCGGGATACGCACCGCTGAAGATGATCACCGACACCGACGCCCAGGACTGGCGTGATGTGTTCGACACGAACGTGGTCGGCGTTCACGAGATCATCCGCGCCCATCTGCACTTGCTCATTCCGTCGGCGATCGTCGCGGCGCTGTCGTCGGATTCGGTCCGCTATCCACACACTGCACTCGGTGCCTACTCGTCGAGCAAGGCTGCGATGGAGCGATGCCTCGTGTCGTGGCGCATGGAAAAACCAGGGTATCGCTTCAGCTGCGTGGAAATCAGTGGCACGGTGCCGACAGACTTCACCTCGGCATTCGATCCCGACCTGCTCGGCACCGCGTTGACCGAATGGCTTGCCCGCGGTCTCGTCCAGGAGAGCCGTATGACCCCGGAAGCCGTAGCCGATGTTCTGGCCGGAATGTTCGCGAGCGCCATCGACCACCCCGACGTGGGTCTGGAATCCATTGTCATCAAATCGCCGACAGGACCGATGCGGGCATGACGACCCAGGTCGAATCGGCGTGGCCGTCACACCCCGACTACAAGATCGAGATCGAGCCCTGTCCCCATACCGCGCAGGTGTGGTTGAACGACCTCCTCGTCGCCGAGAGTGCAAGTTGTCTCGTGGTCACCGAAACCGATCACGTTGACCGGCTGTACTTCCCGGAGGCGGACGTGCAATGGAATCTGTTCACTGCGACCGAACACGCCACGGTGTGCCCCTTCAAAGGCGAAGCGCGCTATTGGAGTCTCTCCCATGGCGACCATTTGATCGAGAATGTGGTCTGGGGCTATCCGAATCCGCTGCCGGAGGTGGCGGGCATCACCGGCCACGTTTCGTTTTACGACAAGGACCTGCGCGTCGTTGTCGTGGAAAGTTGGCCGGACGGATCCACGGTGCCGGCGAAGTTTCCACTCTGGGGTGACGCCACCGAGCTGGTACGGCTCATCGATGTCGAACCGATCGGCGCGGGTCGATTTTGTGGGCCTGCACACGGGCCGACGCATCGCGATGTGGTCGAAGGCGGCCAGCTGCTCGCCGAAGCCATCGTGGCCGCATCCAAAACTGTTCCAGAGCAACGGGTCACGTCGGCATCGATGGTTTTCATCAAGGCGGCTTCTTTCACGGCACCGGTAGATCTGAACGTCGAGTTGTTGCGAAAAGGGCGGACCTTCTCCACCGCTGAAGTACGCGCGACCCAGGACGGCACACTGCGCGGGGCAGCGATCCTACTGTGTGATTCCGGCGCCTCAGACGTGATCGGCCACGTTGTCGCGATGCCCGACGTCGCGGGGCCGTCCGAAGCAGTGCCGTTCGAGGGATTCGGCATGCCTGGACGCGAAATCCGTGTTGTCGATGCAGCCTACGATCAAGATCCCAACCGTGTCGGCCCGCCGGAGATCAACGCTTGGATGCGGTTTCGTGACGCCCCCGAACAGCGCTACCTCCATTCTGCCCTCCTTGCGCAATCGACCACGCATTGGACCATTGCGGCGGGAATGCTGCCGCACGCCGGATTCGGTGAAGCGTTGGCACACCGCACGCTGTCAACCGGAATCATGAAGGCCACGGTCGCCTTTCATGAAGATGTCGATGTCACAGACTGGTTGTTGTATGCGAATCGTGCCTTCTGGGCTGGGCGCGGTCTAGTGCAGGGTGACGGTCATGTGTTCACACGAGACGGGCGACTTGCGGCTTCGTATGTCATCCAAGCCATGGTGCGAGAGTTTGCGCGCGATCCGGCGTCTATGGGCCACGACAGCCGCACGGCGATGTGACATGGCAATCGACATTTCGTACCGCGACGTGCCACGCGGACCTGGAGACGCTCTCGCGCCGCTATGCCGCCGCTCTGGATCGTCGTGATGACAATGTCTCACTGAGCAACTGACGCCACATGCCCAAGTACGTATTGGCCGCCATTCGGGTGGTGATACCAGCCACCGGCAGCAGCGGTTCCTCCGTCCACGTGCAGCGTTTGCCCCGTGACGTAAGAGCTCAGGTCGCTCGCGAGAAACACCGCGGCACCGGCCATCTCGTCAACATGTCCAGCACGACCGAGGGGCACCATCAGCTTCGCATTCTCCTCTCCTGCGGGCGCCATCCTCGACAGACTTTCGGTCAGCGTGAAGTCGGGAGCCAGCCCATTGACCCGAATATCGTGCGGGGCGAGCTCTAGCGCAGCCGTCTTGGTGAAGTTGACGACCCCGGCCTTGGCTGCGGCGTACGCGGCGAATCCAGGGGCCGCCCGCACCCCTTCGATGGTGCTCACATTGATGACGCTGCCGCCGACGCCCCCGCTGACCATTGCCCTGGCTATCCGCTGTGTGCACAGCAAGACCTGCGTCAAGTTGATTCGAATCAGCGCGTCCCATCCATTAGGTGAAGTGTCGAGCAAGCCGGACCAGAACACTCCGCCGGCGTTGTTTACCAGAATGGTTGGTGGACCGAGCTTTTCGATAGTCATCGCGACAGCAGAATCGACCTGATCGACGTCACGAACATCAGTTACGCAGGGCAATCCACCGATGTCATCAGCCGCCGATCTCGCGGACGCCTCGTCTTTCTCCCAAACTGCGACTCGAGCCCCGAACTCGGCGAACGCAGCCGCGATGGCACGTCCGATGCCGGCTCCACCACCGGTGACGACCGCTACTCGGCCATCAAGCGATACCGCGTCCCGGCGTACTACCATCCGCTGTCCCTTCGAGTCCACGCGGCGCCCAGCCGAACTCGGCTCATGCGAAGTCCATTATCAAGTGAGTAAGCCTGAGTGCGGCGATCTTCCACTGCCCGTCGATGCGCACCCATCGGTCGTGGTAGTGACCGTAGGCGGTCAATGAAGTGCCGTTATCCCAGACGACTCTCTCCTGCACTGGCCAAATCGCCTGTGCTTGATCACCGTCAACCTCGACCTCGGGCATGTGCACTTGATGGACCGTCTTGGCGCCCGCTACCGAAGACTGCACAGCCGCTATGACATTGGCGCGACCGACGATAGGCGGCACATCTGGATTGCCGTCGCTGAGATCAAACTCCATATCGTTCGTGAGTAGTTCCGCCAATGCCGTCCAGTCCTTGGTATCCAACGCGCGGCAGTAACGCGCCTTCGCCTGACATAGCTCAAGGATCTGAGCAGGCGCCTCGTTAGTCATTTGACCTCGAGTTGCAGGCGTTCGAGCCGCCTGACCAGGATGCTCGGCAGCCACCGCCCTGCCTCGGCAATACGGATCCAATTGGTGCCGTCTAGCAACATGCTGAGGACGATTTGGGCTTCCATCCGAGCGAGCGCGGCACCTACGCAGAAGTGAGCGCCCTTGCCGAATGTAAGGTGCCCCTTCGCCTTTGGACGGTCGAGCCGAAATTCGTTGGGTGCCCCGAACTGCGCCGGATCTCGGTTGGCCGCGCCCCACAACAACAGCAGACGATCGCCCGCTGACAGGTCGACACCACCGAGTTCTGTGTCCGTGACCACATGCCGGTAGTGAGCGCGGAACGGCGGTTCGTAGCGCAGGGACTCCTCGATGAATGCTCTCAACAGGCTCTTGTCATCGCGCAACCGCGTCTGGACGTTCGGTTGAGTTGCGAGAAGCCATACCGCGCTGCCGAGCAGTGACGCGGTCGATTCACCGCCCGCGCTGAACAGGGTCAGCATCATGACGCGAGCGGTGGTGTCGTCGAGATCCCCGGATGCGCAAGCTGACGCCAAATCGCCGAGCAAGTTGTCCTTCGGGTCTGCGGCGGCCCGCTCAAAATGCTCGCCGATGTAGGCACTCAGTTCCATCGCCGCAGCGCCTGCGGCGGCGAGTCCGTCTGAATCGATCAGTCCGTCGAGCAGCTCCGTGGTGGCGTAGCCCGCAGTGATCAGCATGTCAACGTCGTCACCAGGTAACCCAATGATCTTGGCCACCACCATCATCGGCAGCCGGTTGGCCATCGCGCCCATCCACTCGATGCGACCGTTGCGAAGACTGTCGACCCACAACAGGCCGGCGGTATCCGCGACGAAATGCTCTGCGGCGCGAATGCGCCTTGCCGCGAGCTGGGGAACCAGCATTTTGCGGTGCGCAGCGTGAAGCGGATCATCCGCAGTAGCCAAGACCTGGGTGGGGCCGCCTAGCCCATCAAGTTCGAATGCGCCAACCCCATTCTCAGGCGTGTAAGTCATCGTGGCCGTGAGGTTCGATGAGAAGACCTCGGGCCGGTTGATCACATCGTGGATCGCGTCCCACTCACAGACTGCATAGAAACCAGAATCGCCGACCCTGTGCACGGGTCCGCGTTCGCGCATCCGGTCATAGAGCGGATACGGATCCTGAATGTTGCTGTCGGCGAAAAGGTCGACGCTCGCCTGGTCCTGACCGACTGTCACAAGCTGCCGCCGGTCCAGCGACTACACGCTAGCTGCACATGTGACAGATTAACACTCAGTGTTCTATTATCCAACGGCGACGGTAGGTTGTCCGATCGCATTGGAGGCTTAGATGAACCGTCTCACGGGCAAGGTAGCCGTGATCACCGGCGCGGCACGGGGCCAGGGTCGCAGCCATGCAATCCACATGGCCGACGAGGGCGCCGACATCATCGCCCTGGACATCTGCGCGGACATTCCCTCCAACGAATACCCGTTGGCGACGCCAGCTGACCTCGACGAGACAGCTAGCCTGGTCGAAAAAGCCGGCCGTCGAGTCGTCACGGCCGCAGTCGATGTCCGCGACCGCTCGACTTTGAAAACGGTGCTCGATGATGCAGTCAGTGAGCTTGGCGGCTTAGACGTCGTCGTCGCGAATGCGGGAATATGCCCGCAAGGCAACCATATTCCGTACCGTGGGTTCATCGACGCTTTCGATGTGGACTTCGTGGGCGTCGTCAACACCATCCATCTCGGCCTCGAGCATCTCACGCAGGGCGGATCCGTGATCGTGACGGGATCGATTGCGGGCCTTGTCGAACAGAAGGATCTCGCGACCGGCGGAGGGCCGCAGGGCCCCGGCGGAGCGGGCTACGGCATGGCAAAGAAGATGATCCGCGACTATACGAAGGCGCTTGCACTCACGATGGCGCCCCACAACATTCGGATCAACACAATCCACCCCACCAACGTGAATACCGACATGCTGCACAACCTGCCGATGTATCGGACGTTCCGGCCGGACCTATCCGATCCATCGCGCGAAGACGCCGAGCTGGTCTTCCCAATCCTGCAGGCGATGCCGATCCCTTATGTTGAGACGGCGGACATCTCGCATGCGGTCGTCTACCTCGCGTCGGACGAGTCTCGGTACGTCACAGGGCAGCAACTATTCATCGATGGCGGTGCGGGCCTGAAGATGGGCATGTGAGCACAGCAAGCCCTGTGGGAGGTTGACTGACAGTCGTTATTGACGACCGGCAGCGAACCGGCCTCAACTTGTCGCACCTGCTCTGTACCGTCGACGAGCCAGATTCTGAAGTCCCGGAATGGCAAAACGTAACGCGCAGCTTGTGCCACGACCTGTCGCTGACGGGGGGTTTGCGTATGTCGGGGTGACTCAGCTGGAGTTATCGAACTCCCCAAGTTCGTCAGGAAGTGCATTTGGGCGAGATCGGTGCTGGCGCGTTATGGCCGGCGACGCTGACGGTGGTTTCTACCGTTCGAGATGACGCGACAGATGAGAATGTGACATCGAGGTTGAGAACCTACAACTTCTGACGCTGACCCGTCGCCACGACGATGTCGTTTTTTCGCCAGTGATGTCGGTGGGCTCGTGTAATTGTCGATGCATGCACGAAGATTTCGACCGCTGCTATCGGGCCGTCCAGTCCAAGGACGCCCGGTTCGACGGCTGGTTCGTCACCGCCGTGCTGACTACGAAGATCTACTGCCGACCGAGCTGCCCCGTCCGCCCACCATTCGCCCGCAACATGCGGTTTTACCCGACAGCCGCGGCCGCCCAACGAGCTGGATTCCGAGCCTGCAAGCGCTGCCGCCCGGACGCCTCGCCGGGTTCGCCGGAGTGGAATGTGCGTGGCGACGTCGTGGCCAGGACGATGCGGCTCATTGCGGACGGCACCGTCGATCGCGAGGGTGTCAAGGGGCTGGCCGCCCGCGTGGGTTACACCACCCGACAGCTCGAGCGGCTGCTGCAGGCTGAGGTCGGTGCGAATCCGCTGGCGCTGGCCAGGGCCCAGCGCAGCCAGACGGCCCGGGTGCTCATCGAGACGACAGAACTGCCGTTTGGCGATGTCGCTTTCGCCGCGGGGTTCTCGAGCATCCGTCAGTTCAACGACACCGTTCGGGCGGTCTGCGATCTGACGCCGACGGCTCTGCGCCAACGCGCCCGCACGCGATTCGGGCGTGGCAACGGCGCTCTATCGCTGCGCCTGCCGGTGCGCACACCGTTCGCGTACGAAGGGCTGTTCGGCCACCTCGCGGCGAGCGCGGTGCCTGGCGTCGAGGAAGTGCGCGACGGCGCCTACCGCCGTACGCTGCGACTGCCCAACGGCAACGGAATCGTAAGTCTCACACCGCAACCCGATCATGTGCAGTGTCAGCTGGTGTTGGACGACTTCCGCGACCTGTCCACCGCGATCGCCCGGTGCCGGCGACTGCTCGACCTCGACGCGGATCCCGAGGCCGCCGTCGACGCACTGAGCGCCGACCCCGACCTGACCGCCCTGGTGGCCAAGGCGCCGGGCCAACGAATTCCGCGTACGGTCGACGAGCAGGAGTTGGCGATCCGAGTAGTGCTCGGTCAGCAGGTGTCGTTGAAGGCCGCGCGCACCCACGCCCGTCGGATTGTGACGGCCTACGGCCAGCCGATCGCCGACTTCAATGGTGGTCTGACACATGTGTTTCCCGCGGTCGAACATCTCGCCGAGATCGATCCCGTGCATCTCGCTTTCCCGAAGTCGAGGCAGAGATCGTTGACGACGCTGATCGGGGCATTGGCGGACGGCGACGTGGTCCTCGACGCCGGCTGCGACTGGAACCGTGCCCGCGAGCAGCTGCTGGCATTGCCGGGCATCGGCCCGTGGACCGCCGAGGTGATCGCGATGCGCGGGCTCGGCGACCCCGACGCCTTCCCGGTCAGCGATCTCGGCGTGCGAGCGGCGGCCAAGCAACTCGGTCTGCCTGACGATGTTCGGCCGCTGACTGAACGCAGCGCACGGTGGCGGCCATGGCGGTCGTACGCGACTCAGCACCTGTGGACAGCCCTGGATCATGCGGTCAACGAATGGCCGCCGAAGGAGAAGTGATGCAAGAAGTGCTATTTCGGTCGATCGACAGTCCTGTCGGGAAGCTGACGCTGGCCGGCACGGATGGCCGACTGATGCATCTGCGGATGGTCGATCAAACCTACGAACCGAGCCATGATGGTTGGGAACCCGATGACGACGCGTTCCCCGAAGCCGTCGAACAACTCGAGGCGTACTTCGCCGGCGACCGGATCGACTTCGACCTCGATCTGAATCTGGTCGGCACCGCATTTCAACGGCGAGTGTGGGAAGCGCTGCTGACAATCCCGTACGGAGAGACGCGGTCATACGGCGAGATCGCCCGGCAGATCGGATCACCAGGAGCATTCCGCGCTGTCGGACTTGCCAATGGCCACAATCCGATCGGCATCATCGTGCCGTGCCATCGCGTAATCGGATCGAATGGCAGCCTCACCGGATATGGCGGCGGACTCGACCGAAAAAGGGCATTGCTGGCATTAGAGAAAAGCCGTTCTGCCCCGGCACTATTCTGATTAGCGTTCCAGCGCTTTCGCGCAGGCGGCGAGGACCGCCGAGAAGTTCGAGCGAAGCAGCCGAAAGCTCACTGCCTCAAGCACTTTCCCGCCTGCGTACACGGGGTGCCCGTACACGGTCCGCCAGCCGACATGTGTGCCATCGCCTGCGGGAGTAAGCGTGAGCGTGCCGCCTTCGTGCTTGAACGGCGGCACCGAACGAAGGATGAGGTAGGAGTAACTCCGTGGCGGGTCGTACGCGGTGATCTCCTCTTCGAACCACATTCCCGCCCCGATCACCCACCGGCGGGCCCCGGCGGCCGCTGCCGACGTGCCCTTTACGAATCCTGCCCTGAGCGCGAGCGGAGCGGCGGTCAGATTGACCGGGTCTGCGAGCCAATCGAATACAGCTGGCGGAGGAGCGGCGATCATCCGCTCGACATACAGCTCGACCATTGAAGACTCCTTGCTATTTCGTCTCCACAAATGCCTTTGCCCCCCAACAGAATTGGGGGGCAAAGGACT